>NZ_CP151076.1:4880828-6237492 GCF_038096165.1 Pseudomonas sp. G.S.17
GACCAGGGCACGACCAGCTCACGGGCGATCATCTTCGACCGCGACGCCAATGTGGTGAGCACCGCCCAAAGCGAATTCGTCCAGCATTACCCGCAAGCAGGCTGGGTCGAACACGATCCGATGGAAATCTTCGCCACCCAGACGGCCTGCATGACCAAGGCGCTGGCCCAGGCAGATTTGCATCACAACCAGATCGCCGCCATCGGCATCACCAACCAGCGTGAAACCACGGTGATCTGGGAGAAGGAAACCGGCCGGCCGATCTACAACGCCATCGTCTGGCAGTGCCGCCGCAGCACGGAAATCTGTCAGCAGCTCAAGCGTGATGGCCTGGAAGATTACATCAGGGACACCACTGGTCTGGTCATCGACCCGTACTTCTCCGGATCCAAGATCAAGTGGATTCTGGATAACGTCGAAGGCAGCCGCGAACGCGCGCGCAACGGCGAGCTGATGTTCGGCACCATCGATAGCTGGTTGATCTGGAAATTCACCGGCGGCAAGGTTCACGTCACCGATTACACCAACGCCTCGCGGACCATGCTGTTCAACATTCACAAGCTGGAATGGGACCAGCGCATGCTGGACGTGCTGGATATCCCGCGTGAAATGCTCCCGGAAGTGAAGTCTTCGTCGGAAGTCTACGGCCACAGCAAAAGCGGCATTCCTATCGCCGGCATCGCAGGCGACCAGCAAGCTGCGCTGTTCGGCCAGATGTGCGTCGAGCCAGGCCAGGCCAAGAACACCTACGGCACCGGCTGTTTCCTGCTGATGAACACCGGCAAGAAGGCAGTGAAATCTGCGCACGGCATGCTGACCACCATCGGTTGCGGCCCGCGCGGCGAAGTCGCCTATGCACTGGAAGGCGCAGTTTTCAACGGCGGCTCTACCGTGCAGTGGCTGCGTGACGAACTGAAGATCATCACCGATGCGGTGGATACCGAGTACTTCGCCACCAAGGTCAAGGACAGCAACGGCGTTTACCTGGTCCCGGCCTTCACCGGACTGGGCGCGCCGTACTGGGACCCGTATGCCCGTGGCGCACTGTTCGGCCTGACCCGTGGCGTGAAAGTCGATCACATCATTCGTGCTGCGCTGGAATCCATCGCCTACCAGACCCGCGACGTACTCGACGCCATGCAACAGGATTCCGGCGAGCGCCTGAAATCTCTGCGTGTCGACGGCGGCGCCGTGGCCAACAACTTCCTCATGCAGTTCCAGGCGGACATCCTCGGCACCCACGTGGAACGTCCGCAAATGCGCGAAACCACGGCCCTGGGCGCAGCGTTCCTTGCCGGCCTGGCCATTGGTTTCTGGAGCAGCCTGGATGAGTTGCGCAACAAGGCGGTGATCGAGCGCGAGTTCGAACCACAGTGTGACCCCGAGAAGCGCGAGAAACTCTACGCAGGCTGGCAGAAGGCCGTGGCGCGCACCCGTGACTGGGAACCCCACGAAAACGAAGAATAAGCAGCGCCTGATCGGGGGGCAGTATTGAGTTACATGAGTTTCCGGCTGACAGGCAGCCTGTGCCTGCGGCATCATGGGCCGCATTTGGCAGCCTGAAAGGACACTCAACAATAATGAATCTGCCCCCCCGTCAGCAGCAGATCCTCGAACTGGTCCGTGAGCGCGGCTATGTCAGCATCGAGGAAATGGCCACGCTGTTCGTCGTGACCCCGCAAACCATCCGCCGCGATATCAATCAGCTGGCGGAAATGAACCTGTTGCGCCGCTACCACGGCGGCGCGGCCTATGATTCGAGCATCGAAAACACCGCCTACGCCATGCGTGCGGATCAGATGCGCGATGAGAAACAACGGATTGCCGAGGCCATCGCCGCGCAAATCCCCGATCACGCCTCGCTGTTCATCAATATCGGTACCACCACCGAGTCCATTGCCCGCGCCCTGCTCAATCACAACAACCTGAAAATCATCACCAACAACCTCCATGTGGCGTCGATTCTCAGCGCCAAGGATGATTTCGAGGTGTTGCTGGCGGGCGGCAACGTACGCCGTGATGGCGGCGTCGTTGGTCAGGCCAGCGTCGACTTCATCAATCAGTTCAAGGTCGACTTCGCCCTGGTCGGCATCAGCGGTATCGACGAAGACGGTAGCCTGCTGGATTTCGATTATCAGGAAGTGCGGGTCTCCCAGGCGATCATCGCCAATGCGCGGCAAGTCTTGCTGGCGGCGGATTCGAGCAAATTCGGCCGCAACGCCATGGTGCGCCTCGGACCTATCAGTTTGATCGATTGTCTGGTGACTGATCAGGCACCGGTACCGGCGTTGATGCAGTTGCTGGCGCAGAACAAGATCCGACTGGAAGTGGTTTAAGACCAGCCCGCTGCGGGAGCGAGCTTGCTCGCGAAGAGGCAATTTCATCCGGCACCTGTTTTGCGCCGAACAAATGGCCTTCGCAAGCAAGCTTGCTCCCACGAGCTAGAGCCGCCTGGCTGGCCCCATGTTCACTTTTGTTCCTTTTCCCTCCCCATGATCAGTATTTTCAATCAGTCTTGACTGGCTAGACCTTCATTATTGAGCTATGATTTTCGGAAATGAACATAAATGTTCGAATTTGTTGTTCGAACAAATATCAGGAGGCCATCCGATGCCCCATTCCGTCTTGCCTGTACCGCCCCTTTCCGAGGTCTACGACATCGCCGTCATTGGTGGTGGTATCAATGGTGTCGGAATTGCCGCAGATGCCTCCGGTCGTGGTCTTTCAGTGTTCCTTTGTGAAAAGGACGACCTTGCCAGTCACACCTCTTCTGCCAGCAGCAAGCTGATCCACGGCGGGCTGCGCTACCTCGAACATTACGAATTCCGTCTGGTCCGTGAAGCCCTCGCCGAGCGTGAAGTGCTGTTGGCCAAGGCACCGCACATCGTCAAACCGATGCGCTTTGTGTTGCCCCATCGCCCGCACTTGCGCCCGGCGTGGATGATTCGTGCCGGTTTGTTTCTGTATGACCACCTGGGCAAGCGCGAGAAACTGCCCGGCTCACGCAGCTTGCGTTTCGGCAGCGATAGCCCGCTGAAAACAACTATCACCCGCGGTTTTGAATATTCCGATTGCTGGGTCGACGACGCTCGCCTCGTGGTGCTCAACGCCATGGCTGCGCGGGAACACGGCGCGCATATCCACACCCAGACCCGCTGCCTGAATGCCCGGCGCAGCAATGGCCTGTGGCATCTGCACATGGAACGCGCCGACGGCACGCTGTTTTCGATTCGCGCCAAGGCGTTGGTCAATGCCGCCGGCCCGTGGGTCGCCAAGTTCATTCGCGATGATCTGAAACTGACTTCGCCGTATGGCATCCGCCTGATTCAAGGCAGTCACTTGATCGTGCCAAAGCTGTATGAAGGCGAAAACGCGTTCATCCTGCAAAACGAAGATCAGCGCATCGTGTTTGCGATTCCGTATCTGGAACGCTTCACGATCATCGGCACCACAGACCGCGAATATCAGGGCGATCCGAGCAAGGTTGAAATCACCGATGGCGAAATGGACTACATGCTCAAAGTCGCCAACGATCACTTCAAGAAGCAGCTGACCCGCGACGATGTGTTCAACACCTATTCCGGCGTGCGCCCGCTGTGCAACGACGAGTCGGACAACCCGTCGGCGATTACCCGCGACTACACCCTGGCGCTGTCCGGTGGCGGCGATGAAGCACCGATTCTGTCGGTATTCGGCGGCAAGCTGACGACTTATCGCAAGCTGGCGGAATCGGCGCTGGCGCAGCTTGCACCGTTCTTCAAGGACATGAAGCCAAGCTGGACCGCCAAGGCCAGCCTGCCCGGCGGTGAAGACATGAGCACCCCGGCCGCGTTGAGCGCCGAACTGACTCAGCGCTGCGCCTGGTTGCCGGCAGACATCGCCCAACGTTGGGCGCGCACCTACGGCAGTCGCAGCTGGCGCCTGCTGGAAGGCGTGCAAAGCCTTGCGGACATGGGCGACAGCCTTGGTGCCGGCCTGTACACCCGCGAGGTCGATTACCTGTGCAGCACCGAATGGGCGACCACCGCTGAAGACATTCTGTGGCGTCGCAGCAAACTGGGCCTGTTCATGACCGCTGAAGAGCGTGCTGGCGTTCAGCAATACCTGGATGTTGTGGCGCGTAGAAAAGGCGCTATCGAAGCAGCGTAATTGCGCTGAGCAGGACTAACCCGTGGGAGCGAATAAATTTGCTCCCACGGGTTTTGCATTTCAACAGCCGCCAATCCATTCGGTTTTCCGAACACTCCTCGACGCAGGGTTCGGCATCCCGGACGTCCGAACACCCCGCATCTCCTTCGATAAAATTTTAAACCCTTTAAAACCAACGACTTAACTCTATGTCGCGTGCTTGGCACGGCTCCTGCTCTACACTACTTGTCGATCGCTTCGACAGTAACGTGTGCCCCTGTCGGCCGCCGTTGAAGCATTCGCCGAACAAGAGGGCCACACCTGTTTGGGCCCCATAAAAAAAACAAAGTCGAGGAATTACAGATGCGCATCGTCCCCCATCTTTTGGGCGCAGCAATCGCTGCTGCTCTGATTACCACTCCAGTTTTCGCCGCCGAACTCACCGGCACACTGAAGAAAATCAAAGAGTCCGGCACCATCACCCTCGGGCACCGCGATGCTTCGATTCCGTTTTCCTATATCGCTGATGCTTCCGGCGTTCCGGTTGGCTACTCCCACGATATCCAGCTGAAAATCGTCGAAGCCATCAAGAAAGACCTGGACATGCCGGACCTGAAGGTCAAGTACAACCTGGTCACTTCCCAGACACGTATCCCGCTGGTACAGAACGGCACCGTTGACGTTGAATGTGGTTCGACCACCAACAACGTTGAGCGTCAGCAGCAGGTTGACTTCTCGGTAGGCATCTTCGAAATCGGCACCCGTTTGCTGGCCAAGAAAGATTCCGCCTACAAGGACTTCGCTGACCTGAAAGGCAAGAACGTCGTGACCACTGCGGGCACCACGTCCGAGCGCATCATCAAGTCGATGAACGCCGACAAGCAAATGGGCATGAACGTCATCTCCGCCAAAGACCACGGCGAATCCTTCCAGATGCTGGAATCCGGCCGTGCCGTTGCGTTCATGATGGACGACGCGCTGCTGGCAGGCGAAATGGCCAAGGCCAAGAAGCCGGATGACTGGGCTGTGACCGGCACCGCACAATCCTATGAAATCTACGGCTGCATGGTCCGCAAAGGCGATGAACCGTTCAAGAAAGCGGTCGACGACGCAATCGTGGCGACCTACAAGTCGGGCGAAATCAACACCATCTACCAGAAGTGGTTCCAGTCGCCGATTCCACCAAAAGGCCTGAACCTGAACTTCCCGATGAGCGACGAGCTGAAAAAGCTGATCGCCAATCCGACCGACAAAGCAGCTGACGACAAAAAGGCTTGATGGCCTGATCAAACTGTTTTCCTGAGGGGCCAATCGGTCCTCTCAGGATGTCGTTGCAAGCATTTGGATCGATCAGAGGGGAGACCCTGATGAATTACAACTGGGACTGGGGCGTATTCTTCAAGTCCACCGGCGTTGGCAGCGAAACCTATCTGGACTGGTATATCTCCGGTCTGGGCTGGACTATCGCGATTGCCGTTGCCGCCTGGATCATCGCCTTGCTGCTGGGCTCCGTGCTCGGCGTCATGCGCACCGTACCGAGCCGTTGGGTATCGGGCATCGCCACGGTATACGTGGAAATCTTCCGTAATGTGCCGCTGCTGGTGCAGCTGTTCATCTGGTACTTCCTGGTACCGGACCTGCTGCCTGAACACATTCAGGAGTGGTACAAACAAGACCTCAACCCGACGACTTCAGCGTTCCTGAGCGTGGTGGTCTGTCTGGGTCTGTTTACCGCTGCCCGGGTTTGCGAACAGGTGCGTACTGGTATTCAGGCGTTGCCGCGTGGGCAGGAGTCCGCCGCGCGCGCCATGGGTTTCAAGCTGCCGCAGATCTACTGGAACGTGCTGCTGCCGCAGGCGTACCGGATCATTATTCCGCCGCTTACCTCCGAATTCCTCAACGTGTTCAAGAACTCATCGGTGGCCTCGCTGATCGGCTTGATGGAATTGCTCGCCCAGACCAAACAGACCGCCGAGTTTTCTGCGAACCTGTTCGAAGCCTTCACTCTGGCGACGGTGATCTACTTCACCTTGAACATGAGCCTGATGTTGCTGATGCGCGTGATCGAGAAGAAAGTCGCGGTGCCCGGTTTGATTTCCGTGGGGGGTAAATAATGGACTTCTCAGGAATCATCCCGGCCATACCCGGCCTGTGGAACGGCATGGTCATGACCTTGCAGTTGATGGTCATGGGCGTTGTCGGCGGCGTCATCCTCGGTACCTTGCTGGCGCTGATGCGTTTGTCGTCGAGCAAGCTGATGTCCCGGGTGGCGGGCGCTTACGTCAACTATTTCCGCTCGATCCCGCTGCTGCTGGTCATCACCTGGTTCTATCTGGCGGTGCCGTTCGTGCTGCGCTGGATCACCGGCGAAGACACGCCTATTGGTGCGTTCACCTCCTGCGTCGTGGCTTTCATGATGTTCGAGGCTGCGTACTTCTGCGAAATCGTCCGTGCCGGTGTGCAGTCGATTTCCAAGGGGCAAATGGGCGCCGCGCAAGCGCTGGGCATGACCTACGGGCAAATGATGCGGTTGATCATTCTGCCTCAGGCGTTTCGCAAGATGACCCCGCTGCTGCTGCAGCAAAGCATCATCCTGTTTCAGGACACCTCCCTGGTCTACACCGTCGGCCTGGTGGATTTCCTCAATGCCTCGCGCTCCAGTGGCGACATCATCGGCCGCTCCAATGAGTTCCTGATCATCGCCGGTCTGGTGTATTTCACGATCAGCTTTGCCGCCTCGCTGCTGGTGAAGCGTCTGCAAAAAAGGTTCGCCGTATGATTTCCATCAAAAGCATCAACAAGTGGTATGGGGACTTCCAGGTACTGACTGATTGCAGCACCGAGGTCAAGAAAGGCGAAGTGGTGGTGGTCTGCGGACCGTCCGGCTCCGGCAAATCGACCCTGATCAAATGCGTCAACGCGCTGGAACCGTTCCAGAAAGGCGACATCACCGTTGATGGCACTTCGATCGCCGATCCCAAGACCAATCTGCCCAAGCTGCGCTCGCGGGTCGGCATGGTGTTTCAGCACTTCGAGCTGTTCCCGCACCTGACCATCGTGGAAAACCTGACCATCGCGCAGATCAAGGTGCTGGGCCGCAGCAAGGCCGAAGCCACCGAGAAAGGCCTGAAACTGTTGGAGCGTGTCGGCCTGTCCGCCCACGCCAACAAGCATCCGGGTCAGCTTTCCGGTGGTCAGCAACAACGTGTGGCCATTGCCCGCGCCCTGGCCATGGACCCGATTGTCATGCTGTTCGACGAACCGACCTCCGCGCTGGACCCGGAAATGGTCAACGAAGTGCTCGACGTGATGGTGCAACTGGCCCACGAAGGCATGACCATGATGTGCGTAACCCACGAAATGGGCTTCGCCCGCAAAGTGGCGAACCGCGTGATCTTCATGGATCAGGGACAGATCGTCGAAGACTGCGAGAAAGAAGAATTCTTCGGTGATGTCAGCGCCCGCTCCGAGCGTGCGCAGCACTTCCTCGCCAAGATCCTTCAGCACTAAGCGATACCCCGGCGGCGGCCTGGCTCTTTAGCGAGTCAGGCCGCTGTTCGGCTCAGGACGACTGTGATGAAATGCGACCCCAATCTTTATCGCGCCGCGCCGCCATCACTCGCCGTGAAACCCCGCCTGATACGCCACCTGTTTTTGCCGCCGCTGATCATTGCGTTGATGATCGGCCTGGGCTACATCGCCTATCTGTTCAGTGAACACAACGGTATCAAGGCGCTCAAGGAGAATGGCGAACGTCAGCTGGAGCTGCACGCGCGCACCGTTGAAAGTGAAATCAACAAATACACCTATTTGCCCAGCGTGCTGGAGCTTGAGTCCAACGTTTCGGCGCTGCTCAAAGACCCGACGCCCGAGCTGCGGCAGAAGGTCAACGACTACCTCGAAGGTTTGAACCGCCGCAGCCGCAGCCGCGCCATTTATGTGCTGGACACCACCGGTCGCGTACTGGCCACCAGCAACTGGCGCGACGCCGACAGTTATCTGGGCGAAGACTTGTCGTTCCGTGCCTATTATCAGGACGCCGTGCGTGGCTTGCCCGGCCGTTTCTATGGCATCGGCAGCACCACCGGCGAACCCGGCTACTACCTGGCCCATGGCCTGGAAGAGCAAGGCAAGATCATCGGCGTCGCCGTGATCAAGGTTCAGCTCGAAGCCCTTGAACAGCGCTGGCAACGGGCGCGTCTGGAGGCATTCGTCAGTGACGAGAACGGCATCATCATTCTTTCCAGCGATCCGGCCCGACGCTTGAAATCGGTGCGTCCGTTGACGCCGGAAATCAAGGAACGCCTGGCGCGCAGCCTGCAATATTATTGGTTCCCGCTGAACGAGCTGGTGCCGCTGGAGCGCGAATCCCTGGCCGAAGGCGTGGAGAAACTGACCTTTCCGGCCAACGTCAGCGTCGATCACGAACACAAACAAGTGAGTTATCTGGCCCAGACCCGGCAACTGAGCGACACGCCCTGGCATTTGACCTTGCTGACCCCGCTGGAAGACCTGCGCCGGGAAGCGGGCAGCCAGGGCATGCTGGTGGCAGTGATCTGCGCGCTGGTGGCCTTCTTGCTGATCGCCTGGAATGAGCGGCGCAAAGTGCTCTCGACACGGCTTGCCGCGCGGGAAGCCTTGCAACAAGCCAATAACGAACTGGAACGCAAGATTGCCGAACGTACCGAGCACTTGCGCGCCAGCAACGAACGGCTCAAAGGCCAGATTCGCGAACGACGCCAGGCGGAAGACACACTGCGACGGGCCCAGGATGAACTGGTGCAGGCTGGCAAGTTGGCGGCCATCGGCCAGATGTCCACCAGCATCGCCCACGAACTGAATCAGCCGCTCGCGGCCTTGCGCACCTTGTCGGGCAATACCGTGCGCTTCCTTGAACGCGGCGCGCTGGATACGGCCAGCGCTAACCTGCGCACCATCAATGATCTGGTCGACCGCATGGGCCGCATCACCGCCAGCCTGCGCGCCTTCGCCCGACGCGGCGATGACAAGGGCCAGGCCTTGCTGAGCAAAGCGGTCGAGGCCGCGTTGCAATTGCTGGCCGGACGCCTGGAAAACTTTTCGCTGGATCTGCATCAGGATTTTGTCGACGCGCAACTGATGATCGACCAGACGCGTCTCGAACAGATTCTGGTCAACCTGATCGGCAATGCGCTGGATGCCATGAGCGCGCAACCGCTGCCTGAATTGTGGCTTGAAGGTTCGCTGGTAGACGGTCGCTATCGCCTGCTGGTGCGGGATAACGGCCATGGCATCGACGACGAAGCGCGCAAGCACCTGTTCGAACCGTTCTTTACCACCAAGCCCGGTGAACAAGGGCTGGGGCTCGGCTTGACCTTGTCGGCGAGCCTCGCCGCAGCCGCCGGCGGAAGCCTGGGCGCCGAGCATCCCACAACGGGCGGCACGGCGTTTGTGTTGTGTTTGCCATTGGTGCCGGTGTGACCGGTGGGAGCGAGCTTGCTCGCGAAGGCGATTTCGTTCACTGCGCAGGCCCGACGCATCGCCAACAAGTTGGCTCCTACACAGTCTGTACAGCTCGAATCAGAATTTGCGTCGCTTGATGAGAACCCCAAATGAACACTGACCTGACCGTACTCATCGTCGAAGACGACCCGCATGTCCTGCTCGGCTGCCAGCAGGCGCTGGCGCTGGAGGACATTCCCAGCGAAGGCGTCGGCAGTGCCGAAGAAGCCCTGGCGCGTATCGGCGACAACTTTGCCGGGATCGTCATCAGCGATATTCGCCTGCCCGGCATCGACGGTCTGGAACTGCTGACCCGGCTCAAGGCCCGCGACCGCAGCCTGCCGGTGGTGCTGATTACCGGCCATGGCGATATCTCCATGGCGGTGAATGCCATGCGCGACGGCGCCTATGACTTCATGGAAAAACCCTTCTCCCCCGAACGTCTGGTGGAAGTCACGCGTCGTGCCCTGGAGCAACGCGGGCTGGCCCGGGAAGTCTGGTCGCTGCGCAAGCAGCTGGCCGAGCGTGATTCACTGGAAGGCAAGATCATCGGTCGCTCGCCAGCCATGCAAAACCTGCGCGCCTTGATCGCCAACGTCGCCGACACATCGGCCAACGTGCTTATCGAAGGCGAGACCGGCACCGGCAAGGAACTGGTTGCCCGTTGCCTGCACGATTTCAGTCGTCGTCATGCCCAGCAGTTCGTCGCGCTGAACTGCGGCGGATTGCCGGAAAGCCTGTTTGAAACCGAGATTTTCGGCCATGAATCCAACGCCTTTACCGGCGCGGGCAAACGGCGCATCGGCAAGATCGAACACGCGCACAACGGCACGCTGTTCCTCGATGAAGTGGAAAGCATGCCGATCAACCTGCAAATCAAATTGTTGCGGGTCTTGCAGGAACGCACCCTGGAACGTCTGGGCTCCAACCAGAGCGTGGCGGTGGATTGCCGGGTGATCGCGGCAACCAAATCAGACCTGAATGAGATGGGTAAGGCCGGACAGTTTCGCAGCGACTTGTATTACCGCCTGAACGTCGTGACCCTGGAGTTGCCGCCGCTGCGCGAACGCCGCGAGGACATCTTGCAGCTGTTCGAGCACTTTTTGCAGTTGTCGTCATTACGCTTCGACCGGGAACCGCCGCAACTGGACCCGCAAACCGTTTCCAGCCTGATGAGCCATGACTGGCCCGGCAACGTGCGCGAACTGCGCAACGTCGCCGAGCGCTTCGCCCTCGGCTTGCCAGCCTTCAAGACCGCAAGCACCCACATCGACAGCCAGAGCCTGGGCTTTACCGAAGCCGTGGAAGCCTTCGAGAAAAACCTGCTTAGCGAGGCGCTACAACGCAGCGGCGGCAACCTGAGCCAGGCCAGCCAGGAACTGGGCATGGCCAAGACCACGCTGTTCGACAAGGTCAAGAAGTATGGGCTTGGTTAGCCAGGATCCGTAGGACCGGCTTTAGCCGGGAGGGCGGAAGGTCTGACGACGCAACTGCTGTTAATGTACCGGCCTGCTCCCGGCTAAAGCCGGTCCTATATGGGTTGTGTGATGGGGACCAGGGCGGTAGTTACGCATCCCCTGCCAGAATCTGCCGAATCGCCCCCACAAACACATCCACCGGCTGGCCGCCTGAAACGGCGTATTGATCATTGAACACGATGGTCGGCACCGAACTGATACCTCGGGAAACCCACAACTGCTCCAGCTCGCGAACTTCGGTGGCGTATTCGTTGCCGCTCAGCACGGCTTCGGCGCGCAGTCGATCCAGCCCGACTTTCTGCGCCACATCCGCCAAAACCTTATGGCTGGACGGGTCGGCCAGATCGGTGAAATAGGCCGTGAACAGCGCCTCTTTCAGCGCCTGCTGCTTACCTTCCAGCTCGGCCCAGTGCAGCAACCGATGCGCATCGAAAGTGTTGTAAATGCGCCGATTACCCTGGGAAAACGTAAAGCCCAATTCTTCCCCACGCAGGCGTATGTTTTCCCGATTGGCTTTCGATTGCTCTGGGGTGGAGCCGTATTTCTGCTGGATATGCTCGTCGATATCCTGACCTTCAGCGGGCATGTTCGGGTTCAGTTCGAACGGCTGGAAATGGATCTGCGCCCGGACTTCATCGCCCAGCTCAGCCAGCGCCTCGTTTAAGGCGCGCAGACCGACCACGCACCAGGGGCAAGAAACGTCCGAGACAAAATCGATTTTCAGGGGAGTCGTCATGGCAGGCTCACTCTAAGGAAACAGGCTGCCACGATACGCCTAACTCCCGGTGATATTCAAAGCTGCGCCATATGCCGACCGTCTTCATGCTGCGCGCGCAGGTAGGGCAACACCGCGCCCAGCAGCGGCGCCTTGAAGGCTTCCTGGAAACGATGGGCCAGGCCGGGAATCAACCGCAGCTGGCTGCCCTGAATATGCGCGGCCACATGCACGCCGTGCATCACCGGCAACAACGGGTCCGCCGTGCCGTGCACCACCAGCACCGGCAAGCGCAGGCGATCCAGCAGTTCGACGCGACTCGGCTCAGCCAGGATCGCCAGGATCTGCCGCTTCACACCTTCCGGATTGAACGCCCGGTCGTAGGAAGTCGCAGCCTGTTGCAGCAGCAGCGCACGATCATCTTTCACTTGCGGGCTGCCCAACGCGGCGAGCAAATCCGCCTGCTGTTCCAGCGCCGCCTCGCGGTTCGGCGCGCCACGTTTGGCGAGCAGTTGCAGTAACGCCGGATTGGGCATCGGCAAGCCTTGGGCGCCGGAGCTGGTCATGATCAAGGTCAGGCTTTCGATCCGCTGCGGTGCGAGATCCGCCAGATGCTGAGCAATCATGCCGCCCATGCTCGCGCCCAGCACATGAAATTGCCGGACGTGCAACGCATCCATCAGACCCAGCGCGTCATCGGCCATGTCGGTCAACGAATACGGCGCCGAAACCTGCAAGCCCAGCTTGAAGCGCAGCACTTCGTAGGTCAGGTTGGCATTGGCGGGCGGTTGGACCCAGCTCGACAGGCCGACATCGCGATTGTCGTAGCGGATGACCCGATAGCCTTGTTCGCACAGGGCGACCACCACTTCGTCCGGCCAGTGAATCAACTGCCCACCCAGGCCCATGACCAGCAGCAATGCAGGGTCGGATTCCCGGCCGATACTTTGGTAAGCCAGGCGCACTTGCTGGAGTTCAGCTATCTGCGTAGGAACGTTGACGTCGCATCGAGAGGCCGCAAAAGACGGCAAGCCGCACAAAAATGCGGCCAGGAAGAGAAACACGCGCATGAAAAAACACCAAAAAACAGATCCCCAGTAGGCAACGAGTTTGATGATGTTTTTCAAAGCGCGCTGCCACAGTTACGTGACAGTTTGATGAAGAGGGCTGAGCGGTCATTCTGGATCAACAAACATCGGCCTCGTGGGACAACTATCAGGCGAGCTGACTGCGCAACTGCCGCGCCGCCGCCACCATGTTCACCAATGCCGCTTCGGTCTCCGGCCAGGCGCGGGTTTTCAGGCCGCAATCCGGGTTGATCCACAAGCGCTCGGCCGGAATGCGCTGTACGGCCTTGGACATCAAGCGGACCATTTCTTCAGTGTCTGGCACCCGTGGCGAATGGATGTCGTAGACGCCGGGACCGATGTCGTTCGGATAATCGAACGCCTTGAAGGCTTGCAGCAATTCCATGTCCGAGCGCGAGGTTTCGATGGTGATGACGTCGGCGTCCATGGCGGCGATTGACTCGATCACGTCGTTGAATTCGCTGTAGCACATGTGGGTATGGATCTGCGTTTCGTCGCGCACGCCCGACGCGCACAGGCGGAATGCTTCCACCGCCCAGTCCAGATATTCCTGCCAGTTCGCCCGACGCAACGGCAGTCCTTCGCGGAATGCTGCTTCGTCGATCTGTACGATTTTGATACCGGCGGTTTCCAGATCCACCACTTCGTCGCGAATCGCCAGGGCCAGTTGCTGCGCCTGCACCTTGCGCGACACGTCTTCGCGAGGGAAAGACCACATCAGCATGGTCACCGGCCCGGTCAACATGCCTTTCATAACCTTGTCGGTCAGGCTTTGGGCGTAGCTGATCCAGTCCACGGTCATGGCCTGCGGACGGCTCAAATCGCCGAAGATCACCGCCGGCTTGACGCAGCGTGAGCCATAACTCTGCACCCAGCCAAAGCGCGTGAAGGCGTAGCCGTCCAGCTGCTCGGCGAAGTATTCAACCATGTCATTGCGTTCGGCCTCGCCATGCACCAGCACGTCCAGCCCCAGGCGTTCCTGGGTTTGCACCGCGTGGCGGATCTCGTGGCGCATCGCATCGGTGTAATCGTTGGCCGACAGGCGGCCCTGTTTCCAGGACTGACGCGCCAGACGAATGGACGGCGTTTGTGGGAATGAGCCGATAGTCGTTGTCGGAAATGCCGGCAGATTCAAGCGCGTCCGCTGTTGTTCGATACGCGCGGCAAAGGCCGATTGACGCTGGCTGTCGGCAGCGGTGATTGCCGCCAGACGTGCCTGCACTTCAGGTTTATGGATGCGCGGCGATTGCCCGCGGCTGATCTGTATCGCGCGACTTTCAGCCAGGGCGGCGTGCACTTCGGAAGATTCCGGCGCGTTCAAGGCCGCGCTGAGCAGCGAGATTTCTTCGCACTTCTGTACGGCAAACGCCAGCCAGCTCTTGAGCTCGGCATCGAGTTTATCTTCGCGCTGCACATCCACCGGGCTGTGCAGCAGTGAGCAGGAGCCGGAAACCCACAAGTTATCGCCAAAGCGCAGCTGCGCCTCACGCAATTGCGCCAGCGCCTGGTCAAGATCACAACGCCAGACGTTACGGCCATTGACCACGCCCAGGGACAACACTTTATAAGTCGGCAGACGGTCGAGCACCGCAGCCAATTGTTCCGGCGCGCGCACCAGATCGATGTGCAAACCGTCGACTGGCAGGGAAACCGCCAGGCCGAGGTTGTCTTCCAGACCGCCAAAATAGGTCGCCACCAGTTTTTTCAGCGGCGAATATTGCAGGCTGTGATAGGTACGTTCGAAGGCGTTCTTCCAGTCCTGCGGCAGATCCAGCGCCAGAATCGGCTCATCGATCTGCACCCATTCGACGCCCTGGGCAGCCAGACGCCCAAGGATTTCGCCGTACAGCGGCAACAGGCGCTCCAGCAGATCAAGCTTGTCGAAGCTGTCACCCTTGGCCTTGCCCAGCCACAGGTAAGTCAATGGGCCGATCACCACCGGCTTGACCTTATGGCCCAGCGTGCGGGCTTCGTCGACTTCTTCGAACAGCTGTTCCCAGCTCAACTTGAAACGCTGATCCTGAGTGAATTCCGGGACCAGATAGTGATAGTTGGTATCAAACCACTTGGTCAGTTCCTGCGCGTATTGCCCTTTGCCGTGAGCGCCATCGCAACACGTGGTCGCGCCCCGCGCCATGGCGAACAGCGTGTTCAAAGTTGGCAAGCCCCGGGCGTCGGTGGTGTCGGCGAAACGCTGGGGGATCACGCCGAAGGTCAGCGAATGGGTCAGAACCTGGTCGTACCAGGCGAAGTCACCCACCGGCAGCAGCTCGATACCCGCATCCTTTTGCAGCTGCCAATGAGCGGCGCGCAGTTCGCGACCGGCGTCGCGCAGGCCTTGCTCGTCCAGATCGCCCTTCCAGTGGGCTTCCAGAACTTTTTTCAATTCGCGATCAGCGCCGATGCGCGGAAAACCAAGTGTGTGGGCCAAGGCCATGATGCGTCCCTCCATAAAAGATGGCGCTATTGTCGACAGCGAAGGCAACATGAGACAAACTCATTGTTTTCGTGTTGATCACAAAATCCATTCATGGAGCGTCTGCGGTGCTTGAGATACGCCACCTGAAAACCCTGCACGCCTTGCGCGAAGCCGACAGCCTCGTGGAGGCCGCCGAGCGCCTGCACCTGACGCAATCGGCTCTGTCCCACCAGTTCAAGGAACTGGAAGAGCGTCTGGCCATGCAGCTGTTCGTGCGCAAGACCAAGCCGGTGCGCTTCACCAGCGCCGGCCTGCGCCTGCTGCAACTGGCTGACTCGGTACTGCCGCAATTGCGCAGTGCCGAGCGAGACATCGCCCGATTGGCGGGCGGCACAGCTGGGCGCCTGCACATGGCGATCGAATGCCACAGCTGTTTTCAGTGGCTGATGCCGACCATCGATCAGTTTCGCGATGCCTGGCCGGAAGTGGAGCTGGATCTGGCGTCGGGCTTCGCGTTCGCGCCGCTGCCTGCCCTGGCCCGTGGTGATCTGGATCTGGTGGTGACTTCCGATCCACTGGAACTGGCGGGTATTACTTATGTACCGCTGTTCACTTACGAAGCGATGTTAGCCGTTGCCAACCAGCACCCGCTGGCGAACAAGCCTTACATCGTGCCCGAGGATCTGCTCAAGGAAACGCTGATTACCTATCCGGTGGAACGCGACCGGCTGGATATCTTCACGCGCTTTCTGGAGCCCGCCGACATCGAACCGGCGCAGGTGCGAACGTCGGAACTCACGGTGATGATGATGCAGCTGGTCGCCAGCGGTCGTGGCGTGTGCGGCATGCCGCACTGGGCGCTGCATGAATACAGTTCGCGGGGTTATGTGAAAGCCAAGCGCCTGGGCGAGAAAGGGTTGTTCGCTACGCTGTACGCCGCCGTGCGCGCCGACATGCTCGACGCGCCGTACATGCGCGACTTCCTGCTGACCGCCAAGGACACCTCGTTCTCGACGCTGGATGGGGTCAGTGCAGTGCGGTAAATATGGGATTCGTAGGACCGGCTTCAGCCGGGAGGGCGAGCGTTCTGACGATACAGGTGCGGCGTATGGTCTGGCCTCCTCCCGGCTACAGCTCCTACACAATGCACTTCATATTTGAGCCAGCAAGCAGGGCCGAGCTTCAATATGCCGCCAGCATCCCCCGATAAATCGGCAATATCGAGTCCCGGGTCAGTGGGGCCAATGGCAGTTCGGGATGGCTGTGGGCGCTGATCCAGACCACCTCCTCGATCTCTGCCGCCGGTATCACATCACCGTCGATGCGTACTTCAAAAAGCTCGCAGCGCACTTCGAAGCCAGGCTCATTGGCAGCCGGTGCGGCGAACGAGCCGAGATACGCGGCCTGGACGGGATCAATCACCAAACCCAGTTCTTCCTCAAGCTCTCGCGCCAAGGCCACCGCAGGCGGCTCGCCGGGCTCGATCTTGCCGCCCGGTTGCATGAAGGCCGTGGTCCCGCGCTTGCGGACCAATAACGTGCGGCCATCCGTACCGATCAACAGTGCTGCGGCGATCTGAATGACCTTCATGAAAATATCTCGACCTTCAGCTGGCGCGCTTCATCGGCGCGCTCCAGCGCCAGGATGATCAACCGGTCAATCAGGCCTGCATAGGTCAAGCCGCTGGCCTGCCAGAGCTTGGGATACATGCTGATGGAGGTGAAGCCCGGAAGGGTATTGACCTCGTTAATGATGATGTCCCGCGCCTCGGTGACGAAGAAATCCACCCGGGCCAGCCCCGCGCATTCCAGTACTAGGTAAGCCTGCAGAGCCACTTCCCGCACCTGATCACTGAGTTCCGGCGCCAGCTCGGCGGGAATGGCGATCCGCGCCTGATCGCCGTTCAGGTATTTGGTGTCGTAGGCATAAAATTCGTCATTGGCGATGACTTCGCCGCATACGCTGACCTGTGGCTGGCGATTACCCAGCACCGCACATTCCACTTCGCGACCGACGATGCCCCGCTCGATCAACACCTTGTGATCGAACTCGAAAGCCAGCGCCAGCGCCGCGATAAAGCCCGCTTCGTCGCTGACTTTACTGACGCCCACGGACGAACCCTGGCTGGCCGGTTTGACGAACATCGGCAGGCCCAGCTTCGCCGCCACTTCTTCGAAGCGCACCGATTGCCCGCGAACCAGCACCACTGAAGGGGCGACGGCGATCCCGGCATCGCGCAGCAAACGTTTGGTGACGTCCTTGTCCATGCAGGCCGCCGAGGAGAGCACGTCCGGTCCGACAAAGGGGATCGCCAGCAGGCGCAGCAAGCCCTGCAATGAACCGTCTTCGCCGAACGCGCCGTGAATCAGCGGGAACACCACATCGATTCTCGGCAACTCGACGCCTGACGCGACGTCGACAAACTGCCCGGCCAGACTTCCCGGCAGTAATGACAAAAGCTTGCCCGACTCGCTGAGTTTGATCTGCGCAGGGTTATCGGCGTTGAGCAGGTAATCACGCTCATCGAAACGCAGCCAGCGACCTTGCTTGTCGATGCCGATCAAGGTCAGGTCATAACTGCCGCGATCGATCGCGTTGATCACGTTCCTGGCTGACTGCAGCGAGACTTCGTGTTCGCTGGATTGACCGCCGAAGAGGATGGCGACTGATGTTTTCAAAACGACAACTCCAGGTTTTCAGGCCGCAGAGTCAAAAGCAAATTGAAGCGTTAGTCCAGCGACGAAGCATGCCGGTTGTCATCCGGGCTGAAATCCAGGCAAAAAAATCCCGCGCGCCGGACGAACAGAACCTGATCGTCCAACGCGCGGGACCACGCGGCTTCATTGCGCGGCTTCAGCGTCTTTCTTGCCACCGGAGCCGAACGTTGCAAAGCGTTTGTTGAAGCCCGCGATACGGCCTTCGGTCGTGGTTTTACGCTGCTGCCCGGTGTACATCGGGTGCGAAGCGCTGGAAACATCGAGGGCTACGTAAGGGTAGGTCTTGCCGTCGGTGTGTTGTTGCGTACGCTCCGTATCAACTGTGGAGCCGATCAGGAAAAAGACATCGGCAGCGGTGTCGTGGAACAGTACGGTGCGGTACGTAGGGTGGATATCAGGTTTCATGTTGCCTCCAGATGAGTACGTAAACGATGTGTTATACAGTAACATAACATTCAATGTGAACCACCATCGATTGTCGTGACTTGCATCATTCGCGAACTTGATTAGGCAGGCGCTAGTCGCTAAGGTTCGAGCCGCTGCTGCTCAATCAATGACCCGGGATTGGTCTCCTGGCGTACAGGCCGGATGGAAACAAGCCATGTCTCAACCCGATCATTTTCAACTCCCCTCCTACGCGTACAACCGCCTGATTGAAGCCCGCGACTCGCTGCGTCTGCTGGATGGCTATGTCAATAAAACCGATGTGCTGTGCAACCCCTCAATGTTGGTGAGCTACGTCTCGATGCTGCAAGGCGCCTTGCAGGAAGTGATCGCCGCCAGTCAAGCTGCTGAACCTCGTGACACGTTCATGCGCAAGGCCGACGAACTCGGCTTCGTGGCGCTCAACCCCATGGAAATGAAGCTGATCGAGCATCTGCGCTGGACCAGCCTCGAAGGACGGGAAGATATCCATCAAATGGCGCTACAAACCCGCCGCGTGAAACCCTGGGTACTGGAGAGCTGATCTTTATAGGCCGATGCAGATTAGTTGGAGTGAGCGATAAACGCTCATCGCTCGACCGTTAGCGCAACAAATGCTGGCCTGCTCATTGGCTCAGCGAGCAGTATGCGCATCACCGTTATGAGCCCGCAGCGACAAAGATCGAGCGCGCCAATAAATCACCGTTATTAGCCCAGGAATACGTATGAGCCTGTCCCTTCTCAGTCGTTACGCTTTCTTTGTAGGTTGTGTGTTGTTCACGCTGTTCAGCTTGCCGTTCTTGCATCACGAATGGTTATGGCCATTTACCCTGGTCACCGGATTGCTTTCGATAGTCGGCATTTTCGATCTGCTGCAATCACCGCATTCGGTGCGGCGCAATTATCCAATCCTGGGCAACATTCGCTACGCCGTGGAGGCCATCCGCCCGGAAATTCGCCAATACCTGCTGGAATCCGACAGCGACGCCTTGCCCTTTTCCCGGGCGCAGCGTTCGCTGGTGTATTCGCGAGCGAAGAATGAGTCGGCAGACCGGCCTTTCGGTACGCTGATCGATGTCTACCAGACCGGCTTCGAATTCATCAGCCATTCCATGCGCCCCGCGCCGTTGAGCGATCCGAACTCATTTCGCGTCATCGTCGGCGGCCCGCAGTGCACGCAGCCGTACTCGGCTTCGTTGTTCAATATTTCCGCGATGAGTTTCGGCTCGCTCAGCGCCAATGCTATCCGCGCCTTGAATCAGGGCGCCAAACTCGGCAACTTCGCCCATGACACCGGCGAAGGCAGCATCAGCCCATATCACCGGGAAAACGGCGGCGACCTGACCTGGGAACTGGGCAGCGGCTATTTTGGCTGTCGCACCGCCGACGGACGATTCGATCCCGAGCGCTTCGCCAAACAGGCGCAGGATCCACAAGTGCGAATGATCGAAATCAAGATGAGCCAGGGCGCCAAACCCGGCCATGGCGGCATCCTGCCCAAGGACAAGGTGACCAAGGAAATCGCGGAAACCCGAGGCATCATGATGGGCGAGGATTGCGTCTCGCCATCACGGCACAGCGCATTCTCCACACCCAACGAAATGATGCAGTTCATCGCACAGTTGCGCGAGTTGTCCGGCGGCAAGCCGGTGGGTTTCAAGTTTTGCCTGGGCCATCCGTGGGAATTCATGGGTATCGCCAAGGCCATGCTGGAAACCGGCATCCTGCCCGACTTCATCGTGGTTGACGGCACCGAAGGCGGCACCGGCGCTGCTCCCGTGGAATTCACCGATCACATGGGCGTGCCGATGCGCGAAGGCCTGTTGTTCGTGCATAACACGCTGGTGGGCTTGAACCTGCGGGACAAGATCAAGCTCGGCGCCAGCGGCAAGATCGTCAGTGCGTTCGACATCGCCAGCGTGCTGGCCATCGGCGCCGACTGGGCCAACTCGGCGCGTGGCTTCATGTTCGCCATCGGCTGCATCCAGTCGCAAAGTTGCCACACCAACAAATGCCCGACCGGCGTCGCGACTCAGGACACTCTGCGCCAGCGTGCGCTGGTGGTACCGGACAAGGCCCAACGCGTCTTCAACTTTCACCGCAACACGCTCAAGGCCCTGGCAGAAATGATCGCAGCAGCCGGGCTGGATCACCCCTCGCAACTGGGCGCTCGGCACCTGGTGCGGCGCATGTCGGCGACGGAAGTGAAGCTGTTCTCGCAGTCCCATGTATTCCTGCAGCCCGGCCAGTTACTCACCGGCCCCATTGATGGCAGCTTCTATTCGAATATGTGGCAAATGGCTCGGGCAGACAGTTTCGAGCCCAACGCGATTGCCTGATTGCCCGCAAAAACCTCGATGGGCATGCAAGGTGCCCATTGAGACATTCTGTAATAGCCCCGTTTTGCATTTGCACCTATAACCCGCCAACCTTCCGCGCCGCCGCTCTGCTGGACCGGCGGCGTGAACCATGCCCGTGTATTGACCTCTACTTTTTACGACTTCAAGAGCCCACCGTTATGACCAACGGACGCGACCTGCGCATCGACTTCTTTCGAGGCCTGGCGCTGATCTTCATTTTTTGGGATCACGTGCCGGACAATCCCTTCGCCCAATTGACCGTACGTAATTTCGGCTTCAGCGACGCTGCGGAAATTTTCGTATTCCTGGCCGGCTACGCCGCGATCCTGGCCTACGGCCGCATCGCCCAACGCGACGGTTTTGTCGTCGCCTGCATCCGCATCCTGCGCCGCACCTGGGTGCTGTACGTGGTGCATATCTTCTTGCTGACTTTATTGATGGGTATCGTGTTCGTCGCCAACAATCACGTCGAAACCCGGGACATGGTCCGGGAAATGGGTCTGGAATACTTTGTCGGCAATCCACAGCAAGCGCTGGCCGATGAATTACTGCTGCGCTTCAAACCCAACCTGACTGACCCGCTGCCGCTGTACATTCTGCTGCTGCTCGCCCTGCCGCTGATCCTGCCGTTGATGCTGCGCAGTGTTGCACTGGCAGTCGGCTTGTCTTTGGCGCTGTACATGATGGTGCCGCTGTACGGCTGGAACCTTTCAGCCTACGAAGGTGGCGGCGTCTGGTATTTCAATCCGGTGGCCTGGCAATTGTTGTTCGTTCTCGGCGGCGCGTGTGCGCTGAAGTCACAAGCGAAATCGGCCACCAGCGCCGAGCCGGTTGCGCTGCTGCGCCAACCGCTGTTCATGCTCTGCGCCGCCTGCGTGTTGCTGGCGGGCGTGCTGACCGTCCTCTGGAAATTCCCTGAGCTGCACGCCGAGTTGGTGCCGCAGATCATCGCCGATATGCTCTACCCCATCAGCAAGACCGACCTTGCCCCCGTGCGCCTGCTGCACTTCCTGGCCCTGACTTACTGCGTGGCAAAACTGCTGCCCGTCGGCCAGAACTGGCTCGACAACTGGCCGGCGCAACAGACCTGTCGAATGGGGCGCTACTCGCTGGAAATCTTCTGCCTCGGCGTACTCCTCGCCCCGCTCGCCGACATGGCCAACGCCCTGGCGGGCGACACTTGGCCGATGCAAGTCTGCACCGCCCTCATCGGTCTGGCGCTGATGGTACTCATGGCCGCCTGGCTTGATCTCAACAAACGCCTGGGCAAATCCAAACCTGCCCAGGTGGTTGCTGTTTGAGAACGGCGTCGCACTGAAACTCCTTCTCGGAAGTTTCCCACAACTTTATCAGGCCAAGTTTTTTTGCAGTTGGCCGTTATGGAAGGGGAATGGATTAATTAGAGAGGGAGATAGTGTGAATATCAATCCGACCGCCCACCCAAGCGTAATCTATCCGCTTCCGACGCCACAAAAGGCTGATCCAGACGAAAAGGTCATAACCAGCGAGCGCACAGCGCAAATTTCTGGCCGATACATAATCGACAAGCCGTTCTACGTCTATGAGCACGCTCCCTGGATGAAGCCTTATCAATCAGCTGCCGGTCGTGAACTCTGGGAGAGCAAGACGGACCAAGAGCGGGACAATATAAAGGAAGAGTACCTAAACACGCTTCGTGGATCCGCCGAGACAGCACTAGACGGCATCTTCAAAGAATACTTTGAAATAAAACATGATCTTAAGTTTCTAAACCCGGAACTGGCAGAAAAATATTTCAGTTTTACGCTGGATGCAGAAGGCAATATCAAAGTCACTGACCCCGATAAGGTGTTGACGCCCAGCGACCTAGATTACCTTCAGGAGATATTCAGCCAACGTGCCACCCTGAAAGACAAGATGCACAACCATGCACGCGCTGTCATGGCGTACGTTGATCACAACAGCAAAACATTTGACAACCGGTTCATGCTCCGACTGGAGAACTACGAAGCAACGATTGACTACGTCGAGTTGCTAGCACGCAATCCCAGAGGCAACTTCATGTGGGGGCTGGAGGACCAGGTTATCAGGCGATGCAGCGCGCGGACAGAACCGTTGTTCGAGGCAACTGTGTAGCCGCCCATCAGTAGTGTCTGTTGCAAAACTAATTCTGGTGAGAAGTCTATGAACATTTCCAGCCCCAGCTATAGATCCCCTGGCTTAGAATCATCAACCCAGTCAGGTAAGTTACAAAAAGAGGCCACGCGCAATGAACCACCTGAATCGATAGATTCCAAAGCAGTGAGAGCTTCCGGAGCACTATCGAGCAAACCTGCTTCAGTGATAAGCGACGCTGTAATATTCCGGCGTCCGAACTGCCTGTTCGGGGCGATTACCGGAATGACGGCAGAGGAAAATTTATCGCGTGAGGACCGATATGGACGAATGGTTGATCTTATGGATAGCGAATGCTGTTGGACGTGTCGAACAATTGAAGCGATGGTGGTGAGAACCATTGCGCAAGTTGCTCTTGAGGACATCAAGTCCGAACTGGTCAACTTTAAAGCGTTTCTGGCTCTAAGCCAATCAGACCTTTCGGAAAAACCATTTCTCTTCACAGTCGACGGGGATGGGGAGGTATGCATTGTTGACTCCAATGAGCTAAATCCAATCGAAAAAGCAATACTGACCCAAGCGATACGCGACTATAAATCTCTGAGTTCGGCCATCCAGTACCACGCTAAAATTCTTATCCAGTACTCAAGCTACTTCAAACCCGAAGCAGATGAGGAACCACTGACTTTAAAAAACTTCAGCAGGCGCGTTGATTATGGAGCACTGCTCTCGAATCCAACCAATTTTATGGACATGTACGGAAACGGTAGCGCGATGAAGAAATCAGTCTACCCGCCAAATTTCGTCGATATCAAAGCGTGAAAAATGCCACGCTTTTTTAATGAAGGCAGGCGAGAGCGCCTGCCCTCATTAATTCACCAGCGGCCCGCACGCCCCCGATTCAACTGCTGACTGCAGATATGCGCAAATGCGGCCGGCACCTTGGACTTCTCTTTCAAGTCCTCCGGGCCGATATAACCGTCATACACAAACCAGCGAACAACATTGTAATTGGATAACCAATAATGAGTGCCGCGAATGTCATTTCGTTCCGAAAAGTGCTCTCCGCTGTAGCATTTGTCTAGTTTGAATGTCAGGCGAGCCTTTCCCGCATCGTCTGCCGGGGCAACTTTATATAAGTCAGGCTCTTCTGCTTTTAGATTTGAATACATCGTCAAGACAGCCTGACTTCCTTTCAGAGGTGCACCCACTGAGTCCGAATACTGGAGCTGATACGTCAGTTCTCCATGGGTTTGCAGGCCAACCACCCATCCGGTATCTGCCACTGGCACGCGGTTTACAACGGGCGGGCCTATCAGCGTTACATCCGACATGATGGGGTACGACCCAAAGCTTAGTTTATAACTAGCGGCTTGGTAAGGCTGATCATGCCGGTGCGTGACCCTGACCTTCACACTGTCACCAGGATTCAAATCAGAGACCACAGTGGTTTCATTTTGGCTTCTCGTCCTCCACTGTCCGTCAACAGAGTATTCAATTTTCATAAATCTTTCCGTATCGGGCATTTGATTTACCAATAATACCTTTTGCCCACGTATCGCCTGGAAGCTGTAACAATGCACGTCATATTTATTTGTTAAAGCATTAGTCAACAAATGAACCTGATCCGACAAAGCCTGACATACGGGCACATCAGATCCATTCCCCACAACACCTGCTACATCCCCTTGCGCATTCACCCCGCACGACCCCGCCAACAAAACAGCAGACGCAAGCGTACCGAGAATGATCTTTTTATTTTTGTTCATCACAAATCCTTGATGAGATTCAATCAATATATAAATTCACTTACACAGAGCGTTTAGGCCACTGACAAAACCGGACGTAACCACCCGACCTACCCATCGTCAACCACCGACGTTTATAAACAGACTGTTCCTACAAACGCTTCCGCCAATGCCCTACCCCAGCCTTCAGCAAAGATTTCTGCTGCCACGTCTGCCAGCGACTAAGCTTGTGTCAGGTGCGATTAACAGGTTTAACCGGGCCAATGGATATGGGTGTATTACGGCATTCCGATACGAAGCAGACTGCGCTGAACGTCGACAGTCAGGATCAGCCATCAATGCCGAAAAGCCCTCGCCACAGGCGTTATGCGTGGCGCGTGTTCTGGGTGTTGTTGGTCATGGGGCTGGTGGCGTTGGGTTTTGCCGTTGCTACCGAGTCGCGCAGTTCACGGCTGCAAGCCCGGGAATTCAGCCGTTTTGCGGCAAGCCTGAGCTACTCGCTGCAACCTGGCCCCAGCGATGCGGTGTTGTATCCGGGGGACGGACCGTTTGATAAGCGCCTGGGTTATTCGTCGCTGGATGAGTTTCTGCCGCGCCTGCTCAAGCGCGATTACCTGATCACTGAACAGACCCGTTTCTCTCCCGAACTTCTCGCTTACGGTCGGCGCGGATTTTTCGTGCCTTACGAAGAGAAAATTCAGGCAGGGCTGTCGATCACCGACTGTCGGGGTACTGATCTCTACCAGTTCCGCTATCCGCAGCAGTTCTATCCGAGCTATGCCTCGATTCCGCCGTTAGTGGTGCACAGCCTGTTGTTCATCGAGAACCGTGACTTGCTGGACGCGCAACAGCCTATGGCCAACCCGGCGGTGGACTGGCCACGGTTTGCCAAGGCCGCCGTGTCGCAGCTGACGAAAATGATCGGGTTGCCCGGTCAATCGGCAGGCGGCAGCACGCTGGCCACGCAGCTGGAAAAATACCGTCACTCGCCCGATGGCTTGACTCAATCGGGCTCCGAGAAGCTGCGGCAGATGGTTTCCGCCAGCGTGCGCGCTTATCAACCCGGCGAACAAACCCTGGAGGCCCGGCAACGGGTGGTGCGCGACTATTTGAATAGCGTGCCGTTGTCGGCCGTGCCGGGCCATGGCGAAGTGCATGGGTTGGCCGAAGGTTTGCGGGTCTGGTATGGGGCGGATTTCTTGCGCACCAACCAGTTGCTGGCGTCCACCGCCAGCGACCCGCAAAGCCTGGCCGCGCGAGGCCTGGCTTTGCGTGAAGTGCTGTCACTGGTGATTGCCCAGCGGCGCCCGTCGCACTATCTGGCCAAGGGCCGCACGGAACTGGCTGACCTGACCGATAGCCATATCCGCCTGCTGGCGCAGAATAAAGTCATTGATCAGAGCCTGGCGGATGCGGCGCTGAACAGCACGGTCACTTACCGCAACTGGATTCAGCAGCCGACCATCCAGCCGATTGAAACCAACAAGGGCATCAGTGTGGCGCGCAGTCGCCTGTCGGGGATGCTCAATCGCCCGCTCTACGATCTGGATCGCCTGGACCTGTCAGCCACCACCACCTTGCAAAGCGAGTTGCAGACGCGTGTCGGCCAGTACCTGCGCGATTTGGCTGACCCGGCTTTTGCAGCGAACGTCGGGCTGCTGGGCGAGCGTTTGCTGACACCCGCCAGTACCGCGCAAGTGCGTTACAGCTTCACCCTGTTCGAGCGGGGCCCGGACGGTTCGCGGGTGCGGGTGCAAACCGACAGCACCGACCAGCCGTTCGATATCAACGAAGGCAGCAAGCTGGAACTGGGTTCCACGGCGAAGATGCGGGTGCTGACGACTTATCTGGAAATGATCGCCGAGTTGCACGAGCGCTACTCGGGGCTGACCTCGGCGCAACTGAGCAAAACCCCGGTAGAAGAACAGGATCGCCTGACTCGCTGGGCGGTGGATTATCTGGCGCAGAACAAGGACCGCAGTTTGCCGAAGATGCTTTCTGCGGCCCTGGATCGGCATTACTCGGCGAGCCCCGGGGAAAGCTTTTTCACCGGCGGAGGCCTGCATCATTTCAACAACTTCCGCAAAGAGGATAACGGGCGCAATCCAACGCTTCGCGAGGCGTTGCGTGAGTCGATCAACTTGCCGTTCATTCGTTTGATGCGCGATCTGGTGCGTTACAGCACGTACCAGGCGCCCAGCAACAGCGCCGAGTTGCTCAAGGACGATGACAACCCGCGTCGCCAGGAATACCTCGCACGCTTCGCGGATCGGGAAGGCACGGTTTTTCTGCTGCGATTCTGGAAACGCTACAAGGACAAGACCACCCAGGAGCGGCTGGACACCTTCCTCGACGGCGTGCATCCCACAGCGCCGCGACTGGCGGCAGTTCATCGCTACTTGCTGCCGGAAGCCGATCAGACGGCATTCAACTTGTTTGTTCGGGCACATATGGCGGAAGCAAAAATTGGCCCGAAATTGAACGAAAAGCGCCTGGCCGAGCTGTATCAGAGCTACGGCCCTGGCGCCTACGATTTGCCGGATCAGGGCTATATCGCCAGGGTTCACCCGCTGGATCTGTGGCTGGTGGGTTATCTGCTGAAAAACCCGGAGGCGCAGTTCAAGGATGCGGTTGCGGCCAGCCATTTCGAGCGTCAGGAAGTCTACGGCTGGTTGTTCAAAAGCCGGCATAAAAGCGCCCGCGACAGCCGCATCCGCACCATGCTGGAGATCGAAGCGTTCCTCGATATTCATCAACGCTGGCAGCGGGTCGGCTACCCGTTCGACCATCTGGTGCCTTCCCTGGCGACAGCAATCGGCAGCTCGGGCGACCGTCCTGCGGCGTTGGCGGAGTTGATCGGTATCATCCAGAACGATGGTATTCGCTTGCCGACCTTGCGCATCGACAGCCTGCATTTTGCCGCCGACACACCCTACGAAACGCGCTTCGCCAATAATCCGGAACTCGGCAAGCGCGTATTGCCATCCGAAGTGGCGACGGCCATGCGCGAAGCCTTGTCGCAAGTGGTAGAAGGCGGCACGGCCAAGCGCGTGCTAGGCAGTTTCAAATTGCCGGATGGCAGCCCGCTGCCGATGGGCGGCAAAACCGGCACCGGCGACAACCGCATCGAAAGCATCGGCGCGGGTGGTCGCATCCTCAGCTCCAGGGCGATAAACCGCACGGCGACCTTCGTGTTCTATCTGGGCGACAACCACTTCGGCACGCTTACCGCCTTCGTGCCAGGCAAGGCAGCAGAAGGGTTTCGTTTCACCTCGGCGCTGCCGGTGCAGGTGCTCAAGGGCATGGCACCGATCCTGAGTCCTTATCTTGAGCCTGGGATGCATACGCAGTGCAGTGTGATTAATACCCAATCTTTGTAGGCCTCCACCAGAGATTTGGTGGGAGCAAGCTTGCTTGCGAATATTTCAGGTTCAAAAATGTGTCGGATGTAAGACTCCTTCGCGAGCAAGCTCGCTCCCACACAAATGCTGATGTGTGGCAGATGAGAACCGTTCGTCTTTATCTCTTGCTTAATGGCTAAGATATATCTTAAGGTATATCTAACTTGCACAGGAGATAGCGAAATGCGTGATGACCATCACCACAATGAACACCGCCCCCATCACCGCGACCATGGCGAAGGTCGTGACGGTTTTGAGAAGCGTCCTCGCGGCGAACGCGGTGGCCGTGGGCCTCGGGTGTTTGCGCCGGGGGATCTGAAGTTGCTGTTGCTGGCGTTGATCGCCGAACAGCCTTGCCACGGCTACGACCTGATCCGCCAGATCGAAAGCATGTTCGATGGCGCCTACAGCCCAAGCCCCGGCGTGATTTATCCGACCCTGACCTTTCTTGAAGAAAGCGAATTGATCGAAGGCAGCGCCCACGGCGGCAAAAAACACTACGCCATCACCGAAGCGGGTCGCGCCTCATTGACCGAACAAGCCGTGGCGCTGGACGGCGTGCGTATGCGCATCGACGTCAGCAAGCGTTCCTTGCGCGGTCACGAACGGCCGCCGGAAATCCATGAAGCCGTCAACAACCTGCGTCACGCCATGCATCTGCATGACGGCCGCTGGAGCCCGGAAGAAATCCTGCGGGTTTGCGACCTGCTCAACAACACTGCCAAAGCCATCGTCGATGGCCCCCAAGCGTCGGAGAAGTCCGTATGAATTCGCAACAATCGATCCATCGCGTCAGCCATGAAATCAAACGGCGTAAGTTGCAGGTGCTGCGCGTAACAGACATCACCCCGAAGATGCGTCGGATTACGCTGCACGGGCCGGAGCTGACGGGCTTTATCAGCCTGGGAACCGACGATCACGTAAAGCTGATTTTTCCGCGCACCCCGCAAGAACAACAAGCGATGGAAACCATGAAGCTCGGCGCGCCGGATGACGGCCCGCGCCCGGCCATGCGCGATTACACGCCGCGTCGTTATGACGCCGAAAGCGGCGAACTGGACATCGATTTCGTGCTGCACGGCGAAGGCCCGGCCGCAACCTGGGCAGCACAGGCTGAGCCGGGGCAGTTCCTGTACATCGGTGGCCCGCGTGGTTCGATGATCGTGCCGGATATGTTCGACAGCTACTTGCTGATCGGCGATGAAACCGCCCTGCCCGCCATCGCTCGGCGCCTTGAAGGCCTGCCGGCCAATCGCTGCGCGCTGGTGGTGGTCGAAGTTGCGGATATGGGCGAGCAGCAGGTGTTCCAGAGTCAGGCGCAAGTGGATGTGATCTGGATCGTGCGCGGCGAGCAGGATCTGGTGGACGTCACCCGGCGCCTGGAAATGCCCGAAGGCCAGCTGTACACCTGGGTCGCCACCGAAGCGGCATTGTCGCGCAGGATTCGGCGCGTGTTGCTCGGTGAATTCGGCCTGGATGAAGCCCTGGTCAAGTGTTCGGGTTACTGGCGGCTTGATGAACGGGATGAGGGGTAATCTCCGTTGGAGCGAGGCCCCTTGAATCGATCCACGCCCACCAGCAACAAACCAACCCCCACAAACCCCGCCAACACTCCGCCTGCATTGATGAAGGCCCTGGCAAAGCCGATGGTTCCCGCATCAACGAAGGGGTACATGTAATCGCCGAGGGAATTGCCGCGTAGCAGCACGTAGGCAAAGTAGACAATTGGGTAAAGAATCCACAGCAGCACATGTCTGAGTTGCAACACGCCCTTGGGCACGTACAGCCACCAATAAAGCAGGAACAGCAGCGGCATCACGTCATGGAGCAATTCGTCCGCGACCCATTGCCAGCCTTCGGGCTGCCACAAATGGCGCAACAGAATGTTGTAGGCCAGGCCGACCAGGACAATGCTGGTCGCAATACCGCTGCATACCACTGGATGGCGAAAAAAACGCTGCGCCGCTGCGGTGCTGCGGCTCAGCGCACAAGTCAGGGCAACTGCCGCCAGCGTGTTACTCAATACCGTGAAGAAGCTGAAAAACCGCACCAGGCCGCCGACCAGACTGGCGTCGTCTGCCCAGCGCGCGAAGAGAATCAGATACAGCTGAATGACCAGTCCCGACCAGCCCAGGCTCGCGGCAATGATCGTGTAGCGGCGCTGTCCTTGCGCGGGTTGCGTGTGCTCGGCGTACATCAGTGTTAATCCTTGAGGCCCTGACTCCAGGCCGGACGGTGTTACCAACCCTTGCTGCGGTGCAACTTCACATACAACGCTTCGACCTTTTCCCGAGCCCAAGGGGTCTTGCGCAGAAAAGTCAGGCTGGACTTGATGCTCGGGTCGCTCTTGAAGCAGCGAATATCAATGCGTTCAGCCAGGCCGGACCACTCGTAATGCTCAACCAGAGCGTTGAGGATCTGTTCCAGCGTCACGCCATGCAGAGGGTTGGAATGCTGTGTTGTCATGCGGAACCTTCGAGTTGAATGATCAATGGCGTTCAAAGAGCTGCGCACCTTAGCCGAGCCTTCTGACAGCGGGAAGAGCTTAGCGTGCGAAGGCTTCGGATTGTCGCACTGCTAATGGCCATTAAAAGTGTAGGACGCATCCTGAACACAGGACGGATAAGCACCTGACCGAGGCAGCACGGCAAATTGGCGATGGATCGCTTGATGCGATAAATGTTATGTTATAACAACAAATAACATCCCATCGCTCGACCCCTGCGTTGCTTCGCGCATCCGCACTGCCAAGGAAATCAACATGTCTCGCCCTTCCAGCAAACTGCTCTGGCGTCTGTCGCCACTGGCAACCACCATGCTGCTCGCTTCCCCGTCCCACGCGGCAAACGTGGTGGATCTGCAACCGCAGGTGATCACCGCAAACCCGCTGGGCAGCAGCCAGCTCGCTTCGCCAGCGACCATAATCGAGGGCGATGAGCTGACCTTTCTGCAAAAAGGCAGCCTCGGCGAAACACTCAACAAGCAGCCTGGCGTGTCTTCGTCCTACTTCGGCCCTGGCGCCAGCCGCCCGATCATTCGCGGTCAGGACGGCGATCGTATTCGTATTCTGCGCAACGGCGTCGGCGCCTTGGATGCTTCGTCGCTGTCCTACGATCACGCGGTGCCGCTGGATCCGGTCAATGTCGAACGCATCGAAATCGTTCGCGGCCCCGCAGCGCTTTTGTACGGCGGCAGCGCCATTGGCGGCGTGGTCAACACCTTCGACAACCGCATTCCTACCGAAGCCATCGAAGGCATCCATGGCGCAGGCGAATTGCGTTACGGCGGCGCAGATACCACGCGCAGCAGCGCAGGCAAACTGGAGGCTGGCAATGGGCAGTTCGCGCTGCACATCGACGCCAACGCCCGGGAGTTCAATGACCTGCGGATTCCCGGTTATGCGCGCACCCATGATCAGCGCGCCAGCGAAGAAGGCGATGACAAGAAACACCGGCTGAGCAACAGCGACGGTCGTCAGGACGGTGGTGCGGTCGGCGGTTCCTACACTTGGGATGACGGTTACGCCGGTGTGTCCTACAGCAATTACGACGCCAACTACGGCTCGCCCGCCGAGCAGGACGTGCGAATTCGTATGCAACAGGAGCATTACGCGTTCGCTTCGGAAATTCGCAATCTGGCCGGGCCGTTTACCTCGGTCAAACTGGACGCGGGTTACACCGATTACGAGCACCGTGAAATCGAAGGCGGCGAAGTCGGCACCACGTTCAAAAACAAGGGCTACGAAGCTCGAATCGAAGCGCGTCATCAGTCGATCGGCCCTGTGCAAGGCGTGGTCGGCGCGCAAGTGACCCGTGGCGAATTTTCCGCCTTGGGCGAAGAAGCGTTCGTACCACAGACCGATACGAACGCTGGCGCCTTGTTCATCCTTGAAGAACTGCAAGCCACTGAGCGCCTCAAGTTGAGCCTTGGCGGGCGCGTCGAACACACCCGCGTCGATCCGGACGCCAAGGGCAACGAGCGTTTCTCTAATGCCGAAAACTCCAGCAGCTTTACCGCAGACAGCCTTTCTTCCGGGGCAATTTACAGCCTGACGCCGATCTGGTCCTTGGCTGCAACCCTGGGTTATACCGAGCGCGCGCCGACCTTCTATGAGCTTTACGCCAACGGCGCACACGTCGCCACCGGCACCTACGAGCGCGGCGATGCAGGCCTGTCGAAGGAAAAAGCCGTGTCCAGCGATCTGGCGTTGCGCTTCGATAACGGCACGCATAAAGGCAGCGTGGGCGTGTTCTACAGCCACTTTTCCAATTACATCGGTTTGCTCGGCAGTGGTCGTACGCTGAACGATGACGGTGAAGACGCCGCCGATGGCATCCCGGAATATAACTATTCAGGCGTGCGCGCCCGCTTCAGCGGCTTCGAGGCGCAGGATCACTGGAAGCTGGGGCAAAACCGTTACGGCAGCCTCGCGCTGGAATTGTCGGGTGATTACACCCGCGCCAAAAACCTCGATACCGGCGAAGCCTTGCCGCGCATTGCACCGTTACGCCTGAACAGCGGTTTGTTGTGGGAACTGGATAAATGGCAGGCGCGGATCGACATCGAACACGCCAGCGCGCAACGCAAAGTCCCGGATAACGAAACCGGCACCGACGGCTACACTACGCTGGGAGCGAGCGCCGGGTACCGATTCGACATGGGCAGCAGCCAGTGGCTGGCGTTCGTCAATGCCGAGAACCTGACCAACCAGACCGTGCGTTACGCCAGTTCGATCCTGCGCGACATCGCTCCGGCTCAGGGGCGAAGTGTTGAGGTGGGGTTGCGCACAGCCTTCTAAAGCTTTTCTGTTGGAGCGACCGGGGTGGCGATCCACCTTGCCCGCGAATCAGACGCTTCGGTGGCCCCAGATCCTCCGCGCCATCGTTCTTCGCGGGCAAGCCTCGCTCCAACGGCCCCTGGAGATTCTCCTAAAAGTCTTGGGTTGCTTCAGGTGCGACGCTTTGCCTCACTGTTGCAGCCTTTGCAATGATCCATGTCAATTTCCCCGCTGTTTGCTGAGTCGTTAGCCCCCTATCATTGCCACCTTCAACGGCTGAATCGATTAATCCTGTTTTTTCGATCCCTTCTCTCGTTTCTTCAAGCGCGAGATGCCGCTTTCGACCCTCACTCAATAACTTAAAAAGAACGCTCCTAATGTCCGATTACCCGAGACGATCTGCCGCCATCGCTGTGCCTGTGCTGCCGCGCCTGCAAACCATCAATGGCGTATGCGGCCTGCTGGCACTGGGCCTTGCGACTTGCGCGCAGGCAGCCCCCGCATTCGACGCCGACTCGCCGTGGATGCTGGGCGACTGGAATGGCAAGCGCAGCGAGCTTGCGCAGCAAGGGTATGACTTCAAGCTGGACTACACCTCCGAGACAGGCTCCAACCTGCACGGCGGTTACAACCATGACAAAGCCGTTCGTTACAGCGATCAATGGGCATTGGGCGCGCACCTTGATCTGCAGAAGATTCTCGGCTGGCACGATGCCGAGTTTCAGCTGACGGTGAGCAATCGCAATGGCGACAACATCAGCAACGACCGCGTCGGCGATCCGCGCACCGGCACGCTTTCTTCGTCCCAGGAAGTCTGGGGCCGGGGCAGCGTCACCCGTCTGACGCAGATGTGGTACCAGCAGAAATTCCTCGATCAGGCCTTGAGCCTCAAACTCGGCCGCTTTAACCAGGGCGAAGACTTCGGCACCTTCCCGTGCGACTTCCAGAACCTGGCGTTATGCGGTTCCCAGGTCGGCAACTGGGACGGCGGTATCGTCTACAACTGGCCGATCAGCCAATGGGCCATGCGCGTGAAGTACCAGCTGACGCCTGAAGTGTTTGCGCAGATCGGCGTGTTCGAACAGAACCCGTCGAACCTGGAAAACGACAACGGCTTCAAGCTCAGCGGCAGCGGTACTCAAGGCGCGGTATTGCCGGTTGAACTGGTGTGGGCGCCAAAAGTTGCCGGGCTGCCGGGCGAGTATCGCGCCGGTTACTACTACAGCACCGCCGACAGCCAGGACGTGTACAAGAACAGCAACGGTCAATCTGCTGCCGCCACCGATGGCGCCTATCGCAGCGCTTCGAGCAAACACGGCATGTGGCTCAACCTGCGCCAGCAAGTCACGGCCGTCGACGGAGATTCGAGCCGCGGCCTGAGCCTGTTCGTCAACGGCACGATGCACGACAAGAAAACCAACAGGGTCGACAACTATGTGGCGCTGGGCGGCTTCTATAAAGGCCCGCTCGATGCCCGCCCTCAGGACGACATCGGTCTGGCCGTCGCGCGCATCCACGTCAACCCGGCCTATCGCAAAAATTCTGACGCACAAAATCGGGCAGCGGCGGTCTACGACTATAGCGACCCGGCCTTCATGCCGTTGCAAGACACCGAATACAACGCCGAGCTGTATTACGGCGTGCACCTGACCAACTGGCTGACCGTACGTCCCAACCTGCAGTTCATCCGTCATCCGGGCGGTGTGGACAAGGTCGACGACGCGCTGGTCGCGGGCTTGAAAATCCAGTCATCGTTCTGACCAACGGTTGATTTGAACTGTCGGTAATACGTTTCAGCAACTAGCGTCAAAGTATCGCCACACGATTCGCCAGGAATCGGCGTCACGAATATCAAGGTTTCAATCACTTAATCTGTCACGGAGATTCACACTATGAGCACTGATGGTGCTTTCAGTCGATATCGCTTGCTACCGACATTGCTCGGGCTGGTGATCTTGTTGATGGGCCTGATCATGTTGGCGGGGGGGGTCAAACTCCTGCAACTGGGCGGTTCGTTGTATTACCTGCTGGCCGGTATCGGTTTCGCCGTGACGGGCCTGCTGCTCATCACCGGACGCCGCGCTGCGCTGGGTCTGTATGCGGTGATTCTGTTCGCGAGCACGGTCTGGGCCTTGTGGGAAGTCGGTCTGGACTGGTGGCAACTGGTGCCGCGTCTGGCATTGTGGTTTGCCCTCGGTATCGTCTTGTTGCTGCCCTGGTTCCGCCGCCCTGTGCTGCGTGACCAACCCGGCGGCCTGGCGACCGGCGCGTTGAGCGTGGCCGTGGTTCTGGCCGGCGTTGCCGCGCTGGCCAGCCAGTTCACCAGCCCTGGCGAAATCAAGGGTCAACTGGACCGCGACACTGCAGGCACCAGCAACACCGCGCCGGCCATGCCCGACGGTGACTGGCAGTCTTATGGTCGCACCGCTTTCGGCGACCGCTATTCGCCGCTGGCGCAGATCACTCCGGAAAACGCCAACAAGCTGGTTCCGGCCTGGACCTATCGCACCGGCGATATCCCTGGCCCGAACGATCCAGGTGAAACCACGGCGGAAAACACCCCGCTCAAGGTCAACGGCATGCTGTATGTGTGCACGCCGCACAGCCAGGTGATCGCACTGGACCCGGATACCGGCAAGGAAATCTGGCGCTACGATCCAAAGATCAGTACCCAGAATGCCGCCAACTTCAAAGGTTGGGCGCACATGACCTGCCGTGGCGTCTCGTATCACGATGATGCCGCCTATGCCGCCGCGCCAGCGCAAAGCCCGGCCACTCCGGCTGTTGCGACTACCGGCAGCAATGCATGCCCACGTCGCATCTTCCTGCCGACTGCCGACACTCGCCTGATCGCGCTGAACGCCGACACCGGCAAGGTCTGTGAAGACTTCGGCAACAAAGGCGCCATCGACCTGAGCGCCAACATTGGCACCTTCGCGCCGGGCGGTTACTACTCCACCTCGCCACCGGCGGTGACCAAAGATCTGGTCGTGATCGGCGGCCACGTCACCGATAACGTTTCGCTGGACGAGCCTTCCGGCGTAATCCGCGCATTCGACGTACACACGGGCCGTCTGGTGTGGAACTGGGACAGCGGCAATCCGGACAACACCACGCCCCTGGCAGAAGGCCAGAAGTACACCCGCAACTCGCCCAATATGTGGTCGATGTTCGCGGTCGATGAAAAGCTGGGCATGCTTTACCTGCCGATGGGCAACCAGACCCCGGATCAATGGGGTGGCAATCGCACGCCGGAGTCGGAGAAGTACAGCGCAAGTATCGTCGCGCTGGACATCGCATCCGGCAAAGTGCGCTGGAACATGCAGCTCACTCACCATGACCTGTGGGACATGGACGTGGGTGGTCAGCCGACCTTGCTGGACATGAAAACGGCGGATGGCGTCAAACCAGCCGTGCTGGTATCGACCAAGCAGGGCAGCATCTATGTGCTGGACCGCAGCACCGGTCAGCCGATCATCCCGATCAACGAAATCCCGGTCCCTCAGGGCGCAGTGGCCGGCGATCACACATCGCCGACGCAACCGAAATCCGACCTGAACTTCATGCCACCGCCCCTCAAGGAGCGCGACATGTGGGGCGTGACGCCGTTCGACCAGATGCTGTGCCGGATCGACTTCAAATCCCTGCGTTACGACGGCCCGTTCACCCCGCCGTCGCTGCAAGGCTCGCTGGTTTATCCAGGTAACTTCGGTGTATTCGACTGGGGCGGCATTTCGGTCGATCCGGTGCGCCAGATTGCGTTCGTGAATCCGAGCTACATGGCCTTCCGTTCGAAACTGGTCCCAGCGGTCGAAGTCGAAGGTGGCCCGGGTCGCAAAAGCGAAACCGAAGGCGTGCAGCCGAACAAGGGCGCGCCATATGGCGTGATCCTCGAAGCACTGCTGTCGCCAATGGGCTTGCCTTGCCAGGCTCCGGCCTGGGGTTATGTCGCGGCTGTCGACCTGACCAGCCACAAAACCATCTGGATGCACAAAAACGGTACCGTGCGTGACAGCTCGCCGGTTCCAGTCCCGCTGTCCATGGGCGTGCCAAGCCTGGGCGGGACGTTCACCACAGCCGGTGGCGTCGGCTTCCTGAGCGGCACGCTTGATCAATACCTGCGCGCCTACGACGTGCGTAACGGCAAGCAGTTGTGGGAAGGCCGCCTGCCAGCAGGCGCGCAAACCACGCCGATGACCTACACCGGCAAGGACGGCAAGCAATACGTGCTGGTCGTGGCTGGCGGTCATGGCTCGCTGGGCACCAAGCAAGGCGACTACGTGATGGCGTTCAAACTGCCGGATTGATGATTCGCTGAGGCAATGAAAAAAGCGGCTATCGAGAGATGGCCGCTTTTTTTGTGCCTGCAATAAACGCTGATCCCAGCAGATTCAGCACCTGGAACATCGCTTCGCGAACAAGTTCGCTCCCACAAAGTCCGCGCCGAACCTGGCCTGTACAGACTACTTCTCGATCACTTCCCCACGCATCGGCGCCAGACGCGCGATCAGGCGATTCTGGTTGGGCACGCAAATGCCTTCGGCGTCCATGGCGTCGATCAGGTCTTCCACCAAAGCGTTGAAGTCGCTGCGGGTCAGGTTCTGGCCCTTGTGGGATTCAGCCATGCTGTCGCCGGTATAACGACAAGGGCCGCCCGCTTCAACGCATAACTGTTCGACCAGTTTGTCCCGCAGACGCACGATATCGACTTTCCTGAAGTGTTCGACGATGCGTTGGTCCCTGGCGACATTGAGCAACATGCCTTCGACAATGCGCTGGATGCCCGGCCGCTCGCCGAGTGCCAGGTACAGGCTGTCATCTTCAGGCGGCTGTTGCGCACAACCGGCCAGCAATGCAATCAAAAACCAGCTCAGCAGACGCATCTCAGAAACTCCCCTGAATCGACAGATACGTCCCGTTCTGGTTATCCAGCGTGGCGATTTCGCCCAAGCGGGCGTAGGCCAGCACCACTGACAAATGCTTGCTGGGGAAATAACCTACGAACAAGTCAGCCCAATCGCTTTCGCCCGCAAAGGAAAGGTTGTCAGGCTTTTCCCGATACTCCACGCCCATCGCCCAGCGCGGATTGAACAGCACGGCCACCGAACCTTCCTTCAATACGCTGCGAGTATCCCGGCGGTCGCCGCCAAAACCGAGCAACCCGGTTTCGTTGGCGCGGCTGTAACGCAAACCGCCGTTGAGCACCACGTTGTAACCAAAGGCAGCGCCCATGAACAAGCGACTGGCGGTCAGATAACCCTCGACGTCTGAGTCACGCCTGGCGCCGATCAGACTGGGAATCAGGAAATCATTCTGGTGCTTGTATTCGAGGCCCAGGGCCACTTGCGGCAAGCTGTCGTAGATCAAGTCACCGAACAGCCGGACCTTGAGGCCGAAGATGTCCTGAGTGAGGTTGTCTTCCGGCAGGCTGAGCCTGCGCTGCAATGTGCCCAGATCAAATCGCTGATGGGCGTAGGACAACTCCACACGATTGCCATACGCGACCGACATACCTGCGACGTCGAGGGTGTAATCCGGCAGATCAATGTGGGTGGCGAACGCGCTGGTGCCCCATTCGCCCTGCTCCCCGTAGCCGGTCAACACCGCCCACGGAATAATCCCGCCGCCTGCCGCGCCTTCAATGCTGGAGGCACCGCCGGTGGCAATCAGACGGCCATTGTCGGCCTCGGCTATTTGCACAACGGCGCCCAGAACACAGCTCAACACAGAGCTCAGCACAACCGAGTTTTTGTACGACATGTCTCAATGAACCATCAGGCTGGGTGAATAAGTAGAGGCGCTCATCCATGCTTCAAAGGCCACAGCCGTCAACGGACGACTGATCAGATAGCCTTGCGCCGTGTCGCAATGCCAGCGCTCAAGCAGACGCAGGCTGTGCTCGTATTCGACGCCTTCGGCGACCACCTTGAGGCCCAGGTTGTGGCTCATCTCAATGGTGGAGCGCACGATGACTGCGTCTTCACTGGTTTCATCCAGGTTACGCACGAAGGATTGGTCGATTTTCAGTTCCTGCACCGGCAGCCGCTTGAGATGCGCGAGGGACGAATAACCGGTGCCGAAATCATCCACTGACAGGCTGATACCGCACTCGCGCAGCTTGTTGAGTACCGTCAGTGCATGCTCTGGCTCGCGCATGATCGCGCTTTCGGTGATTTCAAAAACCAGCTGTTGCGCCGCAACCTTGTACAAGCGCAGCAAGCTGACGACTCGGCTCGGTAAGTCCGCGCCAAGCAGGTCGTCGGCGGAGATATTCACCGAAACCTGCACGTGCAGGCCGCGTCTGGCCCAATCGGCCAACTGGCGCATGGTCTCTTCGATCACCCAACTGGTCAGTAGCTGGATGCTGCCGGTGCGCTCGGCCAGAACGATGAATTCGGCCGGCGACACGTTGCCGAACTGCGGATGCTGCCAACGCAACAGCGCTTCGGCCTGGCGCACGTGGCCTTGGCGAATGTCCAGTTTGGGCTGGTAATGCAAAGCCAGCTCACCGTTGCGGGCCGCGTGGCGTAAATCCCGAATCAGATTGATCTGGCGCTGGTGAGCCAGATCGCTGCCGTCCTGATAAACCTGCAAACGTCCCTGCATGCCTGCCGCATCCTGGCGGGCGATGGCCGCGCGCTTGAGCAACTCCAGCGCTGAGTCACCGTGATCCGGGTACACCGCGATGCCAATGCTGCATTCCAGTGTCACGTCGTGGCTGTCGATGCGTTGTGCCTGGCTCAGCAGACGTTGCAGTTGGTCGGCGGTGGCCACGGCGCCGTCGCTGGCCTTGTGGTCCAGCAACAGCAGAAATTCGTTGGCGGTCAGGCGGGCGACCGTATCGCCGGGGTTCAGGCTGGCTTGCAGACGCTGGCCGACCTGCTGCAATAACTCGTCTACACCTGCCGCGCCGCAACTCTGGTTGATCGCCAGAAAGTTATCGATGCCCAGATACAACAGCGCCATGGAACGCTGCGCGGCAATGGAACTGCCCAGACGCTCCATGGCCAGCGCCCGGTTGGGCAAACCTGTCAGCGAATCATGCAGCGCGTTATGCGCCAATTGGTGCTCGCGCACGGCAATGCCTTGCTGCATGGCGTTGATTGCCCCGGCCAGCATGCCCAGCTCGTCGCTGCGCGCCATGCTGACTGGCGTCTTGTAATCGCCGTTGCCGATGCGTCTGGCCGCCAGTGCCAGGATCTGCACCGGCATTGAGACGCTGCGGGCCAGAATCAACGTACCGATCAACGACGCCAACAGCGCGATGATGGAGATCCAGAAAATTTTCTGATCCAGCGGCGCGAACGCCAGCATGGCCTTGTCAATTGGGCTTTGCAGCAACGCGATGACCTGCTCGCCGCGGCCATCGGTCACGTTGTCGACCACAATCGTCTGGCTGAGAAAGCTCTGCCCGGAATGCTCGGTCTTGCGCACCTGTTCGACCGAAGCCGTGAGCATCAAATCCACAAGGCTCTGCCGCATTTCGGCCGGTTGGGTGCTGATCAGCCTGCCCGGCACGCCGTGCTCCACGGCCAGAAACGAGACTTCCAGGTCACTCAGCGAACGCAATTGCTGAGCGAAGGCTTCATCCATCACAAAGCCCATGACGACCCGGCCGATGGGCAACGGCGCGAGAACCGAGCTCTCCACCAGTAAATGGGGCTGCCCGCCACCGGGAACGATGACCATCGACTGTTTGTTGCGCTTGGCCTCACGCAGTGCCTGATCGAAGGGGAACGGCGTGCCTTCGACGACTGCCGGCACAGTGCTGGCAATCACCTTGCCGTCCATGCCCAGCAAGAACATGTCCGAGGCATTGATTCGGCCGCCATGATTAAGCAGCACAGAGCGAATGGTCGATGCATCGTCACTGGCCACGGCGTCGCGAAAACCGAAATCGGCCGAAAGCAGCTGCACACCGCCGCGCAATTGCTTGCCACGCATGTCCATCAAGCCATCGAAGACCCGTCGACCGACCTCAAGCTGGACCCGGGCCTGGGAGCGAACCGCATCGCCGGTCGCGGCTTTGACCGCGAGGAACACCGCACCCAAGACAATGACCAACAGCGCGATCAAGACGAAAGCAATGCGCGCCTGAAAACTGGTGCGCAGGTTCATTCATGGGTCGCCTTATGGAAAGCATCACCAAACGCTGTCGACGCGGGGCTGGCCGGTTCTTCATCGCTGCTCTCAACCTTGAGGCTGAAGCGTTGGGTCAGGCCGGAGGCCGGAATATTGAATTCGCCCCCGGATACCGGGCGCATGTCAGGGGTCTTCGGGTGCCAGAGCGTTGCCACGTAATGGCCAGGCGGAAGTTGATCCAGGATTACGCTGCCATTGCTGTCGCTAACGACAAACCACGGATCGTCGGTGACATAGATGTAACCGAGCATCCAGTCATGAATATTGCAGCCCAACACCACGACGCCAGGTTTATCGAACAGCAGCGGCTCGGACGGCGTACCGCCATACAATCGCAGTTCAAAGCGCCTGGCGGCCGAAAAGGAATAAACCTGATGCCGGATGTTGTCGCTGTTGGGGAATTTGACCTCGGTGCCGGTGTGTACGGCGAGGACATGCGGGACGAATTCCTTGTCACGCTGGTCCATGTCGGCCTTGAGTGCCAATACGTTCTTGCCCGCCGGTCCTTGCAGGGTCAGCACCGCCCCGACCAACGGTTTGCCGGTTTGGTTGACGAGCTGGCCCGTCAAGGTCGCGGCGACCGCCGAAGCAGCGCAACATGCGCACAGTGCCGACAGGATCAGTGAAGCAGAAAATTTATTCATGCAGTGTCATTCCGCAACGGCGAGCCGGTAAATAGAGCGCCAGCCTTGGCATCAAGGTGCTCGTCGCAGGTTGAATGCGTTGGCACGCGGGTTCACAGGTGAAAAATGTCAGGCGTCATCAACGCCCGCGTCTCAACGAGAAGCAGATTTTTCGAGGGCCGAACGCCTCGTTTTTAACCCTCTCACGAATGCTATCGACCGCAGCCATTGAAACCTAAGGGAGACCGCCCCATCTAAGAGCCATGTTCAATTGTGCAGGTGCCCCATGAGCGACCAGCAAGCAGACTCACACGATTTGCCAGATGAAGTAGACGCTGAGCACGAAGTAACCCTGAGTTCCACCAGCACCTCGCTCGCCTTGCCTGGGCAGAACCTGCCGGACAAGGTCTATATCATCCCGATTCACAACCGCCCTTTCTTCCCGGCCCAGGTGCTGCCGGTCATCGTCAATGAAGAACCGTGGGCCGAAACGCTGGAATTGGTGAGCAAGTCCGAGCACCACTCCCTGGCGCTGTTCTTTATGGACACCCCGCCGGAAGACCCGCGCCACTTCAATACCGATGCGTTGCCCGAATATGGCACGTTGGTGAAGGTGCACCACGCCAGTCGCGAAAACGGCAAGCTGCAATTCGTCGCCCAGGGCCTGAGCCGGGTGCGCATCAAAAACTGGCTCAAACACCATCGCCCGCCGTACCTGGTGGAAGTCGAGTACCCGCATCAGCCCAATGAGCCGACCGACGAGGTCAAGGCGTATGGCATGGCCCTGATCAATGCGATCAAGGAGCTGCTGCCGCTCAACCCGCTGTACAGCGAAGAGTTGAAGAACTATCTCAATCGCTTCAGCCCCAACGATCCGTCGCCGCTGACCGATTTCGCCGCTGCGCTGACCTCGGCGACCGGCGTCGAGCTGCAACAAGTGCTCGATTGCGTCCCCATGCTCAAGCGCATGGAAAAAGTCCTGCCGATGCTGCGCAAGGAAGTCGAAGTTGCGCGCCTGCAAAAGGAAATCTCCGCCGAGGTGAACCGCAAGATCGGTGAGCACCAGCGCGAGTTCTTCCTCAAGGAGCAACTCAAGGTCATTCAGCAAGAGCTGGGCCTGAGCAAGGACGACCGCAGCGCCGACATCGAACAGTTCGAAGCCCGCCTGGAAGGCAAGACCCTGCCACCGCAGGCGCGCAAGCGCATCGACGAAGAGATCGGCAAGCTCAAGGTTCTGGAAACCGGCTCGCCGGAATATGCCGTCACCCGTAATTACCTGGACTGGGCGAGTTCGGTGCCCTGGGGCGTGTTCGGCAAGGACAAGCTGGACCTCAAGCACGCGCGCAAAGTGCTCGACCAGCATCACGCCGGTCTGGACGACATCAAGGCGCGGATCCTCGAATTCCTCGCAGTCGGCGCCTATAAAGGCGAGATCAGCGGCTCGATTGTGCTGCTGGTCGGTCCGCCGGGCGTCGGTAAAACCAGTGTCGGCCGTTCCATTGCCGAATCCCTGGGTCGGCCGTTCTATCGCTTCAGCGTCGGCGGCATGCGCGATGAAGCCGAGATCAAGGGCCATCGTCGCACCTACATCGGCGCCCAACCGGGCAAGCTGGTGCAGGCGCTCAAAGATATGGAAGTGATGAACCCGGTCATCATGCTCGATGAAATCGACAAGATGGGCCAAAGCTACCAGGGCGATCCGGCCTCGGCATTGCTGGAAACCCTGGACCCGGAACAGAACGTCGAATTCCTCGACCATTATCTGGACCTGCGTCTGGACCTGTCCAAAGTGCTGTTCATCTGCACCGCCAACACCCTGGACTCGATCCCTGGCCCGCTGCTCGACCGGATGGAAGTGATTCGCCTCTCCGGTTACATCACCGAAGAGAAACTGGCCATCGCCAAGCGTCACCTGTGGCCTAAACAGCTGGCCAAAGCCGGCGTTTCCAAAGGCAGCCTGGCGATCAGCGACAACGCATTGCGCGCGGTAATCGACGGTTATGCCCGAGAAGCCGGTGTGCGGCAGCTGGAGAAACAGCTGAGCAAAGTGGTGCGTAAAGCCGTGGTCAAACTGCTGGATGAACCGAAGTCAGTCATCAAGATCGGTCCGAAAGACCTCGAAGCATCGTTGGGCATGCCGGTATTTCGCAACGAGCAGGTGCTGTCCGGGACCGGCGTGATTACCGGTCTGGCCTGGACCAGCATGGGCGGCGCGACCTTGCCGATCGAGGCGACGCGAATTCACACGCTCAACCGTGGCTTCAAACTCACCGGCCAGTTGGGTGATGTGATGAAGGAATCCGCAGAAATCGCCTACAGCTATGTCAGCTCGAACCTTGAGCAATTTGGCGGCGACCCGCGTTTCTTCGACGAAGCCTTTGTCCACCTGCACGTACCCGAAGGCGCGACGCCCAAGGATGGTCCAAGTGCTGGCGTGACCATGGCCAGCGCCTTGTTGTCTCTGGCGCGCAATCAGGCACCGAAAAAAGGCGTGGCCATGACCGGCGAGCTGACGCTGACCGGGCATGTCCTGCCAATTGGCGGCGTGCGGGAGAAGGTGATTGCGGCCCGTCGGCAGAAGATCAACGAGTTGATCCTGCCGGAACCCAACCGTGGCAACTTCGAAGAACTGCCGGATTACCTGAAAGAAGGCATCACCGTGCACTTCGCCAAGCGCTTTGCGGATGTGGCGAAGGTGTTGTTCTAAAAAGAGCTGCCCTACATCTGTTGGAGCGAGGCTTGCCCGCGAATGCCGATAACGCGGTATACCTGCCGCACCGCGTCGATTGGTTCGCGGGCAAGCCTCGCTCCAACGGAATCGGCTATCCTCCAGTCTCGTCAAACGAGACTGGAGCCTCCATGACCCCCGCCCGTCTACTCGCCCCGCTAAGCCTTTGCCTGCTCGCTGCCTGTGCACAGCAACCGCGCCATATCGTCACCCTCGAAAAACAAAGCGAATGCCCGCTGACCTTGAAAACCGGGCAGATCCTGCTGTTGACCCTGCCCAGCACGCCAACCACTGGCTACCGCTGGCAGATCCAGAACCCGGCGCAGGGCATCTTGCGCAGCATGGGCCCCGAGGTGTACAGCAACCCCGAGGACAAAAACATGGTCGGCAGTGCCGGTCAGTCGGTATGGCGTTATCGGGCGGCGGACGCTGGCAGCGGTCACCTGATGATGGTCTATCAACAGCCGTGGGCTCCGGAAGTCGCACCAGAACGCACTTTCGACTGCGTGATTACCGTCAATGAGTGAGTTTTAGCCCACTTCGCGCAGATGAGGTTTCGGCCTGGCCGTGGAATTGGCTAAAATGCCGCACTTTTCAGCCCTACGCCGGAACTGCCGTGAGCAAAGAACCCGACCGCCTATTCGCCCAGCCCCTTGCCCAGGTGCCGGACTTCGCCTTCAACGAGGACGTGGTGCGGGTGTTCCCGGACATGATCAAGCGCTCGGTGCCGGGTTATCCGACGATTGTCGAGAACCTCGGCGTGCTCGCCGCGCAATTCGCGCAACCCAATAGCGTGCTGTACGACCTGGGCAGCTCGTTGGGTGCCGTGACTCAAGCCTTGCGCCGCCATGTGCGAACCGAAGGCTGCAAGGTCATTGCTGTGGATAACTCGGCGGCCATGGTTGAGCGCTGCCGTGAATACCTCAATGGGCAGGACTCGATGTTTCAGGAGTTGCTGCCGGTGCAGGTCATCGAAGGCGACATTCTGGCCCTTGAGTTCCAGCCAGCCTCGGTGGTGGCGCTCAATTTCACCCTGCAATTCATCGCCCCCGAGCTGCGTCTTACCCTGTTAAGCCGCATCCGCCAGGCGCTGGTACCGGGCGGCGCGCTGATTCTGTCGGAGAAGCTGCGCTTCAATGACGAACAGGAACACGTTCTGCTCACTGATCTTCACGTCGCCTTCAAGCGCGCCAACGGCTATAGCGAACTGGAAATTGCCCAGAAACGCAGCGCCATCGAAAACGTGATGAAGCCCGACAGCCTCGACGAACACCGCCAGCGCCTGCTTGATGCAGGTTTTTCCAAGGTAGTGCCCTGGTTCCAATGCCTTAACTTTGCCTCGTTGATTGCCCTGCCATGATTGATCTCGCTCCTCTGGTCCGCCGCCTGGCGGGCACTCCTCTGGCTGAATGGGCCAATGGCCTGCAAGCGCAGCTCGATACCAAGATGACCAAGGGCCACGGCGATCTGGAACGCTGGCAAGGTGCGCTCAATGCCCTGCCCGACTTGATGCCGACCCGCGTCGATCTGGCGGACAGCTTTACCTTGGACGCCGAATGCGACGGCGAAACCCGCACTCAGGTGCGCAAGGCGCTGTTGGGCCTGTCGCCGTGGCGCAAAGGGCCGTTCGATGTGTTCGGCGTGCATGTGGATACCGAATGGCGCTCGGACTGGAAGTGGTCGCGGGTTTCCCCGCACCTGGACCTCAAGGGCAAGCGCGTCCTGGACGTCGGCTGCGGCAATGGTTATTACCAGTGGCGCATGCTCGGCGCCGGGGCTGACAGCGTGATTGGTGTCGATCCGAACTGGCTGTTCTTCTGTCAGTTCCAGGCCATGCAGCGCTTTCTGCCCGACCTTCCAGCCTGGCATTTGCCATTCACGCTTGAGGATCTGCCAGCACGGCTCGAAGGCTTCGACACGGTATTTTCCATGGGCGTGCTGTATCACCGCAAGTCACCCATCGATCACTTGCTGGCCCTCAAGGACTGCCTGGTCAAAGGCGGCGAATTGGTGCTGGAAACCATGGTGATCGAGGGCGACGTGCATCAAGTGCTGGTCCCGGAGGACCGCTACTCGCAGATGCGCAACGTCTGGTTCCTGCCTTCGGTGCCCGCGCTGGAGCTGTGGCTGCGCCGTGCCGGCTTCGTCGATGTGCGCTGCGTGGACGTCAGCGTGACCACGGTCGAGGAACAGCGCGGCACGGAATGGATGCGTTTCCAGTCCCTGAGCGACTTTCTTGATCCGGATGATCACAGCAAAACCGTGGAAGGCCTGCCCGCGCCGATGCGGGCAGTGATTGTGGGGCGTAAGCCTTGATCTCTGCAGATCCGGTAGGAGGGGACTTGTCCCCGAAGACGCCAGTGCAAGCGCTGAAGATCTTCCTCGGCATACCTGACGCTTTCCCGGCTAAAGCCGGTCCCACAGGCTAGGTTAACCTCTATAAGCCGCTGCCAAAATCAACGCTTTCATCTCCGCCACCGCCGACTTGAAGCCCACGAACAGCGCGTGAGCAACCAGTGCGTGGCCGATGTTCAGCTCATTCACGCCCTTGATCGCCGCAACTGCTTCGACGTTGTGGTAATGCAGGCCGTGCCCGGCGTTGACGATCAAACCTTCAGCCAGACCAAAGGCGACGCCATCAACAATGCGTTGCAGCTCGTCGGCGACTTCCGTCGGGGTTTGCGCGTCGGCGTAACGGCCGGTGTGCAGCTCGACGGCAGGCGCGCCAACACGCTTTGACGCGGCGATCTGCCGCTCATCGGCATCGATGAACAGCGACACTTCACAACCGATTCTGCTCAAGCGTTCAACCGCCGCCTGAATGCGCGCTTCCTGCCCTGCGACGTCAAGGCCGCCTTCGGTGGTCAATTCCTGACGTGTTTCCGGAACCAGGCAGACATGCGCCGGTCGCAGGCGCTCGGCGAAAGCCAGCATTTCCTCGGTCACGCCCATTTCGAAATTCATGCGGGTTTGCAGCACATCCTTGAGCAGCAGCACATCACGCTCCTGGATATGGCGGCGGTCTTCACGCAAATGCACGGTGATGCCATCGGCACCCGCCTCTTCGGCATCCAGCGCGGCCTTGACCGGGTCCGGGTAACGCGTGCCCCGGGCCTGACGCAACGTGGCGACGTGATCGATGTTTACGCCAAGTAGGATGCGAGTGCTGTGAGTCACGGGTGTCTCCTGAAAGATGGGCGGAACAGGTCGGTGAGCATAAAGCCTGTTTACGGCTTGCGAAACAGTTCGCGACTGACTAATGGACGGCCGCCCAGGTGCACGGCCAATGCCTGACGCATCAGCCGCTTGGCGGCGGACAACGCACCCGGCGCGCTCCAGTCGGCTTCGGCCATGGCCAGCAGCTCGACGCCCTGGAACAGACCGGGCTGCAACAGATACACCCGCTCCAGCCCGGCGTCCACTTGCAGACGGTACATGCCGTCGCTGGCCAGCGGTTCGCCATTGATATCCATATCCAGCGCAAAACCGTAGCCCAGATCGTCGAGCAGGCGCCATTCGAAAGAACGCAACAGCGGTTCCAACGGACGACCTTCGGCCAGAGCCAGCAAAGTTGCAGCGTAGTGAGCAAAAACGGCGGGATGAGGATCTTCAGCGGGCAGCAGGCGGATGATCAGCTCATTGAGGTAAAGGCCGCTGAACAGCGCCTCGCCCACCAGCCAGCTGGCAACGCCCGAGGCTTCCATACGCCCGACATTCTTCAGTTCGCCACGGCCACGAAACTCGATTTCCAGCGGCACAAACGGGCGCGCCAGCGTGCCAGCCTTGCCACGCGCACTGCGCAGCACGGCCCGCAAGCGACCTTGCGGCGTGAGGAAGTCGACGAGTGCGCTGTTCTCACGGTACGCCCGGCTGTGCAACACGTAGGCAAGTTGGCCGATGGGCGCGCTCATTGTTCAGGCAGGCTCGAAAGAGACGAAGACAACGCAGGATTGTGACTGCCAATGGCAGAGCGCAGCAAAGGCTCCACCATTGGGCATTGAGCTTACAGGTCGCCGTAGCCCAACGAACGCAGGGCGCGCTCGTCGTCGGACCAGCCGCCTTTGACCTTGACCCAGAGATTGAGCATGACCTTGGAGTCGAACAGCAGCTCCATGTCGCGGCGCGCGTCGGTGCCGATACGCTTGATGCGCTCGCCCTTGTCGCCAATGATGATTTTCTTCTGACCGTCACGTTCGACGAGGATCAAGGCGTGAATATGCAGGGTTTTGCCCTGCTGCTTGAACTCTTCGATTTCAACGGTGATCTGGTACGGCAGCTCGGCACCCAACTGACGCATGATCTTCTCGCGAACCAGCTCGGCGGCCAGGAAGCGGCTGCTGCGGTCGGTGATCTGGTCTTCCGGGAAGAAGTGCTCGTTTTCCGGCAAATGCTTGGCGATCAGGGTTTCCAGCGCTTCGAGGTTGTGCCCGTGCTGCGCGGAAATCGGCATGATCGACGCATTGGGCAGCTGACCCTGCAGCCATTCCAGGTGCGGCATCAGTTCGGTCTTGTCTTCCAGGCGGTCGGTCTTGTTGATCGCGAGGATCACCGGGCCCTGCACGTACTGCACGCGCTCCAGCACCATCTGGTCTTCGTCGGTCCAGCGCGTACGGTCAACCACGAAAATCACCACATCGACGTCTTTCAACGCTGCTGACGCGGTCTTGTTCATGTAGCGGTTGAGCGCTTTTTCACCGTTCTTGTGCATGCCAGGGGTATCGACGTAGACCGCCTGGATGGCGCCTTCGGTCTTGATGCCCAGCATGTTGTGACGGGTGGTCTGCGGCTTGCGCGAAGTGATCGCCAGCTTCTGACCCAGAATATGGTTGAGCAGCGTGGATTTGCCCACGTTCGGGCGGCCGACAATGGCGACATAGCCACAGCGTGTTGCGATTGAATCATTCATGGCCGTTCTCCACGCCAAGGGCAATGAGTGCTGCGGCCGCTGCTACCTGTTCGGCAATACGACGGCTGACACCCTGACCCCGGCTTTTTTCATTCAATAAGGTGATCTCGCATTCGACGAAAAAGGTTCGGCAATGCGGTTCGCCCTGGATATCCACCACTTCGTAACGCGGCAGGTCACAGGCACGCGACTGGAGAAACTCCTGCAGCCGGGTCTTTGGATCTTTGTTGGTGTCGACCAGCGTCAGGCTGTCGAACTCGGTGGTGAGCCAGTCCAGAACCCGCTCACGCGCCGCGTCCATGCCGGCATCGAGGTAGATCGCACCGATCAGCGCCTCAAGTGCATCGGCAAGAATCGACTCGCGACGAAAACCGCCGCTCTTCAGTTCGCCGGAACCCAGACGCAGGTATTCGCCCAGATCGAAACCACGGGCCAGCACGGCCAGGGTCTCGCCTTTGACCAGCCGCGCCCGCAGGCGTGACAACTGGCCTTCGCGAGCCTGAGGGAAGCGGTCGAACAAGGCTTCGCCGGCCACGAAGTTGAGAATGGCATCACCGAGGAACTCCAGACGCTCGTTGTTGCGCCCGGCGAAGCTGCGGTGAGTGAGGGCCAGGACCATCAACTCCTGATCCTTGAAGGTATAGCCGAGCTGACGCTCCAGGCGACTCAACGAAACGCTCACGGTTTACCCACGCTGAATGTGTCGTCGAACTTGACCACCAGATCGATATTCTGGATCAGTGCTTCACGCTTCTCGTATTTCAAATGGGCGAGAAACTTGTTGTTTTCCACCGTCACACTTAACACCTTGTTCAAATCCAAATCCCGAATACTGTTGACCTGCATGCTTTTACCGACATAACTGTAGAAATCGCTGACCGTACTGATATCCAGGGAAGGGTTGGTCTCGACCGCCTCAATGGCGCTTTTGAGCGACCGGTGGTCGAGATAATGCGGGATCAACTTGAATGTCACATTGACGACAAACGCTAACAGCGCCAGCGCCAATAGCCATCCCACAAACGACAACCCTTTCTGCGAACCGGCGACTTTCATATAAAACCTCAAGGATAGCCCGTCGAAAGCGGTCGACAGGATTGCTCCAATGCGACACCGATTCGAGCCAGCCCAAATGACATACGGCGCTGTATCACACAGCGCCGCATCGATTACTTGATCAACCCTACCCGCGAGAAGTTGGGCAGGTGACTCAGTTTAGGCTCAGGCCAGCTCATCCATACGGCGAACGCCTTGCCAACAATGTTCTTGTCCGGGACCATGCCCAGTTCGTCCTTGGGAATACTCGGATCATCCCAGTAACGGCTGTCGTTGGAGTTGTCCCGGTTGTCGCCCATCATGAAGTAATGCGCGGCCGGAACCGTCCACTCCCGATCAGGTGGTGCCCGATAACGGGTCATTTCCTGGCGGATCTGATGCTCGATGGCGCCCAGTTGCTCGTTATACAACTCTGCGCTGCCCAGGGTGCCCGGCTCGGTGCCGATCAACTGCTTGGCCACCAGCTCACCATTGACGTACAGCTTCTTGTCACTGGTGTAACGGATCTGGTCGCCCGGCAAGCCGACGACGCGCTTGATGTAGTTGACGCTCGGATCGCTCGGGAAGCGAAACACCATCACATCGCCACGCTGTGGATCGCCAATCTGAATGACTTTCTGGTCCAGCACCGGCAAACGAATGCCGTAGGAGAACTTGTTCACCAGAATAAAATCACCCACTCGCAGCGTCGGGATCATCGAGCCCGACGGAATCTGGAACGGCTCAACCAGAAACGAACGCAGGACGAGAACGATGAACAGCACCGGAAAGAACGATTTGCCGTATTCAACCAGCAAAGGCTCTTTGTTCAGGCGCTCGACAACCTCAATGTCCGGCTGGGTGACACTGCCTTGATACGTCGAGATGGCCGTCCGGCGACGAGGCGCCAGGACGATCAGATCGAGTAATGCCAGCAGACCGCAGACAAAAACAGCGATGACTAACAACAGCGGGAAATTTAGTGACATAGGACCTGACTATTCCAACCTGAGCACTGCAAGGAAAGCTTCCTGTGGAATTTCCACGTTGCCGACCTGCTTCATGCGTTTCTTACCGGCCTTTTGCTTCTCCAGCAATTTACGCTTACGGCTGACGTCGCCGCCATAACATTTGGCCAGTACGTTCTTTCTCAGCGCCTTGACAGTGGTACGCGCCACAACCTGCCCGCCAATGGCGGCCTGGATTGCCACATCGAACATCTGCCGAGGAATCAACTCTTTCATCTTCTCGGTCAACGCGCGACCTTTGTAGTTCGCGTTGTCGCGGTGAACGATCAATGCCAGGGCATCGACTTTCTCACCGTTGATCAGCACATCGAGCTTGACCAGGTTTGCGGACTGGTAACGATCGAAATGATAGTCCAGCGACGCATAACCACGGCTGACCGACTTGAGACGATCGAAGAAGTCCAGGACCACTTCGTTCATCGGCAGGTCGTAGCTCACTTGCACCTGAGTACCGAGGAACAGCATGTCGTGCTGAACGCCGCGCTTTTCAATGCACAGCGTAATGACGTTCCCGAGGTGCTCCTGGGGCACAAGAATATTGGCCCGCACGATCGGCTCGCGCGTATCTTCGATGGTCGACAGATCCGGCAGCTTGGACGGGTTATCGACGTAGATCGTTTCCCCGGTCTTGAGCAGCAGCTCGAAAATTACCGTCGGCGCGGTGGTGATCAGGTCCAGGTCGTATTCGCGTTCCAGACGCTCCTGGATGATCTCCATGTGCAGCATGCCGAGGAAGCCGCAACGGAAGCCGAAGCCCAGTGCGTCGGAGCTTTCCGGCGAATACTGCAGCGACGAGTCGTTCAGCGTCAGCTTCTGCAGGGCTTCACGGAAGTCTTCGAAGTCGTCGGAGCTGACCGGGAACAGACCGGCGTAAACCTGCGGCTGAATGCGCTTGAAGCCAGGTAGCACTTCGACATCAGGCGTGGTGCTCAAGGTCAGGGTGTCGCCGACCGGCGCGCCGTGAATGTCCTTGATACCGGCGATGATGAAGCCTACTTCACCGGCTTTCAGGTCAACCGTGGCCGTGTGCTTGGGGGTAAACACGCCCACGCTGTCGACCAGGTGCATCTTGCCGGTGGATTTGACCAGAATCTTGTCGCCCTTGCGGACCCGACCGTGACGCACACGTACCAGGGAAACAACGCCCAGGTAGTTGTCGAACCAGGAGTCGATGATCAAGGCTTGCAATGGCGCTTCGATATTACCGGTAGGCGCCGGAATGGTATGAACCAGACGCTCCAGCACTTCGTCGACGCCCATGCCGCTCTTGGCGCTACAGGCCACGGCGTCAGTGGCATCGATGCCGATGATCTTCTCGATTTCTTCCTTGACGCGGTCCGGATCGGCCTGCGGCAAGTCCATCTTGTTCAGCACCGGCATGACCTCAAGGCCCTGCTCGATGGCGGTATAGCAGTTGGCTACCGACTGGGCTTCAACGCCCTGGCCCGCATCGACCACCAGCAGCGCGCCTTCACACGCGGCCAGGGAACGGCTGACTTCATAGGTGAAGTCCACGTGGCCCGGGGTGTCGATGAAGTTCAGCTGGTAGGTTTTGCCGTCGTTGGCCTTGTAGTGCAGCGTGACGCTATGGGCCTTGATGGTGATCCCGCGCTCGCGCTCGAGATCCATGGAGTCAAGTACCTGGGCTTCCATTTCGCGCTCGGACAAGCCGCCGCACATCTGAATGAAACGGTCGGCCAGCGTCGACTTGCCATGGTCAATGTGGGCGATGATGGAGAAATTGCGGATATGACTCAAATCACTCACGGATCAACACTCAAAAAGGTTGCAGGCAGTTTACCCGCCGAAAAATAGCCGGGAATTGTACCTGAAGTAACGCCGGGGCGTCACGTTCACAGGCGAGCGGATCGGCATTAGCCTTGGTGGCGCGCATAAGAAAGGGCGGTAATGACCGCCCTCTCTGGCTAACGCAAGCGGCTACTCCGCAAGCTTGAAGGTAATGAAGCTGGCGCGACCCTGACGCAGTACACGCAGGGAAACCGAACGATTCTTCGGCAGGCCTTTTGCCACCTCGGTAAAGTTCTTGGCCGAGGAGATCGCCTGATTGTTCAGGTGAGTGATCACATCGCCAGGTTGCAGGCCGATCAGGGAAGCAGGACCTTCCTGCACTTCCTTGATGATGACGCCGCCCTTCAGGTCGAGGCTTTTCTGCTGCTCGGCGGTCAAATCAGCTACGGAAACGCCCAGACGATTGCTGCTGCGCTCCGCGCCTGCACCGTCTGCCGCAGCCATCTCCTGACCTTCATCCGGCAGGGCGCCGACCGTTATGTCCAGCATCTTGCGCTTGCCTTCACGGATCACGTCCAACTGGACCTTGCTGCCGTCCTTGAGATTACCGACGATTTGCGGCAAGTCAGCCGACATCACAATCGGATGACCATTGGCGTTGAGAATCACGTCGCCCACTTGCAGGCCGCCTTTCGCAGCAGGGCCGTCTTCAAGTACCTGGGCAACCAGTGCACCGGCCGGCTTGTCCAGACCAAACGATTCAGCCAGGTCCTTGTTGACCTCCTGAATGACGACGCCCAGCCATCCGCGATTCACCTTGCCGCCAGCCTTGAGCTGATTGGCTACGTCCATCGCGACGTTGATCGGAATGGCGAACGAAAGACCCATGAAGCCGCCGGAGCGCGTGAATATCTGGGAGTTGATCCCGACCACCTCACCCGACATGTTGAACAGTGGACCACCGGAGTTGCCCGGATTGATCGCAACGTCAGTCTGGATGAACGGCACGTATGTGTCGTTGGGCAGGCTGCGCCCTTTGGCACTGACGATCCCTTTGGTCGCCGAGTGATCAAAACCAAACGGCGAACCGATAGCCAGTACCCACTCGCCTACCTTCAGCTTCTCGGAGTCGCCCAGTTTCACCGTTGGCAAATCCTTGCCTTCGATCTTCAGCACTGCCACGTCGGTACGTGGATCAGTGCCGACCAGCTTGGCTTTCAGCTCACTGCGGTCGGACAGGCGAACCAGAATTTCGTCAGCGCCTTCCACCACGTGATTGTTGGTCAGGACATAGCCGTCAGCGGAAATGATGAAACCTGAACCGAGGGATTGTGCTTCACGCTGGCGATCCCCTTTTGGCGAGCCCGGCGCGCGTGGGCCTTGGTTAGGCATGCTGCGCTCAAGGAATTCGCGCAACATCGGCGGCAGACCTTCGAGATCCGGCATCTGTCCGGCGACCGCACGATCCGGCAATTTCTGACGGGTACTGATGTTCACCACCGCGGGCGACGCTTGCTCGACGAGCGTGGTGAAATCCGGCAACGCCTCGGCCTGGGCAGTAGCAACCTGCCCCAACATCAGCACGGCGGCCATCAGTGAAAGGTAGGACTTAAAGCTTGGTATTAACATACGGCTCCCGTTAACGACGAGCATGGTTAAGCAATACAGATCGAACGACACAATGGCCCGCATGAAGCACTCGGAAAAAGCGCGCGACCATCAGTCAGCATTTTTTGGCTCGGAAACAACAAAGGCCAGAGCTGCGAAGCTGTGACCTATAGAAAAAAACGAAGATTTTTGCAACTTGCATACCTCACCAAACGTTTCAGCGAGTGACTCAAAGGCCTCGAAAAGCCAGTCTATACGGCGTATCGAGCCCAAGATGAAAGCTTTTACATCTTGGGCCTGGATCATCGTCACGCAGACTACTTTTTGCTCGGCGGGACGTCGGCGCTGCGCATGGAAAGCGCAATACGCTCGGCAGTACCAATCGGTATTTCGCCGACAACCGTCACCATGGCATCGCCCTTGGGCGTCGTCAGGCGTCGTGATACTGCCACGGTTGGACCGAGCTGCGTGCGGATGTCGGTGACCGTCGCGGCACTTACCGGCTCGATAAACACCGAGAACCGCGAAAGACCGTCGTCATACATAAGGCTGGAGACCAGCACTTTTGAGGTCGGGTCCATACGAGATGTATTGCTGGTCAGCTCGAAGCCGGGCGGTGTCCATTCGGAACGCCACGGACCGGGTTTGCCGGGTACTTCAGGCTTGGCCTTGGCCAAATCGACTGGCTTGCAATCTGCGCTTGGCTGCAAGACCTGATCGGTCGGGATATCGGCTGTGTCGAGTTCGGTAAACTGAAAACGCTCCAGCAACTGCCCCTTTTCGCTTAACAGCAGCGATTTGAGTGGCAATCCGGTTTCGTTATCCAGATGCAATTCGATACCGAATCGATGCTGATCCTTGGGCGTCATGGCGATAATTGTCGCCGGACGGCCAGCCACTCTCGACTTGCCGACAGTTTTCATGTCGTACAAGGCCGAAAGCTTCTTGAGATCGAATGTTCTTGCCGGGGAATCAGGCAGATTGCTGACGCCCGCTTCAAGAGTACCGCTGACGCATTGGGTCAAACCGTCGACGCGCAACACTTCCTGCGCGGAGCCATCCAGCTGAAGCAGATGCTCCCTGACCTTGCCACCGACGACGCGGTGCCAGATCCGATGGGTAGAAAAACTACCATTGCGCTCGTAAACGAAAGTACCTTGAAAACTTTGTTGTTGCTGCGCCTGCGCAAGACGCTTGAGCATATCTTGCGCATCATCGGCATGAGCGGGGAGGACAAGCCACCCACCCAACAGCAACGGCAGTAGAGGGACGGCGCGCATGATCCTCCTTAACGGTTTTCCAGGCTGGCGGCGCGAGCGTAAGGCAGAGCGCTTTCAGTCCCCTTCAACGCAGCTTGCTGAGCGTGTTGACGCAGGTAACCCGGCAAACGCTGATCATGCCAGCCAGCCTGGTTCTGCAATACACCGTTAGCCATCGGGCCAGGTGCCTGCTCAGAGCTTTCCGTGTACCCAGCCAACACTGCCGGACCCTTCACTTGCGGGGTAGACAGGGCAGCAGGTTGTTGAGTCTGCTGTGCAAGTTGCGCACCGGCAATCTCGTCCTGGTTGTACAAGCGAACGCCAGCCAATACCGCAACGGTGACGGAGGCAGCGACTGCCAAACGACCCAGGCTACGCCAAGGACCACGACCGGCCTTGAGTGGGCTGACTTCATCGGCGATTGCGGCGGATACAGCAGCCGTAATGTCCAGATGAGGGATCAAAAGCTCTTTATGCATGGCTGCACGGGCAATCTGATAACGAGACCATGTGGCACGTGTGTCCGCATCGTCAATGGCATTTAATACCCGACGTAATTCCAATTCGTCCGCTTCGTTATCCATCACCGCGGACAGCGATTCCTGCAGGGCTTCACGACTCATGGCGGTTCCTCTCTTGGCTATCGCCGCTGTCTCAGGATTCCTGCAACAAAGGCTGCAGGGCTTTATCGATGGCTTCCCGAGCGCGGAAAATCCGAGATCGCACGGTACCCACCGGACATTGCATGACGCTGGCAATGTCCTCGTAACTCAGACCATCGAATTCACGTAAAGTTAGAGCCGTACGCAAATCTTCTGGCAGCAGCTGGATGGTTCGATGGACAGTTCCTTCGATTTCATCCCGCAGCAATGCTCGCTCTGGGGACTCGATGTCCTTGAGGCCATGATCGCCGTCGTAGAACTCCGCATCTTCAGACCTTACATCGCTATCTGGTGGCCTCCGACCTCTGGACACCAAATAGTTTTTCGCCGTGTTAATGGCGATGCGGTACAGCCAAGTGTAAAAGGCGCTGTCTCCGCGAAAGTTTCCAAGCGCGCGGTAAGCCTTGATAAAGGCTTCTTGCGCAACGTCCTGGGCTTCATGGGTGTCGTGCACAAACCGCACGATCAACCCGAGAATCTTGTGCTGATATTTCAGCACCAACAGATCAAAAGCTCGCTTATCGCCGCGTTGTACGCGCTCGACCAGCTGCTGATCCTCTTCCTGGGTTAGCATGAACACTCCTCATTGAGCTTAAAGGAGCATTGCAGCGGCCATTGTATCGGCTTGCATATATAGACTCGGGCTTCTCGCAAAAGTTCTCCCCCTCCAAGCAAGTTTCCGGCTGACACTCTAGGCCTGCACGAAAAACGCAGCTCGAACTAGGTCGGCTGCGCGAATAATCTTGTCGTCGAAATCGCTGGCAGTGGCTGTAAATAGCCCCGCATTAAGCCGACGCTGTCCTTTTAAAGGCAACCTGCTATTGAGCCCGGGCCATATCAAAAAGTTCCCAGATTTAACAATCAGGTGTAAGACCCACTTTACCTTTCCTGTAGGAAAAACTACCTAACGCCGTATTACTCGGCGTCACAACCAACAGGAAATGGGTATGCACGACGCTTTGGACTGGCGCACAATCCCAAGCCGCTATGGTTTCACAATGCCATAAAAGTGCGGCCATTGTGCCGATCCACCCATACTTATACTAGTGGCCGCTTGATGCGGAATTCAGACATGAGCCAACATTTCCAACACGATGTACTGGTGATCGGCAGCGGCGCGGCAGGCTTGAGCCTTGCATTGACATTGCCCGCTCATCTGAGCGTTGCGGTTTTGAGCAAAGGTGAGCTGGCCAATGGCTCCACATTCTGGGCTCAGGGCGGCATTGCTGCCGTGCTGGACGACACTGACACCGTGCAATCCCACGTCGAAGATACCCTCGATGCGGGCGGCGGCTTGTGCAACGAAGACGCCGTGCGATTCACCGTTGAGCATAGTCGTGAATCGATTCAGTGGCTGATCGATCAAGGCGTGCCGTTCACTCGTGACGACCAGACCAGCACGGAAGACGGCGGATTTGAATTTCACCTGACCCGCGAAGGCGGTCACAGCCATCGACGCATCATCCACGCGGCGGATGCGACCGGTGCCGCGATATTCAAGACATTGCTGGCAAGGGCGAAGGAGCGGCCGAACATCGAGCTGCTGGAGCAACGTGTCGCGGTCGATCTGATCACCGAACGACGTCTGGGCCTGGATGGTAAACGCTGCCTCGGCGCCTATGTCCTCAACCGCAGCAGCGGCGAAGTCGACACCTATGGCGCTCGCTTCACAATCCTGGCGACCGGTGGCGCGGCCAAGGTCTATCTCTATACCAGCAACCCTGACGGCGCCTGTGGCGACGGCATTGCCATGGCCTGGCGCTCGGGTTGTCGGGTGGCGAATCTGGAGTTCAACCAGTTCCATCCAACGTGCCTCTACCATCCGCTGGCCAAGAGCTTTCTGGTGACCGAAGCGCTGCGTGGCGAAGGCGCCTACCTCAAGCTGCCCAATGGCGAACGCTTCATGCAGCGCTTCGATCCTCGCGCCGAACTGGCGCCGCGCGACATCGTGGCCCGGGCCATCGACCATGAAATGAAGCGCCTGGGTATCGATTGCGTCTATCTGGATATCAGTCACAAGCCGGCAGACTTCATCAAGAGCCACTTTCCGACGGTTTACGAACGCTGCCTGGAATTTTCCATCGATATCACCCGCCAGCCGATCCCGGTGGTTCCGGCTGCGCACTACACCTGCGGCGGCGTAATGGTCGACGAGCATGGGCGCACCGATGTACCGGGCTTGTACGCCATCGGCGAAACCAGCTTCACCGGCCTGCATGGCGCAAACCGCATGGCCAGCAATTCGCTACTGGAATGCTTTGTCTACGCGCGGTCCGCAGCGGCCGATATTCTGCGGCAATTGCCCGAAAGCTCGGACCCGCAAAGCCTGCCCAGCTGGGACGCCAGCCAGGTGACCGACTCGGATGAAGACGTGATCATTGCTCACAACTGGGATGAACTGCGGCGCTTCATGTGGGACTACGTCGGGATCGTCCGCACCAACAAGCGCCTGCAACGCGCCCACCATCGGGTGCGCATGCTGTTGGATGAAATCGACGAGTTCTATAGCAATTACAGGGTCAGCCGCGATCTGATTGAGTTGCGCAATCTGGCGCAAGTAGCCGAGTTGATGATCAATTCAGCCATGGCACGCAAGGAAAGCCGTGGCTTGCATTACACCCTGGATTACCCGGACATGCTGCCCGAGGCGCTGGACACTATTCTGGTGCCGCCCACCTACGTCGGCTGAACTTCAAGCGCACACGCAGGCGCCGGTGCTCGTCCGGCGCCATTGCATCGCGGGGAATGCACAGCCCGCGCACCCATCGCGAACCTGAACCGCCCTTGCCCGCCAGCCGAAAACGCAGCACCACGAGCAGCGGCAGCGCCATGCTGTCACGGCGCAACTGCACAGCTTGCCAGCCATCACGGCGATTCCACAGCTGCCACCCTTCGGCATTACGCCGCAGCGCGGTAAATGCCGAAGAACTGCCAAGCGAGATCCGGCGCGGAATGATCCAGCACGCATGAGCGACGCACAGCAAGACACCGCCGAGCAAAGCCCACGTCGGGATATCCAGTAAATAAAGTGCAATCAAAGCCAGCAACTGGGCGCCAAGATAAGCCGCAAGCAGCCAACGGGACGGCTGCCAGCGGCATTCGAAACGATCATGCAGGCTGGACACGATCCAGAATCATGCGAACCATGCGCTGCAGCTCGGCGTCTTCGGACTCCGCGCGCTGCATGAACCAGCCGAACATATCCTGGTCCTCACACGTCAGCAGGCGGCGATACAGATCGCGGTCCACATCATCAAGCGTTGGGTAGACTTCCCGGACAAAGGGCACCAGCAGCACATCCAGTTCAAGCATGCCGCGGCGACTGTGCCAGTAAAGGCGGTTGAGTTCGACGTCTTCGACCATGGAGCGCTCCTCAAAATAGGCGGCGAGTATACAACCGCAGGCCAGCGGCGCGAACCGCACAATGGTCGCAGTAGTTTTCATGTACACATAATGAACACTGGGCACTATCATGTGCCCCAGACTTTTAAGGCCCGCGAAGACCCATGTCCGATTCAGCTTTCTTCTGCCCGCTTTCCCACGAAGGGGTCCTTGCCGTACGCGGCGTGGACGCCAGCAAATTCCTGCAAGGACAACTGACCTGCAACCTCGATTACCTGAGCGACGCAAAAGCGACCCTGGGTGCGCGCTGCACGCAAAAAGGCCGCATGCAGTCGAGCTTCCGCATCCTGCTTGAAGGTGACGGGTGCCTCCTGGCGATGGCCAGTGAGCTGATCGAGCCACAGCTGGCCGACCTGAAGAAATACGCGGTGTTCTCCAAGTCGAAACTGAGCGACGAGAGCGCTTCCTGGCTGCGCTTTGGCCTGCAGGACGGTGACGGCGCTCTGGTCAGCCTGGGCCTGGATCTGCCGCAGGACACCGACTCGGTTGTTCGCGACAACGACCTGATCGCCATCCGCGTCTCACCGGCCAGAGCCGAACTCTGGGTTCGCGCCGAGCAAGCCGCCGATATCCGCTCGCGTCTGGCAGCACAATTGCCCGAAGGCACGCTCAACGACTGGTTGTTGGGGCAGATTCGTGCAGGTATCGGACAAGTGGTAGGGAGCACGCGGGAGGAGTTCATTCCGCAAATGTTGAACCTGCAAGCGGTCGGTGGCGTGAGCTTCAAAAAGGGCTGCTACACCGGCCAGGAAATCGTTGCGCGCATGCAATACCTGGGCAAGCTCAAGCGACGCCTGTACCGGCTGACACTCTCGGAACAGAGCGCTCCAGAGCCAGGCACCGCGCTGTTTTCTCCGGTTCATGCCAGCGCCGTGGGTAACGTCGTGCTCGCTGCCCGGACGCAGGAAGGCGTCGAATTACTGGCTGTTTTGCAGGCCGATGCGGCTGAAAGTGGCGATATCCATCTGGGATCGGTTGAAGGCCCGACGCTGCAACTGGCCGAACTGCCTTATACCCTGGACAGCAAACTCGAAACCCAGCGCTGAAACCAAACGAACGCCTGGGTTCGGTCAATGTCTGCTTATCTGCCCCGCCTCCGCCCCTCCGGGTCTGGAGGCCCCAGACTCCCCTTCGCCAACGAGATGCGACATGAGTGAAATGGCTGACGAAGTGCAGAGGAACTTGATCAAGGCCATCGATCGAGATGCCTTGTTTCTGCCTACCCTGCCGGAAGTAGCACTGAAAATTCGTCTCGCCGCAGAGGACACGGAGATAAGTATTGCTGCCCTGAGCAAAGTCATCGGCAGCGATACGGCGCTTTCCGCGCGACTGATCAAGGTGGTCAACAGCCCCTTGCTGCGCCCCAACTTTGAAGTCAGTGACGTCAACACTGCCATCACTCGGCTGGGCGTGATTTACAGCTGCAATCTGGCCATCGGCCTGGTGGTCGAGCAAATGTTCCACGCCAAGTCGTCCGTGGTCGAACGCAAAATGCGGGAAATCTGGCAGCAAAGCCTGCAAGTGGCGGGCATCAGCTACGCGCTCAGCAGTCGACGCGCGCACCTCCGACCTGATCAGGCGACGCTGGCCGGTCTGATACATTTGATCGGCGTGCTGCCGATCCTGACCTATGCCGAAGACCACAATGAGCTGCTGTCCGACGAGGTCAGCCTCAATCATGTGATCGAGCAGATTCATCCAGTGATTGGCGAACGATTGCTGCGCTCATGGGACTTCCCCGAGCCGTTGGCTTTGGTGCCCGCCAGATTCCAGGACTTCACCCGCGTCTCGCAACGTGCCGACTACATCGACCTGGTGCAGGTCGCTACGGTGCATCTGCATCAAGGAACCGGGCATCCGTACAGCCAGATCGAGTTGAACAGCCTGCCGGCGTTTCATCAGCTGGGGCTGAACCTGAGCGGCGGTCACCTGAGCGCCGAAATGGATGAAGCCAAGCTCATGCTTTATTGAGCTGCATCTCTCGTCGAACAACACACACCTTCTGATTGAAAAGCGACCTGTTGGAGCTGGTGTTTGAGGCTGGTTTTACTGGGCCGCTACAAAGCTGACCCGCACTTTCAAACCCTGCTGGGCGCCGTCATGCAAACTGATCTGCGCCAGGTGCGCCCGGCAAATCTCGCCAACGATGGCCAGCCCCAACCCCGATCCGCTGCCCTGCTGGCGGCTGCGATAGAAGCGCTCGAAAACACGGTCGCGCTCGGTTTCAGGTATGCCGGGGCCGTCATCTTCAACCTCGAGAATGCCCGGAGCGCTGACCCGCAGAATCACATTGCCACCCGACGGCGTATGCGCCAGGGCATTGTCGATGAGGTTGCTCAGCAATTCGTTGAGCAGGGTGGGTTCGCCCCGCAGCCAGACCGGATCATCAGCCTCCAGCGCCAATGCAACACCATGCGCGTGTGCCAACGGCGCCATGGCCATGCCGAGTTCGCGGGCCAGCTGGCTCAGGTCCAACAGTTGTGCGCCACCTTCGGCAATGGCTCGGGCGCCGTTTTCAATACGTGCCAGCGACAGCAATTGATTGGCCAGATGGGTCAGTCGATCCGTGCCTTGGGCCGCGCTTTCGAGGGTCGTGCGCCAATCGGCGGGCTCTTGCGAGCGCAGACCCAACTCGACCCGAGCCTTGAGTGCGGCCAGCGGCGTGCGTAGTTCGTGAGCGGCATCGGCTATGAACTGCGCCTGACGCTCGAACTGCTGCCGTAGACGCTCGGTGAAGTGGTTGAGCGCGCTGACCAGCGGGCGCAGCTCGTGCTGGACTTCGACCAGAGGCAATGACCGCAAATCATCCGGCTGACGCTCTTCAACCTCGGTGCGCAACCGCTCTAGCGGGCGCAATGCCGCACTGACAGTGAACCAGACCAGCAACAACGCCCCCGCGCCAAGCATCCCCAGACGCAACAAGGTATCAGCCATCAGACCACGCGCCATTCTGACCCGAGCTTCCTCGGTTTCTGCGACACGTATCTCCGCCATGCCGTTCATGTTCGGCTCGCTGACCGGCTTGAGCAGGCTGACCACCCGCACATCCTGGCCCTGATAGCGGGCGCTGTAGAAACTGGCCAGCGCCGGGTAGTCATCGGTGCGCAAAGTGCCGGGAGGCGGCGGCGGCAGATTTTCGTAGCCCGAGATCAACTGTTTATTGATGTCATTGACCTGGTAATAAATGCGCCCGACGCTGTCGTAAGCAAAGGTGTCCAGGGCGATATAGGGCACATCGGCGCTCAGCGTGCCATCGCGCTGGGAAACCCCGGCAGCGATGGTTCGCGCCGACGCCAGCAGCGTCCGGTCGTAAGCGGTGTCAGCGGCTTCCCGGCCATTCCAGTAAGCGCTCAGGCCGCTGGCCAGCATTAACACCGTCAACAACAGCCCGAGATTCCACAGTAAGCGCCAGCGAAGACTGTTATACCGGCTCATCGCGACTTTCCAGCAGATAGCCCAGGCCGCGGAAAGTCACGATGCCCACCGGTTGGCCGTCGAGTTTCTTGCGCAGGCGATGCACGTAGATTTCGATGGCGTCGGCGCTGGCTTCTTCATCCAGGCCGAACACCTGGGAAGCCAGCTGTTCCTTGCTCATCACTCGACCGGGCCGCGCAATCAGTGCCTCCAGCACGGCCTGCTCCCGGGAAGTCAGGGTCAGTAGTTCTTCGCCGAGGGTGAAACGCCGGGTATCGAGGTCGTAGACCAATACGCCGCAACGTTGCTGGCGCTCGCCGCCCAATACACTGCGGCGCAGCAGCGCCTTGACCCGCGCTTCCAGCTCGGAAAGCTCGAACGGCTTGGCCAGATAGTCATCGGCGCCCAGATTGAGGCCATGGACGCGATCCTTCACATCGCTGCGTGCAGTCAGCATCAACACCGGCAGGTTTTTGCCTCGCCCGCGCAAACGCGCCAGCACTTCAAAACCATTGAGTCGCGGCAAGCCGACATCAAGGATGGCGACGGCATATTCCTCGCTGCTCAGCGCCAGATCGGCGGCAACACCATCGTGCAGGACATCCACGGTCAAGCCCGCGCTTTTGAGCGCCTGTGCCACACTTTCAGCCAGTTGCGGATGATCTTCGACGAGCAGAACACGCATCGACTTCTCCTGATTGCGTGACATTAAGAGCGCGGAGTTTACAGGCGCGCCGCGACCTGTGAAGCACGAACCGCCTGCGAACTCATTTTAGTTGGCACTTGAAAGGTAGCTGAAAGGTTTGTGAAAGCTTCGCTGTTTAGCATCGCAAAAAGGCCCGCAAGTCGGGACCGAAAGCAAAGCGCCACGATGCGCTTTCACAATAAGAACAAAAAATGAAAAACGGAGTTACCCATGAGCAAACCCATGACCAAGCCTGGGTTGTCAGCTGTTTCGAATTCACCCCCCTCTTCTCGTTCCTCCTCGACCTTTGCCAGCGTTAGCTTGCAGCGTGGACTTTCTGCGTCCGCTCGCCCGACTGCGAGTTCGTCTGATCGCCTCCGATGAAGCGTTTCGCCTGAACCGTCGGTTGCTGCACTGCGTCACTGCTTCAACGTCTAAAAAGCAACATCCAAAAACAACAACTCTTCTGGAGACTGACCATGAACTTGTCTTTGCGTCGTTTCGCTGTAGCCGCTGGTTGCATGATGCTCGCTACCCAGCTGTTCGCCGATGAACCCAAGGAAGCCAAGGAACCCAAGCGCCCTGAATGCATTGCGCCCGCCTCGCCGGGCGGTGGTTTCGACCTGACGTGCAAACTGGCGCAGAGCGCGCTGATGGACGAGAAAATTCTTTCCAAGCCAATGCGCGTGACCTACATGCCCGGCGGCGTTGGCGCAGTGGCCTACAACGCGGTGGTCGCTCAGCGCCCTACTGATGCCGGCACGCTGGTGGCGTGGTCCAGCGGCTCGCTGCTGAACCTGGCCCAAGGCAAATTCGGTCGTTTCGATGAAAACGCCGTGCGCTGGCTGGCGGCGGTGGGTACCAGCTATGGCGCCATCGCGGTGAAAGCCGATTCGCCGTACAAAAACCTCGATGATCTGGTCAAGGCTCTCAAGGCTGACCCGAGCAAAGTCGTGATCGGCTCTGGCGGCACCGTCGGCAGCCAGGACTGGATGCAGACCGCACTGATCGCCAAGGCCGCCGGTATCAACCCGCGTGACCTGCGTTATGTCGCCCTTGAAGGCGGCGGTGAAATTGCCACCGCTCTGCTCGGCGGCCACATTCAGGTGGGCAGCACCGACATTTCCGACTCCATGCCGCACATCCTCAGCGGTGACATGCGCCTGCTTGCCGTATTCGCCGACAAGCGCCTGGACGATCCGGAAATGAAAAACATCCCGACCGCCAAAGAGCAAGGCTACGACATCGTCTGGCCGGTAGTACGTGGTTTCTACCTCGGGCCAAAAGTGACCGACGCCGAATACAACTGGTGGAAAGACGCTTTCGACAAGCTGCTGGCCTCGGAAGACTTCGCCAAGCTGCGCGGCCAGCGTGAACTGTTCCCGTTTGCCATGACCGGCCAGGAACTGGACACCTACGTGAAAAAGCAAGTCGCCGACTACAAGACCCTGGCCAAGGAATTCGGCCTGATTCAGTGATCGCCTGACTGACTAGCGGTTGCGCTCGCCAGCGAGGCGGCGCAACCCAGGAGCTTGCACCATGTTGATCCAACGAATTTTTGCCGCTTTTCTGCTGCTGGTCTGCGCCGGTCTGGCGTTGATGGCCTGGCCCTATAAAGCACCGTTTTCCTACGAGCCGGTCGGCCCACGGGCGTTTCCCCTGCTGATGCTGGGCCTGATGGGCCTGGCGCTGGTCTACATGCTGTTCCGCCCGACGCCCATCATTCACACCGAAGAAGACCCGAAGCTGGACCGCGAAACCATTATCAAGATCACCGCTTGCGTGATCTTGCTGCTGATTTTCGCCGGCCTGTTCGAACCGCTGGGCTTCATTATCAGCAGCATCCTGATCGGCATTCCCATGGCGCGCCTGTATGGCGGGCGCTGGGTGCCAAGCGTGATCGTGGTGATCTTGATGAGCATCGGCCTTTACCTTCTATTCGATAAAGCCATGGACGTTCCGTTGCCCCTGGGCTTGCTTGACGTTCTGGAGAACTGATCAATGGATACTTTCAGCTATCTCGGCCAGGGCTTCGGCGTTGCGCTGACGCCTTACAACCTGGTCACCGCCTTTTGCGGCACCTTGATCGGCACCGTCGTCGGCCTGCTGCCGGGTCTGGGCCCGATCAACGGCGTTGCGCTGCTGATCCCGATTGCCTTCGCGCTGGGTCTGCCTCCGGAGTCGGCATTGATCCTGCTGGCGGCGGTTTACCTGGGCTGTGAATATGGCGGCCGGATCAGTTCGATCCTGCTGAACATTCCGGGCGAAGCATCTACAGTCATGACCACCCTCGACGGCTACCCAATGGCTCGCCAGGGTCTGGCGGGTGTAGCGCTGTCGTTGTCGGCATGGAGTTCGTTCATCGGTGCGCTGATTGCCACGTGCGGCATGGTGCTGTTCGCCCCGCTGCTGGCGAAATGGGCGATCGCCTTCGGCCCGGCGGAATATTTCGTGCTGATGGTGTTTGCCATCGTCTGTCTCGGCGGCATGGCCGGTGATCGGCCGTTAAAGACATTCATTGCCGCGTTGATAGGCTTGTTTTTGTCGACCGTCGGCATCGACGCCAACAGCGGCGTGTATCGCTTCACCGGCGACAATATTCACCTGACCGACGGCATTCAGTTTGTGGTGCTGGTGCTGGGTCTGTTCTCCGTCAGTGAGATTCTGTTGCTGCTGGAAAAAACCCATCGCGGCCAGGAAGCGGTGAAAGCCACCGGGCGCATGATGTTCAACTTCAAGGAAGCCAGTTCGGTATTCGTGGTGAACCTGCGCTGCGGCGTATTGGGTTTTATCATGGGAGTGCTGCCGGGTGCCGGTGCGACGCTGGCAAGCGCTGTCGCTTACATGACAGAAAAAAGCATCGCGGGCAAAACCGGCAAGTTTGGTCAGGGCGACATGCGTGGTCTGGCAGCACCGGAAACCGCCATTGGCGGCGCGGCCTGCGGCGCTCTGGTGCCAATGTTGACACTGGGGGTTCCCGGATCGGGCACAACTGCGGTAATGATCGGTGCCTTGTCGCTCTATAACATTACCCCTGGCCCGATGCTGTTCCAGCAGCAACCGGACCTCGTCTGGGGCCTGATCGCCTCGTTGTTTGTCGCCAACGTCATGCTGGTGATCCTCAACATTCCGATGATCCGCATCTTCACCCGCATCCTCAATGTGCCAAATTGGGCGCTGGTGCCGGTTATCGCGATCATCACCGGGATCGGCGTCTACGCGGTGCACGCCACGACCTTCGACCTGTTCCTGATGGTCGGCATCGGTATCTTCGGTTACATCCTGCGCAAGCTGGACTTCCCATTGTCGCCCATCCTGTTGGGCTTCATCCTAGGCGGCCTGATGGAACAGAACCTGCGTCGCGCGCTGTCGATTTCCAATGGCGCGATGGAGATTCTCTGGTCAAGCCCGATCACCATCGGCGTCTGGGTACTGACCATCCTGATGCTGGTGTTCCCGCTGATCCGTATCTGGCGCAAACGTGCATTGCAGCGCAGTGCAGCGACCAGTGTCTGATCGACCCTTCAAAACCTGGTGGGCAACCCCGCTGGTCGGTCTGCTTGGCGGTTACCTCGCCAGCCAGGTCGGCTGGCCTTTGCCCTGGATGGTCGGCTCGTTACTGGCGATCATCCTGGTGCGTTGCCTGACCCCATGGCAACTGGCGGAAATCCCCGGAGGCCGTAAATGCGGGCAATGGGTGGTCGGCATCGGCATTGGCCTGCACTTCACCCCGCTGGTGATTGCCCAGGTCATGGCGCATTTCGGCCTGATCTTTTTCGGCGCACTGGTCACCAGTGTTTCCAGCGTCGTCGGGGTCTGGTTGATGCGGCGCAGCGGGGAAGATCGTGCTACCGCGTTCTTCTCGAGCATGCCCGGCGGCTCCGGCGAAATGGTCAACCTCGGCGCGCGTAACGGCGCCATTCTCAGCAGCGTCGCCGCCGGGCAAAGCTTGCGCGTACTGGCGGTGGTGCTCTGCGTTCCGGCCATCTTCAAATACTTGTTGGGCGATGGCACGCCGACCTTCCATGCGGGTTCCGTTGACTGGCGGTGGCTTGCGGTTTTATTTCCCCTGGGCGCGGCGGTGGCCTGGCTTTGGCAACGCTTGAAGCAACCCAATCCATGGCTGTTCGGCCCTTTACTGGTGAGCGCGACGGTCAGCATTGTCTGGGATCTGCACATCGGTTTACCGGACGGCGGCAGTCAGATTGGCCAATGGCTGATCGGCAGCGGTTTGGGCTGTCATTTCAATCGTCAGTTTTTCCGCCGCGCACCTGCGTTTATCGGCAAGACGCTGCTCGCCACCGCGCTGACCATGCTCATCGCCGCCCTCGCCGCGTTGGGGCTGAGCGCCGCAACCCATCTGGACCTGCGCTCACTGACCCTGGGCATGATGCCCGGCGGCATCGCCGAAATGAGCCTGACGGCGCAAGTGCTGCAACTGTCTGTGCCGCTGGTGACGGCGATGCAGGTGATGCGGTTGTTGTTTGTGTTGTTTCTGGCGGAACCGGTGTTTCGGTATTGGGATCGGCGAGAGCAATCCTGAATAACACCAGACCCCGTGCAGACTGCGTGGGAGCGAGCGTGCTCGCGAAAACGCCAGAACGCCCAACATCTTCGTTGACTGAACTATCGCTTTCGCAAGCAAGCTTGCCCACACTCAAACCGCAGGCAATCGCCACTCAATCGGCGCCATGCCGTTCTGTTCCAGATACTTGTTGGCCCGACTGAAATGCCCGCAGCCCAGAAAGCCTTTATAAGCCGACAACGGCGAAGGATGCACTGAGGTCAGCACCAGATGCTTGGTGGCATCGACCAGCTTCTGTTTGCTCTGCGCATGGGCGCCCCACAGCATGAACACCAGATGCGGCTGATGGGCGCTGACCGTTTCGATCACCTTGTCGGTGAAATGCTGCCAGCCCTTGCCTGCGTGGGACGCAGCATTGGCGCGTTCGACGGTCAGGGTCGTGTTGAGCATCAACACACCCTGATCGGCCCAGGACTGCAAATGGCCGTGGGCCGGAATGTCGATATTCAGGTCGCGCTTGAGCTCTTTATAGATGTTGACCAGCGACGGCGGCGCGGGCACGCCGGGTTGCACCGAGAAACACAAACCATGGGCCTGGCCGGGGCCGTGATAAGGGTCCTGGCCGAGGATGACCACCTTGACCTGATCCAGCGGTGTGGAATTCAACGCGTTGAAGATCAGCGGCCCCGGCGGGTAAATTTCCTTGCCGGCCGCATGCTCCTGGCGCAGAAACTCCCGCAGCTGGTCCATATAAGGTTTTTCGAACTCGTCACGCAGCGCGTGTTTCCAGCTGGGTTCGAGTTTGATGCGGTCGTCGGATGTCATGGTCATACCTTGCAAAACAATGGGCGCGGCTTTGCTGAAACGGGAACAGACCCTATGAAAGCGCGTCGTCAATGTCAAATACAGCGCGCCCCGCGCTGCCGTTTCCTACACTTGATCGCAACTTAACCCGACATGAGGCAATCAAAACCCTGTTGGATAAATGTATTGCCCTCGAGAGGTCACGATGAATCTGCTCTTTGAAGAACTCCCTGCTCAGGACGGCGCCCGAATTGGCGTGGCCACGCTGGACGCGGAGAAGTCATTGAATGCCTTGTCGCTGCCGATGATTCTCGCGCTGCAAGACAAGCTGGACACCTGGGCCAGCGACGACAGCATTGTTTGCGTATTACTGCGCGGCAACGGACCCAAAGCGTTCTGCGCAGGCGGAGATGTACGTACCCTGGTGGAAACCTGCCGTGAGCATCCCGGCGAAGTGCCGCCATTGGCGGCGCATTTCTTTTCCGCTGAATACCGCCTCGACTACAGCTTGCACACCTATCCAAAACCGTTGATCTGCTGGGGCCACGGCTACGTGCTCGGTGGCGGGATGGGCCTGCTGCAAGGGGCCAGCATTCGCATCGTCACGCCGAGCAGCCGCCTGGCGATGCCGGAAATCAGCATCGGCCTGTACCCGGATGTGGGCGCCAGCTGGTTCCTTTCACGTCTGCCGGGCAAGCTCGGTCTGTTTCTGGGCCTGACCGGCTCGCACATCAACGGCCACGACGCGCTGGACCTGGACCTCGCCGACCGCTTCCTGCTTGATGAACAGCAGGACGAGTTGATCGACGGCCTGCAACAGCTCAACTGGCAAGAACAGACCTCGATCCAGCTCAACAGTCTGCTCAAGGCGCTGCAACAGGAAGCCATCGGCCAGCTGCCGGCCGCGCAGTGGCTGCCGCGTCGCAAGCAGATCGATGAATTGCTCGATGTCGGCAACCTGCCCTGCGCATGGAGTGCCATCAGCCACCTGCAACACAAAGACGACGCCCTGCTGGCCCGCGCCGCCAAGACCCTGACCGCAGGCAGCCCGCTGACTGCGCACCTGATCTGGGAACAAATCCAGCGCGCCCGCCACCTGTCGTTGGCCGAAGTATTCCAGATGGAATACACCATGAGCCTCAACTGCTGCCGCCATCCCGAATTCAGCGAGGGCGTCCGCGCGCGACTGATCGACAAGGACAGCAAACCCCATTGGCACTGGCAGGATGTGGCCAACGTCCCGCAGCCAGTGATCGACGCACACTTCGCCAAGGCGTGGGAAGGCCGGCATCCGTTGGCGGATTTGTCGGGGTATTGAGCAATAAATTGGACTGATCAAGAGGCGAACGGAGGGATTCCGAATGCGCGGCAGTGGAAGTGTCGTCAGATGCAAAAAACCGGCGTTTGGTTGGGTATGAGTTTGCCTGCAGGTTCATCTAACGCTGATGTTCGTGAATATAGTCCTTGAGGGCTTGATTCGCCCGGGTTTGCCAACCACTGCCGCCGGCTTTGAAATAATCCACGACATCAGGCGACAAACGCAGTGTCACACGCTCTGTGATGGGCGCTTTCTGCGGGCCTCGCTCACCTTGTCGGCGCACAGTGGCCGTATCCCAAAAATCGTCTACCGCCGCTGGATCATTAGGGTCGTATGAGACTCGGCATCATGCGCAACCGGCGTTTCTGCGTGGGCTTCGCGTTTGATGCGATCCCAGTCAGTCTTGCTGGAAGTCGGCATAGCGTTTCCTCAGCATTTGCTCCCATGAAAGCACCGCCATAGGGCCGATCAAATATATAGAGAAACAACAAGATCCCCGCTCTCGTCAACAACCGCTGCAGATATTATCGACCGGCAGACGCCATAGTGCCGAGATTGAGTGCAGCACATTTCCCCCATGTTTATTTATTACGCTTATCTTCGCAGCTAATAAAAATACATTTGTGGAAGGACTGCTGTTTCAATCAGATACAAATAGTTGTTTGCCGAAATTAAGTACCGGAAACTAAAATTGTTTTTTTCCGACAGAAAACCACTGCCAGCCCCTGAACATAAACATATATCTATATCAAAGATGGATAGAAGTATGAAATTTGAGAACCCCGTCAAAAATTTAGCCCCTTGGTTCATGAACTCCGCTGAGTCAGCTCGCAGGCTGCCCACCCTACCCAGTCCTATACGAACGCATGTTGAAGATCTGATACGTGACGGATTCACTGTCATCAAGGGATCGTTGCATAAGGACAAATGTGTCTCGGTGATCGAAAACTTTAAGAAATTTGCCAATCTTAATAATGACAAATTTGCAAAATTCCTTGATCGCGACGGACACTACCCGCGTATCGTTAACCTGCACGCTGCCTTTCCTGAATTGATCGACCTGTTTGATATGAATAAAACGGCCTATGACGTTCAAGAAGCAATGTTCGGTGCACCACCCAGCCTTTATACATCGCTTTTTTATGAACGCGGTTCAGCTCAGCCTATCCATCGCGACACGCCATACTTCACCACGAAACCTGAGATGTTTTACTTGGGCGTATGGGTTGCACTTGAAGATGCGAACGAGCAAAACGGCGCTTTGGATGTAATGCGCGGGGGGCACAATATCCCTGAGCCCGACCGTGCCGCGATTGCATTGAAATACTTCGACAGCCTCGACGCAGTTCCGAGTAGTTCTGCTGCGCTATGGGATGGCTTTCAAAGTGAGGTTCAGCGCCTTTGCGCTGAAGCTTGCGTGCAAAAGGAACAATTATCTGTGCAAGCAGGCGACACTATCATCTGGCATCCACAGCTCCCGCATGGCGGGGGAGCGATACAGGACATCACGAAAAGCAGATTCAGTTTTGTGATGCACACAACGCCGGCTGGAACTCCCGTTTATCATCATGACAAATTTTTCAATCCAGAGGCTCCGGCTGAATTAGACTCTGATCGCTCTTACGGAAGGCACCGTGATAGTTACTTTGTGAAACACACGGAAGTAGATTTCGCTCACGTCGAATTAATTCCAGTAAGAGACTTCAAAACGACAGCCAATCGCTAACCGATGTTCGCGGTCGGACCACAGAGGTCCGACCTCCTGAGTTTGGTCATGCCAGGCTCCGGCCGTATACTCAGAGGTCGGCGATGGTCTGAAGCACTGGGAGAAACCAAGTATAGAGCCCATAAAAGCATTATCTGGGTAGACGCACTTTCGATTGGGTCGGACGCACAGGCCGATGAGCAAAATCAGGGAAGTGTGCCGAGGTGCCGACCAGGTTTGGTGGAGCAGGGACGGCTATCACTGCAGGGAAATTGTTGTTGTGCATATCGTTAGTCATGGCGCAGCCAGAAACACTCAAAACAACGGGGGCAAGCAAAACTAAACGCATGGGCAATCTCCATTTTTGGGTACGAAACCCTATCAATGTCGAACCCGTTTCTGAGGCTAGATATGTATTTCAGGAATGCTCCCACGCCCCTATCAGAAATATCTGAAGGAGGATTGCCAGCATCCATTGAGAAAACCCCGGACATAAAAAAACGGCACTCCATGGAGTACCGTTCTTATTTCAACTACCGATCAGCGATTCCCGCCTCGGCCATCCCCTCCGCGACCGCCACGGCCATCGCCGCGTCCGTCGCCTCGACCCGGACCTCGTCCGTCATGGCCTCGGTTGCCGCCATGATCCCCCCACGAAGAGCCACCGCGGTAGTCGCGACGTGGATCGTTGCGATAACCGGGATTGCCGCCGCGATAGCGGTTGTCACCCCAGCCATAGCCGGGCGGTCTGCCGGGCTGGTAATAACGTGGAACGGGCGGCGGCGCGTAATAGCGCGGCGCCGGGGCATAGTAGCGTGGCTGCGGCGCTACATAGATTCGCCGCTCCTGGTAATAATTTGAACGGTAGCCATTGTCATAAGCATATCCACCTCCAACGACGGTTGCGGGCTGGGTATACACATCGGATTCGTAGTAACCGGGACCTCCATAGCAACCAGCAAGAGTCAGAGCCAGTAAAACAAGCAGTAAGGGTCGTCGATACATGGCGGCCTCCCGGACCGCGATAGGGCACAAACCAGCGACGCTGGTCGGCGTTCGCCAATAGCTGGCGGACAGAAAATAAGACACGAAAACCCCCTTCAAGTGCCCCGTGGGGCGAACTATATTTGTGCCGCCACGCCCCAAGCCGGTGCATCCGCGCACCATGATCAGCCGATACAGGCCAGCACGAAACCTCCCTCCACGATGTAGCCCCTCTGTATCGGGCGTTGTGGCAAGTTGGCACAACTCTCGCTTTAACAAACCCGTGCAGGAGTCAAAACAGGTTCGCGGCACCACAATTTGCAATAGCCGACTAGGGTTCCGGCTCGTCAATAAATGACGAGTGGCTGGTCCGAGAGTTGGCGACCTCCAGTAGAGGTTACACGGCGGGATAAAAGCCCGGGAGACAGGACACCAGTGGTGTCGCGTTGCTCCTGGCCGCCCCTTTTCGCTACTGGAGGTTGTTATATGCAAAAATCCCGTCTGTTCGGCCTGCTCGCTGCAGGTCTCGTCGCTGCATTGAGCCTTTCTTCGGCGCAAGCCGCCGTCAAAAAAGAATTCAACGTGTGCTGGACCATTTATGCCGGCTGGATGCCCTGGGAATACGCAGGAACCCAAGGCATTGTCGACAAGTGGGCGAAAAAATACGGCATCAAGATCGATGTCACCCAGCTCAACGATTACGTCGAATCCATCAACCAATACACCGCTGGCCAGTTCGATGGCTGCACCATGACCAACATGGATGCGCTGACCATCCCGGCGGCGGGCGGCGTCGACAGCACCGCGTTGATCGTCAGCGACTTCTCCAACGGCAACGACGGCATCGTCATCAAAGGTGCGGGCAAGAAAGTCGCCGACCTCAAGGGCATGAACGTCAATCTGGTGGAGCTCTCTGTCTCCCACTATCTGCTGGCCCGCGCGCTGGATACGGCTGACCTGTCCGAGAAAGACCTGAAAGTGGTCAATACGTCCGATGCCGACATCTCCGCGGCCTTCAACACCGACGACGTTCAGGCGGTGACCACCTGGAACCCGATGCTGGCAGATATCAAGGCCAAGCCCGGCGTTACCCAGGTGTTCGACTCCAGCAAGATCCCCGGCGAAATCATGGACATGATGGTGGTCAACACCCAGACCCTGAAAGACAACCCGGCGCTGGGCAAAGCGTTGACCGGTGCCTGGTTTGAAGTGGTTGCGCTGATGAACGCCAAGTCCGCCGCAAGCAAGGTCGCGCTGGAGCACATGGCCAAGGCCTCGGGCACGGATCTGGCCGGTTTCCAGGCGCAACTGGACACCACCAAGCTGTTCGCCACGCCTAAAGAAGCCCTGGAATTCGCTAACAGCAAACAGCTGCCGGACACCATGCGCAAGGTTGCCAACTTCTCCTTCGAGCATGGCTTGCTGGGTGAAGGTGCCAAGGATTCCAGCGCCGTAGGCATGTCGTTCGCCAACGGCGTGATGTCTGGCGACAAGACCAATCTCAAGCTGCATTTCGACCCGAGCTACGTGCAAATGGCCGCCGACGGCACGTTGTAATCCGCGTTTCGCACAAAGGTCATTGCCATGCGCTTGATAAATCGCCGCCCGGATCGCGCCAGCCGCCTGATTCTGGTGATCCTGCCGTTTGCCCTGCTGCTGTTCGCCTATTTCACCGGCTCGGCGACCCGGTTGACGGAAAATCCCAACGACAAGCTGCTGCCCAGCGCCGTGCAGATGGCTGATGCAGTCAATCGTATGGCGTTCAAAGCCGACAGCCGCACTGGCGAATATCTGCTCTGGCAGGACACCGGTTCCAGCCTGAAACGGCTGGCGATTGGCCTGGGCATCAGTGCGTTGCTGGGTTTATGCCTGGGGATTGCCTCGGGAATCCTGCCGTTGTTCGGCGCGCCGTTGTCGCCCTTGTTGACGGTGCTGTCAATGGTGCCGCCGCTGGCAATCCTGCCGATTCTGTTCATCGTCTTCGGTTTGGGCGAGCTGTCGAAAGTCATGCTCATCGTGATCGGCATCACGCCGATCCTGGCCCGTGATCTGGAGCAGCGCGCCCGGGAAATTCCGGTAGAGCTGCTGATCAAGGCGCAGACCTTGGGCGCTTCAACCTGGACGCTGATCCTGCGGGTGATCCTGCCGCAATTGCTGCCACGTTTGCTGATTGCCTTGCGACTGGTGCTGGGTTCGGCGTGGTTGTTCCTGATCGCTGCCGAGGCCATTGCTTCGACCGATGGCCTCGGTTACCGGATTTTTCTGGTGCGGCGCTATCTGGCAATGGACGTGATTCTGCCCTATGTGGTCTGGATCACGTTGCTGGCGTGGCTGATGGATTGGGGCCTCAAGGCGCTGACCCGCAAAGCTTTCCCTTGGTATGAGGGGGTGCGAGGATGAGTTTTATTTCCGTGCAAAACGTCTGGCAACAATATGACGATCAAGTGGTGCTCGACGGCCTGAACCTGAGCGTCGCCGAGGGTGAATTCTGCACGCTGGTCGGTGCCTCGGGTTGCGGCAAATCCACCTTCCTGCGCTTGTTGCTGGGTCAGGAAGTGCCGAGCAAGGGCAAGATTCTGCTCGACGGCAAGGCCCTGGCCAGCGAGCCGGATGCCAGCCGTGGCGTGGTGTTTCAGCGCTATTCGGTGTTCCCGCACCTGTCAGTGCTGGACAACGTTGCCTTGGGCCTGGAACTGCCGCGCTCGGCGCTGCTCGGGCGATTGTTCGGCAATGCCAAACGCGAAGCGCGCGAACAGGCGGCGGTATTGCTGAAGAAAGTCGGCCTGGGTCATTCGCTGGATAAATACCCGACGCAGCTGTCCGGCGGCATGCAACAGCGGCTGGCGATTGCCCAGGCGCTGATCATGAAACCTCGGGTGTTGCTGCTCGACGAACCCTTCGGCGCCCTGGATCCGGGCATCCGCAAAGACATGCACGCCTTGCTGCTGGAACTGTGGCGCGAGACGCAGCTGACGGTGTTCATGGTTACCCATGACTTGTCCGAAGGTTTCAACCTCGGCACCCGCTTGCTGGTCTTCGACAAAGTCCGCATCGACCCCCACGCCCCCGGCGCTTATGGCGCGCGTATCACTTATGACATTCCCCTGAACAGCGACCGCCGCGCAGCACGCGCCGCGCTTGACTCGCTGCAACAGGCTTAGAGGATTCTGCTCATGACACCATCCAACACGCTATTCCCCGTCTTCGCCGAAGAGCTGCTGCCCGGCGGCGGCCACCGTTCGTTCGTACTCAAACGCGGCGAACTGCTGCGCCTGACTGATCTCAACGGCAACGCCAACGTCAGCCTGACGCTGCTCAACGCCCACGAAAAAACCGAGCGTTTGAACCTGCCGGACAGCCTCAAATGCCAGCACACCGCCAAACTCACCAGCGGCCATTGCCTGTATTCGGACATGGGCCGTGTTCTGGCAGCAATTACCGCTGACACCTGCGGCTGGAGCGACAGCCTCGGCGGCGTGCTCTGCGCTGAAGAAGTCGCCGAGAAATACGGCCAGGGCCGCTATCAGGAATTGCGCAACGGCTTCTTTCGCAACGGCACCGACAACCTGCTGGTGGAACTGGGCAAATGGGGCCTGGGCCTGTCGGACCTGCTGATGACCTTGAACCTGTTCAGCCGCGTCAACGTTGACGACGGGGGCCGCCTGCATTTTGTGCCGGGCAACTCGCAAGCCGGGGATTACATCGAGCTGTACGCGCCGATGGATACCCTGGTCGTCCTCACCGCGCTGCAACATCCCATGGACCCGAATCCTGAATACGCCCCGCAGCCGCTGCAACTGAGCTGGATGAAAGCCGACGCCAGCGTCGCTGAGCATTGCCGCACGTCCCGCCCGGAAAACCAGCGCGGCTTTATCAATACCGATCGCCTGTTCGCCTGAGGAGCACGTCCATGAATCCGACTTCCGCTACTGCTGCATCCACCACCTTCATTGCGGCCGGCGAACCGTCGCTGACGGAACTCAAGGCCGGGCAAACCCTGCGCATCCTCGATCTGGAAGGCAATCAGGCGGTCGACACGCTGTTCTTCAGCCTCGCCAACCCCCGTGAGCGTTACGACGTGCAGCGCACCTTGCGCCGCCAAGGCAGCGTTTACCTGACCACCGGCAGCGTGCTGTATTCCAACCTGGGTAAACCGATGCTGACCATCGTCGCTGACACCTGCGGACGCCATGACACCCTCGGCGGTGCCTGCGCCCAAGAGAGCAACACCGTGCGTTACGCCCTGGAAAAGCGCCACATGCACAGCTGCCGCGACAACTATCTGCGCGCTTGCGTGCATGACGGGCGCCTGGGCAAAGGCGACATCGGGCCGAACATCAACTTTTTCATGAACGTGCCGGTTACCGCTGACGGCGGACTGACCTTCGAGGACGGCATTTCCGCGCCGGGCAAATACGTGGAACTGCGCGCCGAAATGGACGTGATCGTGCTGATTTCCAACTGTCCGCAGTTGAATAACCCGTGCAATGGCTACAACCCGACGCCGGCTGAATTGCACGTCTGGAATTAAGCCCTCGCGGCTGAAGCCGCTCCTACGGACGGTGTTTCGTGGGAACGGCTTCGGCGGCTCCTGCGGGCGGTGTTTCGGGGGACGGCTTCGGCGGCTCCTGCGGACGGTGTTTCGTGGGAACGGCTTCGGCGGTTTCCTACGGACGGCGTTTCGTAGGAGCGGCTTCAGCCGCGAGCGGACTAGCAACCTGACCACGACGGACGACCCTCGTGCAGACACATCAATAGCGGGACGGCCCGCTTCCCAAGTTTGAGGTCGACACCATCGACTTCCGGGGTTCAAGCCATGTTTGACACACTGCTGATCGCCAACCGTGGCGCCATTGCCTGCCGCATCCTGCGCACCTTGCGTGCCCTGCACGTCAAAGGCGTTGCCGTGTACTCCGAAGCCGATGCCGCCAGCCTGCATTTGCTGCAAGCCGACGAAGCCCACAGCCTGGGTGAAGGCGGCGCGGCCGGGACTTATCTGGCTGTGGATAAAATCCTCGCCATCGCCAAAGCCAGCGGCGCGCAAGCGATTCATCCCGGCTACGGCTTTCTTTCCGAAAACGCTGCCTTCGCGCAAACCTGCGAAGACGCGGGCATTGCCTTTGTCGGCCCGACGCCAGAGCAACTGCGGGTATTCGGCCTCAAGCACACCGCCCGCGCCTTAGCCAAACAGCACGGCGTGCCGATGCTCGAAGGCACCGAATTGCTCGACAGCCTCGACACCGCGCTGGGCGCCGCAGAAATCATTGGTTATCCGGTGATGCTCAAAAGCACCGCCGGTGGCGGCGGGATCGGCATGCGCGTGTGCCGCAGCGCTGCCGAGTTGAGCGAGTCGTTCGACGCGGTGAAACGCCTCGGCCAGAACAACTTCAGCGACGCTGGGGTGTTCATCGAGAAGTACATCCAGCGCGCCCGGCACCTTGAAGTTCAGGTGTTCGGTGATGGGCGTGGCGAAGTGCTTGCGCTGGGCGTGCGCGATTGCTCAGTGCAGCGCCGCAATCAGAAAGTCCTCGAAGAAACCCCTGCGCCAAACCTGCCAGAAGGCATGGGCGAAGCGCTGTGCATGGCGGCGATCAAGCTGGCCAAGGCCGTGAATTATCGCAGCGCCGGCACCGTGGAGTTTGTCTTTGACAGCGAGGATCAGCGCTTTTATTTCCTCGAAGTGAACACCCGCTTGCAGGTCGAGCACGGTGTGACCGAGCAAGTCTGGGGCGTCGATCTGGTCAGTTGGATGGTGCAACTGGCCGCTGGCGACCTGCCGCCGTTGAGCGAATTACAGGCAGCGCTGAGGCCGAGCGGCCATGCCATTCAAGCGCGTCTGTACGCAGAAGATCCCGGTCGGGATTTCCAGCCAAGTCCCGGTTTGCTGACGGCGGTGAACTTCCCTGCCGTCGATGGCAAAAGCCTGCGCATTGATACCTGGGTTGAAGCCGGTTGTGAGATTCCACCGTTCTTCGATCCGATGATCGCCAAGGTCATCAGCTGGGCGCCGAACCGCGAGCGGGCCAGCGCTGGCCTGGCCAAAGCCTTGAGCGACACGCGACTGTACGGCGTCGAGACCAACCGCGATTACCTGCGGCAGATCATCGCCGACGCGCCGTTTGCCAGCGGCCAGCCCTGGACCCGCTGCCTGGAAGGTCTGGTCTATCACGCCGACACCTTCGAAGTGCTCAGCGGCGGTACGCAAACCAGCATTCAGGATTATCCGGGACGTCTGGGTTATTGGGCAGTCGGTGTACCGCCGTCCGGGCCGATGGACAGCCGCGCCTTGCGTCAGGGCAATCGCCTGCTGGGCAACGCCGAAGGCTGCGCCGCGCTGGAAATCACCATGAGCGGGCCGTTGCTGCGTTTCAACACAGATGCGGTGATTGCGGTGACCGGCGCGGTAATTCCCCTGACGCTGGATGGCCAGGCGCAGCCGATGAATACCGCGTTGTTTATCGCGGCGGGTTCCAGTCTGGCGCTGGGCACCATCGCTGGAGCGGGTGCGCGCAGCTATCTATGCGTACGCGGTGGGCTGGATGTGCCGGATTATCTGGGCAGCAAAAGCACCTTCACCCTGGGCCAGTTTGGCGGTCATGGCGGCCGGGCTTTGCGCGCGGGGGATGTGCTGCACATTTCGCCACTGGTTGAGCGCAGCGTCGGGCAGCACATCGCAACGGATCAGCTCGATAAGTTGGCGGACGTTCGGCAAATTCGCGTGATTTACGGCCCGCACGGCGCGCCGGAGTATTTCACCGAAAATTACATGCAGACGTTCTTCGCCACGGCGTGGGAAGTGCATTTCAATTCCAGCCGCACCGGCGTGCGCCTGATCGGCCCGAAACCGGAATGGGTGCGGGCGGATGGCGGTGAAGCGGGTTTGCATCCGTCGAACATTCACGACAATCCGTACGCCATCGGTGCCGTGGATTTCACTGGCGACATGCCCGTCATCCTCGGCCCCGACGGCCCGAGCCTCGGCGGTTTCGTCTGTCCGGTAACCATTATCGAAGCGGATCTGTGGCAGTTGGGGCAGCTCAAGGCCGGCGATAAGGTGATGTTTGAAGCGGTCAGCATCCAGGCTGCCCGACAGTTGATCTGTGGGAGCGAGCTTGCTCGCGAAGCAGGCGACGCGGTGCAGAATCTGACGCCTTCGCGAGCAAGCTCGCTCCCACAGGGGGCTGAAACACTGGCTTCGCGAATGAATTCGCTTCTAAAGGGGGTTGAGCTTACCTCACCCATCATGCTCGACATCGGCCGCGACGACACGCGCCTGGTGGCGCGGCTTTCCGGCGACACCCATCTGCTGCTGGAAATCGGTGCGCCGGAGCTGGATCTGGTGCTGCGCTTTCGCGGCCATGCGCTGATGCAGGCGCTGGAGGCCAAAAACCTGCACGGCGTGATCGACCTGACGCCGGGCATTCGTTCGCTGCAAGTGCATTACCAGCCTGAGCAATTGCCGCTGCAACAGTTGCTGGAGATCGTCGCTGGGGAATGGGATGCCGTCTGCGCGGCCAAGGACCTGCAAGTCCCGTCGCGCATCGTGCATCTGCCGCTCTCCTGGGACGATCCGGCCTGTCAGCTGGCTATCGAGAAATACATGACCACCGTGCGCAAGGACGCGCCGTGGTGCCCGAGTAATCTGGAGTTCATCCGCCGCATCAACGACCTGCCCAACCTCGACGAAGTGCAGCGCACGGTGTTCGAAGCCAGTTATCTGGTCATGGGCCTGGGCGATGTCTACCTTGGCGCGCCGGTCGCCACGCCGCTGGACCCGCGCCATCGGCTGGTGACCACCAAGTACAACCCGGCGCGCACCTGGACGGCGGAGAACTCGGTCGGCATCGGCGGCGCCTACATGTGCGTGTACGGCATGGAAGGTCCGGGGGGTTATCAGTTTGTCGGGCGTACGTTGCAGATGTGGAACCGCTATCGGGAAGTGGCGGCCTTCGATGGCAAGCCTTGGCTGCTACGCTTTTTCGATCAGATTCGCTTCTACCCGGTCAGCGCCGAAGAGTTGCTGCGCATTCGTCGGGATTTCCCGCTGGGCCGCTATCCGCTGCACATTGAACACAGCACCTTGAACCTGGCGGACTACCAGGCGTTCTTAAGCAGTGAAGCCGAAGGTATCGCGGCCTTCCGCAGCCAGCAGCAAAGCGCATTTCAGGCCGAGCGTGAGCGCTGGATTGCCAGCGGTCAGGCCAACTTCGAAAGCGATGAAGCGGTGGCGCCGCTGACCGATGAAGCACCGCTCAGTGCCGGTGAACACAGTATCGACAGTCACATTGCCGGGAATCTCTGGCAAGTGCAGGTGGAGGTGGGCCAACAGGTCGCCGCTGGCGATGTGTTGGTGATTCTGGAGTCGATGAAAATGGAAATCCCGCTGCTGGCGACACTCGCCGGCGTGGTGCGGGACGTGCGCGTACAACCGGGTTCGGCCGTGCGTGCGGGACAGCGAGTCGTAGTCATAGAAGCCGTTTGATGTGGTCTGCTCTTATCAATTTTATGGAATTTCGCCATGAGCCTTGAAATCACCTTGAGCGACCTGCGCCTGGAGTCGGTCCGCGCCGCCTACCAGTCCGGCAACCTCACGCCCCGCGAGCTGATTCTTGCGCTGCGAGAAAAAGCCGCTGCGCTGAACCCTGAATATCATCTGTTCATCTACCTGCTTGATCCGACCGAACTGGAGCCCTACTTCGCCGCGCTGGAAGGCCGGGACATCAACGACCTGCCGCTGTATGGCGTGCCGTTTTCGATCAAGGACAACATCGATCTGGTCGGCATTCCGACCACTGCTGCCTGCGTTGCTTATACCTATGAGCCCGAGCGCTCGGCGACCATCGTCGAGCAACTGATCGCCCTGGGCGCGATTCCCCTGGGCAAGACCAATCTGGATCAGTTCGCCACCGGTTTGAATGGCAGTCGCTCGCCGTTTGGCGCCTGCCCCAACAGTGTGCTCAAGGAATATCCGTCCGGCGGGTCAAGTTCCGGCTCGTCCCTGGCAGTCGCCCTTGGCGTCAGCAGCTTTGCGCTGGGCACCGACACGGCGGGCTCCGGACGCGTGCCCGCCGCGCTGAACAACTTGCTGGGCATGAAGGCCAGCAAGGGCTTGATCTCCACCGCAGGCGTGGTTCCGGCCTGCCGGACGCTGGATTGCGTCACGACTTTCACCGCCACCGCACGGGAAGCCAGCCAGTTGCTGGGCCTGGTCGCGAAACTTGATCCGCGCGACGAATACAGCCGCAGCAATCCGTCATGGAACGATGCCTCGGCCTTCGGTGCGCCGCGACCGTTCCGCTTCGGCGTACCGCGTGCTCAGGACCTCGAATACTTCGGTTGCCCACAAGGACCGCTGTTGTTCGGTGATGCCATCGACCGCCTGACCGCCATGGGCGGCGAAGCCGTGACCATCGACCTGTCGCCATTTCTCGAAGCCGCAGGCCTGCTTTATAACGGCCCCTGGGTGGCCGAGCGCTACAGCGTTGCTGGCGAACTGATGCAGAGCAACCCGGAAGCGGTGCTGCCGGTCATCCGCGCAGTGCTGGGCAAAGCGCCGCTGGTGACGGGTGTCGAAACGTTCAAGGCGCAGTACCGTCTGCAAGCACTCAAGGCCGTCTGCGACCGCGTCATGGATGGCGTGGATTTCGTCGTCACGCCGAGCATCGGCCGCCCCGTCACGTCGGCAGAGCTGCAAGCCGAACCCGTGCTGCGCAACTCGGAACTGGGTTACTACACCAACTTCGTCAACCTGCTGGACTACGCCGCCGTCGCCGTGCCCAGCGCGTTCATGGACAACGGCATGCCGTGGGGCGTAACGGTGTTCGGCCGAGTGTTCACCGATCAGTATTTGCTGAGCATCGCCGACGCACTGCAACGCCACACCGAATTGCCCTTGATTGGCGGGCTGGCCGGACAGCTGGCAAAACCGGCCGGCAGCGCGCGCAATGACATGGCCAGAATCGTGGTGTGCGGCGCGCATCTGGACGGGTTGCCGTTGAACTGGCAGCTCAAGCAACGCGGCGCGCGCCTGGTGGAAGCGACCCAAAGCTCATCGGATTATCAGCTCTATGCGTTGGCCGGTGGTCCGCCGTTTCGCCCAGGGATGGTTCGGGTCGAGCAGGACGGCGTGGCGATCGCGGTGGAAGTCTGGGAGCTGCCGAGTCGCGAACTGGGCTCTTTCCTGACCGGCATTCCGGCACCGTTGGGCCTGGGCAAAGTGCAACTGGCTGACGGGAGTTGGGAATGCGGATTCATCTGCGAACCCTATGGTCTTGCAGGGGCAACCAACATCAGCCATTTGGGCGGCTGGCGCGCGTATCTAAACGCCGGAGCCAATAAATAGTTACCCGAAACAAGCAACTTCCAAATGACATAGTAGCGGGTCATTTATCGTGACCCGCCACTATGAACGTAACTGAAACCCCCTCTCCGAACTCGACCAACAGCAGCCCGGCAATCGACCTGAAAAAACTCAAGGCATTGCGCAGAAGCCCTGCGATGAAACTGGTCGTCAGCTCGCCTTTGCTGCTCAAGGCTTATCAACAGGACATGGATTGCCCGCCGAAGCTGGATGAGTATGTTCGCGAACAGTTGGTCCGACTGTTACGCCGACGTACCGCCAGGGCACTGGAGCCTGACCAGCTGTTTATCCGCTTCACCCATGATGATCAGCCCGCTGTTGAAGGTGATGGACGGGAACGCTATGTAAAAAAACTCTCCCTGACGGAACTGGCGATTATTTCGTTCGATGTTCCGGCCATGCTGGCACTGATGGGTTCAACCCTGGACGACAGGATTCTGGATGAATCATTTCCAGAATTTACCGCCAGCAGCGCCATGGACATGATTCTCAACGCGCCGTTGGCAAGCGATTACGCAGCTCTGACCAGGGCTTTCTGGGCCAGACACGAACAGACCTACTGCGCCTTGGCCAAGCTGTCGTTCCTGCATGACCTGAACACGTACTTTTCGCGCAGAAGAATCAGTCTGGACGGTTATCGTCTGGGGCTAGACATCCTGGGCCTGACGGCGTTTCCCGAGAATGCCGAATGCCTTGAATCACCCGCAACCGGCACGCTGTCCAGCGCCAGCATGTTGTCCCTCAACGGGCGCCGGGTTGCGGGGGCCTTTCAGCTCAAATCGCACAACACCTCACACTGTTTTATCCACCAACCGGGGAGCGCCGCCGAGCCCATCGAATACATCAGCGATGACGCGCAACGAATGACTCATATGCTGCTCAATGCGCTGAACGAACTCGGCGGGCCGCGGGCACCCGACGCAGCCGAAGACGACAACGTTTTGCAGGTTGAATTGAGCAGTATCGAAGGCGATATTTTTGCCGCGATCACGACTGTGCAAAAGCAGTTATCCCTGGGTTATCTGCTGGACAACTCAGTCAGTACTGATTGGCTCAAGCCAATCCAGCCTGCGTTGAAACTGATCAGCGCGGTCGATCTTTGGCAAACACGCCCGAACATCCTCCCGCGCATACCATCGCCGAACAAAACCGCCGCACGGCTCATGCGCTCAGTAATGAAAGATGAACATGGGCTGGATATAAACCCGGACCAGGTATTCATTCGTTATATCCGGGGTAAATCTTTTACGCCATTGGGTAGCGCTCGCGTTCCGGTTACCCAATTCAATACGCCTGACGGTTTACCCATCAGCCTGAGCCAGGCACTGATAGGCAATTACCGGGTCGAGCATGCCGAGGGTTATCTGGATCATGACGCACGCACGATGGTGTATATCGACCCCACTGAAAAAGGTCACGCCGCCAATATCCAGGAGTTGCCGATCACCCCACAGGCCATCGAAAATCACATCCGGAAAATTGACTTCCTGCCACTTATGACCCGCCGCGTCGAACGCTTCTGGAACCGGCATCAGGACAGTGTCGAGCAATGTTTAAAAACCAACTTCATGATGCAAGCCGTGCTGTGCCTCAAATCACGGCTGCTATTGCAAAGCGGATTCGACATGGTCATAAGAACCCTCGAACAGCTTTACATTAAACCCCGCAGCGAGACCATCGAGCGCACAGTGCTGGGCTTTTACCTGCAACATTCGGTATTTGAAGGCGTGCAGGAAGTCTACTGTCCAGGTCTGCTGATCCTGTCGGAACCTGGCCGACCGCAAAAGGTGCTGTACCAGGCTGGCATACATAAAGCCCTCATTGAGTTCGACAGCGATGAGGCCATCGATCGCTACCTGAAAAACGCTGCGAAAAACCAGCAGTGGCGCAAGTCTGTCCTGAACCATGTTCCGCTGCGCCACCACCGACGGCTGACCTATATTCTGCAGATATGGGCTGGCCAGCGAGATCCCGAAGAACCGGTATCCATACTGCGCCCCTGGACCGACACGCTGTACAACCAGGATGCTCATATCGCTGCGACCCATAAACTCTGCATCAGACACCTGACCATTTCGCCGTTTCGCTACATGGCTGAAACCCTCAGGCAGAACGGGTTCATGGACGCGCAGGACGTTATCGTGACGTCCAATGAGGTGCTGCTTAAATACTGGACCCGGCAACTCACTCATCTCCAGATCCTGCTGGCGCCCATGTCCTTTTTGCTGACCCCGGCGTTGATTGCAACGCTGGCTACGGAAATCGGTGTCGTATCATTGAACATCGCCTCGGCGAACTTGCCGGGCGCACGCTATGAAGAAAAGCGGCAGGCGATGCTCGTGGCCTTATCGTTGGGTTTTCTCCAATTGGCGCCTTACACGCCGCTGTTGCTGCGCTCATTTGGCAAACTTGTGAGCGCCAGCAAAGCCTTGAAAACTTCAGCCGCAGCGATCAGCAAGACCCGTGGCTTCAGTTCGCTGCTCAATCGGTCAATGCAGACTCGGCATACCCGTCTGGAAAAATTCTTCGAGACCGACAGCCTGCTTAAAACCTGGAATATCCCCGGCGATCCGCGATTCGCAACAGTGCCGGTCAAAGTATGGAAACTGACACACAAGTTTCTGCTGTGGACATCAGACCGAGGCAAGGCGCGCACGCTGGTGGTCAGCACGCACGGCTATTACTTGCCGTGGAGCAAGAACACGCCGATCCCCAACGGCACCGAACTGCGCGTCTATGCACCTCATGGGCATGCATTGATCGATCCCTCGCTGCATCGCGTGATTCAACAACAGGTAAAACCCTTTGGCATTCTGGATAACCAGGCCAACACGCTGGTTGCTGCATCAAACACCACACGCGCTTACACCCTCACCGACAAGTTGCTGGCGGGCACATCGCAGACGGGGAAAATCAAGAATTACAAACTCTCTAAATTCCAGTCCCCCGACGACGAGAGTTACCAGTACATCAGCCATGTGGTTCGCGATTCCAATCTGTCGCCGTTCAGCGGGCAACTACTGCGTACACCCATGGATGTACTGACGGTGAGAAAGCGCTTGGGCATGGCTGATCCAACGCTGGAAGAACTGTTCAAGGGTTTGTTCGATCACGGTATTCACTACGACAAGATCCTGCTGCTGCACTGCCGATGCTCGGCGTTTCAATCAATCACTGGTACCGCGCATGTTTACCCGGCGCCTTGACCTAGGGTGTTGCCCATGTAAATCCGGACCACTGTCGGGCGGAACAAATTCTCGATAGCGTGAGTAGTGGCGGCAAGCTAGCATGTAGCCCTGAACATTATCTTCTCCGGACACTCCATGCCTTTTCGCTCCGCTATTACTTCACAACGGTCGTTGCTGGTGACGTTAGTGATTCTTTTAGGGAGCGGCTTTCTCTTGACTTCAATGCTCAGTTACTACGCGTCGCGGGCGTCTATTCGCGACAACATCATCAACACCGAACTGCCGCTGACGTCCGACACCGTCTATTCCGAGATCCAGAAAGACCTGGTGCGCCCGGTACTGATCTCGTCGATGATGGCCCGCGACACCTTCATGCGCGACTGGATTGTGGAAGGCGAACGCAACCCGGACCAAATGACCCGTTATTTGAAAGAGGTCATGGATCATTACGGCGCCTACACTTCGTTCTTTGTTTCCAACAGCAGCCTGACGTATTACCAGGCCAAAGGCGTGCTGAAGAAAATCGACGCCCGCGAACCCCGGGACGTCTGGTATTACCGGGTCCGGGACATGGCCGCGCCGTACGAGATCAATGTCGACCCGGACATGGCCAACAAAGACAGCCTGACCTTCTTCATCAACTACAAAGTGTTTGATTACGACAACCGCTTCATCGGCGCGACCGGTGTCGGGCTGACGGTTGATGCCGTCATCAAATTGATCGACCGCTATCAACAGCGTTATCAGCGCAGCGTGTACTTCGTCGACACCTTCGGGCGCATCGTCCTGACCGGTGCCGAGGGCGGTCCGAATGGCGCTGTCATCGGCCAGTCACTGAACAAGTTGCCCAGCATGAGCGAGTTGCACAAGCAACTGCCCAAACCGCACAGTGGCACTTATGAATACCGCTCCGAAGGTCACGAGCACTTTCTTAACGTGCGCTTCATTCCCGAACTGAACTGGTACCTGTTCGTCGACAAGCGCGAAGACACAGCACTCACCGATATTCGCCAATCGCTGTACCTGAACCTGCTGATCTGCCTGATGGTCACGCTGGTGGTCGTGTTGCTGCTGCATCGCCTGATCAACCGTTTCAAATACAAGATAGAAACCCAGGCCACCCTCGACAGCCTGACCGGCCTGCCCAATCGGCGCGGCTTCGACCTGCTGGCGTCGAAAACCCTCAAGGACACCCAGCGCGAGACCAAGCCGCTCACAGCGATGCTGCTGGACCTGGATCACTTCAAGCAACTCAACGACAGCCATGGGCATCTGGCCGGCGATGAGGTGCTGGCCGGATTCGCGGAGGATCTGAAAAGCTGCCTGCGCCAGTCGGACATCATTTGTCGTTGGGGCGGTGAAGAGTTCATCATTCTGCTCAAGGGCAGCGACACCCGAAGCGCCCAACGCATTGCCGAGAAAATTCGTCTGCTGGCTGAACAACACACCTATGTCTTCTCCGGCACACCCTTGCAGGTCACCGTCAGCGTCGGTCTGGCCGAACTGCAAGACGACGACACATTGCCAACCCTGATCGCCCGGGCCGACCGCGCGCTGTACGCCGCCAAGCAAAATGGGCGCAATCAGGTGTTTACCGAGGAAACGGCGAGCGCATGAGCACTTCAAGCGTCGATCCGGACCGCTGCCCTGCCTGCGGATCCAGCAACCGCTGCTCTCTGGCCGACCCACGCACCGCCGATCAGGCCTGCTGGTGTTTTTCGGTGGACATCGATCCGGCAATCATCGAGGCGCTGCCGCCGGAGGTGCGCGCCAAAGCGTGCCTGTGCCCACGCTGCGCCGGCATCGAAAACGCGGGCGCTGACAAATCGGCTTCGTAGATCGCGTACCCTGTCGCCCTTCCCCACTCATATTGCCAAACCCATGCGTCTTGATCGTTTCCTCAGCAACCTGCCGCGCTTCAATCGCAAGGACGTACGCCTCGCCCTGGCAGGCCGACGGGTAAAGGTTGATGGTCACGTGATCAGCGACGCGCACCATGATGTGCGTGAGTTCAGCTGTGTCGAGTTTGATGGCGAAATCCTGCAGGCTGGCAAACCGGCCCGCTACTTCATGCTGCACAAGCCCCAGGGCTGCGTCAGCGCCACCGTCGACCCGCAGCATCCGACCGTTATCGACCTGCTGGACGAGCCGGACAAACACGACTTGCACATTGCCGGCCGGCTGGACTTCAACACCACCGGTCTGATGCTGATCACCAATGACGGGCAATGGTCGCGTCGGCTGACGCTGCCCCAGACCAGGTTGCCGAAGATCTACTATGTTGAAACCGAGCAGCTTATCAACGACCGCTACGTCGAGAAATTCGCTGCCGGTTTTTACTTCGCCTTCGAGGACATCACCACTCAGCCGGCCCGATTGACCCTGCTCGGCACGCACTCGGCCAGACTGGAAATCGTCGAGGGGCGCTACCATCAGGTCAAGCGCATGTTCGGCCACTTCGATAACAAAGTGCTGCGCCTGCATCGTGAAAGCATCGCCAGCCTGAGCCTGGACCCCGGCCTGGAGCCAGGCCAGTACCGCGCGCTGCATCCCGCGGAAATCGCGGCTATCGGCTAAACGACTACCGCCGGGCAGAACACGCAGTTCAATGTACGAACGGCACTTGCGGGTTTGCCTCTCCCCTGCTTGAATCCAATCGTCGGTCCACATGTGACCGATGAGTCATGAACGCATTCTAAGAAATCCTTTTGTCGACCAGAGCCCCGGCTCCCGACAAATCGCCCGCCAATAACAATACCTGTCGAACAGATAGTTTCGGATCGACCTGGGCCCCTTAAGGCGAATGCCAACCTGTCACGAAACTCGTGCAATTTCGATTGCGCGCAAAACTGTTTACGCCAGGAGACATACGATATGAGGCCAGAAATCGCTGTGCTTGATATACAGGGACAGTTTCGGGTTTACACGGAGTTTTATCGGGCAGATGCCGCAGAGAAGACCATCATCCTGGTCAACGGCTCACTGGCCACCACTGCGTCATTTGCGCAGACCGTGCGTAACCTTCATCCCCAATTCAACGTGGTGCTTTACGATCAGCCCTACGCGGGCAAATCCAAGCCCCACAACGTCAACGCAACGCCGTTGACCAAAGAAGCAGAAGGCCAGATCCTGCTGGAGCTGATCGACCATTTCAACGCCGAACACATCATGTCGTTCTCGTGGGGAGGCGCGGCGGCGCTGATTGCGCTTTCGCTCCGACCACAACGGATCGAGAAGGCTGTGATCAGTTCGTTCTCGCCGGTCGTCAACGAGCACATGCGAGATTATCTGGAGCGCGGCGTCCTGCACCTGGGTGCTCACGCGCGTTATGAAGTGGGCAACCTGGTCAACGACACGATCGGCAAGCACTTGCCGCCATTGTTCAAGCGTTTCAACTATCGGCATGTCAGCAGCCTGGAAACCCATGAGTATGACCAGATGCACTTTCACATCAGCCACGTCCTGAACCTGGATCAGAACGAGTACCTGAACGCGGCGAAAAACATCAATGTGCCGGTGCTGTTCATGAACGGCGAATGGGACGAATACACCGCCCCCGCCGATGCCAGGCTCTTTGACCAGGTAGTGAAAGACAGCACCTTCACGACGATACGCGCCACGGGGCATTTCCTCGACATGGAACACAAAGCCGCTTGCCGCGACTCGCGTTTCGCGTTGCTGGACTACCTCACACCCCCAACGCCAACACGCAACCGTCAGACCTTCCACTACAGACAGGCCCAGACACAACATGCCTTCGCCCTCTGAACCCAACGCTCGACCGAGCCGGGAAACCATTCGCCAGCGCGACAACGCCGTAATCGGCGAATGGGCTCCGTGGATCTAAGTCGGGTTTAACGGCCGACAAGAAATTAGCGCTTCAATTCAGCCGCCCATTCTGGTACAAAGTCAGCCGCTCAGAGCGGGTGTCGTATAATGGCATTACTCCAGCTTCCCAAGCTGATAACGAGGGTTCGATTCCCTTCACCCGCTCCATATCACTCTTCCCCGCACCATCCCCTATCGTTTGAAATGACCTACAGCCCAGCCGTTACGGGCCTTGGTCCCCGAAGCAAACCATCCGTACCCTGCCACCGCCGCGCTATTCACATCGACAGAAAACGCGTCGCTTTTTTCCACCAGGGACGTTTGGTGCGGGCTTCGTGCAGCAGCACGTTGGGCATGTCGCGCAGGCGGATCCAGGGTTCGTCTTGCCAATGCAGCAAGTTCAAGGAAACGCCAGCCCAGTCCAGCAGGCCGATGGTCGGGCGTTCAGGGTGGCCGAGGTGATTGGCGTCACGCAGCGCCGGGACGACCTGTAGCGTCAGCCATTCACGCAGCTCGCGGTTTTGTGGGCCATGGTGGTAGACCAGCAAGGCATAAGCGCCCGATTCGCTGATCATCAGCGCATCCTGAGTCAGGCCGTGACGATGCAGGACCAGGGTGCGGCGTTGATCATGGTCGAGCTTGCGCGTCTTGCGTTCGTCGAGGAACAGGCCCATTAGATGCCCCAGATCCCGAGCGCAGAACCAGACCTGGTTTTCCAGGAGCAGCGCGTGCAGTTGGATATGGTGGCGGGTGAATAGGGTTGGGATGTGAGGATGGGACGTCGTGTAATCCATTTGAATATTTCCGTATCAGCCTAAGGCCAGTACCCTCGTCGCCAAACAAAGGTGGCAGCTGTGTGCGGGTTGGCGAACCGGTACGGACACCCGGCAGACCCGAAGGTCTCCCACACACAACAGCCATAACAAAACGCAGGCACAAACATGCCGCGAATGCAGGTTGATGTACAGGTTCCGTAACCAGATCGCCAAATCCGGTGCTGAGTTTTCAGCAGTCGACGAGGTTAAATCCCCCGCCCTGCCGGAACAAGCTGACAAATGTAGGACGCGCCGCCGCAAGGTGTGGGAGTTGCCGACTGCATTCTATGTTTTGGCAAATCAAACCACCCGTTCGCTGAACCCGTTGGAGGCTTGCCCGCGAACCAGGCACCGCGGTAGGCGAGACGATCGCGTTATGGTTCTTCGCGGGCAAGCCTCGCTCCAACGGAGTCGTGTTCAAATCTGGCATATCACCTCGCGAATAAGTTCGCTCAGTGAAATGCGATTTCGCAGACACCGCCAAACGCGCGCGGGCAAGGTCAACAGCCGGGATTAAACCTTCACCCGCCGCTCCACCACGATTTCCGGCAGGTCGAGCCGGCGCATGTAGACGCGCAGCGGTTCGGTGATGCGCAGGCGGTCGTCAATGTTTTGTTCGAGCAGCAGTTGCAGGCGTTCCCGGCTCAGGGTCATGAGTTCGTTGTCTGCCGGCGACCAGACGAATTCGCAGGTGGGCGTGATGCTGTCGTCGGCGACGTCCATGCCGAAGGAGTCTTCGCTGAAGCGCACGATATGGCGATGGGCCTTGTGGTGGTAGCCGACGAACCCGGCGAGTCGGTCGGCTGCTTCACAGATAGCGCTGGAGGTGGTTTTCATCGATGACCTCTGGAGAAGTTCGAGCCCGCGATTCGCCGAATCGCGGGCAATGGCGATCAGAGTGCGCGACGAAAGATGTCTTCGATCTGCAGTTGATCGGCAGGTCGCGGGTTGGTCAGGCCGCAGGCGTCTTTGAGGGCATTGGCGGCCAGAATCGGGAAGTCTTCTTCCTTGACGCCCAGCGCGGTGAGGCCCGGTGGAATGTCGATGGAGCTCGACAGGCTGCGGATTGCCGCAATCGCCGCACGGGCGCCCTCTTCAGGGGACAGGCCGCGGGTGTCTGCGCCCATGGCGTGGGCAACGTCGCTCAGGCGGGCCGGGCAAACGCTGGCGTTGAAGCTTTGCACGTGGGGCAGCAAAACCGCGTTACACACGCCGTGCGGCAGATCATAGAAGCCGCCCAACTGGTGCGCCATGGCATGCACGAAACCCAGGGACGCGTTGTTGAAAGCCATGCCCGCGAGGAATTGTGCGTAGGCCATGTTTTCCCGTGCGGTCAAATCCGAACCATCCACCACGGCCTTGTGCAGGTTTTCGGCGATCAGCGCCATGGCCTTGAGTGCGCAGGCGTCGGTGATCGGCGTTGCGGCAGTCGAGACATAGGCTTCGATGGCGTGAGTCAGGGCGTCCATGCCGGTAGCCGCAGTCAGTGACTTCGGCATCTTGGCCATCATCGCCGGGTCGTTGACCGACAACAGCGGCGTGACGTTGCGATCAACGATGGCCATTTTCACGTGGCGCACTTCATCGGTAATGATGCAGAAACGGGTCATTTCGCTGGCGGTGCCGGCGGTGGTGTTGATGGCGATCAGCGGCAATTGCGGCTTGGTGGAACGGTCCACACCTTCGTAATCACTGATGTGCCCGCCATTGGTGGCGCACAACGCGATCCCTTTGGCGCAGTCATGGGGCGAACCGCCTCCCAGGGAAATCACGAAATCGCATTCACGTTCGCGCAGCATGGCCAGGCCATTTTCAACATTGCTGACGGTCGGGTTGGGCCTGGCGCCATCGTAGACCACCGAGTCGATGCCCTGCTCCACCAGCAAACCGGCGATCTGCGCGGCCAGTCCGGCTTTGGCCAAGCCGGCGTCGGTAACGATCAACGCCTTGAGAAAGCCGTAATTGCGGATGGCTTGCATGGCCTCATCGAGGCAACCCAGGCCCATGATGTTCACGGAGGGTATGAAAAAAGTGCTGCTCATGACGGATCCTCATTGCTAACGATCAGCCGAGCGATTGCACAACAACCCGGCGGGGGGAATGCTTGCAGCATGAGCGCTGGCAACGAGCATGAGGTTGATCCAGCTCAAGGAACCGACAGGTTCTCGACCGGCGTTTACTCGGGAATGGTGCGCGTACGGTTGCAGTGCGCCAGGTGAATGACATCGAAGTCATACCTGGACCAGGTCGCAGCCGGCGGGCTCGGCTCATCGAAACTGAAGCGGTACCTCAGCTGAATCCCCGGATTGCAGCGGGTCCTCGAATCGGCGGCCGAGCGAGACATCGCGTATTTCCACCAGCGATCAACCACGCAAACGAGTTGCGGGGCATCTGCCTCAGTCATGCAGACACCCTGCGCCGCCGCGAACAGGGCCCGGATTTGCTCCGGGTTCTTACCGCGAACAAATTGTTGCGAGATGATCTGCCCGCGCTCGATATTGTTGAAAAGATCGCGGCCGCCGCCTCGAACCTGCATCACGACCTCCGCGAACGGGTCATCGGGCAAGCCTGAATAATCGTGTTGCGAGGCAGTGCTGACGGTGCAAGCCGGCAGCGACGCGGCAATCACTGCGAGCAACAAGGGGCGATGGGCTTTTCTGATCTGAATGGACATGCTGGAACCTGCGCAAAGGGCGCCAGCGCTTGAATATTCATCCCCTGCGCCAGCTTCGTAACGCAGGACTTTGCCCGCCGGCGGGCTCGGCGAGAATCCGACAGATGTCGGGGGTGGATGATTTTCAGCCGAGTCCTACACGCTCGTAAGACCCGTACCTCGACAACCCGAGACTGTGCTGACAGTCAGCTGATGAAACCGTCTGCCACCAGCAAGGTTTCCAGGCATTGTTCCTGAATCCCGTAGAAGGTTTTCAGCTCCTGGATGCGGGCCAGGATGTCGCTGGACTTGAGCGGTTCGGCGCGTTTTACCGCGAGGATCATCTTGTTTTTGTTGGTGTGTTCCAGCGAGATGAACTCGAACACTTTGGTCTCGTAACCGCAGGCCTCGAGCAGCAGCGCGCGCAGGCTGTCGGTGACCATTTCCGCTTGCTGGCCCATGTGCAGGCCGTATTGCAGCATGGGTTTGAGCAGCGCCGGGCTCTGGATTTGCAGACGAATCTGTTTGTGGCAGCACGGCGAACACATGATGATCGACGCCCCGGAACGAATGCCCATATGAATGGCGTAATCGGTGGCGATGTCACAGGCATGCAGGGCAATCATCACGTCCAGCGCACTCGGCGCCACGCTGCGCACATCGCCGCACTCGAACACCAGGCCCGGATGATCAAGGCGAGCAGCGGCGTTGTTGCACAGCGTGACCATGTCTTCGCGCAGTTCGACGCCAGTCACCTGCCCTTCGGCCTGCAAGGTATTGCGCAGATAGTCATGAATGGCGAACGTCAGGTAACCCTTTCCCGAACCGAAGTCCGCGACCTTTATCGGCTGATCGAGTTTGAGCGGCGAAGACGTCAGCGCGTGGGAGAACACCTCGATGAACTTGTTGATCTGCTTCCACTTGCGCGACATGGAAGGGATCAGTTCATGCTGTTTATTGGTCACGCCCAGATCCGTCAGGAATGGCCGGGTCAGCTCCAGATAGCGCTTCTTCTCCCGATCATGCCCGGCCGTTGGCGCTTCACGCTCTTGCTGGGCCTTGCTCTTGAACAGCGTGCTTTTACCTTTCTTGCCGTATTCGAACTGCACTTCGTCGGTCAGCGACAGCAAATGCGCGTTCTTGAATGACTCCGGCAGCAAGCCACCGATCAGCTGAACAGCCTCGGCCAGCGGCAGATTCTTGGTGATATCGCGAGTCTTGTAGCGATAGACGAACGACAGACACGGCTGATCCTTGACGGTCAGCTGCTTGATAATCACCCGCTGCAACTCGGCTTCGTCACCGACGTATTTGGCCAGGACCAGCTTGATAAATGAGTTCTGCGACAGGCTGTTCTCCAGCAAACCGAGAAACTGGGCATGGTGGTCCTGGGCAGACTGGGCGGGAGTTGCAGTGACTGACATCGAAAAACGCCTCGGGGCGGGCTGAAGCTGGAAAGCAGCGAAGCCGGGTATTTTAGGCGGGTTGTGGGGTGGGGGTTAATTTAATTCTGTGTAAATCACTCAGCGTCGTCATTCCTAATCCACATACCGCACATGCCTTGCCATCAAGTTTGGGCGTTTGAAGGTGTCAATGTTATCGATGTTTTCCAGCAACTGGCTGAGCTGCTGTTTGTAGGTTTCGTCGTCCATATCGATCCAGAAGCGTGGATTACGGCCGGTTTTCAGGTCGTGGGCCGCAGTGGTTGGGTCCAGGTGGCGAAACTCTTCATAGCGCGGTAAATCCGGCAGCGGGCGACTGGTGTCCATGTAGTTCTGCAGGAAGTCCCACAACGCGCAGGGCATTTGCCAGCGGTTATCGACGTTCACCAGCGAAGAGAAATTGATGACGATATCCCGATAACGATGGGCAATACACAACACATGATTCATCGAACCCTGCCGATCCGGCCCGGATTCGAGGTAGGCGTCGAACTCATAAAACGGCGCGGTTATTTCGCCGATGGTGCCGTTCTTTTTGTATTCGCCGTTATTGTTGTAATCGAACAATGTCACAAGTCCGGTGCGGCGGTTTAGTTCCCATATGGGGCCTCGGGAGGGTTTTACCCAGAGTTTGGGGAATTTGTAGATGACGAGGCTACTTAATGCCCAAGCCGCCGAACAAGGGAGAATAGTTAAATAAGCCGTGTCTAGCATGCCGTAGAGAAACCCCATTAGGGAAGGTCTGAAATAGGCAGACGTTTTCAACGGCCCCGTTGCTTGAGGCTCAAAAAATGTCGACTCAATCGAAAATCAGACCTTTTCCTCTATTAATTCCCCTTTTTTCTGCGTATGAGCGCTTTTCAGCGCTCATTGTCCGCAATACAGACGCACCTCTCCTGCATTCAGCAATCGTTTTCGCATCATCCACAGGTTCGACAGCGCAAACAGCGTGGTCTGCTGTGCGGTGTTTTTAACAAGGCCCCGGAAGCGCACTTTCGTATAACCAAACTGACGCTTGATCACTCGAAACGGATGCTCAACCTTGGCACGCAGCTGAGCTTTCGCGTATTCGATTTTGCGACGCATGCGCCCGATCAGGCTCTTCTTTGCATGCTTTTTATAGCTGCTGGGCCGCGCCGCAATCGACCAGATCATTTGGCGATCTTGATGCTCGGGACGCTTTTCGACGCCGGTGTAACCGGCATCGCCAGAGACGTAAGTTTCTTCTCCGTGCAGTAACTGATCGACCTGGGTTACGTCCGCCACATTCGCCGCAGTGCCCACTACGCTATGCACCAAACCGGATTCGGCATCGACACCGATGTGCGATTTCATCCCGAAGAAATATTGATTTCCTTTCTTCGTCTGGTGCATCTCAGGGTCACGTTTTCCGTCCTTGTTCTTGGTCGAACTCGGCGCATGAATGATCGTCGCATCGACCACGGTGCCTTGGCGCAGCAACAAACCACGGTCGCCCAAATAGCCATTGATCACCTGCAAAATCCCGCCGGCCAACTCATGTTTTTCCAGCAGTCGGCGGAAATTGAGGATCGTGGTTTCGTCCGGAATCCGATCCAGATGCAGCCCGGCAAACTGGCGCAAAATTGTGGTTTCGTAGAGCGATTCTTCCATGGCCGGGTCGCTATAACCGAACCAGTTTTGCATCAAATGAACCCGCAACATCGCCATCAACGGATAGGCCGGACGACCACCTTCGCCCTTCGGATAGTGCGGTTCGATCAGTTTGATCAAGCCATTCCAGGGCACGACCTGATCCATCTCGTTCAGGAAGCGCTCACGGCGGGTTTGTTTGCGTTTGCCAGCATATTCGGCGTCAGCGAAGGAGATTTGCTTCATCGGGGCTCAACCGTTCAGTGTTTGGGACTGGCGTATTTCACCAGATTTGGAAGTCTTTTTCAGAGTTTCCTTAGAGAGGGAGTAGGAGCATCAAACTCAAAAATAACACCGACCAAAACTACGACAGGACTAAACAATAAAGCCCACCACTTCCCAAACATATTCATATACAACCAGAATTGCGCACGCGCTGCCCAAAGCGAAAATCTGAACCGCTCATGGTCGTGTCTGTCATGGAAATCTACATGTTCGTAAGGCGCGGCAACGTAGGTACCCAACGCAAGTTTCTCCTCGCGCTCTTTCCGCATATCTGCTTGCAAACGTAACTTCTCAGGCGCACGTTCACGCAGAAAATCATCTGGGGCAACGTTTTGAGATTCCCCCCAAGGCAGACGTTTCTTGGCAAACCGTTTTAGCCAAGAGCGCTCCGTGGAGGGCGCTTGATTGGGAATGCTGTCTGAACGATAAGCCGTAGCGGCGTAGAAATACATGTTACCGTTATTCAAACTTGTCATTATCAATCCATATACCGCACATGCCGCGCCATCAAGTTTGGGCGTTTGAAGGTGTCGATGTTATCGATGTTTTCCAGCAACTGGCTGAGCTGCTGCTTGTAGGTTTCATCGTCCATATCAATCCAGAAGCGCGGGTTGCGGCCGGTTTTCAGGTCGTGGGCGGCGGTGGTCGGGTCCAGGTGGCGAAACTCTTCATAGCGCGGCAGATCCGGCAGCGGGCGACTGGTGTCCATGTAGTTCTGCAGGAAGTCCCACAACGCGCAGGGCATTTGCCAGCGGTTATCGACGTTCACCAGCGAAGAGAAATTGATGACGATATCCCGATAACGATGGGCAATACACAACACATGATTCATCGAACCCTGCCGATCCGGCCCCGACTCCAGATAAGCATCGAACTCGTAAAACGGCGCAGTAATTTCGCCAATAGTGCCGTTCTTTTTGTATTCGCCGTTATTGTTGTAATCGAATAGCGTGACCAGACCGGTGCGGCGGTTTAGCTCCCAGATGGGGCCTCGGGAGGGTTTTACCCAGAGCTTGGGGAATTTCCTCAAGATTAATGAGGCTGCGGCCCATGCTACATATAACGGAAGCATCGTCACGTAAAACGTTTCATCGAACAAACCCCATAATGCCTCGAAATAAGGCTCGCGAGACTTTGCTGCTAATGCAAGCGCAGTAAGAATGTATATGGGAGTAAATATCAGAGACCACCCTTTCCCAAAAATATACAAGTACGACCAAAATTGGGAGCGTGAAGACCAGAGCGAAAACCTGAACCGCTCATGGTCGTGCCGATCATGAAAATCTACATGTTCGTAAGGCGCAGGAACGTAAGTACCGGCCGCAATTTTCTCTTGGCGTTCTTTACGCATATCTTCACGAAAACGTAGGTTGTTCGGCGAGCGCCGTCGCATAAATGCGTCCGGTGCAAGGCTCAGCGCCCGCCCCCACGGTAAGCGCTTTTTGCTAAAACGCCTGAGCCATGACCGCTCCGTTGAAGCTTGTTGCTTAGGAATGCCGTCTGAACGATAAGCGGTATCTGCATAGTAAGGCGTCTTCTGGGTACTCATTTCGCGGTCTTCGCCCGATTCTCGGTTTCGTCGGCCCAGAACAGCCGTTTGGTAACTTCAAAATCGGGTCTGGCGTAAGTCGACCCGAAGGGGGTTGGATCTTTGGGCGGTGGCGCCGGAAAGACCCAGGTACGCTGCCCGTCATTGAGCGACAATTGAGCGCGCACGCGCCATACGTGATAGACCTCGGGCAAGTTTTGCGCAGGTTCCGCCTTATAGGAGAAAGGTGTTTTGACGAACAGCTCCAGGGCGCCCGGCAATAGCCGATAGGCAACTGGCGTTACAGCTATCTGCGAGCTGCTGGTCTTGCTGCGGTCGCTGTATTGATCGAAAAAGACTTCAAAGCTTTTCAGATTGAGGAAAGCCTGAGTCCCGAACTCGCCCGGTCCATTCAATAACCCGCTCAAATTACTTTCAATACGAATTCGCGTATTGGCGCTGCGCACCGGAAAAGGTACCGTGGCGCGAAAATCCAGCAGGCCGTCAGCAACGTATTCAGGGTTGCGGTCGATACTGATTCGGATATCGGCGAACAGACTGACCAGATAGTAGAAGGCATTCTGAGGGTCTTGCAGGTGTGGCGCGACATTATGCTGATCGTCGCCAAAGGGCCCTTTTTTTAGCCAGTCGTCGATGGGCTTGCTGCTCAGCCAGTACGACAATCCTGCGCCAGTGGCAATCAATAACAGCGCAGCCCAACCCATAGGACTCAAACCAAGGAAGGTGCTGCCCCCAGCGACAACACTACCCAAAGCCGCCGTCAACCCGCCGGAAGCCATGACTAGTTGGCCTATATAGGCATCATCACCCCACCTGTAGGAATGCCACGCGTCGTAAATACTGATCCCGGTAAAAAGCAAACCTGCTCCAATCTGGCTGAACAAGCGAGCGCTGTACTCCTTAACTAGATACTCGCTTAAGGGACCCAGAAGCCGCTCCGCGAATGCTTCCGGAATGGTAAGCACAGTTTTGCGTCCAGCTGCCAAGACAGAATTACTACCAGCCAGCTTCACAGTCAGCGCCTCGAATGCGATAGCCAAATCAAGTCCCGCGCCCGCAACCCCGACAAAGCCACGAAGCCCCTCCTTCTCCCTAACCGTCTGTTCCCATCCGTCAAACTCATTACTCAGATTGTAAATCTCCAACCCCACAATCAGACCCGCCACGATCACCGAATCCAACACGCGAAAAGCCGTACTGTCCCGCATCGAATCCCGCAGCTTGATCGCACTCTCCAGCCCACTCAGCTTGTCTGCCTTGTCCGCCGCGCGCTTGGCCACGTCTTGTTGCCAAGCGTCGTTAAACCGTTGATTGAGTCGGCTAACTGTCATGGCCGTACGGTGGTTGCGCGGGATGCCGAGCACGATTCGTTCTGGGGGCAGATCCGGCTGCGGCCGAGCAAAACCGTGATCCTCGGCGGGGGATTTCATGACGCCATTCTGGTTGCGATAAACCCCGTATGCCTGTGCAGAGCGGCCGATGTTCTCGGGCATGTCGTCCAGGCCGAAAACGTAATAGGCCTTTCTCCGGGCGTCAGCGTGAGACAGGAAGTGCAGGTCGCCAAAGGTTTGCGGCAACATGCCGCGCAGTTGGGCGAGGCTGCGTCGATGCGCCGCTTCGTTCAGTCGAAAGCGTTTGGCAGCAGGGTCTTGCAGTGCAATGTGTTGCGCGCCATGGACCGCTCGTTCGGCGGCTTCGAGGGCGCCTTGCAGGTTTTCATTGATCGCGACCAGCGCAGCCGCGCCGGCCTTCGCTTCAAGGGTCAGGGTAGTATTGAGGCCCCCGCTTTTCAGCAAACTCGCCAAAAACATTGCATCGATCGTCGAGTACGCACCAGCGGGAGCAACACTGTCCTGTTCGGTACTGGCCAGTTCCGTCGCCCGAAAAGTGCCGTCGCCTTGATTGACCTCCGGGTTGGCGGGTGCCTGATATGGCGCGTCGAGATCCTGTTGCCCGGCATCCGGCCAGAGCATGCGGTGCATTGGATGTTGCGGGTCATTGCTGACGTGGGCGATCCACTGTTGGCCGACGCTGGCGTCGGGGCTGTAGAGGCTGAGGCCGGTCATGGCGTCGGTGATGTCGCCGCTGGCGGCCAACGGGTCGTAGCCCGACGGGCCCAGCGCCAGGGTGACGAACAGTTGGCTGACAAAATGAAAAGCCGCCGCGTATTTGAAGCCATCGAGGCTCAGGTGGTCGGCGAGGCATTGTTCAGTCTGCCGTTGTTGCAGGCACTCGCTGAGCAGCGATTGGCTCATTTCCTGCTGACGCCACAGCTGGGCGCGTTCGCTGCTGGCGGTGAAGCGGTTGATATCCAGCCGGCTCTTTTCCTTGAGCATGTCGAGTTGCTGATGCAGCGGGTTCTTCTTGCCGCCGATGGATTGCGGAACAATCAGTTGTTGCACCAGCAAGGCGCTGGCGTGATGCGGATAGCGCTGCGCCCGCTCGCCGCACAGTTCCAGCAGGTGACGCTGGTCATAAATCCGGGTGCTCAGATGCCGCAGGCGGTACTGGGTGTCGAGCAGCATCACGCCGTAGAGCGCGCGGGATCGCGCCGTTTGCAACACGTCTGCCGCAGGCGGTTGAGCCGTCCACAGGCCCGCATCGCCTTGGGTATTCGGGTCGACGATGTGCTCAAGGCATTGTGCCCAGGCGCCGATTTCCAGCGGCAATGGCACGTAAGGCGCGGTCCCCGCTTCACATAGCCGCACATGTTTGCGGGCAGCGCTGAATGCATTTGCCAGAAACTCTCCGCTCAGGTCGCACAGGTAGCGCGCTGGCTGGTCGATCATCCACTCAAAACCGGTCTGGCGCGCGCGTTGCGGGGCCGGGACTGACAGCGGAAAAGCGCCGCGATTGAGGTTCAACCAGGTGATATGGGCTCTACTGGCCGCAGCCTGATTCTCCTTGTCACGCACATCAAAATTGCTGAAAGCGTCCAGCATGGCCACGCCATCCGGTCGGTTGGCAAAGACCGTTTTGGAGCGTTCTTTCGAGACCCGCAGGTCCGGGCTTTGACAGCGCTGACGACGCAACGCCGAGTCGCTTTCCAGACGCTGCAATCGAGCCCCGCTCAGCTGCACTTCGCTGAAACACAGTTGCGCGTCTACCGGTCGATCATTCCAGTTGGATGGTAACCAGATGTCGTCCAAAGCCTTGCCGGTAGCGAGGCGCGCTTCGTCGCCGAATCCCTCACCCTCGCGAAATTTCTCCAGTTCGATATCGTGATAGGTGGTGCGCTCGTCGCTGATCCGGACTTCCAGTTCACGCCACAGCCTGCCGTCGACGAAGACATAAATAAACCCGGCGCGGCACAACACGGGAGTGCCATGATCGTGAGCGCTGTTGACGCCGGGCAGGGCCACAAAGGGCAGCACCGGGACGATCTGGTTCCACTGTTGATCGAGTTGCCTCTTCGTAATGCGGGTTTCCGGAAGCGGCAACAGGATCGGCTTGCCCTGTGTGGTCTCGATTTCCAGCATCAGGCGATGCTTGGGCTCGCCGGACCAGTCCCAGACATGCAAGGCGCTGGGCGCGCACATGTAAGCGGTGACGATTTCGGGACGGTCTTGCGCGGTAACTGCATCCAGCCGTTTGCTGGCGTCTTTCTCGTAGAAAGCCAGGCGTTGGGTCGAAGGATGATGCGTGCCAACCACCTGAACGATGAGTTTGTTGATTTCGCAGCACGGGCCACGGCTCAGGGTGCCAACGGGATTAGGCATGTCAGGACTCCTGTCCTGTCACGAAATGCGAGCAGCGAGATGCGATAGGCATGGTCAAGTCCTGGCCGTAAAAGCACAGAACTTTGCGTCTTGATGGCTGAAGAGTAAGTCAGCAAGGAACGGGTAAAACCGTGGGAAATTTCCGAGATTTGTGACGTCATTTCCGGCTGGATTGCGACGTCGTTAGAACGCTGGAACCCCAGCTAACACGCACCGCCGCATCGTCGAACTTGAGACTCCCATCTTTGTACCAATCAATCGGCTCACCCCAACACCACCAACCGATTCGGCAACTCATTCCTGACCTGGGTAACCGGCACATGTTTCGCCAGCACTTCCCCGCAGCCTTCAATACAGTCGAGAAAGCCCTGCAAGGTCTGACCGTTGCGCACGTGCTGGGTGAAAACGTCGATCAGGGCTTGCCAGGTGTCGTCATGCAGGCGGCTGGAAATGCCGTGATCGACGAGGATTTCTACGTAGCGTTCGGCTTCGCAGACGAAGATCAGGATGCCGGTGCCGCCTGCCGTGTGGTGCAGGTTTTGCTCCAGGAACTGGCGACGGGCCAGATTGCCCGCGCGCCAATGGCGAACCGAGGCGGGAACCAGATACATGGTCAGCGGGCCGAAACGGCAGATCAGTGCCACGACGATAAAGGTCACGATTTGCGTCAAGAGCAGTTCGTTGGCGCTCAACCAGCCGGAAAAATAATTGAGCAGGCCTGGCACCAGCAAAGCCACCAGCCCGGCCCAGATCAGCGGGACATAGGTGTAATCGTCGGCCTGGCGGGCCAGCACCGTCACCAGTTCAGCATCAGTGCGCAGTTCGACCCGCGCGATTGCCTCGGCGACCTGGCGCTGTTGGTCTTGATTCAGTAAAGCCATGGTTGCGTCACTCATTGATCCATCGATTACCAACTGCCCGACGCACCGCCGCCGCCGAAGCTGCCACCGCCGCCACTGAATCCACCGCCGCCACCGCCACTTGAGCCACCGGAACCGAGTCCACCCAGACCGCCCAGCCCACCGGCAGTAATAAAGCCTCCTCTGCCGCCCCGACCACCGCCGCCACGCCCGGACCTCAGGAAAATCAGGATCAGGAAAACCACCACGATGATCAGCACTGGCACATTGTCGAAACCCGTGCCCTGCTGTTCAGCGTCGGTCGCCGCTTGCGGTTGCGCCAGTGGATTGCCGCCCAGCACCTGAATGATCGCCTGCGCACCCTGAGTAATGCCGCCGGCGAAGTTGCCGGTTTTGAAGGCGGGCGTGATCACCTGATTGATGATCACCGAAGACTGCGCATCAGTCAGGCGCTCTTCCAGGCCGTAGCCCACTTCGATTCGCACCTTGCGATCATCACGGGCGACGATCAGCAGCGCGCCGCTGTCCTTGCCCTTCTCGCCAATCCCCCACGCCCGGCCCAGCTGATAGCCGAAATCCTCGATGCTGGTGCCTTGCAAATCCGGCAGCGTGACCACCACCACTTGCTCGCCGGACGCCTGTTGGTGGGCCTCAAGCATCTGCGTCAACTGCGCTGAACTCTGCGCGTCGAGCAACTGCGCGTTATCGACCACGCGCCCGGTCAGCGGCGGAAATACCAGCGCGGCCTGCGCCGACAAGGCGCAGGCCCACAGTAGAAGGACCGGCAGCGCGAGCCGCAACGCCTTCATCAGAACTTCACTTCCGGGGCTTTCTCGGAACCTGGCGTTGTCGCCTCGAAGTTCGGGCGAATCGGCAAGTCGCTGTACATCACGGTGTGCCAGAGACGACCCGGAAAGGTGCGAATCTCAGTGTTATAGCGCTCGACCGAGGCGATGAAGTCACGACGCGCAACGGCGATGCGGTTCTCCGTGCCCTCCAGTTGCGACTGCAATGACAGGAAGTTCTGGTTAGCCTTGAGGTCCGGATAGCGTTCGGAAACCACCATCAAGCGGCTCAATGCACCCGTCAGCTGACCTTGGGCGTCCTGGAACTGCTTGAGTTTGGCCGGATCGTTCAAGGTATTGGCATCGACCTGGATCGACGTCGCCTTGGCCCGGGCTTCGATGACCGCCGTCAGCGTGTCTTGCTCGTGTTTGGCGTAGCCTTTGACGGTTTCCACCAGATTGGGGATCAGGTCGGCGCGACGCTGATACTGGTTCTGCACCTGAGCCCAGGCCGCTTTCACCTGTTCGTCGTAAGTGGGGATGTTGTTGATGCCGCAGCCGCTTAACAGGCTGGTGAGCAGCAGTAAAACGCCGGTTGCCCAGGTATAGCGACGTCCGCTGTGAGGCTGGCAACGCTGTAAAAGAATCATTATGTAACTCCTGTAATGGCTATTTATTCCGTATGGCTCAAGTGATTTTAGCCAAAACAGAAGTTCCCCGGCATAATCCGTCGCCAACGCCGGATCATCGGATAAAAAGTGGCTGCGCTACAAAGATGCCGGTAATGACAAAGAGTTCAGCGGCATCCCATCGCCCCTGACCGACAATAAGCGCCAAAGGTCTAAAACCCAAAATATGGCTGCCTGACATTTAACGTAAGTTGCAGGCAAAAGCCTTGAGAAATTATTCATGAATAAGCTGTGTTTACTCGGTCTTCTGGTCAGTCTGGCCAGCCAGCCAGTGTTGGCTGCAAGCAATGTCAGTGCGCCGGTCGCCCCTAATCAGGCCACGTTGCAGGCGAAAAACGCGTTCATTTCCAATCTGCTCAAGCAAATGACCCTCGATGAAAAAATCGGGCAATTGCGGCTGATCAGTATCAGTTCGGAAATGCCACAGCCGATGATTCTCAAGGAGATCGCCGCAGGCAGGATTGGCGGTACGTTCAATTCCATCACACGCTCGGAAAACCGCCCGTTGCAGGAAGCCGCTGTCGCCAAGAGTCGTCTGAAGATTCCGATGTTCTTCGCCTACGACGTGGTCCACGGCCATCGCACGATTTTCCCGATCAGCCTGGGCCTCGCTGCCAGCTGGGACATGGACGCCATCGCCTTGAGCGGTCGCATTTCAGCCATCGAGGCCAGTACCGACAGCCTGGACATGACCTTCGCGCCAATGGTGGATATTTCCCGCGATCCGCGCTGGGGCCGGTCCTCCGAAGGTTTCGGTGAAGACACCTATCTGGTGTCGCGAATCTCCGACGTGATGGTCAAAGCCTTCCAGGGCAAGAGCACAGCCGCCTCGGACAACATCATGGCCAGCGTCAAGCACTTCGCCTTGTACGGCGCAGTTGAAGGTGGCCGGGATTACAACACCGTGGACATGAGTCCTACGCGTATGTACCAGGATTACCTACCGCCTTATCGCGCAGCGGTTAATGCCGGCGCGGGCGGCGTGATGATTGCCCTCAACTCGATCAACGGCGTGCCTGCGACCTCCAACAAATGGTTGCTGCAAGACCTGTTGCGCAAGGATTGGGGCTTCAAGGGCGTCACCATCAGTGATCACGGCGCGATCAAGGAACTGATCGAACACGGCGTGGCGAAAGATTTCCGCGAAGCCGCCAAGCTGGCCATCAAGGCTGGCGTCGACTTGAGCATGAACGACAAGGCCTACGGCGAAGAACTGCCAGGGCTGGTGAAAGATGGCGAAGTTTCCGTCAAGGAAATCGACAACGCCGTACGTGAAGTGCTGGGCGCCAAATACGACATGGGCTTGTTCGCCGACCCGTACCTGCGCATCGGCAAAGCAGCACAGGACCCGGCCGATACCTATTCCGACGACCGCCTGCACCGCACTGAAGCACGGGATGTTGCGCGCAAGACCCTGGTTTTGCTGAAAAACAAGGACGAAACCCTGCCGCTGAAAAAACAGGGCACCATCGCCGTGATCGGCAGCCTGGCCAAGAGTCAGCTGGACATGCTCGGCAGCTGGTCTGCCGCCGGCCGGCCGAATCAGTCGGTCACTGTGTATGACGGTCTGGCCAATGCCGTAGGCGACAAGGCCAAACTGGTTTATGCCCGTGGCGCCAACGTCAGTGACAACGACCATATCAACGAATACCTGAACTTCATCGAGCACGAAGTCGATGTCGATCCACGTCCTGCCCAGGAAATGATCGACGAAGCGGTCAAGACCGCCGAGCAGGCCGATGTAATCGTTGCCGTGGTTGGCGAGTCCCGTGGCATGTCGCATGAAGCGGCCAGCCGCAGCAGCCTGAACATTCCCGGCAAACAACGCGACCTGATCAAGGCGCTGAAGGCAACCGGCAAGCCGCTGGTCCTGGTGTTGATGAACGGTCGCCCGCTGGTGCTGGTCGACGAACTGGCTCAGGCCGACGCGATGCTGGAAACCTGGTTCCCCGGCACCGAAGGCGGCAACGCCGTGGCAGACGTGCTGTTCGGCGACTACAACCCGTCCGGCAAACTGGCCATGTCGTTCCCACGTTCAATTGGCCAGCTTCCTACTTACTACGCGCACTTGAACACCGGTCGCCCTTACTCTCCGGACAAGGTCGGCAACTACACGTCGCACTACTTCGAGGAAACCAACGGCCCGCTGTTCCCGTTCGGTTACGGCTTGAGCTACACGCAGTTCGACGTATCGGACATCATCCTGTCGGCTAAGGACATGCCCCGCAAAGGCAAGTTGACCGCTAGCGTGACGGTGAAGAATACCGGCAAGGTTGCTGGCGCGACGGTGGTTCAGCTGTATCTGCGCGACGTTGCCGCGTCCATCAGTCGTCCGGTCAAGGAGCTGAAGAACTTCGAGAAAGTCATGCTGCAGCCCGGTGAAGAGAAAGTCGTGAGCTTCACCCTCAGCGAAGACGATTTGAAGTTCTATGATCCGAGCCTGAAATACGCCGCAGAAGCCGGCGAATTCAAGGTCATGATCGGCCTTGATTCGGAAGCGTTGAAGCAGGCCAGTTTCAATTTGTTGTAAGGCTGCAACTGCAGAGTAATTCTGTGGGAGCGAGCTTGCTCGCGAAGAAGGCAGTAGGAACAGCGCATTTTTCTGCGTCTGAAATATTGCCTTCGCAAGCAAGCTTGCTCCCACAAGTTTTGTGTCTTCTGCCCGCCATAAATCAGGCAAGCCCCTTATGCCATTCACCTCCCGCACCTTACGCATCGTCCTTTATGCACTGCTGATTCTCGCCGGTGCAGGCGTGTCGGCGGGCTTGGCGATGCGTCAGGCGCAGCGACATGCGTTGTCGGACGATGCCGCAAGGGCTGGCGTTCAGCTGTCCCTTTACGCCAACACGCTGCACACCTGGATTGAACGCTATCGGGCGCTGCCTGCGGTGTTGGCGCTGGACCCGGAAATACGCGCGGCACTCAACGGCCCGATCACGGCGCTGTCCCAGGATGCGCTGAATCGCAAGCTGGAGCGTATCAACGGTGCGGCGCAATCCTCGACCCTTGAGCTGCTGGACCGTGATGGCCTCGCCGTCGGCGCCAGCAACTGGCGTTTACCCAGCAGTTACGTCGGCCATAACTACGGCTTTCGTCCTTACTTTCAGCAAACCAGGGCCAAGGGCGTCGGCCGCTTTTACGCGGTAGGTGTTACCAGCGGCATTCCTGGTTATTTTTTGTCCAACGCAGTGGTGAACGATAAAGGCGGGTTTCTCGGTGCAATGGTGGTCAAGCTGGAGTTTCCCGACCTCGAGCATCAATGGGCGCAGGGCGACGATCTATTGTTGATCAGCGATGCCAAGGGCATCGTGTTCATCGCCAACCAGCCTGGCTGGCGTTATCGCGAGTTGCAGCCGATTTCGGTTGAGGACCGCGCGCAGCTGCTCAGTACCCGGCAATACGACCGGCAACCGCTATCCCCATTGCGCCGCCGTGAACTGCGCGAGTTTGGCGAAAACAGCCATTTGACCCGTATTGACGGCCCTGACGAAACGGCGGATTACCTCTGGCAATCAATGCCCTTGCCTGCCGAAGACTGGACCTTGCATCTGCTGCGCAAACCGCAGATGGCCAGCGAAGACATTCGCAATGCAGGCATTGCCGCCGCCGGTGCCTGGCTGACGCTGGTGTTCCTTGGGTTATTTCTTTATCAGCGCTGGCGTCTGGCGCGCATGCGCGAACGCAGCCGCGACGAACTGGAGCGTCAGGTGCTGGAGCGCACTGTGGAACTGCGCACGGCTCAAGACGGCCTGGTGCAATCAACCAAACTCGCGGCGCTGGGGCAGATGTCCGCAGCACTGGCGCACGAAATCAATCAACCGCTGACGGCCCAGCGCATGCAACTCGCCACCTTGCGCTTGTTGCTCGATCACGGGCGCATCGATGATGCCTATAAAGCTCTGGCGCCGCTGGACCAGCAACTGACGCGCATGGCGGCGCTGACCGGGCACTTGAAAACCTTCGCCCGCAAAAGCCCTGGAGGCCTGCGCGAGCGCCTGGATCTGGCCGCAGTGGTCGATCAAGCCTTGCTGCTGCTGGATTCGCGCATCCGTGACGAACACATCCAGTGCGTGCTGCACCTGACCCGGCCCGCGTGGGTTCGCGGCGATGCCATTCGCCTGGAACAGGTGCTGATCAACCTGCTGCGCAATGCCCTGGATGCCATGAGCGACAAACCGCTCAAGCGTCTGGAAATCGTGATCAGCGCGCAGGAGAATCGCTGGTGCCTGAGCGTCATCGACAGCGGCGGAGGTATCGCCGATGAGCATATGGTCAGCCTGTTCGACCCTTTCTTTACCACCAAACCGGTCGGCGACGGCCTTGGACTGGGCTTGGCGGTGTCCTACGCCATCGTGCATGAACTGGGCGGACGACTTGCGGCGCAAAACCATGGTCATGGCGCGCGCTTCTCGTTCAGTCTGCCCAACGACTTCCTGGAGGCTGAACCCGCATGCTGAATTCCGTCATTGTCGTCGACGACGAAGCGCCGATCCGTGAGGCCGTGGAGCAATGGCTGACGCTGTCCGGATTCCAGGTGCAGGTTCATAGCCGCGCCGAGGATTGTCTGGCGAATCTGCCGGAACATTTTCCGGGGGTGGTTCTCAGTGACGTGCGCATGCCGGGCATGGGCGGCCTGGCGTTGCTGGCAAGGTTGCAAGCGCTGGACGCCGACCTGCCGGTCATCCTGCTGACCGGGCATGGCGATGTGCCGATGGCGGTGGATGCGATGCGCGACGGCGCCTATGACTTTCTGGAAAAACCCTTTAGCCCGGAAACCCTGCTGAGCAATCTGCGTCGGGCACTGGAAAAGCGCCAACTGGTTCTGGAAAACCGTCGTCTGCACGAACAGGCCGATGCCCGCTCGCAACTGGACGCGACGCTGCTCGGCGTTTCGCCTGGCTTGCAGACCTTGCGCCGACAGGTGCTGGATCTGTCGCAACTGCCAGTCAACGTGATCATTCGGGGTGAAACCGGCAGCGGCAAAGAGCTGGTTGCGCGCTGCCTGCATGACTTTGGTCCGCGCGCCAACAAGCCCTTCGTCGCCTTGAACTGCGCGGCGATCCCCGAACAGTTGTTCGAAGCCGAACTGTTCGGCCATGAAACCGGAGCGTTTACCGGCGCCCAGGGCAAGCGCATCGGCAAGCTGGAATACGCCGATGGCGGCACCTTGTTTCTCGATGAAATCGAAAGCATGCCGCTGGCCCAACAGGTCAAGTTGCTGCGCGTCTTGCAGGACAAACAGCTGGAACGCCTGGGCTCCAACAAGCCGATCAAGGTGGATCTGCGGATCATCGCGGCCACCAAGCCCGATTTGCTCGAAGAAGCCCGCGCCGGACGTTTCCGCGAGGATCTGGCCTACCGGCTGAATGTCGCTGAACTACGCCTGCCGCCATTACGCGAGCGCCGCGAAGACATTCCGCAGCTGTTTAACCATTTTGCGCAGGCGGCTGCGCAACGCCTGGGCCGCAAGGCGCCGGAACTCAGCGCTGCGCAGTTAAGCCAGTTGCTGACCCACGACTGGCCCGGCAACGTACGCGAACTGGCCAACGCCGCTGAACGCCAGACACTGGGCCTGAGCACGCCGGAACCGGTCGCGCTGGACGCCGGACCATCGCTCGCGGCGCAGCAGGAAGCGTTCGAAGCCCACTGCCTGCGCGCCGCCCTCACCCGGCACAAAGGCGAGATCAAGGCTGTGCTCCACGAACTGCAACTGCCACGCCGCACCTTGAACGAAAAGATGCAGCGGCATGGCTTGTTGCGCGAGATGTTTGTGTAAAACCTCGCATTCTGTTGGAGCGAAATTGTGTGGGAGCGAGCTTGCTCGCGAATACCAAAGACCCAAATTCCAATTTTCCTGACATCTCCCGCGCGTGGAAGAATGTTTTCGCGAGCAAGCTCGCTCCCACGGAAGGGGTGCCGAACGCAGCCCTCGGCAACTTTCCGCTCACTGACATCCGCACCATAAGCGGATTCCCGCTCATAAATCTCCGCAAACCCTTCTAAACCGGGCCTCTGTCCGCTGGCACAGCTCCTGCTATAGGAAAGCACGGCCGCATTTTGACGTGCCCTTCTAAAAACAATGAATGTAAGGAACATGATGGAAATCCCTACCTCCCTGTCGCAAGGGTCGACCAGCGCGCCTGCCGCTGTGAAGACCACCTCAAGTCGTCTCAAATCAATCTTCAGCGGTTCGGTCGGCAACATGGTCGAGTGGTATGACTGGTACGTCTACGCCGCCTTCTCGTTGTATTTCGCCAAATCCTTCTTCCCCAAGGGCGACACCACTGCGCAACTGCTCAACACCGCAGCGATCTTCGCCGTGGGCTTTTTGATGCGCCCGATTGGTGGCTGGCTCATGGGTTTGTACGCCGACCGCAAAGGGCGCAAGGCTGCCTTGATGGCTTCGGTGCTGTTGATGTGCTTCGGTTCGCTGATCATCGCCCTGACACCGAGCTATGAAATGATCGGCGTCGGTGCCCCGATCCTGCTGGTTTTCGCCCGTCTGTTGCAGGGTCTGTCGGTGGGTGGCGAATACGGCACCTCGGCAACCTATCTCAGCGAGATGGCGACCAAGGAGCGTCGCGGGTTCTTCTCCAGCTTCCAGTACGTGACGCTGATTTCCGGGCAGCTCATCGCTCTGGCCGTGTTGATCGTGCTGCAGCAAACCCTGACCACCGAACAGCTGTACGCGTGGGGCTGGCGTGTGCCGTTCGTGATCGGCGCGCTGTGCGCAGTGGTTGCGCTGTTCCTGCGTCGTGGCATGGAAGAAACCGAGTCGTTCACACGCAAGAAGAAAGAGAAGCCGAAAGAAAGCCTGATGCGCACGCTGATGCGCCATCCCAAGGAACTGATGACCGTGGTCGGCCTGACCATGGGCGGCACCCTGGCCTTCTATACCTACACCACGTACATGCAGAAATACCTGGTGAACACGGTCGGCATGAGCATCACCGACTCGACGACCATCTCGGCGGCAACGCTGTTTCTGTTCATGTGCCTGCAACCCTTAGTCGGCGCGCTGTCCGACAAGATCGGTCGCCGTCCCATCCTGATCGCCTTCGGGGTCATGGGTACGCTGTGTACCGTGCCGATCCTGACCACGCTGCACACCGTGCAAAGCTGGTGGGGCGCGTTCTTCCTGATCATGGCGGCGCTGATCATCGTCAGTGGTTACACGTCGATCAACGCCGTGGTCAAGGCTGAGTTGTTCCCAACTGAAATCCGCGCCCTGGGTGTTGGCTTGCCGTACGCATTGACGGTATCGATCTTTGGCGGCACCGCTGAATACATCGCGCTGTGGTTCAAGAGCATCGGTATGGAGACAGGGTATTACTGGTATGTCACCGCCTGCATCGCCGTTTCGCTGCTGGTTTATGTGTTCATGAAGGACACGCGCAAGCATTCGCGCATCGAAACTGACTGAGTCATATCAGCCTGATTGATCAAGGGCAGCCCCATTTGATGGGGTTGCCCTTTTTTCTGCGAGTGGCTTTAGCAAGGACGCAGATATTCTGGTGCAATTTTTCACTGAAAAATCAGAAAATACCGCAATCAGAGTTAACTATTTATTTTGTCAAGTCAGCTTATCGCAAGAGTTTTCAGAGAAATGCACCACCACCGCGCAATAACCCGCAACATGCCCGAAAACCGCGCCCTGCGGCCTACTATCATTTTTGGCGATGATCGCTAGCAACCCTATTAACTTCTTAATAAAAGTCAGGCGCGTAGCATTAGCTTCATACCGAGTCGCAAACAAATTCGATGTGGAGTAACTCATCATGAAAACCAACAAACTGATTTTTGGCCTGGCCTTCTCTGTACTGGCATCAAGCGCTTTCGCCCTTCCTGCCGTCGATACCAGCAACCTGCTCAATTCCACCGTTGTTGCTGAAGGCGGTTCGTCGCACACCAACGCGACCCACAACCCTCAAGCTGCTGATGGCGCTGATCACGTCGGTGCAAATCGTCTGGCCGCTGATGGTGCTGACCGAGTAGGTCAAAATCGCCAGGCTGCTGATGGTGCAGACCACGTCGGTGCTAATCGTCTGGCTGCTGACGGTGCCGACCATGTTGGTGCAAATCGACAGGCTGCCGATGGTGCTGATCACGTCGGTGCAAATCGTCTGGCGGCTGACGGCGCCGATCATGTTGGTGCAAACCGTCTGAGCTAATCGCTCAACGGCTACACCCAGCCCGGCTTAATGCCGGGCTTAATCGTTTCCGGGCCCGAAAATCTGCCGGCAACTCTGGAATGTCCAGCGCCAGCCTTGCACTATGACGCAACTCTGCCCTCTCTTCGCGGTAACAGGAATTGCGCCAATGTCAGATGACATCCACTCGTACGAACCTTCCCAAGGCCATCGCCTGCCTCACGACCCATTCAATGCCATTGTTGGCCCACGTCCTATCGGCTGGATCTCGTCGCAGGACGCCAACGGCAAATTGAATCTGGCGCCGTACAGTTTCTTCAATGCCTTCAACTACATTCCGCCGATCATCGGCTTTTGCAGTATCGGCCGCAAAGACAGCCTGAATAACATCGAACAGACCGGCGAGTTCGTCTGGAACCTGGCCACGCGGCCGCTGGCCGAAGCCATGAATCAGAGCTGCGCGCCGGTATCACCGGAGGTGAACGAATTTGAACTGGCCAACCTGACGCCGCTGGCATCGCAGATCGTTGCGGTACCTCGGGTCAAGGAGACGCCGGTGTCATTCGAGTGCAAGGTTACCCAGATCATCCAGCTGCAACGCGCCGACAAGGAACGGGTGCCCAGCTGGCTGATTCTGGGCGAAGTGGTTGCGGTACACATCGCCAAGCGGCTGCTCAAGGACGGTGTTTACGACACAGCGGCGGGCGAGCCGATCCTGCGTGGCGGCGGTCCTGCGGATTATTTCCAGCTCGGGCCGGAAGCGCTGTTCCAGATGTTCCGCCCGAAAGCCTGATCAAGGCAGGTTGCTCACTGCGGAGCGAAAACCAGATTGCCCTCGGCGTCGATATCGGTCAGCCGCTCCAGTTCTGCGGTGGCGGCAAGGTCGGAGTCGTGAGCGGTCTTGAACTTCTGCCCGTCCAGCACCCGATGAAACACAGGCGCTCCGACAGCGTGCAGGGCTTTGACGGCAATCGCTGCGTCGTAACCGCCTTCGCCTGGGACCATTGCGGTAACAGCTTCGAAATCCTGAAATTCTTTACGGGCCATGAATGCGATCCTGCTGTGCGTGGAAAGCAGGGGATTCTAAACGCTCGGGGCTGCGCTGGGTTACCTAGATTGCGCGCAGCATCTGTTGCACATTGGCATCGGCACCGTCGTCGGTAGCGAAGGTATGAAAATCCAGGCTGCTGACGATGAGTTCCTGAACGATCTCGGAAAACACCTGCAAATGCGGGGTATTGAACCAGGCGCTCATGGCCTGTTCGTCCGCCCATGAACCGGAAATCAGCCACACGTCGGGATCCCGCGCCGAATGCTGCAAGGCAAACTCCAGGCATCCAGGAGCGTTGAGCGAAGGCGCGATCAGACTGTCCAGGCGTGCACCGAGCTGGTCACTCTGACCGATCCGGGCACGGGCGAAAACGAGATGGCTCACCGAAGTTGATTGAGGCATGGTTCTGGCTCCTTGTTTTACGTGCCGCGTGAAAAATTCGCAGTGCTGCGACAGGAACCGAGATTAAAGGTTGCTTGCAACTACCCGGTAGACAGTTCCTGCCAGGTTCTTGCCTGATTCTGCACGGAGGCAGTTTTCTGCACTAAGTCTTTGGGCTATCAGGCAACCCATGATTTACCGTAAATGCTGGCAAACCGGCCGTCGCATCGCCTCGCGCGACGCCGCCCGGCAGGATCAGGCAATCATCCGGCAGGAATCGCGTAGCGCTTTGGCTTGCACAAAAATAAGCTGGGCGCATTCACCAAGGATCAAAGGACTCGATAATGTCGCAGCTCGAACGCCACGTTGAGACGCTAAGCGAAGACATGGAAAAGCAGCGCGCCGAGCTGGCTGACCTTATTCGCCGCTATGCGCCGAAGGAAGGTTCGTTCCAGACCGCTATCGCGCCACTGTTCATGGCCCGCTATGAAAATCCATCGGAAAGCCTGCCAGCCGTAGCCCAACCGGCTTTATGTATCTTCGCCCACGGCAGCAAGCAAGTGCGTCTCGGCGATGAAACCTACACCTATGATCCGCTGAATTATCTGGTGGTGTCGGTGGCGATGCCATTGAGCGGCAAGATCGTCAACGCAACGGTGGATAACCCCAACCTGGCCTTGCGCCTGGATATCGACCCCGTTGAAATCAATGCGCTGATTGCCGAAGCCGGCCCCATGAGCGTGCCAACCCGCCCAAGCGGGCGCGGCCTGTATATCGAGCGCATCGACACGCAATTGTTAGATGCGGTGCTGCGCCTGTCGCGCTTGCTGGACAGCCCGAAAGACATCGCCATGCTCGCGCCGCTGATCAAGCGTGAAATCCTTTATCGCCTGCTGCGCAGTCAGCAAGGGCATCGCTTGTACGAAATTGCCATCGCCAACTGCCAGACTCATCGCGTAACCCAGGCAATCACTTGGCTGAATGCGCACTTCGGCGAGCCGTTGCGCATCGAGGAGTTGGCGCGGGAAGTCAATTTGAGTGTCTCGACCCTGCATCACCGTTTCAAAGCGGTGACGGCCATGAGCCCGCTGCAATACCAGAAGCAGCTGCGCCTGCAGGAAGCCCGACGCTTGATGCTGGCCGACGGCCTGGACGCGTCCGCCGCCGGTTACAAAGTGGGCTATGAGAGCGCGTCGCAGTTCAGCCGCGAATACAGCCGACAGTTCGGCGCGCCGCCGCTTCGGGATTTGGCGCGCCTGCGCAAGATCGTTTGACCGGTTTGGAGTCAGGCGCTCAACACCCGGCAGGCTTCGGCTGGAATCGTTACCGATACCAGATTGCCAATGCTCAACCCCACACACTGATTCGGCGTGCTCAGCGCAGTCAACGACACGCCTGAGCAATCGACCGTGGTTTCAATAGTCGCGCCAATGTCACGAATGAAGGTCACGGTGCCCGCCAGCTGATTGGCCGCTCCGGTTCGCGGCAGTGACAGCTGCAAGTCTTCCGGGCGGACCAGCATTTTGATGTTAGAGCCCACGACGATGCTGTCGCTGATCGGCACATTCAGCGCTTCCCCGCCTGGCATGCCGACCTTTCCGTTGCCCAGCGCCGTCGCCGCAAAGATATTGCCGGAGCCGATAAAGTCCGCCACAAATTCGTTAGCCGGATTGCGGTAGATCTCGATAGGCGTGCCCACCTGTTGCACACGATGTTCGCCCAGCACCACGACGATATCGGCCATGGTCATGGCCTCGCGCTGGTCATGGGTGACCAGAATCGTGGTGATATTCAGGCGCTTCTGCAACTGGCGGATTTCCACTTGCATGGACTCGCGCAGCTTGGCGTCCAGCGCCGACAAAGGCTCGTCGAGCAACAGCAGCTTGGGATGTGAAGCGATGGCCCGGGCAATCGCGACCCGCTGACGCTGGCCCCCAGACAATTTCGCCACTGGGCGATCAACCATTTGCTGCAGCTGGATCAACTCCAGCAACTCGCTGACCCGCGCTTTTTGCTCGGGTTTGCCGACGCCGCGCAGCTTGAGCGGGTAAGCGATGTTTTCGCCGACGGTCATGTGCGGGAACAGCGCCAGCGACTGGAACACCATGCCGAAATTGCGCTGATGCGCTGGCGTATGGCTGATGTCTTCACCGTCCAGGCGGATTTCGCCGCTGGTCAGGGTTTCCAGCCCGGCGATCATGCGCAGCAAGGTGGTCTTGCCGCAGCCCGACGGGCCGAGAAAGCACACCAGTTTGCCTTCCGGCAGGTGCAGATTGACGTCGGTTACCGCACACGCCGAGCCGTAGTATTTCTCTACGTTTTCCAGAATCAATCCGGTCATTTTTTGTAAACCTCAATGGGCAATCAGAACGAGACGCCACCTTCGCCAACCAGCTTCTCCAGCGCCCAGATCAGGACGAAGTCGATGAGCACGATCAGCACGGCGAAGGAAAAAACAGTGGGATCCAGCGACGACACGGTGCGGCTGTACATCCAGATCGGCACGGTCATCACGTCAATGTTGTAGAGGAAGTAGGTCACGGTGAATTCGTTGAACGAGACGATGAACGCCAGCAGCATGCCGGCGAGAATCCCCGATTTCATCAGCGGCACCACCACATCGACAATCGCCCGCAGCGGCGAGGCGCCGAGCATTTGCGCGGCCTCCTCGACTTCGCTGCCGATGGACATCATCGCCGCCGTGCAGTTTTTCACCACAAAGGGCAGCGCCAGAATCACATGGGCAATCACCAGTCGCGAGGTGTCCATGTGGAATGGCAGGCTGTCGAATATCAGCAACAGCGCCAGGCCCAACACCACCATGGGAAACACCAGCGGCAGCGACATCAATTGCATGGCCACGGCCTTGCCGCGAAATTCGCAGCGGGTCAGCGCGTAGGAAGCAGGCACGGCGATAATCGTCGCAAAAACCATGGTCAGGCAGGCCACCAACAGGCTGGTGGTCATGGCTTTGCCCAGGCTCAGGACATCGCTGGAGTCCGGCGACACAAAGGTGCGCCAGGCCGCTTCATACCATTTGAGGCTGTAACTGGAAGGCGGGAAATCCAGGTTCGATGCGCCGCTGAATGACATGACGATCATGGTCAGGATCGGCATGACCGCCAGCAGCAGGATGAAACCGGAAAGAATCGCGGCGAAACGGCCGGTATCGCCCGGTAAAACCGGTTGCAGGCGAAAGCGTTTTTTCGTCGAAAGACTCATTGCGAAGCCTCCAGCATGCGGCGTCGACGCCCGGTGATGTATTCCGAAAGGGTCATGATCGCCAGCGTGGTGACAATCAGCACCACACCTGCTGCCGAGGCCGCAGGCCAGTTCATCAACGGCGCGATCTGGTCGTGAACCATGACTGCCAGCATCGGTACACGCCTGCCACCCAGCAGCAGCGGTACGACAAAGCTGCTGGCGTTGTAGGCGAACACCAAGGTGGCACCGGTAATAATCCCCGGCAGACTCATGGGCAGGACAACCTGACGAAACACCTGAAAGCGGCTGGCGCCAAGGGTCGCGGCCGCTTCTTCGTAGCTGCGGGAAACGCCGCGCATGGCGCTGGCAATCGGCAGCACTGCAAGGGGGAACGCGGTCTGCACCAGGCCCATCAACACGCCGTTCTGGTTGTAGAGCATCATGATCGGCCGCGTGATCAGGCCCATGCCTTTGAGCGCCTGATTAAGCATGCCGCCCGGACCGAGAATCACCAGCCAGCCATAGCTTTGCAGCAGCAGGTTGACCAGCAACGGCAGCAATACGGCAGCGAGAAACAGGCGTCGGATGAAGGGCGATTGCAGCCGCGACATGGTGTAGCCGACCGGAATCGCCAGGATCACGGCAATCACGGCGCTGATCAGTGCCAGGCGCAAGGTCAGCAGCAGCGACTTCAAGTAATAGGGTTCCAGCAGTTGGGCATAACTGTCCAGGCTGAAACCGGTCCACTCCGCGCCCTTGGTGCCAACACTCATGCGCAGGACCAACAGGCTGGCGGCAATCAAGACCGCCATGAACAGCATCGATGGCGTGAGGAACAGCCAGGCGCGGGCGGTGGGAGAAAATGTCCTCGGTTTGCGTGCAACAACCACGTCTACCGGGCGGATCAAGGGTTGGTGTTCCATGGTGGTGTTCTCTTTATTAGTAACCGAGGGATCACCCGACGCTCTGCAATGAAACCCGGGATTGTGGGAGCAAGCTCGCTTGCGAAAACGATGTTTCAGACGCAGTAAAGCGTCTGATGTACCTGCCCTCTTCGCGAGCAAGCTCGCTCCCACAGATCGCGTCTTTTTCTCAGGAAGAGAAAATCTCGGTGTAACGGCGAATCCACTGGTCATGCACTGAAGCCAGGAAAGCGTTGTCGTGCATGATCGCTTTGTCGGCGATTTGCTCGGGGGTGAGGATGTACGGGCTCTTGCGCGCTTCGGCGGAAATGATCGCCTTGGCGTTGACCGGGCCGTTGTAAATATCTTCAGCCATCTTGCCCTGCACCAGTGGGTCCAGAGAGTGGTTGATGAAGGCGTAGGCCAGATCGGTATCGCCCGGACGATTTTTCGGCAGGACCGACTGCATCAAGTCGGTATAGAAGCCTTCTTTCATGCCGAAAGTAGCGCCCAGACCGTAGGCTGGGTCGCGGATCTGATTCGGAAAAAACGCGGGTGCGTACAGGCCGCCCATGTCCAGCGAGCCGGTGCGGAACAGTTCGGCGATCTGGTTCGGGTTCTCGCCCAAGGTCACCACGCGATCCTTGAGCTCGGCGAGCTTCTTGAAGCCCGGTTCGATATTGTGTTCGTCACCACCGGCCAGTTTGGCGGCGATGATGATCAGGTCCATGGCCTCGGTCCAGTTCGGCGGCGGCAGGAAGATGCTCGGCGCCAGGTCCTTGTCCCACAATGCGGCGTAGCTGTCCGGCGCTTCCTTTACGGTGCGTGTGCTGTAGATCAGGCTGTTGCACCACAACAGGTAACCGATGCCGTGGCCATTGGCGCCGGTGCGGTATTTCTCCGGGACGTCGACAATGTTCGGGATGCGGTTGAGATCGGGTTTTTCCAGCAGACCGGCGGCGGCCAGGCCTTCAGCGCCGACGCCCGCCAGGGTAATCACGTCGTATTGCGGGCGATCACCGCCAGCCTTGAGCTTGGCGACCATTTCCGAGGTGCTGCCGGTGCGGTCAGCAATGACCTTGGCGCCGGTCTTGGCTTCAAAGGTCGCCGCAATGTTGCGCAACGCGGCCAGGCCGGTGTCATCGGACCAGGTCAGCAGACGCAGGGTCTTGCCCTGGAATCTGGTGTCGCTGGCGTTGGCGCGGATGAACGGCATCGACATGGCTGCCGCGGCTACCGATGCGACGCCCACTGTCTTGATGAACTGTCTTCTGTTCAGATCATGCTGGCCCATTCTGGACTCCATTTTCGTTGCTGCATGTTGAAGGTGACGCATCGTCGCGACAGGCGAACCGCGTTCCCGAAGCTCTCACCAAAGGCCCGTGATCCGGGCGCATCAGCTGAGTCGGCGAGGTCATCCTGAGTGCCCGCCGAACCCTCAACAATCGAAAATTTGTCATTGAAGCCATGTGTCCGACGCATGCCTCGCCAAGAGGCATGCGTGAGCCGTTCGTGCCCGATCAGGCGGCGCGAATGACGTGCTTTATTTCCTGAAAAGCCTGCATGCCCCAAGGCCCCAACTCGCGGCCCAGACTGCTTTGTTTGTAACCGCCCCAGGCCGCCTGCGGGAAAATCACCTGTGGCGCGTTGATCCACACCAGTCCGGCTTGCAGGGCATTGGCGACCCGTTCGGTGGCCTGCGGATCGGCGCCGACCACGCTGGCCACCAGCCCGTATTCGCTGTCATTGGCCAGGGCGATGGCTTCGGCTTCCGAGGCAAAACCCCGCACACAGAGCACCGGTCCGAAAATCTCCGCGCGCCACAATGCACTGTCCAGGGGCACGTCAGTGAACACCGTGGGCCGCAAAAAATAGCCCAACGGACGATCAGCCGGGCGTTCGCCGCCGCATAACAGCCGCGCACCGGCCTGTTTTCCGGCTTCGATATGGGCAATCACGCGCAGGTATTGCGCCTTGTTGACCAGCGGGCCCATTTCCACGCCCTCTTGCGACGGCTCGCCCACTTGAATCGCCTCGGCCCGAGCTGTCAGGCGTTGCAGGAACTCCGGCAACAATGCCTCGGCGACCAGTACCCGGCTGGTGGCCGAACACATTTGCCCGGCATTGAAATAGCCGCCGCCACTGGCCAGTTCGACCGCCAGATCCAGATCCGCATCGGCCAGTACCAATAACGACGACTTGCCGCCCAGCTCCAGGCTCACACCCTTGACGGTTTCGGCGGCGCGCTGCATGACCTGCACGCCAACGGCATTACTGCCGGTGAAGGAAATTTTCGCGATGCGCGGATCGGCGGCCATGGGCGCGCCAACGGCAAGGCCAGTCCCGCAGACCAGATTGAACACGCCGTCCGGCAGGCCGCTGGCGGCAATGATCTTCGCCAGTTGCAGTTCGGCCAACGGCGTGACTTCGGAAGGTTTGAGGACCACGCAGCAACCGGCTGCCAACGCCGGGGCGAGTTTCCAGGCGGTGGTCACCATGGGGAAATTCCACGGCACGATCAGCCCGACCACACCACACGGTTCACGCCGCAAGCGCGCAGTGAAATCGTCGCCGGGCAACGCGACGGGCCGATCCTGCTGCTCATCCAGCGCTTCGGCGAGGCCCGCGTAATATTCAAACGTGGCGATGACATCATCGACGTCGATGGCCGCTTCAAACTCGGGCTTGCCATTGTTGCTCGATTGCAGCTGCATCAAGGTCGCGCGCTGTTCGGCGACGCCAGCGGCGATTGCGCGCAGAATTCTGCCCCGCGCCGCGCCGGAGGTCTGTGACCACGAGGCAAAAGCCACGCTCGCGGCCTGCACCGCCTGATCCACCGCCCAGGCATCGCCGCCGGCAACCGTCGCCAGCTGCGCTTCGGTCGCCGGGTTGATCACGGTCAGCAATTCGCTGCCCGAACGCCATTGTCCGTTGATATAAAGGCCGTGTTGCACAGTCATCATGCTCATCAGTCTTGCATCCCGTTCATCCAGACCTGCTGGTCGATTTCAATCAAAGTCGGTCCCGGACGCTCATGGGCGGCCTGCAACGCGACCTTCAATTCTTCAACACCGGACACCGCCTGAGCCGCGCAGCCCAGGGCCTTGGCCACACCGACGAAATCCGGCGTGTAGATGTCCACGCCAACCGGCTCGATGGCGCGGTTGAGCATGTATTTCTTGATCTCTTCGTAGCCCTGGTTATTCCACAGCAGCACGATGACCGGCGTGCGGGCTTCCACCGCGCTGGCCAGTTCCGCGAGGGTAAATTGCAAACCGCCATCGCCAATCAGGCAGACGACCGGATTGCGCGCCCCGGAATCGGCGCAACCCAGCCAGGCACCGATGGCTGCGGGCAAGGCGTAGCCCAAAGTGCCGTAACCCGTAGAGGAGTTGAACCAGCGGCGCGGGTGCTCCAGATTCAGGGTCAGGTTGCCGGTATACACCGGCTGCGTGGAGTCGCCGACCAGCACCACGTCAGGCAGGACGTCGAGCACGGTTTGCAGGAATCGGGTTTGCCCGCGTGTTGCGCTGTCCCAGGATGCTTCGAGGGTTTCACGCAACGCTGCGGCGCGGGTGCGACCCCAATCTTCAAGGCGCTCTTCCCGATGCTGGCCGACCAGCTCGGCAAGCAAGGCGTTGATTGCGATGTCAGCGTCAGAAACCAGCGCGACCGCAGGTGGGAAATTGCGCACGGTCTGATCCGGATCGATATCGATACGCAGCAGCGTGCCGGGAATCTTGAAGCTGTCGGTGAAGGTGATGTCGTAATCGGTTTCCGCCAGCTCGGTGCCGATGGCCAGGACCACGTCGGCATCCATGACCAGCGCCCGTGTCGGCGCCAGGGATTGTGTCGAACCGATCAGCAGCGGATGCCGCGATGGCAGCATGCCTTTGGCATTGATGGTCAGCGCAACCGGCGCGTCCAGCTGCTCCGCCAGTTTCATCAACGCTTGTGCCGCATCGATGGCCCCGCCGCCAGCAAGTATCAACGGGCGCTTGGCCTTGGCCAGCAAACTGGCCATTTGCGTCACGGCCGCAGGTGCCGCGCCGGAGCGATAAACGCTGACCGGTTTGCTTTGCAGCAGCTCATCGGCCTCCTCGACCAGGACATCCAGCGGAATTTCAATATGCACCGGGCGCGGGCGACCGGCCTGGAACAAGGCAAACGCTCGCGCCAGCACACCTGGCAATTCACTCGCCGACATCAATGTATGGGAAAACGCCGCGACGCCCGCCACCAGCGCACTTTGCGAAGGCAGCTCGTGCAGCTTGCCGCGCCCGCCGCCCAGTTGATTGCGCGACTGCACGCTGGAAATGACCAGCATCGGGATCGAGTCGGCATACGCCTGGCCCATCGCCGTGGTGATATTGGTCATGCCGGGGCCGGTAATGATGAAACACACGCCGGGTTTGCCGCTGGTGCGGGCATAGCCGTCTGCCATGAACCCCGCGCCCTGCTCGTGGCGGGGCGTGACGTGGTTGATCGTCGAACCCGCCAGGCCACGGTACAACTCGACCGTGTGCACCCCCGGAATACCGAACACCTGCTCGACGCCATAACCTTCCAGTAACTTCACCAACACTTCGCCGCAAGTCGCCATTTGCCATTTATCCTTCATCGGTTCGAGAACTGTCCGACGTTCGCGCATCAGGCCAGGCGCGAGTGGGCACAGTTTGTGAGGGTAATTGGAACTGCCAGGCATGGTTGTGACAACGCATAAAATGTCATGCTTAGGCATGTTCCTCATGCATGCCTGAAATCCCATGAAACGTTTGCCGCCACTTCCTGCGCTTCACACCTTCCTGATCACGGCCCAGTGCTGCAATTTCACTCGCGCCGCCGAACTGTTGCACATCACTCAGGGCGCGGTCAGCCGACAGATTTCCGGGCTGGAAAGTCATCTGGGTTATTCGTTATTTCAGCGCCAGGCACGCGGCTTGAGCCTCACTGCGCAGGGCCGGGAATTGTTTCCGCGCATTCAGCAGGTCTTCGCGCTGATCGACGAAGCCGTGGAACAAGTGGGCGTAAAGCGCGACGCGTTGCAACTCAAGGCGCCGACTTGCCTGATGCGCTGGCTTCTTCCCCGCCTGCTGCAATGGCAGAAGGAACGCCCGGATGTGCCCGTCGAGCTGACCACCACGGTGCAACATGCGGTGGATTTTCGTCGCGAGGAATTCGACGCCGCCGTGGTTTATGGCGCCCGCCCGGACAGCTCGATGCAGGTCCATCACATTTTCGATGAGCAACTAACGCCGGTTTGCTCCCAACAATTGTTGGCCGGGCCGGTGCCGCTCAAAACCTATGCGGACCTGGAACAGCACATGCTGTTGCATCCAACCCGGGATCAGCGCGACTGGGAGCAGTGGTTGAAAGCCGCAGGCGCGACCGTCAGCAATATCAGCAAAGGGCAGCATTTCGACACCTTGGACCTGGCGATGTCGGTGGCGTCGCAAGGCACTGGCGTCGCGATTGGTGACTGGGCGCTGATTGAGGAAGACCTCAGCACCGGCCGCCTGGTCATGCCCTTCGACCTGAAAGTCCGCACCGGCGCGGCCTATTATTTTGTGTTCCCTACCCGACCAGGCGCTTCGCCACAGTTGCGCGAACTGATTGACTGGCTGCTGGCGCAAGCGGCGCAACGGGCGGACCTATAACCGTTGGCGGCGAACTGGCCATTTCCTAGACCTTTTATTTCCTACGCCGCCGCAGAACGTGTCCTACAATTTCCTCAGTCCCTTTCAGAACTGCTCTGTGGTCGGAATGAGGAAAGCGTCATGAACATAACAACAAGAAAGTGCCTGGCTGTACTGGGCGCCAGCGCCATCGTCGCCCTTTACGCAGCTGGCGCATACCGGATCGAGCTGATCCGCGAAGCACCCCGCGTGGCCAGTTGCAGCTTCGGCCATTGCGTCCCCACTGATGCGACCTTCAGCGCGTTGCGATGAAACGCGAACCGTTGGAGCGAGCGGGCGGCGCTCCGACTTGCCCGCGAAGAACGTTAACGCGATTAACGTCTGTTCTACCGAGGCGTCTGCTTCGCGGGCAAGCCTCGCTCCAACGGGCCGGTGTTTGTGATCGAGAGTCCCTCCAGGGTTTCTCCACAGACCATGCATAAGGCAGCTATCGATTAGCAAGCTATCGGATTAGACTGACGGCTTTCTTCTGCCGCAATTGCGGCGGGTAAACACTGTCGATCAGGTTCTGCCTTGACCAACCTTAATCAAACCACGCCGTCCATCCGCAGCGTCTTGTTTGCGTTGATGATGGCGGTATTTCTCAGTGCGCTGGACCAAACCATCGTCGCCGTCTCGATGCCGGCGATCTCCGCGCAATTCATGGATTTCGACCTGCTGGCCTGGGTGATTTCAGGCTACATGGTGGCGCTGACTGTCGCGGTGCCGATCTACGGCAAGCTCGGCGATTTGTACGGGCGGCGCAATCTGATGCTGTTCGGGCTTGGGCTGTTTACCCTGGCTTCGCTGTTTTGCGGCATGGCGCAAAGCATGGAACAGCTGGTGCTGGCACGGATTATTCAGGGTATTGGCGCGGGCGGCATGGTTTCGGTGAGCCAGGCGATCATCGGTGACATAGTTCCGCCACGCGAACGCGGGCGTTATCAGGGTTATTTCAGCGGGATGTATGCCGCCGCCAGCGTTGCCGGCCCGGTGCTGGGCGGGTTCATGACCGAATACCTGTCGTGGCGCTGGGTGTTCCTGATCAACCTGCCACTTGGCCTGCTCGCCTGGTGGGTCGCGAAACGCACGCTGATCGGCCTGCCCGTCCCGCAACGCAAACCCATCATTGATTACCTCGGCACCGTGCTGATGATCGTCGGCCTCAGCTCGTTGTTGCTGGGCATCACCGAGATTGGCCAGGGTCGCAGCTGGCGCGATGATCAAGTCGTCGCCCTGCTGGGCATCGCGCTGTTGGCGCTGGTGGTGTTTGTGCTCTACGAACGGCGCGCGCCAGAGCCGTTGCTGCCCATGCACCTGTTCGCCAATCGCAGCGCGGTGCTGTGCTGGTGCACGGTGTTCTTCACCAGTTTCCAGGCGATCTCGCTGATCGTGCTGGTGCCGCTGCGTTTTCAGACAGTCACCGGCGGCGGTGCCGACAGCGCCGCCCTGCACTTGCTGCCGCTGGCGATTGGCATGCCGATGGGTGCTTATTTCGCCGGCCGCCGCACGTCCCTGACCGGACGCTACAAACCCTTGATCCTGACCGGTGCGCTGCTGATGCCGCTGGCGATCCTCGGCATGGCGTTCACCTCGCCGCAGTCGGTGCTGCTGACCGGTCTGTTCATGGTGCTGACCGGTTTTGCCAGCGGCATGCAATTTCCCACGTCGCTGGTCGGCACGCAGAACTCCGTCGCGATACGAGACATGGGCGTCGCCACCAGCACCACCAACCTGTTTCGTTCATTGGGCGGCGCCGTGGGCGTGGCGGTGATGTCCGCGTTGTTGCTGGCCATGTTGCAAGGCACAGAACTGGCTCATGTCGGCGGCGCGGTGGCAGGTGTTGAAGGCGGTTCCGGCAATGTGTTGATGGACAGCCTCAACGCCGCCAGCGGCCCCGCGCTGCAAAACCTGCGCAGTGAACTGGCGCTGACGTTCGAACACCTGATGATGATCAGCGCGGCGGTGTCCCTGTTCGGCCTGGCTGCCGCGTTGGCGATGCCCAATAATTTATTGCGCGGTAGAGAGCATCAGGAGCGGTGACTTGTTGGCGAGGCGTCGCGCCTATTCGCGAGCAAGCTCGCTCCCACACAAGTTCGCTCCTGCGCCGCCGACTATTTGCTGTAGTAACCCACAGCCACCAGATAGTTACCCGCTTTGCGCACATAGGCGTGCTTGTTTTCCACGTTATTGGTGACCGGGTTACGCCAGCGGTACTCGTATTCGCCTGCGTCCTGCCGGGCGATCAGCGTCAGGATTGGCTCGCCCACGGGCTTGCCTTCGGGATCCTTGACCTTTCTGAAGTCGGTATTGATCAGGCGCAGATTGGTGCCGTGAGCGACGTAGCGGTCGTTACTCAGATCGACCACGAACACATACAGATCGTCCTGGAGGAATCCGCCCTGAAGGCTGTTTATCGCAGTCAGCGTGCCCTTTTGGTCGCGGGCCAGTTCGCTGACGGCCTTGTCCAGCAACGCCCTTGCCTGCTCGGGTGACGCGCGCGGTACGTAATAGCCCACCGCCAGGATGCGCTCGCCGATTCGCTGAAAGTACACGCGTTTGCGTTCTACCTTGCCGTCAGCCCAGTTGTTCCAGCGGTATTCCGCCTGCTGCACACTCTTGGTTTCGGGCGTTTGCAGCACTTGCTTGAAAGCCTTTTGCATATCCGGTTCCAGCACCTTGGAAACGTCCCGGCCGATCAGCACCACGGATGGCCCGCCACTGGCGAGCATCACACCCTTGGTATCGACCACGAATACGTAACGCTCCCCGTCGACAAACTCACCCTGACGGCTGAATTCGGCGAAGGCTTTGTCGCCTTCCCGCTGATAGCGCTGCACGGCTTTTTCCAGCAGCGCTTTGGCCGCTGGCCCTTGATCGGGACTTTCTGCCCCGGCCCAGACTTGCCCCAACCACATTAGACACACCCACCCCAAGAGCACTTTTCCGAGCCCGATACTGCGTGGCGACGACGGCATTGCCGATCCCTCTTTATATTGGTTTGGACAGAGCTTAGCCAATAATCAGACGATGACGAACTATTCACAGGACGCTGCCAGAGCGGTTGTGCGGTCAGTCAGCCCAGAACCATTGCGTGCGCTCTGGCTTGAGATGCTCGAAGGTGGGCATGACTTCGCCCTGGTGGAAAAACCGTCGCGAGCGCGCCTGGGCATTGCTGAACCAGTTACCGGTTTCGGGGCAAGGCTGACCCGCGTTGACGGCGGGCTTGGGTTTGTCGTCATAGCGCGCATACCACTGCGCGGTCGTTTCTTTAGTGAAGCAGGGACCGGGAATCGCATAAGGATGCAGGCAACCGGTGTCCTGTAAACGGATCGGTTTGAGCACTTTGTTTAGCGCCCTGTAGGCCAATGGTGGCGTTTCGGTCGCGGGGAGCACGTCCGGGAGGATTCCGGTACGGATCAACAATCCGCCGTCGTAGGCGTGAAAGGTGATATCGCTGTGCGGACTCAGCGTGCCTCGCAAACGGTCGTTGCCGCCCAACTGCCGGACAAAGCGCTGCCCAAGCACGGTGTACCAACTGACGCCTTTGATGCGATTGAGCAGACGCAGGCTTTCCATATGCGGCCCCGAGTCGACCATCAGCCCGTTATGACTGAGCGCCAGGCGGTATTCCAGCGACAGATGACAATGAGCATCCGACGGAAGAATGCACCCCAGACCACCATAGCCGTGCTCCGCATGGAGCTGGCTGCAGAGGAATTTGATCCAGCCCTCGTAAAGGCCGACGCCACCGTTCTCGGTCAGGTACGTCCACGGCAGGACCATTTTCAAGCAGCAGAGATCGGTATCCGCCTGCTCCTGGGGCGTGCAGGTCAGTAAAAGCTGATAGCTGGCCACTTGCGAAGCGTCGGCGCTGGATAACGACCACGACAATGGCTCGTGAGGCGAGCTGTCGAGAATCTGCCGTCGACACCTGGCGAAGCTGCTCGGCGCCAGTTTGCGCAGATGCTGGTAATGCTGCCATTTTAGTAAAGGCCGGAATGCCTTATAGAAACGCACGAAGCAGGCGTCAATCCGGGACCTGGCATCCAGCGTATGGCCCTGCCTGAAATAAAGGGTGGTGATCAGGCCCATACGGACAATGGGCACGGCTCGTGCAGAGTCAATTCTCACACGCGCGGCTCCGTCCCTGAGCCGCCCCAACAAACGCACAGCTTCAGAAAGAGTTTCCGACACGAACGATCCCCCTCTTCATCCCGGTGGTGCGGCGTGAAAGACCTTCACTGGACACTTCCCACAATGCCCATGCAGGGCTTCGGGTATCAGGAGCGACTTCGAGGCTGTGTGAGGTTGCGAGGAATTTGTCGCCAACGACAGGGCATATAAGCGCAAGGGTGCCCGAAAACATGCAATTTCTTCCCGTTCATGTTTGCTTGCAGCAAAGAATGAAGAGAGTTGTACGCAGGAGCAATACGTAGGAATTAGTTTGGGAAATCAGCCACACGTTTCAAGAAATGTCCTACTGACGTCCTACAAGGCGGGACTACATCACTCACAAATGTCATGAAGTTTCATACTGGCATTGCGCCAGAAGCTGGCGCACGGAGGGTAAACTCTCTGTCCATGCGCGTGGAGTTCGCGATAGATGCGCTGCATATACGGTGGTAAAACCTGCGACAGCCGATCAGTTTCGCAACGCAGGACTCAGGCGCAACATGTCCAGGCCTGCTTCTACCCACTGTTCAGCATGTTTGTTGAGCGAATAGCTGTCAGGAATCAGCAACCACTGGCCAAGCATGCCATCGATATAGGCATGCAAGGTGATCGATGCTCGCACGCTGTCCAGGTTGGCGGGAAGCTGTCCCTTGCGAACCGCGTTATTCAGGGCAACGCCGATTCGATCGTTGCATTCCAGGGCATTGGCCTGACGCTGACGGCGAAAGTCACACATTTCATCGGTAAACTCGCATTTATGAAACAGAATCTCATTGATGCGACGGGTTTTCGGGTCCAGTGCAACTTGATGAAACAAATGAATCAGAAGTTTTTTCATGCAGCCCAGCGGGTCTTCTTCGTGCTCGCTCTCGCTGGCCCTGGCCATTTCTTCAAGCGGCTCCTGCAGGCTGTCGAGCATCGCTTGCACCAGATCGGCCTTGTTGCTGAAGTGCCAATAGATCGCGCCGCGCGTCACGCCGGCAATCGAGGCAATGTCCGCCAGGGTCGTACGCGCCACGCCTCGCTCATAGAATGCCTGCTCGGCAGCCTCCAGAATCTGGCTGCGGGTAACTTGAGCTTCTTCTTTGGTACGACGGACCATGGCAGTAAAACCTCATCAAATTGCCTGGAGCTGCGAATTGACAGCTCCCAAGCAGAACCGGGCGGCATTTGTATTGCCTTGTCCCGAACCTACAATTCCCGATTCCTGCGGCGTATTGATGCAGGGATGGGTATTTACAAACAACCGTGAATGTAAGTATATTCATTAGCTTCCTACTTATCCAGCCGGAATACATTTTTAACCTTTAACCTTCTTGAGCACTCAGGCTCCTGACCCGAGGATCTTCATGCAATTCAAGCCAGCTGTTACCGTTCTGGTCACTGCCGTCGCCCTGGCCACCCTGCTCGGCGGTTGCAGTAAAAAAGAAGAGGCGGCCCCTGCTCCGCCGCCACCTCAGGTTGGTGTGGTCACTCTGAAAACCCAGCCGTACACGCTGACCTCTGAGTTGCCTGGCAGAACCACGGCGTTCCGCATCGCGGAAGTTCGCCCGCAGGTCAACGGCATCATTCTCAAGCGCATGTTCACTGAAGGGTCCGAGGTCAAGGTCGGTCAGCAGCTCTATCAGATTGATCCGGCCCTTTACGAAGCCACTGCCAACAGCGCCAAGGCCGCCTTGCAATCAGCCAAGTCGTTGGCCGATCGCTACAAGCAACTGGTCAGCGAACAAGCCGTCAGCCGTCAGGAATACGACACGGCCCTGGCCGACAGCCTGACTGCGCAAGCCACGTATCAAACCGCTCAGATCAACCTGCGCTACACCAAAGTGCTGTCGCCGATTTCCGGCCGTATCGGTCGTTCGTCGGTCACTGAAGGCGCGCTGGTCAGCAGCGCTCAGGCCGATGCCATGGCGACGATTCAGCAACTCGACCCGATCTACGTCGATGTGGTGCAGTCTTCGGTGGACATGCTCAAGCTGCGCGCCGAACTCGACAGCGGCAAGTTGCAGAAAGCTGGCGAGAACGCGGCCAAGGTCAATCTGACCCTGGAAGACAACAGCAAGTACGCCCTTGAAGGCAAACTGGAATTCTCTGAAGTCTCCGTGGATCAAACCACCGGCTCGGTGACCCTGCGCGCCGTGTTCCCTAACCCGGACCACCGTTTGCTGCCGGGCATGTTTGTGCACGCTCGCTTGCAAACCGGCGTCAACGCCACCGCGATCCTGGCGCCACAACAAGGCGTAACGCGTGACCTGAAAGGCACGCCGACCGCTTTGATCGTCAACAAGGACAACAAGGTCGAATTGCGCACCTTGGTGGCTAATCGCACCGTGGGTAGCGACTGGTTGATCGAAAGTGGCCTGCAAGCCGGAGACCGGATCATCACTGAAGGTCTGCAGTACGTTAAGCCGGGCGCAGAAGTGAAGGTCGCGGAAGCCACCAACGTCAAGTCGGCAAACCCGGCACCTGCCCCGGCAACTGAAAAAGCCGCAGGCAGTAAAGGGGAGTAATTCATGTCGAAATTTTTTATCGACCGCCCGATTTTCGCGTGGGTAATTGCCCTCGTGATTATGCTGGTCGGGGCTTTATCGATCCTCAAGTTGCCGATCAACCAGTACCCGAGCATTGCGCCACCGGCCATTGCGATTCAGGTGACTTACCCGGGCGCTTCTGCACAGACCGTGCAGGACACCGTGGTTCAGGTGATCGAGCAGCAGCTCAACGGTATCGACAACCTGCGTTATGTTGGCTCGGAAAGTAACTCCGACGGCAGCATGACCATCACTGCAACCTTCAACCAGGGCACCAACCCGGATACGGCGCAGGTTCAGGTCCAGAACAAACTGAACCTGGCGACGCCACTCTTGCCGCAGGAAGTTCAGCAGCAGGGCATCCGGGTAACCAAGGCAGTGAAAAACTTCCTGATGGTTATCGGTCTGGTGTCTGAAGACGGCAGCATGGGCAAGGAAGACTTGGCCAACTACATCGTCTCGAACATGCAGGACCCGATCTCCCGTACCTCCGGTGTGGGCGACTTCCAGGTGTTCGGTGCCCAGTACGCCATGCGTATCTGGCTCGATCCGGCCAAGCTGAACAACTTCCAGCTGACGCCAGTGGACGTAAAAACCGCCGTTGCCGCGCAGAACGTGCAGGTATCTTCCGGCCAACTGGGCGGTTTGCCAGCAATGCCGGGCCAGCAGCTCAACGCAACCATCATCGGCAAGACGCGGCTGCAGACCGCCGAGCAGTTCGGCAACATCTTCCTGAAAGTGAATCAGGATGGCTCGCAGGTTCGTTTGCGTGATGTCGCCCGTGTTGGTCTGGGTGGCGAAAACTACAGTATCGACGCGCAGTTCAACGGCAAGGCCGCTTCCGGTCTGGCAATCAAGCTGGCGACCGGTGCCAACGCACTGGACACCGCCAAGGCGATTCGCGCCACAGTTGCCAAGCTTGAACCGTTTTTTCCGCCGGGCATGAAAGTCGTTTATCCGTATGACACCACGCCAGTGGTCAGTGAATCGATTTCCGGCGTGGTTCACACGCTGGGCGAAGCGATTGTGCTGGTGTTCCTGGTGATGTACCTGTTCCTGCAAAACTTCCGCGCCACGATCATCACCACGATGACCGTGCCAGTAGTATTGCTGGGTACGTTCGGCATCCTCGCGGCCTTCGGCTTTACCATCAACACCTTGACCATGTTCGGCATGATCCTGGCCATCGGCTTGCTGGTGGACGATGCGATTGTGGTGGTGGAGAACGTCGAGCGGGTGATGGCAGAGGAGAAACTTTCGCCTCGAGATGCCACCATCAAGTCCATGGAGCAGATCCAGGGCGCGCTGATCGGTATCGCTTTGGTGCTGTCGGCGGTTCTGTTGCCAATGGCGTTCTTCGGCGGTTCCACCGGTGTGATCTACAAGCAGTTCTCGATCACGATTGTTTCGGCCATGGCCCTCTCGGTCGTGGTTGCCTTGATCTTCACCCCGGCCTTGTGCGCCACCATGCTCAAGCCCATCGACCATGAGAAACACGGTCAGCCAAAACGCGGTTTCTTCGGCTGGTTCAACCGGACCTTCGACCGCAGCGTGCAAAGCTACGAGCGTGGCGTGGGCAATATGCTCAAGCACCGCATTCCGGCGTTCCTGGTCTACATCCTGATTTTTGCCGGCATGATCTGGATGTTTACCCGCATTCCAGCGGCATTCCTGCCGGAAGAAGACCAAGGCGTGATCTTTGCTCAGGTGCAGACGCCTGCGGGTTCCTCGTCCGAGCGTACGCAGGGCGTGATCGACAACATGCGCAAGTACTTGCTTGAAGAAGAAAGCGGCGCCGTTGCCTCGGTATTCACCGTAAACGGCTTCAACTTCGCGGGTCGCGGTCAAAGTTCGGGTCTGGCCTTCATCATGCTCAAGCCATGGGGCGATCGTTCCGCAGAAAACAGCGTGTTTGCGCTGGCCAAGCGGGCGCAGGCGCACTTCTTCGGCTTCCGCGATGCAATGGTGTTCGCCGTGGTTCCTCCAGCGGTTCTGGAGCTGGGTAACGCCACGGGCTTCGACGTCTTCCTGCAGGATCAGGGCGGTGTCGGCCATGCCAAGTTGATGGAAGCTCGCAACCAGTTCCTCGGCATGGCGGCGCAAAGCAAGATTCTGGCGGGCGTACGTCCCAACGGTTTGAATGACGAGCCGCAGTATCAGCTGACCATCGACGACGAACGCGCCAGTGCCTTGGGCGTGACGTTGTCGGACATCAACACCACGCTGTCCATCGCGCTGGGCGGTAACTACGTCAACGACTTCATCGACCGTGGTCGAGTCAAGAAGGTGTATGTGCAGGGTGAAGCAAGTGCCCGCATGAGTCCCGAAGACCTGAAGAAATGGTACGTGCGTAACGCCAAGGGTGAAATGGTGCCGTTCGCATCGTTCGCTTCCGGTACCTGGGTCTACGGTTCACCCAAACTGTCGCGTTATAACGGTGTGACCGCAGAGGAAGTGCTGGGTACTCCGGCGCCGGGTTATAGCTCGGGTGAAGCGATGGCTGAAGTCGAAGCCCTGGCGAAGAAACTGCCTCCGGGTATCGGTTATTCGTGGACTGGCCTGTCATACGAAGAACGTCTGTCCGGCTCGCAAGCGCCTGCGTTGTATGCGCTGTCGCTGCTGGTGGTGTTCCTCTGTCTGGCGGCCTTGTATGAAAGCTGGTCGATTCCGATCGCCGTGTTGCTGGTGGTTCCGCTCGGGGTTATCGGTGCGTTGATGGCAACCAGCCTGCGTGGTTTGTCCAACGACGTGTTCTTCCAGGTGGGCCTGTTGGTGACGGTAGGTTTGGCGGCGAAGAACGCGATCCTCATCGTGGAATTCGCCAAGGAACTGCATGAACAGGGCAAGAGCCTTGTGGATGCAGCCATTGAAGCCTGCCGGATGCGTCTGCGACCGATTGTGATGACGTCCATGGCGTTCATCCTCGGCGTTGTGCCGCTGGCGATTTCCACCGGCGCAGGTTCGGGCAGTCAACATTCGATCGGTACCGGCGTAATCGGCGGTATGATCACGGCCGTTGTCCTGGCGATCTTCTGGGTACCATTGTTCTTCGTCTCGGTATCCTCGTTGTTCAAGGGCAAACAGAAAGAAACTTCACATGACGAGGCTGGCCAATGAGCAAGTCCCTGATCTCTCTGGCGGTTACCGCGTTCATTCTCGGCGGCTGCTCGTTGATCCCTGAGTACAATCAACCTGCAGCGCCGGTCGCGGCGCAGTATCCGCAAGGCCCGGCGTACTCGCCGGCCGACGCGGCCAACGTTGCGGCGGCGGAACAAGGCTGGCGTCAGTTTTTCCATGACCCGGCCCTGCAACAGCTGATCCAGACGGCACTGGTCAACAACCGTGACCTGCGTGTTGCGGCGCTGAACATCGACGCCTACCGTGCGCAATACCGCATCCAGCGGGCCGATCTGTTCCCGGCGGTTTCCGCTACCGGCAGTGGCAGCCGTCAGCGGGTTCCGGCGAACCTGTCCACCAGCGGCGAATCGCGCATTACCAGCCAGTATTCGGCGACACTGGGCGTCAGCGCCTACGAGCTGGACCTGTTCGGTCGCGTACGCAGCCTTAGCGAACAAGCGCTGGAGACTTACTTCTCCAGCGAAGAAGCGCGCCGCAGCACACAGATCAGCCTGGTGGCCAACGTTGCCAATGCTTATCTGACGTGGCAAGCCGACCAGGAACTGCTCAAGCTGACCCAGAACACCCTCAAGGCGTTCGAAGAAAGCTATCGCCTGACTTCGCGCAGCAATGAAGTCGGCGTGTCGTCGGCACTGGACCTGAGCCAGTCGCGGACCTCGGTGGAAAGTGCGCGGGTTTCCCTGGCGCGCTACCAGCGTCAGGTTGCCCAGGACCTCAACAGCTTGACGCTGTTGCTCGGTTCCGGTCTGCCGAACAACCTGCCACACGCTCAGCCTCTGAGCGCGGACCTGCTGAGTCTGGTACCAGCCGGCATGCCTTCGGAGCTGTTGCAGCGTCGTCCCGACATTCTGCAGGCCGAGCATGAGCTCAAGGCTGCCAACGCTAATATCGGCGCGGCACGTGCGGCGTTCTTCCCGAGCATCAGCCTGACGGCCAATGCCGGCACGATCAGCCCGGACTTGTCCGGCCTGTTCAACGGCGGTTCGGGTACCTGGTTGTTCCAGCCGAGCATCAACATCCCGATCTTCAACGCCGGTAGCCTGCGCGCCAGCCTGGATTACTCGAAAATCCAGAAAGAAATCAGCGTCGCCAACTACGAGAAGGCGATTCAGACGGCGTTCCAGGAAGTCTCCGACGGTCTCACCGCACGTAAAACCTTCAACGAGCAGTTGCAGGCGCAAAGTGATTTCGTTGCCGCCAACCAGGACTACTACCGTCTGGCCGAGCGTCGTTATCGCATCGGTATCGACAGCAACCTGACCTTCCTCGACGCCCAACGCTCGTTGTTCAGCGCGCAGCAGTCGTTGATCACCGACCGTTTGTCCCAACTCACCAGCGAGGTCAATCTGTACAAGGCCTTGGGCGGTGGCTGGTACGAGCAGACCGGACAGGCCAAGCCAATCTCGCAAGAGAAGCCGAGCGTTCAGTTGTTCTGATCGCCGCGCCGTAAAAAAACCCACCAATTCAGGTGGGTTTTTTTTGATCTTTAAAAGTACGCCTCAAGCAGCCACGCGACTCATCAATGATCTTCGTGCAGATACGCCGGCTGTTTCGGCAGACGCAGGCTGAACAGGAACGCGATGGCCATCATCACCGTTACGTACCAGTAGAAGTTGCTCTCCATGCCCATGTTCTTCAGGTTCAAAGCCACGTACTCGGCGGATCCGCCGAACACTGCGTTGGCCACCGCATAGGCCAGACCAACACCCAAAGCGCGTACCTGTGGCGGGAACATCTCGGCTTTGACCAGGCCGCTGATCGAGGTATAGAAGCTGACAATCGCCAGCGCCAGGGTGATCAGGACAAACGCCATGAACGGGTTGGTGGTGGTTTTCAGGGTCATCAGAATCGGCACGGTGCACAGCGTGCCCAGCGCGCCGAACCACAGCATCGAATTACGACGACCAATCTTGTCCGCCAGCATGCCGAACAACGGTTGCATGCACATATAAAGGAACAGCGCGCCGGTCATGATGTAACTGGCGGTCTTGGGATGCATGCCGCCGGTGTTCACCAGGTATTTCTGCATGTAGGTGGTGAAGGTGTAGAAAATCAGCGAGCCGCCAGCGGTGTAACCCAACACCGTAATAAAGGCTGCCTTGTGATCGCGGAACAACGCGCTGATGCTGCCAGCGTCTTTATCCTTGCGGCTTTCAGCGGTGGTGGTTTCTTCCAGGCTGCGACGCAGAAACAGTGAAATCACCGCTGCTATGGCGCCGATGACAAACGGAATCCGCCAGCCGTAGTCGCGCAATTCTTCAGTGCTGAGGAACTGCTGCATGATTACCACCGTCAGCACCGCCAGCAACTGGCCGCCGATCAGGGTCACGTACTGGAACGAGGCGAAAAAACCGCGCTGCCCGCTCAAGGCCACTTCGCTCATGTAGGTCGCGGTCGTGCCGTATTCGCCGCCGACCGACAAGCCCTGAATCAGCCGCGCCAGCAACAGCAGCGCCGGTGCCCAGGCGCCAATCGACGCATAAGTCGGCAGGCAGGCGATGATCAGCGAGCCGCCGCACATCATCAGCACCGCAATCATCATCGAGTTCTTGCGGCCATGCTTGTCCGCCACTCGGCCAAATAGCCAGCCACCGACAGGCCGCATCAAAAACCCGGCGGCAAACACGCCAGCGGTATTGAGCAATTGCACGGTTGGATCGTCTGACGGAAAAAAAGCTGGCGCAAAGTAGATTGCGCAGAAGGCATAGACATAAAAGTCGAACCATTCGACGAGGTTACCGGAAGAAGCACCGACAATCGCGAATATCCTCTTGCTGCGTTCTTCACCTGTGTAATGCGTCGTTGTCATTATTTTTCCCCATAAGTGTTAAACAGCATTTCAAGACATAACCTGTAACATTGTCACCGAAGCGCGCGCAACAATTTGAAAAGAATTAGCCGGCTGCCTGATTACCTGTAGGACCGGATTTATCCGGGAGGGCCAGGCGTGTCGCCAAGTCTCTGTTTGGCACCATTCGATGTCAGGCCTGACGCCCTCGCGAATGAATTCGCTCCTACGGTCGTAGTAAGCGCTGCACAAAAACAATCACCCAAGCCGTCGATTTGCCTTTTCGTGGAGGCAGTCGACGACTCGGGTGAGTGTGATTTACGGGTGTAGCGTTACCGCTCGATCGCCAGTGCAAGGCCCTGCCCTACTCCGACACACATGGTCGCCAAGGCTCGGCGGCCGCCGCTTTTTTCCAATTGATGCAAGGCTGTCAGCACCAGGCGCGCACCGCTCATGCCCAGCGGATGGCCCAGGGCAATGGCGCCGCCGTTAGGATTGACCTGCGGCGCATCGTCGGCCAGACCCAACTCGCGCAACACCGCCAAACCCTGGCTGGCGAAGGCTTCGTTGAGTTCGATCACATCGAAATCCGCCACTGCCAGACCCAGGCGCTCCACCAGTTTGCGTACTGCTGGCACCGGGCCGATACCCATGACGCGTGGCGCAACACCGGCGCTGGCCATGCCAAGAATCCGTGCGCGCGGGGTTAGCCCGTGTTTTTTGACCGCATCGGCGGAAGCCAGAATCAGCGCTGCGGCGCCATCGTTGACGCCTGAAGCGTTGCCAGCGGTGACGGTCTTGTCAGGACCATTGACCGGCTTGAGCTTGCTCAGGGTTTCCAGGCTGGTGTCAGCACGAGGATGTTCATCCTGCTCGACCACCGTTTCGCCCTTCTTGTGCGCCACGCGTACCGCAACGATTTCCTCTTTGAAAAAGCCCGCAGCCTGGGCAGCGGCAGTGCGCTGCTGGCTGCGCAGGGCGAAAGCGTCCTGATCGGCTCGAGAAATCTTGAAATCATCGGCGACGTTATCGCCGGTTTGTGGCATCGAATCGACACCGTACTGCGCCTTCATCAGCGGATTGACGAAGCGCCAGCCGATGGTGGTGTCTTCCAGCTTCATGTTGCGCGAATACGCCGCATCGGCCTTGCCCATGACAAAGGGCGCGCGGGACATGGATTCGACGCCGCCAGCAATCGCCAGCTCCATCTCGCCAGCCGCAATGGCGCGAAACGCCGTACCGATGGCATCCATCCCCGAAGCGCAGAGCCGGTTGAGGGTCACGCCGGGAATCGTCTCGGGCAAGCCCGCCAATAACGCCGCCATGCGCGCGACGTTGCGGTTGTCTTCGCCCGCCTGGTTGGCGCAGCCGAAGAACACTTCGTCGACTTCGTTCCAGTTCACCGAAGGATTGCGCTCCATCAGCGCCTTGATCGGCACGGCGGCCAGATCGTCGGCGCGCACGCTGGCCAAGCCGCCGCCGAAGCGACCAATCGGGGTTCGAATCGCATCACAGATAAAGACATCACGCATCACGCTTCTCCCGGCGCCTGGCCGTGAGCGGCAGCGGTTCGCGCTTCCAGATCACGCAGGGCAGTCAATTCAATATCAGTCGGGTCAGCGGAAAACTCGACCTTCTCGGCAAAGCGCACTTCCCAACCCGTGGCGGCAATCACCTGTTCGCGGGTCACGCCCGGATGCAGCGTGGTGACGACAAATTCGTTGGTGTCCGCTTCAGGTTCCATGATGCACAGATCGGTGATGATCCCCACCGGCCCGGCGCCCGGCAAGCCCAGCCGTTTGCGCGAGTCGCCGCCTTCGCCGTGGCCGACCGAGGTCATGAAGTCGAGCTTATTGACGAACGCCCGGGCCGACTGCTTGAGGATGATCAACACCTGTTTGGCGGAACCGGCGATTTCCGGCGCGCCACCGGCACCCGGCAAACGCACTTTGGGATGGTGATAATCGCCGACGACCGTGGTGTTGATATTGCCGAAACGGTCGACTTGCGCGGCGCCGAGGAAGCCGACGTCGACCCGGCCGCCTTGCAGCCAGTAGCGGAATATTTCGCTGGTGGAAACTACCGTGTCGGCGGTTTCGGCCAGCTCGCCATCGCCAATCGACAGTGGCAATACCGAAGGTTTGGCGCCAATCGGGCCGGATTCGTAAATCAGCACCACGTCCGGCGAGGACGTCAGGCGTGCCAGGTTGGCCGCCTTGGAAGGCAGGCCGATGCCGACGAAGCAGACCGCGCCGTTGCGCAAGCGACGTGCGGCGGCAATGGTCATCATTTCATTGGTGGAGTAGTTCATTATTTTGCCTCCGGTGCGGCCAGCTTTTGCTGAAATTCGCTGAATTCAGCGGTGCCCAGGATGTATTCGTCGATCCAGGCCGTGAAGCTCGCGCGGTCGCGGGCAATCGCGTCCCAGGCCTGGTAGAAACGGTTGTCGCGCTCGTAGTAACCGTGGGCATAAGACGGATGTGCGCCGCCCGGCACCAGGCATACCGCGCTCAAGGCCCAGGTCGGCAGGACGCAGGCATTCATCGGTGCTTGCAAGTCATCGACGATTTCTTCGACGGTCACGATGCAACGCTTGGCAGCCAATGCGGCTTCTTTCTGCACACCAAGAATGCCCCACAGCAGCACGTTGCCTTTGCGGTCGGCTTTCTGCGCGTGAATCACAGTTACATCGGGACGCACAGCAGGCACCGCAGCGAGCACTTCGCCGGTGAATGGGCAGGTGACGGTCTTGATCAGCGGGTTGACCTTGGGCAGATCGGAGCCGGCGTAGGCGCGCAGCACGGCAAACGGCAACCCGGACGCACCGGCGACGTAAGCATTGGCCAGGTCGGCGTGGCTGTGTTCTTCGATCTCGAGCGAATGCGGCCACTGCTTTTCGACGGCATCACGCAGGCGGTGCAGCGAGCCAACACCAGGATTGCCGCCCCAGGAAAAGATCAGGCGCTTGGCGCAACCGGCGCCGATCAACTGGTCGTAGATCAGGTCCGGCGTCATGCGTACCAGGGTCAGGTCTTTTTTGCCCTGACGGATGATTTCGTGGCCAGCCGCGGTTGGGATCAGATGGGTGAAGCCTTCCAGCGCAACGGTGTCGCCATCGTTGACGAATTGCTTCACGGCGTCGCGTAGAGAAAGTATTTCAGCCATGAGGGTGCTCCCGAACTCAAATCTTGTCATTGGACAGCGCAAGACTTCTGCGCTGGAATGGAAGTGAGGTTATGCCGGGCTACCCAGGCAAACAATCCGATAATCGACTAAGTGTTCGTTAATCGCACAAAATCAGATTCAGCTCAGGTAAACAGCTGGGTGCTCAGATCCCGACTGGCGTCCAGCATGATTGGCAGGAAACGCTGTTCCAGATCGCTGCGTGCGACCCGCCCGGCGCTGGTGCTGACATTGAGCGCGGCCAATACCTGACCCGACGCGTCGTAAACCGGCACGGCAATGGAACGCAGGCCTTGTTCCAGCTCCTGATCGACAATGCACCAACCTTGCTGGCGAACTTGCTGCAGGCATTCGAGCAATTCCTGTTGCGTGCGAATGGTGCGGCTGGTCTTGGGCTGCATATCCACATGATCCAGGTACTCGTGCAGGGAAACATCATCCAGCGCTGCCAGCAGGATCCGGCCCATGGAAGTGCAATACGCCGGCAGCCGACCGCCCACCGCCAGGTCCACAGAAATCAACCGCTGGGTAGTTGCCGAGCGCGCGATGTAAAGAATGTCGTCGCCTTCAAGGGTCGCCATGTTGCACGCCTCGTGCAGCAGATCGCTCATGCGATCCAGATACGGCTGGGAAGAAACCGCCAGCGGCGTCGACGACAAGTAGGCATGACCCAGAGTCAGCACCTTGGGCAGCAATGAATAGGTACGCCCGTCCGTTGTCGCGTAGCCGAGTTTGATCAGGGTTAATAAACAGCGGCGTACGGCAGCGCGGGGAATTTCCGTGCGGTGGCTGATCTGGGCGATGGTCAAATGGCGTTTACGCTCCTGAAATGCATGGATCACCGCCAGCCCACGCGCCAGCGAAGTCATGAAATCCGGATCGCCGGTAAAAGCCTGAATGCGCTTGGCGGGCGATGCCACGATCGGTGGCGCCAGCGAGGCGAAAGAATTACGCAGTTCGTCGTTCATCGTCGTTACCTTCACCCATAGCCTTTCAGGCCTTATATACCGCCACTTTCAAGGGTTTTGGGACCCGCAGCCCTTAACACTTTGGGCGATTATCGAACAACTGGCCGATAATCGCAATTGACCCGCTGCGAAGATACTTATACCTTTCACCTGCCAATAAGTGGCTTCTTGGAAATACTGGTCAGGTACCCACTGAGAAGTCCTAGGCGCGGCCTTGCCCACTAAGCAAGGCCGTTTTTATTTCTGCGTATTGATAGCTCAAGGCCATTTCCCTCCGTCACGCCATCCCTTCACACAGCAAAACAGGCAATGCAGTTCATGCTTTGGCAAAGAAGAATGCGTCAGAATTTTGGCCGATTGCGTCAATATCACGTGTATGAAAGTTTCGTCATATTCATCACCCACCGAAACTTCGGAACAGTCGTACAGAAAATTCGCCTTTAATGAAGTCGTCGGTAACTCAACCCTCACATATAGTTGACGAGACTGAAGTTCTTGGAGATAGTGTCAGTCAATTGGCTGGCAATAACGATTCGCAGTGAATGCAAGGCGCACCGCCGTGCACGGTTCTCATACCTGAACCACTGCACTGCAGCGGTGCATCGCTTCTTATCATGCGAAATGAAAACTGCCGCCAATACAGCTATCGCGTTTACAACTTGACCTTGTCGCTACGACAGTGCTGTTTCTGGTGTCCGTAGCCGCGAGCGGCAAGAAGACGTTCAGCTTCATGTTCCAGGTCCCAAGGTATCTGTCTGGCCGGTCGGCCATTGCAGCCTCGTACGTTGGGATGATCATGTTCGAACACTTCTTCGCTCGCGATATCACCAGAGTTAACTCAACTTAATCAGGTAATACAGTGACGAAAGATGAACTGCGCGCGGAACTTGAGCGCAAGGAACAACGCTTCAAGGATGTTTACGGCGGGGAAATCACCACCTACGCCGCGCAACCAGAGCCAGAACGCAAGCCTTGGCGCAAAAAAGCCAGTCTGCTGGATCAGGCGTTCAAGCAAGAATTACAGAAGATGGAAAGCGACCTGAAAGAAGAGCTCTGACACCTTCGATTCCCCGGCGTGTGGCGTTTGGCGGACTCGGTCGACCTCTTCAAGGCAATTGTGTCTCAGGGTTGCATTCATGAAACAAGTGCATTACTGCTTCCCCGACCAACTCAGGGGCGGGGTATTTATGCACTGATTTTCAGTGTCTGGCGATACCAGTGAGCGGCTGACACATCGATCAGTATTTTTTCTGTCATAATCCCGCCCCCTTCAGACCGGGTCAGAAAACCTTCATGATCGATTTATTCAGCGGGCTAGATGCTTGGGTACTTGTGAGCTTGCTGCTCGCCCTGGCTTTCGTCCTCACCTTCGAGTTCATCAATGGCTTTCATGACACCGCCAACGCGGTGGCGACAGTCATTTACACCAAAGCCATGCCGCCTCATCTGGCAGTGTTCTTCTCCGGTGTGTTCAACTTTCTCGGCGTGTTGCTGGGAGGGGTCGGCGTGGCGTATGCCATCGTTCACCTGTTGCCGGTCGAGTTGTTGATCAACGTGAACACCGGCCATGGCCTTGCCATGGTGTTCTCACTGCTGGCAGCGGCCATCACGTGGAATCTCGGCACCTGGTACTTCGGTATTCCGGCGTCCAGTTCGCACACACTGATCGGTTCCATCCTCGGTGTGGGCCTGGCGAACGCGTTGATCAACGACATCCCGTTGGCCGATGGCGTGAACTGGCAGAAAGCAATCGATATCGGCGCTTCGCTGGTGTTCTCGCCGCTGGCCGGCTTCCTCGTCGCCGCATTGGTGCTGATCGGACTGAAATGGTGGCGTCCGCAATCGAAGATGCACAAGACGCCGGACCAGCGCCGCAAGCTCGATGACAAAAAACATCCGCCCTTCTGGAATCGCCTGGTACTGGTGATTTCCGCCATGGCGGTGAGCTTCGTGCATGGCTCCAACGATGGCCAGAAAGGCATCGGCCTGATCATGCTGGTGCTGATTGGTATCGTGCCTAGCCAGTTCGTCTTGGACTTGAGCACCACCACGTACCAGATCGAACGTACTCGCGATGCGACCCTGCACCTGAGTCAGTTCTATAACCGCAATAGCGAGACCCTAGGCGAGTTCCTGGCCTTGGGTAAAGCAGAGAAAGGTGATCTGCCGGCCAGTTCAAGCTGCAACCCGGATCAGACCGAACCGACCATCGACGCCCTGCTCGATACATTGAAAGGTGTTTCCGATTATCACGCGCTGCCGGCCGAACGCCGCATCGAAGTGCGTCGTTACCTGCTTTGCCTGGACGACACTGCTCGCAAGGTTGCCAAACTGCCAACTCTGGGCGCACGTGAAAAATCCGATCTGGACAAGCTGCGTAAAGACCTGACGGTCACCACCGAGTACGCGCCGTTCTGGGTGATTCTGGCGGTCGCGCTGGCACTGGGTCTCGGCACCATGGTCGGCTGGAAGCGTGTGGTTCTGACTATTGGCGAGAAGATCGGCAAACAAGGCATGACTTACGCTCAAGGCATGTCGGCGCAGATCACCACCGCCAGCGCGATCGCCCTGGCTAACGTGTTCAGCCTGCCGGTTTCCACGACGCATATTCTGTCGTCGGGCGTGGCCGGGACCATGGTCGCGAACAAAAGTGGCCTGCAAGGCGGCACGGTACGCAATATCCTGCTGGCCTGGGTGCTGACCCTGCCGGCGACGGTCGGACTGTCGGCCGGTTTATTCTGGCTCGCCTCCAAAGTTCTGGCTTGACCTCTATTGAGTAAGTGAGCAGCGCCAGCGCGGGCAATCCGCGATGGCGCTACTCCTGACTCAAAGCCGCTTGCTGATTCAACGGCGTTTTTTTGCCCCGCCCAGCAACGACCCCATCAAACCACGCACCAACTGCCGGCCCAGCTGATTGGCGGCTTGGCGCACCGCGCTTTTCATGGCCTGCCCTGCCACGCCGCCCAGCCATTCGCCCGCCATGTCGCCGAAGCTATCCTGCTCCTTCGCGCTTTTTTCAGGCACCTGGGTTTCGTCAAGCGTCGCAATCTTGCGGGCGATCAACATTTCATAAGCGGACTCACGATCCACAGGCTTGTCATAACGACCGACGAAGGGTGACTGAGCGATCAGGCTCGCCCGCTCGCCTGCGCTCAGCGGCCCGATGCGCGATTGGGGCGGCGCGACCAGCACCCGCTGGACCATGGCGGGCGTACCTTTGGCCTGCAAAGTGCCAACCAGCGCCTCACCGATGCCCAGTTCGGTCAGCACCGCCAGGGTGTCGATATCGGGATTGGGCCTGAAGCCGTCGGCCACCGCGCGCAGGGACTTTTGTTCTTTGGCAGTGAACGCGCGCAAGCCGTGCTGGATACGCAGGCCCAGTTGTGCCAGCACATCATCCGGCAGGTCGCCCGGAGACTGCGTGACAAAGTACACGCCGACACCCTTGGAACGAATCAGCCGCACCACTTGCTCGAGCCGTTCCTGCAACGCCTTGGGCGTGTCGGCGAACAGCAGATGCGCCTCATCGAAGAACAGCGCCAACAGCGGTTTGTCGGCATCGCCGCGCTCCGGCAATTGTTCGAACAGCTCGGCCAGCAACCACAGCAGGAACGTCGCATATACCTTCGGCGCTTCGTGCACCAGACGGCTGGCGTCCAGCAGATGAATGCGCCCGCGCCCGTCTCGGGCCGGTTGCAGAATATCTTCCAGTTGCAGCGCGGGCTCGCCGAACAAGGCTTCGGCACCTTGCTGCTCCAGAATGGCCAGACGCCGCTGCAAGGCCTGGCTCGATCCGGTAGTCATCAGTGAGCTGTCTTCGCCGAGCAACTGCGGGTTGTCGCGCAGATGATTGAGCAGCGCCTTGAGGTCCTTGATGTCGAGCAGCAACAGCCCTTCCTGGTCGGCCACCTTGAACGCCGCGTACAACGCCGACTGCTGGCTGTCGGTCAGTTCCAGAAGACTGCCCAACAGCAGCGGCCCCATTTCCGTCAAGGTGGTGCGCAACGGATGACCGCTCTGGCCGTGGATATCCCACAACGTGACGGGATAAGCCTGCGGCGTGTGATTCAACCAGGGCATGCCGGCGATTCGCTCGGCAATCTTGCCCTGCGGCTCTCCGGTTGCGCCCAACCCGCAAAGATCACCTTTTATGTCTGCGGCAAACACGGCAATGCCCGCATCACTGAAGGCTTCCGCCAGACGCTGCAAAGTTACCGTTTTACCGGTACCGGTCGCGCCAGCCACCAGGCCATGTCGGTTCGCCAGACGTATATCCTGGGTTACCGGTTGCCCATCGAGATTGGCGCCAATAACAAACTGCTGAGATTCGGGCATTTCGTCACCTGTCTTTAAACTTTGTATCTGAGGGATCGATAGGTTTGATAACACCCAAAGACCTGGAAATTTGTCGGATTTTTCTTAAAGGAGTGAGAGAAAGTATTGACCATTTTTCGTGATACTCCCGTCCAGGCAGTCGCCCGACACGCGCCCGGTACGGAATAAACCTTAGCGGACCTGCCTGCAACGTTATGCGATTCGAGATGACCCGAACAATTTTCTTCAGGAAATGAGCAACAGCACTGCCGGACAACAGGCCGCTCGCCTGAAGCATCTGGTCGGCAGCTTCCGTATCTAATCCGAACAGCCCCCGCTGTTACCGCCGCGTCCACCTGAGGCACGGCGCCCTCCCCTAAGCTTTGCCGCGTCTGTTGCCACGATGCCAGCCGCCACGTTGCGCCGAACAACTATTCTTGTCAGTGGTCAACGTTTAGGACGACGACACACCGGAGGAATGTTCACGTGCATATCGCTGACATGACCATGTTCTACGCCCCAGCCAGCGGTGGCGTTCGCACCTACCTTGACGCCAAGCATCGTCGTCTGGGCCTGCGGCCTGGCGTTCGGCACAGCCTGCTGGTGCCCGGCCCCGGTTTCAGTCACCGAGACGGCATCTATAAAGTACCCGCTCCCGCCCTGCCCTTCGGCAACGGCTACCGTTTTCCATTACGGGTCGCACCCTGGCGAAATGTCCTGCAAGCCTTGAAGCCGGATCTGATCGAAGTCGGTGATCCCTATCTCACTGCCTGGGCGGCACTGGACGCACGCCGTCAACTGGATGTGCCGGTAATCGGCTTCTATCATTCCGACCTGCCGCTATTGGTGAGCAATCGCGTCGGCAGTTGGCTGGGGACCAACGTCGAAGCTTATGTCAGCAAGCTGTATGGCAATTTTGATCGGGTGCTGGCACCCAGCAAAGTCATGGCCGACAAGCTGGTCAGCCTGGGTGTCGAGAATGTCTACGTGCAGCCGCTCGGCGTGGATCTGGTCACATTCAATCCAGGGTTGCGCGATCCCGCGTTAAAGGCAGAACTTGGCCTCAGCGAAGAGACGCGCCTGCTGATCTTTGCCGGACGTGGCTCCAAAGAGAAAAATCTGCCGGTACTGCTCGACTGCATGAAGCGGCTGGGCGCGGGTTATCACCTGTTGCTGGTCGGGTCGCACATGCCCACCCAGGTGCCGGATAACGTTTCCGTGATCGGCCATTTCTGCGCCGCCTCAGAAGTCGCGCGGCTGTTGGCCAGCGCTGACGCGCTCATTCATGCAGGTGATCAGGAAACCTTCGGCCTGGTGGTCCTCGAAGCGATGGCCAGCGGCATTCCCGTGGTGGCCGTGGCAGCCGGGGCATTCACCGAGATTCTGCCCCGGGAATGCGGCTTGCTCTGCCAACCCAACAATCCGCAGGCGATGGCCAGCGCAGTGCGTGAGTTGTTCGCCACAAATCCTGCAAAAAAAGGCCAGGCAGCCCGGCAACATGTGAGTGAGCGCTACAGCTGGGATATCGTCGTCAGCGGCCTGCTCGAACACTATCAAGCGGTGCTTGACTGCCGCACTCCGGCGCTTGCTCATGGTTGACTTCAATGCAGACGAGCGCAGTGTGCTCTTGGTTCTACATGACGTAGCGCCAGAAACCTGGCCGGATTATCGGTCCTTTGTTGCAGCGGTGGACGCCTTGGGCACAATCCCCATGACCTTGCTGGTGGTGCCGGATTTCCACAAGCGTAACCCGATTATTGATGACCTGAAGTTTCAGAACCTGCTGCAGCAACGACTGAGCCGGGGCGACGAATTGGCCTTGCACGGTTACTATCATTGCGACGACGGCCCACCGGCGCGTACGCCACGGGACTATTTCATGCGGCGCATCTACACCTGGGAAGGCGAGTTTTATGCACTTGATCAAGCCCAGGCCATGGGCCGAATCGAATCGGGTATCGAACTGTTCCAACGCCACGGCTGGCCGCTGCATGGGTTTGTCGCGCCGGCCTGGCTGATCAGTGACGGCACTCGCCGCGCGCTGTCACAACTACCGCTGGACTACACGAGCGATCCGCAACATCTGTATCGTCTACCGGATTTTTCCCGGATCGACGCACCGGGTATCGTCTGGAGCGCTCGCAGCCCCTGGCGACGCGGCCTGTCGAAACTCATCAGCGATCATCGTGAAGCGCAATTGCAGGATGCTGCGACGATTCGCCTGGGCCTGCACCCTGTGGACATGCGTCACGACTATTCACGCAACTATTGGCTGCAACTATTGAAACGACTTATCGAAAGCGGCAGACAACCCATGACCAAAGCAAACTGGTTGAGGAAACAGGCGCACGTGCTGAGGTCGGCAGCATGAAGCGAATCCTCTGGCTTGGCGCGGGTTTGCTGGTAGCAATCGTGATTCCCTTCGTGCTCGGCGGCGCAGACATGTTTCACCGCCTGGGCAGTTTTCCCTTCGCCCTCCTGCTGGGCATGTTCGGCATGATCATCGTGTGCTGGTGCCTGAACACCATGCGCCTGCGCTTGCTGTTGGGCGAAAGCAGCAGTGCGGTTAGCGTGCCGCGAAGCCTGGGCGTGGTAATGGCCGCCGAATTTGCCTATTGCGCCACACCCGGCGGCAGCGGCGGACCTTTGACCCTGATGGCGGTACTTTCGCGCAATGGCGTCGGCGCGGCGAAAAGCAGCGCGGTGTTTGCCACCGATCAGCTCAGCGACCTGCTGTTCTTCCTGCTGGCACTGGTGGCCATCATGTTTTACGCCGTGTTTCATCACCTGGGCGAGCGCATGGAGTGGATGCTGACGGTCAGCGGCATTCTGGTTGTCGGTGGCTTATGCCTGTGCGCGGGCTTCGGCCACTTTCATCGGCAGGTCATCCGATTCAACGGGCGATTGCTCAAGCGGCTCAATACCAAAGCCACCACCCGCCGACGATGGGCGCGCAAACTCCTGCATTTCCGGAATGCGCTGGCCGACACCCTGAAAATGCCGGGTAAAAGGCTGGCGGGCGTTTTCCTGCTGACCTGCATGCATTGGGGGCTGCGCTACAGCGTGCTGTATCTGGCGTTGCGCGGACTTGGCGTAGATGTGGAATGGGCATGGAGTTTTCTGATCCAGATGCTTTCCCTGAGCGCCGGACAGTTCAGCCTGCTGCCTGGTGGCGCGGGCGCAGCCGAGTTGACCTCGGCGGCATTGCTGGCGCCAATCGTGGGCAAGTCCACGGCAGCCGCGGCGATTCTGATCTGGCGCGCCGTGACCTATTACTTCTATCTGGTGGTGGGCGGCCCGGTCTTTTTATTGATGGTTGGCCGGCCATTGCTGAACAAGCTGATGCGCCTGCGGGAAGCGTAATTCAGCTGTTCTGGTCAGCTTCATCCGAAATTTTCTGCAAATCCTGCCAAAGTTCGGCGGCACCTTCGAAGTCGGTGCCGTCTTCTGGCGACAACGCATCCGGGTCGTAGCGGCTCAGGCAGCCCTCGCCCAGGGTCGGGGGCGCTGTTGAAGTGGCTTTATCAAGAGGATCAGTCACGCGCTTCATACCTCGCTGTCACGTCAGCGTCCGACTGCTGCCTGCCTGTCTGCATACAGCCAGCCGGATCGTTGGCGTACAGATTAGTCGAAGACGACAGTCTTGTTGTTGTGCACCAGCACGCGGTCTTCCAGGTGATAGCGCAGGCCACGGGCCAGAACCATCTTTTCCACATCGCGGCCGTAACGCACCATGTTTTCAATGCTGTCGCTGTGGCTGACACGAACCACGTCCTGTTCGATGATCGGCCCGGCATCCAGCTCTTCAGTCACATAGTGGCAAGTTGCGCCAATCAGCTTCACGCCCCGCAGCGAAGCCTGGTGATAAGGCTTGGCGCCGACGAACGAAGGCAGGAAGCTGTGGTGAATGTTGATCACCTGATGCGCGTATTCGCGGCACAGCTGAGGCGGAAGGATTTGCATGTAACGCGCCAGGACGACGACATCGGCCTGATGATGAGCCACCAGACGCGACACCTCGGCGAACGCCGGTTCCTTGTCTGCCGGATCAACCGGCACATGGTAATAAGGAATGTCGTGCCACTCGACCATGCTGCGCAAATCCTGGTGATTGGAGATCACCGCCGATATTTCGCAGTCGAGTTCATCGCTGTGCCAGCGGTGCAGCAAATCCGCCAGACAGTGCGACTCGCGGCTTGCCATCAACACCACACGCTTCTTCTGCGCTGAATCGGTGATACGCCAGTCCATGGAAAACTCTTCGGCGATGGGCGTGAAAGCCTCGCGGAAAGCTTCCAGCTCGAACGGCAAGGTATCGGCCCGAATCTCGTGACGCATGAAGAACCAGCCATTGAGGTTGTCCGAGTGATGACTCGCTTCGGTGATCCAGCCGTTATAGGACGCCAGAAAGTTACTGACTTTGGCAACGATGCCGACACGGTCCGGACAAGCTATCACCAGACGAAAAGTGCGCATTTGAAAAAACTCCAGAACTTCGCAAAGGTCGCCATTCTAGCGACTGCGCGACAAAACTGCAGTATTCCTGTTGACTGATTCGTGGCCTGGCTGCGCGTTCGCGTCCCGTCAGCATCCGCCTTACTCAATCCCGCCGCCGGACATGATGCCCGGCTGATCATTGGCTGCGTTAACAGCGTTATAGCGAGCATCTTTACTGCGGCGGCAGCTCCCCTCTAGTTTTATGACGCTGTAGGAAACGTGTATATTTCTAAATAATTCAAATAAAACTTTTCTTTAATGTTTACTTGATCAAAGCGCGTGACTATTATTGCGTCACTGTCTCCCTGCCACCTGACAACATAAGGTATCCCTCATGTCCTTGATCAACGAATACCGCGCCACAGAAGAAGCCATCAAAGAACTGCAAGCCCGTTTGAAGAATCTGTCCCAAGACGACAAACTGCAAACCGAGCTGGAATTCGAAGGCAAACTGCGCACGCTGATGGGCGAATATCAAAAATCGCTGCGTGACATCATTGCTCTGCTGGATCCGGATGCCAAAGTTGGCAAGTCCCCACGCGGCGCAGCGGTAAAAACTACCGGCACCAAGCGTGCTCGCAAGGTCAAGCAATATAAAAACCCGCACAATGGCGAAGTCATTGAAACCAAAGGTGGCAACCACAAAACTCTGAAAGAGTGGAAAGCCAAGTGGGGCGGTGACGAGGTTGAGAGCTGGGCAACCCTGCTGGGCTAAGCCCAAAGCAGGTCGCCTTGTTTCGCGACCCTTCAAAAACGCCAGTCATCTGGCGTTTTTTATTGCCTGTAATAAAGTGTTTCGATTTATCAAAGGTCCAGCCGCTGGCGTAACTGCGCTACATAATCCTGCCATTGGCTCAATACCTTGAGCTGTTCAGGTGTGGCACTAAGGGTCAATTCGGCGAGTGACGTTGTAAAACCTTGTAAGGTATTAGGAGCCCCGTATTCCGCTGCCTGCAAGCGATCCTGACAAAATTTACGCCAGCGCTGTTGCTCCTCGCTGCTCAGGGTGTGCGGGAAGTTACGGGCTCGGTAGCGGAATAACAACTCAGGCAACCGCAGGTCATCGAAAGGCCACGACTCGGCCGCCAACTGTTCCGGCTCGGCGGTGCGTACTTGTTCGCAAAGCCGGCGATCCCGATCACCAATAAAACCGTCATACAGTTGCTGCTCGGGATCCTGGCTTGCAGCAAAATCATCACGCCCGTAAACCGCCTTGAGTTTTTCCTGCCAGACATTCTTCGTGTCTTGAAGCTCGCGGGCTCGCGCATGCAAAGCGGGCATATCCAATTGTAAGCGCTGCTGATCTTCGGCACGCAGCACCTTTAAAGGTGCGACTACCGGGCAACGATTTATATGCAGCAATTTGAGCGGTACCGGCAGCTCGCCATCGGCCAGATCTTCGCGCCGGGTATATAACCGCTGACGCAATATTTCCGGGTCTTGCTCCAGTAACGGTGAAGGGTCCAGATGTAAATCGCAGACAATCAGTGCATTGCGATTCTGCGGATGCCACGCCAGCGGAATCACCACACCCAAATAATGCCGGGCAGCGGAAAATCTTCCGGAAATGTGAACCAGCGGCTCCAGCAGGCGAATCTGCTCCTGGACTTTCTGCTTACTGCGCAACTGGAAAAGATAGTCATAAAGCCGAGGTTGTTTTTCCCGAATCAAGCGGGCCAGACCAATAGTGGCGCGCACATCGGATAACGCATCGTGGGCATGTCCGTGGTCAATGCCGTTGGCGGCGGTCAGACGCTCAAGTTTGAGCGTCACACGGCCATCTTCCTCGGGCCAGACAATGCCGTCCGGACGCAATGCGTAAGCAGCACGCACCACATCAATAAGATCCCAGCGGCTGTTACCGCCCTGCCATTCACGGGCGTAAGGGTCGAAGAAGTTGCGATACAGGCTGTAGCGGGTGATTTCATCATCGAAACGCAAGGTGTTGTAACCCGCGCCGCAGGTGCCGGGGGCGGACAGCTCGGCATGCACCCGCGTCATGAAATCGGCCTCTCCCAGACCACTTTCAGCCAGTCGGGCCGGCGTGATTCCGGTAATCATGCACGCCGCAGGATGAGGCAGGATATCGTCACTGGGCTGACAATAAAGATTGACCGGCCCGGCAATTTCATTGAGATCGGCATCCGTTCGGATACCCGCCACCTGAAGTGCGCGGTCATTGCGCGGATTGATGCCGGTGGTTTCGTAGTCGTACCAGAATATGCTGGAGGTCACGGGCTGATCCTGAACTATAGATCGGCAAAGTGTAGGACTTCCCATAGGCAAAACGCGAATTAGAGATAATTCGTTGCACATCGAAACCATTTCTTACAACCGCCGCTCTCAGAGTTCAGTTGCTTAGCATCCCTGCCGTGGCTAGTCTTGCTGGCTAGCTCGCGCCGAACCGGCAATAACTCCAGCATCACACTCAGGTGCCTCGTCCCCGACAATGCCAACCCCGCACGTTTTGCCAAGGAACGCACCGCCACCCGCGCCACTGGATACCCGCACCCGAATCGAAACCCCGGAAGGTATCGATTTGATCATGCGCCCGGCCGGTCTGGTGCCGCGGGCGATTGCTTTTACCATCGACTTCGCCATCCGCGCCCTGGTCATGGCAATCCTGTTCGTGCTGTTCAGCTTCTTCGACAAGTTCGGCATGGGCCTGAGCGCCATGGCGCTGTTCCTCGTCACCTGGTGGTACATGGTGCTGTTCGAAGTGCTGAATCAGGGCCGCACGCCCGGCAAGCACCTCATGGGCCTGCGGGTCATTCATGATGACGGCACGCCCATCGGCTGGACTTCCTCGCTGATCCGCAACCTGCTGCGCTTCGTCGACATGCTGCCTGTCGGCTACAGCATCGGCGCCATAAGTTGCCTGCAACACCCGCAATTCAAGCGACTCGGCGATCTTGCCGCCGGAACATTGGTGGTCTATCGCGACATGCCGCTGCTACGCCCTGACCTGCCTTTAGCTGAACCGGTGATCGCACCATTCGTGTTGAGCCTGGAAGAGCAGCGCGCGCTTCTCGGTTTCGCGGAACGACAGGCGGATCTGTCACCCGAGCGCGCCCGCGAACTGGCTTCGATTCTTGCCCAGCCGCTGCATGTGCACCCCGAGCAAGCGGTGGTTCATCTCAACGGGATCGCACGCGGCCTGCTGGGTCCGACATGAAACAGAGCCTCTTCGAAAGCCGTCACCAGCCTGACTGGCAGCTGTTCAGCGAACAGCTGGACGCCCTTGAAAATGGCAAAGCCGATGCGGCCACGAGCCGTAGTTTTCCCAGCGATTACCGGCGCATCTGTCATCAACTGGCCCTTGCCCAGGAACGCGGCTACAGCAGTCACCTGATCGATCCGCTGCAGCAACTGGCCATGCGTGGCCATCAGCAGCTCTATCGCCATCGCAGCGCTGTCGGCATGCAGGTTCTGAGTTTCATATTGGCCGGCTTTCCCCGCCTGGTGCGTGCCGAATGGCGATTCGTGTGGATTGCCGGGGTACTGTTTTTCGGCAGCCTGATCGGCATGGCCCTGCTGGTGCATGGTTTTCCCGATCTGGTGTACAGCGTGATCGATGCCCAGCAGGTCGCCGAAATGGAAAGCATGTACGACCCCACGGCACGGCGGATCGGCCAGGTACTGGAACGTGAATCCAGCGACGACTGGATGATGTTCGGCTACTACATCATGCATAACATCGGCATCGCCTTTCAGACCTATGCAACCGGATTGCTGTTCGGGCTCGGCAGTCTGTTCTTCCTGTTTTTCAACGGCCTGATGATCGGCGCCGTTGCCGGGCATCTGACCGGCATCGGCTACGGCCAGACGTTCTGGTCGTTCGTTGTCGGCCATGGCGCCTTTGAGCTGACGGCCATTGCCCTGGCGGGCGCTGCGGGCTTGAAGCTGGGCTGGTCATTACTGGCTCCCGGCCGCCTGACCCGTGGCGAAGCGCTGCGACGTGCGGCGCAAAAAAGCCTGCAACTGGTGTATGGCGTGATTCTGTTTCTGCTGATCGCCGCATTCATAGAAGCTTATTGGTCGTCGATGGTCTGGCCCGGTCCGGCGGTTAAATACGCGGTCGGCGCGGCCCTCTGGGCGCTGGTGATCAGCTATCTGGTTTTCGCCGGACGAATTGCCCATGCGCCTGACTGACGCCAGCGTGGCGATTCGGCCACGTAATCCCTGGGAAGCCATTGATCTGGGCGTACTGCTGGCTCAGGAGCACCGCAACCTGTTGATGGCCAGCTGGGCCATTGTGACCTTGCCGGTTTTCGCCCTGCTGAGTCTGGTGTTCTGGGACTATCCAACCCTGGCAATCGTGCTGTTCTGGTGGTTGAAGCCGGTCTTCGAACCCTTGCCTCTGCTGATTCTGTCCCAGGCATTGTTCGGCCCGGCACCGACCCTGAAAGGCGCTTTGCAGGCGTGGCTGCGCCTGCTGAAACCGCAACTGCTGGCCAGCATCACCTGGCGCCGATTCAGTCTCGCCCGCAGCTTCACCCTGCCCGTGCAACAACTGGAAAACCTGGCGGGCGCGCAACGCAGTTTGCGTATCGGCCTGCTCAACCAGAAAGACCTGCGTGCCGCGCGCTGCCTGACCCTGGTGGGCAGTGCGCTGGAGCTGTGCCTGTGGATCGCAATGGGCATCCTGTTTTACGCGCTGATCCCGCAACAGATCGAAATCGATTGGAGCTGGCGCACCCTTGTGGATATCGAAGGCAGCTGGAATTGGCTGGAGCACCTGACCAACGCTTTTTATGCGCTGGTCTTGATTGTCTGGGGGCCGATCTACGTTGCCTGCGGCTTCACGCTTTATCTGAACCGCCGCACCGCCCTGGAAGCATGGGACATCGAGTTGGTCCTGCGGCGCCTGCGCCAGCGACTGATCGGCAGCGCTTATGTGCTGATCATCGGTGCCGGGGTAATCCTGACGACGCTGGCGCCCCCGGCTTGGGCGGCGCAAGCGGATTTGAGCTGCCCTGTTCCGCTCCAGGAAGAACACGCCTTTCGCAAGCATGAAGCCGGGCCCAATATGGCGCGCCTGACCCACCAGCCTTTGTCCAGCGAAGCTGCGCGCCAGCAAATCAAGGCGCTGCTGGAGCAGCCGCCGTTCAAGAACCCCAAAGCTGTCTCGGGTTGGCGATTTGCCGAAGACAAGCCGGCACCCAACACAACCAAGGCCGAGCACAGAACCAACCCGCAGCTCAAATGGCTGGCCTGGTTGTTCAATGCCGCCAGCGTTGCGTCCGAAATTATCAAAGTGCTGCTATGGGGCGCGGTCATTGCCTTGATCGGTCTGGTGATCTGGCGCTATAGAAGCTGGTTCAGCACGCTGGTCAATCGCAAGGCACCCAAAGCGCACGTGATTCGCAGCACTCCGCAGCAGATGTTCGGGCTCAAGGTCGGGGCGCAAAGCCTGCCCGACGATGTCGCGGGCAGCGCCGAAAAACTGTGGCCGAACCAACCCCGCGAAGCGCTCGGCCTGCTGTATCGGGCGCTGCTCAGCCGCTTGCTCACTGACTATCGGCTGCCGCTGAAAAGCGCCGATACCGAAGGTGAGGTGCTGGAACATGTGGCGCAGCTGAATCAACAACCGTTGCATGACTTCAGCCTCAACCTGACCCGGCACTGGCAGAACCTCGCTTACGGCCATCAGCTCCCACCCGCCCATGTCGGGCAGGAACTCTGCGACAGCTGGCGCGAGCTGTTCAAGACCGGGGCGCATCGATGAGCCGTAACAGAACCCTGCTGATCGCGCTGCTGGCGCTGCTGGCCTTGGGACTTGTCGGCCTGTACCTCGTCAAACACCTTGAGCGCTACGAAGAAACCGTTGACCAAGGGCCGTCCCCGGAAGTGCGCGCCAATCCTTATCTGGCTGCCGAAAACTTCCTGAAACAGCGCGCGATTCCCGTGCAGCTCAGCGACACACCCGGCAATCTGCCGGCGCCGGCTCAGCTGCCACAGACGCTGATGCTCCTCGACAGCCGGGAAAACATGACGCCCGGTCAGGTCGACAAGCTGCTGCGCTGGGTTCGTGCTGGCGGGCGGCTGCTGTTTGTTGCCGAACAGCTGTGGAACGAGAAGAAAGGCCGCAGCGGCGACGCGTTGCTGGACCGTCTGCAAATCCATCAATTGCTGACTACGGAGCTGCACGAACAGGAACGGCAACAGGATGATGAGCGGTTCAAACCAGTCATCCCGTTGCTCGCCCCGACTCACAAGGCGCCCGCCATACCCTGGCCCGAACTCACGCGTTTGTATGTCGAAAACGATGAAGCTCCGGCGTACATGAGTTTTGATACCAGCTTCCACCTCGAGGACCCGCTTGATCAGGCGCAGTCTTGGGCCAACAGCGCTGCCGCCACACACATGCTGCAAATGGCTTATGGCGAAGGGCTGATTACCGTGGTCACCGATGCCGACCTGTGGAAAAACCGCGCCATCGCCAAGTACGACAATGCGTGGCTGCTCTGGTATCTGACCCAGGGTAGCGAGGTCACCATGGTGGTTCGCACGCAGCACGACAATCTGTTCAGCCTGCTGCTGCGGCATTTCCCTCTGGCGCTGACCACTTTGGCGCTGTTGACCGGCTTCGCGTTGTGGCATGCCGGGACACGTTATGGCCCACTGCAGGTTCCAGCGGGACGGGCGCGTCGACAGTTGACCGAGCACTTGCGGGCCAGCGCCGATTTCCTTCGTCGGCGCAGCGGCCAGCAAGCGCTATTGCGAAGTTTGCAGCTGGATATCCTGCGCCGTGCAAGGCAACGTCATCCAGGCTTCGAAACCCTGGGAGTGACCGATCAGTGGCAAGTGCTGTCGCGTCTCACCCGCCAACCGACCAGCGCCATCAGCCAGGCCTTGCGCCCACGGCCCGTGCAGCGAATGTCGAATGCTGATTTCACCCGTCAGGTGGCCCACCTGCAAATCCTCAGGAATGCCTTATGAGCGATCAACCGACCCATCCGTCGAACCACAGCGAACCTGTTGTCGATTTCACTCTTGATCCGGTGATCGAACCTGCGGCCGCCGTCAGCAACCAGACGCAGCAGCGACAACGCGCCAGTCATCTCGCCCAGGCCCTGCGCAATGAACTGCAAAAAGCCGTGATCGGCCAGAGCGCAGTCGTCGACGATGTATTGACCGCCCTGATTGGCGCAGGCCATGTGCTGATCGAGGGTGTGCCGGGACTTGGCAAGACCTTGCTGGTGCGCGCCCTGGCCCGCTGCATTGGCGCCGACTTCGCGCGTATCCAGTTCACCCCCGACCTGATGCCCAGCGATGTCACCGGCCATGCCGTGTACGACATGCAGACCGAACAGTTCAAGCTGCGCAAGGGACCGCTGTTCACCAATCTGCTGCTGGCCGACGAAATCAACCGGGCTCCGGCCAAGACCCAGGCCGCGCTGCTCGAAGCCATGCAGGAACGTCAGGTCACGCTCGAAGGTCGGGCGTTGCCCATCGCCCAGCCATTCATGGTGCTGGCGACCCAGAACCCGATTGAACAGGAAGGCACTTATCCACTGCCCGAAGCCGAGCTGGATCGCTTCATGCTCAAGCTGCGCATGGACTACCCCGATATTGCCGAAGAGCTGAACATGGTCCGGCAGGTCACCCGTTCGACCCGCGCCGACATGCTCGACGTGCAGCCACTGCGGGTGATCCTGCAGGCCAAGGAAGTTCAGGTTCTGCAGCGCATCGCCAGCGAATTGCCACTGGATGAACAGGTGCTCGATTATGCCGTGCGTCTGGCACGCGCCACTCGCACATGGCCCGGCCTGACGCTGGGCGCAGGTCCACGAGCTTCCATCGCACTGGTGCGCGGCGGTCGCGCCCGGGCTTTGCTGCGCGGCGGCGAGTTCGTGATTCCCGACGACATAAAAGGCTGCGCCCTGGCGGTATTACGTCACCGGGTGCGACTGTCCCCAGACCTGGATATCGAAGGCCTTTCCGTGGATCAGGTGTTGCGGCAAATGCTCGATCAGGTCCCGGCGCCGCGCCTGTGAAGCAGATGCTGAAACCGTCTGTCACCTTGCTCTTCTGGCTGGCGGGTCTGTCAGCCGTAGCCGTGGTGCTGGGGATTCTTTCGGCATTGAGTCTCGACGTGCCCCAGCAAATCGGCACGCTGTACTGGGCATTGCTCGCGGCCATGCTGTTGCTGGCGCTGCTGGATGCCTGGCGCCTGAAACGTTTGCCGTCGCCGGACGTGCAACGCCATCTGCCTGGCAGTCTGGCCCTGGGCCGTTGGAGCGAGGTACGCCTGGACCTGAGTCACAATTACCCTTCAGCCTTGGCCATCGCTGTTTTCGATCACCCTCCCGCTGGCCTGGACTTCGAACATCAGCCGCAGTCCGTGACGTTGCAACCCGGCGTGAACAACCAGATCGGTTACCGCCTGCGTCCCTTGCAACGCGGGCTATTCAACTTTGAACGCTGCGAGATCAGCCTGCCCAGCCCGATAGGGTTCTGGACCGTGCGTCGCTGCCTGACGTTACCGGGCACGACTCGGGTCTATCCGGACTTCGCCCGTCTGTATGGCGGGCAATTATTGGCTGTGGACAACTGGCTCAGCCAGCTCGGTGTGCGTCAGCGGCAGCGTCGAGGGCTGGGCCTGGAATTCAATCAACTGCGCGAGTTTCGTGAAGGCGACAGCTTGCGCCAGATTGACTGGAAAGCCACCGCCCGGCAGCGCACGCCGATTGCCCGGGAATATCAGGACGAGCGCGACCAGCAGATCATGTTCATGCTCGATTGCGGACGCCGCATGCGCAGCCAGGATGGTGACCTTTCCCACTTCGATCACGCCCTCAATGCCGCCTTGCTGCTCAGTTATGTCGCTCTGCGCCAGGGCGATGCCGTGGGTTTCTCGACGTTCGCAAGCGAGCAGAACCGCTATCTGGCACCGGTCAAAGGTCCTGACCAGCTGAACGTGCTGCTCAATACCGTCTACGACCTTGCCAGCACCCAGCGTCCAGCCGACTACAGCGCTGGCGCACGCCAGTTGCTGGCCAGACAAAAGCGTCGGGCACTGGTGGTCCTGATGACCAATCTGCGTGATGAAGAAGACGACGAATTGCTGACAGCGGTCAAACAGCTTGGGCAGCGTCATCGGGTTCTGGTGGTCAGCTTGCGTGAGGAGGCTCTGGATAACTTGCGACAAGCGCCGGTCCAGACGCTGGAAGAAGCGCTGACCTACTGTGGAACCGTCGACTTCCTGAATGCCCGTGCGGGCTTGCTTGACCGCTTGAGCGCCCACGGCGTGCAGGTCCTGGATTCACGTCCGGGACAACTGGGGGCGGAACTGGTCAGCCGCTATTTAAGCTGGAAAAAAGCCGGGACGCTTTAATTGCACAGCAAAGTCGCGCGAGCTGGCGAAGAACGCCAGCTCGTTGGTGGGTCTCAGGCTGAAGCTTCCAGCGGATAAAAACTGAAGTACTGGCGCAGCGCACCAATCAGTTCAATGTATTCATCCGGCGCGTCCTGCACCTTGAATCCCGAGTCGTAACTCCCTGGGGTTTCATCTTCATGACACCAGAGACACGTCGCTACAACGTCCAGGGTCTTTTGAAGGCCTCGCTCACCGGGTACTGCCAGACGCAGATGGAAATCGGCGCCCACCAGCACCGGCAGATCGCTGATCAGCATCAGTCCTTGCTCGGAAACATTACCCAGGCAACCGATCGGCTTTTTCGTGTACCGATTGACCACTTGCAGGTAATAAGGCAATTGATGCCGTTCGATTCGTCGTTCTTTTAACATGGTCAGTCGCCGTCATAGACCATTTAGCATGGCCACGCTAATGCCTTTATGGTGTTGCATCCCTGACCTGAGCCTGACTACGGTCAAATGCTTCAAGGTGTTATCTGCGGGGAACGTGCCTGTGACTGACCGGCAGTCACAGAAGTCACGTCACTCAAGCATTAACCACTCTACCTGAGCGCCCACTACGAAGAGCCTAGCGCAAACACGCCGATCGGCCACCCAAAAACGATACCGTCCATCCAATCGGGTGTATCTACCGTGAAGCAGGGTACGTTTTGACCTGCACCCGAACCGGGTAATGCCCTAGCTGTTGCAGCGTATCCAGACGCGCCTGGGCGCGGAAAGCATATTCGTTATTGGGGTACTGGCTGATGATAAAGCGGTAAGTCTGGGCCGCATCGACAAACAGTTTCTGCCGTTCGAGGCACTGTCCGCGCAGCATGGAAACCTCCGGTTGTACATATCGCCGGGCCCGGCTCTGCCGATCAACCTTGGACAGGTCGAGCATTACGCTTTCGCAATCGCCGCGATCATAAGCACGGTAAGCGCTGTTCAGATTGGAATTCATTGACCAACGGGTGCAGCCGCTGATTGCAGCCATCAATACTAAAATCATCACGATTCGCATGGGAGTCTCCTGTGCTCTGCAATGTATCGACCTGATCACGGATTTCTTCAAGCCTTGAGACAACCGATTGTCTACTGATTGCCCTGTCCGCCGGCAACGAGGTAGTGCAAAGGAACAATGACTACAGAGCAAGACAGTAGTAGCCTCTCGCTGCGCTTCATTTAAGGAGTTTGTGCATGACCGTACGCCGTACCAAAATCGTCGCCACCCTTGGCCCTGCCAGTAACTCGCCGGAAATCATCGAACAACTGATCCTCTCGGGTCTGGACGTTGCTCGTCTGAACTTTTCCCACGGTACCCCGGATGAGCACAAGGCTCGCGCCAAGCTGATTCGCGAAATCGCTGCCAAGCACGGGCGCTTCGTCGCACTGCTGGGGGACCTGCAAGGTCCGAAAATTCGTATCGCCAAGTTCACCAACAAGCGAATCGAGCTGAAGGTCGGTGACAAGTTCACCTTCTCCACCGCTCACCCGCTGACGGACGGCACCCAGGAAATCGTCGGTATCGATTACCCCGACCTGGTCAAGGATTGCGGCGTTGGCGACGAGCTGTTGCTCGACGACGGACGCGTGGTCATGCGCGTCGATACCCAGACAGCCAACGAGCTGCATTGCACCGTGTTGATCGGTGGTCCGCTCTCGGATCACAAAGGTATCAACCGTCGCGGCGGTGGCCTGACGGCGCCGGCCCTGACTGAAAAAGACAAGCTGGACATCAAGCTCGCGGCAGAAATGGAGCTGGATTACCTGGCTGTTTCCTTCCCGCGCGACGCCGCTGACATGGAATACGCCCGCAAGCTGCGTGACGAATCCGGCGGTACTGCCTGGTTGGTCGCGAAGATCGAACGCGCTGAAGCCGTGGCCAACGACGAAGTACTCGATGCCCTGATCCGCGCCAGCGATGCAGTCATGGTTGCCCGTGGCGACCTGGGTGTAGAAATCGGCGACGCGGAACTGGTCGGTATCCAGAAGAAAATCATCTTGCACGCACGTCGCCATAACAAGGCGGTCATCGTTGCCACGCAAATGATGGAATCGATGATCTCCAGCCCGATGCCGACGCGCGCCGAAGTGTCCGACGTGGCCAACGCCGTGCTCGACTACACCGACGCCGTGATGCTGTCCGCTGAAAGCGCCGCTGGCTCGTACCCGATCGAAGCCGTACAGGCCATGGCGCGCATCTGCGTCGGCGCTGAAAAGCACCCGACCGGCAAGACCTCCAGCCACCGCATCGGACATAAATTCACCCGTTGTGACGAAAGCATCGCGCTGGCGGCCATGTACACGGCCAACCACTTCCCGGATGTGAAAGCGATCATCGCGCTGACCGAAAGTGGCTACACGCCGCTGATCATGTCGCGTATCCGTTCCTCTGTGCCGATCTACGCGTTCTCCCCGCACCGCGAAACCCAGGCCCGCGCTGCCATGTTCCGTGGCGTCTACACCGTGCCTTTCGACCCGGCAGCCCTGCCACCGGGCCAGGTCAGCCAGGCCGCGGTCGACGAACTGCTCAAACGCGGTCTGGTCGAGAAAGGCGATTGGGTGATCCTGACCAAAGGTGACAGCTATCACACCATTGGCGGCACCAACGGCATGAAACTGCTGCACGTTGGCGACCCATTGGTCTAAGACTGCACACGCAACACCCAAAGCCCCGGCTCGCGAGAGTCGGGGCTTTTTTGTAGCTGTCCGTTAGAGATAGCCATTAGCCTCCTGTCACTTTTGACAGCTTATTGAGCACTGGTTTTGGGTGCAGAGTATCTACGGCACTGCCACCAGGCCTTTTCATTTCGTAAGGCCTATGAACTTTGGCGTGCACGCCTTGAAAGCTCCGCCGGGATCTGATTATGGATAAGGAAGCTTTTAACTATCAGGAGATATGAAATGGTTATCAACACAGAGCACAGAGTTGCGCCGGGTGACGTCGACATCAGCTTCGGGGACGGAGGAAAAAAGATCCTGTCTTTTCCTGGCGGCAACTTTGTTTCGGTCTGGGGCATGGCGTTGACCCCGGACGGAAAAATACTGGCCGTCGGTTCGACGAATACCAACAGCTTTATCATCGGTCGCCTGACCGAAGATGGGGCAATTGACACTGCCTTTGGCAACGGCGGTGCGCTGACAGGGCAGTTTCTGGGTTTCTCGTCAGTAGGAAGATCCATCCATAGCCTGAACGACGGCAAACTATTGGTTACCGGTACGCATATCGCCAGCGACCAGATTTTACCGGCGGCGAGCCGCTTGCTGTCCGACGGGAACTTTGATCCAACGTTCGGGGAAGGTGGCAGCTTTGTTTTTCCACCGCCTGCCAAGTCCACTGATATCGCTGTCACCCATCGCGTCAAAACCGGCGGCAGTGCGAGTACCCAAAGTGTCATTCTCCCCGACGGTAAAATCCTCATCGGTCACTCTCTGGACGACTACGGCCTGTTGATTCGGCTGACGGCAGACGGCGTTCTGGATACCAGTTTTAATGGCACAGGCTATGCAACCGTCCGTTACCCTCATGGCGAGACGTTGATTACGCACGTGAGCTCTTTCAGGGTCACTGCCACGGGTGAAGTCATTGTGTGCGGGCAGGCACAACTGGCAAACAATCGGTTCTTGGGGATGTTGGCCCGTTATGGCGCAGATGGCCGGCCAGATCGAAGCTTTGGTTCGCAAGACTCAGGTTTTATTGGGCTAGAGCCTGCAGGGCGTGTGTTAAGAGTGGATGACCTGGTTGTCGACGCAAGTGGCAGCATTGTATGCGTCGGCACTCTCGGCCTATTGGGCGGACAACAAGCAGCCATTACCTTTGGCAGAATGGCCGATGGCAGCCCGGACCCGGTTTTCAACAATGGTGAAATAACCGAGCTTGACTTACCTGTGTGGAGTGAATGGTATTCGGCAGCTATGTCGCCGCTTGCCAATACGGTTCTCATGACCGGTATTACCTTTGACGAAACTTACGTCAACCAAGGGGTAATCGTCGGCCGTTACCTGAAAACGGGCCAACTGGACAAGAACTTCGGCAGAGGCAAAGGGTGTGTCTTTCTCGATCCAGGCCAGGAACCGCGCCTGATAGTGCAAGACGAGAGCAACGTGCTTATCTGTTGCATATTGCGCTTACCCGGCCCCATTAAAGAAGTTGTCGTGATGCGCCTTTTGAACTGAAAACAGCCATCAACCAAGGCCCGAACTGCTCAACGGGGCTTATTCGCGCCCCAGAAACACATCTGCCAACACCTGATTGCGCGGCAAGCCCGCCAGATACAAGCGCTTGGAAAACCCTTCGACGCTGGCCGGGCTGCCGCATACCAAGGCCATGGTCCGCCGGGACAGCAGGCGTAAATCAGCCAGCGCTTCAGGCAAGTCGTGAGGCGTTGTGAGTTGTACGCGCAGACTGGAATGCTGCGCCGCCAGCTCGGCAAGCGGCCCGACCAGATAATGTTCACTGTCGTCGCGGGCCAGATGCACCAGGCGGATCGGCCCTTGATGCTCTTGCCGCAATGCCTCGCGCAATACACCCCACAACGGACCGAGCCCGGTGCCCGCCGCCAGCAGCAAAAGCGGCCGGTCCTGCCAGTCTGGATCGTATTGCAACGCCCCGCCGCGCAGTTCGCCGAGGCCGACGGTATCGCCTGCCTTCAGTTGCCGGGCGACATCAATGAACGCGCCTGACTGGTGGCAATCGAGGTGAAATTCCAGAAAAGGATCTTCGCCCGGCACACTCGCCAATGAGTAAGGCCGGGCGACACCGCTGGCCGTCCAGAGCACCAGATGCTGACCGGCGCGATAGCGCAAAGGCCGCTCAGGTTCCAGACGCAAACGTAGTACTGAAGGACTGAGCCAGTCACAGCCCGCCACGCGAGCAGGAACCCCGTCGCGCAGTGGATCGAAAGCCTGGACCGTCAGGTTTTCCACGACCCGACACTGACACGCCAGACGCCAGCCTTGCTGACGCTTGCCCGCATCCAGTGCTTCGGGAAGCGCATCCAGTGGTTCGCCTTCGGAGCAGCGCACCAGACAGGCATGGCAGCTGCCCGCCCGACAGCTATAGGGAACGCGCATTCCGGCCTGATTAAGGGCATCGAGCAGATTGCTGCCCGCTGCGACCGGCCATTGCCGGTCGCCGACGCGCAAGTCAGGCATCAACGGATTCCCAGGCCGCCACGCAGCGGTTACGGCCACTGCGCTTGGCCAGATACAACGCCTGGTCCGCGCGATGCAGGCCGTCGTCAATGTTGTCGCCCCAGCGCAGCAGGGTCATGCCAACAGACAAACTTAGGCTGGCATCGGGCAAATCATTGAGCTGAACCCGCGCAAAGGCCTCGCGCACGCGCTCGCAGCAGTCGATCAGTTGTTGCTCGGTGCAGTGAGGAATCAACAGCACGAATTCTTCTCCGCCATAGCGCGCCAGCACGTCAGTGTCTCGCAGGCAGTCTTCGGCATGGGCGGCGAAAGCCTGTAGCACCTGGTCACCTGCGGCATGCCCGTAGCTGTCATTAATGCGTTTGAAATGGTCAAGATCGATCAGCGCCAGCCCGTGAAATGCATAGCCATCAAGCAGAGCAAGCTCGCGAGTGGCCATACGCAAGAAGTGACGACGATTGTACAGGTTGGTCAGTTCATCAGTCGCGGCCAGTTCTTCAAGTTGCAGCATCATGCCGCGCAAGGTGTCCTGATGCGCCTGCAAGGCGTACCGACGTTGGCGCATGCGCATGCGTTGGGTGTGTACGTAGCTGGCAAAAAGGCTAAGCCAGAGCAGCATGACGAACAAGGCACTCAATTGCAGCAGCGCAGTGGCCGGGTGGGCCATCTGCCCTTGGGAAAACTCCCAGGCGTTGATCGCACAGAAGCTGACCAGCACCAGCGCCGCACAGCGCGCAAAGACAATCGGCGTCAGCTGAAACAGCCCGAACAGCAGAATGGGGGCGTACAGAATCAAAAACGCGCCTCGGGCCGTATCCAGATAGGAAATCAACCAGGTCAGCCAAACCAAGGCCATCAGCACCTGGAACTCGGTCAGGCTTGCATCCTGAAAACGCTGATTGAACCGACTGAGGAAAACCCAGAACAGCGCAAACTGACTCAACACCACCAAAGCACTGCCGATGATCGCTACATGAAGCGGTTGATGAAGCTCTCCAGCATAGATCGCCAGCCAGGTAAGCGACATGACGATCAAATAGGTCGCTGCGGCCATCCCAAAACGTTTTAAAAAGAGGGACTGCGTGGTTGGAGAGATGACTCTCCCGCTCATTGTGCTCAAAAGGATTCCTTCCCATAGTCGCACCAAGCCCAAACCTTAGCCTTGGATCCAAAAGTTGACTAGCTGTAAAGTTAAATACGTTCAATTATGTTCAATTGCAACCGCCACAAATCAGCCCAAGGCCGCTAAAACCGGCGACTGCGAAGCATTCGCTTGCAGCCCGCGGGCTCGCTGCTGCCAAGACAAGCCCGCAGTATGACAATAGACTCTTGTTAACCGATGGATGGACCTGCGCAACCAGCGGGTTATACTGCCGCGCCTTTTTGCGCCAGCCGAAGTAGCCGTAACAACGCTGATACAACAGCCGCGTTTTGTAGTATTCGGTACACATTTGAATGTTCCCGTCCCAACAGAGGAGCGCGCCCCATGACCGTGATCAAGCAAGACGACCTGATTCAAAGTGTCGCCGATGCCCTGCAATTCATTTCCTACTACCACCCGGTAGATTTCATTCAGGCCATGCACGAAGCGTATCTGCGTGAAGAGTCGCCAGCTGCTCGCGACTCCATGGCTCAGATCCTGATCAATTCGCGCATGTGCGCGACCGGTCATCGCCCGATCTGCCAGGACACCGGCATCGTCACCGTGTTCGTTCGCGTGGGCATGGATGTGCGCTGGACCGGCGCCACCATGAGCCTGGATGACATGATCAACGAAGGCGTGCGCCGCGCCTATAACCTGCCGGAAAACATCCTGCGCGCTTCGATCCTGGCCGACCCGGCCGGCGCTCGCAAGAACACCAAGGACAACACCCCGGCCGTTATCCATTACTCCATCGTCCCGGGTAACACCGTGGAAGTGGACGTCGCAGCCAAGGGCGGCGGTTCGGAAAACAAGTCGAAGATGGCGATGCTCAACCCGTCCGACTCGATCGTCGACTGGGTATTGAAAACCGTACCGACCATGGGTGCCGGTTGGTGCCCGCCGGGCATGCTCGGCATCGGCATCGGCGGCACTGCCGAGAAGGCTGCGGTGATGGCCAAGGAAGTGTTGATGGAATCCATCGACATTCACGAGCTGAAACTGCGCGGCCCGTCCAATCGTATCGAAGAGATGCGCCTGGAGCTGTTCGAGAAGGTCAACCAGCTGGGCATCGGCGCTCAAGGCCTTGGCGGCCTGACCACCGTGCTCGACGTGAAGATAATGGATTACCCGACCCACGCCGCTTCGTTGCCGGTGTGCATGATCCCTAACTGCGCCGCCACCCGGCACACGCATTTCGTGCTGGACGGCAGCGGCCCGGTCGCTCAGGAAGCACCGCCGCTGGACGCCTACCCGGAAATAGTCTGGGAAGCCGGCCCGTCGGCACGCCGCGTCGACCTCGACACCTTGACCCCGGAAGACGTACAGAGCTGGAAGCCGGGCGAAACCGTTTTGCTCAACGGCAAGATGCTTACCGGTCGTGACGCTGCGCACAAACGCATGGTCGAAATGCTCAACAAGGGCGAAACCCTGCCGGTCGACCTCAAAGGTCGCTTCATCTACTACGTCGGCCCGGTTGATCCGGTACGCGAAGAAGTGGTTGGCCCGGCTGGACCGACCACCGCAACGCGGATGGACAAATTCACCCGGCAGATCCTAGATCAGACCGGCTTGCTGGGCATGATCGGCAAATCCGAGCGCGGCCCGACCGCGATCGAAGCGATCAAGGACTACAAGGCCGTGTACCTCATGGCAGTCGGCGGCGCGGCTTATCTGGTGGCGCAGGCCATCAAGAAGTCCCGCGTCGTCGCCTTCGCCGAACTGGGCATGGAAGCGATCTACGAGTTCGAGGTCAAGGACATGCCGGTCACGGTCGCCGTGGACAGCAACGGTGAATCCGTGCACATCACCGGCCCGCAGATCTGGCAGAAGAAGATCAGCGAAAGTCTGGCGGTTGAAGTGCAGTAAGGCAGTCACACCGCAGTTCGCAGCGGGACGCGTAGTTGCAAGCCCGCTCCCACAGGGCTCCATGCAGTTCTTATGGGAGCGGGCTCGCCTGCGAATGGGGAACCGCAGTCATCCAGAAAAATAACTGTCGGACGCGCCCCGGAAAACGTCAGGCTTCAGGCAGCGTAATGCGCCTTGCGGTCTCTTCGCCCTCCTCCACCGTAGCTACCAGCGTTTCTACTTCCGATGCGAATACTTTACCGCCATCCACCGCGAAATAGCGCACATGCAGAATGATGTCAGTCAGCGAGTCGAGAATTGCCATCTGCCGCCCGGATGCGTGACGCGGAAAACTTAAGGTCCAGCGCGAAACGGCACCTGTGCCTTCGAACGGAAAGTAACGCTCGTCACCAAAATCCAGAATGAACATACCGTCATCATCGATGCCGCCGGAAATACCTATTTGCTGATTGGCCCTGGGATTAAATACGATGTGGGTGGGGTCTACGATTTCGTCTTCTTCCTGTGGCAACTCGCCGGCCTCTTTATAGAGGTAACGCACACCCGCGATCTGTGGTTTCAACAGCGCGCTGCTCGATTGCTGAGTCAGCATGACGCGCATGTCCTCATACGGTCCCAGTACGGCGGGTATCGATACCGAAACCCGTACCAACTGACGGAGGTAGTGACCGGGATAATCCTTGTCGAACAATGAGGACTTCAGATCGAAGGCAATCTCACCCTTGCCTTTCAGCTCATTTAGTACACCTTCCCAGCCTGTCGCAAGCGCAACGCCGTCTTGAGCGTCCGTGCCGGGGTCGTAATCCTTGAGCAGAGCTTTCAAGGAAAGGGTTTTAGTCAGTTCCAGCCTGCGCTCGTGGCGGGAGAGAAATGCCGACTCCATCTGCATCAACCCCAGCTTCAAGGTTTCTCCAGCGGTCAACCCATGGCGATTGTCGGCCCAGGCAGTGGTGGAAATGAACCGCGTATCACGATCACCGATTTCGTATTGCCAACACGCTTCGGTGCTCAGACACATGGACAACACTACATCGTAGGCTTGGAAGTACAAGGTCGACATCTGACTAAGCAGCCACTGGTACAAAGCCGGCCCTACGGCGCGATTTTTAAGGAAGCTGTAATAAACCTGGGCTTGCTCCTGCGCTTTGGCCGCTTGTTCAAGGCTGGTTTTAGCCGCAGTGATGACGATGTCCTGCACCTCAAGCTGCAGTTTGATAGCCTCTAGCTCTTGCTCGGCCTGGCGGGCCAGGAATTGCCACTCGACACGGCGACGACGGTATTGCTCGCTGATCAAGGTTTGTTCTGCCTCCCTTATGAGGAGAGCGGCGGCCCCATGGGCTATGGCCGCGCCAGCAAAGACAAACCCCGCTGGCCGCGCACCGCCGCTGGAAGTCCCGTAAATCGTTGGAGCCGCGCCGTCCACGGCATGGGCAATTACAGTCATGACATCCGCTGCTAATTCCAAATACTTCGAACCACTCTGCTTATCCTGGGCCTTTTTTTCCGCCGAACTGACATCCTCATTCACCAATTTATCGTAATACACTTTACGCGCCTCAATCGCGACCTGACTGCCCCCCAGTGCCGCCCGCGAAGCCACTGCCTGCTCGATCATCTGGACCTGCAGGGTCTCGGCGAACGAGGATAACTCCAGCACGTGAGACTGCTGCAGTTCCTCTTGGTCGGCGCGATCCCGCAGCTCCATGTAGCCGCGTACTTGCTCGCCATAGCGGATCAATGTCTCAACCGCATTCTGCACCCGCGGCAGCATGGCCCGGAATCGATACGGTGGGATGATCGCCAGCGAGCCCAGACGACGCTGACCACTGCCGCCGCCCGCCGCCTGAGCTCGCAAGAGGTCAAAAGGATTCGCCGCAGGGGCATACAACGGCAGCGACATTGTCTTGCCATCCAGTGTCAGATTGTGGCGCAGGTTATACAGCCGCAATGCCAGACGATCCCAGAGATCAAGCAACTGGACGTTGACCGACAGGCGGAACCATGGCGCATCGAGCAAGCGTAGCCAGGGCCTACCTTCGGCGCGGCTCGGTATGTCATGCTCCAGCCACTTGAGCCCGGAAGCTTCAAAGTTGGCAAACAAGCCGTCGTCATAAGCGGCCGCATCCTCCAGCATCATCGGCGTCCAACGGCTAATGCTGCGACCCTTGGACAGTGGCCCCAACAACGAGGCCGCACGGATATAGAACAATTGCGCCTGGGTGAGGGTGTCGCGAGTCAACTGCCGATAGAGCATGTCGCCGTGGGCAATCAGGTTATTCAGATAAAAGACGAAAATTGCTTTGCGGTAATGCGACGGCGCACCATAGGCAATGGCATCAGGATCGCCCAGCCCGCCCCATTCGTAAGTTGGGTCATCATCGCAGGTCAGTGGGCGACTGACCCAGTAGGGGTGATTCGCCACAGGTGGTGGGTATAACGGCGCTATGCGTTCCAGAGGATTGAACAGATAGTGCAACCAGGTTTCCGCGCCCAAATAGTCGAACTCAGTGTGCAGCCGGTGCGCAATCAGATGCGGCACATGGAAGAACAGCTCCCAGAAATAGCGGCCGTTGGCACCTTTGAAGTCCAAGGGAAGCCACGGTGAATTCGTAGGTATGGGAACTGGCGGTTCTGATGTGTGTTGAGCCTCCCAACTCAAGATGTTTTTCAGCGAAAGCTCAGCTCTTTTTACCAATTCTTTGGCAAAGGTGGTGTTCAAACGAACATACCGCAAGGATCCCAACCCGAGCGCGGTAACATCAAGAAATTGCCCCCCCTCAGATGTGCTGACAATAAGCGGAACCGGAGTTGGCTTTGGTATTCTGGTGATATTGTATTGGTTATAGCCCAATCCGGAATTTTTGGCTCCGCCGAACCGTCGGACTGCAACCATAGATTCGTCCGTCCAGTTAGTGTTTACCAATGGTGTTTTGGCGGCACCATTGAGCGTCAACCTATAGGGCGTCTCGGGATCCGAGTCCCATATACCAAAATAGCGAGTAGACGGAAGTACTGTTTCCCGATAATAGTTTAGCTCATCAGCCATCACTAAATCCCCCCCGGGCATGTCCAGCACGAAACCAGCCCCTTTTTTAGCCATATCATTAGTCAATGATGGAAAATCAGCAGGAGTAATCGGCAAAATTATAAACGCTCGATATAAAGACGTATAGCCGGGCTCAAAAAATAGCGTCTCGAAATCAGAAGTATCGAAATTCGCAATCAACGATCCATCCCAATATAATCCACCTATCGCATTTGATGGCAGGAGAGAATTTGAGTACTGACCGCGAAACGATACCTCCAGAACAAAGCTGGTGTGATCGCCGTTCACGGCAGTAGTGTAATAACCCCCCTGTACAACTCTGGAACTTACAAGAAACAAGGAAAACTCACTGCGCTCATACCGTAACGCCGTGCAAACACCCCGAACCTCTAACGAACATCCCTCTTCCGAAGTGTGTAATTTAGCCGTAAGCTCAAGAGACTGATTCAACCCCCCATCCGGAATGTCATTATCAGCACTTCCGCCAGTGTCCCAGATAACATTATCCAAAATCCATTCATTATCCCCATTACCGTACTTCCCCAGCAACGGAAATTGCGCACGCGCCGGATCCCCACCCAACATGGCCGCTGCAATACCGTATAACTGCGTCATCTCACTGGTGGGTAACGTTATCTTGTTAAACATCCTGCCGAACACCAGCAGGAATTGTTCAGGCTCGGCTGGAATCACTTGCACCGCCTGCTCCTGCCTGAACTGAAAGCATACTATCAAGCGTGGCTCCCCGGAAAAACGAGCATCCATGGACGCCACCAGAGTAAAACGGCCTGTGAGCACACCTTGCTCATTATATTGATCGCCCAAATCCTGCCTTTCGGTCAAACCTTCGTAAATAAGCGTTGCGGATGACCACATGTTCGATATTTTTTTAAAGGCCATTTTCGCCCGGTAATAATGCTTGCCGGTCTTCGCACCGCTGTCGTCTACTTCGGTCGGCCCCAACTCGACCCAAATAATATGCAATCTTCCGTCCATCACGACTGGGCGCACATGGGTCACTTTGGCATCGAAAGCCACGTCGATGCTTTGCCACTCCGTCCAGGCCGAAGGCATGACCTGAGTACTGTCTTCCTGCAGGTCGATTTTTGCCTTACGCCAATAATAAGAAAACGGTTCGACACTCTGTCGCCCGAAAAAATAATAATCAGCCTGTCTAAAATCCGCACCATCGATATAACAGGCGACCACTTGCAGATTGCTAACCAACTCAAAACTGTCCAGATAGGTCTTCAACGCCATTTGTACGGTATTTTCACTGATCCGGCTTTGCCCTAGTTCGGCTTCAAATGCCTGGAACTGACTGGTCTTGCCCAGACGTAGCGTCGGGTCGATATAGTTCTCCGGATAGTCTTCGATCATCTGGTAGCCGGCCCAGACACTGTATTCACTCATGCCTTCACGCCACAGCCGCAAACGTTCCTCATCAAACCCCTGCGCATACCCCGGCTCCATGCCGTTGTAGATCGCGTTGATGTACTGCTGAATGCTGGCAATACCCTGCGCGACGCGACTGGTCTCGACCGCGCCGCTGACCTGATTATCGATCAGCAGGTATTCGTAGAGATCGTCTGGTGTGGTTAGACTCAGCGGCGCTGCCGTTGCGTCCGAAGGAACAATTTGGCCGAGATAATACGCAACGAGTGCGTCTCGGCGCTGTTCCTCTAGTTCGGGGATTATTCCATTATCCATGATCAAGGCCTCCATCCCTACTTCGCTAAATCCCATGTTCGAATGGCAAAAGCACAATACGCTCGTTTACACGTAACAATTCTACGCTCACAATATCTCCAGCACCCAGGGGCTCCGAGAAATCAAACACAACCGTCCCCGCCATCCATAGAACAGGCTCCTCAAACCGCCCCATGCAAGTTAAATCTCGACTAACAACTCTAGCAACAGGCCGCGCATTTCTTACATCCACCATTGAATCGACATCACCTATACTGACAGAGTACCTGCCTAAAAATAGCCCTTCTTGGGAGGAGCCCCCTCCCCTAAACACACGCCCTATATGGAAAGTCAGGGCCCTCTCAACTCCATATCTACTCCTCAGAAATATAGTGTGATCGGTAAACCATGGCAGCGTAACTTCCATCTCAAACTCAGTCGCCCCCACGGCTGAGAGGTGCTCCCCGCCCGGCGTGATCTTCATGACATTAGTATTATTATTGTGAATACTAAACGGCACGCCTGAAATGTCATTACCTCCAGTATCGACAGCCGAAACAGTTAAAGTATACGACCCTGGCATTAATACTTCCGGCACCTCAGGCACATAATTATAACCAGCGCAAACCACCTTAAATGTAAACCTGGCAATTGCAATGACGTTAAACTCGAAACGATGGGAAGTGCCTGAAACAGTAGCCGCTACGACATACTCACCTTGGTCAAATCTGTAATTTACTCTAGCAACGCCATCTCTATCAGACAAAGTAGTAGTTTTCGACCCATCCTCGATGATCCAATCAACTGGAACACCAACAGGTATACCTTCACCCGCGCGCAGCCACACCGACAGTTCTATTGGGTCGGCACTGCCAATCCAGTAGATCTCGCTCGATGCCTCTCCTTTAACGATAGTTACCTCAGGGTAAATAGTTACATTTTCGGTTGACTTGGCAACGATAAGCACATCGGCATATACGGTGACAGTCACCCTCCCCTCTTCGTTTGAAAAAAATCTAGCGCTTGCCTCACCGCCTTCATTCGTAACACTTTCTTGATCAATTAAACCATCATGATCAGCTTCCCAAGTAACGACCGCACCCACTACCGGCGTGCCGTTCAATTCCACCAGACGACAACTAACAACGGTCTCAATACCCACAACAACCGTTTCAACAAATCGGACATACTGAAAATACGGAATACTCAGAAACTCAACAGTTTCATACTCCCAGGTCCTACCGTTCTTGTACTGCGCGATGACTTCGGACACACCTTTCGGGCCACTACGCAGCTCTGCACGGGTCATCCCTTGGGGGTCGGTATACGTTTGATAACGCAAGAATTCACCGAGAGTCGCACCCCACTCAATGGCACGATCAACTCCCCTATTGCCATAGTCATCGACCACCGTGACCGAGAAATAAATCGGTTCAAGCTTGTTGGCAAGAGCTGTCGAAGGCCCATACTCACCATCAATGAGGTGTAAAGAGTCCTCATCACAATCAATCACCACTACTGGCGCCATCAACTTCTCGCCCAGCCCGTAATACGCGACCATATGGGCAATACCCATGACGTTACCGCTTTGCAGGGTATTCGAGGTTTGCCCGTTCTCGTCGGTAATGGTTGTACGCTGATCCAGCTCACCCAGATCAGTCGTCCAGGTGACGGTGACACCGTCTAATGGCTCATCCATGAAGTCTCGCAAGGTAATAGTGTACGTCGCATCATCGCCCTCACGCTGGGCCACCAGATAATCCGGAGTCACGGTGATCACACTGGAATGACTTTGACCGACCTCGCCAACCGCGCTGGCGGGCGGAACTTCGGTCAGGCAACTGAGTGCCAGCTCCGCCGCCTGGCGGTAGCGCTCGGTCGAAGTAGTCGGCGTCAGTTCATGCAGTGCCAACAGGGCGTTGGCGTCCAGACCGGTATGGCGACTGAGCAGGCACACCCGTGCCAACACATCGAAGTCGACTAGGGTAAAGATAACTCCGTCTTTGGGGTTAAGCCGTAGCGCAACCGCCAGCACATCACGTACTCCCCAACGCAGAAAGCCCGCGAGCTTATTGGCGGCGCTGTCACGTATCAGGCGTTTGTCTCCAGGTGTCGCGCCAGCCCAAAGTGTGTTGATCAGACGGAAATAGTCGAGCAACGTATCTTCACTCTGCTCGCTAAGTCGTAGTGCCCTGGCGTATTGCGTCAGAAAGTACAGCGTTTGCAGGGATAACACGGTATCCGTCAGGCCAAACCACTCGGGATGTTGCACATACTGGGTGATCAAAGCAGGGCTCAGCGCCAAGTGATCACAGAGCACGGCCCGCCTAGACAGCGCGTCCAGTACCAACAACACCTCGTCGCCGATGGGCACAGTAGCTGTGGCACCGGAGCCAAAAGCCCCTAACACCTCCAGTAACAATTGATAGCGATTGCCTTCGCTCCAGAACAGCAGGGCCTTGACCAGGTCGGCGGAAGTGTTCAAGTAATCACCGAGGCCCTCCATCAGCAAGGCTTCCTGGGCGCCTCTGGCACGCATGATCATATTGGTGATTTTCGGGTGCAGCTCTTCGACAGGAAGGCCATATCCATCCAGTATGACTCTCACCTCATTGCCGAGCGCCTGTTCAAAACTCTCTTCATTTTCACCGCTCAAATATTTGACCAGCCCTTTGGTGGCCGGTGCCAAGGCCCCGTTATCAATGAAAAGACTCAACGCTTCGAACCAATTGATCGGTTCGCTGAGGTAAACCTGCCTGCCAGTGGCATCGGTATGCAGAGTTTCCGATGAGTCCGGCGCGCCGAGTTGAGCGAAGCTGCTGTCGGTAATCAGTGCCGAGGTCAGCCGCGAGTGCAGCTGCAGCAACAAATTGCGTTCCGCATCGGTAGCCACGGGCTGAGTCAAGGCTGGCAATACCAGATGACATAGTTGGGCCACGCTCCATTGGCAGTCATGTAACCATGCCGCGCAATCCACCAGTGCATGGATTACGCTCAGGGTATCGGTGTTGCTGGAGGCATGATACGAAACGATCCGGGGCACACCGGCGAGTTTCGATACCAATTGACTACCGCCACCATCTAACAGCTCCAGCAGCGCCAAAGCCTCAATAGTACTCAGGCCGATATAACGCGGTAGTTTGACCAGTCGATAAAACGCCGAGCAGACTTCCCGCGACCAGCGCAACGGTTCACCGGCCCAGGCCTGCTCGACGACCCGGGCAACAAAGCGGTATATCTCGTAAGTCAAACCGAGCGCGGCGCACAGATGGTCTATCTTCTGACGGTCAGTCTCATTCGTGGGCGTCACGGTGAAAGGCGTATCGTCGAGGATCAGCGGGATGGAGAACATCGCCTGGCTATTGAACACCCGGTCGAACTGCGATTGCGTCTTGCCCCGCGCATGCACGGACAGCCCGTAGAGCATTACCGAGAAGTCTTGCACCGGAACGTCGTGGCGGCTACGGACGATTTGAAACAAACCCAGCGCACGCAGTGTGTCCTGGCTGATCAGATGCGATGCGGGCGTATCGGCTTGCACTGTGCGCCGGACCACACTGGCTGCGCGCTGCTCGGCTTGGTGCGAGGCGGTCAGCACTTGGTCCAGCTCATCGAAAGGCAGATCCAGCCAGCGCGCCAGACGGATCATCCGGTTCATGCGGTCAAAGCGTTCGTCCGGGCAATTTATCAAACGATGGACCGGCACGCCGTTCTGCTCTGACGATTCGATACTGATTGCCGGGCTTTGCCCGGCATTAATATACACCGAACCGAATGCCGAACCGTCGATCTCGGTTTCCACACCTCGGACGTTGGCCGAGAGCGACGGCGCGTAGGTGCCCACCGACAACAATGAATCGAGCTGGTCAGTGGTCAACCCGGTCCGCAGGCAAAATGTCTGGGTATCGCCCAGTGCGTAACTGTCGACGATACCAAAGTTATCCTTGAAGAAGTCCGTCGTCGAAGATGACAGTGCGCTTTCGATCCTGCCACTTCGGGGATTGATACGACGTACCCTGAGCGCCACCTCGCCAGCTTCGGCCTCCATGACTGAATGCGGTGCTTCCACCAACATCCCCTGTTGCACCGGCCCCAGACCGGTGTCCTGGATCAGCGCAATGTCCGAGAGCAGCGAATGCACACCAGGTTCCTTGAAATAGGGATACGCTGGGTCCGCCGCACGAATCGGATCCCCCGGCAGGCGCTGCTTGCGGTTCAGTACGTAGTTGATCTGGTTCTGATAACGCTCGTACGGCAGCGCTAAGGGATAGCGCGTCTCCAGTAATACATCGTCGACGGACTTGTCGTTGAGGCTGATGCCATCGAGGTAGCTGCGAATCGAGGTGTGCAGAATATCGTTAACCAGCACCAAGGTCGGCTCGACGCGGTTGAGCGCGGTATCGTCCAGCATCAGGTTGGCCAGATCAGGACGCCGGGTAGCCAGCTTAAGGGCACGATCCTGATCAGCGACCTCTTCAACGGCTGCAGCTTCCCGGTACAAGTCAGCCAGATAGGCAATCGGTGACGTGGTGGCTTCGATGGCGTCGGGTGGGCAATGGTTGGCCCAATCGGGGTTAAACATGTCGGTGTAGGTCGGCGCATCGACCAGGCCTTTGATTCCGCTATCGCTACGCACTGCGCGCCGCACTGAGGCGGTCAGTCGCTGCTCACGAAACTGCCGGGCGACCATCGCGGTCATGGCAATCGCCTTGGCGTGCAGGCTACGCGCTTCTGAGATGTGCAGTAGAGGATCAGACTTCAGCAGTTGCGCGATGTTGCTTCTGGCAATACTGAACACCGACGGGAACTGCTCGCTGAGCGCCGCCTGAAGGGCCTCGGGTCGGTTGAGATTTTGCAGCAGTACGGTCAATGCCGAATCCGGTTTGACGGCTTTGTGCGTCTTGCTTGCCATGGCGATGTCTCATCCTGAGAAAGTTGCTCCTGATGCAAGCCAAGCACAAGCTGGCAAATCTGACGCGCACCAGAAGACCAATGGTCATTGGTCACCTAGAACCATCCGCAATAAAAAATATCGTCTTTTGATCTTTCAATTCAAACGTTTGAAAATATTAGATATTTTTAACTTCAACGCGAAAACAATAATCTGAAGACTGGACAACAAGGAAAAGCCCTACAACTCTTCACTGAGTTACCACAGGGAGTTTTCGACATGGACGTCAACCTCATTCCGCTCAAAAAGCCGTCAACCTCAGACATGGCCACCGCCGATGGCAAGGTGAGTTTTTTCACCCTCCTACAGCCATGATCATTCATGACCAGCAACAACCAACCGTTACCCCCCCTTCCCTGCCCAAGGGCGGCGGGGCGATTCAAAGCATCGGCAAGGGCTGGGGCGCGGTCGGCAGCAGCGGTGCGGCGTCGCTGGAAATCGCCCTGCCCGTCAGCCCCGGCCGGGGTTACGCGCCCGCGCTGTCGCTCAACTATCAAAGCACCATCGGCAATGGCTTGTTTGGTATCGGCTGGAACCTGAACCTGGGCTGCGTCGCGCGGCGCGCCAGCAAGGGCGTGCCAAGCTATACCGATGACGATGTGATCCTCGGCCCCAGCGGCGAAGTCTGGCTACCCGAGCGCGACGCAAATGGCAGCATTCAGTTTTCCAGTGTCAGCAGCTATAACGGCCACGATCTGGGCGCAACCTATCAAGTGGTTCGCTATTTCGCCAGGATCGAAGGCGCATTCGACCGAATCGAACACTGGCGTATCGACCCGGTTGATCCCGGCTTCTGGCTGATTCACGGCGCTGACGGCAGCCTGCACTTCTACGGCAAGAAACCTTCGTCACGCAGCACCGACCCGGCCGATTCCAACCATGTTGCCGAATGGCTGTTGGAAGAAAGCATGAATGCCCTCGGCGAGCACATCCTCTACGAATACAAAGCCGAGGATGAAGTGGGCCTGCCTGAAGATCATCCCCGAGACTTTATCGCCCAGTGCTACCTATGGCGGGTTCGTTATGGCAATGCCCTGGCGCATCCACTGCTGTACCTGTGGGACGAAGACTCACTGGAAAGCCTGCAATGGCACTTCGATCTGCTGTTCGACTATGGCGAGCGCAGCACCGGGCAAACGGCGAAACCGACCTATGCAGAGCAGAACGCGTGGCCGGTGCGCAGCGATCCTCATTCGAGTTTTGCCTACGGTTTTGAACTGGGCAATCTGCGCCTGTGTCGGCAGGTACTGATGTTTCATTATTTTCCGGACGAAACGGGGGACGCGCCGTTGCTGATCCGGCGTCTGCTGCTGGAGTATCGCGGGACCGCTCTCAAATACAACCTCCTCGCCGCGGCGCATGCCCAGGCCTGGGATGGTACAGCCATGCAAAAACTCGATCAGCGACCGGCGCTGAAATTCGACTACAGCGAATTCAATAGCGACAACGACATCTACACACCGCTGGAATCCTTGGTGGGGCTGAACGACGGTCAGCGTTACCAAATGGTCGATTTGTACGGCGATGGCTTGCCCGGTGTGTTGTATCAAAACGACCAGAGCTGGCTGTATCGGGAGCCGGTACGCGCTGAGTCAGGCGGCGCAGATGCCGTCGCATATGGCCCTTTGCAGGCGCTGCCGAGCATTCCGACAGCCGACTCCGGCACCCCGGTGCGCCAGGCGCTGACCGACTTGACTGGCGACGCTCGTCTGGACTGGATCGTCGCACAACCGGGCATGGCCGGATTTTTCACGCTAAACCCAGACCGCAGCTGGTCGCGCTTCGCGCCGTTTTCAGCCTTCCCTGCGGAGTTTTTTCACCCGTTGGGGCAAATGGCCGATCTGGTCGGTGGCGGGCTGTCCGACCTGGCCTTGATAGGACCGCGCAGTGTTCGCCTCTATGCCAATCGGCGCGCTGAAGGTTTCGCAGTGCCAGTGGACGTTCCCCATGACGACGACCGGCTGCCGTTGCTCAGCGACAGCCCGAATGAGCTGGTGGCATTCAGTGATCTGCTGGGAACCGGGCAACAGCATCTCATCCGCATTCGACACAACGAGGTCAGGTTCTGGCCGAATCTGGGACGTGGACGATTCGGCAAGGGCCAGTTGTTCGCCAGCTTGCCGTTCAGCTATGAGGCGTTCGATTCAAGCCGGATTCGGCTGGCCGACATGGACGGCTCCGGGGCCAGCGATCTGCTTTACCTCGAACCGGGCTGCATCCGGATCTTCATGAATGAGGGCGGAAATTCCTTCGCACCGCCATTGCAGCAAGCCTGGCCCGAAGGGGTGCGCTATGACCGTTTTTGCCAGGTCAGCGCCGTCGACCTGCAAGGCCTTGGATTTTCCAGCCTGGTGCTGACCGTTCCACACATGAAGCCTCGTCACTGGACGCTGCATTACGCGGCAAGTCGTGCGGGCGCTTTGCACAAACCCTATCTGTTGAAATCCACGAACAACAACCTGGGTGCGACTGGCGCGGTGACGTATCGCAGCTCAGCCCAGGAATGGCTGGATGAAAAGCAGGAATTGCGAGCAGCAGGCAAAACCGCTGTCTCTTACCTTCCCTTTCCCGTCCATGTCGTGGTCAGGCAGACGCAGCAGGATACCGTTACCGGGAACGTCCTGGCTCAGCTCCTCAAGTATCGACAGGGCTTTTATGACCCTCGGGAACGGGAGTTCCGCGGCTTCGGCCTGGTGCTACAAACCGACACCGAGACACCCTCGCAGCCCGAAGACGGTTTTACCGCCCCCGTGCTGAGCAAGACCTGGTTTCATACCGGGCGCCACCCCGAGGCCACTCACGACGACTACGACACCCGCGATACGCAGGCCGTGCCGCTGGGTGAGCATCTGCTGTCAATTTACGACCCGGACACCGGGCATGACCGGACTGTCGAGGCCCCGAACGACGCTACCCGACAGGAAATGGCGCGCGCGCTCGGCGGCTCGCCCCTGCGCACAGAGGTGTTCGGCCTGGACACGGACCAGCAGCCAAGCGTGCTGTATTCGGTGCAGGAACATCGTTATCGGGTCCGTCAGCTTCAACCGCTGAGCGCGCATCAGCCTTACGCATTGATGATGCCGCTGCTTCTGCAGTCTATTGCCTACCAATACGAGGTCGACCAGCTCGATGACCCCTTGTGTGAACACACCCTGAATCTGGCCTGGGATCGTTACGGCATCCTGACCCACGGTGTGACGGTGAATTACGCGCGGCGCAAGCAATCGGGAGACGCACCGCCTTTCGAAGATCCCTATCAGCAACAATGGTGGCAGGCATCCCATGACGAAGCGCAACAGTTTTTCTACCTGAACGAGGCGCGAGCCGAAGCCATCCATCTGGATCACCCGCAAAGCTGGCGACTCGGCCTGCCTTACCGTGTCCGCAGCAACGCCATGGTGGTTGCGACCAGCGCACTTGCACCCGCGCAGATCAGCTACGAGCAGTTCATCGATGCAGAAGGACCGTTTGCCGCGTTACCTCGCACCCTCACCAGCCTGTCAGTCCAACGCTACATCGATTGCGGCGATGGCGAGGCAACCTTTCAGGCGCTGACCGACGCCGTTGAGAGCGCAGAACTCGATGACCATGCCCTCAGCGCCTACGAGCGGGTCATGAATACGGAGCAATTGGTCGCCCGGCTGACGGAAGTGGGCTATCAGCAAATGCCCAGTTTCCTGCCGGACGATGGTTTGAACCTCTGGTCGGTCAAGCGCGGTTTTGCCACCTATGCCAGGCTTGAAGCTTTCTATCGCATTACGACCTTCAGGCCGACCCGCAGTCATGGCTGGAGCACCGTCGAATATGACCCCTACAGCCTCTTCGTGATAAAGACCACTGATCCGGCTGGCTGTATCACCACCGCCAGCTACGACTATCGCGTTCTGCAACCGAGGCAGATCGTCGACCCCAATCACAATAACCAGGAGGCCGACTACGACGCGTTCGGCAGGTTATGGGCGACCAGCTTTTATGGCACTGAAATGGGCAGCGAAACGGGATTTGCTCCGCTCGATCCCAAGCAACGCTCGTGGGGCGGAACAACCCATGCTGTCCAGAATCCAGCCGGGGTATTAAAAGAAAGGGCCAGCGTTTATTACTACGATGCCAATGTCACCTACGATCCCGGAAGCATCCCGTTTGCCAGCGCAGCCCTGCAGGCCGATCGCTATCCGGGTGATCCTGACCAGCAGATCCGCATTAGTCTGGTTTCCGTGGACGGTTTCGGACGCACGCTGCAAACCCGCCAGAAAGTCGAGGACGGTGACGCCTATGCAGTCGATCAGAACGGCAACATCGAGCTGGAGGGCGGCCAGCCGAAAATCGTGCATGCCTCACCCCGCTGGCGAGTCAGCGAACGGGTGGAATACAACAACAAAGGCCTGGTGGTGCGGGTCTATCGCCCGTATTTCGCCAACAGCCATGTCTACGTCAAAGACCAATCATTGCGCGAGCATGGCTACTTCGACCGGCAGTTCTACGACCCACTGGGTCGTCCGACGATCACATTGACCGCCAAGGGCTGGATGCGGCGTCAGACCTATCGGACTTGGTACACCATCAGCGAGGATGAAAACGATACGGCCGAGGAAATACTGTCAGCAAAGTTGGATGAGCTGAAGCCATGAGCCAGATGCTACACGCGCAGACGCCGACGATAACGGTCATTGACAGTCGAACGCTGGTCCTGCAAAGGGTGGCGCTCTATCGCAACGATGCCGATAGCATTGCGCTGCCACGTGCAAGCCTTCAAAGGTTCGACGCAGCCGGACGCCTGATCGCAGCGCAGGACCCACGTCTGACATCGCCAAACCTGCAGACAATTTACAACCTGAGCGGCCAGGTGTTGTTCAACGACAGCGTCGATGCCGGTTGGCGGCTGGCCCTTTTTGGCGAGGCGGGTCAGGCCGTCGCAAGCTGGGATGGTCGCGGCAGCCAGCGGCAGGTTGATCATGATGAGTTGCTGCGGCCGCTGGCAGTTACCGAACAGGGCCAAGTAGTCGAGCGCGTCACTTATGGCGGACCGGATGCGGCGGAGCATAACCAATGCAATCAGTTGATCCGTCATGACGATACGGCGGGCACCCGTTTATTTGCGGACTACGGTCTGCTTGGCTCAACGCTCACCGAGGACCGGCACTTTCTGCTGAACGTGGAGTTCCCGGATTGGCCGCTTTCCCTTGCTGAACGGGATGCACTGGTGGAAACCAAAGGTCTGCACGCAGCCTGGACCTTCAACGCTCTAGGTGAATCCCTCAGCCAGACCGATGCCATGGACAATACCCGGCATTTTGCGCAGACCGTGGCCGGTGAATTGAAGTCGGTTTCGCTCGTTTTGGCAGGAAACGACCAGTCGGCTACCTTGGTCGATGAAATCCGCTACAACGCCTTCGCTCAGGTAGAGCGGGAACACGCCGGCAACGGCGTCATCAGCCAGTACGTTTATGACCCACAAGATGGCCGTCTGAATGAACTGCATGCAACGTTGCCCGGACAGCCATCGCTGCAACACCTGAACTACGCCTACGACCCGGTGGGCAATATTCTGCAGATCGAAGACGCCGCCCAGCCCGTACGATTTTTTGCCAACCAGCGTATCGAGCCGATCAATCACTACCGCTACGACACCCTTTATCAATTGATCGAAGCCACCGGCCGTGAGGTCAAAACCGGCAGCAGCCACGGCCCCGCTCTGCCGGATTTGCAAAACCTGCCGCCTGATCCTGATCAGATCGCTAACTACACCCAACATTACGACTACGACGCTGGCGGTAATCTGCTGCAAATGCGCCACGTCGGCGGCCAAACCTCCCGCACCATGCACATCGCCCCGGACAGCAATCGTAGCCTGCCCGAAGGTGAAGTCGAGGTGGATTTCGAAAGCGGTTTTGATGCCAACGGCAATTTGCTGCAACTGGTGCGCGGGCAGAACTTGAGCTGGAACGCGCGCAATCAGTTACAGCAAATCACCACCGTACAGCGTGCCGAAGAGCCCGATGACACGGAGCGTTATGTCTACGACGGCCAAGGCCAGCGCTGCCGCAAGGTCAGCAGCGCCAAAGCCGCCAGTCGTACTTTGCTCAATGAAGTGCGCTATCTGCCGGGGCTGGAAATCCGGACCACGGCCGACGGCGAAATCCTTCACGTGATCACCGTGCAGGCCGGCCGCAACAGCGTCCGGGTCTTGCATTGGCAGGCTGGCAAACCCAGTGAAATCAGCAACGATCAACTGCGCTACTGCCTCTCCGACCACTTGGGGTCAAGCACCCTGGAGCTGGATCATCTCGGTCAATTGCTCAGCCAGGAAAGTTATTACCCATTTGGCGGCACATCTTGGTGGGCGGCGCGCAGTTCAGTTGAGGCGAAATACAAAACCGTACGCTATTCGGGCAAGGAGCGGGACGCCAGCGGGCTTTATTACTACGGTTTCCGCTATTACGCGCCGTGGTTATACCGGTGGATTAATCCGGATCCGGCGGGGGATGTGGATGGGTTGAATTTTTTCCGGTTCAATGCAAATTCACCTATAAATTATAAAGACGCTATGGGGCTTACAAAATACAAATCAAAATTTGACTTTACAGAGCTTAATGTACGACTACGTAGGGGCACCATTAACTCCAGAGGCTTAACAGAGCTTCAGAACCGCTCCCCTAAAGCAGCGGAGCAATTACTCGTCGCAATGGTCTACGCAACCACCGCCACAAATGAAGCAATAAAAATACTGGAGAACCCTTCAACTGCCCGTCAATACGCGGCCCTTACCAGCCGTATATTAGGTAGAAAGTCTGTAGACAGCCAGCTACTGCTAGAGAAATTTAAAACTCTTAATGCTGCCGCACTCAAATATAAAAACGATAAAACCGAGCAACTGGTGACCATTCAAAGCAACGTAGCCACCGAACTTGCATTTATCGTAAAAAATGACCCTCATGAAAGAGTATTCTTTACAGAGTCGGGTCTGCGCCAATCACCCAAGACGCTCGCAATGGCATTCATTCATGAGTTGACACACCTCACACTAGACACTGAAGATTTTTATTATTACCAAAAAGGATACACCTTAAACCCCAAGTCTCCCGGAGACAGCGAAGAGGCATATGATGTTGCCGAAGGTCTCCACGACAGTAAACTGGCGGCAGTATCAGGAAAGAACGTTCCAAAACAAACGCTAGCTGCTGTTTTTGGCAGCCATCGGCCAGCAGAGATTGAACACGCACTACAAGCCGATAAAACCCTTAGAAGCAATGCATTACTTCAAAATGCAGACACGTTAACCTTGCTCATATTTTCATACGCCTACAGTGTACTCTGGCGAAAAGACTTAGACAGACAAGTCAGCTAGAGCTCAAACCCATACCCGGTGAGGAGCGAATACGCTCGCGAAGACGCAAATAGATCCAGCACATTCTCTTGGTCTGGATATTGTCTTCGCGAGCAAGCTCGCTCCCACACACTCAGTCAAAGCTTGATTTCAGTCCCCAGCAACACCAGAAATCCAGCCAGCCACGCAGGATGTGCAGGCCATGCCGGCGCGGTCACCAGGTTGCCTTCGGTGTGCGCGGCGGTGACGTCGATGTCCATGAACGTACCGCCGCTCAGACGCACTTCAGGCGCACAGGCCGGATAGGCGCTGCATTCGCGACCTTTGAGAATACCGGCCGCCGCCAGAATCTGCGCGCCGTGGCAAACGGCTGCGATCGGTTTATGCGCTTTGTCGAACGCTCGCACCCACTCAAGAACGGTGTCATTCAAACGCAGGTATTCCGGCGCACGGCCTCCGGGAATCAGCAAGGCGTCGTAGTCCTGAAGCGTGACCTTGTCGAAGTCGTGATTCAGGGCGAAATGATGCCCCGGTTTTTCGCTGTAAGTCTGATCGCCCTCGAAGTCATGAATCGCCGTGCGTACCGTCTGCCCGGAACGTTTGCCAGGGCAGACCGCATGCACGACATGCCCGACCATTTGCAGAGCCTGGAATGGCACCATCACTTCGTAGTCTTCGACGTAGTCGCCGACCAGCATCAGGATTTTCTTGGCAGCCATCATCGTTCTCCTATTGGGTAGTGAAGCCAGTATCGGCCAATGTAGAAAGGCGTGGTAACAGCCTAGTACTACAAGAGCAGAAGTCGATGTTGGCTGACCTCAACGGCCTGCCTCAGTTACGCCGGTCCAGCGCATTGACCACCAACCGATCAACCCAGCCCCAGATGCGTTGCTTGACCCGACTCCACAACGGTCGGCTTTTCCAGGCGTCGAGGGTGATTTCGGTACTCACCGCAAAGTCTTTTTCAAAGCTGGCGACCACATCGTTGGTCAACCCGGAATCCAGCGCCTCAAGGTTGGCTTCAAGGTTGAAACGCAGGTTCCAGTGATCGAAGTTGCATGAACCGATGCTGACCCAATCATCAATCAGCACCATTTTCAGGTGCAGGAAGCACGGCTGGTACTCGAAGATTTTCACCCCGGCACGCAGCAGGCGCGGGTAATAGCGATGACCGGCGTAGCGCACCGACGGATGATCGGTGCGTGGCCCGGTGAGCAACAGGCGCACATCGATACCGCGCTCGGCCGCCTTGCGCAGCGAACGCCGGACTTTCCAGGTCGGCAGGAAGTACGGCGTCGCCAGCCAGATGCGTTTGTGGCCGCTGTTCAACGCGCGAACCAGGGATTGCAGAATGTCCCGATGCTGTCGAGCATCGGCATACGCCACACGGCCAAGCCCTTCTCCCGACACCGGCACCTTGGGCAGACGCGGCAGGCCGAAGTTTTGCTCCGGACGCCAGGCCGTGCGGTGTGGGTTGGCGTGGAACTGGCGGTCGAACAGCGCTTGCCAGTCGATGACCAGCGGCCCGACGATCTCCACCATCACCTCATGCCATTCGCTGGCGTCCTTGCTCGGGTCCCAGAATTCATCGGTGACGCCGGTCCCGCCGACCACTGCCAGTTCCTTGTCGACCAACAACAGCTTGCGATGGTCGCGATAGAAGTTGCGCACACCGCGTCGCCAATGGATGCGGTTATAAAAGCGCAGGATGACCCCGGCGTCGGTTAGCCGTTTGCGCAGGCTCAAGGTGAATGCCTGCGCGCCGAAGTCATCGAACAGGCAGCGCACGATGACGCCACGCTGCGCCGCATCGATCAATGCGCGGACCACGGCTTCGGCACAGGCGCCAGCCTCCACGAGGTAAAGCTCAAGCTCGACTTGCTGCTGCGCGCCGTCGATGGCGGCGATCATGCGCGGGAAGAACGCCGGACCGTCGATCAGCAACTTGAATTGGTTGTCCTTGCGCCAAGGAAAGATTGCCCCGGCCATCAGCGAGCCGTGAAAATCAGAACAGCGCCAACGGGAACCGACAGGCTGATGGCGGATAATCCAGCCACGCTGCGCAAGGTCTTGAGGCCGGGCACCAGATCGAAGTCCTGGGCGTGCATGACCAGCGGTTCAAGGGTCACCACTTGAAAGCGGCGTTGATCAAGGCGCGTGGCGAGCAACTCGGCGTTGTAACTGTGCGTTTTGCCATGCAGCTGAACGGTCAGCGGCAAGCGCAATTCCAGCTGCGCGCCCGGCGCCAGGTCGTTGATCGGCTGCAAATTCAGCTGGGCGTTGATGCGCGCGGCGGGGAATTTCTCCACCTCAAACAGCGCGTCGCGAATACGCTCATCGCGCAGGGCAATGCCAGTACTCACCGATTCCAGCTCGACTTCCAGCTCGGCCACACCTTGAGGATCGACTTTGCCGTGGAGCGTGAGGAAGCGGTGGACTTCAGCGGTGTCGGCATTTTTCGTGGACGTGAACGACAGTCGTGACGACTCGTTATCCAGATACCAGTTCGCCTGAGCGGGAAGCGCGAGCACGGCCAAAAAGGCCAGCAGCAGGCGGGTGGTGGTGTGCATGCAAACTCCAGATGCGCAATGAGGAAGCAACCTTACCGCCTGTCTGACAGCTGGCAAACCGCTATGTTCGCCGCACGGGTCATCAAGGTATCTGCGGCACCAGCCGACAGCCCTGCCGCTCGCCTTGCCAGACGGCGCTGCTGCTGCGGCCCAGGCCGCTGGCGGTCACTCGTTTTTCGCCTGCATCGTCAGTCAAGGTACTGGGTACGTACTGTCTGACGTAGACGCGGCAATAGTCGGCGGAATTAAGCACGACGTAGCGACAGGAGCAATACTCTTTGGCGGTGTAGGCGCTGATGATGCCGGGGAATGCGTTCAGGGCGACGCGGTTTTGCCAGGCCAGTGCCGCCACGGCGAACAGGATCAACAGCAGCAGGCTGCTGAAGGGGCGGCGGCGGATGAAATGTCGGCGCGTCATCATTGGCCGTCCTTTTCGCCGAAGGCCGCCAGGGCGAGCTTGAGCAGTTGATCGTGGTCATAACTGCCATCGCGATCATCGGCGTAACGCACGATCACCAACCCTGCGCTGGGAATCACATACAACGCCTGCCCCCAATGCCCCAGTGCTGCGAATGTATCGGGCGGCGCGTCCGGCCATGGTCCGTTCGCACCCTCCAATGTGCGATTGAGCCACCATTGCCCGCCGGGGATTTCAGCGCCGGGAGTTATGTTCAGTCCGGCAAATGGCGTCAGCACGAACTTCACCCAGGTTTCGGGTAATAGCTGTCGATCATTCCAGCGACCGTTGCGCTGCATCAGCAAGCCGATGCGCGCCAGGTCGCGGGCGGTCATGTAGACGTAGGACGAACCCACGAAAGTGCCAACGCCATCGGTTTCCCACACAGCATTGCGAATGCCCAGTGGCTCGAACAGCGCGGTCCAGGGGTAATCAGCGTAAGCCTGCGCGCCGACCATGGTTTTCAGGGCGGCTGACAGCAGGTTGCTGTCGCCGCTGGAATACAGAAACGAAGTGCCCGGCGCTTGCCCGCGTCGGTGCTCGGCGGCGAAGCGCGCCATATCGCTGCGGCCACGGGTGTAGAGCATGGCCACCACCGAAGAATTAAGCGGCGCGTATTCGTAGTCTTCCTGCCAGTCCAGCCCGGAAGCCCAGTGCAGCAAGTCGCGCAGTTTGATATCGGGATGGGTCGTCATGGGCGGATAAAACTTCGCCACCGGATCGTCCAGCTGAAAGCGCCCTTCCCCGAACGCCACGCCCACCACAGTTGCCAATACGCTTTTGCTGATCGACCAGGTCAGGTGCGGCGTGGCAACCGTGGTCTCGCCTGCGTAACGTTCATAGATCACCTGACCGTTACGGATAACCAGCAACGCGTCAGTGCGGACACCTTTGCGCTCGGCCTCGTCGCGGGCCGGGAACGCATAGTTTTCCAGCGTTTCAAGCCCCGCAGTTCCGGGAGCGGGATTGACTGACCAATGCTCCGCCGGCCAGTTTTCGGCGTTGGCTGAAACCGCATGAATGCTGATGAACAGCAGCATGAATAAACAGAGAAGCCGACGAGGCATGGGACCGACCTTTTGCAGAGTCCGGGAACTCTAGCAGCGGTTCATGACAGAGAGCGGAGGCGGAAAATCCTCATAGGAGGCTTGCTGTAGGACCGGCTTTAGCCGGGAGGGCAATTGATGCCTTCGCGACTAAAGTCGCTCCTACGGGGAAAACGGTACTCCGCCCCCGTCACACAACCATCACCAAAGCGTCACGGTCATGACACGGCGTCTGCCTAGCCTGCATAAGTACAGCAAAGCGCTTGGCCATTTCAGCCCATCGCCCGCACTTGCAGGGCTGGCTCACGGAGACTTCGCATGACCCAGATCGCTCGTATTCGCGACACCGCTAACGACCGCCGCCTTCAGGCCGAACGCCTGATCGGCAGCAAAGCCTTGCAGGAAGCACAGGCTCTGCGTTTCAGTGTGTTCAGCGGCGAATTCAACGCCAAGCTCAAAGGCGCGGAATTGGGCCTGGATATGGACGACTACGACGTGCATTGCTCGCACATCGGCGTGCGTGACTTGAGCACCGGCAAGCTGGTTGCAACCACCCGCCTGCTGGATCACAAAGCGGCCAATACCCTGGGCCGTTTCTACAGCGAAGAAGAGTTCAGCCTGCACGGCCTGAGCCATCTGCAAGGCCCGATCCTGGAACTGGGTCGCACCTGCGTCGATCCCGCCTACCGCAACGGCGGCACCATCGCGGTGCTGTGGAGCGAACTGGCCGAGATCCTCAACGAAGGCGGTTACAGCTACCTGATGGGTTGCGCCAGCATCCCGATGCAGGACGGCGGCATTCAGGCCCACGCCATCATGCAGCGCCTGCGCGAACGTTATCTGTGTACCGAAAACCTGCGCGCCGAACCGAAAAATCCACTGCCTTCCCTGGATCTGCCGAGCAACGTGATCTGCGAAATGCCGCCGCTGCTCAAGGCCTACATGCGCCTGGGTGCAAAAATCTGCGGCGAGCCGTGCTGGGACGAAGATTTCCAGGTGGCCGACGTGTTCATCCTGCTCAAGCGCGACGAGCTATGCCCGCGCTATGCACGCCACTTCAAGGCGGCAGTGTGATGAGCCGCACGCGCGGATACGCGCGAGTTGCCAGAGTCTTGCTGGTGATTGCCCTGGGCCTGACGATTGCCGGCGCGTTCTCCTTGATGGAGCGCTTGCGGATCGGTAACTCCATGGCTCGCCGCCAACGCTGGAGCCGCTGGTTCATGGCGCGCCTGACCAACGCCCTGCCGTTTCGCGTCACCGTGAGCGGCGAGTTGCCACGTCAGCCGATGTTGTGGGTCAGCAATCACGTGTCATGGACCGACATTCCGCTGCTCGGCATGCTCGCCCCGCTGTCATTTCTGTCCAAGGCCGAAGTGCGCACCTGGCCGGTGGCCGGTTGGCTGGCGCTGAAAGCCGGCACGCTGTTCATTCGTCGCGGTTCGGGTGACAGCCGTTTGATCCAGCGGCAGATGAGCAATCATCTGCAAAAGAACAATGCACTGATGATCTTCCCGGAAGGCACCACCACCGACGGCCGCAGCCTGCGCACCTTTCATGGTCGCCTGATGTCCAGCGCCATCGATACGGGCGTGCCGTTGCAACCGGTGGCGATTCACTATTCGCGCAATGGCAAACCCGACCCTATCGCGCCATTCATTGGCGATGACGATCTGCTTTCCCACCTGCGCCGCTTGTTCGCCAACGAGCAAGGTGATGTGCATATCCAGTTGCTCAAGCCGATCGCGACACTGGGCCAGGAACGTGCCGCGCTAGCCTTTCAAGCCCAGCAGGCTGTTCAAGTAGCGTTATTCGGCGAGATCGCTCAACCGACCGAACTGTCCCGTCCCGCCAGAGCAGCCTGAGCAAAATCCTGCAGCACGGGATAAAACTCAGCGAAGTCGGCGCTCAACGGCTGGTACAGCGCCTGCAGTTCCTGCATAGCGCCCGCCAGCCCTTGAGGTCGTGACAAACGCCGGGAAATCCCCGCCAGCACTTGCTCCACCACGGCAAAATCCCGATACGAACTCAACCAGTCCTGAGCGGCCATGCGCGGCGCAATCAGCGCCAGGCTGCCGGGTAATTCCGGTTCGGCAGCGAGCACGCCATACACCTTGCGCGTGAATGTCTCCAACGGCATATCGGCGTAGCGCAGCCAGTCCCTGGCCAGGCAATGGTCGAAAAACACATCAAGGATGATCCCCGCATAACGCCGTCGTCCGGCAGGAAAACGCGCAATCGCGTCTTTGACCAGCGGATGGCTGTCGGTGAAGGCATCAATGCTGCGATGCAACTGGATGGCATCGGCCAGCTCGTCCGGAAAACGCCCAGCCAGAGGCCCTTTGACGAAATCGCCATACAGGCTGCCGAGTAATTGCGGCGGACGTTGACCGCCGAGGTGCAGATGCGCGAGGTAATTCATGCCGCCAGCGTACGCCCGGAAGCGCCCGGCAGACAAATATCGTTATAACCCGATATAGCGTTTTATCCAGTCCTCAGCAGAAAATCATATTTGTATATCGCGAAATACCAATATAAAGTTCGCTCCATCGCGATATAGCGCTATACCCATATTGAGAACGAAATGCCTATCGACCTCGACGAAATAATAAAAGCCCTGGCTCACCCTGTTCGCCGTGAAATCCTGGTGTGGCTCAAAGATCCCCTCACCTGCTTTCCCGATCAGGAGCACTCCACGGAGAACGGTGTCTGCGCCGGTCAGATCGACCAACGTGCGGGCCTTTCGCAATCCACGATTTCTGCCCACCTGGCGACGCTGCAACGCGCCGGCCTGATCAGCAGCAAGAAAGTTGGCCAATGGCACTTCTTCAGACGCAACGAAGAGGTCATCCAGGCCTTCGTCGACGCGCTGCTGCTGGAACTGAAAAAGCCGTCCTGACCCGCCGCCCCAACACTATTCAATCAGGAGACGCCTCGTGCCTCTTTCACTATTAATTCTGGCCTTGAGCGCCTTTGCCATCGGCACCACCGAGTTCGTCATCATGGGCTTGCTGCCTGATGTGGCGAGTGATCTGGGCGTTTCGATCCCCGGTGCCGGCTGGCTGGTGACCGGTTATGCGCTGGGCGTGGCGATTGGCGCGCCGTTCATGGCCATGGCCACCGCCAAACTGCCGCGCAAGGCTGCACTGGTCACGCTGATGGGCATCTTCATCATCGGCAACCTGCTCTGCGCGATTGCCAGCGACTACAACGTGCTGATGTTTGCCCGGGTGATCACGGCGTTGTGCCACGGTGCGTTCTTCGGTATCGGTTCGGTGGTGGCTGCGGGGCTGGTTCCGGCCAATCGTCGCGCTTCTGCTGTGGCGCTGATGTTCACCGGCTTGACCCTGGCCAACGTGCTGGGCGTTCCGTTGGGCACGGCATTGGGTCAATACTCAGGCTGGCGCTCGACATTCTGGGCCGTGACCGTCATCGGCGTGATCGCGCTGATCGGCCTGATCCGTTACTTGCCGACCAAACGCGACGAAGAAAAACTCGACATGCGCGCCGAGCTTGGTGCCCTGAAAGGCGCTGGCATCTGGCTGTCGCTGAGCATGACGGCGCTGTTCTCCGCCTCGATGTTCACTTTGTTCACCTACATCGCGCCGCTGCTGGGCGAAGTCACCGGCATCTCGCCAAAAGGCGTGACCTGGACCCTGTTACTGATCGGCCTGGGCCTGACTGTCGGCAATGTCATCGGCGGAAAGCTGGCTGACAAGCGCCTGGCCGCGACCCTGATCGGCGTGTTCATTGCCATGGCCGTGATCTCGACTGTGCTGAGCTGGACCAGCGTGGCGGTGATCCCTACCGAAATCACCCTGTTCCTCTGGGCCACTGCCGCATTCGCCGCCGTGCCTGCCCTGCAGATCAACGTGGTGACCTACGGCAAGGCGGCACCGAATCTGGTCTCGACCCTGAACATCGGCGCCTTCAACGTCGGCAACGCCCTGGGCGCGTGGATCGGCGGCAGTGTCATCGCCCACGGCCTTGGCCTGACCAGCGTGCCATTGGCCGCCGCTTTGCTGGCCGTGCTGGCGCTGATCGTCACCCTGATTACTTTCCGCCAGACCGCCAATCCCGATCTGGCTCCAGCTACCAACTAATCATTTGATCATTCAAGAGGTTTGCACCATGACGACTATCTTTGACCCGATCACCCTGGGCGAGCTGCAACTGTCCAACCGCATCATCATGGCACCGCTGACCCGCTGCCGCGCCGACGAAGGCCGTGTGCCTAACGCGATGATGGCCGAATACTACGTTCAGCGTGCTTCGGCCGGCCTGATCATCAGCGAAGCGACTTCGATCACGCCAATGGGCGTCGGTTATCCGGACACTCCGGGCATCTGGTCCAACGATCAGGTTCGCGGCTGGAGCAACATCACCAAGGCCGTGCACGGCGCTGGCGGCAAGATCGTGCTGCAACTGTGGCACGTAGGGCGGATTTCCCATCCTTCGTACCTCAACGACGAAGCCCCGGTCGCGCCAAGCGCCGTCAAACCTGAAGGCCATGTCAGCCTGGTTCGCCCATTGGCGGATTACGTGACACCGCGCGCCCTTGAACTGGAAGAAATAGCCGACGTCGTAGACGCCTACCGGGTCGGTGCGGAAAACGCCAAGGCCGCCGGTTTTGACGGTGTGGAAATTCACGGCGCCAACGGCTACCTGCTCGATCAGTTCCTGCAAACCAGCACCAACCAGCGTACCGACCAATATGGCGGCTCCGTGGAAAACCGTGCGCGACTGATGATTGAAGTGGTCGATGCGGCCATCGAAATCTGGGGCGCCGGTCGTGTCGGCCTGCACCTTTCGCCGCGCGCTGACTTGCACGACATGGGCGACGCCAACCTGAGCGAAACCTTCAACTACGTGGCAACCGAGATGGGTAAACGCGGCATCGCCTTTATCTGTGCCCGCGAACGTGAAGCAGGCGACAGCATTGGTCCACAGCTGAAAAAAGCCTTCGGCGGCGCGTACATCGCCAACGAAAAATTCACCAAGGAAACCGCCAACGCCTGGCTGGCCAACGGCTCGGCAGATGCCGTCGCCTTCGGTGTGCCCTTCATCGCCAACCCGGACTTGCCGGCGCGCCTGAAGCTGGATGCAGAGCTGAACGCCCCGCACCCGGAAACCTTCTACGCCAAAGGGCCAGTGGGCTATATCGACTATCCGGCGCTGTGACGGTGATTGATTGACGCGTTGAATAAAAACCGGGCTTATCTAATAGCCCGGTTTTTTTTGCTTTTATCAACGATGTAACTGTCGTTAGTTATTATTCAGACCGCATACCGACGTAGTTGCCGTCCTTATACTCAAAGCTGCCATCCGCGCCGACTTCGAAATCGTAGGCGCGAATTCATTCGCGAGAAGGCCGGGACAGGCTCTGACTCTCTCGCCGACTGCACCGACGCCCTCCCGGATGAATCCGGTCCTACAGATTGAGCCGATTTCGCAATCGTAGGAGCGGCTTCAGCCGCGAGAAGGCCGGGACAGGTTCTGACCCTCTCGCTGACTGCACCGACGCCCTCCCGGATAAATCCGGTCCTACAGATCGCGTCAATTTCGCGGTTGCAGGAGCGAATTCATTCGCGAGAAGGCCGGGACAGGCTCTGACTCTCTAGCCGACTGCCCCGACGTCTTCCCGGATGAATCCGGTCCTACAGATCGCGTCAATTTCGCGGTTGCAGGAGCGAATTCATTCGCGAGAAGGCCGGGACAGGCTCTGACTCTCTAGCCGACTGCCCCGACGTCTTCCCGGATGAATCCGGTCCTACAGATCGCGTCAATTTCGAGATTGTAGGCGCGAATTCATTCGCGAGGAGGCCGGGACAGGCTCTGACTCTCTCGCTGAATGCACCGACGCCCTCCCGGATGAATCCGGTCCTACAGATTGAGCCGATTTCGCAATCGTAGGAGCGGCTTCAGCCGCGAGAAGGCCGGGACAGGCTCTGACTCTCTCGCCGACTGCACCGACGCCCTCCCGGATGAATCCGGTCCTACAGATTGAGCCGATTTCGCAATCGTAGGAGCGGCTTAAGCCGCGAGAAGGCCGGGACAAGCTCTGACTCTCTCGCCGACTGCACCGACGCCCTCCCGGCTGAAGCCGGTCCTACAGATCGCGTCAATTTCGAGATTGTAGGCGCGAATTCATTCGCGAGGACGCCGGGACAGGCTCTGACTCTCTCGCCGACTGCTACGACGCCCTCCCGGATGAATCCGGTCCTACAGATCGCGTCAATTTCGAGGTTGTAGGCGCGAATTCATTCGCGAGGACACCGGGACAGGCTCTGACTCTCTCGCTGAATGCACCGACGTCTTCCCGGATGAATCCGGTCCTACAGGATCGCAACAGACCTATTCGCGGGCGAACCTCCAACGGATCAAATACGTTGACTACCTGCGTGCATTCAACTGCTGCGACAAGGTCTGAATCTGCGCCGTCAGGGTATTGATGTTGCGGGTGACTTGCGCGCGGAAACTGTCGAACTCGGCCGTATTGCCAGCAACTGAAGGAGCCGGACGATTTTCCTGTTCGCTCTTGAGCACGATCAGGTCCTGTTCCAGGCGCTCGATGGCGGCCGCTGGATTGCCTTGTTTCTTCAGCGCAGCCACGTCAGCGTTCAGGCTCTTGAGCTGAGCGTCGATTTTTTCCTGATCGCCCAGAGTGGCTTTCGAGTCAGGTATCGCGGCCTTAAGTGAAGCAAGCTCGGTGGTCACGGCCTTGAGTTGTTCTGCCAGCTGAGCATTGGCGCTCTGTTGCTGGGCGGTCTGTGCAGTCATCTGTTCCAGACGCTTTTCCAATGCGGATTGCTGACCCGTTACACCTTCCTGCTGCTTGTCCTGATCGGACAGTTGATCTTCAAGCAGCTTGATCCGCTGCTTGATCGCAACGCCGTCGACCGCCACAGACTCGGTAGCGACCACTTTGCCGGAAATATCCTGCAGGCGCCCTGCCGCTTCTTCGCTGATCCGCGCGAAGCTTTCCTGAGTCGCAACCAGTTGCTGCTCCATCAGGGAAATCTGTTGAAAACTCCACCAGCCCAACCCGCAAAAGGCGATGAACAGCGCGCCAACCAGAGCCCACAATGGACCCGTGCTCGGCGCCTTGACCTTGACCACCGGTGTATCACGGGAATAAACCGTGGTTCGTTTGCGCCCGCCGGGGGTGGTTGGCGCGAAGTCGTCATCATCGTCCTTGGCGCTGAGGTTCGGGACGTCATCGACGTCGTCGTAAGGATCGTTACGCATGAGGAACCCTGTATGAATCCGCTTTTTAAGCCTGAAAGTCGGGGGAGTATAACCGTTGCAATTCGCAACTACGGCGCTCACATGTTTTGTTGCGCTTTCCACCAGTCGCAGAATTCGTCCAGCGCTGCCCAAAGGCTGACTTGCGGCTGATAGTCCAGATAATGCCGGGCCCGACTGATATCAAGGGTGAAATCCTTGCTCATGGCCTGCATCGCCACCCGCGACAGCGTGGGTTCAGGTCGTCCGGGCCAAAGCAGGCATGCGCCCTCATTTATAGCAGCTGCGGCGTAAGCCAGGCCGCAGGAACGATAACGTGTTACCTGCGGCAATTGCATCCGGCGCATCACGTAATTCACCGCATCCCACACTGGAACCGGCGTTCCGTTGCTGATGTTGTAGGCCTTGCCCAAGGCTGAGCCGTTCGCCAGCAGGCTGCTGAGCATGGCCTGATTGAGGTTTTGCATGCTGGTGAAGTCAACGACATTCAGCCCGTTGCCAATAATCGACAAGCGGTTTTTACGCTGCATGTTCAGCAGCCTCGGGAAAATACTGTTGTCGCCGGCGCCGGTCACGAATCGCGGCCGCAAGGCGATAACTTCAAGGCCGAACTCTTCTGCGCCGAAGACCTTTTGCTCGGCCAGGTACTTGGTCGCCGCGTAATGATTGTTGAAGCGCTTGGGCACCTGTTCTTCCTTGATACCCAGATGCGAGCGGCCATCGAAATAAATCGAAGGCGACGACAAATGCACCAGGCGGCGCACGCGCTGCTTCAAACAGGCTTCAACTACGTTTTCCGTGACTTGCACATTGCCCTGGACGAAATCCTGCTTGCGGCCCCAGACGCCCACCGCCCCGGCGCAATGCACCACCGCGTCGACGTCCCGGCACAGCTCGCGCACCAGTTGCGCATCGATCAAATCACCCTGAACAAACTCCGCGCCACGCCTTACCAGGTGTTCGACACCTTCGGCGCGACGACCATTGACCCGTACGTCAAACCCTTGCTCCAGGGCGAAACGCGCAAAACGCCCGCCAATGAAGCCGCTCGCGCCGGTGATCAGAATCTTCATTTACCGCTCCGTCGAATTTCGTGTGACAAGGTTCATGAACGATTTACCTGTGCAGTGAGCTTGCTGTGGGAGCGAGCTTGCTCGCGAAAACACGCCCTTGAGACAGTGCCTTCGCAAGCAAGCTTGCTCCCACAAGTGCGCTGTTCACTGCGCACTGACGCTCAATCAGTCCCAAGCGGCACCAGCCATTGCCCGGCCTGTTGCGCCAGATGCCCGGTCAACTTCGTCAACAGTTGTCCACCGTTGCGCCAGTGATGCCAATACAGCGGCACATCGACCGGCTTGTCCGCCACCAGTTCAACCAGTGCGCCACGTTGCAGCTGCTCGCGGACCTGCAACTCGGGCACCAGTCCCCAGCCCATGCCGACTTCGGTCATGCGAATAAAGCCTTCGGACGATGGGCATAAATGATGCTCGAATCCGCCCTCGACCCCAAGCGATGCCAGGTAACGGTGCTGCAAAAAATCGTCGGGGCCGAATACCAGCGCCGGTGCCCGCGCCAACCCGGCCGGTGTGACGCCTGCGGGAAAATGCCGAGCGATAAACTCCGGGCTGGCCAGTGCACGATAGCGCATGGCGCCCAGCACCTGGCTGCGGGCTCCGGCCACCGGGCGTTCGCTGCCGCAGATACACGCCGCCACTTCTCCGGCTCGCATGCGCTTGAGGCCGACGTCCTGATCCTCCACCACCAGATCCAGCAACAGACGGTGTTCGGCACAAAAATCCCCCACCGCCGAGGCCCACCATGTCGCCAGACTGTCGGCATTAATCGCAATACGCAGTCGCTCGGGCATCCCTTCTTCATCCAGCGCCGGAACCTGGCTTTGCAAATCCCGCTCAAGCAGACGCACCTGCTGTACATGGTTGAGCAGGCGCCGGCCGATTTCCGTCGGACGTGGCGGCGTCGCGCGGATCAGCACCGGCTGACCAATGCGCGCCTCCAGCAGTTTGATGCGCTGTGAGACTGCGGACTGCGACAGGTTCAACACCTGCGCCGCCCGCTCAAAGCCCGCCTGCTCGATGACCGCAGCGAGGGCCGACAGCAATTTGTAGTCGAACATCAGTTTTCCTAATGAGCGATCAGTATTATTGGTTTTCCTTATACAGCGTCGAACCGCAGAATCGCCACACAAACCTGACCTCAGAGCGTGTTCCATGTGGCAAAGCTATTTGAATGGCTTGCTGGTCGCCGCCGGCTTGATCATGGCCATCGGTACCCAAAATGCATTTGTCCTGGCGCAAAGCCTGCGCCGGGAACATCACCTGCCCGTTGCCATGCTGTGCATTGCCTGCGATGCGTTGCTGGTTGCGGCGGGAGTCTTCGGGCTGGCCAATGTGCTGGCGCATAATCCGACCGTGCTGGCCGTCGCGCGCTGGGGCGGCGTGCTGTTCCTGCTCTGCTACGGCGCCCTGGCATTGCGACGCGCCTGCTCACGGCAAAGCCTGCAACAAAACGAAGTGGTCGGCCTGCGCTCACGGCGAGCTGTGTTGTTGAGTGCGCTGGCGGTAACGTTGCTCAATCCCCATGTCTATCTCGACACGGTCCTGCTCATCGGCTCCCTCGGCGCGCAGCAAAGTGTGCCCGGCGCGTATGTGGTCGGTGCCGCCAGCGCTTCGCTGTTGTGGTTCAGTACCCTGGCAATCGGCGCTGCGTGGCTCGCGCCCTGGCTGGCCCGACCAGCCACATGGCGGGTGCTGGACCTGCTGGTGGCGGTGATGATGTTCAGTGTCGCGGCACAGCTGATCAGGGCTGTGTGAGGCACCGACGATTTTATCGGGCGATCAACGCAAAGCCTCTGGAACCTCTATCCCACACAGTTGTTGCGTGGTTAAGGCACGGACCCGGTGCTATGATCCAGACCCTGCGCCGCAAAGAGTACAAACTCCCCGGCGTATGTTCTGTCTGGCCGCCCGTGATCGGCCTTGCGCTCACCGCAACTGACCTGATTAGGAGATAAACCATGGCTTTTGAATTGCCGCCGCTGCCCTACGCCAAAGATGCTCTGGTGCCGCACATTTCCGCAGAGACACTGGAATATCACCACGACAAGCACCACAACACCTATGTCGTGAACCTGAACAACCTGGTGCCTGGCACCGAGTTCGAAGGCAAGACCCTGGAAGAAATCATCAAGACGTCTTCGGGTGGCATCTTCAACAACGCCGCCCAGGTCTGGAACCACACCTTTTACTGGAACTGCCTGGCGCCTAACGCTGGCGGCGAACCTACTGGCGCACTGGCTGACGCAATCAATGCTGCGTTCGGTTCGTTCGACAAGTTCAAGGAAGAGTTCAGCAAAACGTCCATCGGCACCTTCGGTTCCGGTTGGGGCTGGCTGGTCAAGAAAGCTGACGGCTCCCTGGCTCTGGCCAGCACCATCGGCGCCGGCAACCCGCTCACCAGCGGCGACACTCCGCTGCTGACCTGCGACGTTTGGGAACACGCCTACTACATCGACTACCGCAACCTGCGTCCGAAATACGTAGAAGCGTTCTGGAACCTGGTCAACTGGAGTTTCGTGGCTGAGCAGTTTGAAAACGGGCCGTTTAAAGCCTGATTTCAGCTCCAGATGAAAAAAACCCGGCATTGCCGGGTTTTTTTTCGCCTGTAACACATAGTTATGTATTGTCAGAAAGCGATAGCGGACTAATATCATTTCCTTGGGTTCTTCGAAGCTCCGCTCAAGTTTCAAAGGTTTTCGTCCGACACAGGGAATGGCTCGACCTGCCCGGCAAGTCGAGTCGCCGCACGGAAGCAGGAAGTGGCACCGCATCATCTGCGGATGATGCTAGCGTCAGGGCTCGTCGGCTGTGTTTTTGATGGTTAGCAAGGGTTCACGCTCCCGGCACGGATTAAGGAATGACCATTTGAAGCTGGAACTCAAAAACAGCCTGTCGGTAAAACTGCTGCGCGTGGTCCTGCTATCGGCGCTGATCGTGGGCGTCGTGCTTAGCTGTGCGCAGATCGTTTATGACGCGTACAAGACCAGTCAGGCCGTCGCCAACGACGCCGAGCGTATCCTGGGGATGTTCCGCGACCCTTCGACCCAGGCGGTCTATAGCCTGGACCGTGAAATGGGCATGCAGGTCATCGAAGGCCTGTTTCAGGATAATGCCGTGCGCATGGCGTCTATCGGCCATCCCAACGAAACCCTGCTGGCCGAAAAAGAGCGCCCGCTCAAGGCCTCGCCCACGCGCTGGCTCACCGACCTGATTCTCGGCCAGGAACGCAGCTTCACCACCCAACTGGTGGGTCGAAGCCCGTATAGCGAGTATTACGGCGATCTGCGCATCACCCTTGATACCGCGACCTATGGCGACGGTTTCATCGTCAACTCGGTGATCATCTTCATTTCCGGCGTCCTGCGCGCGCTGACCATGGGCCTGGTGCTGTATCTGGTTTATCACTGGCTGCTGACCAAGCCGCTGTCGAAAATCATCGAACACCTGACCAGCATCAACCCCGATCGCCCCAGTGAAAATCAGCTGCCCCTCCTTAAAGGGCACGAGAAAAACGAACTGGGCATCTGGGTCAACACCGCCAACCAGCTGCTGGCCTCCATTGAGCGCAATACACACCTGCGCCACGAAGCCGAAAACAGCTTGCTGCGCATGGCTCAATACGACTTTCTCACCGGACTGCCCAACCGCCAGCAATTGCAGCAACAACTGGACAAGATCCTGGTAGACGCGGGCCGTCTGCAGCGACGGGTCGCGGTCATCTGTGTCGGCCTGGACGACTTCAAAGGCATCAACGAACAATTCAGCTATCAAACCGGCGACCAATTGCTGCTGGCGCTGGCTGACCGACTGCGCAGCCACAGCGGGCGGCTTGGGGCGCTGGCTCGACTGGGTGGCGACCAGTTCGCCCTCGTCCAGGCCGACATCGAACAACCTTACGAAGCCGCCGAGCTGGCGCAGAACATCCTCGATGACCTGGAGGCGCCGTTTGCCCTGGATGACCAGGAAATCCGCCTGCGCGCAACCATCGGCATCACGCTGTTCCCGGAAGATGGCGACAGCACCGAGAAGCTGCTGCAAAAAGCCGAACAGACCATGACCCTGGCCAAGTCACGCTCACGCAACCGCTATCAGTTCTATATCGCCAGTGTCGACAGCGAAATGCGCCGTCGCCGGGAGCTGGAAAAAGACCTGCGCGAAGCGTTGCCCCGTGATCAGTTGTATCTGGTTTACCAACCGCAGATCAGCTACCGCGACCACCGTGTGGTCGGCGTCGAAGCACTGATCCGTTGGCAACACCCGGAGCACGGTCTGGTGCCGCCCGACCTGTTCATTCCGCTGGCCGAGCAGAACGGGACGATCATCGCCATTGGCGAATGGGTTCTGGATCAAGCCTGTCGCCAGTTGCGCGAATGGCATGATCAGGGCTTCACCGACCTGCGCATGGCAGTCAATCTGTCCACCGTGCAACTGCACCACTCCGAGTTGCCCCGGGTGGTCAACAATCTGCTGCAGATCTATCGTTTACCGCCACGCAGTCTGGAACTGGAAGTCACCGAAACCGGCCTGATGGAAGACATCAGTACCGCCGCCCAGCACCTGCTGAGCCTGCGTCGCTCGGGGGCATTGATTGCCATCGACGACTTCGGTACCGGTTATTCGTCCCTCAGCTATCTGAAAAGCCTGCCGCTGGACAAGATCAAGATCGACAAGAGCTTCGTGCAGGACCTTATCGACGACGACGATGACGCCACCATCGTGCGCGCCATTATCCAGTTGGGTAAAAGCCTGGGCATGCAGGTCATCGCCGAAGGGGTGGAAACTGTCGCTCAAGAGGCGTACATCATTTCCGAAGGTTGCCACGAAGGTCAGGGCTATCTGTACAGCAAACCGCTGCCCGCCCGCGAACTGCTGGCCTATCTGAAACAGTCGCAACGCAGCAATGTCGAGGTATCGTAGGGCGTTGCCGTGTGAGTCATTTGACGGCGCGAGTCTTGTGGGACCGGATTTATCCGGGAAGGGGCCAAACCAGTCGATATATCATCGGCGCCTGCAGAAATTCTTCGCGAATGAATTCGTTCCCATACATCCTGTACGCCTTATCCCCTCCAGCCTGAAACCCCTTGTTACAGCTCCCATCGACCACATTTCCCGAAACGGGCAATTTGCCTTTACATCGAATGCAAATCTTTCGCATTATGTCGCAGCTTTTTTTGGGCGCCGGGCGCCTTAAACCCTCTAGACGCAGGATTTCGTCATGATTCGTATGCCTTTGGCAACCGCTAGTCTGCTGGCCATCGCTATCTCCCTCGCCGGTTGTGGCGAAGGCAAGGATAAAGCTGCCGCGCCAGCCCCTGCTGCTACTCCGGCAGCTCCCGCGCCGGCTGCGGCGCCTGCACCGGCAGCGGCCACCACTGCGCCTGCCGCTCCTGCACAATCTACCGACGCCGCTGCCAAAGCCGTGGTCGCCAACTACGCCAATATGGTTTATGCCGCATTCAGCGACGCTGAATCCACTGCAAAAACCCTGCGAACGGCCGTCAACGACTTCCTCGCTGCGCCAAATGACAAAACCCTCAAGACTGCCCGCGACGCCTGGGTTGCCGCGCGCGTGCCTTACATGCAGACCGAAGTTTTCCGCTTCGGCAACACCATCATCGACGACTGGGAAGGACAGGTTAATGCATGGCCCCTGGACGAAGGCCTGATCGATTACGTCGCCAAGGATTACCAGCACGCACTGGGCAACCCGGGCGCCACCGCCAACATCATCGCCAACACCGAAGTGCAAGTGGGCGAAGACAAGGTAGACGTCAAGGACATCACCGCTGAAAAACTCGCCAGCCTCAATGAGCTGGGCGGTTCCGAAGCCAACGTAGCCACGGGCTACCACGCCATCGAATTCCTGCTCTGGGGCCAGGATCTGCACGGGAACGGTCCGGGTGCCGGCGAGCGTCCTGCGTCCGATTACATCGAAGGCGCTGGCAGCACCGGTGGCCACAACGACCGTCGTCGCGCTTACCTCAAAGCCGTTACCGAGCTTTTGGTCAGCGACCTGACCGAAATGTCCAACAACTGGAAAGCCGGTGTTGCCGACAACTATCGCGCCACCCTGGAAGCAGAGTCCGGCGAAAGCGGCCTGCGCAAAATGCTGTTCGGCATGGGCAGCCTGTCTCTGGGCGAACTGGCCGGCGAGCGCATGAAAGTGGCACTGGAAGCCAACTCCAGCGAAGACGAGCATGACTGCTTCAGCGACAACACCCACAACTCGCACTTCTACAACGGCAAAGGCATCCGCAACGTTTACCTGGGCGAATACACCCGCGTAGACGGCACCAAAATCAGCGGCCCTAGCCTGTCGTCGCTGGTAGCGAAAGCCGACCCGGCCACCGACGCCACCCTGCGCGCCGACCTGGACGCCACTCAAGCGAAACTGCAAGCCATCGTTGATCACGCCAACAAGGGCGAGCACTTCGACCAACTGATCGCCGCCGGCAACACCGAAGGCAATCAGGTTGTGCGCGACGCCATCGCTTCACTGGTCAAGCAGACCGGCGCTATCGAACAGGCTGCTGGCAAACTGGGCATCACCGACCTGAACCCGGACAACGCCGATCACGAGTTCTGATTTGCGCTGTTTGAGCGTTCGAGGTTGAACGCTTCAAACGGATGAATCAAAAAATGCCAGTCGGCTTGCTGACTGGCATTTTTTTATGCGTGGATTTCCTGTTAATTACCTTGGAGCAGCGAACCATCTGCAACTGCTGTAAGGCCTTTCCGAAACACGCTTTGCCGTATTGAAGCCATCCGCATCGCCATTGAGTATTCGCGTTTCCCCCATGCCCCGTGCAAGGCGCCCCTCGATGACCGAGCTCCGATCCGGCCCCAATGACCTGCCCTGGTCGCAAGACGGCTACCTGCTGCTCAATGCCGTACGAACCGGCAATCTCCTGCCCCGGCTGTATCAGTGGAATCCGGGCATCCAGTGCCATCCGCTGTTTCTCGGCACACGCTTTAAACAACTGCTGGACGTCTCGCCGGTGCTGGTCGTCCTTGAAGGGCCCCATGACCCGGTGCTGCAAGCTTTCTTGCACAACGCGGAACACATCTGGGGGCTGCTGCTCTTCAGCAGCGCCGAACCGCAATGCATCGTCGATCACCTGCGCTGGCTGGTCACGGTCGATGAACCGGTCGGCAAACCGACACTGCTCAACCTCTCCGACCCGCCCGTTGCCAATGCCCTGTTCGAGCTTTATCCGCGGCAAACCGAGAACGCCTTGTTCGGCCCTATGGAGCACGTTTACGCCGTCGACCCATACGCCAAGGCCTGGCGCCACCATCAATGCCTGGGTAAACCGGCAATTGCTGATCACAAAGCCCTCTATCGCCTGAATGCTGCGCAAATCGACGCGCTGAATGAAGTCAACTTCCGCAACACGGTCGTCAAGCTCGACCAGCACATGGCCCGACACTTCCCGGATTTTCAGGCTCGGCTCAACCCCAGGGAACGCTTCACCTACTTCCATGCAATGGCCAGCACCGCCTATGAACAGGGTTTCCACAGTGAGAGCGACATCCTGCACTACGCCAATGTCATGGAATTTCTCGACGGTCAGCCAACCGCTGCGCATCCCGACATCACCGCCCTGCTCAACACATCCTCAGCGCTGACACCCTCCCAGCGCGTGCAAAAGGCCAACCTGCTGGCCCTTGAGCGAGACACGCATTCATCAGGAGCTCGGCCATGACAGACAAACGCTTGCCGGACAAAGACCGGGCTTATTGGGAAGCCCGAAGCGGTGGCCACAAAGACGCCCGTGACAGCCTCGGTACTTGCCCGCTCATGGGTAAAAAAATCCAGTTGCTGCCCGTGCGCTACGGGCGCGTCGAGCGGCTGGTCAGTGATGTTGCGGCAACACCTTACAAACATTTGCAGCGTCCCATCGGCCTGCGCCTGATTCGCGATGGCTACTTGTATGTCATCGATGAGGCCAGCGGTTATCTGCACGAGTACCGGATGGAGAATGGCGTTCCGGTAAAACTCCTCTGGCAAGGCGCCGACGTTGGCCGGGATGTACGCAGCCACTCAGTAGGCGAAGCGACGCTGGTTTTTGCCCGCAACAGCGTTTTGCATGTGGCTTACTCGGAACTGCAATGGACCGCCGCCAAATGCTCAAAGGTAATTGGCAGCAAGCCTGATCGCCTCTACTTCATGCAACGCGTGGATCTGGTCGCTGCCGACTGCGAAAAAGGCGGCAAGCATCTGCGGGTCGAAAATCAGATCATCCAATTCCTCGCCGAACTGGCCGAACCGCCCGCCGAACACTGCCTGACGCCCGACGCTCATCCCGAGGAAAGTCAGGATTACGTCTGGGAACATCAAGCGCTGTTTCGTGAAGCGCACATTGGCCAGCTCAAGGACTCACTGAACGCGCAGTACCAGTTCAATCATTTGTATCTGGTCCTGGAAGACAGTATCGGGATCATGCGTGATCTTGCTGAGGAACAGGACACCGTCGTTGACTGGATCGAGCAGTGGACCCAGCAACATAACAACGAAATGCGCTACGTGGTGGGCAGCTACATCGACACACTGATGACCATTGGCGAGCAGAACGCCCCGAAAACGGCAAACAATTCAGACTTTTTCAGCAAAACCACGCCTGCCCAGCGCACCACCATTTACGACTACATCAACGCCCGTAATCAGTGGCGCTGGGAGCACAGCAAGGGGCTTGCCGTTACTGCGGGCGAAGACGGCCGCTACTCCGCGAGGCGGGGTGCCGAGCTTCGCGAACGCCCGGAAACGGTCATCGCCAAACGCGAGATGGATGCCAAACACGCGCAAATGGTCGATGAACTGGGCGACCCTCTGCATGCCGACCTCAAAGACGAAATCGATGCGCTGCAGGACAGCAGCAAAGGCACGCTGGAAGGCGTCGGCCTGGGTTCGCGAGGTATCTTCGATCTGGTTCGCCATGAGGAAATGCAGCGCTATCTGAAACGCGAGCGCCTGCACCTCAAGCGCTGGAGCGAGCGCCTGGACGCCATCACCGACGACCGACTTCATCTGTTTACCCAAGGCGAATTCCACCGCAGCGCCTGGTATTTCGATCCGCTTGATCCCCAGCAGCAAAACCACGCGCTGGCGATGGAACACAACTGCATCCGCGATCTGTGTCGCACCGATGCAGCGCTGGAGAAAATGAGCGAGTACTTTCATGAGTACCCGTTCTATGCGCTGCCGGTGTTCTACGGACAGCTTGATCTGGAGTTCCTGCGCAAGAAATCCGGCGAGCTGATCAAGCTGTTGAACGATACGCGTGGTTTCTCCGGCGATATGACGGGTGCCCAGGCCCGAATATCCGAGATCGAGCGGATCATGGGCAATCACTGGACGCGCAGCCTGCACCTGGAAGGCGAGGCCCATTCCCTGCATCAGGCAGTCAGCGCCACCTACATCCCGGCCATCGCCCTGCGCATGGAGCAATGGCTGGCCGAGATGCAGGCCAAACTCGATACTCCGGAGCTAAGCCAGCATCTACAGAAGTTCCAGCAGTACACCAACCGCGCCCAACGCCTGGGAACGCTGGTCGCCCTGCAACAGCAAGGCGCCACGCTGAGCATCGCCAGCGAAGCCGATGTGCAGAAATTCAAGGACAACTTCACCCGCCTCAACGCATTGCTCGAACACGAAGAAAACCTCAAGACCGACCGCAAGCTCTACGACAAACTCGCCCGAAGTCGCATGCGCAGCGAAGACCAACGCTATCAGGCAGCGGTCGAGAAACAGCGCATCAACGAAGAACTCCTGCAAACCCGAAACCAGCGTTCGGCAGTAGTCCGGGATCTGGAGGACGGCATCTCCCCCAACAGCAAATTCCACACCGGCTATATCGGTGTGCGACTGAATCTCACGCAGGAACAATCGAGTGCGTTGTATGAGGAAACCCGTCGATTCCGGGCCGGGCTCTCTGGTGGTTATGCAACGGAAGGGGCCTGGAAGGCAGGGTTTAAGAGCGGGTGGATCCCGTTGTTGGCGGTTGGGTTGCAGGTTGGGAATTTGGGGGAGGCTATTGATACTTGGCACAACACCAAAGGCAATCGGACGCTTAAAACGTTCGTCATATTCACAGGAGCCATCACTGGAGTAGTTTCCTCTACATTAGCGGTCTACCAGACTATACACATCGCTATGGTCGACAAGGCTCTTCAAGCTGTCAGTGACAATAGTAAAGGACAAGCCGGCAAACTCTTCGCCGCCAGACTCGGAAAACTGGGCCTAGGGTTAGGTTTAATAATCTCACCAGCAGCCATGATTGGCGCAGTAGGTGCGACATCGGATAATTGGAATAAGTGGAGTAATGCGTTTATTACCGGTACGGCTGGTGAAAAAATTGGAGCTCTAGCTGGGCTTACTGGAGATATCGGAACAACAGCCATTAGTACTGGCACAACCGGGAGATCATTATTTGAAGCATGGGGGCTGCGCCGAGATTATTTAAAAGCACTTCCAAATGAGAGAAAAGATGTGCTGGCCAAAGCGTGGGCAACACGAGGCTCAAGATTCCTGCAATTCTCCATCCGCCTGACTCCTTTGGGGCTCGTTTTCACAGCCCTGCAATTAGGGGGAGAGGCACTATTTAACTATATGAACATCGACGATCAGCAGCGCTGGATCTTAAGTTGCTGCTGGGGCGTTGCACCGAAAGGCTGGAATTGGGGCGAACACTCTCAGAAGCTTGCTGAAGCGACGCTGCTACCGCAGATTACAGATAAAGGGCTGCAGAGGCGCGAGGCGGATGGCGAACCTGTGCGCACCCTTCATTTGATTTTACCGGGATTAACACTCTCCACTTTCAGCGCAACCTCACTACGTTGGAGCGCGTTACTGCAAAAATCTCCTGATGAGTGGGACGCCGGTGAAGCACTGGCCTCCCAGACAACAATTATTTCCGATGCACCACTGACCCTCGCGTTGAAAATACCAGAACAATGGCATGGCTTGCAGGCCCTATTACATCTTCGATTGGCCGTGAAACCTGCTATAGCCGTCAATTATCTGAAGATGGATACAAATTATCTGAATTATCGCATTCCTCTGTCGCTCGACACCTTAGCCCTTAGGCCTATTACCGCAGCGGCAACGTCCCCACCTCCCATCAAACAGCTGAAAGAAATCTACATTACGGAGGAAATACTTAATGACATCCAGTAAGTATGGACATTTGCCGCAAGCAGGCGATTTGGAAAAAGATAAAGGCACCGAGCTTTTTTATCTTGCGCCTCAACCTGTACCCACAGGAGTGAAGAAATTTAGCTCTCGTAATTTGCATAGAGAGACTAACGCGACATATCTTGATTTTTCTTTAAGTTCAGCATCAATAGAATTTGGCGTTCGCAGCTGGATCGGCATAACGACATTTTTCATCCTGCTTTTCCTATGTATCGGCATCGGATTAGGCATTTGGGAATATATTGAATATGGGGATCCCATCTTTGACATTGTCCTAACCTTAGTACTACCTAACTGGATCCTTTGGGCGTTTATCGCGCTTTTATTCTCGGTCAATGGCGTCCTTTTCATTCACTCAACCAGCCAGTACACAAAATACCCCCCAATCCGCTTCAACCGCCAACGCCGCGAAGTCGCCTATGTCGCCAAACGCGGCCAGCCGCCACGCTTTGTACCTTGGGAAGAAGTCATCGCCTGCGTCAGCAGCGGCAAGGTTGTTACGCAATACGGCAGCCACAACGGTTTCTCGCTGATGATCGGCCTGCGGGACTCGGCAAGTGGCGATGTAGTGTGGATCACCGTGCCTACGGCATCGCTCATGCTGGCGGTCAGCGAATGGGAGGCCATTCGCAGTTACATGGAAGAAGGGTTAAGCGCCCTGCCGCCGCCGATGAGCGAGGAATATGAAGAAGGCACCGTCGCCTATTTTCACCTGTGCCGTCAGGCTTATCGGGAAAATCATTGGTACCTGACCTATCTGTTTGGTTTCATCCTTATCCAGTTCTGCAGCGGCTGGACCCTGCCCTGCTACATCGCTGCCTGGGTCGAGCGCCTGCCGAAAACCAGCTTCCCAAAACGCGTCCTGGACTGGTCCAAACCTCTACCGCCCGAGCAATGGCAGAAGCCCAGTGCTGAACTGATCGAGCAGAGCAAAGCGGTGCGCAAGAGTTTGCGGCAGGGTAAGAGTGTGTTTGAGCACTTCCGCGAGCTGAACAAATCCTCCATGGATGTCCAGCGAGTTGAAATCCCGAAGCGGGCAAATTCGTAACAACACGTTGCGACAGGTCAAGGTAAACGATAATCCCTCTTATTCGAAAAGGACGAGGCTGTTAAGCTTGCACGCCCCGATTTTGGGCTGGTTGCAGGATGTTTATGATTACGTCGCTTCGTCCGATCCTTGCTCTGCTCGTCGCCGTGGCGTTGAGTGGGTGCGATGACGCCCCGCGTTTTACCCAGGCCGAGCCGGGTGAAGCGTTGGCGGGTGGGGCGGCGACGGTGAACAAGACGGATCGCAACGCGTTTTCGCTGCCTTCGGCCAACCTTTCGCCTGTGCGGCGGCTGGATTTCAGTGTCGGCAACAGCTTCTTTCGCAGCCCATGGGTGATTGCACCTTCGACCACCACGGCTCGCGACGGTCTGGGGCCATTGTTCAATACCAACGCCTGCCAGAATTGCCACATCAAGGACGGTCGCGGCCATCCGCCCGAAAACGGCGACAGCAATGCTGTGTCGATGCTGGTACGCCTGTCGATTGCCGACGATCCGGCTCATGCAGACCTGATCAAAACCGCTGGCATTTTGCCCGAGCCGACTTATGGCGGGCAGTTGCAGGATATGTCGATTCCCGGCGTTGCGCCGGAAGGCCGTGTGCGCGTCGAGTATGAGCCGCTGCCGGTGCATTTCCGGGACGGTACGCAGGTCGAGCTGCGCAAACCGACCTTGAGCATCACTCAGTTGGGATATGGCCCGATGCACCCTGAAACACGCGCATCGGCGCGTATTGCCCCGCCGATGATCGGTCTCGGGCTGCTGGAGGCGATTCCCGATGCGGCAATTCTGGCCAATGCCGACCCGGACGATGCAGACGGCGATGGTATTTCCGGGCGTCCAAACTGGGTCTGGGATGACACCGCGCAGCAAGTCGCACTGGGCAAGTTCGGCTGGAAAGCCGGTCAGCCCAACATCAATCAACAAAACATTCACGCGTTCTCTGGTGATATGGGCCTGACCACCAGCCTGAGAATGTTTGATGACTGCACGCCCGCGCAAACTGACTGCCTTGCGGCGCCCACCGGCAATGGTCCGGATGGCGAGCCCGAGGTCAGCGACAACATTTTGCGACTGGTGCTGTTCTACACGCGAAATCTGGCCGTGCCCGCCCGCCGAGACGTTGAAAATCCGCAGGTGTTGGCTGGCAAGAATCTGTTCTATAAAGCTGGCTGCCAGCAATGCCACACGCCGCAGTTCAAGACCGCGCATGATGCCGCCGAGCCGGAGCAGGCTGATCAGGTCATCCGTCCCTACAGCGATTTGCTGCTGCACGACATGGGCGAAGAACTGGCTGACAATCGCACCGAGTTTCAGGCTACAAGCCGCGAGTGGCGAACCCCACCGTTATGGGGGATTGGTCTGACGCAAACAGTCAGCGGGCACACCCAGTTTCTGCATGATGGCCGCGCCCGAAATCTGCTCGAGGCGGTGCTCTGGCACGGCGGCGAAGCCCAGGCGGCACAACGACAAGTATTGGCATTCGATGCCGAGCAACGCGCCGCGCTGCTGGCATTCCTGAATTCGTTATGACTTCTTTCATTTAAAAATAAGGAGCCGGACATGTTCCGTCCCAAGTTGCTCTTCACCAGCCTTGCCGCTCTTGCTTTGGGTGCCTGCGCACCGGCCGATCCACAGGCTGTCACTTCGGCGTCCATCGCCAAGCAAGTGATCCTGCCGACTTACAGTCGCTGGGTAGATGCTGACCGGCAACTGGCGGTCAGCGCCCTCGCCTTCTGTCAGGGCAAGACCGATCTGGCCACCGCTCGCGCCGACTTCCTGCACGCGCAGAAGACCTGGGCCGAATTGCAGCCCTTGCTGATCGGTCCGCTGGCCGAGGGCAATCGCTCGTGGCAGGTGCAGTTCTGGCCGGACAAGAAAAACCTGGTCGGCCGTCAGGTCGAGCAACTGGTGACCGCCCAGCCGCAAATCAGCGCCGAAGCCCTGTCCAAATCCAGCGTTGTGGTGCAAGGCCTGTCGGCCTACGAATACATTCTGTTCGACGCCGAAATCGACATGGCCAACGCCGAACAGAAAGCGCGTTATTGCCCGCTGTTGATGGCGATTGGCGAGCGTCAGAAAACCCTGGCGGAAGAAATCCTCAGTCGCTGGAACAGCAACGACGGCATGCTTGCCCAGCTGAGCAAATTCCCCAACCAGCGCTATGCCGATTCCCACGAAGCCATCGCCGAATTGCTGCGGGTTCAAGTCACCGCCCTGGACAGCCTGAAGAAAAAACTTGGTACGCCGCTGGGTCGCCAGACCAAAGGTTTGCCGCAACCTTTTCAGGCGGATGCATGGCGCAGCAAGTCGTCACTCAGCAGCCTGGAAGCCAGCCTGATCAGCGCTGAAACGGTATGGGCCGGCGTTGACAATCACGGTCTGCGCGGTCTGTTGCCCGCCGAGCAGAAACCACTGGCCGACAAGATCGACGCTGCCTACGCTGCCAGTCGTAAACTGCTGACTGCACTGAAGCCGCCGCTGGCCGATCTGCTGGCCAGTGAAGAAGGCCGTCAGCAGCTCAACGCGTTCTACGACAGCCTCAACGTGGTTCATCGCTTGCACGAAGGCGAGCTGGCCAAGGCGCTGGGTATTCAACTGGGCTTCAACGCCAACGACGGCGATTGAACGAGAGGATTTTGATGATGTTGCGACGCCAGGCTCTGGCCCTTGGAAGTCTGCTGCTCAGTGCTTGCACCTTGGGCGGCTGGACGCTGTTTCGCCAAAAAGGCAAGGATCCGCTGTTGCTGTCAGCTCGTGACGATGCCGATGGGCAGCATTACGCCGTGGGTTATCAGCTGGATGGCAAACAAGTCTTCGCGACAAAGGTGGGCCAGCGCTGCCACGACATCATCAATCACCCGACGCTGAATCTGGCGTTGTTCGTGGCCCGTCGTCCCGGTACCGAAAGCTACCTGATCGACCTGCGCGATGGTCGATTGCTACAGACGATTACGTCGCAGCCCAATCGACATTTTTATGGCCATGCAGTGATTCACAGCAGCGGCGAATGGCTGTACGCCACCGAAAATGACACCACCGATCCGGGTCGCGGCCTGTTGGGCGTGTACCGTTTCGAAGGTCAGCGCCTCGTGCATTTTGGGGAAATTCCTACCCATGGCGTCGGTCCGCATCAGGTGTCATGGATGCCCGATGGCGAAACGCTGGTGGTCGCCAACGGCGGTATACGCACCGAGGCCGAAAGCCGGGTCGAGATGAACCTCAACGCCATGCAGCCCAGTCTGGTGCTGATGCAGCGCGACGGCACCCTGCTGAGCAAGGAAACCCTCAGGCAATCCATGAACAGCGTCCGTCACATGGGCATCGCCAGCGATGGCACCATTGTCGCTGGCCAGCAATTCATGGGCGATGCGCACGAGAGCGCCGAGCTGTTGGCGATCAAGCGCCCCGGCCAGCCATTCCAGGCGTTTCCCGTGGCTGAGCAACAACTCGCTGCGATGGGCCACTACACCGCCAGCGTCGCGGTACACAGCGACCTGCGTCTGGTGGCGCTCACCGCTCCACGGGGCAACCGCTTCTTTATCTGGGATCTGGACAGCGGCGCGGTTCGCCTTGACGCGCCACTGCCCGATTGCGCCGGCGTCGGCGCAGTTGCCGATGGTTTCGTGGTCACCTCGGGCCAGGGCCGCTGCCGTTTCTACGACTGCCGCCAGACCGAACTGCTGGCCAAGCCACTGGATTTGCCAACGGGTTTTTGGGACAACCATCTGCATCTGGTTTGATGCCGAGACTCGAATCCAAGCCCATGACATAACCCGAGCAAAGGTCCGGGTTTGAAGTAATATTGCGTGACATTTTTATCGGGCACCTCATGAGCCGCAAGGATTAACGTGCTCGCCTGATTCACCTGTATTTGCAAGGAAGTGAATATGCTGCGTCGCCGTATGTTGATCATGCTGGGTGTGGTGCTGCTCGTGGTGTTACTGCTGGCGGGCTACAAGGCTTTTTCTGTCTATCAACAAATCCAACAGTTCAGCGCGCCGAAACCGCCGATCAGTGTGTCCGTGGCGACGGCCAGCGAACGTGCCTGGCAGAGCCGTCTGCCGGCCATCGGCACGCTCAAGGCCTTGCAGGGCGTCGACCTGAGCCTGGAAATCGCCGGTACGGTCAAGGCCTTGATGTTTGACTCCGGGCAAACAGTTCGCGTCGGCCAGCCGTTGCTGCAACTGGACAGCGATGTGGAAAAAGCCCTGCTCGGCACGGCTGAAGCCGACCTTGGCCTGGCCCAGGTGGAACAGGGTCGTGGCAGCAAACTGGTAGGCGATCAGGCGATTTCCCGAGGCGACTTCGACAAGCTTGTGGCGCAGCTGAAAAAGGCCAGTGCCACCGTTGCGCAGTTGAATGCATCCCTGGCGAAGAAGCGCATTCTCGCGCCATTCAGCGGCACCATCGGCATTCGTCAGGTCGACGTCGGTGACTATCTGGCCAGCGGCACGGTCATCGCCACCTTGCAGGACTTGAGCAGCCTTTATCTCGATTTCTATGTGCCGGAACAGGCGCTGCCCAATCTGGCCGTTGGCCAGAAAGCACTGGTCAACGTCGCGGCTTACCCCAAGCAGAGTTTCGAAGCGACGCTCAGCGCGATCAACCCCAAGGTCGACGAAACCACTCGTAACCTGTTGGTACGCGCCACGCTGCCGAATCCCGAGAGTAAATTGCTGCCTGGCATGTTCGCTGATCTGCACGTCTTGCTGCCTGGGCCGAAGACGCAAATCGTGCTGCCGGAAAGCGCGATTACCTACACGCTCTATGGCAACTCGGTTTATGTCGTGGTGCCGAAGAAAAACGACAAAGGTGAGCCGGAAAAAGACGCCAAGGGTGAAGCGCAGCTAGCCGTGGAGCGGCGTTTCGTGGAAACCGGCGAGCGCCGCGACGGGCTGGTGATCATCAGCAAAGGGATCAAGGCGGGCGAGCAAGTGGTCAGCGGTGGTCAGCTCAAACTCGATAACGGTGCCCATGTCGCGATCAGTGCCGACACCACTTTGCCAGCCGAACAGAACAGTCAGCCTCGCGCAGACTGATCAAGGAATTCTTCATGGCTTTTACAGATCCGTTCATCCGTCGTCCGGTGCTCGCCACCGTGATCAGCCTGCTGATTGTGTTGCTGGGTTTTCAGGCGTTCAGCAAGCTGACCATTCGCCAGTATCCCCAGATGGAAAACGCCCTGATCACGGTGACCACGGCGTACCCCGGCGCCAATGCCGAAACCATTCAGGGCTATATCACGCAACCCTTGCAGCAAAGTCTGGCAAGCGCGGAAGGCATCGACTACATGACGTCGGTCAGCCGGCAGAATTTCTCGATCGTTTCGATCTATGCGCGCATCGGCGCCGACAGCGACCGCCTGTTCACCGAGTTGCTGGCCAAGGCCAACGAAGTAAAAAACAAGCTGCCGCAAGACGCCGAAGATCCGGTGCTGAGCAAGGAAGCAGCGGATGCTTCGGCGCTGATGTACATCAGTTTCTACAGCTCGGAACTGAGCAATCCGCAAATCACCGACTATCTGTCCCGGGTGATCCAGCCAAAGCTGGCGACATTGCCGGGCATGGCCGAAGCGGAAATCCTCGGCAATCAGGTGTTCGCCATGCGGCTGTGGCTCGACCCTGTGCGACTGGCGGGTTTCGGCCTCACGGCGGCGGATGTCACCGACGCGGTGCGGCGCTACAACTTTCTGTCAGCCGCCGGCGAGGTCAAGGGCGAGTACGTCGTGACCAGCATCAACGCGACCACTGAACTGAAATCCGCCGAAGCCTTCGCCGCCATCCCGCTCAAGACATTGGGCGACCGTCGCGTGTTGCTGGGCGATGTGGCGCGGGTCGAGATGGGCGCGGAAAACTACGACACGGTCAGCTCGTTCGATGGCACGCCGTCGGTGTATATCGGCATCAAGGGCACGCCCAGTTCCAACCCGCTGGATGTGATCAAGGAAGTGCGGCGCATCATGCCGGAGCTGGAAAGCCAGCTGCCGCCGAGCCTGAAAGTGTCCATCGCCTACGACGCCACGCTGTTCATTCAGGCCTCGATCAACGAGGTGGTGAAAACCCTGATCGAAGCGGTGCTGATCGTGATTGTCGTGGTGTTCCTGTTCCTCGGCGCGTTGCGCTCGGTGCTGATCCCGGTCATCACCATTCCGCTGTCGATGATCGGCGTGCTGTTCTTCATGCAACTGATGGGCTACTCGATCAACCTGCTGACACTGCTGGCCATGGTGCTGGCCATCGGGCTGGTGGTGGACGATGCGATTGTGGTGGTGGAGAACATCCATCGCCATATCGAGGAAGGCAAGACGCCACTGGACGCCGCCATTGAAGGCGCGCGAGAGATCGCTATGCCGGTGGTTTCCATGACCATCACCCTCGCAGCGGTTTACGCGCCCATTGGCTTCCTGGAGGGGCTGACGGGCGCGCTGTTCAAGGAGTTCGCCTTGACGCTGGCTGGTGCGGTGGTGATTTCCGGCGTGGTCGCGCTGACTCTGTCGCCGATGATGTGCGCCTTGCTCCTGCGTCACGACGAGAATCCCAGCGGCCTGGCGCACAAGCTCGACCAGATTTTCGACCGGCTCAAGGCGCGCTATCGCAGCATGCTGCACGGCACGCTGAATACGCGGCCGGTGGTGCTGGTGTTTGCGGTGATCGTGTTGTGCCTGATTCCGGTGCTGCTCAAATTCACCAAGTCGGAGCTGGCTCCGGACGAAGATCAGGGCATCATTTTCATGATGGCGACGTCGCCGCAGCCCACCAACCTGGATTACATCAATCGCTACACCGATCAGTTCATCCAGATATTCAAAGGGTTTCCCGAATACTACTCGTCGTTCCAGATCAACGGTTTCAACGGCGTGCAAACCGGGGTCGGCGGCTTCCTGCTCAAGCCGTGGGACGAACGTAGCCGCACGCAAATGGAGATCCTGCCGGAGGTTCAGGCGAAGCTGGCGGGTATCAGCGGTTTGCAGATTTTCGGCTTCAACCTGCCATCGCTTCCGGGCACCGGTGAAGGCTTGCCGTTTCAGTTTGTGATCAATACGCCGAACGATTACTCGGCGTTGCTGGAAGTGGCCGAGCGCATCAAGGCGCGGGCCACGGAGTCAGGCAAGTTTGCCTTTCTGGATATCGATCTGGCCTTCGACAAACCGGAAGTGGTGGTTGATATCGACCGGGCCAAGGCCGCGCAGATGGGGGTTTCCATGGCGGATCTGGGCGGAACGCTCGCCACCCTGCTGGGCGAGGCGGAAATCAATCGTTTCACCATCGAAGGACGCAGCTACAAGGTCATCGCTCAGGTTGAGCGCCCTTACCGGGACAATCCAGGCTGGCTGAACAACTATTACGTGAAGAACAGCGACGGCAAACTGCTCGCACTGTCCACTGTGATCAATGTCAGCGACCGCGCACGGCCGCGCCAGCTCAATCAGTTCCAGCAGCTCAACTCGGCGATCATTCAGGGCTTCCCGATTGTCAGCATGGGCGAAGCCATTGAAACCATTCGCCAGATCGCCAGCGAAGAGGCGCCGGCAGGTTTTGCCTACGACTATGCAGGCGCGTCGCGGCAGTACGTGCAGGAAGGCAGCGCGTTATGGGTGACGTTTGCCCTGGCGCTGGCGATTATCTTTCTGGTGTTGGCGGCGCAATTCGAAAGCTTCCGTGACCCGCTGGTGATTCTGGTGACCGTGCCGCTGTCGATTTGCGGTGCCTTGATCCCGCTGTTCCTGGGGCTTTCGAGCATGAATATCTATACCCAGGTCGGGCTGGTGACCTTGATCGGCTTGATCAGCAAGCACGGGATTCTGATTGTGGAGTTCGCCAATCAGCTGCGCCGCGACAAGGGCCTGTCGGCCAGGGAAGCGGTGGAAGAAGCGGCGGCGATTCGTCTGCGACCGGTATTGATGACTACGGCCGCGATGGTCTTCGGCATGGTGCCGTTGATTCTGGCCACTGGCGCAGGCGCAGTCAGCCGGTTTGATATTGGTACCGTGATTGCCACGGGGATGTCGGTCGGAACGTTGTTTACGTTGTTCGTGCTGCCTTGCGTCTATACGTTTCTGGCGGCGCCGGACAAGAAAGTCGCAGCACCGGCGGCACAGCCAGCCCCTTTGAACTGACAGATGCCACAAAAAAGCCGCTCCCCCCACCCCCCGTTCGACCGGTAAGAGGAAACTTGAACCCGAAGACGGCGGATGGGCCAGCATCATTCGCCTGATCTGATCCGGTGTCTGCGCCACCGTCTTCCCGGACAAGTCCGGTCCTACCGAGCCCTACACGAACCGGTAGGAGGAGACTTGTCCCCGAAGACGGCGGATGGGCCAGCATCATTCGCCTGATCTGATCCGGTGTCTGCGCCACTGTCTTCCCGGACAAGTCCGGTCCTACCGAGCCCTACACAAACCGGTAGGAGGAGACTTGTCCCCGAAGACGGCGGATGGGCCAGCATCATTCGCCTGACCTGATCCGGTGTCTGCGCCACCGTCTTCCCGGACAAGTCCGGTCCTACCGAGCCCTACACCAACCGGCAGGAGGAGACTTGTCCCCGAAGACGGCGGATGGGCCAGCATCATTCGCCTGATCTGATCCGGTGTCTGCGCCACCGTCTTCCCGGACAAGTCCGGTCCTACCGAGCCCTAAACCAACCGGTAGGAGGAGACTTGTCCCCGAAGACGGTCGGACAGGTGGCGCTGCGTCAGACGCACACAACAAGGCCCCGAAAACGGGGCCTTCATCGGTCAGTTATCTTTGCGTTGAATCTTAACGTTGCGGCCCTGAACCCTGGGCCAGGCCAAACATCAACAGCAGTAAATCGTGGTCTGGTTTTACGGTCTGCTCGACCTTGGCGACTCTGGGCAAAGGACAATGTCCTTCACCATGTTGAGCGCTCAAAATCTTCGTACCCGGCTCTTCCCAGGCGGCGAGAGCAACAGAAGCAACAGCCAACGCACCCACTACAAAAAGACCTCGAGCCAGTTCTAGCTTCATCACCCTAAACCTTTGATAGCGCTGCCAAACGCTGCCTCGTAAAAGTAGACGAGTTTTTGCCAGTCCGCAGGGCTGAATGACGAATGGCGACGCAGTTGTTTCATGTCGTGCTGGGCCGCAGCGTATGGGGTCAGGCGACGGCGGCACTTCTCGAGGTCCAGCAGCGCGACTTCAGCTCGGGCCTCGGAACCCTCGCCGACGACCCGGACGAAGACGTGCTTGATGTAGATGCAGCTGTGCTGCCAACGGCCGCGGTGCATGCGTGCCAGATTGACTGCCAGTTCATGGAGCATTTGCTCGTGCAGCGCTTCACCGTAGCGCTCGCGACCACCGGCCGCGTACCAGTTCTCGATTTCTTCGAAACCGTCCAGCGCAGCGGTCACCAGCAGCGCACGCCACTCGTTGTTTTCGTCACGCTCGGCACCACAGAAAATCATTTTCGGTACGTTCACGTTGAGCTGACGCAGGCCTTCCAGCGCGTCACGCTCACGCAGCACGGTGGGACGCCCGAACGGGTGCAGCCAACTGCGGTAGATGTGGCCCGTCTGGCGCTTGATGTAGATAAGCCGACCATTTTCAGTCAGGACGCGCTGCACGCCGCTTTCGCCGCCACGGCGGATGTTGGGTTCTTCTACCCACTCACCGCGCTGGTTCCAGAAATAGGCAAAGCGCTCGCCTTGGCCAACCGTCGATTCTGCTACACCTTCCACGACCATCCTGTTACCTCTTGCGCAATAAATAGACACGCCACATGGCGTACATCGGCAGGAAATCCATCCGCTCCTGGATTCGGAAACCTGCCTGTTCGAATTCGGCTTCTACAGTTGCCACGGGTAACACAAAGCGGTTCTGGTAACCTTCCTGCCCGTTTTCGCGGCTGCGTTTCTGCTCGCTGCGCTTGCGTTTCCAGGCTTTGAAATTGCCATCGACCCACAGCGAGATGATCACGCTGTCGCGGGTAACACGTTGAAACTCACGCAATAGCGCCAATCGGTGGGCGGCGTCGCCCACGTGGTGCAGCAGTCGCATACAAAAAATACTGTCCACGGCGTTGTCGGGCAGATTGATAGCGAAAGCTGACGTCTGCAAGGGTTGTACCCGTTTCACCACTTCGGCGGGCTGGGCCTTGCAAGCGGTGCTGAGCATGTCCGCAGAATTGTCCGCGCCGATGATCACACGATTGGGTTTTTCCGCCAGTAATGGCCAGAAGCGACCGGCACCGCAAGGCAAATCAAGCACCAGTCCAGGATCACCGGCCAGCTTCAACGCTTTGCGTGCCAGTTGCTCGTCGCGCCTGTGAGACAACCGTCGAGACAGATTGTCCTGATGTTTCTGTAAATATTTTTCGGCATGCTGTTGATTGTATTTACGGGAAAACTCGAGCTCGATTCGCTTGCTCATAGTGGATCTCCTGCTTCTGATGGGGCCAACTTAGTCAGCCCAGCGTCATCGTCAGGTCATATTCATGTGAAAAAAGCGTTACTTGGCTTGGGCAAATGTTTCTAGATTTTACAATGACTTAGCGATAGCCCGTCGCCACTATCTGTAAAAACGACGGTTTTTGCAAAGATGGAACAGCAACTGTAAAGCTGCTGCAACACCTTGTTTCGGGGAGGGATTAGCGGGGTTTGAGCTTGACGCTGAAGCGACATCCATTAGGCTCCATTGGACTCAGGTTGACCGTCCAGCCCTGGTTTTCGCATATCCGCTGCACCAGTGACAGGCCCAGCCCGAGCCCTTCGCCGCGCTGCTCGTTGCCGCGCACGAACGGTTCGAACATTGCCTCGCGCTTTTCTTCCGGAATGCCCACCCCGCTGTCCTCCACCAGGAAGCCATCGGCCTGTAACGTCAGAGTAATGAAGCCGCTATCGGTGTAATGCAGCGCGTTGCGCAGCAGGTTGCCCATCACGGCATGCAGAAACGTGGCGTTGTACAAGGTATCCGACGACTGGTTGGCCGCTTCCGGATAAAAGTTCAGCGTCAGGCCCTTGCTCTCGATGGGGCCGCGCCACAGCGCGACCAGCTGTTCAGCGACGCTGCACAGGCCTACTTTCGGGGTCATGGTCGCGTCTTCACGCTGAGTGCGGGCCAGCATCAGGAAGGTTTGCACGAGGTCGCGCATTTCTTCGCAAGCGCGGGCAATACGCTCCACCTGAGCACGGGCGCGGGTATCCAGTGCAGGGTTCTCAAGCAGCAACTCACAGGAACTGGCCAACACCATCAATGGCGTGCGCAACTCGTGGCTCACATCGCTGGTGAACATACGCTCGCGGGTCAGGGCGCTGCGCAAGCGGCCCAGCGTGGCGTCGAAAGCCACGGCCAGCTCGCCCACTTCGTCTGCCGCGTAATCCGGCGCCAGCGGTGGTGCCAGCCCGAGGAGTTGATCGCGGTGCCGGACTTGTCTGGCAAGGCGCACCACCGGAGCCATGACCCGCCGAGCCAGGACCCAGCCGAGAAACACAGCCAACGCCAGCGCCAGCACGAACCCGACCAGCACCACGGCGAACAGGACGCGCTCACGCTCTTCGAAATCGCTTTGATCCTGCAGCAATACATAACGCCGACCGTCGACCACCTCGACCATCGCGTGGTAAGACAATGGCCCGCGAAACACCTCGTGAAATCCCGGCTCAAGGTGGCGCAGGTCCTTGGGCACGTCGAAGTCTCCCGGACCGCCACTGAAATAGAACAGCTGGTCGGGTTCGGGACGGTGGCTCCAGTCGCTGACGCTGTCCATCAGCAGCAGGCGATTAAGATCACCGCCCAGACCTGAGGAAATCAGTTTTTCTTCGACCAGGTGTACCGTGGCGACGATGCCCATGGCGAATGATCCCGCCACCAGTGCACTCATCAGAGCAAAGGCAATGATGATCCGCTGGGCAAGGCTTTGCTTAAACTCCATCTCGGCCCTCGGCCAAGCGGTATCCGACGCCGTGCACGGTTTGCAGCAGCGGTTTGGCAAACGGCTTGTCGATCACCTGACGCAATTGGTGAACGTGACTGCGCAGGCTGTCGCTGTCCGGGCAATCATCGCCCCACAGGGCCTCTTCGAGAATCTCGCGGCGCAACACGTGCGGGCTTTTCTGCATCAGTACCGCGAGCAGTTTCAGGCCCACCGGGTTGAGCTTGAGCAGCCGCCCTTCGCGGGTGACTTCCAGGGTATCCAGGTCGTAGATCAGATCGGCCACCTGCAAGGTCCGTCGACCGCCGCCTTGCGCCCGGCGCAATACCGCTTCGATACGCGCGGCGAGTTCGGACAAGGCAAACGGCTTGAGCAAGTAATCGTCGGCGCCGGAGCGGAAGCCTTGCAAACGGTCATCCAGTTGATCACGGGCCGTCAGCATGATGACCGGCGTGTCGCGGCGGGCGTCTTCGCGCAGGCGCTTGCACAAGGTATAGCCGTCGATGCCAGGCAACATAATATCGAGCACGATCAGGTCGTAATGTTCGGTTGCCGCCAGATGCAGTCCGGAAAGCCCATCCTGTGCACAATCGACGGTATAGCCCTTCATGCCCAAGTAGTCCGCGAGGTTGGCAAGGATGTCGCGGTTGTCTTCAACGAGCAGAATTCGCATGGTGCACCTCTCCGTATGCAATAAGGCTGGCGCAGCTTAAGGCCAAGTCAGCCATAGAACCAGTGTCGAATGGCTTAACGTTTTTTTCACCAGCAGTTCACGGGCTAACGACAGCCAAGAAACCAGACTAGTCGCACCTCGGCGTACCGCGCGAGGTTTCCCTTCTGCTGATCTGGATCCGACATGTCGAGAGCTTCCGTCCTGCCTTACTCGCGCCCGCTCAACTTATGGATAGTCCTGGGTATTCCTGCCATAACCGCCGTTGTTCTGATTTTGCTGGAACTGACGGACCTGGATATGAACATCGCCAAGCTCGTCTATGATCCGGCTGCGGGCGAGTTCATTGGCAGACATAGTTATTTCCTCGAAAACGTCATGCATGACTGGGCCAAGAATGCCGTGATCGCGGGCGGCGTTTTCTCGCTGGTCGCGTTCATCGCCTCGTTCAAGGTCAAGCGCTTGATGCCGTGGCGCCGGGAGCTGGGGTGTCTGGTGCTGTCCATGGCGCTGTCTACCAGCTTCGTCACGCCGGTAAAAGTGGTGACCTCGGTGCAATGCCCGTGGAGCCTGACCGAGTTTGGCGGCAAGGAAACCTACAGCGAACTGCTCAGCCCGCGTCCTGAGACCGACAAGCCGGGGCGTTGCTGGCCCGGCGGCCACGCGGCAACCGGCTTCACGCTGTTTGCACTGTTCTTCATGTTCCGCGACCGCCGCCCACGCCTGGCAAAAGCAGGGCTGATCTTTGCTCTTGGCCTTGGGATCGCATTTTCCGTCGGGCGCATGCTGCAAGGCGCACACTTCTTCTCGCATAACGTCTGGACAGCGGTGTTCTGCTGGCTGATCTGTCTGGGATCGTATTACGCGGTGTTGTACCGACCGGTGCCGAAACTGGCGCGGGAGGTTGGGGCGCAGCGGACAGCAAGCTAACCCTGTGTAGGAGCCAACTTGTTGGCGAGACATCGGTCCTGCGAAATGAGGGATATCGCTTCGCGAACAAGTTCGCTGCTATGTAGACCCTCTACCGCAGCCCATAAAAAAACCCCGCACCAGGCGGGGTTTTTTATGGATATTGCTTTGGGGGTGAAGCTGGCTTACATCATGCCGCCCATACCACCCATGCCGCCCATGTCCGGCATGCCGCCGCCAGACGACTTACCGTCGTCTGCCACTTCAGCGATCATCGCTTCGGTGGTGATCATCAGGCTGGCGATCGAGGACGCAGCCTGCAGAGCAGAGCGAGTCACTTTAGTTGGGTCAAGGATACCCATTTCGATCATGTCGCCGTACAGGCCAGTCGCAGCGTTGTAACCGAAGTCACCCGAACCCTGCTTGACCTTGTCGACAACAACGCTTGGCTCGTCGCCGGAGTTGGCAACGATCTGGCGCAGTGGAGCTTCTACAGCGCGACGCAGCAGAGCGATACCGACGTCCTGATCGGCGTTGTCGCCTTTCAGACCTTCGATTGCCTGCAGCGAGCGAACCAGAGCCACGCCACCGCCAGGTACCACGCCTTCTTCAACGGCTGCGCGAGTAGCGTGCAGGGCGTCTTCAACGCGGGCTTTCTTCTCTTTCATTTCAACTTCGGAACCAGCGCCGACTTTGATTACTGCAACGCCGCCGGACAGCTTGGCCAGACGCTCTTGCAGTTTTTCTTTGTCGTAGTCCGAAGTGGTGTCACCGATTTGCTGGCGGATCTGAGCGATACGCGAGTCGATGTCGGTTTTAACGCCGGCGCCGTCGATGATGGTGGTGTTTTCTTTGTTCAGCACGACGCGTTTGGCATTACCCAGATGTTCCAGGGTAGTGGTTTCCAGGCTCAGGCCGATTTCTTCGGAGATCACGGTGCCGCCGGTCAGGACAGCGATGTCCTGCAGCATGGCTTTGCGACGGTCGCCGAAGCCTGGGGCTTTGACGGCTGCAACTTTCACGATGCCGCGCATGTTGTTCACAACCAGAGTCGCCAGGGCTTCGCCTTCAACGTCTTCGGCAACGATCAACAGCGGACGGCCAGCTTTGGCCACTGCTTCCAGAACTGGCAGCATTTCGCGGATGTTGGAGATTTTCTTGTCGACCAGCAGGATCAGCGGGCCGTCAAGCTCGGCAACCATGGTGTCCGGCTTGTTGATGAAGTACGGGGACAGGTAGCCACGGTCGAACTGCATGCCTTCTACAACAGACAATTCGTTTTCCAGACCCGAACCTTCTTCAACGGTGATAACGCCGTCTTTGGTCACTTTTTCCATGGCTTCAGCAATGATGTCGCCGATGGAATTGTCGGAGTTGGCCGAGATAGTACCCACCTGAGCAATTGCCTTGGTGTCGGTGCATGGCTTGGACAGCAGTTTCAGCTGAGCAACGATGGCGATGGTCGCCTTGTCGATGCCGCGCTTGAGGTCCATCGGGTTCATGCCGGCAGCGACGGCTTTCAGGCCTTCGTTAACGATGGCTTGAGCCAGAACGGTTGCAGTCGTAGTACCGTCACCTGCGTCATCGTTGGCACGGGAAGCAACGTCTTTGACCAGCTGCGCGCCCATGTTTTCGAAACGGTCTTTCAGTTCGATTTCTTTAGCAACCGAAACGCCGTCCTTGGTGATCAGAGGAGCGCCGAAGCTCTTCTCGATGATGACGTTACGGCCCTTTGGACCCAGAGTTGCTTTTACTGCGTCAGCCAGGACGTTTACACCGGCGAGCATTTTTTTCCGGCCAGCGTCGCCGAATTTAACTTCTTTAGCAGCCATGATCGATATTCCTTAAATACTTAGTAGTAACGGAAGGTAGCGGGAGGACTCAGGCTTCGACGACCGCGAGAATTTCGTTCTCGCTCATCACCAGCAGGTCTTCGCCATCAACTTTCACAGTGTTGCTGCCGGAGTACGGGCCAAACACTACTTTGTCACCCACTTTCACGGCCAGCGCACGCACTTCACCGTTGTCCAGCACGCGGCCGGTACCCACAGCGAGGATCTCGCCACGGTTTGGCTTTTCAGCAGCCGAACCCGGCAGAACAATACCGCCAGCAGTTTTCGATTCTTCTTCGCTGCGACGGATTACGACGCGGTCATGCAGAGGACGAAGCTTCATTGTCGATCTCCTAATTATGGTTTTTAAACGGCCGGTGACGACACCAGCGGGCTAGTACATCCGGCGTTGCCGGTTACGGTTCGCGAGCGAACCGCAGAATACGGTCTGGCAATCGAGCCAGAAACCTTGCGGTGACCCATACATAAGGGCGGGCAAGGTGATTACAAGGCTTGGGGGATAATTTTTTTGCTTGAGTGCGACAGCTGCCAAAACCGATGTGGCACCCGCAGGTGCCACATTCATTGAGTCGCAGGCGACTTATTACTTGTCGCGATGCTCAAACTCGCCTTCGATCACGTCCGGCTCGCGAGTCGGCGGATGGATCGCACCGGGACGGCTCGGACCGTTGCTGGTCGGCATGTCTTCGCTGAACGCGCGTTGCCGAATGGCCTGTTCCTCGGCGCGTCGACGCAGCTTGTTGACCAGCACTCGACGAGTCACCGGCAACAGGCAGATCACGCCCAGGATGTCGCTGATGAAACCCGGCAACAGCAGCAGCCCGCCGCCGACCGCAATCATCAGGCCTTCCATCATTTGCTGCGCAGGCAGCTCACCGCGCGACAGGGCTTCACGCGCCCGCAGTGCAGTGGCGAACCCGGCCACGCGAATCACAAAAATGCCGAGCATGGACGTCGCCACGACCAGCAGGAACGTCGGCAAAAAGCCGATGGACATGGCTACCCGAACCAGAACAAACAGCTCGAGCACCGGAAATAGTAGAAAGAGCAGCAAAAAAACACGCATCAAATGACTTCCTCAACGCAAGAATGCCTTGCAGTAGACCTTAGGTGACGTCGCAAATACGTGAATTCAAGCGTCTTGCGCATCACGGACCGGCCATTTCTCCGCGTGAGCCAGCTGAACCAAGGCTTCGCGGACTTGTGTCGGCGTATTACAGGGCTCCGCAAAGGGCAACCAGTATAGGCCCTGACCGATACGCAGGTGCATTCCTTCACTGTCGACGCCGGCCATTTGCGCCGGTTCACTCTGGGGCAATTCCGTGAGTTGTACGTAGTGGGCGATGGCCTTGGCGTGATCTTCATTCATGTGTTCGACCATGCTGGTTTCCGCAGCGCCTGCGAAGGGATTCGCCAGCGCGACGTTATCGAGCCAGTGAATCGCGCCGAAGCCGCCGATGAAGCGATAGCGCACCGGAGTCAGCACCCAGAAATCGAAATCATGGGCGGTGTGATAGCTGCGCGATTCGGGGAAATAGCGGTAATAACGCTGGGCTGCCGCTTCCACCGCAGCCGGATCGCTGAGTTTCTCGGCTTCGGCCATGACCGTGACGCGCCCGGTTGCCTGAACATCCACCGCTTCGCGCTCGCCCACCAGCAATGAGCACTTCGGGTCCAGGCCCAGATTGTGAGTGTGTTGCGCGATGCGACTGATCAGGATCAGCGGCCGGCCCTGCCCGTCCAGGCAATAAGGCACGGAGGAGCCAAACGGGAAACCCGGCATGGACTTGGAATGGGTCGACAAAACCCCTCGGTATTCCTTGAGCAGCAGTTCTCGTGCTTGCTTGGCGGCCTTGATGCTCATTGTTTGACTCCCAGGAACAGTTCCGTCAGTAAATTCTGCGAGCAGAATAACAATGAGCTGCGCAATGGGCACGGGGAAAGGCGTTTTGCGGCGAGGGAGGGCTGTATGTCCCACGGCGAGACTAGGTTGACCTTGCCGACGCCTTCCCGGATAAATCCGGTCCCACGGGTTGATCGGATGCCATTATGGGAGCGAATTTATTCGCGAAAACGTCGACCGTATTGCTTACCAGGTCACACCAAACCCTGCTGTGTAACGGGTTTTATCAAGATCGCCATCGCTGGAGCCGCTGATCAGGTCTTTCTCGGCTTTGAGGTTCAACGACGCCCAGTCGGTGACTTTGTAGCGCAAGCCGACTTCGGCTTCCAGGCTGTAATCCGCCACGCCGCTGATTGGCTTGCCCAGTTCGCCGTTGGTGAAGAACTCGACTTTTTTGCCGATCAGGAAGCGGTTGTAGTCCCAGGTGCCGGCCACGGAATAGAAGTTGTCCTTCTCGCCGTTGGAGTATTCAAAGTCAGTACGGTTGACCAGTGCGCCCAGTTTGAAAGCACCCAGCTCATCGTCCCAGAACTGATAGCCAGGACCGGTACCGACCGTGCGCTGACGGGAGAGGTCTTCGATCTTGTCGCGCTTGTAGTTGACGCGACCGTCCCAGAACCATTTTTCGGTCAGGAAACGGTCGATGGAGTATTCGGCGCTCCAGTTGTCAGTGGTAGTCCGCTCGTCGGTGCTTTCGCGGTTGTACTCGCCTTTGGCGTTATGCCGCCATTGACCGTGACGCGCGGAAGTCTTGAAGGCCACGTTGTAGTCGTCGGTGTCGTTCTCGGCCCGCTGGAAATCCAGGGCGGCGTCGATGTTGCCCTTCCACACCAGATCGGTAACGATCGGCTTGGGCTTCATGATCTGCTGGATGCTGGCCAACTCGACGGTCTTCGGCGCTTCGCCATTGAGCAGCGTGACCTTGCCGTCATCGGACGCTTGCAGCGACTTGGCGATTTCACCCTGATACTGATCCTGCTTGACCAGCAGCTTCTGATCGCTCTCGAGGGTCTTTACCTGTTTCCAGTCGAGCGGGATCGCACCGGCGTAGGTGGTTTCGATCAGCAGCTTGCCGCCGTCGAAAACCTTGATGGTCCCGGTCAGCTTGTCACCGTTCTTCAACCAGACGGTATCAGCGAGCAAGGGCGTGGAAATGCAGGCAACAGCGAGGCACAACAGGGTTCTGTTCAACATAAGCAACGACTAGGCTCAGTAAGCGGAAAATCGGGCATCATCCGTAGATGACGTCAAGGCAATCGAAGACCGCCGCGGGCATAGCAATCACAGACCATCGGATTATTCCGTAGTTCCGCAGTGCGGTGTATACACCCAATTAAACAGGAATAAAGCCGTGACTGAGCGACCGGCGGCAAATGACGACCCTTCCGGGCTTTCCGGGCCAGAGGCCCGACGAACGGCGCTCTACATCACCCTGAATCAGGTGCCGGAGGGGAAAGTCGTCAGCTACGGGCAACTGGCCGACCTGGCCGGACTTGGCCGCGCCGCACGCTGGGTCGGGCGCACGCTGAGCCAGTTGCCTGACGGCAGTTCGCTGCCCTGGCATCGCGTGATTGCCGCCGGCGGGCGCATCAGCCTGCCGGTTGGCAGTGTTTCGGGCGACGAACAGCGTGCCCGTCTGCGCGCCGAAGGCATTACCGTTCAGAACAATCGGGTAGATATGCGGCGTCATGGCTGGCGCCCGATAGAGCACAGCGGTTAGAGTGCGCCCTTTGTTTTCGTAACCTGAGGCAGATTCCAGCCCATGCCCCGTAAAACCTGGCGCGCCGCGCTCGCCGCATATGCCAGCCCCTCGACATTAGTACTGCTGTTGCTCGGTTTCGCTGCGGGCATGCCTTACATGCTGGTCTTTTCTACCTTATCGGTCTGGTTGCGTGAAGCGGGCGTCGCTCGCGAAACCATCGGTTATGCAAGCCTCATCGGCCTGGCCTATGCCTTTAAGTGGGTATGGTCGCCGCTGCTCGATCAATGGCGCCTGCCGCTATTGGGCAAGCTGGGCCGCCGCCGTTCCTGGCTGGTGCTGTCGCAAACGCTGGTGATACTCGGCCTGATTGGCATGGGCTTCTGCGATCCGCAACAGCATTTGTCCTGGCTGATCGCGATTGCCGTGGTCGTGGCCTTCTCTTCAGCGACTCAGGACATCGCCATCGATGCCTATCGCCTGGAGATCGCCGACGACACCCAACAAGCCGCACTGGCCGCCAGCTACATGTCCGGCTATCGGGTCGCGGCGCTGCTCGCCACGGCGGGTGCGCTGTATTTCGCAGAAGGTTTCGGCTCCACCGGTTTTGCTTACAAGCACTCGGCCTGGACCGGCACTTACGTGCTGTTTGGGCTGTTGATGCTGCCGGCGCTGATCACCACGCTGGTAATGCGCGAACCGCCCGTGCCGCTGCGCACCCAGTTGTCGGCCGCTCGTTACGGTTTCGCTCACCAACTGGCGTCGGTGTTCGTGCTGATCATTCTGCTGGTTTCTGTGCCGGCGATGTTCACCCAGCTCTACAACACCGATTTCGCCAGCGTGCTGTTCAACGGCACCAGCTGGATGGACCTGCTGCTGGAAGACCGGGCGTTCCTGCGCTCCATTCTCTACATCATCCTGACCACCGCCTGCCTGTCGTCCTTCGGCCGCAAGGGGCTGGCGCCGGTGCTGACGCCGATCAACGATTTCATCCTGCGCTATCGCTGGCAGGCGTTCCTGCTGCTGGGCCTGATCGCCACGTACCGCATGTCCGACACGGTGATGGGCGTAATGGCCAACGTGTTCTACATCGACCAGGGCTTTACCAAGGATCAGATCGCCAGCGTCAGCAAGATCTTCGGCTTGATCATGACCCTGCTCGGCGCGGGTTTTGGCGGGCTATTGATTGTGCGATTCGGGATCCTGCCGATCCTGTTCATCGGCGGCATGACGTCAGCGGCGACCAACCTGCTGTTCCTGATGCTCGCCGACATGGGCCCGAACCTGCAGATGCTGATCCTGACCATCTCGCTGGATAACTTCAGCTCTGGCCTCGCGACTTCGGCGTTCGTGGCTTACCTGTCGAGCCTGACCAACCTCAAGTTCTCGGCGACGCAATACGCGCTGCTCAGCTCGATCATGCTGCTGTTGCCGCGTTTGATTGGCGGTTATTCAGGAGTGATGGTGGAGAAGTTCGGCTATCACAACTTCTTCCTGATCACGGCGTTGCTGGGCGTGCCGACACTGCTGATGATTATCTTGCAATGGAGCAAAGAGGTGCGTCAGGCCAAGGCGGCGGAAGCGCTTGAAGGGCCGGAAAAGCCTGCGAGTGATCAACTTTGAATTCCTGCCAATAACAATCTGACTTGGAATCCGTTTCGCTGGAGCGAGGCTTGCCCGCGAATCGGTATTCCAGTCGACATATCCATCGCATGAAATGACGCTTTCGCGGGCAAGCCTCGCTCCCACGGCTCGCGGGGTTTTTACGCTTGCGGCGCGTTCTCCTGCACCACACGAATCACCCGCTGCGGGAACGGAATGTCGATGTTGGCGGCACGCAAGCGGTCGCGTGCTTCAGCATTGAAGCGGTTCGACACGTCGCCGAAATCACCGGTCTTGGTCCAGACCCGCAGCGATATAGTGATCGAACTGTCACCCAGCGCAGCCACCACGGCCTGCGGGGCCGGGTCCTGCAGTACGCGAGGATCGTCAGCCATTTCCAGCAACACTTGCATGGCCTGCTTCAGATCCGCCTCGTAATCGACACCCACCTCAAAAGTCACCTTGCGGGTTGGCTGACGGTTGGTGTTGGTGATGATGCCGTTGGACAGATTGCCGTTGGGCAGGATCACGGTCTTGTTGTCGCCGGTACGCAGCACCGTATGGAAAATCTGGATGGTGTCGACCGTGCCGGACACGCCTTGCGCTTCAATCCAGTCGCCGATGCGAAACGGACGAAACAGCAAAATCAGCACGCCGCCTGCGAAGTTCGCCAGACTGCCCTGCAAGGCCAGACCGATTGCCAGACCCGCAGCACCGATGGCAGCCACGAACGAGGTGGTTTCTACGCCAATCATTGAAGCAACGCTGACGACCAGCAGGATCTTCAGAATGATGTTCGCCAGGCTGCTGACGAAGCCCTGCAACGCCAGATCAGCATGGCGCAAAGCCAACAATGCCCCCACTTTTGCAGCCAGCCGACTGATCAGCCACCAGCCAATGGCCAGCGTAACCAGGGCCAGCAGTACGCGGCTGCCGTACTCCATGATCATCGGAATCCACGCCTGGGACGCTTTGACCAAGTGGCCGACTTCGGTATTCAAATCCATCAATTGCTCCTTACTTGTCGCGAAAAAAACTCAGGCGTCGGACGCCCGAAAACCCTGTAGGCTCCCGGAAACCCGAAGCCACAAGATCAATCGCGGAAGTTATTGAATTGCAGCGGCATGCCGAACTCGTGAGCGCGCAGCACGGCCATGGCTTCTTGCAGGTCATCGCGTTTCTTGCCGGTGACACGCACTTGTTCGCCTTGAATGGCGGCTTGAACCTTGAGTTTGGCGTCCTTGATATGCGCGACGATCTTCTTCGCCAGCTCTTTGTCGATGCCTTCCTTGAGGACGGCGTCCTGCTTCATCAACTTACCGGACGCAAATGCGTCTTTGACTTCAAGGCACTTGACATCGATCTTGCGCTTGACCAGGCATAGCTTGAGGATTTCGATCATCGCTTCAAGCTGGAACTCCGCCTCGGCGGTCAGATTGACCGTCAGGTCCTTTTCCTTGAATTCGAATTCGCCTTTACCTTTCAAGTCGTAGCGACGGTCCAGCTCTTTGATGGCGTTGTCGACGGCATTAGTGACTTCGTGTTTATCCAGTTCGGACACTACGTCGAACGAGGGCATGTAATTTCTCCAGAAATAGGTGTTATCTAAATATTGACGTTATGAAAGCAGGATCATTATAACGAGACTTTCCCCGCGTTCACTGCGAGCCTTCCATGTCGACTGTCGTTTTTCCCAGGTTACTCCGCTTCATTTGCTTTTCAGTGATCCGCTGATGGCGGTTACCTGGCATGTTCTGGGCGCGGGCAGCCTCGGCAGTCTGTGGGCGGCGCGCCTGGCGCGAGCCGGATTGCCGGTAAAACTGGTCCTGCGCAACGCCGAGCGGCTGGCGGCGTATGAGGCCAACGGTGCCGTCATCGCGCTGGTCGAGCATGGCATCGAGCAGCGCGTGCCGGTCAGTGCGCAGATTGCCGAAAGCCTTGAACCGATCGAGCGTCTGCTGGTGGCCTGCAAGGCTTATGACGCCGAGCAGGCAGTCGCGAATCTGTTGCCCCGGCTGAGTCCGAACGCCGAGTTGATCCTGCTGCAAAACGGCATGGGCAGCCAGGATGCCGTGGCCGCCAAGGCGCCCCACGCTCGTTGTGTCTTCGCCTCCAGCACCGAAGGCGCCTTTCGCGAACAAGACTGGCGGGTGGTCTTCGCTGGCCACGGCTTCACCTGGCTGGGCGATCCGCGCAACGCAGCGCCGCCGTCATGGTTGCCGGACCTGCACGACAGCGGCATTCCCCATGAGTGGACCCCGGATATCCTCACCCGCCTTTGGCGCAAGCTGGCACTCAATTGCGCAATCAACCCGCTGACCGTGCTGCACGATTGCCGCAACGGCGGGCTGCAGCAACATCCTTGTGAGGTCGCGACGCTGTGCAGCGAACTCGACGAGTTGCTCGCCTGCTGCGGCCAGCCAGCGGCGGCGCTGGACCTGCACAGCGAAGTCGAGCGCGTGATCCGAGCCACGGCGGCCAATTATTCGTCGATGCATCAGGACGTGACGCAAGGCCGACGTACCGAGATCAGCTATCTGCTGGGTTACGCGTGCGCCGCTGCGACACGCCATCGCTGCGCAGTGCCGCATTTGAGCCAGTTACAGGAGCGCCTGGTTCAGCATCTGGCGGCACGAGGTTTGCGCACCGACTAGGCCAGGGTTTGCAATGGCCAAGCGCCGCGCTACCCTGCCCTTTCCTCATCAGCCTGTGACTCGCCTCATGCCATTGCGCCAGCGCCTGGAAAATCTACCGGTAGGTCAAAAGATCCTCGCAGCCTTGCTGGTTCTGCTGACCACCGTATTGTTGGTCGCCAACCTGACGTTCATCAGCGCGGCCTATTACATCTCCCAGGAAGCCATGGCGCCACAGGCGCTGCAAACCATCGGTCGGCTGATCAGCAACCCGAATCTGGCGCAACAGGCGCTCAGCTCACCGGACAACGCCCAAGCCTTGCTCCGGGAACTGAAAAATTATGGCCCGCTGCGTGCTGCGGCGCTGTACGACAACAATGGCGAGCGCCTGGGTCAATTGCAGCAGGGCGACCAGCTCAAGCTGCCTGAACGCTTCGATCACGTTGAAAACTGGCGGATAACGGAGTTTCGCAGCACCCAGGTGATTCCCGTACCCAAGACCGGTCAGGCGCCCGGCCATTTGTTGCTGGTGGCCAGCAGCGAACTGCCAGCGGCGTTTTATACCGGCACGCTCACCGCCAGCCTTGGCATCCTGGCGTTCAGCATCCTGCTCTGGCTGGTCATCGCGCGGCAGATCCGCCGGCTGATCACCGAACCCATTTACCAGCTCGAAGAATTGTCACGCCAGGTTACCCGCCAGGAAAACTACGCACTGCGCGCCGAGCCCGGCAACAAAGACGAAATCGGCAGCCTGGCCGAAGCGTTCAACACCATGCTGTCGCGTATCGAGGCTCGCGAGCAGCAGCTCAAACGCGCCCGCGACGACTCACAGGAAGCCTACGATCAGGCGCAAGGGCTGGCCGAAGAAACCCGTCATACCAACCGCAAGCTGGAACTCGAGGTCCAGGTGCGCAGCAAGATCGAGAAGAAGCTCACCGGTTTTCAGAATTACCTCAACAGCATTATCGACTCGATGCCGTCGGCGCTGATTGCGCTGGATGAGCAGCTGTACGTCACGCAGTGGAATCAAGAGGCCAGCGCCTTGTCCGGCACGCCACTGGACGAAGCGCTGAATCAGCCGATCTTCCTCGCCTTCCCGCCCATGAAAGCGTTTCTGCCGCAGCTCAAGTTGACCGTCGAGCGTCACAGTGTCACCAAGATCGAGCGCGTGACCTGGATCAAGGACGAAGAACGGCGCCACTACGCCCTGACGTTTTACCCGCTGACCGGCGGTGCCGGTCGTGGGGTGGTGATCCGCATCGATGACATCACCCAGCGCCTGTCGCTGGAGGAAATGATGGTGCAGTCCGAGAAGATGCTGTCCGTGGGCGGCCTGGCAGCGGGCATGGCCCACGAGATCAACAATCCGCTGGGCGCGATCCTGCATAACGTGCAGAACATTCGTCGCAGGCTTTCTCCGGACTTGCCGAAAAACCTCGAACAGGCCGAAGCCGAGGGCATCGAGCTGGACAAGGTCAATCGTTACCTCGACAGCCGGGAAGTGCCGCAACTGCTCGACGGTATCCAGCAGGCCGGCGCCCGTGCGGCGAAGATCGTCAGCCACATGCTCAGTTTCAGCCGCCTCAGCAACCGACAGATGACGCCATGCGATTTACCGGCGTTGATCGATCAAGCGCTGGAAATCGCCAGCAACGACTTTGATCTGACCATCGGCTTCGACTTCAAGGGCCAGGCGATCATTCGCCAATTCGATCCCTACCTGGGGCCGGTGCCAGCCATCCCGAACGAACTGGAACAAGTCCTGCTCAATCTGCTGAAGAACGCCGCACAGGCGATTCATCAGCGCCCGGACGATGCCGAACCGGGGCGGATAATCCTGCGCACGAAACTCAATCCACCGTGGGCGGAAATCCAGGTGGAAGACAACGGCGTCGGCATGTCCGAGAACGTGCGCAAGCGCACTTTCGAACCATTCTTCACCACCAAGGAGATCGGTCAGGGCACCGGGCTCGGACTGTCGGTGTCGTATTTCATCATCACCAACAATCACAAAGGCCAGATGGAGGTGCATTCCTCGGTCGGCAACGGCACGTGTTTTACCCTGCGGCTGCCCTTGCAGGGCAGTCAGGTCAGCGTGCCGGAAGCGGTGATTTCGCCGCTATAAAGGAGTAACAAGCATGGGCTTTCGTTTATCGAAGATTTACACACGCACCGGCGACGCAGGCGAAACCGGCTTGGGCGACGGCCGCCGTGTGCCGAAGGATCATCCACGGATCGAGGCCATCGGCGAGGTCGACACGCTCAACAGCCAGTTGGGCTTGCTGCTGGCCTGGCTGATCGAAGAAGCGCGGGTAAAGCCGGACTTGAATGAAGTGATCGAAGTGCTGACACCTTGCCAGCACCGACTGTTCGACCTCGGCGGCGAATTGGCCATGCCGGCTTATCAGGCGCTGAATCAGGCAGAGATCGACAAGCTGGAGGCGGCCATTGATCTCTGGAACGAAGAACTTGGCCCGCTGGAAAACTTTATCCTGCCCGGCGGCTCGGCGCTCATCGCTCAGGCCCACGTCTGCCGCAGCGTGGCGCGCAGTGCCGAACGCCGCTGTCAGCATCTCAATGCCGTGGAACCATTGGCGGGGGTTGGGCTGGCGTATATCAACCGACTGTCGGACCTGCTGTTCGTCGCGGCACGAATGATCGCCAAACGTCAGGGGATTGCGGAGATATTGTGGGAAGCGGCGAAGAAGCCTTGATCTAACCTGCGTGGGAACCTGTAGGACCGGCTTCAGCCGGGAGTGCGGCATGTCCGACGCTGGCAATGCACAGGCCCTTGCGCCCCGCTCCCGGCTAAAGCCGGTCCTACGGTAAACCGCAGATCATTCCTCCGGCCAGAACGCTCTGATCCCCGCCACCCCTTGCGCGCCGCTTTCCCACGCACGTTGCCGCTCATCGGGACCGACGCCGCCCAGCAGGTAAACCGGCTTGCTGAAACCGGCAATCAACTGACTGGCCTGTTCCCAGCCCAGCGGCACGGCATCCGGGTGCGTCTGCGTTGCTTGAACCGGCGACAGGGTGACGAAGTCGACGTCCATCTGCTCGGCCAGGCTCAATTCCTCGGCGTTATGGCAGGAAGCCGCCAGCCAGCGCTCTTTGGGGAACGGACGACCGCGACTGGCCAGTTTGCGCAGTTGCGCCGACGTCAGGTGCCAGCCGGCGGAGGGAAAGTCGCCCAGCCACTCCAGCGGCCCTTTGAGCATCAGTTGCGCCTTGCCGGCACACAAACCCACGGCGTCTACGGCGAGATCGCGATACTGCGGGTCGTAACCGTTGGGTGCGCGCAGTTGAACCAGCTGGATGCCGCCAGCAATAGCCTTGCGCAGGCCGCGCAGCAGCTCCGGTGTTTCCAGCTCGCCCGGCGTGATCAAGTATTCACCCGGCAGGCGCGCGGCGGCGACGATAGGTTGATTGGCCGCAGGAAATTCATACTGGGCCAATTCGCGATTCGACACCCAGGCCAATGGCTGACCTTCGACACCCTGCGGCTCGCCGCGGAACGCGGAAACCTCCCAGACATCCAGCAACACCTGCTTGTCCGGGTAGTCGTGCTGGATCTTGATCAGCGGACGTGCCTGCGTGACGACAATGCCCAGCTCTTCCTGCAGCTCGCGAGCCAGCGCAGTTTCCACCGTTTCATCGGGCTCGACCTTGCCGCCAGGAAACTCCCACAAACCGCCCTGATGCTGAGTGTCCGCACGGCGCGCGATGAGGATCTTGCCGTCGGCGCCACGAATGACCGCCGCAGCCACATGTACACGTTTCACGGTTCAACTTCCTCCAGAGCGGCCTGCTGCCAGCGCTGGAAAACCGGCCACTGGTAGATCGTCTCGATGTAGGCCTGAGCTTGCGCTGGCAATTGCACCTGATAGGTACGCATGCGGATCACCACGGGCGCGAAGAACGCGTCGGCCGCGCTGGCCTTGCCGAACAGGAACGGTCCGCTTTCGACCGCCGCCGCACGGCACTCGGCCCACAGCGCACACATGCGCTCGATATCGGCCTGGGTATCAACCGGAATGACCTCCAGCGCCTCATCGCGGCGCAGATCCATCGGCATGGTCGAGCGCAGCGCCGGGAAACCGCTGTGCATTTGCGCACAGGCCGAACGCGCCTGCGCACGCGCGGCGGTGTCAGCGGGCCACAGCCCGGCAGCAGGAAATTGTTCAGCGAGGTATTCGATGATCGCCAGGGAATCGACGATAGAACCGTGTTCGGTTTTCAGGATTGGCACTTTGCCGGTGGGCGAATGCTCAAGGATGAGTTGCCGGGTATTCGGCTGATCGAGCCGAATGACCTGTTCAGTGTAAGGCGCGCCGGTCATGTACAGCGCCAATGCCGGCCGCAGCGACCAGGAGGAGATGCGTTTGTCGCCGATGATCAGGTGCAAAGTCATGTTCGGAGTTCTCCATAGGGGAGCGATCTGATCAGTTTTCTGTAAGAAAATCCGTTGTCGCACTGCAAACGCGGAACTGTAGGACCGGATTTATCCGGGAAGACGGCGTTCCTGACCACAGAAACCCAGGGAATGTACTGGCCATTCCCGAATGAATTCGCTCCCACAATTTGCGCCCACAATCTGTCAGATCAGGTGCGGTATTCCGCGTTGATTTTCACGTATTCGTGGGACAGGTCGGTGGTCCAGATGGTTTCGCTGCACTCACCGCGGCCCAGCTCGATGCGAATGGTAATTTCCGCCTCAGCCATCACCGCCGAACCTTGTTCTTCGGTGTAGGTGGTGGCGCGGCAGCCTTTGCTGGCGATGCACACCGAACCGAGGAACACGTCGATCTTGCTGACATCCAGATCCGGCACGCCGGCACGGCCCACTGCAGCCAGAATGCGGCCCCAGTTCGGGTCGGAAGCGAACAGCGCGGTCTTGATCAGCGGCGAATGCGCCACTGCGTAACCGACATCCAGACACTCCTGATGATTGCCGCCGCCGTTGACTTCGACCGTGACGAACTTGGTCGCGCCTTCGCCGTCACGCACGATGGCCTGGGCGACTTCCATGCACACGTCGAAGACGGCTTTTTTCAGCGCATCGAACAGCGGGCCCTTGGCTTCGGTGACTTCGGGCAAATCTGCCTGACCGGTGGCGATCAACATGCAGCAGTCGTTGGTCGAGGTATCGCCATCGATGGTGATGCGGTTGAACGACTTGTTGGCGCCGTCGCGGATCAGGTCCTGCAATACGCTTTGCGCAACCTTGGCGTCAGTGGCGATGTAGCCCAGCATGGTCGCCATGTTCGGCCGAATCATGCCCGCGCCTTTGCTGATGCCGGTCACTGTAATGGTCACGCCGTCGATCTGGAACTGACGGCTCGCGCCCTTGGGCAGCGTGTCGGTGGTCATGATGCCGGTCGCCGCAGCGGCCCAGTTATCCACAGACAGGTCATCGAGGGCGGCTTGCAGCGCGCCTTCGATTTTTTCCACTGGCAACGGCTCACCGATGACACCGGTGGAGAACGGCAATACTGCACTGGCATCAACGCCGGTCAGCTCGGCAAGCTTGGCGCAGGTGCGCGCCGCATTGACCAGGCCTGGCTCGCCAGTACCAGCGTTGGCGTTGCCGGTGTTGGTCAACAGATAACGGACAGTGCCCTGAGCGCGCTGTTTGGCGAGAATGACGGGGGCTGCACAAAATGCATTGAGGGTAAAAACGCCTGCAACGCTGGAGCCTTCAGCACAGCGCATGACCACGACATCCTTGCGCCCAGGACGCTTGATGCCGGCCGAGGAAATACCCAGTTCAAAACCGGGAACCGGGTGCAATGTCGGCAAAGGACCAAGACCAACAGCCATGAGGTGCACTCCTTGAAAGAGTTCTGCGCCGCCCGCATCGGTACGGCAATCGATTGAAAAACGCCGCGACGGCTGAGCCGGTCGCGGCGTTGGCATTACGGGTTCAGATCACTGGAATCAGTTGATCTGGCCGTGACAGTGTTTGAACTTCTTGCCCGAACCACACCAGCACAACTCGTTACGACCCTGTTTCTGATCGTTGCGAACCGGCACGGTGGCGACGGCCACATCTGCGCCCTCTTCAGCCAGTGCATCCGGCTGATCCAGCCCAGGTGCCTCGGCGTGTTCGAACTGCATGCGTTGCGCCAGTTCTTCGGCATCGCGACGCAGGCGGGCTTCTTCTTCTTCCGGATCTTCGCGACGAACCTGGACGTGGGACAGCACACGAATGGTGTCGCGCTTGATCGAGTCCAGCAGTTCCTGGAACAGGGTAAACGACTCGCGCTTGTATTCCTGCTTCGGATTCTTCTGGGCGTAGCCGCGCAAGTGGATGCCGTGACGCAGGTGATCCATGGTCGACAGGTGGTCTTTCCACAAGTCGTCTACAACGCGCAGGAGAATCTGCTTCTCGAAGGAGCGCAGCGCTTCGGCACTGGCCTGCTCTTCTTTCTCGTTGTACGCAGAAAGCAACTCTTCGAGCAGCTTCTCGCGCAGGGTTTCTTCGTGCAGGTGATCGTCTTCGTCGAGCCATTGCTGAATCGGCAGCTTCACGCCGAAATCGGTGTCCAGTGCAGCTTCCAGAGCCGCGACATCCCACTGTTCCGGCAGGGATTGCGGCGGAATGTGCTGGCTGACCAGACTGCTGAGGACGTCCTGACGGAAGTCGGCGATGGTGTCACCAATGTTCGTCGCAGCCAGCAGGCTGTTACGCATGTGGTAGATCACTTTACGCTGCTCGTTGGAAACGTCGTCGAATTCAAGCAGTTGCTTACGAATATCGAAGTTGCGACCTTCAACCTTGCGCTGCGCCTTTTCGATAGCGTTGGTCACCATGCGGTGCTCGATCGCTTCGCCGGACTGCATGCCCAAAGCTTTCATGAAGTTCTTCACCCGATCAGAGGCGAAGATGCGCATCAGGCTGTCTTCCAGAGACAGGTAGAAACGGCTGGAACCGGTGTCACCCTGGCGACCGGCACGGCCACGCAACTGGTTGTCGATACGACGCGATTCGTGACGCTCGGAGGCAATCACGTGCAGACCGCCCGCTTCGATCACTTGCTGATGGCGTTTCTGCCAATCGGCCTTGATCTGCGCGATCTGCTCCGGGCTTGGATTTTCCAGGGCAGCGACTTCCACTTCCCAGTTACCGCCCAACAGGATGTCGGTACCGCGACCGGCCATGTTGGTGGCGATGGTCAGCGCGCCCGGACGACCGGCTTGCGCAATGATCTCGGCTTCTTTTTCGTGGAACTTGGCGTTCAGAACCTTGTGCTCGATGCCTTCCTTGTTGAGCAGGCTCGACATGTGCTCGGAAGTTTCGATGGTCGCGGTACCCACCAGTACCGGACGATTTTCGGCCATGCAGGCCTTGATGTCGGTAACGATAGCGGCGTACTTCTCTTCCGCAGTCAGGTAGACCAGGTCGTTGAAGTCTTTACGTGCCAGCGGCTTGTTCGGCGGGATGACCACAACGGACAAGGTGTAGATCTGGTGGAATTCGAACGCTTCGGTGTCGGCTGTACCGGTCATGCCGGACAGTTTGTTGTACAGACGGAAGTAGTTCTGGAACGTGGTCGACGCCAGGGTCTGGCTTTCGGCCTGAATGTTCAGGTTTTCCTTGGCTTCGATGGCCTGGTGCAGGCCTTCGGACAAACGACGACCCGGCATGGTACGACCGGTGTGTTCGTCGACCAGCAGGATCTGACCGTCCTGGACGATGTATTCCACGTTGCGATGGAACAGTTTGTGTGCACGAAGACCGGCGTAAACGTGAGTCAGCAGACCCAGGTTGTGCGACGAGTACAGGCTTTCACCGACGGCCAGCAAGCCGACTTCGGTAAGCATTTCTTCGATGAACTGGTGACCGGCTTCGTTAAGCTCGACCTGACGGGTTTTCTCGTCAACAGTGAAGTGCCCGGCTTTGGTGACTTCGCCTTCCACTTCCTCGATGTGTTGTTCGAGCTGCGGGATCAGGCGGTTGATTTCGGTGTACAGCTTGGAGCTGTCTTCGGCCTGGCCGGAGATGATCAGCGGCGTACGGGCTTCGTCGATGAGGATCGAGTCCACTTCGTCGATGACCGAGAAGTTCAGCTCGCGCTGGAACTTGTCTTCCATGCTGAAAGCCATGTTGTCGCGCAGGTAATCGAAACCGAATTCGTTGTTGGTGCCATAAGTGATGTCGGCGGCGTAAGCGGCGCGTTTCTCTTCAGGCGGCTGGAAAGGCGTGACGATGCCTACGCTCAGACCGAGGAATTCGTACAGCGGACGCATCCAGTTGGCATCTCGACGTGCCAGATAGTCGTTCACGGTTACAACGTGCACGCCCTTGCCGGACAGCGCATTGAGGTATACCGCCAGCGTACCCACCAGGGTCTTGCCTTCACCGGTACGCATTTCGGCAATCATGCCTTCGTGCAGGGTCATGCCACCGATGAGCTGCACATCGAAGTGACGCATGCCCATGACGCGCTTGCCGGCTTCACGAGCCACTGCGAAAGCTTCAGGAAGGAGATTATCGAGGGTCTCACCTTTGGCTAAGCGGGCCTTGAACTGTTCGGTCTTGGCACGCAATTGCTCGTCCGAAAGGGCCACCATTTGCTCTTCGAAGGCATTGACGAGTTGCACCGTCTTGAGCATGCGTTTTACTTCACGCTCGTTCTTGCTTCCAAAAAGTTTTTTTAACAAAGGCGCAAACATATCGACAGGATCTTCCACACATAGGGATGGAGGGCGGCCCCGTGAGTCGCCCGTGCAGCCCTTATGGCCGCATGCGAACGAGCATTCTACCCGGAAACGGTGGTGAGGAAAGTGGCGTTATTCCACGATGCTGGCACAGCGCTGTGACGGGGCTGTTTCTAGATAGGGTCTTTTCCCCGGACTTCAACCCGTCGATGGAAGAAGTTAAGAAGAAGTTACTTATTGATTTTGCATATAAAAGCTGCGAATGCGCCCTGAACACGGTGGGAAGAAGCATTTCTGCTAACATGGCGACCTTGTCACCCAAGGTTGCATCACCATGGCATTTCGTCCCCTCACGGCTCGGGCACCGGCTGTCTTGCTGCGCGAAGCGAAACCGCTCAAAGCCATTTTTCATCACGCTCAGCGTCTTGGTCACCTGCAACGGCTGCTGGAAAGCCAGCTGCAACCGGCCGCGCGCGAGCATTGCCATGTTGCGTCGTGGCGTGAAGGCAGCCTGTTATTGATCGTCACCGACGGTCATTGGGCCACTCGTCTGCGCTATCAACAGAAACGCCTGCAGCGACAACTGGTCGCATTCGAAGAGTTCGCCAGTCTCACGCGCATCTTGTTCAAGGTCCAGCCACCGACCGTCCCTCAGGGTGCTGCGGGGCATACCATGGATTTGTCCACCGTCGCCGCCGAAAGCATCCAGGCCACCGCCGACGGCATCGCCGATCCAAAACTGCGCGCAGCGCTGGAGCGGTTGGCGGCGCATGCCAAGCCGAAAGAGTAACGCCCACACGGTGCTTCGCGCCTTGAACAAGAAATTCGTAGGAGGGGACTTGTCTCCGAAGGCAGAGCCTCAGACAACTGTAACGCCTGGATAATCTCGCTGACCATCCAATCGCATTCGGGGACAAGTCCCCTCCTACCGATGGTCTTTGGGCGCGCTTCATGTCATAAAAAAAGGCCAACCGAAGGCAGCCTTTAAAAAATAAAAGGAAAGAGAGTAAAGCTGACCTTACACGGCCGCTACGGGGCGCATGTAAGAAATAGGTGCAGTGCTGGCATCTTCGAAAGTCACGACTTCCCAGGCATCTTTTTGCTCGATCAACGTGCGTAAAAGACGATTGTTCAGAGCATGCCCCGATTTGAAGCCGCGGAACTCACCAATCAGGCTATTGCCCAGCAGGTAGAGATCGCCGATTGCATCAAGAATCTTGTGTTTGACGAATTCGTCCTCGTACCGCAGGCCGTCTTCGTTCAGTACGCCATCCTTGTCGACCACGATGGCATTTTCCACACTGCCGCCGAGTGCGAGGTTGTGCTTGCGCAGGTACTCGATATCACTCATGAACCCGAAGGTCCGGGCACGGCTGACTTCTTTCACGAAAGAAGTGCTGGAAAAGTCCACGCTTGCACTTTGGGTGCGGTCGCGAAAGACGGGGTGATCAAAATCGATCTCGAAACTGACCTTGAACCCTTCAAAAGGCACGAAAGTAGCGCGTTTACCGCCCTCTTCCACTGACACTTCACGCAGGATCCGGATGAATTTCTTCGGCGCGTCCTGTTCTTCCAGGCCAGCCGATTGAATCAGGAATACGAAGGGTCCCGCGCTGCCGTCCATGATTGGAACTTCGGAGGCAGAGAGTTCGACGTAGGCGTTATCGATGCCCAGGCCAGCCATGGCCGAGAGCAAATGTTCTACCGTGTCGACTTTGACATCACCCTTGACCAACGTGGTCGACAGGGTGGTGTCACCGACATTTTCCGCGCGCGCAGCAATCTGCACGACGGGATCTAGGTCAGCACGGCAAAACACGATACCGGTATTCACAGGAGCAGGCTTGAGAGTCAGGTAAACCTTTTCCCCCGAGTGCAGGCCGACGCCTGTGGCACGGATGATATTTTTCAGGGTGCGTTGTTTAATCATGGCATTGGCCGCTTCAGCGCAAGTTGCGAACTGGTATCAACAAAGGCTGGCGATAATAGCAGACCCGGCCTTTGCTGAACACCAATCACCCTAATACCCCTGATACATTTCATCAATCAGCCTGACGACGCAGGAAAGCCGGGATGTCCAGGTAATCCAGATCATCGTTCGGATTCATCTTCGCCGCTGCGGTTGCGCCTGCGTGAGCCTGATTGCGCATCACGGTAGGACGGTCCAGATCACGGTAGTTCACCGACGGCAACTCCTGACGGGCAGAAGGCTGAGCCGAGGCTTGCTGAGTGGTCTGCAGGGTGTTGTCGATCACCTTCATCGGTTTCTCGATTTTCGCGCCCAGGCCGGTGGCAACCACAGTCACGTGCAACTCGTCACGCATGTCCGGATCGATAACAGTACCGACCTTGACCATGGCGTGCTCGGAAGCGAACGCTTCGATGATGCTACCCACGTCCGAGTACTCACCCAGAGACAGGTCAGGACCGGCAGTGATGTTAACCAGGATGCCGCGTGCGCCTTGCAGGTTCACGTCTTCGAGCAGCGGGTTGCGAATGGCTGCCTCGGTTGCTTCACGTGCACGGTTCGGACCGCTGGCGCAGCCAGTGCCCATCATCGCCATGCCCATTTCGCTCATCACGGTACGTACGTCGGCAAAGTCGACGTTGATCATGCCCGGACGCTTGATGATGTCGGAGATACCGCGAACGGCACCGGCCAGTACATCGTCAGCCTTGGCGAAAGCCGACAGCAGGCTGGCGTCCTTACCGAGGATGGTCAGCAGCTTCTCGTTGGGAATGGTGATCAACGAGTCGACGCTTTCGGACAACATGCGGATGCCTTCATCGGCAATCTGCATGCGCTTTCGGCCTTCGAACGGGAATGGACGCGTCACGACCGCAACGGTCAGGATGCCCATTTCCTTGGCCACTTCAGCGATGATCGGCGCTGCACCGGTACCGGTACCGCCGCCCATGCCCGTGGTGATGAAGACCATGTTGGTGCCCTGCAGAACTTCTGCAATGCGCTCACGATCTTCGAGTGCAGCCTGACGGCCGACTTCAGGGTTGGCGCCAGCGCCGAGCCCCTTGGTCACGCCCGTCCCCAGTTGCAGGATGGTACGCGCACCGATGTTTTTCAGTGCCTGAGCATCGGTGTTGGCGCAAATGAATTCCACGCCTTCGATGTTGCTCTTGACCATGTGATTGACAGCGTTGCCGCCACCACCACCGACGCCGATAACTTTGATTACCGGGCTTTGTGGGACGTTGTCTACGAGTTCGAACATTTTCCCTCTCCTTTCATTCTCTAGTTTTGTGCCTGGTGCCCACTGCCTGCCATTACTACTTTTGAAACCTAGAAATTGCCCTGCACCCAGCGCTTGATACGTTCAAGCACTGGAGCCTTAGGTTCATCTCCGTAGCCATTACTGCTACTACTGATGCCGGAAAGCGAAATACCGTCAGACTGCTTTTGCAGCCCGTACAGCAACAACCCGACACCAGTGGAATAAATGGGGTTTCGCACAACATCGGCGAGCCCTTTGACGCTATGCGGAACGCCGAGGCGCACCGGCATGTGGAAGATTTCCTCGGCCAGTTCGACCGCACCTTCCATCTTCGAGGTACCACCGGTCAGCACGATGCCAGCCGGGATCAGATCTTCGTAGCCACTGCGACGCAGCTCAGCCTGAATCAGGGTGAACAGCTCGTCGTAGCGTGGTTCGACCACTTCAGCCAGAGCCTGACGCGACAGTTCGCGCGGTGGACGATCGCCCACGCTTGGCACTTTGATGGTCTCGCCGGCGCCGGCCAGTTTGGCCAGGGCGCAGGCATAGCGAATCTTGATTTCTTCGGCGTATTGCGTCGGTGTACGCAGCGCCATGGCGATGTCGTTGGTCACCTGATCACCGGCAATCGGGATCACGGCGGTGTGACGAATCGCGCCTTCGGTAAAGATCGCGACATCGGAAGTACCGCCGCCGATGTCGACCAGGCATACGCCCAGCTCTTTCTCGTCATCGGTAAGTACCGAGTACGCCGAAGCCAGTTGCTCCAGAATGATGTCGTCGATTTCCAGACCGCAGCGACGCACGCATTTTTCGATGTTCTGTGCAGCGTTCACCGCGCAGGTCACCACGTGAACCTTGGCTTCCAGACGTACACCCGACATGCCCAGTGGCTCACGAACGCCTTCCTGGTTATCGATCACGTAATCCTGGGGCAAGGTGTGCAGCACGCGCTGGTCGGCAGGAATCGCCACGGCCTGGGCAGCGTCGAGCACCCGCTCCAGATCCGCGGAGCTGACTTCACGGTCGCGAATCGCCACGATGCCGTGGGAGTTCAGGCTGCGGATGTGACTGCCGGCCACGCCGACGAATGCCGAGTGAATACGGCAGCCGGCCATCAGCTGGGCCTCTTCCACTGCGCGCTGGATCGACTGCACGGTGGATTCGATATTCACCACCACGCCTTTCTTCAGGCCGCGGGATGGATGGGTGCCGATACCGACGATTTCCAGCGTGCCATCGGCCGCGACTTCGCCTACCAGTGCCACCACCTTGGAGGTACCGATATCCAAGCCGACGATCATTTTGCCGCTTTGCACGTTTGCCATGGTCCTGCCTCTTATCAATTCTTCGCGACGGCGGGTTTGTCCGTCGTAGTCGCCACCGGCTCGCGCCATCCGACGGCGAGGCCGTTGGAGTAGCGCAGGTCGATGCGCGCAATGTTCGTGATCTGCTCTTTGAGCGTTTTTTCGTAAATGGCGATAAAGCGGCGCATTTTTTCCACCAGGTGGTCGCGTCCCAGCAACAACTCGATACCCGGACCGGCACTGCCCGCGCCCGTGGTCAAAAACCAGCTGCCACGTTCACGTAATTCCAGCCTGACGATGGAGAAACCCATCGGGCGCAACATCTGACTCAAAACCTGGTACTGCTGCATCACCTGCTGTTGAGCCCGCTGCGGGCCAAACAACTGCGGAAGGTGTTCGTAATTAGCCAGCTCGCGCGGGGTAAAGGCCTGGCCCTGGTTATTGAGCAAGGCTTCATCACCCCAGCGCGCCACCGGCAGCTGTTCTTCAAGGCGGATCACCACCTGATCCGGCCAGACGCGACGCACTTCCGCGTGGGCGATCCAGGGCATCTGTTCCAGTTCCGAACGCATGCCGGCCAGATCGATGGTGAAGAAGCTGGCCGCCACGTAAGGCGCGATTCGCTGCTGCACCGCCTGCTGACTGATGTAGCTCAGGTCGCCCTGGACGTTGATCTTGGTAATCGGCCGGTCGGCATAAGGCAGCAAGCGTTGCGCTGCCTCATACGTACCAAAGCCCAGAACCACCAGCATCACCGGCCAGAACAGCACCTTGAGAAAACCGAAATTCGCTTTCGGCAGACGCACCGACAGCGGTTCCTTGGCCACCATGCGACTGGCACCACGCGGCACCGGCTTGCGGCCGGGAGCTGGAGGTTGATGACGTGCCGTCGCGTTCATGGCTTAACCTCGCGCCTGGACGCTGTCAGCGAGAATCGCCAACACCAGTTGCTGGAAATCCAGACCTGCCGCGCGTGCAGCCATCGGCACCAGACTGTGATCGGTCATGCCCGGCACGGTATTGACTTCCAGCAGCCAGAACTTGCCATTCACGTCCTGCATGACATCGGTGCGCGCCCAGCCGGCAATGCCCACGGCTTCGCAAGCACGCGCTGTCAGCTGCTTGAGTTCCTGTTCCTTGCTTTCTTCGAGACCGCACGGGATCCGATACTGCGTATCGTCCGCGATGTACTTGGCATCGTAGTCATAGAAAGTGTGCGGAGTGCCCAGACCAATCGGCGGTAAAACCTGGCCACGCAGCGTAGCGATGGTGAACTCCGGACCTTGAATCCATTGCTCGACCAAAACTTGCGAATCGTAGGTGCTGGCGGATTTCCATGCGGCGATCAATTCGTCGACGCTGGTCACCTTGGCCATACCGATACTGGAACCTTCATGAGCCGGTTTGACGATCAAAGGCAGGCCCAGTTCCGTCGCGGCCGAAATACAATCCGCTTCGCTGCCCAGTACTGCGTGCAGCGGCGTCGGCAGGCCCAGGCTCTGCCAGACCTGCTTGGTGCGCAGCTTGTCCATCGCCAGTGCCGAAGCCAGTACACCGCTGCCGGTATAAGGGATCTCCAGGCACTCCAGCAGACCTTGCATGGTGCCGTCTTCACCGCCACGGCCGTGCAGGACAATGAAGGCGCGATCAATCTTCTCGCTGACCAGGCGCTGCAGGAAATCGTCGCCGACATCGATACCGAACGCATCGACGCCTGCGCTTTGCAGGGCATGCAGCACCGCCTGACCGGACTTCAGCGAAACCTCACGCTCAGCGCTCTTGCCACCGAACAGCACGGCGACACGGCCGAAAGCTTGCGGCTCCAGCGTGCTGAAGAGTGTCGATTGCGTCAGGGCAGTCATTTCAGCTTCCCTTCAGTGGACGCAACGACAGCACCGACAAACAGCGGGCTGCGCAGCAATTGCGGAGCAAGGCCGCCAATGTCACCGGCGCCCTGGCAGAGCAGGATGTCGCCCGGACGCAGCAGCGGCTTGACCAGTGGCGCCAGTTCAACGCCACGCTCAATGTAGATCGGGTCCAGCTGGCCGCGCTGACGGATGCTGTGACACAGGTTGCGGCTGTCCGCACCCGGAATCGGCTCTTCGCCGGCCGGATAGACTTCCATCAGCAACAGCACGTTGGCCTCAGTCAGTACCTGGACGAAATCGTCGTACAGGTCGCGGGTACGGCTGAAGCGATGCGGCTGGTAAACCATGACCAGACGACGATCCGGCCAGCCGCCGCGCACAGCATTGATCACTGCGGCGACTTCGCGTGGATGGTGGCCGTAGTCATCGACCAGCATGACGTTGCCGCCCTCGACCGGCAGTTCGCCGTACACCTGGAAGCGCCGACCAACGCCCTGGAATCCTGACAAACCCTGAACGATGGCCTCGTCGCTGACGCCTTCGTCGGTGGCGATGGCAATGGTTGCCAGCGAGTTGAGCACGTTGTGATTGCCCGGCATGTTGACCGAAACATCCAGCGGCTCATGATCGCGACGCAGCACAGTGAAGAACGTCAGCATGCCGTCCTGGCGCACATTGATGGCGCGCACGTCGGCGGTTTCGCTGAAGCCGTAAGTCAGGGTCGGACGCTTGACCAGCGGCAGGATTTCGCGCACCACCGGATCATCGATGCACACCACCGCCAGACCGTAGAACGGCAGGTTGTGCAGGAACTCGACGAAGGTCTTCTTCAGTTTGTTGAAGTCGCCTTCGTAGGTCGCCATGTGATCGGCGTCGATGTTGGTAACCACCGCAACCAGAGGCTGCAGATGCAGGAAGCTCGCATCGCTTTCGTCGGCTTCGGCGATCAGGTAACGGCTGGTGCCCAGTTGCGCGTTGGTGCCAGCAGCGTTCAGCCGGCCGCCGATCACGAACGTCGGATCCAGGCCACCGGCCGCGAACACCGAAGCGATCAGGCTGGTGGTGGTGGTCTTGCCGTGGGTACCGGCGACTGCGATGCCATGGCGATAGCGCATCAGCTCGGCGAGCATCTCGGCGCGCGGCACCACAGGAATGCGGCGCTCAAGCGCGGTCGCCACTTCCGGGTTGGAAGTGTTGACGGCACTGGAGACCACCAGCACGTCAGCGCCCACGGAGTTTTCGGCACGGTGGCCAATAAAGATGTGCGCGCCGAACGATTCAAGGCGTTCGGTAACCGGGGACGATTTGAGGTCGGAGCCGGAGACGTCATAACCCAGGTTCAGCAACACCTCGGCGATCCCGCACATGCCCACGCCGCCGATACCGACGAAGTGGATGCGACGGATGCGGCGCATTTCCGGTTGTGGCATCGCGCGTTGATTTTCAACCATGAGCCACCTCCAGACAGATATCGACCACGGTATTGGTTGCGTCAGGCTTGGCCAGTCGGCGAGCGGTACGCGCCATGTTGTTCAGTTGTTCGGGTTGCATCAGAACCTCTTTCAGGCGCGCCGCCATCTCGGCTACACCAGTTGTCGCTTGTGGCATCACGAAGGCAGCGCCTTCGAGGGCCAAATAGTCGGCGTTACGGGACTGGTGGTCGTCGATCGCATGGGGCAACGGCACCAGCAGCGACGGCAGTCCGGCCGCCGCCAGTTCACTGATGGTCAGCGCGCCTGCGCGACAGACCACCAGGTCGGCCCAGCTATACGCTTGAGCCATGTCCTGAATGAAAGGCGCCACTTGCGCCTCGACACCGGCAGTGCGATAGCGCTCTGCGGTAATTTCATCGTGATTCTTGCCAGCCTGATGAAACACTTCAGGCCGCACGTCCGCAGGCACTTGCGACAGCGCCTCCGGCAACAATTTGTTCAGCGGCTCGGCGCCCAGGCTGCCGCCCAGCACCAACAGACGCGCGCGACGTCCGGCCAAGGCCTGACGCGGGGTTTCCAGGAACAGTTCGACGCGCACCGGATTGCCGGTGGTGCGACGTTTGCTGGACGCAGGAAAGGTATTCGGAAAGGCCTCGCACAAACGGCTGGCAAACGACGCCAGACTGCGATTGGCGGTACCGGCCACGGCGTTCTGTTCGTGAACGATCAACGGCACCTTGGCCAGCGCAGCTGCGAGGCCGCCGGGACCGGTGACATAACCGCCGAAACCCACCACGCACACCGGCTTGAGCTGACGCACGATCTTGCGCGCCTGCAACAAGGCCTTGATCAGCATCAGTGGCGCCTTGAGCAAGGACAAACGACCTTTGCCGCGCAGGCCGGTCACGTTGATCAGGTGCAGGGCGAAACCGGCCTGCGGCACGAGTTCGTTCTCGATACCGCGCGGCGTGCCGAGCCAGTGCACTTTGTAGCCGCGCGCCTGAAACTCGCGGGCGCAAGCCAGCGCCGGGAACACGTGTCCGCCGGTGCCGCCAGCCATGATCAGCACGTTAGCGTCCATGGGGCGGCTCCTCGGCGAAGTCGCTTTCGTTGAACTCGGCTTCTTCGCTGCCCATGTTGTTGCGCGACTCCCACTCGATGCGCAGCAACAAGCCCAGGCTCGCACAGCAGATCACCAGCGAGCTGCCGCCATAGCTGAGGAAGGGCAAGGTCAGACCTTTGGTTGGCAGCAGACCGACGTTCACGCCGATGTTGATCAGGATCTGGCCGATCCACAGGAAGGCCAGGCCGTAAGCCACGTAGGCGCCGAAGAACTGCTTGGCGCGCTCAGCCCACATGCCGATGTACATCGCCCGGATGCTGACGAACAGGAAGAGGCCGACGGTCAGCAGCGAGCCAACCACGCCCAACTCTTCTGCCAGCACGGAAAATACGAAGTCAGTATGCGCTTCCGGCAGATAGAACTGCTTCTGCACGCTGTTGCCCAGCCCCACACCCAGCCACTCACCGCGACCAAAGGCAATCAGCGCCTGGGTCAACTGGTAGCCGGAGCCGAACTGATCGGACCACGGGTCAGTAAAGGTAATCAGACGCGCCATGCGATACGGCTGCGCCTGGACCAGCACGAACACCGCACCCACCGCCAGCGCCACCATCAAACTGAAACGGAACAGGCCGACGCCGCCGAGGAACAACATCGCGGCCGCAGCGCCCATCATCACCACGGTGGCGCCGAAGTCGGGTTCCATCAGTAACAGGCCGGCCATTGGCAGCAATACGATGAAGGGCTTGAAGAAGCCCATCCAGCTTTCGCGCACTTCGGTCTGACGACGAATCAGATAGCCCGCGAGGAAGATCACCACGAACAGCTTGGCGATTTCCGATGGCTGCACGTTGAACGCACCGAAACCGATCCAGCGCATCGAACCGTTCACCTCGCGTCCGACCCCGGGGATCAGCACCATCACCAGCAAGCCAAATGCGCCAAGCAGCATCAACCAGCCCAGACGTTGCCAGGTGGCGACCGGAATCATCATGGTCACGCCGCAGGCACCGATGCCGATGATCATGTAGATCAAGTGGCGGGTCATCATGTACAGGGTATTGCCGGACTGCACCGCAGCGACTTCGGACGACGCGGAAGTGATCATCACCAGACCGAGGCCCAGCAGTGCCAGACAACCGGCCAGCATCGGGAAGTCGACATCGATGCCACGGCCACTGATCAGTGGCGACGGATACGGCTTGATTACGCCAAAGATCATGACAAGTCCCTCACGGCTTGCGCGAACAGCTGACCGCGCTCTTCGTAATTTTTGAACATGTCAAAGCTGGCGCAGGCCGGCGACAGCAACACGGCATCGCCGGGCTGTGCGGTTTCTGCGCAGCGCTGCACGGCTTCATCCAGCGACGGGGCACGAATCAGCGGCACCGAATCGCCCAGCACGTGGGCGATCAGTTCGGCATCACGGCCCAGCAAAACAACAGCGCGGCAATGGGCTGCTATCGGCGCAGCAAGGCCGCTGAAATCAGCACCTTTGCCATCGCCACCGGCGATCAGCACCAGCTTGCCGCTGATATCCGCACCCAGGCCTTCGATTGCAGCCAGCGCGGCGCCGACGTTGGTCGCCTTGGAATCATCGTAATAGTTGACGCCTTCACGCTCGCGAACCCATTGGCAGCGATGCTCCAGGCCGCCGAAGCTGCGCAGGCTGGCGAGCATCGCGTCCATCGGCAAGCCGACCGCATGGCCCAACGCCAAGGCCGCCAAAGCGTTGGACTGGTTGTGAGCGCCACGAATTTTCAGCTCGCGTACCGGCATCAGGCTCTCGAACTGAAACGCGAGGTATTTCTCGCCATTCTCTTCGCGCAGACCGAAACCATGGAAATCAGGGGTGTTCAGGCCGAAGGTCCAGCATGGCAAGCCTTCGCCAATCAACGGACGGGTCAACACGTCCTGACGATTGACCACCACTTGCCGAGCGCCACGGAATACCCGGTGCTTGGCGAGGTGATAAGCCGGCAGGCCGCTGTAGCGGTCCATGTGGTCTTCGCTGATGTTCAACACGGTCGCCACTTCTGCGCCGAGCTGATCAGTGGTTTCCAGCTGGAAACTCGACAGTTCGAGGACATACAACTCGATATCGTCACTGAGCAGATCCAGCGCTGGCGTACCGAGATTGCCGCCGACGGCGACGCGTTTGCCTGCTGCCACAGCCATCTCGCCGACCAGGGTGGTGACGGTGCTTTTCGCGTTGGAACCGGTAATCGCGATGATCGGTGCTTTCGCGTGACGCGCGAACAGCTCGATATCGCCAGACAGCTTCACGCCACGGGCAGCGGCTTGCTGCAACGCCGGAGTCGCCAGGGCCAGACCGGGGCTCACGTAAAGCTCGTCGGCGCGGCACAGAAATTCAACGTCCAGCTCGCCACAGCGCACTTCGACCTGAGGATAGTCCCGACGCAAGGTCGCCAGTTCCGGCGGATTCTCCCGCGTGTCAGCCACGGCAAACGACACGCCCCGGTTCGCGAGGAAGCGAACCAGGGACATGCCGCTCTTGCCGAGGCCGACAATGATGCGGAAGTGGTCGGAAGCGATTAGAGACACTCGTTCTACCTCAGTTTCAGTGTGGCAAGGCCGACCAACACGAGAATCACGGTGATGATCCAGAAACGGACGATCACGCGCGGCTCGGGCCAGCCCTTGAGTTCAAAGTGGTGGTGGATCGGCGCCATGCGGAACACGCGACGACCGGTCAACTTAAAGGACGCAACCTGAATGACGACTGAAAGCGTTTCCATCACGAACACACCGCCCATGATGAACAGCACGATTTCCTGACGGACGATGACCGCGATGGTGCCCAATGCCGCACCCAGCGCCAGCGCGCCGACGTCGCCCATGAACACCTGGGCCGGATAGGTGTTGAACCAGAGGAAGCCAAGCCCGGCGCCAATCAGTGCGCCGCAGAACACGATCAGCTCACCGGCGCCCGGTACGTACGGGATCAGCAGGTATTCAGCGAATTTCACGTTACCGGACAGGTAGCAGAAGATGCCCAGCGCGCCGCCAACCAGCACGGTCGGCAGAATCGCCAGACCATCCAGGCCATCGGTCAGGTTGACCGCGTTGCTGGAGCCGACGATGACGAAATAGGTCAGGACCACGAAGCCGATGCCCAGCGCGATACTCGCGTCCTTGAACATCGGGATGATCAGCGTGGTTTCCACTGCCGACGGCGCGGTCATATAAAGAAAGATCGCCGCGCACAGGCCGAACACCGACTGCCAGAAATACTTCCAGCGGCTCGGCAAGCCTTTGGAGTTCTTCTCGATGACTTTGCGGTAATCGTCGATCCAGCCAATGCCGCCGAACAACAGCGTAACGATCAACACCACCCAGACATACCGATTGGCCAAGTCGGCCCAGAGCAGCGTACTGATGGCGATGGACGACAGAATCAGCGCGCCACCCATGGTCGGCGTGCCGGATTTGGACAGGTGCGACTGCGGGCCGTCATTGCGCACGGACTGGCCGATCTGCCGCATCTGCAAGGTACGGATCATCCAGGGGCCGAGGCACAGGGAAAGCGACAATGCAGTGAGCACGCCGAGGATCCCGCGCAGGGTCAGGTATTGAAAGACCGCGAAGCCTTTGTGGAACTGTTGCAGATACTCGGCCAGCAGCAGCAGCATTAATGTTTCTCCAGGCTAGAACCGCACAGCGCGGCAACGACGTTTTCCATCGCCGCGCTACGCGAGCCTTTGATCAAGATAGTGGTTTGAGTGTCCTGCTCGGCGCCCAGCGCAGCGATCAGGTCGGTCTGATTGGCAAAATGGCGCGCATGCTCGCCGAACGCGTTGACGGCGTGAACCATCAACGGACCAACGGCATAAAGTGCTGACACTTTGCCTGCAGCGTAAGCGCCGACATCGCGATGACCTTGTTCGGCCCAATCGCCCAGCTCACCGATGTCGCCTAGCACCAGCACGGTACGGCCGGTAAAACCGGTGAGGATGTCTACGGCGGCGTTCACCGACGTCGGGTTGGCGTTGTAGGTGTCATCAATGACCCGCACGCCATTTGGAGCAATTTGCGCAACGGTCCGACCTTTGACTGGCTGCACGGTATTGAGACCGATGACGATCCCGTCCAGAGTGACGCCCAGGGCATGCGCCGCAGCGGCGGCGGCCAGAGCGTTACCAACGTTGTGCACGCCAAGCAGATTGAGCTGCACCCGCGCCGAGCCCAACGGGCTTTGCAGGGTGAAACCCGGGCAGCCGCGAGCGTCCAGCTTGAGGTCCCGAGCATGGAAGTCGGCCGTTGCGTCAGCGACAGCAAAGCTGATCACCTGACGCTTGCCGGCACGGGCGCTCCATATCTGGAATGCTTTGTCTTCTTTATTCAGCACCGCAATGCCGAAGTTATCGAGCCCTTCGAGAATCTCGCCCTTGGCCTCGACAATCTTGTCCGGCCCGCCGAACTCACCGACATGGGCGGTTCCTGCGTTGGTGATCAGCGCGACATGCGGCTTGGTCAGGCTGACGGTGAAAGCGATTTCGCCCAGACGCGATGCGCCCAGCTCGATGACGGCCGCCGCGTATTGCGGGGCCAGTTCGAGCAGGGTCAGCGGCACGCCCAGTTCGTTATTCAGATTGCCACGCGTCGCCAGAACCGGCCCACGGGTGCGCAGGATGCTGGCGAGCATCTCTTTGACGGTGGTCTTGCCGCTGGAACCGGTAATCGCAGCCACTGGCTTGTCGACAAACGCGTTGCGGTTCATGGCACCCAGTTGCGCCAGTGCCTTGCGGGTATCCAGCACGACCAGTTGCGGCAAGGCCGAACCGGCAACTTCGCGCTCGACCAAGGCGCCAACGGCACCCTTGGCAGCGACTTGGTCCAGATAATCGTGACCGTCAAAGCGCGGACCAGTCAAAGCCACGAACAGCTGACCCGGCACAATCGCTCGGCTGTCGATGCTGACGCCGTCGAACGTGCAATCGCCGCCAACCTGACGGGCGTCGAGGGCGGCAATCGCTTCGTTAAATGAAAGCGGCTTAAGCATGCGCGACCTCCCAGACAGCCAGTGCTTTTTCGGCTTCTTCCAGATCGGAGAACGCCAGGCGCTGGCCGTGGATTTCCTGATAGTCCTCGTGACCTTTGCCCGCCAGCACAATCACATCGTCGGCATTGGCGCTGGCGATAATTTCACTGATCGCCGGGCCGCGACCTTCAACGAAGCGCACGCTGTCGGCGTCGGTGAAGCCCGCGCGGATGTCAGTGAAGATCTGCTCTGGCGCTTCGCTGCGTGGGTTGTCATCGGTGACCAGCACGCTGTCGGCCAGACGCTCGACCACTTCGGCCATCAACGGACGCTTGCCGCGATCACGATCACCGCCACAACCGAACAGGCACAGCACCCGGCCTTTGGCGTGCGGGCGCAATGCAGTCAGAACTTTTTCCAGCGCGTCCGGCGTATGGGCGTAATCGACCACCACCAACGGCTTGGCGCCGCCACCCAAACGCTGCATGCGGCCAATCGGCCCTTCAAGCTGCGGCAACACTTTGAGAATTTCGTCCAGCGCGTAATCCAGACCCAGCAATGCGCCGACCGCAGCCAGCACGTTGCTCAGATTGAAACGGCCCAACAGGCTGCTGCGCAACAGATGCTCGCCTTGCGGCGTCACCAGTGTGGCGCGCACGCCGTCGTCGTCGAAACGCGCTTCCCGGCAGAACAGGTAGGCGCCGGAGTCTTCGAGGCTGTAGGTGATCAGGCGTGATTCATGTTTGTCCGCCGCCAGCTTGCGCCCGAAATCGTCGTCCAGGTTCAGTACCCGGCAACGCAGGTCGGCCCAGGCAAACAGCTTGGCCTTGGCATCGCCATAGGCCTGCATGGTGCCGTGATAATCCAGATGATCGCGGGACAGGTTGGTCAGCACGGCGACATCAAAGGCCAGCGCTGTGGCACGACCCTGATCCAGACCGTGGGAAGACACTTCCATGGCCACCGCGCGCGCACCGGCTTTTTTCAGGTCAGTCAGCGTCGCCTGCACGGAAATCGGGTCTGGCGTGGTATGGCGGCCACTTTGCAGCGCGCCATAGAAACCAGTGCCTAGCGTGCCGACGATGCCGCAATGCTGACCGAGCAGGTCCAGCGCCTGGGCCACCAGCTGGGTAACGCTGGTCTTGCCATTGGTGCCGGTGACACCCACCAGATTCAGGCTGCGGCTCGGATCGCCATAAAAACGTCCGGCGATATCCGACAGCTGCGCCGCGAGGCCTTTGACCGGAATCAGCGGCACGTCGGTGATCGGCAGAACCGTAGCGCCTTCAACTTCATAGGCGACCGCCGCTGCGCCGCGCTTCAAGGCGTCGGCAATGTGATCGCGACCGTCGAACTTGCCACCCGGCACGGCGAGAAACAGGTCGCCGCCGCGCACATTGCGGCTGTCGAGGGTCAACTCGCGAATCATCAGATCGTGGTCGGCGTGGGCGAAAATCTTGTTCAGGCTGGAAGACATCAACCACGCCCTCCTTTTACGACGGGTGCTGCATTGACTTGTTCTGGCGGCGTGGCAACGAGGTTATCGGGCGTGACGTTCATCAGGCGCAAGGTGCCGGACATCACTTTGCTGAATACCGGCGCGGAAACCAGACCGCCGTAATAACCGCCCTTGCTCGGCTCGTCGATGACCACAACGATGGCGTAGCGCGGATTGCTCATCGGTCCGAAACCGGCGAACAGCGAACGGTAGGAGTTTTCGGCGTAACCCTTGGTGCCCACCGACGTCTTACGTGCTGTACCGCTCTTGCCTGCAACGTGGTAGGACGGCACACGAGCGCGATACACGCCACGCGCGTCCTCGATCACTTGTTGCAACATGCCTTGCACGGTTTTTGCCGTTGCTTCGGGGATCGCCTGAACCGAAGTCGGCGCCGCGTCGCTTTTTAGAATGGTCAGCGGCACGATGCGGCCATTGTTGGCCAATGCGGCGTAGGCGTGAACCAGCTGCAATGCAGTCACCGACAAGCCGTAGCCGTAGGACAAGGTCGCGGTCTCGGCTTTGCGCCATTCGCGATAGTTAGGCAGGTTGCCGACGCGCTCGCCGGGGAAACCCAGGCCGGTGTATTGGCCGAAACCAACGCGCTGCATGGCGCGGAAGATCGCTTCGCCGCCCACGTCGAACGCCACTTTACTCATGCCGACGTTACTGGAGTTGATCAGGATGCCGGTCAGGTCGAGGATCGGGCCTTCGGTCTTGGTCACGTCACGAATGGTGTATTTGCCGATCTGCAGTGTGCCGGGATAAACCTCGACCTTGTCGGTTGGTTTCCAGCGGCCGCTGTCGAGCGCGGCGGTCATGGAGATCGGCTTCATGGTCGAGCCCGGCTCGAACACATCGATGATCGCCCGGTTACGCATGGCGGCAGGCACCATGGTGCGGCGGTTGTTCGGGTTGTAGGTCGGCGAGTTGACCATAGCCAGCACTTCGCCGGTCTTGACGTCCATGATCACCATGCTGCCGGCCTTCGCTTCGTTCTCGACGATGGCGTTGCGCAGCTCGCGGGTCGCCAGATATTGCAGGCGCAGATCAATAGACAAAGCCAAGGTTTTTCCGGCCTTGGCGTTTTTGGTGACCTGGACATCCTTGATCAGTCGTCCGCGCCGATCCTTGATGACTTGCCGCTTGCCGGGCACGCCGGCGAGCCAGTCGTCATAGGCTAGCTCGACACCTTCGCGACCGTGGTCGTCGAGATCGGTGAAGCCAACCATGTGCGCGGTCACGTCGCCAGCCGGATAAAACCGGCGGAACTCTTCGATGCCGTATACGCCGGGGACTTTAAGGTCCAGAACCGACTGGCCCTGCTCCGGGGTCAGGCCACGAACCAGATAAATGAATTCCTTGGAAGCCTGAGAATCAAGACGTTCGGTCAGTGCCTTGGCGTCCTGGCCCAGCGCGGCGGCCAGAGCTGGCCACTTGGCCTTGTCCAGCTGCATTTCCTTGGGGTTGGCCCACAGCGTGGTAACCGGCGTACTGACGGCCAAAGGCTCGCCGTTACGGTCGGTAATCAGGCCGCGGTGCGCAGGAATCGGGATATGACGAACGCTGCGTGCATCGCCCTGTTCCTTGAGGAACGTGTGATCCACGACTTGCAGGTCGACGATGCGCCAGCAAATGGCGAGCACCAGAATAACGAGCAGACCCACCACCACGCGGAAACGCCACGGATACAGAGCCCCCTCCAGCTTCATCATGGCGCCACCATTCGAACTTCGGCGGCACTCGGGATGCGCATTTTCAGTTGCTCTGTCGCCAGGGTTTCGATACGGCTATGGGCGGTCCAGGTGCTTTGTTCAAGGATCAGACGACCCCATTCAGCCTGCGCCTTGTCGCGCACGCTGAGTTCGGAATAGAGGGAATTGAGCAACTGGCGATTCCAGTGGGCGCTGTACGACACGCCAATCGCCGAAACCAGGACGGCGATAAACAGCAGCAGCATGATGAAACTGCCGCCTGGGAGAGGCTTGAGGAACAGCCGGCTCACTTGAGCTTCTCCGCTACGCGCATGACGGCGCTGCGCGAGCGCGGATTGGCCTTGGTCTCGACATCGGAGGCGAACTGCGCCTTGCCGTGAATCTTGATTTTCGGATCGAACGCCTTGAACTGGATCGGCAGGTCACGGGGCATGTTGTCAGCTTCGCCCTTGGCGAGCTTGCGCATGAACAGCTTGACGATGCGGTCTTCCAGGGAGTGAAAGCTGATCACCACCAGACGGCCGCCGATTTCGAGTACGTCCAGCGCGGCTTCGAGGCCTGCTTCAAGATCGCCCAGTTCGTTGTTTACATGGATGCGCAAACCCTGAAAGGCGCGCGTCGCAGGATTCTTGCCCTTCTCCCAGGCCGGATTGGCGACCTTGAGCACTTCAGCCAGATCGGCGGTGCGCTCGAAAGGCTGCACTTCACGACGCGCGACGACCGCAGCCGCCATGCGCTTGGAAAAACGCTCTTCGCCATATTCCTTGAAGACACGGGCGATTTCTTCGACCGGCGCGGTGGCGATGAACTCGGCAGCACTGACGCCGCGAGTCGGGTCCATGCGCATGTCCAGCGGACCGTCGTTCATGAAACTGAAGCCGCGTTCAGGATCGTCCAGCTGCGGCGAAGACACGCCCAGGTCGAGCAGGACGCCGCTGACTTTGCCCTCAATCCCGCGGCTTTGAGCTTCGGAACCCAGTTCGGCAAAGCTGCGCTGCACAATAACAAAGCGGCCGTCTTCGGCCGCTAGCGATTGCCCGGTGGCAATTGCCTGGGGATCTTTGTCGAACCCTAGCAATCGGCCATCAGGCCCCAGCTTCTGCAATATGAGGCGGCTATGTCCGCCACGCCCGAAGGTTCCGTCCAGATAGCAGCCATCGGCGCGCACCGCGAGAGCCTCGACGGCTTCTTCGAGCAGTACGGTGATGTGGGTAAAGCTGCTAGTCATAGTCACAGGATCAAGTCACGTAATTCATCAGGCATCGCGCCAGGTTTTTGAATGGCCGCCAGATCCGCATCAGCAAGAGCGTTCCAGGCGTCCTCGTCCCACAATTGAAACTTATTGAGCTGGCCAACTAACATCACGCGCTTATCCAACTTGGCATAATCGCGAAGACGCGGTGGCACCAGAAAACGCCCACTGCCATCAAGTTCCAGATCGACAGCGTTACCGATCAAAAGCCTTTGAAGACGCCGGTTTTCCTCGCGAAACGTCGCGAGATCTCGCAACTTGGCTTCAATCAGTTCCCATTCAGAAAGCGGGTAAAGACATAAGCAAGGGTCAACAGCGTCAATGGTTACGATCAATTGCCCGGCGCTACGCGAATCCAACTCGTCACGGTACCGACTCGGCATAGCGAGACGGCCTTTTGCATCGAGATTGATCGCATTGGCACCACGAAACACAGGCGCATTCTCCAAATACTAACTTTTTGCGCTGAAAAAACCCACTTCACGCCACTTTCTGCCACTTGTGCACACTATAGGAACGCGCCCACCACACCGTCAAGGCACGGTCCTAAGGAAAACCCTTACATTACTGAGATTTAGGAGTGGTTTCGGATGAGAAGCGGTAATTTTGCGAGGGTTCTTTCAGATATTTCCGACACAGCTCAGGGAGCTACGCGCAGAAGTTAATGTGTTTTATTAAGTTTAAGATTTTTTCGGTATTACGAGGGGTGTTGTGCGGTTGAAACGCACAAGGGGGGAAAAGGTGGAGAGTCGATCTGTAAGCCGGGTTCTGTCGAGGACAGTCATTCCTCTACGACGGCCGTCACCGGACGTCTTTAGCAACCTACCCGGTTCCAGCGCGGGCCACGCCTAGGAACCCTATTTGGTCTTGCTCCGAGTGGGGTTTACCTTGCCACGAACTGTTGCCAGACGCGCGGTGCGCTCTTACCGCACCTTTTCACCCTTACCGGCACCGAAGTGCTTAGGCGGTTATTTTCTGTGGCACTTTCCGTAGGCTCGCGCCTCCCAGGTGTTACCTGGCACTCCGCCCTATGGAGCCCGGACTTTCCTCCCCCCCTTAATTGCGAACAATAAGAGGCAGCGACTGTCCAATCGACTCTCCGCCGCCAAGGTTAGCGGCACGAGTGCCTGAGAACAAGCTTTAAAAAGTCCTGAGCTCAATCACTTAGCGCACATTCAGGGCAAAGCGACGCGCCCTACTCGCCTTTTTGCTTGTCCAGCGCCACCTGATAGAGCAGGTTTTTGCGTACCCCGGTAATTTCCGCCGCCAGTGCGGCCGCCCGCTTGAGGGGCATTTCCTGTAGCAACAGATCCAGAATTCGCCGCGCCTCAGTACCAATCACGTCCTCACCTTCAGGCTCGCTCCAACCGGCGACCAATACCACGCACTCGCCGCGCTGCTGATTGCTGTCGCCTTCCACAAATGCTCTCAATTGCGACAAGGGCAGGCCTTTGAGGGTTTCAAATGTTTTCGTCAGCTCACGGGCCAGCAATGCCGGACGCTCCGGCCCGAATACCAGCTCAAGATCCTGCAGGCACTCAAGAATCCGGTGCGGCGCTTCATAGAAGATCAGCGTGCGCGGTTCTTCCTTGAGCAATTCCAGACGCGCCCTGCGCCCTACGGCCTTGGCGGGCAGGAATCCCTCGAAGATAAAACGATCCGACGGCAAACCGGCCGCTGACAGCGCGGCAATCAATGCACAAGCGCCAGGTACCGGAACCACCTTGATGCCAGCCGCTCGCGCCTGACGAACCAGGTGATATCCCGGATCGGAGATCAGCGGCGTACCGGCATCGGAAATCAGCGCGACGTCATCGCCGGCCAGCAAGCGTGCGATGAAGCGACTGCCTTCATCGCGTTCGTTATGCTCGTGGCAGGCAGCCAGCGGCGTCGGAATGCCGAAGTGCTGCATCAGTCGCAATGAATGACGCGTATCTTCGGCAGCGATCAGGGCGACGTCGCGCAACACCTTCAAAGCCCGCACGCTCATGTCATCCAGATTGCCGATAGGCGTGGCCACTACATAAAGCGAGCCCGCAGCGGAATTCGAAGCAACGTCAGCAGTCAAAGCGCAGACCTCATTTGGTTACCCTTGATGGGTGAAGAGTCCGCATTGTACAGACTACGACTCCACTGCATGGGTAGCGTGCTCAAGGAAGAACCTGAAAAAGGATGGAAAATTAATGAGATGCATCGCGATTCGCTATTTAAACACCCGCACATCCGCCGCTTTGGCTGTTAAAAAGCCCGTTCGGCAATCTATATCACCGCTTTAACGCCATCGACGTCGCACCCTTGCCAGCGCTTGGGTACAATTCCCCGCTAATTTGCTCGAGTATCAGGAACATACACATGATCGCTTGCCTGCGGCTGTTCTCTGCCCTCTGCCTCGCTGCCCTGTTGGCGGCTTGTGCCAGCTCGCCTTCGTCCAGCCTTGGCGAACTTCCACGTACCCCTGATGCCAGTATCGAGCAATTGCTCGACCAGGCTGCACAGGCGAAAACTCCGGACCAGGCTGCCTTGCTGAGACTCAGCGCGGCGGATCTGGCCAGCCGGCAGAATGATCCAGGTCGCGCCGCGCAGATTCTCGCGCAGGTAAAGCTGGAACTGCTCAAGCCGGGCCAACAGGTTTATGCCAGCACATTGGCCGCCGAACTGGCGATGGGCCGTAATCAGCCCAAGGCTGCACTTACCGCACTGAACCACCCAAGCCTGCAACGCCTCGGCGAGTTGTCTGTCGAGCAGCAAGTACGCACCCACACGGTTCGGGCGCGAGCACTGGAAGCTGACGGCCAGACCATGGCCGCGATCAGCGAACGTGTCTTCGTCGGCCCGCTGCTGCAAGGCGCCGAGCTGAGCGCCAACAACGATGCCATCTGGGCATTGGTTGCCGCGCTGCCGCCTGAGCAACTGCAAAGCACTGCCAACGATGACGTCGGTGGCTGGCTGAGCCTGGCGCGCGCCGTCAAAGGTGCCGGCACGCTGGAGCAGCAACAGGCTGCCATCGACAACTGGAAAGCACAGAATCCAAAGCACCCGGCCGCCGTGCAGTTGCCCGCCACACTGGCGCAACTGCGCGCATTGACCAGCGAACCGCTGACCAAAATCGCCCTGCTGCTGCCCCAGGAAGGCCCGTTGGCGGCAGTTGCCAAGGCGCTGCGCGAAGGCTTCATGGCCGCGCACTACCAGGCGCAGCAAGCCGGTCAGAACCCGCCTTCGATTCAAGTCTTCGACAGCTCGCGCCTGACCTCCATGGACGAGTTCTACCGCCAGGCCAAAGCCGCTGGCGTGCAACTGGTGGTCGGCCCGCTGGAAAAACCACTGGTCAAGCAACTCAACGGCCGCGAGCAATTGCCAATCACCACCCTGGCGCTGAATTACAGCGACGCCGGTGCTGAAGGCCCGCCGCAACTGTTCCAGTTCGGCCTTTCCGCAGAAGACGAAGCCCGTGAAGTGGCACGTCGTGCCTGGGCTGACGGCAAGCGCAGCGCTGTTGCCATGGTACCCAAAGGCGAATGGGGCGACCGTGTACTGGAAGCTTTCCGTCAGAGCTGGCAGGCCAAGGGCGGTACATTGATTGCTGCCGAACACGTTGATCAGCCGGTTGCGCTTGCCCAGCAAGTCGCCGAACTGTTCCAGCTGCGCAATAGCGAAGGTCGCGCCAAACGCCTGCAAAGCACCGTAGGTACCGATGTCGCTGCGCAACCGTCGCGCCGCCAGGACATTGATTTCATGTTCCTCGCCGCCACACCGCAGCAGGCCCAGCAGATCAAGCCAACCATGGTTTTCCAGTACGCTGGCGACGTTCCGGTCTATGCCACTTCGCACCTGTTCACCAACAGCAACGATCAGGCGCAGTACATGGACCTCAACGGCGTGCGTTTCTGTGAAACCCCTTGGTTGCTCAACGCCAATGACCCGCTGCGCCAGCAAGTGATCGCCCAATGGCCGCAGGCTGCCGGCAGCCTGGGCCGTCTCTACGCCATGGGTGTCGACGCTTATCGTCTGGCGCCACGCCTGAGCCAACTCAAGACCCTGCCAGAAAGCCGTATCGACGGCCTCTCCGGCAGCCTGAGCATGAACCCGGGTCGTCGTATCGAACGTCAATTGCCTTGGGCCGAATTCGTTGATGGCAAAATCCAGCGCCTGCCGGACACTGCCCCCTGATGCAAGGCGGCACCGGCAAGCAAGCAGGGCGCGAGGCTGAGGCCAGCGCCCTGCTGTATTTACAGCAGCAGGGAATGCAGCTGATTGCACAAAATTGGTTATGTAAACGAGGCGAGCTCGATCTGGTCATGCTCGACGGAGATACAGTAGTATTCGTCGAAGTTCGCTACCGGCGCCATTCCGGCTGGGGCGGAGCGTTGCACAGTGTGGATTTTCGCAAGCAGCAAAAAGTCATTCTGGCGGCACAGCTGTTTTTGCAACACCAAACGCGCTGGGCGGATTCGCCCTGCCGCTTTGACGTAGTGGCCATCGAAGGCGAACCGGGCTCCGGCGCTCCTCTGAACTGGCTTAAAAGCGCTTTCGACAGCTGAGTTGCAATGCCTGCAATGCCGACTCTGAATCACGTACCGCACACCCAATACCGATTTCGCTCTTCGATTTGCGGGCTGCACAGATGTGTGCCGGGAAGCCTCCAGAATATTCTGGTCAGCGCCCGACCAGCCGCCATACGCTCTAATTAAGGTCACCCAGATGGACATGCAATCCCGAATTCGCCAGCTTTTTCAGGCCAGCATCGATACCAAGCAACAGGCGATGGAAGTCCTTGCACCCTACATCGAGCAAGCCAGTCAGGTGATGGTCAATGCCTTGCTCAACGAAGGCAAAATGCTTTCATGTGGCAATGGCGGCTCGGCGGGTGACGCTCAGCACTTCTCGTCCGAACTGCTCAATCGATTCGAGCGCGAGCGCCCGAGCCTTCCGGCGATTGCATTGACCACCGATACCTCGACCATCACCTCGATTGCCAATGATTACAGCTACAACGAGATCTTCTCCAAACAGATCCGCGCACTCGGCCAGCCGGGCGATGTATTGCTGGCGATTTCCACCAGCGGCAATTCGGCGAACATAATTCAAGCCATCCAGGCCGCACATGATCGCGAAATGATTGTCGTAGCATTGACGGGACGCGATGGCGGCGGCATGGCCTCGCTGCTCTTGCCGGAAGACGTGGAAATCCGCGTACCGGCAAAAGTCACCGCGCGAATTCAGGAAGTCCACCTGCTGGCGATCCATTGCTTATGCGATCTGATCGACAGCCAACTGTTCGGGAGTGAAGAATGACCCTTAATCGCCTCAGCCTGCTGGCTCTGACCCTGTGCCTTGGCCTCAGCGGATGCAGCTCGGTAATCAACGCCAGCCGCGAAAAGCCTATCGAAGATGATCGTGGCACTCGCACCTTCGGCAGCAAGATCGATGACTCGTTGATTGAAACCAAAGTCGCGGTCAACGTCGCCAAGGCCAGTCCTGATCTGGACCAGAATTCGCACATCGTCGTGTCCAGCTTCAATGGCATCGTGCTGCTGGCTGGCCAGACGCCACGCGCCGACCTCAAGCAGATGGCCGAGCAGGCCGCTGCCGCTGTGCAGAAGGTCAAGAAGGTCAACAACGAAATCCAGGTAATGGGCCCCTCCTCATTGCTGGCGCGCAACAACGATGCCTGGCTGACCACCAAGATCAAAAGCCAGATGCTGACTGACAGCGCCATTCCTGCCACACGCATCAAGGTCATCACCGAGAACGGTATCGTCTACCTGCTCGGTCTGGTAACCCAGGCGGAAGCGACCCAGGCGACCAATCTGGTTCAGGGCGTGTCCGGGGTGCAGAAGATCGTCAAGCTGTTTGAATACATTGACTGATATTTGCCGTATTTTTAGCCGAGGCCAATTGACCATTCGGGGACAAGTCCCCTCCTACCGGTTTGCAAAGAGCCGGTAGGACCGGACTTGTCCGGGAAGGCGGCCTCCATGAAAAAGGCGATCCCGAGGGATCGCCTTTTTTATTTCACCACTTTCAGGCTCGGCCGACCGCTGGGGCGCGGCGGCTCGGTTTCCGGTGGCGGACTGTCATCATCCTGCTCGATCTCTTCATCATCCTCGAAGGGAGGCTCCAGATCGAAAACCATACCTTGGCCGTTCTCCCGAGCGTAAATGCCCAGAATCGCCGCCACAGGGACGTACAGGGTGTGCGGCACGCCGCCGAAGCGACCCTCAAAGCTGACCGCTTCGTTATCCATGTGCAAATGACGCACGGCAGACGGTGAAACGTTCAGGACAATCTGCCCATCGTTGGCAAAGCCCTGAGGGACCTGAACCGATGGGTATTCCGCATTGACCAGCATATGCGGGGTGCAATCGTTATCGACGATCCACTCATAAAGAGCACGAATCAGATAAGGGCGACTGGAGTTCATCAACGGCTCCTTAAGCCTTAGCGCATGTCACGCTCAACACCAGACAGACTCGCCTGAAATGCCTCACGCGCAAACTGGCGCTCCATATAATCAAGCAACGGCTTGGCAGGCCGCGGCAACTCGATACCCAGGACGGGTAAACGCCAGAGTATGGGCAATAGACAGCAATCAACCAGACTTTGCTCGTCACTCAGGAAAAAAGCTTTTTCCGCGAACAACGGCGAAACCCCGGTCAGGCTCTCGCGCAGCTCTTTACGCGCCTGAACGCGAGCCGTTTCTTTGCTGCGTGGATCCAGAATCAGATCCACCAGTGCGCACCAGTCACGCTGGATCCGATGGATCAGCAACCGACTGTTGGCACGCGCCACCGGGTAAACCGGCAACAGGGGCGGATGCGGATAACGCTCATCCAGGTATTCCATTACCACCGTCGACTCGTACAACGCCAGGTCACGATCAACCAGGGTTGGCACGCTGCCGTACGGATTCACCTCGATCAACTTCGGCGGATGACGACCCGCAACAACATCAATGATCTCGGCGCTGACACCTTTCTCGGCGAGCACTATGCGCACGCGATGGGAATAGTGGTCGGCGGGGTCGGAGTAACAGGCCAACCGGTTGGTCACGCCCATGGCGGTCCTCCTCGCTTGTTGAATTTATCGAATACAAAAAAAACGAACGCGCCCTGAGGCGCCTCCGATAACGACCGCTTTTGAAGCTGGTGGTCGTCGCGGGCGACAAGATAGCTCATTTACGCAATGTAAATTCTGCAATCTTTGCCGCCGCTACTATACCCGCCCCGCGTTCACTACCTGAAAGAGACGCCCGAGGGCGCGTTTCGTCGACTGTCGGTGTGGCAATTATCAGTGATGAATATCTTTCCAGTACTCGCGTTTGAGCAGGTAGGCGAATACGAAGAAAAACGCCAGATAGAGCAGCACGTAGGTGCCGATCCGCTGATGCTGCAGCTTCACCGGGTTTGCCGAATAAGCCAGGAAGGTCACAAGATTCTTGACCTTCTCGTCAAACTGCTCTTCGTTCAGACTGCCGGTTTTCGGCAAGATGGTCAGCTGATCACAGGCTTCGTGAGTCAGCGGCGAACCGGTCAGCGGATCGTATTGCTTCTTGCCATCTTCCACGACCTGCACTTGCTTGCAGCCGACAACCTGACGACCCTGCAGACCGACCAGCACGTTTGGCATGCCGACGTTCGGGAAGACCTTGTTGTTCACGCCCCAGGGACGCGCCGGATCTTCATAGAACGAACGCAGATAGCCGTAGAGCCAGTCTGTGCCACGAACCCGCGCAACCAGCGTCAGGTCCGGCGGTGCCGCACCGAACCAGGCCTTGGCATCGGCGGACTGCATGCCGATGTTCATGTGATCGCCGATCTTGGCGCCAGTGAGCACCAGCTTATCCAGCATCAGGTCATGAGGAATGCCCAGATCATCCGCAACGCGCTCATAGCGCTGGAACTTGGCACTGTGGCAGCCCATGCAATAGTTGGCGAAGGTTCGCGCACCGTCCTGCATGGCTGCTTTATCAGACACGTCGATATCGACGCTTTCCAGTTCCGGGCCGTGTTCGGCAGCAAACGAAAGCACTGGCAGAGCAGCAAGAATCAATACAGCAAATAGCTTTTTCATCAGCCAGTCACCCTTTCTGGAACCGGTTTGGTCTTCTCGAGCCGGGTATAAAACGGCATCAGAATGAAGTAGGCGAAGTACAGGAAGGTACACACCTGCGACAGCAACGTACGAGCCGGGGTCGGCGCCAGAACGCCCAATACACCCAGGATCACGAAGGACACACAGAACACCAGCAACCAGATCTTGCTCAGCCAGCCTTTGTAGCGCATCGACTTGACGGGGCTGCGGTCAAGCCAGGGCAGCACGAACAGCACCGCAATCGCCGCACCCATGGCGATTACACCCAGGAGCTTGTCAGGAATGGCCCGCAAGATTGCGTAGAACGGCGTGAAGTACCAGACCGGGGCAATGTGCTCAGGCGTCTTGAACGCGTTCGCCACCTCGAAGTTAGGCTTTTCAAGGAAGTACCCACCCATTTCGGGGAAGAAGAACACAATCGAGCAGAAGACAAAGAGGAATACCACCACGCCGACAATATCCTTGACGGTGTAGTAAGGGTGGAAAGGAATGCCATCGAGCGGCACGCCGTTTTCATCCTTGTGCTTCTTGATATCGACCCCGTCCGGGTTGTTCGAGCCCACCTCGTGCAGCGCCAGGATGTGCAGAACCACCAGGCCCAACACCACAATCGGCAAGGCGACCACATGCAGGGCGAAGAAGCGGTTAAGGGTGATACCGGAAATCAGGTAGTCGCCGCGAATCCACTGCGTCAGGTCATTGCCGATCACCGGAATGGCGCCGAACAGCGAAATGATCACCTGGGCGCCCCAGTAGGACATCTGGCCCCACGGCAGCAAATAGCCCATGAACGCTTCAGCCATCAGCGCGAGGTAGATCAACATGCCGAAGATCCACACCAGCTCGCGTGGCTTCTGATAGGAACCGTAGAGCAAGCCACGGAACATGTGCAGATAAACCACGATGAAGAACGCCGAGGCGCCGGTCGAGTGCAGCAGGCGCAAGATCGAGCCGTACTCGACGTCGCGCATGATGTATTCGACGGAAGCAAACGCCTCTTCAGCCGACGGCGTGTAGCTCATGGTCAGCCATACGCCGGTCACGATCTGATTGACCAGGACCAGCAGCGCCAGGGAACCGAAGAAGTAGAAGAAGTTGAAGTTTTTTGGAGCGTAATATTTGCTGAGATGGTCTTCCCACATTTTTGTGGCGGGGAAGCGGGCATCTACCCAATCCATGAACTTGCTCATCACGCTTTCTCCTGATCAACGCCAATGACAATAATATTGTCCGACTCATAGGCATGCGGCGGCACTGGCAGATTCAAAGGTGCGGGTTGCGATTTGTAGACGCGGCCTGCCAGGTCATAGTGCGAACCGTGGCAAGGACAGAAATAACCACCGACCCAATCCTTGCCCAGGTCGGCAGGAGCAACTTCAGGGCGGAAAGTCGGAGAGCATCCAAGGTGCGTGCAGATACCGATCAGCAGCAGGATTTCCGGCTTGATTGATCGCACAACAGGATCGACGTAAGTGGGTTGGACCGAATTCTTGGATTCGGGGTCGGACAACTGGCCTGTAATTTTGCCAAGATTTCCAAGAATTTCCTGGGTGCGACGGACGATGAAAACAGGTTGACCGCGCCATTCAGCAATCATCTGCTGTCCTGCTTCGATCTTGCTGATATTCACCTTGACCGGTGCACCCGCGGCTTTCGCCTTGGCACTGGGAAACCATGACCCCACGAACGGGACCGCAGCCCCCACCGCTCCTGCTGCGCCAACCACAGATGTGGCCGCCACGAGGAAGCGACGCCGGCCTGCATTCACGCCGTCATTGCTCATTCCGTCCTCTCCCATCAGCTTTGTGGCCTGTTAAATCAGGCGTCTACTTAAATAAAATTTAGCTGTTATAAATTTTGCCGAATGGTAATGAAAAACCCTTCATTACACAAGGGAATTGCGTTTAGACAAAAAGCCGCAGCCCTTGTATTTCGCGGCTTTCACGGATGAGTCACGTTGTCACACCTAATAGCCACCTACATAATAGACGCCATCGAGTAGGAGGCGGCCTCACAGCCGCCGTCCTCTCACACCACCGTACGTACGGTTCCGTATACGGCGGTTCAGGTTATGCGACTAAGCCGGTTTATCGTATCCAGTATCGAGACCAGCCCAAGCTGATCCCACAGTTTCTTCGGCAGCGCCTGATTCATATGTGACGCTCCCGAGTTCCACCATGGGCCACGGCCATTGAACGCTGATTTGCAAGCCCGCTCTTCTTTGAGTCCCAGGCGTATCAGGCTGCGCGCCCTCGTTGAGGGCCACTTCCATTGACGCCATAGGACGCATCGAAGTCTGCGTCGGACCCAGCCGTCCAGTTCCTCAAGTGGTTTCCTGCTCTGGCTGAACTTGAAATAGCCTGCCCAACCGCGCAACACCGGGTTGATTCGCTCGATGATCGTAGCCATCTTGCAACCCTGTGCGCCTTGCAGCAGCTCTTTGAGCCGGTCGCGCAAGCGATTTAGGCTCATCGACGCCACTTTCAGCCTCGGCTGTTTATGCCAGCTCATCCCATAACCCAAGTAATCACAGACCCAGGGCCGCGCCACACGGCTCTTCTTCCGATTCAGCGCTAGTTTCAGCCGCTGATTCAGGAAGCGCTCAACCCCGGCCAACACCCGTTCGCCAGCACGACGGCTACGCACATAAATGTTCGCATCATCGGCATACCGCACGAAGCGATGACCCCGTCGCTCCAGCTCACGGTCAAGTTCGTTGAGCAGGATGTTCGACAGCAACGGCGAGAGCGGGCCGCCTTGCGGCGTCCCCTCCTGCCGTCGGCTGACGATCCCGCCCGACATGACTCCAGCCTCGAGGTAGCGGCGGATCAGCCTGAGCACTTGCTTGTCTTCGACTTGACGCTCGACGTAGGCCATCAATACATCGTGATTGACCCGATCAAAGAACTTCTCCAGATCGAGCTCCACGCACCAGCGGTGACCCGCCGCCACATGGGCACGGGCTGTTTCGATGGCTTGATGAGCGCTTCTACCCGGACGAAAACCGTAGCTGTAATCCGAGAACAGAGGATCGAAAATCGGCGTGAGCTGCTGTAGCAAAGCCTGTTGGATCAGACGGTCCACGACACAGGGGATGCCTAGCTGCCGTGTTCCACCTTTGGGTTTAGGGATTTCGACGGCGCGCACACCTTGCGGGTGATACTCGCCGGCCAGCAACCGAGCCTTGAGGATCGGCCAATACTGATTCGTGTAGTCCGCCAGTTGCTCCACCGTCATGCCGTCGGCACCCGGTGCGCCCTTGTTGCTGACCACGCGTTGATACGCACGCCGCAGGTTGGCGGGTGCAAGCACCCGCTCCATCAGCGTGTCCGGCTCCGCGTTCGTCCACGTCACAGACGCCGCCGATGCCTGCGCACTGCCAGCCGCAAGCCCTGGATTCTGTCCAGAACTTGGGGTTACAGCCCTCTTGTCGAGAGATTTCTGCTTTTCGGACATTCGACGAGACTCTGACGTCTACTGGCGGCATAACCTGTTCGGCCCTTCATCGGCCCGGTTACGGCGATTACTACGGCTTCAGCTGACTTCTGCACACTCATCCCGTCGCCTCTCGGCGCTCGGTAGCACAGTGGCAAGCATGCAGATCTCCCAGGGTAATTCGCGCGACCTTCCTGCTTATGCCCGTCGGATATACGTCACAGCGTTCCGTGCAAGTATTGGGCTTTGACGATTATGGCCGTCTTACCCCACTGTGCCGCCTCATCCGCTTCCTGTTCGTCAGGCCAGCATTTTGCCTCGGGCTTCCTTCAGATTCGCAGTCACCCGCGACACCCTTGCCTCTGGCTAACACTTCCCCTTGCCGGGTGTGTAGAGGACTTGCACCTCCAAGTCGTTTGGCTCACCACCACAGTGAGCTAAACAGCGCCAGTCACGGCGCTACGCGCCATGCCTGGCGCACCATAAAAAAACGCCCAGCTCCGTGAGGAGGCTGGGCGTTCTTTTTGAACGAAGTGCGAATTAACGCTTCGAGTACTGCGGACGCTTACGCGCTTTACGCAGACCGACTTTCTTACGTTCAACTTCGCGAGCATCGCGAGTAACGAAGCCAGCTTTGCGCAGAGCGCCACGCAGGGTTTCGTCATACTGCATCAGAGCGCGGGTGATACCGTGGCGGATTGCGCCAGCTTGACCACTCACACCACCGCCAATCACGGTGACGTAGATGTCGAACTTCTCGACAGTCTCAGTCAATTCCAACGGCTGACGAACTACCATGCGGGCAGTTTCACGGCCGAAGAAATTTTCCAGCGAACGGTTGTTGATGGAGATATTGCCAGTACCCGGACGCAGGAAAACGCGTGCGGTTGCGGTCTTGCGACGGCCAGTGCCGTAATTTTGAGTCGCCGACATAATCAACTATTCCGTTAAAACTTCAGTTCTTGGGGCTGCTGAGCAGTATGAGGGTGTGCAGTGCCCGCATAGACTTTCAGCTTACGATACATGTCGCGACCCAGCGGGTTCTTAGGCAGCATGCCCTTGACCGCGGTCTCGATCACGCGCTCAGGAGCTTTGGCGATCAGCTTTTCAAAGTTGATCGACTTGATCCCGCCCGGAAAACCGGAGTGTGAGTAGTAGATCTTGTCGGTGGTTTTAGCACCGGTAACGCGGATTTGCTCAGCGTTGATAACGACGATGTAGTCGCCAGTGTCAACGTGCGGAGTGTATTCCGGTTTGTGTTTGCCACGCAGACGGCTGGCGATTTCAGTAGCCAGACGACCGAGGGTCTGGCCAGCAGCGTCGACGACGAACCAGTCGCGCTTAACTGTTTCCGGTTTAGCAGTATAAGTTTTCATTAATTAGCCTCAGGGGCCGCCCTGATAAATTGAGACGGCGGATCTTACTGAATAGTGCGTACTTTGACAAGGTCAAAGGCAGCCGAAAACAGCCGTTATCGAGGGCTCGGGTCGACACGTTCGGTTTACGGCAAGATTTCTCAGGCAAATGGCGCATCACTTCCACTGCAAAGAGCCGCGGAATTATGCCGATTGCGAAAAAAATTTCAACCTGCTTTTATGTTTCCCTCACCAAAGGAGACGCAAATGGATTATCGCCAACTCGGCAGAACCGATCTCAACGTCAGCGCAATCTGCCTTGGCACCATGACCTGGGGCGAGCAAAACAGCGAAGCTGAAGCCTTTGCCCAGATCGAACGTGCCAAAACGGCTGGGATCAATTTCCTCGATACCGCCGAGATGTACCCCGTCCCGCCAAAGCCGGAAACCTACGCCAGCACCGAGCGCATCATCGGCAACTGGTTCAAGAAACAGGGCGACCGCGCCGACTGGATCCTGGCCAGCAAGATCGCCGGCCCCGGCAACGCCATCGAACATATTCGCGGCGGCAATCTCAAGCACAACCGCGAACACATTGTTGCCGCCCTCGACGCCAGCCTGGCGCGCCTGCAGACCGATTACCTGGATCTGTACCAGCTGCACTGGCCGGAACGCAGCACCAATTTCTTCGGCAAGCTGGGCTACACCCATTCCGATGAAGACTTCACCCCTCTGGAAGAAACCCTCGAAGCGCTGGACGAACAGGTCAAGGCTGGCAAGATTCGCCACATCGGCCTGTCCAACGAAACGCCGTGGGGCACCATGAAGTTTCTGCAACTGGCCGACAGCCGCGGCTGGCCTCGTGCGGTGTCGATCCAGAACCCGTACAACCTGCTCAACCGCAGCTTCGAAGTCGGCCTGGCGGAAGTCGCGATTCGCGAACAGTGCGGCCTGCTGGCTTATTCGCCACTGGCGTTCGGCATACTCTCAGGCAAGTACGAAGGTGGCGCGCGTCCGGCCAAAGGTCGTCTGAGTCTCTACAGCCGCTTCACACGCTATTTCAACCCGCAATCCGAGGCAGCGTGCAGTCGTTACGTGGCTTTGGCCCGTGAGCACGGCCTGGAGCCGACACAGATGGCGCTGGCATTTGTTACCCGCCAGCCTTTCGTGACCAGCAACATCATCGGCGCCACCACGCTTGAGCAACTGGACAGCAACATCGCCAGTTTCGAGCTTGAGCTGTCCGAAGAAGTGCTGGCCGGGATCGAGGCGATCCATAAGGATCATCCGAATCCTGCGCCGTAATCATTTTCGGACATTACTGTGGGAGCGAGCTTGCTCGCGAAGAGGCAGAACCATTCGCTGAATTATCCAGCGTCCGGCAATAAGCCTTCGCGAGCAAGCTCGCTCCCACCATCACACTCCCCATCACAGACTGCGCGCCACAATCTCTTTCATGATTTCGTTGGTGCCCGCATAAATCCGCTGCACCCTCGCATCCGCCCACGCCCTGGCGATCGGGTATTCCCACATGAAACCGTAGCCGCCATGCAGCTGCACGCATTCGTCGAGCACCTTGCATTGCAGGTCGGTGGTCCAGTATTTCGCCATCGCCGCAGTTGGCACATCCAGTTTCCCCTCCAGATGCAGCTCCAGACAGCGATCGACAAACACCCGGCCGATCTGCACCTCAGTGGCGATTTCCGCCAGCTTGAAGCGGGTGTTCTGGAAATCAGCAATCGCCTTGCCGAACGCCTTGCGCTCACGGGTGTATTCCAGCGTCCATTGCAGCGCAGCTTCAGCCGATGCCAACGCGCCAACCGCCACGGTCAAACGCTCCTGCGGCAATTCCTGCATCAAATAGGCGAAGCCCATTCCGGCCTGACCGAGCAGGTTTTCCTTGGGCACGCGAACATCCTGAAAGAACAACTCCGACGTGTCCTGAGCCTTCATTCCGACTTTCTCAAGACGTTTACCCTTGGCGAAACCCGGCGTGTCCGCCTCAACCAAAAACAGACTGGTGCCTTTCGCGCCAGCCTTGGGGTCGGTCTTGGCGACGACGATCACCAGGTCCGCCAGATAACCGTTGGTGATGAAGGTTTTCGAGCCGTTGATCACGTATTCATCGCCGTCCAGCACAGCGGTGGTTTTCACGCCTTGCAGGTCGGAGCCAGCGCCGGGTTCAGTCATGGCGATGGCCGTGACCATTTCACCTGATACCAGTTTCGGCAGATATTTCAGCTTCAGCGCTTCGCTGCCGTAATGCAGGATGTAAGGCGCGACGATGTCCGAATGCAGGGAAAATCCGATGCCGGTCAAACCCAGGCGTCCGATTTCTTCGATCACCACGGCACTGTAGAGAAAGTCCGCCGCCATGCCGCCGTACTCTTCCGGCAGATGCGAGCACAGCATCCCCTGCTCGCCCGCCTTGCTCCAGAGCTGGCGATCGATATAGCCCTGCTTCTCCCATTGAGCATGGAAAGGCACGGCCTCCTGCTCAAGAAACTTGCGCACGCTGTCGCGAAAAAGTTCGTGCTCTGAGCTGAACAGGGTTCTGGGAATCATGCGGCACCTGAAGGATGAGAAAGGCGGGATTGGCTTGCAGAGCCTATGCCCATGAAGCGAGCGAGGACACTGGACACATCCGACAAAAAATAAGACGATCCAGCCACTGCTTGACCACTTTCCCATATAAGAACAACAGAATATGTCGACTCAATCCTCCGCCCCGCTGCGGCGTATCAGCATTCTGGCCATTGATGGGGTGTTCGCCTCGACCCTGATGCAGGCCAAGGACTTTTTCCATGTCGCCAGCCTGCGCTACAGCAAACAGCTGGGTCAGGGCCGGACGCCTGCGTTCGAAACCCGCCTGGTCAGCCCGGACGGCAAGTCCGTGCGCAGCTTCAGCGACGTCATCCTGACGGTCGACGGCGATCTTGCCCAAAGCGATGTGATCGTGATCCCGGCGTTCTGGGATGACTTTGATGCGTTGCGTGAGCGTTATCCGCAAATCCTTCCCTGGCTGCGTGAGCAACATGCCAATGGTGCGGTCTTGTGCGGCGAAGCCAGTGGCGTGTTCTGGCTGGCCGAATCGGGCTTGCTGGATGGCAAGGAAGCGACCACTTACTGGCGTTTCTTCGAGCAATTCAGTCAGCGTTTTCCCAATGTCTTGCTCAATCAGGAGAAACACCTGACAGACGCTGACAACCTGTATTGCGCAGGCGGGACTACGTCGGCCTGTGATCTTTATATTTACCTGATCGAGCGATTCTGCGGCGCCAACGTCGCCCAGGCCGTGGCGAGGGACATTCTGTATGAAGTGCAGCGCAATTATTCGCCGGGACGTATGGGATTTGGCGGCCAGAAGCTGCACCAGGACGTGATGATCCTGCAGATCCAGCATTGGCTGGAAGAGCACTTCGCCGACAAGTTTCGTTTTGAGGATGTCGCCCGGGAACACGGCATGAGCATTCGCAACTTCATGCGCCGCTTCCAGAGCGCGACGGGCGACAAGCCGCTGCATTACCTGCAACGCCTTCGCATCGAAACTGCCAAGGGCCTGCTCTCCGGAACCCGCAAAAGCATCAAGACGATCAGTTATGAGGTGGGCTACGACGACGCGAGCTTTTTCGCGAGACTGTTTCGTCAGCACACAGAGTTGTCACCGAATCAGTATCGGCAGCAGTTTCAGCAGGCGGCCTGAGCGGCCTGCTGAAACTGTAGGACCGTCAGGGCTTATGCGCCCGCGACAGGAACTCGTGGGACTGCATTTCCAGCAGGCGGCTGAGCGTGCGCTGGAACTCGAAGTTCAGGCGTCCGCCGGTATACAGGTCCTTGAGTTCGACCTCAGCCGAGATGATCAGCTTGACGTTGCGGTCGTAGAACTCGTCGACCATGTTGATGAAACGGCGAGCGATGTCGTCGGTGGTAACGTTCATCTGCTCAACGCCACTGATCAGCACGGCATGGAAAATCTTGCCCAGTTCGATGTAGTCGTTCTGGCTGCGCGGTCCGTCGCACAGCTCGCGGAAATCGAACCAGGCCACGTCGTCACAGGTACGAACGGCGCGGATTTCGCGGTTCTCGATCATCAGCACATCATTTTCGATGGCTTTGGTGCATTCCGGCGTCAGGGCGCGGAAGCTTTTGCGTAGGCTTTCCTGAGCAGCTTCATCCAGAGGAAAGTGGAACAACTCGGCTTGCTCAAGATGGCGTAACCGATAATCCACGCCGCTGTCGACGTTGACGATCTCGGTGTTCAGCTTGATCAGGGCAATCGCCGGCAGGAAACGCGCACGTTGCAGGCCGTCTTTATAGAGACCGTCCGGGACGATGTTCGAGGTGGCAACCAGAGTCACGCCATTCTTGAACAGCTCTTCCATCAGCGTGCCGAGGATCATGGCGTCGGTGATATCCGAGACGAAAAATTCATCGAAACAGATGACTCGCGCTTCATCGGAAAAACGCTTGGCGATGATCGTCAGCGGGTTCCGTTCGCCCTTGAGGGTGCGCATTTCTTCGTGGACGCGCTTCATGAAGCGGTGGAAGTGGGTGCGAACCTTGTCGTCGAACGGCAAGGCTTCGAAGAAGGTGTCGACCAGATAAGTCTTGCCCCGCCCTACGCCGCCCCAGAAGTACAAACCCTTGACCGGAGCCTGTTCTTTCTTGCCGAACAACTTGCCGAACATGCCCGGCTTGCTGGTGTGCGCGGCGATCAGGTCGTCGTACAAACGCTGCAAATGGCGCACGGCGGTTTCCTGCGCGGCGTCATGGAAAAAGTCGGGGCGCTTCAGATCTGCTTGATATCGTTCTAGGGGGGTCATATTCGTTAGCAAGGCAACAAAAACGGGCCGTCACTGTAGCGACGGCCCGGCAGAATGGCAATCAATCCTGTTGCGGGGTCAGCGCCGCTTTCAGGCTTTCGATGGCTGCATCCCGAGCCGTGGCGTCGGCAAATGCCGGGCTGTCGGCCACACATTGGCCATCAAGCCACAAAGTGAAGCTATCGCCTTCAGCACGAACGTCGAGTGCGCCGCCCTGCTGCAACTGTTTGCTGGCGGCGCCTGCAGCCTTGCCGTCGGCAAAATTGCGCGACAACAACAGCTGTTCGCCATCGGCGGCGAGCAGACGGAAGCGGAAGCTGCCATCGTCTTCACGGAAGCTGACGAAGCGCGCGCCTTTGGCGGCTTTTTTCTTCCCGGCGGTCGCCACCTGAACGTTGCTGCGGAACGAGCGCAGGCCGACGGCTTCGCGCAGTTCGCCAAGGAACGGCGTCGCGACGCTGCGGGCCTTCGCGGCACCGGCGAGCAGAATGTCTTCCAGATCGGCCGGACGTTCGATCAGGCGATGGTAGTTTTCCCGCGCTTCGCCCAGCTGACTGTCCAGCAGGGTGAACAAGCGATTCTTCGCCTCGCCCCAGCCCAGGCCCTGCAACAGCTCGGAACGGAACTCAGCGTTCTGCTCAGGCGTTGCGAAGGCCTGATAGAGGGTGAACAGGTGCGAGTTGTCCGGATCCTTGGCTTCGCCCGGCGCACGGGAGTCGGTGACGATGCGCGAAATCGCGTCTTTCATCTCTTTGGCATTGCTGAACAACGGGATCGTGTTGTCGTAGCTTTTCGACATCTTGCGCCCGTCCAGACCCGGCAGCGTGGCAACGCTTTCCTCGATCAGGGCTTCGGGCATGACGAAAAATTCCTTGCCCTGGCCGAACAGGTGATTGAAGCGCTGGCCGATATCACGGGCCATTTCCACGTGCTGGATCTGGTCGCGACCGACCGGCACCTTATGGGCGTTGAACATGAGGATGTCCGCCGCCATCAGCACCGGGTAGCTGTACAAGCCCATGGTGATGCCGGCGTCCGGGTCTTCGCCGGTCTCGACGTTCTTGTCCACCGACGCCTTGTAAGCGTGAGCGCGGTTGAGCAGGCCCTTGGCCGCCACGCAGGTCAGCAGCCAGGTCAGCTCCGGGATTTCCGGGATGTCGGACTGGCGATAAAACGTAACGCGGTCAACGTCCAAGCCAGCAGCCAGCCAGGTCGCGGCGATTTCCAGACGCGAGCGCTGAATGCGCAGCGGGTCATCGCATTTGATCAAGGCGTGGTAGTCAGCCAGAAAGTAGAACGAATCGGCACCGCTCTCGCGGCTGGCAACGATGGCCGGGCGAATCGCGCCCGCGTAGTTGCCCAAGTGAGGTGTGCCGGTGGTGGTGATACCGGTCAGGATACGAGTGGTCATGGCGGGTCGCTTATCGGGCTGTCATCAATTCGAAAGGCGCGGCATGACCAGATCCTTGAGATCAGTCAGCTTGCCGTGAAAAAAGTGTCCGCATTCTGCCACTTTCAGCAGCTCATGTGGACGCGGCAGCGCGGCGGACCAGTCATACACCACTTGCGGATCGATGACTTCGTCGGTTTCCGGCTGGATCAGGGTCAGCGGGCAGTTCTGCGGCAACTGATCCTGTTCGCCCAGGCGCATGACCGCAGGCGCGATCATGAACAGATGTTTCAGTTGCTCGCCACCGGCCTCAAGCCGCCCTCCCAGGGTTGCCGCGACGTAGCCGCCAAAGGAAAAACCGAACAAGGTGATCGGCAGGTCGGGCTGCTGCTCGCGCAACCAGCGGGCCACGGCGACAGCATCTTCGACTTCGCCGACACTGGCTTCGGAGGTGCCCGCGCTGGCGCCGACGCCGCGATAATTGAAGCGCAGGGTACTCAAGCCAGCGTCGCGAGCCGTGCGTTGCAGGGTCGAGACGACTTTATTGAGCATGGTGCCGCCCTGTACCGGGTTAGGATGGCAAATCAGCGCCAGGCCTTTGGCATCCGCCAGATCCAGGTAAAGCGCTTCGAGCTGGCCCACTGGGCCATCAATCAAAACAGGGGTTTCGCGCATGAGCAAAAATGAACTCCGTGACCTCGAATTGGGTCGACTCGTCTAGCTGATTGTCTGCCGGTTACGTATCCGTGAGCGTGTCGCGGTATACAGAGCAGGTTCGAGCCGTTAACGTAAAGCAAAGCCGTTTATAGAGGAAGGACTCGTGGAACACTCGCTCTTAGTTTGGTTGTTGCCGACCCTTGCGCTGGTCGCCGGTGTGGTTATCGGTTTCCTGGTCGCACGTCTGCTGCCCAACACCGCCCCCAACGGTACCCAGCGCCAGCTGGATGACGTTCAGGAGCGTTTCGACAATTATCAGAACGAGGTGGTCACTCACTTCAACAGTACGGCTAATCTGGTGCAAAAGCTGTCCCAGAGTTATCAGGAAGTCCAGGAACACCTCGCCGAGGGCGCCAATCGTCTGGCCCTCGATGAACAGACCCGTCAGCGCCTGCTCGCTGCGCTGCACCCGGAAGCCAATACGATCCAGCGTGATCGTCTGACGCCGCCACGTACCGCAGCAGAGCCGCCAAAGGACTACGCCCCGAAAATGCCGAATTCTCCAGGCATGCTGGATGAGCATTACGGTCTGAAAAAGTAATTCGCGACACGCTGCACACAAAAACCCCGCCATTGAGATGAATGGCGGGGTTTTTTGTGGGCGTAGATTCGTTTTCTCCCGCCACATGGGATCCGTAGGACCGGCTTCAGCCGGGAGCTCATTCGTTCTGACGATACATTTGCTGCGAATCGACTCCCGCCCTCCCGGCTAAAGCCGGTCCTACGAGGTGTATCAACAAAAAACCCGCCATCATCTGGCGGGTTTTTTGTTACGGCGTCAGCTCAAGGATCAGATCGCGCCACGGCTGCGCAGCAGTTCCAGCACTTGCTTGACGCTTTCTTCAAGGTTCAGCGACTGCGTGTCGAGGACCAGATCGGCGTTGAGCGGCACGTCGTACGGGAAGGACTCACCGGGAATGTTGTCGCCATCGGCGGCATACAGGCCTTGTGGGTCACGCTCGCGGCAGACGGTCGGCGACGCCTGGACGTAAACCGTCAGCAGACGATCAGCACCAATCAGCGACCTGGCCTGCTCGCGACCTTCGGCATCCGGCGCGACGAACGCTGCCAGCGTCAGCAGGCCCGCTTCGTTGAACTGACGCGCCACGTGAGCGGCACGACGCCAGTTCTCGGTACGCCCGGCACGATCCTGCGGCAGACCCTTGTTCAGGTCGTGACGCAGGTTCTGGCCGTCAAGCACGAACACCGCGCGCCCCATGTCGAACAGCTTGCGCTCGACCGCATAGGCCAAAGTGCTTTTACCTGCGCCGGAAAGGCCGCTGAACAGCACGGTGGCTGGTTGCTGGCCGAAGCGCTGGGCACGCTCTTCGGTCGCTACATGGGCTAGCTTGCCATGATGATTGGCGCTGCTGCTGCCCACCGCTTTGGCGATGATCATGCCCGCCGCGACGGTGCCATTGGTCAAGCGATCAATGACGATGAACGAACCGGTGGTGCGATTGCTGTCGTAACCGTCCAGCGCGATAGGCGAATCAAGGCTGACCTTGACGCGACCAATCTCATTGAGCTGCAACGAACTGGCTGCGCCTTCTTCAAGCGTGTTCACATCGACGCGGTGCACGATGCTGGTGATCGAACCCGGCACGTAACTGGTTGCGCGCTTGATGTCGTATTTCTTGCCCGGCAACATCGGCTCTTCGGCCATCCACACCAACATGGCGTCGAACGCGTCGGAAACCTGCGGCACATTGTCGGCGTGTACCAACAGGTCGCCACGGGAAATATCGATCTCGTCTTCCATGGTCAGGGTGACTGCCTGACCAGGACCTGCGTGCTCCAGCTCACCTTCGAAGGTGACGATGGATTTCACGCGGCTGCTCTTGCCCGACGGCAGCACGACGACTTCGTCGCCCTTGTGCACGATGCCGCTGGCCAGCGTGCCGGCGAAACCACGGAAGTTCAGGTTCGGACGGTTGACGTACTGCACCGGGAAACGCAGGTCGGTGTAGTTGCGGTCGTTGGCGATCTCGACGGTTTCGAGGATTTCCATCAGCGACTGGCCGGTGTACCAAGGCGAACGCTCGCTCTTGTTCACCACGTTGTCGCCCTTGAGGGCCGACATTGGCACGAAGGCCATGGTCGTCGGTTTGAAGGCGATACCTTCGGCGAACTTCAGGTAATCAGCCTTGATCGACTCGAAAACGCTTTCGTCGAAGCCGTTGAGGTCCATCTTGTTGATCGCCACGACGATGTGCTTGATGCCCAGCAGCGAGGCAATAAAGCTGTGTCGCCGCGTCTGGGTCTGCACGCCGTAACGGGCGTCCACGAGAATGATCGCCAGGTCGCAGGTCGATGCGCCGGTGGCCATGTTGCGGGTGTACTGCTCGTGGCCCGGTGTATCGGCAATGATGAACTTGCGCTTGGCGGTGGAGAAATAGCGGTAAGCCACATCGATAGTGATGCCCTGCTCGCGCTCGGCCTGCAGGCCGTCGACCAGCAGCGCCAGATCCACGTCATCGCCGGTGGTGCCGGATTTCTTCGAATCGCGGGTGATGGCTTCCAGGTGATCTTCGTAGATCATCTTGGAGTCGTGCAGCAGACGCCCGATCAGCGTGCTCTTGCCGTCATCGACGTTGCCACAGGTAAGAAAGCGCAACATTTCCTTGCGTTCGTGCTGGCCCAGATAGGCGAGGATGTCCTCGCTGATCAATTCAGATTGATGCGACATGTGACACCCCGTTTAGAAATAACCCTGACGTTTTTTTTCTTCCATCGAACCTGCGCCATCGTGATCGATGACCCGGCCCTGGCGTTCGGAAGTTCGCGTCAGGAGCATTTCCTGAATGATGTCGGTGAGGCTGATGGCCTCGGACTCGACTGCGCCCGTCAACGGGTAGTCGCCAAGTGTGCGGAAACGGACTTTCTTCTTGACGATGCGTGCCTTGTCCTCATCGCTGAGGTGATTGAGCAGGCGCTCGTCGTCGATCATGATCCAGGTGCCGTTCATCTCGATAACGTCGCGCTCGGCGGCGAAATACAGCGGCACAATCGGGATGCCTTCAAGGTAGATGTACTGCCAGATATCCAGCTCGGTCCAGTTGGACAGCGGGAATACACGGATCGACTCGCCTTTGTTGACGTTGCCGTTGTACACATTCCACAGCTCTGGGCGCTGGTTTTTCGGGTCCCAGCGATGCTTGGTATCGCGGAACGAGTACACGCGCTCTTTGGCACGAGACTTTTCTTCATCACGACGCGCGCCACCAAACGCGGCATCAAAGCCGTATTTGTCCAGGGCCTGCTTGAGACCTTCGGTCTTCATGATGTCAGTGTGCTTGGAGCTGCCGTGGGTCAGCGGGTTGATACCCTGCGCGACGCCATCGGGATTGACGTGAACGATCAGGTCCAGGCCCAGTTCCTCGACCATGCGGTCGCGGAAACGATACATTTCCTGGAATTTCCACTGGGTATCCACGTGCATTACCGGGAACGGCAACTTGCCCGGGAAAAACGCCTTGCGCGCCAGGTGAAGCATGACGGCAGAGTCTTTACCGACGGAGTACAGCATCACCGGATTATCAAACTCGGCGGCGACCTCGCGGATGATGTGGATGCTTTCCGCCTCCAGCTGTTTCAGATGCGTCAGTTTGTCGACCATGGCTACTCACGGATTACATTCGTTATTGACCGGGCAAACGCCCGGGACGGCCAGCGGGCCGTGTTCGAGGCCGCACTCTAGCACAGCGCCTGCTTCTATTCAGGAGACGGGATAGATCGAAACGATCTATGGATATACCGCCTCGTTTGGGTGATCAGATCGGATTGGGGCAGTCGATGAACAGATGTTCCAGCGCAAAGCGCCGGGCCAGATAATCACCCAGGGCCTGGACTCCGTAGCGCTCGGTCGCATGGTGCCCGGCAGCAATAAAGCTGATGTTGTTCTCCTGGGCACTGTGAAACGTCTGCTCCGAGGCTTCGCCACTGAGGAACAGATCGACGCCAGCCAGCACCGCCTGATCGATGTAACCCTGCCCGCCGCCGGTACACCAGCCAACCCGTCGAATCATCTCGCTGCCTTCGATCAGCAAGGGTTCGCGGCCCAGCGCGTCCTGGACACGCCGGGCAAAATCCCGAGGCATCATCGGTTCGGCCAGGGAACCGACCAGACCAATGACCTTCGAGTTTTCCGGATCCAGCGGTCCTTCGACGGTGATATCCAACTGTCGCGCCAACTGCACGTTATTGCCGACGTCCGGATGCAGATCCAGCGGCAAGTGATACGCCAGCAGGCTTATGTCGTGCTTGAGCAGCGTTTTCAGGCGGCGCTGCTTCATGCCGGTCACGCAGGGATTTTCGCCCTTCCAGAAATAACCGTGGTGCACGAGGATCAGATCGGCCTGGGCATCCACCGCTGCATCGAGCAACGCCTGACTGGCGGTGACGCCGCTGACGATACGCATGACTTGCGGGCGGCCCTCGACTTGCAGGCCGTTCGGGCAGTAGTCCTGGATGCGGGCGCTGTTCAGATAACGATCGGCTTCTTCTACTAGGGTGCTCAGCGCAACAGCCATGAAAGACTCCTGAATATTCGGTTCTGAGCGGATAGTGTCCTGACTCGGGAAAACGTACACTTTCGTACAGCTTATTTCCGAGACAGGACAGCAACTGCTCGTATAATGCCGCCCATTATGGCGCAGATGGGCGACCAGCCGCAGCGTCGAACCACTTTCAGGACTGTTCAATGTTCAAAGCACTGCGGTTTTTCGGCTGGCCGTTGCTGGCCGGTGTGCTCATCGCTCTACTGATTATTCAGCGCTACCCGCAATTGGTCGGTTTGCCCAGCCTCGATGTGAATCTGCAACAGGCTCCACAGACCACTAAAGTCCAGCAAGGGCCCGTGTCCTATGCCGACGCAGTGAGCATGGCTGCGCCTGCAGTCGTAAACCTCTACACCACCAAGATGGTTAACAAGACCAGTCATCCACTCTTTGAAGACCCGCAGTTCCGGCGCTTCTTCGGCGATAACCTGCCCAAGCAGAAACGCATGGAATCCAGCCTTGGCTCGGGCGTCATGATGAGTCCGGAAGGCTACATCCTGACCAACAACCACGTTACCACCGGCGCGGACCAGATCGTCGTGGCGCTCAAGGACGGTCGGGAAACCATCGCCCGGGTGATCGGCAGCGACCCGGAGACCGACCTTGCGGTGCTCAAGATTGACCTGAAGAACGTGCCAGCAATCACCATTGGCCGCTCGGACAGTATCCGCATCGGCGATGTCGCGCTGGCTATCGGCAACCCGTTCGGCGTCGGCCAGACCGTGACCATGGGCATTATCAGCGCCACGGGCCGTAATCAGCTTGGCTTGAACACGTACGAAGATTTCATCCAGACCGACGCCGCCATCAATCCGGGTAACTCAGGCGGTGCGCTGGTCGATGCCAATGGCAACCTGACCGGTATCAATACCGCGATCTTTTCCAAGTCCGGCGGCTCACAGGGCATTGGCTTTGCGATTCCGACCAAGCTGGCGATGGACGTCATGAAGTCGATCATCGAGCACGGCCAGGTGATTCGTGGCTGGCTGGGCATTGAAGTGCAACCCTTGACCCAGGAACTGGCAGAGTCGTTCGGTTTGAAGGATCGTCCGGGCATCGTTGTCGCGGGTATTTTCCGCGACGGACCTGCGCAGAAAGCCGGCCTGCAACTGGGTGATGTAATCCTGAGCATCAATGGCGAGCCCGCCGGCGACGGACGACGCTCAATGAATCAGGTGGCTCGCACCAAACCCAGCGACAAGATCGACATTCAGGTCATGCGTAACGGCAAGGAAATGAAGCTCAGCGCTGAAGTCGGCATGCGCCCGCCACCGGCGGTGACGCCGGTTGAGCAAGAATAGGCGCGTCTGGCGTATCGCTCTCGAATTAGCGCTTCATTGGTAGGACCGGCTTTAGCCGGGAGCGCGTCCTCCCGGCTAAAGCCGGTCCTACAGATATTGCGCTTGCAACCTACAACCCCGCCAACCCATCCAGCAGCGCCTGATTCTGCTCTGGCGTGCCAATGCTGATACGCAGGAATTGCGCGATGCGTTCCTGCTTGAAGTGCCGCACGATCACGCCTTGTTCACGCAACTGCGCCGCCAGCCCGGCCGCGTCGTGGCCGGGGTGACGGGCGAAGATGAAGTTCGCCGCCGAAGGCAACACCTCAAAGCCTTTACCCTGCAACGCCACGATCAGCGCTTCACGGCTGGCGATCACTGCATTGCGGGTGGCGTCGAAGTGCTCACGATCCTCGAACGCCGCCGTCGCGCCGACAATCGCCAGGCGATCCAGCGGATAGGAGTTGAAGCTGTTCTTGACCCGCTCCAGTGCTTCGATGAGATCCGGATGGCCAACCGCCAGACCAACGCGCAAGCCCGCCAGCGAGCGCGACTTGGACAAGGTTTGCGTGACCAGCAGGTTTGGATAACGCTGCACCAGGCTGATCGCGGTTTCACCGCCAAAGTCGATGTACGCCTCGTCCACGACGACCACTGAATCCGGGCTGGATTTGAGCAATTTCTCCACAGCCTCAAGGGCCAGCAGGCAGCCCGTTGGCGCATTCGGGTTAGGGAAAATGATGCCGCCGTTGGGCTTGGCATAATCCTCGACGCGAATCTGGAATTGCTCATCCAGCGGCACGGCGTCGAAATCGATGCCGTAGAGTCCGCAATACACCGGATAAAAGCTGTAGCTGATGTCCGGGAACAGCAGCGGTTTGTCGTGGCGGAAAAACGCGTTGAAGATGTGCGCCAGCACTTCGTCGGAGCCATTACCGAGAAAGACATGGCTGGCCGGCACGCTGTAATAACTGGCCACTGCCTGCTTGAGCAGATCGCTGTTTGGATCCGGATACAGGCGCAGGTCATCGGTCAGCTCGGCGCGCATGGCCGACAGGGCCTTTGGCGACGGGCCGTAAGGGTTTTCGTTGGTGTTGAGCTTGACCAGTTTGGTCAGCTTCGGCTGTTCGCCCGGCACATAAGGCACCAGATCATTGACGAACGCACTCCAGAATTTACTCATCTCAGTTCCCCTGCCCTTCAGTGCTGTCGATGATGCGATATTCGGCGCTACGTGCGTGAGCGGTCAGAGACTCGCCTCGGGCCAGCACTGAAGCGGTCTTGCCCAGTTCAGACGCGCCCTGCTCCGAGCAATAAATGATCGAGGAGCGCTTCTGGAAATCGTACACACCCAGCGGCGATGAGAAGCGCGCGGTGCCCGACGTAGGTAATACGTGGTTCGGTCCCGCGCAATAGTCGCCCAAGGCTTCGGAGGTGTGGCGGCCCATGAAGATCGCGCCCGCGTGGCGGATCAGCGGCAACCAGGTTTCCGGATCGGCCACCGACAATTCAAGGTGTTCTGGCGCAATACGGTTGGCGACTTCAATCGCCTGCTGCATATCCACCACTTTGATCAACGCACCACGGCCATTGATCGACTTGTCGATGATCTCGGCACGCTCCATGGTCGGCAGCAATTTAGCGATGCTCGCCGCGACTTTATCGAGGAACTCGGCGTCCGGGCTGACCAGAATCGCCTGGGCGTCTTCATCGTGTTCGGCTTGGGAAAACAGGTCCATGGCAATCCAGTCCGGATCGGTCTGGCCGTCGCAGACCACGAGAATTTCCGAAGGACCGGCGATCATGTCGATGCCGACCTGACCGAATACGTGGCGCTTGGCCGTTGCCACATAGATGTTGCCGGGGCCGACGACCTTATCGACCTTGGGCACGCTTTCCGTGCCATAGGCCAATGCGGCAACCGCTTGTGCGCCGCCGATGGTGAACACCCGGTCGACACCGGCAATACAGGCGGCGGCCAGCACCAGTTCGTTGATTTCGCCACGCGGAGTCGGCACCACCATGACCACTTCGGTGACGCCCGCCACTTTCGCGGGAATGGCGTTCATCAGCACCGATGAAGGGTAAGACGCCTTGCCACCCGGCACGTAGAGCCCGGCACGATCCAGCGGCGTGACTTTTTGGCCCAGCACCGTGCCATCAGCCTCGGTGTAGGTCCAGGAATCCTGTTTCTGCTTTTCGTGGTACATGCGCACCCGATCCGCGGCCTTTTCCAGTGCTTCGCGCTGGGCCGGGGTGATGCGCGTCAATGCCAGTTCCAGACGCTCGCGCGGCAGGATCAGATCCGCCATCGAAGCGACCTGCAAACCATCAAAACGCTGCGTGTACTCGACCAACGCGGCATCGCCACGCTCGCGCACAGCCTTGATGATTTCCAGCACGCGCTCGTTGACCGAATCATCAGACACACTTTCCCAGCTCAGCAGATGATCCAGATGATGTGCGAAATCAGGGTCAGCAGCATTGAGTCGGCGAATTGCAGTCGGTGCGGTCATAGCGAGAGCCTCATAGGAATGGCAAAAACTCAGGCGCCCTAAACTAGCAGTCGATCCGCTTGGGCACCTGAGAATTCTGGCTATGAGGCGGATAGACGGGCGCGACTCAAGGTCGCGCGGGTAAGTCAGCCGCGGTGTCGTGACTCCACTGCGTTGCGCAGGGTGTCGATCAGCGCCTGGATGCGGGCGTGCTGCATTTTCATCGAAGCCTTGTTGACTACCAGACGCGAGCTGATCATGGCGATCAATTCCTGGGGCTCCAGGCCATTGGCGCGCAGCGTGTTGCCGGTGTCGACCACGTCGATGATCTTGTCAGCCAGGCCAATCAGCGGCGCCAGTTCCATCGAGCCGTACAGCTTGATGATGTCAACCTGACGGCCCTGCTCGGCGTAATAACGCTTGGCAACGTTGACGAATTTGGTGGCCACGCGCAGACGACCTTTGGGCTCTACGGCGCCAATGGCACCGGCGGTCATCAGCCTGCACTTGGCAATCTGCAGGTCCAGCGGCTCATAAAGGCCCTGGCCGGTGTATTCCATCAGCACATCTTTACCGGCGACACCCAGGTCGGCAGCGCCATGCTCGACATACGTCGGCACATCGGTGGCGCGCACGATCAACAGACGCACATCGGCCTGGGTCGTGGGGATGATCAGCTTGCGGCTCTTGTCCGGATTCTCGGTCGGCACGATGCCCGCTTCAGCGAGAAGCGGCAATGTGTCGTCAAGGATACGGCCCTTGGACAGTGCGATGGTCAACATGGGAAACGTCAGTCCTTATCAGGAAACTTTTGTCCGGACGCAATCGGCGCCGAACAACCCTCACGCGAAGAACACCAGGCATGAGGTGGAACGAATCAAAAATCACACAAGTATCGAAGTGCAATCCCTGATGCCTGACCGAACTGATTCGGCCAGGCATCAGGGATGTTTGAAGTCTACTAGCCCGGAACGCGACGGATCTTGGCGCCCAGCATTTGCAGCTTCTCTTCAATGCACTCGTAGCCACGATCTATGTGGTAGATGCGGTCGATCAGGGTGTCGCCCTGGGCAACCAGGGCCGAGATCACCAGACTGGCCGAGGCACGCAGGTCGGTCGCCATCACTGGCGCGCCTTTGAGCACCTCGGTGCCGGTGACGATTGCGGTATTACCCTCAACCTGGATCTGCGCGCCCATGCGGTGCATTTCGTACACGTGCATGAAGCGGTTTTCGAAAATGGTTTCGATCACGGCGCCAGTGCCTTCAGCGATGGCATTGAGCGAAATGAACTGTGCCTGCATGTCAGTCGGGAACGCAGGATACGGCGCTGTCCGAATGTTGACGGCTTTGGGCCGCTTGCCGTGCATGTCCAGTTCGATCCAGTCGACGCCAGTGGTGACTTCGGCACCCGCTTCCTGAAGCTTGAGCAACACCGCTTCGAGGATCGTCGGGTCGGTGTCCTTGAGCTTGACGCGACCGCCAGTGGCCGCAGCAGCAACCAGGTAAGTACCGGTTTCGATGCGATCGGGCATGACCTTGTAGGTCGCCGAACCCAGGCGCTTCACGCCATCGATGGTGATGGTGTCAGTGCCGGCGCCGTGAATCTTGGCACCCATGGCAATCAGGAAGTTGGCGAGGTCGACCACTTCAGGTTCGCGGGCGGCGTTCTGCAGAACGCTGCGACCGTTAGCCAGGCTGGCAGCCATCATGATGTTCTCGGTACCGGTCACACTGACGGTATCGAAGAAGAAGTGGGCTCCGCGCAGGCCGCCTTCAGGCGCCTTGGCCTTGATGTAGCCGCCTTCCACGTCAATGATCGCGCCCATGGCTTCAAGACCACGGATGTGCAGGTCAACCGGACGCGAGCCAATGGCGCAACCGCCAGGCAAGGCAACTTCGGCTTCACCGAAACGGGCAACCATCGGACCCAGCACCAGAATCGAGGCACGCATGGTTTTCACCAGTTCGTACGGCGCGATCAGGGTCTTGATGGTACGGGCGTCAATTTCAACGCTGAGCTTTTCGTCGATCACAGGCTCGATGCCCATGCGACCAAACAGCTCGATCATGGTGGTGATGTCGTGCAGGTGTGGCAGGTTCTGCACGGTGACCGGTCCGTCGGCCAGCAAGGTAGCGGCAAGAATCGGCAGGGCAGAGTTCTTCGCCCCGGAGATGCGGATTTCGCCGTTAAGACGAACGCCGCCAGTAATAATCAGTTTATCCATAAGAATCTCGACGCCAATTGGCTCAGGTGCGCTCGGCCCATGCAGCGCGGCTGAAAAATTTCATAGTGACCGCGTGGATGCTGCCATCGGCGATCCAGGGGTTCAAATGAGCATAGATCTGCTGCTGACGCTTGACGGGGCTAAGTGTAGCCATCTCGTCACTGATCACGTTGAGCTGGAAGTTGCAGCCTTCGCCTTCAACTTCGACCTGGATCTCAGGCAACTTCCCTTCAAGGAAGCTCTTAACTTCTACGGCGTGCATGCTTAACCTCGATTGGCGACCTACGCGCGCGGGTCGGCCATCATACAAAAAAGCCCACTCAATGCGAACCCCGCAACGCGGGACCCGGACGAGGGGCTCATTCAATGGACATCTTTCAATGGTTGCCGAGCAGCTCGGTCAACTCTGACACCTGGGCAATCTTGCGCATGTCTTCAGGCATCGCGCGAACGGTGACCGACTTGCCTGCTTGCTTGGCGTCCCGCATGAATGCGAGCAACAAAGCGAGGCCGACACTGCTGGACTTCTCGACACCGGCGCAATCGAGTACCACAGTTGGCAGCTCGCTCGACTTGATCAGTGCCGAACCCTGCTTGCGCAGGGCCGGACCGGAGCGATAGTCGAGCACACCGGTCAACTGCAACTCACCCGGTGCGCCAAGTCGAATGGCGGACTCAGTCATTGCGCAGCCTGACCGGCAGCGTCAGGCGCCTTTTCCTTGGCCTTGGCCACTTCGCCAGCCCAATTATTGATGGTTGCATCCAGGTTGTTGCCGTTGCGCTGCATGGCGTCGGAGAACTGATCACGGAACAGCTTGCCGATGTTGATGCCGTTGATGATCACGTTACGCACTTTCCACTCGCCGCCAAGCTTGACGAGAGTATAGGACACTGGGTAGTTCGCCCCGTTGTTGCCCTTGACCAGCATGTCGACGCTGGTGCGGTCGTCGCCTTCAGGCTTTTCCGGGGAAACAGTGATGCCCTGGTTGTTGTATTCCAGCAAGGCATTGCCATAGAACTGCATCAGGCTGCGCTTGAAGTTTTCCTGGAAGCGCTGCATCTGGGCCGGCGAAGCATTGCGCGAATACTTGACGGTCATGATGCTTTTGGAAATGCCATCGGCATCCACCACAGGCCCGACAATGCGATTGAGTGCATCGTAGAAGGCGCTGGGATTGGTTTTGTACTGTTCTTTGTTGGCCGCCAGGTCAGCGAGCAATTCCTTGGTGGTGCGATCCACCAGGTCATGCGCGGACGGCGTAGTGGCCGCATTAGCCAGCATCGGTAGCAACGCCAGTAATACCAGCAGGCCACGGCGCAAGGTTGAGATCATGTAAAAGCTCCTCATTTGGCGTCTTTACTCACGGTATTGAGCAGGAATTTTCCGATCAGGTCTTCCAGCACCAGCGACGACTGCGTGTCATGGATAGTACCGCCATCCTTGAGCTGACGTTCATCGCCGCCCACGCTGATACCCACATATTTTTCACCCAGCAAACCGGCAGTCAGGATCGACGCAGTGGAATCCACAGGAAGGTTATCGACTTTCTTCTGGAGCTCCATGGTCACCCGACCGGTGAAGGTATCGCGATCAAGATCGATCGCCGTCACCTTGCCAATCGTGACGCCGGCCATGCTTACCTTGGCTCTGACAGTCAAACCGGCAATATTGTCGAAATTTGCATAAAGTTTATACGTTTCGCTGGTGGCGCTGCCGCTCAGGCCACTGACGCGCAGGGCCAGCAATAGCAAAGCCAGTATCCCGGCCAGCAGGAACAGGCCGACACCGGTTTCGATGGTGCGGTTTTGCATCAGAAATCTCCAAACATCAAGGCGGTCAAGATAAAGTCCAGGCCCAGTATGGCCAACGAGGCATATACGACGGTTTTGGTAGTGGCGCGACTGATCCCTTCTGACGTGGGCTCACAATCGTAACCCTGGAACACGGCGATCCAGGTCACCACAAACGCAAAAATCATGCTTTTAATGACACCGTTGACCACGTCACCGGTGAAAGAAACGCTGTTCTGCATGTTCGACCAGAACGAACCTTCATAAACGCCGAGCCAGTCAATGGCAACCCAGGAGCCGCCCCAGATGCCGACCACGCTGAAAATCATGGCCAGGATCGGCAAGGAGATGAACCCGGCCCACAAGCGCGGTGCAATGATGTACTTGAGTGGATCGACACCAATCATTTCCAGACTGGACAGCTGCTCGGTGGACTTCATGTTGCCGATCTCGGCGGTCAGCGCGGAACCCGCACGCCCGGCGAACAGCAACGCAGCCACTACCGGCCCCAGTTCACGTAGCAAGGTCAATGCCACCATCTGACCAACGGCCTGTTCCGAGCCATAGCTGGAGAGGATGCTGAAACCCTGCAGTGCCAGCACCATGCCAATGAACATGCCAGAGACGACAATGATCGCCAGGGACATGACGCCGACCGAATGCAGCTGTTTGACCAGCAATTGAAAGCTGCCACCGATCCCGCCACGGCCGAACAAGGCATGGACCAGAAAAATCCCTGATCGTCCCAATACAGTGACGATATCGATAGCGGCGCGCCCAAGCAGGCGTATCCGCTCTAGTAAAGACTTGCTGCGCATCAGCGCTTCCCCAAAAGATCTTCGCGATAATCCGGCGCCGGATAATGAAACGGCACGGGGCCGTCTGGATCGCCGGTCATGAATTGTCGGATACGAGGGTTGTCCGAGCCCATCAGCTCTTGCGGAGTCCCCTGCCCCAGCACCTGGCCATCGCCCACCACATAAAGGTAATCGGCAATGCTGGCGGTCTCAGCCAGATCATGGGAAACGACAACGCTGGTGATCCCCAGCGCATCGTTGAGCAGCTTGATCAGCCGCACCAGGACGCCCATCGCAATCGGGTCCTGGCCCACGAAAGGCTCGTCGTACATGAGGATCTGCGGATCCAGCGCGATTGCCCGCGCGAGCGCTACACGCCGCTTCATGCCACCGGAAAGCTCGTCCGGCATCAATTCGATTGCACCGCGCAGCCCCACTGCCTGCAATTTAAGCAAAACAATGTCACGAATCATTTCTTCCGGCAGTTCGGTATGAACACGCAAGGGAAATGCCACGTTTTCGAACACGTCGAGGTCGGTGAACAAGGCGCCGCTTTGAAACAGCACGCCCATGTGCTTGCGTGCATCAAACAGATCGCTGCGTGACAGCTTGGGCAGGTTCTGGCCGTTGACCCAGATTTCGCCGGCAGACGGGCGCAGTTGTGCGCCCATCAGGCGCAGCAGGGTTGTCTTGCCACTGCCCGAAGGCCCCATGATGCCGGTGACTTTGCCACGGGGAATACTAATATCGACATTTTCGAAGATGCTGCGCGTACCGCGCTTGAAGGAAACGCCCTTCAGCTCGATCGCGTAGGCGTTATCGGCACTCATCAAAGCTCCTTGCGCTACAGACTCACTCTCAGCTGCCTGATCCCTTGGCGGGAGGCATGCTGTCTAGGTGGGCCGAACAGGCCGCGAACTATACCACTGCACTATCACGCTGCCCAAGCGAGAACCGGAGGAATCAATATCACTACAAATAATTTGCGCCGTTTCCTACAAAGTTGTAGGCAGTTGCGGATGTGTTCACGGGTTTGACAACAAAGTGTGACGATCAAGCGTGAGGGAATCACGCATTACCGTTATAATCGCTGCCTTTTAGAAGGCCGAACGATTTTCCCCATGAGCCAGTCCAGCGACCTGATCCAGTCAGCACAACGCACCATTCGCCTCGAACTAGAAGCCGTAGAAGGCTTGCTCAGTCATATTGATGCAGATTTCGTTCGCGCTTGCGAGATGATTCTTGCCAGTAAAGGGCGGGTTGTCGTGGTCGGCATGGGCAAGTCCGGGCACATCGGCAAGAAAATCGCCGCCACCCTGGCCAGTACCGGCACCACCTCGTTCTTTGTGCATCCGGCTGAAGCCAGCCATGGCGACATGGGCATGATCACCGCCGATGACATCATCCTGGCGCTGTCCAATTCCGGCACCACCGCCGAAATCGTTACCTTGCTGCCGCTGATCAAGCGTCTTGGCATCAAGATGATCAGCCTGACGGGCAATCCGGCATCGACGCTGGCCAAGGCCGCCGACATCAACCTGAACGCCCGCGTTGAACACGAAGCCTGCCCGCTGAACCTGGCCCCGACCTCATCGACGACGGCGGCATTGGTGATGGGTGACGCGCTGGCCGTCGCCTTGCTGGAAGCACGCGGCTTCACTGCCGAGGATTTTGCCTTCTCCCATCCGGGCGGCGCGCTGGGCCGACGGCTGCTGCTCAAGGTCGAGCATGTCATGCACACCGGCGACGAATTGCCCAAGGTACAGCGTGGCGCACTGCTGCGTGACTCATTGATGGAAATGACCCGCAAGGGCCTGGGCATGACCGCGATTCTGGAAGCCGATGGACGACTGGCGGGGATATTCACCGATGGCGATTTGCGCCGCACGCTGGATCGCCCTATCGACATCCGCCTGACGACCATTGATGAAGTCATGACGCTCCATGGCAAGACTGCGCGCCCCGAGATGCTGGCGGCCGAAGCCTTGAAAATCATGGAAGACCACAAGATTGGTGCGTTGATCGTCGTCGACGAAAATGACCACCCCGTCGGCGCGTTCAACTTGCAGGATCTTCTGCGCGCGGGCGTCATGTAATGGGAGACGTGACCATGACCACTGATTTGCTGCAACGCGGCAAGAACATCAAGCTGGCGATTTTCGACGTCGATGGCGTGCTGACTGACGGCCGCCTTTACTTCCTGGAAGACGGCAGCGAATTCAAGACTTTCAATACGCTGGACGGCCAGGGCATCAAGATGCTCATCGCCTCCGGCGTCACCACTGCTATCATCAGCGGCCGCAAGACCCCGATTGTAGAGCGTCGAGCCAGCAATCTGGGCATCGCGCACCTGTATCAGGGTCGTGAAGACAAGCTGGTTGTGCTGGATGAATTGCTCGGCCAGCTCAATCTGAGTTACGAACAGGTCGCTTATCTGGGGGATGATCTGCCAGACTTGCCGGTCATCCGTCGTGTCGGACTGGGCATGGCAGTTGCCAATGCCAACGGTTTCGTACAGCAACATGCCCATGGCGTTACCAAGGCACGTGGCGGCGAAGGCGCGGCTCGCGAGTTCTGCGAACTGATTCTCAGCGCCCAGGGCAACCTTGAAGCAGCCCACGCCGCCTACTTATAGAAGCCATTTATGTTCAGTAAAAAAATTCGTTCGTTTCTGATCTTCGGTGTGCTGGCAGTACTGCTCGCCGCTGCCGGTTATTGGAATATCAGCCCTGAAAGCTTCATGGATCAGCCCGTGACGGCGGTGGACGAAAGCGCCATCGATTTCTACGCGATCAACGCCCACAGCGTTCAGTACCTGCCGGATGGCAAGCTGCAGTACGAGATGACGGCAGACAAGGTCGAGCACCTGAAGGCCACCGATGTCACGTTGCTGACCACGCCGGACCTGCAAATGTATCGCGGCACGCTTTATCCGTGGCACATCCAGAGCAAGCAAGGTGAAGTATCCCCTGGCGGCACTCAGGTCGAATTGATCGATTCGGTTCGCGTAGCACGAACCGACGATAAAAACCGTACGACCATTATCACCAGTAGTCGAATGACCGTATTCCCACAGAAGCAATATGCGCAGACCGAGCAAGCCGTTAGAATCGACGGCGCGGGCGGTGTGACCACGGCCAAGGGAATGAAAGCGTATTTGAACGACGGCAGGATGGACCTGCTGTCCAACGTAAGAGGACAGTATGAGGCTCGTTAAAACCCTTCCTTTATTGCTCGGCCTGGGCGCAGCACTGGGAAGCGCGAGCGCCTGGTCCCTGCAGACTGACCGCGATCAACCGATCCACATTCAGTCTGACGATGCGCAGCTTGATGACAAAAAAGGCGTGGCCACCTACAAGGGCAACGTCATCATCACGCAGGGCTCGATGAAGATCACCGGCAACACCGTGACCATTACCCGTAACGCTCAGGGCGAAGTCGACGTGTTCACCTCCGTTGGCAACCTGGCTTATTACGAGCAGAAGCCCTCGGTGGACAAGCCAATCGTTCAGGCCTACGCGATCACCATTCAATACTACGCGGCGCAGGATCGCATCGTATTGATCGACAAGGCCAAGGTCATCAATGACGGCAACACGTCCGAAGGCGAGAAAATCGTCTACGACACCGTGAAGCAGATCGTCAGCGCCGGCCGTGCCAATGGCAACAAGGTCACCGCACCTCGTCCGCGTATCGACATGGTTATCCAGCCGAAAAAGAAAACCGACCAGCAGAAGGCCCAGTAAATGGCGACGCTGAAAGCCCAGCATTTGGCTAAAAGCTACAAGGGCCGTCAGGTCGTACGCGATGTGAGCCTGTCGATCGACAGTGGGCAAATAGTTGGCCTGCTCGGGCCTAACGGTGCCGGCAAGACAACCTGCTTCTACATGATCGTTGGCCTGGTTCAGGCCGATCAGGGCCGCGTCCTGATCGACGACCTGGACGTCAGCCACCAGCCGATGCACGGCCGCGCGCGCGCAGGTATCGGTTATCTTCCCCAGGAAGCATCGATCTTTCGCAAGCTTTCGGTAGCCGACAACATCATGGCGATCCTTGAAACCCGCAAGGAGCTGGACGGCACCGCGCGCCGCAAAGAACTGGAAAGCCTGTTGCAGGAATTCCACATCAGCCATATCCGCGACAACCTGGGCATGAGCCTGTCCGGTGGTGAACGTCGCCGGGTGGAAATCGCCCGCGCGCTGGCCACTTCGCCGAAATTCATCCTGCTCGACGAACCCTTCGCCGGCGTGGACCCGATTTCGGTAGGGGATATCAAGCAGATCATTCATCACCTGAAAGCCAAGGGTATCGGCGTTCTGATCACCGATCACAACGTCCGCGAAACCCTGGATATCTGCGAAACCGCTTACATCGTCAACGATGGGCAACTGATCGCCGAAGGCGATTCGGAAACCATTCTGGCTAACCAGCTGGTGAAAGAGGTTTACCTCGGTCACGAGTTCCGCCTGTAATTGCTGCGGTGTCCCGCTTCCCCAAGCGAGCAATGCCCGAGTGCTTTCAATGATGATGCATTAATTGCCATCACACTCTAGGCAAACACTTCGGTTTCAGGCATATAATTTGCTTATGTAGGCGCCCCGGCGCCCTGATAGTGGATGGCGCACGTGCGCCGGCGAATAAGGTGTTAGCCCCAGCCATGAAACCATCGCTAGTCTTGAGAATGGGCCAGCAGCTGACGATGACACCGCAGCTGCAACAGGCCATCCGCTTACTCCAGCTGTCGACTCTGGATCTCCAACAGGAGATTCAAGAGGCGCTGGAATCCAACCCCATGCTGGAACGCCAGGAAGAAGGCGACGATTTCGACAACGCCGATCCACTGGCTGACAGTATCGAGCAAAAGCCAAATCCTGATGTTCAGGAGCCGACATATCAGGAACCCGCCCCGACGGTCGACAACCTGGAAGAAGGCGAATGGAACGAGCGCATTCCCAACGAACTGCCGGTCGACACGGCCTGGGAGGACGTTTATCAGACCAGCGCCAGCAGCCTGCCCAGCAATGACGACGACGAATGGGACTTCACCACCCGCACATCCGTCGGTGAAAGCCTGCAGAGCCACCTGCTCTGGCAGTTGAACCTGGCGCCGATGTCCGACACTGATCGCCTGATTGCCGTGACGCTGATCGACTGCATCAACAATCAGGGTTATCTGGACGAAACACTCGAAGAAATTCTCGACGCCTTCGATCCCGAACTCGATATCGAGCTTGATGAGATCGAAGCCGTTCTGCACCGCATCCAGCAGTTTGAACCCGCCGGTATCGGCGCGCGCAATCTCAGCGAATGCCTGATGCTGCAACTGCGCCAACTGCCTGCCAAGACCCGCTGGCTCGCCGAAGCCCAGCGTCTGGTCAGCGACTTCATCGACCTGCTGGGCAGTCGCGACTATGGCCAGCTGATGCGTCGCATGAAACTCAAGGAAGACGAGCTGCGCCAGGTCATCGAACTGGTGCAGAGCCTCAACCCACGGCCGGGCTCGCAAATCGAATCCGCCGAAGCCGAATATGTCGTCCCCGACGTCATTGTGCGCAAGGATAACGAGCGCTGGCTGGTTGAACTTAATCAAGAGTCGGTCCCTCGCCTGCGCGTGAACCCGCAATACGCCGGGTTCGTACGCCGCGCCGATACCAGCGCCGACAACACCTTCATGCGCAATCAGTTGCAGGAGGCCCGCTGGTTCATCAAGAGCCTGCAGAGCCGCAACGAAACACTCATGAAGGTCGCCACGCAGATCGTCGAGCATCAGCGCGGCTTCCTCGAATACGGCGACGAAGCGATGAAGCCGCTGGTCCTGCATGACATCGCTGAAGCGGTCGGCATGCACGAATCGACGATTTCCCGCGTGACCACGCAAAAATTCATGCATACGCCACGTGGTATCTACGAACTGAAATATTTCTTTTCGAGCCACGTAAGCACCTCCGAGGGCGGTGAGTGTTCGTCCACAGCGATTCGCGCGATCATCAAAAAACTGGTTGCAGCGGAAAATCAGAAAAAGCCGTTGAGTGACAGCAAGATCGCTGGTTTACTGGAGGCACAAGGCATTCAGGTAGCTCGCCGCACAGTTGCTAAATACCGCGAATCACTTGGGATCGCGCCATCGAGCGAGCGCAAGCGACTGATATGACGATCGAGGCCGTGTAAAACGTAGCGAGCCAAGCCCGCACCCGTTTTTATGCAGCCCCGCCTGAAGCCATAGCGTTCCAGTGGCAGGTATTTCAACCTGCCTCTTTATGCACTGGCAACGAAGGAGAAGCTGTATGCAAGTCAACATCAGTGGACACCAATTAGAAGTGACCAAGCCCCTGCGCGAATACATCGAGCTGAAACTCAAGAAGCTCGAGGGGCATTTTGACAAGATTACCAATGTGCAGGTAACGATGGCGGTCGAGAAACTGAAACAGAAGATCGAAGCCACGCTGCATATCCACGGTGGGGAGGTCGTAGCTAACGCAGAACATGACGACATGTATGCGGCGATCGATCTGCTCACTGACAAGCTGGACCGACAATTGCTAAAGCATAAGGAAAAGCAGCAGAACATCCTTAAAGGTGCGACAGCTCGCTAACACTCCCAACCCATGATCCGACTCGAAAACATCCTGACCCCTGGCCGTTCACTCGTGAACGTGCCGGGCGGCAGTAAGAAACGCGTACTTGAACAGATTGCCAATCTGATCGGCAGAGAAGTGCCTGATCTGGATTCGCAAACCGTGTTCGAAAGCCTTGTTGCCCGAGAAAAACTCGGTTCTACCGGCTTTGGCAATGGCATCGCCATCCCGCATTGTCGCCTGAAGGGTTGTCACTCGCCCATCAGTGCGTTGCTGCACCTGGACGCACCTGTTGATTTCGATGCCATTGATGGTGCGCCTGTGGACCTGCTGTTTGTCCTGCTGGTCCCGGAAGCTGCCACCGATGCACACCTGGAGCTGTTGCGCCAAATCGCCAGCATGCTTGATCGCAAAGAAGTGCGTGACCGCCTGCGCAGCGCCGAAAGCAATGAAGCGCTTTATCAGGTGGTACTGGACGAGCAGAACGGGCATTAACCATGCGCATGATTATCGTCAGTGGCCGTTCAGGCTCCGGCAAGAGTACGGCCCTGGATGTATTGGAGGACAGCGGCTTCTACTGCGTTGATAACCTCCCCGCCGGCCTGCTGCCTGAGCTTGCTGAGCGCGCGCTGATCAATACGGAACTGGCTGAGCCGCTGCTTGCCGTTTCCATCGACGCGCGCAATCTGCCAAGCCACCTGACCCGCTTCCCGCAAATGCTTGAAGAAGTACGCTCGCGTAACATTCAGTGCGATGTGCTGTATCTGGACGCTGACGAAGCAACCCTCTTCAAGCGTTTCTCTGAAACCCGTCGCCGCCATCCGCTGAGCACCGCAAATCGCTCGCTCGCCGAGGCGATCCGGGACGAAACCACCTTGCTGGGCCCGATCATCGATCTGGCCGATCTGAAGATCAACACCACGCACCTGAATCTCTATCAGCTGCGCGACACGCTGAAACTGCGCCTGCTGAACAAGCCGGAACCGGGCACTGCATTCCTGATCGAGTCGTTTGGCTTCAAGCGCGGCATGCCGGTGGATGCCGATCTGGTTTTCGATGTCCGCTGCCTGCCCAATCCCTACTGGAAGCCGGAACTGCGCGAACAGTCGGGCCTCGACCAGCCAGTTATCGACTACCTTGCTGCGCAGCCCGACGTCGAGGAAATGTTCCAGGACATTTTCACCTACCTCAACAAATGGCTACCCCGCTTCGCTGCCAGCAATCGCTCCTATGTCACCATTGCCATTGGCTGCACCGGCGGGCACCACCGCTCTGTTTACCTGACCGAGCGCCTCGGCCAGGTCCTGCATCAATCCCTCAAGAACGTTCAGGTCCGTCACCGCGACCTAAGCTGAAAGGACTTTCACTGCGATGCCCGCTCGTCAAATAACAATCATCAACAAGCTCGGCCTGCACGCCCGCGCCGCCGCCAAATTCGTCGGCGTGGCCGGAAGATTCCCTTGCCAGATCAGAGTCGGCCGTTCGCCTGAAAGCATGGTCGATGGCAAAAGCATCATGGCCGTCATGATGCTCGCCGCCGGCAAAGGCACGGAGATCCACCTGTCTACCGAAGGCGAACAGGAAGACGCTGCGCTGGATGGCCTGGTCGAGCTGATTGACAACAAGTTTGATGAGGGTGAATAGATCGCTGCTGTAAGGTCAACAATATTTTTCCTTGCCAGCTCATTGCGTCGCAGCTACTATTTTATCTTAAATTTAAGATATTCTGTAGAGGCATGTTATGGCGCTTCAATTTCACGACAGCCCTTTTCACGTGACCCATGATGAAGAAGCTGCCAGCAAGATGGCACTCAAGATGGATCTCTCGATCTTCATCACCAACTGCATTAAAAAGTTGGGTCTCAAGCAAAGCGAAGCGGCGGTCAGGCTGGGTTTGACTCAGTCGCGAGTTTCGGAACTGGCTAACGGCAAAATCGAAAAATTCACTATCGACGCCATGATAGATATGCTCGACAGGTTGGGCTTCCGCGCCAATTTCACAATGTCAGCGTCGGATATCGATGCCTCACCTCAAATTGTGATTTCCAGGCAGGCTTAAAGCCGGTATCCCATACCTCGCAACTCGCTTTTGAGTTCCTTAAGCCTGAGCGTAGCAACCGTCATCGCATGCCTATCGGTGTTATTCGTCGTTTTTACGAACGAGTGCAGGACGACGACCATTTCGGCATATTTGGCGATATAAAGGCAGCGGTACGCCGGGCTGCCGTTAATGATCAGCTCGATCACGCCAGCGCCAACGGAATCAACAAGCTGCTTGATAGCCAGTCGTGGTTCCTGTTCAAACTGAATCCTTCTCAGATCTTTGCCGAATTCATCCTGCACATTTTCCGGCAGATCCTTGTATTCCCGCTCGGCGGCGGCGCTTACAAACGCAAACCTTTTCAAAAATGACCCTATTGGCTGTCCAGGATTTCCTTGAGGCAGCGTCGCGCGACTCAAGTGGGCTCGCTAAAGCGCGGATAGGTATTGTACTTACGCCACTTGAAGGAAAAATCTGCAAACTCCGTACGCCGGATATGAAAAATCCGAAGTCCTCGCGAACTTCGGATTACACATCGGCGACGGCGTTGAAGCTCAGTAAAGCGTCAACAGCCGGGGAAGCTTAGCCCTTCTTCACAAACTCCGACTTCAGCTTCATGGCGCCGATGCCGTCGATTTTGCAGTCGATGTCGTGATCGCCGTCGACCAGACGGATGTTCTTGACCTTGGTGCCGACCTTGACCACCAACGAAGAGCCTTTGACTTTCAGGTCCTTGATAACGGTGACAGTATCGCCGTCTTGCAGGGTATTACCGACCGAATCCTTGATGACCTTCACGTCGTCGGCGGCTTCGGCAGTTCCTTGGGCGGACCATTCGTGCGCGCATTCCGGGCAGATCAGCATCGCACCGTCTTCGTAGGTGTATTCGGAATTACATTTCGGGCAGGCAGGTAAGCTCACGGGGACTCTCGCGTCGAAGGATAAAAACCATGGATTATAAGGGGTTTTTCCCGATGCAGGGGGACGAATCCCCGCACGCATTCATCGATGACGTGTTCAGACCAACGCGGTATCCATCACCATCATCAGGCAAAAGCCGGAGATCAGCCCAAGACTGGCAATCTTGTCATGCCCGTTGCGGCGGGATTCCGGGATGATTTCCTGGGTCACCACCAGCAGCATGGCCCCCGCCGCGAAGGCCAGGCCCAGCGGAAGCAACAACTCGGCGATGGCTACCAACCAGGCACACAGCAAGGCGAACACCGGCTCCACCAGCCCGGATGCAGCGCCGATCAGGAACGCCTTGAAGCGTGACATCCCGGCACCTGCCAGTACCAATGCGATAACCAGCCCTTCCGGCACGTCCTGAATGGCGATACCCATCGCCACGCTGTCGGCATCGGGCAGACCGCCCCCCGCAGAAACACCAATGGCCATGCCTTCCGGAATGTTGTGGGCAATGATCGCGATGACGAACAGCCAGATGCGTGGCGCAATGGCCGGCAGTTCCGAGCCACTGAGCGGCGAGCCTTTCGAGACGCTGTGATCGACCACGAACAGGCCAATCGCGCCGAGAAAGATTCCCAGGCTGACCATGCCGCCCGCGCCCCAAGGAGAATATCCAAGGCTTTCAGCGGCGCTCAGGCCAGGCACGATCAGCGAAAACGCCGTCGCGGCCAGCATCACTCCGGCGCCGAAGCCCAACAGGCCATCGGAAACCGCCACCGGCATGTTGCGGATAACCAGCACAGGCACCGCGCCCAACGCAGTGCCCAAGGCGCAGATTGCGCCGCCTTCAAGGGCGCGCATCAAACGCGGCTCCAGGCTCAACCAGCTCAAACCTTGCGAGACCAACAGCGCCGTGCCGGCCAGCAGCAGAATTGAACCCAATGCAAGGCGAAACAGGCGCCCGCTGCTGATCGTGACTATTTCCGTGCGCATAAACTGCCTTGGATCGGTGGTGGAAAATCAGGCCAGAGCGGCCTGGTAACGCCGGGAGACTTCGGCCCAGTTGATGACGTTATAAAACGCGTTGATGTATTCCGGGCGGCGGTTCTGATAGCGCAGGTAGTAAGCGTGCTCCCACACATCCAGGCCCAGGATTGGCGTATTGCCGTTCATCAACGGGCTGTCCTGATTGCCGCTGCTTTCGACCACCAGCTTGTTTTCAGGGGTGACACTCAGCCAGGCCCAGCCGCTGCCGAAGCGGGTCAACGCGGCTTTAGTGAACGCATCCTTGAACTGCTCGAAACCACCCAGTTGCTCATCAATGGCCTTGGCAACATCGCCTTCAGGCAAACCACCACCTTTGGGTGTCATGACCGCCCAGAACAGCGAATGGTTGGCGTGTCCGCCGCCCTGATTGATCACTGCCGGGCGCAGTTTTTCCGGCAACTGCTGCACCGCTGCCACCAACTTCTCGATTGGCCATTCAGCCCATTCGGTGCCTTCGACGGCAGCATTGAGGTTGTTGATGTAGGTCTGGTGATGCTTGGTGTAGTGGATTTCCATGGTCTGCGCATCGATGTGCGGTTCCAGGGCGTCGTAGGCGTAAGGCAATGCAGGCAAGGTAAACGGCATATCAATGTACTCCGTGGGAATGGCCGAAAGTGGTGGCGGCGTTGCGCTGCAATGACACCCGCGCGTGCTCGCCGCCGCTGCTCAGCAGCCGATGGGTCCGAGGGTATTCGCCGTGTTCACTGATGAAATTCAGCAGTTCGGCGTAGGTTTTGCTGCTGTGGCGCAGGGCCGCTTTGCGCAACGCAGACGTAAAATGCGCGTCCTGCATGACGTGCAGTAATCGCTGGTGGATCGCGCAGAGGTATTCCGCGCTCTCCTCCGGCTGTTTCAGGCTCAGGTGCAGGTCAGCCAGGTTGTGATGGGAAATGACGCACGCCGCCACGGCTTCGTCAGGGTTCGGCCAGCGGTCGAACAACACTTGAGCCAGCGCCAGCGCCTGCAGATACAACTCACGGGCGTCAACCAGCTCACCGAGATTGAAACAGCGATTGGCATGTTCGATAGTGCGTTTCCAGTGCTCCATGGCGCGACTCCTCAAGCGGTGGCTGGCAAGCGTCAGATCCCGCCAGCGGTCAGTTTTTCCGGATCGAGCAGCGTTTCCAGCTGGTTACGCTGCAAGTCGGTATGTTCAAGCGCGACATCAATGATCGGCCGCCCCTGCTTGTAGGCGGTCTTGGCGATCTCGGCGGCCTTTTGGTAGCCGATGATCGGATTCAAGGCGGTCACCAGGATCGGATTGCGCGACAGCGCTTCCTTGAGCTTGGCTTCGTTGACCTTGAAGGTGGCGATGGCTTTGTCGGCCAGCAGACGGCTGGAGTTGGCCAGCAACTCGATGCTGCTCAGCAGGTTCTGGGCAATGATCGGCAACATCACGTTCAGTTCGAAATTTCCCGACTGGCCAGCGACGGTGATGGCTGCGTCGTTGCCGATGACTTGCGCGGCAACCATGGCGGTGGCTTCCGGGATTACCGGATTGACCTTGCCAGGCATGATCGACGAACCCGGCTGCAAGGCCTCCAGCTCGATTTCACCCAAACCCGCCAGTGGTCCGGAATTCATCCAGCGCAGGTCATTGGCGATTTTCATCAGCGACACCGCCGTGCCTTTGAGCTGGCCGGATACCGCGACGGCGGTGTCTTGCGAGCCGATCAGCGCGAACAAATCCTTGCCCGGCACAAACTCAACGTTGCTCAGACGACTCAGGTGCGTGCTGAAACGTTTGGCGAACTCAGGATGCGCGTTGATCCCCGTGCCCACCGCCGTGCCGCCTTGCGCCAGGGCTTGCAGGCTTGGCAGCAAAGCTTGCAGGTGTTCGATATTGGCGCGGATCTGCTGCGCCCAGCCGTTCAATACCTGGCTCATGCGCACTGGCATGGCGTCCATCAGGTGCGTGCGGCCGGTCTTGATGAACGGATGAACCTCGACAGCCTTGCGCTCGATCACGTCGACCAGATGGCTCAGCGCTGGCAGCAATTGCTCGTGCAGCGCCAGCGCCGCGCTGACATGAATCGTGGTGGGGATGATGTCATTGCTGCTTTGCCCGCAATTCACGTGATCGTTCGGGTTGACCGTTTCACCCAGAACACGGCTCGCCAGGGTCGCGATGACTTCGTTGGCGTTCATGTTGGTGCTGGTGCCGGATCCGGTCTGGAACACATCCACCGGGAAGTGCGCCATGTAATCCGACGCCAGCAGATCCTTGCAGGCAGTGACGATGGCCGAGCTCTGCGCTTCGGAAATCTGCTCCAGCTCGAGATTGGCCTGGGCCGCAGCCGCTTTGGCGAGCAACAAGGCCCGGACGAATTGAGCCGGCATGCGCAGATTGCTGATGGGGAAGTTATTCACCGCACGCTGAGTCTGCGCGCCATACAGAGCCTCGGCCGGCACCTGCAATTCGCCCATGCTGTCGCGTTCGATACGGGTATTACTCATCGGAATATCCTTGCACCAGTTCAGTAAGAGAAATCGAGGGTTGCAGTACGCAGGTCGCCAGTTGCCGGGCCAGCGCGTGGACGCGTTGCTGTTCTGCGCAAGACCTGGCGAGCGCCTGCAGGTCGCGCAGCGGGCGCCAGGCCTGATCGACGCACAAGCAGCGCCAATGCCAGGGCAGAACCGTGTCGCGGGCGGTATCCAGCAAGGTGCGCAAGGAGGTTTCAGCGATCATTGCGCGAGGCGTGGCCGTGAAACGCGCCAGATAGCGGCCTTCGGCCAGGTAATGGTCGATCAATCGCGGCTCGTCGGGATCGAGGGCGCAACGAACTCTCAGGCTCAAGGCGCGCCAGTTTTCCAGGTGCGGCGGCAACGCGTGCAAGGCAGGACGCATGAAACTCATCTCATTTACGTAATGATATTCATTATTAAATGATATTGAGAATCAAAACAACCCTGAGGGGGAGTGGATAGAGATCTGTTAGAGCGAGGCTTGCCCGCGAATCAGGCGCCTCGGTAGGCCACACCTACCGCGTTATCGTTCTTCGCGGGCAATCCTCGCTCCAACGAATAGCGTTTAAATTCAAATGGTTAGGTGTGTTTGATGTGAGCCAACTTGTTGACGAGACAAACATTGCCTCGCCAACAAAGTTGGCTCCTACAGTGCGAACTAATCGTGGTCAGCTACCCGCAACCGTCATTTTTTCGATCAATACCGAACCGGTGCGGATGTTGCTGCGCAGCTCCAGGTCGTTACCGACCGCGACGATCTGTTTGAACATGTCGCGCATGTTGCCGGCAATCGTGACTTCCTGGACCGGGAACTGGATTTCGCCGTTCTCGACCCAGAAACCCGCCGCGCCACGAGAATAGTCACCAGTAACCATGTTCAAGCCGCTGCCCATCAGCTCAGTGACCAGCAGGCCGCGCCCCATGCGACGCACCAGCGCTGCCTGATCTTCGCTGCCGTGGGTGACGAACAGGTTGTGCACGCCGCCAGCGTTGGCGGTGCTTGGCAGGTTCAGCTTACGGCCCGAATAGGTGCTGAGGATGTAGGAAACCAGCTCGCCGCCTTCGACGAAAGGCTTGGCGTACGTCGCCAGACCGTCCCCGTCAAAGGCCGAACTGCCCATGGCGCGCATCAAGTGCGGACGCTCATCGATGGTCATCCATTCCGGGAACAACCGCTGGCCCATGGCGCCTTCGAGGAAGGAAGACTTGCGGTACAGGTTGCCGCCGGAAATTGCCGCGAGGAAACTGCCGAACAGACCACCGGCCAATTCTGCGGAAAACAGCACCGGCACTTCACAGGTCGGCACCGGCCGCGCGCCCAGACGGCTTGCTGCACGCTCTGCGGCTTTGCGGCCGATGCTTTGGGCGTCGGCGAGCAGTTCGCCCTGGCGGCTCACGTCGTACCAGTAATCACGCTGCATCTGGCCTTCGCCTTCAGCGATCATCACGCAGCTCAGGCTGTGCCGGGTCGACGCGTAACCACCGATGAACCCATGGCTGTTGCCGTAGACACGGCAGCCCTGATGCGTGCTGAGCGTGGTGCCATCGGCATTTCTGATCCGGCTGTCGGCATCGAACGCAGCCGCTTCACACAGCAGGGCTTTTTCGATGGCCTGCTCCGGGGTGATGTCCCAGGCGTGATACAGATCGAAATCCATCTGCTCCTTGGCCATCAACGCAGCATCAGCCAGGCCCGAGCTTTCATCTTCAGAGGTGTGCTTGGCAATCGCCAGCGCCGCCGCGACGGTTTCGCGAATGGCGTCCGCGCCGCTGGCCGAGGTGCTGGCCGAGCCTTTGCGCTGGCCGACGTACAAGGTAATGCCGAAACCCTGGTCGCGATTGAACTCGACTGTTTCGACTTCCCGCTGGCGAACCGAGGTCGACAGGCCCTGCTCCAGCGATACCGCTACTTCGCAGGCGCTGGCGCCCTGACGCTTGGCTTCGGCAATGATTTGTTCCACTTGTTCCTGCAGTGCGGGCAAGGCCTGTGGGCCAACGCTTTGTGATGCACTCATGACTTTCTCCATCAAATTCTGCTTTCGGCACAGGCCGAGTACCGACCGGGCCGGACAAGCGGCCCCCGACTGGTTATCATGGCGGCGTTTATTTGCGGACTGCCCCCATGGTTGATTCTTACGACGACTCCCTCGACGGGGAGAAAAGCAAAACTCAGGTCAAACGCGAGCTGCATGCTCTGGTTGATCTCGGCGAACGCCTGACGACGCTCAAGCCTGACTTGCTGGCCAAGCTGCCGTTGACCGACGCCTTGCGCAAGGCCCTGGCCGATGCGCCCAAGCACACGGCCAACATTGCGCGAAAACGGCACATCATGTTCATCGGCAAGCTGATGCGCGATCAGGATCAGGACGCCATTCTGGTGTTGCTTGATCAACTCGATGCCTCCACTCGCCAATACAACGAACGTTTTCATGGTCTGGAACGCTGGCGTGATCGCTTGATCGCGGGCGATGACGCCGTGCTGGAGAAGTTTGTCAGCGAATATCCGGATGCGGATCGCCAACAACTGCGTTCCTTGATTCGCCAGGCTCAACACGAGCTTGCGCAAAACAAGCCACCGGCCTCCAGCCGTAAAATCTTCAAGTACATTCGTGAACTGGATGAGACGCTGCGCGGCTTGCGCTAGCTTCAAGTCGCGGGGCGGACTGTTTGACGATCCGCCCCGGCTTCACCCTTAACCGCCCGTGCCGCCCACCGTGATCGCATCGATCTTCAGGGTCGGCTGACCCACGCCTACCGGAACCGACTGGCCATCTTTGCCGCAGGTGCCGACGCCGCTGTCCAGCGACAAGTCATTACCCACCATCGACACCTTGCTCATCGCCTCCGGGCCGTTACCAATCAAGGTCGCGCCTTTGACCGGGGCAGTGATCTTGCCGTCTTCGATCAAATACGCTTCGCTGGTGGAGAACACGAACTTGCCGCTGGTGATGTCGACCTGGCCGCCGCCGAGGTTGGCGCAATAAATCCCGCGCTTCACCGAAGCAATGATTTCCTGCGGATCGCTCTGCCCGGCCAGCATGTAGGTGTTGGTCATGCGTGGCATCGGCAGATGGGCATAGGATTCGCGGCGACCGTTACCGGTCCGCGCCACGCCCATCAGCCGCGCATTGAGCTTGTCTTGCATGTAGCCCTTGAGGACGCCGTTTTCGATCAGCGTGGTGCATTCGGTCGGCGTACCTTCGTCATCGATGCTCAGCGAACCACGACGACCGGCCAGCGTGCCGTCATCAACGATGGTGCACAGCTTGGACGCGACCATTTCACCCATGCGCCCGCTGTACGCGGAACTGCCCTTGCGGTTGAAATCGCCTTCCAGACCATGGCCCACGGCTTCGTGGAGCAACACGCCCGACCAACCGGAGCCCAACACCACTGGCAACGTGCCGGCCGGTGCCGGAATGGCTTCCAGGTTGACCAGCGCCTGACGCAACGCTTCACGGGCGTAACCCATGGCGCGGTCGTCGCTGAGGAAATAACGGTAATCGGTACGCCCGCCGCCGCCATGCCCGCCGCGCTCGCGACGGCCGTTCTGCTCAACGATCACACTGACGTTGAAGCGCACCAGCGGGCGTACATCGGCGGCCAGACTGCCATCGGTGGAGGCTACAAGAATGCGTTCCCAAACCCCGGCCATGCTCACGGTCACCTGCTGGATACGCGTATCCAGAGCCCGGGTAGCGATATCGACACGCTTGAGCAGTTCGACCTTCTCCGCGCGCGTCATGACTTCCAGCGGGTTGTCCGGCGCGTACAACTGGGCAACGTCCTGGGTCGTGAACGCCTGAACGGTGCCGTTCTGGCCGGCACGGGAAATCGAACGCGCCGCGCGCGCCGCCGTGCTCAAGGCTTCATGGGTAATCGCGTTGCTGTAGGCGAAGCCGGTTTTCTCACCCGATTGCGCCCGTACACCAACGCCTTGATCGAGGTTGAAACTGCCTTCCTTGACGATGCCGTCTTCCAGCGACCAGGACTCGGAAATCTGACCCTGGAAATACAGGTCAGCCGCGTCGATACCCGGGCCGGCCAGCTCGCCCAGCACCGATTGAAGGCTGTCGAGGGTCACGCCGCCGGGGGCCAGAAGGTGTTCGCTGACTGAGGACAAGTCGCTCATATTCACTCCGAGGTCTGCACAGGCCGCAATGCGTCCTGCGAAAAAAAGCGCCGGTGACTGGACACCGGCATCCGCGCCCGTATGGACGCCTGTTCATCTATGTCGCGTTCGCCCAGCAGCACGGCTTCACCCTGCGCCTGCTCGGCCAGCACTCGACCCCAGGGGTCGACGATCGCGGCGTGCCCATAAGTTTCCCGAGGCCCCGGATGGACCCCGCCTTGCGCGGCCGCCAGCAGATAACACTGGGTTTCAATGGCCCGCGCCCGGACAAGAATGTCCCAATGCGCCGCACCGGTAACGGCGGTGAAGGCCGACGGTGCAGTAATCAATTCGGCGCCTGCTTCACGCAAGGCGCTGTACAGCTCAGGGAAGCGCAGGTCGTAACACACGCTCAAACCCAACCGACCCACGGGCGTGTCGACAACCACTACGTTATTGCCATGAGCATAGTCATCCGACTCACGATAACGGCCCCGGTTGTCCGCCACGTCCACATCGAACAGGTGCAGCTTGTCGTAACGCGCCACCTGTTCGCCGTGCTCATCGATCAACAGCGAGCAGGCGGTGACTTTGCCGTTCGGCTGATCACCGGGTGGCAGCGGCAAAGTGCCGGCAACTATCCATAACTTGAGGTCGCGAGCGGCCAGTTTCAACCACGGAAGGATCGGCCCTTGCCCTTGAGCCTCGGCGCGACCGATATCGGCGACGTCGCGACGACCCATGGCAGCGAAGTTTTCCGGCAATACCGCCAGGCGTGCGCCCGAGGCTGCAGCCTGCTCAAGCAAGCGGCGCGCTCGGTCCAGATTGCCCAGGACATCGCTCTGACTGACCATTTGAATCACGGCAAAAGACATGGCGCACTCCGCTGATGACAGGCCACCACTGTACTCCATGGCGTGTTATTGAGGTTTCTCAAAAGGCTTGTCGAAGGTGATCTTAGGTTCTTTCCACGGGCCTTCGACCTTGTATTGCACGCTGGCAAACCGCGCGACCCGATCACCCAGCAGCTTGTCGACCAGGAACAGCGCGCCGCCAATGGCCGGAGCGCCGACGATCAGCGCTGCAATCGGCAGGTTATTGGTCACCGGCAAAGTCACCAACAGCTTGGCGTCGACCCGGTCCTTGACCATGTCCAACGTGCCGTCCAGCTCCAGATTGCTCGACGGTCCGGCCAGGGTGATCGGCTTGCGGGTCACGTAGACGCCATCACTGGACACCAGCAACCCTTTGACCCGGTCATAGCTCAGGCCTTTGCCAAGCAAATCCGAGAAATCCAGGCGCAGACGGCGACCAATGGAGTTGAAGTTAAGCAGACCGAAGACCCTCAGCGCTGCGGCTCCACCTTCGACTTCGACGAACTGGCCGCTGCGCAAGGTTGCGTCCAGGCTGCCGGAGAAACGCTTGAGGGCGACCCAGGCCGGAGAGCCGGGCCAGCGGCCATCGACGTTCAATTCGAAATCCTCACTGGTGACCGTCGGCGCAAATCCCCAGCCTTTGAGGACGTCAGCGAGATTCTTGCCATCCAGACGGCCCTTGTACCAGCTGCTGCTGGAGCCCGGCGCGCCTTCCCAGACGCCTTCGCCCTGCAACAGCATGCCTTTGAGGCCCATGTCCATATCCAGAAAGCGGATGCCGGTCGCGGTCGGCCGGGTTTTCAGCGACCACGCGCCGACCAACTGCTCGCCCTGAAACACCTGAGTGATCTTGATATTCATCGCCGGAATTTTGGTCGGGTCGACATCGGCCAATGGGTCCGGCGCGTTTTCGATGACTGCGGCATTCGGATCGGCAGCTGGCAGACGCACGTAAAGCAGGTCGATACCGATGGGCGCGGTTTTCGCGTCGGGAATGCTTGCGCTGCCCTTGATCAGCTGGCTGTCCAGCGACAATCCCCAGGCCGTGTCGCTGCGCTTGAGCTGGACACTGGCTTGATCAAGGGTGGTGCCCATGGCGGTGAGCTTGCCGATTTGCAGGTCCACATTGTTGACCAACTGTTTGGCGCTGCCACCCGGATCATTGCCCGCGTAACGTTCGACAACCGCTTGCCATGGCGCCACGTCCAGTTCCGACAGGGAACCGCGTACACGCAGCCCCTTGGCGTCGGGAACGATGGCACCGCCGTCGCCGAGGAACAATTCACCACGCCCGTCCGCCAGCTTCCCTGCGGGAGAGGCAAACGCCAGACTGGCGAGGTTCGCATAGGTGAGGCCATATCGGCGCTCGGCGCCTTGCAAGGTCATGCGGAATTCGCTGTCACGGCTTTCATCGGCGGCTTTGCCAAACGGTGCCGGCAAATCGATAACCACGCCTTTGAGACTGGAATTGATCTTCAACTGGCTGTCATTGCCCAGCGTCAGTTGCAGCTGATACGGCAGATCGCCGGACACCGGCAGCGCCTGGGTCACGCCCAGCCATTCGGTAAGTTTGGGCACCGTGATCTGGCCACTGGCGACCACTCGGGTGATGTTTGCCCCCGGCTTGCCCTCCGCGGCGATTTCCGCCGTCACCGGACGATCAAAGGCTTGCGCCCGCACGCCCTTGCCGCTCAGGCCCTTGGCGTTGTCAAAACGGAAGTCACCCTTGAGCCGTGTCAGTTCCAGGACTGGATCGCTGAGTTTCAGCCGCGCCCCGTCGGTACTGAAATCCACCGCGATCTTCGGCTCCTGGCCTTTGACCAGCGGAATATCCAGCTTCAGCTTGCCTTGCAACGGACCCTCGCCTTGCCAGCCGGCAAAGGTGCTGGCGGTACCGATGGGCGCTTCCTGGAGAATCTTCACGCCATCAGCCAGACCACCGGCAAAGTCACCGTCCACCAGCAAATGACTGTCCTGCCCTGCCGGCACATGCGGGATATTCACCAACACGTTGCTGACCTGGGTATTGAGCAACTGGCCTTTGCTGGCCTTGATGCGCACGCCGCTGTTTTCCACGTAGACCTTGCCGTTGACGCCGGTCAGCTGTGGCCAGCCCGGCTGGAACGCCAGGGTCGCGTCACGCACTTTGAAGAACAGGCTGATCACCCGCGCGGTGTCTGGCGCGCCCTTGTTCAGAGAGCCTTGGTACTGGAAGAAACCCTGGTCGACCTTGCCCGCCAGAATCGCCGTGCGCAGCCACTCGTCCAGCGCAGGGCTGAGCACCGCCGGCAGGTATTTGCTGGTGTAGCTCCCGTCGCCATCGACCATGCCGACCCGCAGGTCCATGTAGTCTTCCTGGCTATTATCCAGATGAATGCGAATCAGGAAATCCGCCGCAATCTTGCCTTCGTCGCCGAGCACCTTGATGTACGGCGCAATTAACGTGAACGCTTTCTCATCCAGACGCCAGGTCAGACGCGCGTTGGCTTTCGGATAGGTCCAGGGCTTGGCGAAGATCGGGTCCAGATGCAGCATGAAATCTTCGCTGGCCAGACGCAGTTCGCCCTGACCGAGATCGCCGCTGATCGCGCCGCTGACATTCCCGGCAGCGGGTGCGCCGTGATAGGCGTTGAAACCGACCTTGTCCAGATTGGCGGCGAAGCTCAGTCGCTTGTCGCCGGTGGCTTGCGGGCGGAAATCCAGCAACACGTTGCGCAGGCCACCGGTGACCTTGAGGCTGTCGATGACGGCCATCAGCTTGTCCGGCAGCGGTGCCAGTGAATCAATCAACGGCGTGACCGGCGTCAGGTCCAGACGATCGGCCTGAACATGCCAGAGCTCTTCGGTGTCGGCCGTGGCGACCTGCTGATTGAGTTGAACCCGGCTTTCCCAGCGCTTGGCGCCCAGGTCCATGGCGAGGGAACCCAGGGTTACGTCAAAGCCTGTTTCGTTGCGTTTGAACCAGGCATTGAGGGCCAGATTGTTGATCGTCGAAGCCTTGCGTTCGGCATAGCCCGCCTTGACTTGCGGAGCGTTGATCCGCGCCACCGCACTCTGGACCGTGCCTTTGCCCCAACTCAGCCAGAATTCGCCGCCCGCCTTCAGCGTGGAAACTTTCCACTCACGGGTCAGGGTTTTCGGCAGCCATTGCGCCCACTCGCTCTGCGGCAGGCTCAGATACACATCGGCCTCGCCTTCCTGCCATTTGCTGGCCTGGATGCGCGAACGCAGGTTCAGGGCCACGGGGTGCCCGTCCGGCAACGTCAGCCGCGCATCGAGACGCTGGTGATAGCTGCCGGTGGCGAGGCTGAGGTTCACGTAAGTCAGCGTGAATGGCGCCTGGCCGAACGGCTGCAGGGTAATCTGACTGTTGAGCAGCGACAGACGCGAAACCATCTGCATCTGGGTCAGGACCTGTTGCGGATCGAAAGGCTTGTCATTGCTGACCGGCAAACCCTGCAGCGCCCAGCGCCCGTCCTGATCCTGCTTCAAGCTCACTTGCAGGCCGTTGACCTCCAGATGCGCGATACGCACTTCCCGGGCCAGCAGGCTTGCCCACAAATCAGGCACCGCGCGGATCTGATCCAGGCGAACCGTGGCCGTCCCTTCGCCCAGCATCACATCGTGAGCCACGAAGATGGGTGCAAAACCACTCCAGCTGCCTTCCAGGCTGCCGATTGCCAAGGGCATGCCCAAAGCGGCGCGCGCCTTGCTCTCGACTTCAGCGCGGTATTCGGAAATCAGCGGCGTAAGCTGACGACCGACGCTGACGTACAGCGCCGCCAGCACCAGAACCAGCGCGCACAGCATCAGCCCCCAACGCGTCAGGGTGGCAAAAATACGTGTCAGACGCTCCATGTCCAAGAGCCTCCGCGCCGGGGTCCGCAAAGTTCAGCTTGCGTGAAATGGGCCCGGCTCAATCGTGCAGGTGCGAGTACGTCCGGGTTTTGCTCATTTGCCACGCATAATTCTCGTTATAAGGGCGTCCTTGCCGCTGGCCCTACGGCACTGTTCTCGATACATGTTCACTACGTGCAAGGTCAGAGCAACACCACGTCGTATTGTTCCTGGGAATACATGGTTTCTACTTGAAAACGAATGGTACGGCCAATGAAGCCTTCCAGTTCCGCGACGTTTCCGGACTCTTCATCGAGCAGTCGATCCACGACACGCTGGTTGGCCAGCACCCGATAACCCACCGCCTGATAGGCCCGCGCTTCGCGCAGGATCTCGCGGAAGATTTCGTAACACACGGTTTCCGGGGTCTTCAGCTTGCCACGGCCCTGACAACTGCTGCACGGCTCACACAACACCTGTTCAAGGCTTTCGCGGGTGCGCTTGCGGGTCATCTGCACCAGACCCAGCTCGGTGATGCCGATGATGTTGGTCTTGGCGTGGTCACGCTCAAGCTGTTTTTCCAGCGTACGCAGAACCTGGCGTTGGTGCTCGCCGTCTTCCATGTCGATGAAATCGATGATGATGATGCCGCCCAGATTGCGCAGGCGCAGCTGGCGGGCAATCGCGGTTGCCGCTTCCAGGTTGGTCTTGAAGATGGTTTCTTCGAGGTTGCGATGGCCGACGAACGCACCGGTATTGACGTCGATGGTGCTCATGGCTTCGGCCGGATCGATCACCAGATAGCCGCCCGACTTGAGCGGGACTTTGCGCTCCAGAGCCTTCTGGATTTCATCCTCGACGCCGTACAGATCGAAAATCGGCCGCTCACCCGGATAGTGTTCCAGACGATCAGCGATTTCCGGCATCAGTTCGGCAACGAATTGCGTGGTTTTCTGGAAGGTTTCCCGCGAGTCGATGCGAATTTTCTCGATGCGCGGGCTGACCAGATCGCGCAAGGTGCGCAGCGCAAGGCCGAGGTCTTCGTAGATCACGCTGGGTGTCGAGGCGGTCTTGATTTGCTCGCCGATCTGATCCCAAAGCCTGCGCAGGTAGCGAATGTCCATGAGGATTTCGTCGGCACCGGCGCCTTCGGCTGCCGTGCGCAGAATGAACCCGCCCGCTTCCTTGATACCTTCGAGGGCAACGCAATCGGTCACGACTTTCTTGAGTCGCTCGCGTTCGGCTTCATCCTCGATCTTCAGGGAAATACCGACATGCGCCGTGCGCGGCATATACACCAGGTACCGCGAAGGGATCGACAGTTGCGTGGTCAGGCGCGCGCCTTTGCTGCCGATCGGGTCCTTGGTGACCTGCACCACAAGACTCTGACCTTCGTGGACCAGCGAGCTGATGCTTTCCACGGACGGGCCTTCACGCATGGATATTTCCGAGGCGTGAATGAACGCTGCCCGGTCCAGGCCGATATCGATGAATGCAGCTTGCATGCCGGGCAATACCCGCACGACCTTGCCTTTGTAGATATTGCCGACGATGCCGCGACGCTGGGTCCGCTCGACGTGGACTTCCTGCAGAACACCGTTTTCCACCACCGCCACGCGCGACTCCATCGGCGTGATGTTGATCAGGATCTCTTCACTCATGACTTGTCACCTTCCAGGCATTGCCAACAGGGTATGCCGAAACGGCCAAGCAGTTCTGCGGTTTCGCACAGCGGCAGCCCAACCACAGCGGAATAACTGCCTTGCAAGCCCTCGACGAAGATCGCCGCCAGACCCTGGATAGCATAGCTGCCAGCCTTGTCCCGAGGTTCGCCGCTGGCCCAGTAAGCTTTTGCTTCATGTGTCGCGATGCTGCGAAAACGGACGCGACTGCTGACGGTTCGGGTTTCGCAGCGTTGCCGGTCGATCAGCGCAATGGACGTCAGCACTTCATGCTCACGCCCGGACAGCGCCGCCAGCATGGCCAGCGCATCGGCTTCGTCGACCGGCTTGCCGAGGATCCGGCCATCGAGCACCACGGCAGTGTCGGCGCCCATGACGCAAGCGTCATCGTCACTCAGCTGCGCAAGCCCGGCCTCGGCCTTGCCGCGCGCCAGACGCTCGACATAGGCCACGGCGGGCTCGTTGGGTAATGGGGTTTCGTCTATCTGCGCGCTGAGCACAGTGAAGGGCACGCCGATCTGAGTGAGTAATTCACGGCGGCGCGGTGAGCCAGAAGCCAGATGAAGCTGGGGCATGAGGACATCTCCGTGTCGATGAGGGTGAACGCCATCCTGATAAAAGCGCGTTCGCCCAAAGGCTCGTTAGTTGATTCTCAAACGCTTGCGCAACCCGCGCAGGCCATAACTGACCCAAGGCCACAACAGTGCGCTGACCAAGGCTGGCAGCACCAGGGCAAGAGTCGGCTGGCGGTTGCCGGTCAGGGCGCTGAGCCACAGTTGCGCCAGTTGGGCGAGACCGAACACGACCAGGAGAACGAGGCATTGCTGCCAGATGGGGAACATTCGCAGGCGTTGATGCAAGGTCATGACCAGAAACGCGATCAGACTGAGGATCAACGCATTCTGCCCCAGCAGCGTGCCGTACAGCACGTCTTCCATCATGCCCAGCATCCAGGCGGTGGTCATGCCGACTTTATGGGGCAGCGCCAGAATCCAGAAGGTCAGCAACAGCGCCAGCCACAGTGGCCGGAAGATTTCCATGAACTGTGGCAGCGGCGAAACGCTCAACAGCAGGCCAATCGCGAAAGTGAGCCAGACGACCCACCCATTGCGGGCCGGGGCGAGACTAACCATCGATTCTCTCCCGAGTGGTGGCGGGCGCGGCGGCCGGTGGTTTGGTAACGGCCGGCGTTGCGGCAGGCTTGGCCGGCGGCTTGCTGGCGGGTTTGCTGGCCGGTTTTGGTGCGGTAGTCGCAGGAATTGCTGGCGCATGGGTCGGCGCAGCAGTACCTGGCTTCACTGGCGTCGTCGCGGCTGGCGCAGCGCCCGGCTTGACCGGTGCAGTGGTGGCCGGAGTTGCGGTCCCGGCGCCTTGGGCAGCAGCAGGCTCGGCGGCTTTTTCGGCAGACTCCTGAGCCTGGGCGGCTTCGGCGGCGCGCTCTTCCGGCGAGCGTCCGTCGGAGAACACCAGCAGCAGGTAACGACTGCGATTCAAGGCCGCAGTCGGCACGGCACGAACGATGGCAAACGGCTGGCCGGAATCGTGAATCACTTCCTTGACCGTCGCCACCGGATAACCGGCCGGGAAACGCTGACCGAGGCCAGAACTCACCAGCAGATCGCCTTCCTTGATATCCGCCGTGTCCGCGACGTGGCGCAGCTCCAGGCGCTCCGGGTTACCGGTGCCACTGGCAATGGCGCGCAGGCCGTTACGGTTGACCTGCACCGGAATGCTGTGGGTTGTGTCGGTCAGCAACAGAACGCGGGAGGTGTACGGCATCAACTCGACGACTTGCCCCATCAGGCCGCGGGCATCGAGCACCGGCTGGCCGAGGACCACACCATCGCGTTCGCCTTTGTTGATGATGATTCGATGGGTGAACGGGTTCGGGTCCATGCCGATCAGCTCGGCGACTTCGACTTTCTCGTTAACCAGCGCCGAAGAATTGAGCAACTCGCGCAGACGCACGTTCTGCTCGGTAAGGGCCGCCAGTTTTTGCAGGCGCCCTTGCAGAAGCAAAGCCTCGGTCTTGAGTTTTTCATTTTCGGCGAGCAGTTCGGTCCGGCTGCCAAACTGGCTGGCGACGCCTTGATAAAGGCGCTGCGGCAGATCGACTATCCAGTAGGACTGCATCAAGACCAGCGACATCTGGCTACGCAGCGGTTTGAGCACGGTAAACCGGGCATCGACCACCATCAGCGCTACCGATAACACGACCAGCACCAACAGGCGCACGCCCAGCGACGGGCCTTTTGTGAAAAGCGGTTTAATAGGCCGCTCCTCCAGGGCAAGATTTCAATTGGCTGTGCTTATTCATGCGGCATTGAACCGGCCTGGACAGATGAGAAAGTGAACACCGGATTTCGGCGTCAGCCTAACGCATACAGGTAGCCAAAGCGCTACCTGTAAACATAAGGCTGCCTGAAGTGCTGCCAGCAATCACTCGCTGGAAAGCAGATCCATGGTGTGCTTATCCATCATTTCCAGCGCACGGCCACCGCCACGCGCTACACAGGTCAACGGGTCTTCGGCAACGATGACCGGCAAACCGGTTTCCTGGGCGAGCAATTTGTCCAGGTCGCGCAGCAAGGCGCCACCACCGGTCAATACCAGACCGCGCTCGGCGATGTCCGAAGCCAGTTCCGGAGGCGATTGTTCCAGGGCGCTTTTCACGGCCTGAACGATGGTCGCCAGGGATTCCTGCAACGCTTCGAGCACTTCGTTGGAATTCAGTGTAAAGGCACGTGGAACGCCTTCGGCCAGATTACGGCCGCGCACGTCGACTTCACGCACTTCGCCGCCCGGATAGGCGGTACCGATTTCCTGCTTGATGCGCTCAGCGGTTGATTCACCGATCAGGCTGCCGTAGTTACGACGCACGTAAGTGATGATCGCTTCGTCGAAACGGTCGCCGCCAACCCGTACGGATTCGGCGTAAACCACACCGTTCAGGGAGATCAGGGCGATTTCAGTGGTACCACCACCGATATCGACAACCATCGAACCGCGTGCTTCTTCAACCGGCAGACCGGCGCCGATAGCAGCAGCCATGGGTTCTTCGATCAAAAATACTTCACGTGCACCGGCACCAAGGGCCGATTCGCGAATGGCGCGACGCTCGACCTGAGTCGATTTGCACGGTACGCAGATCAGCACCCGAGGGCTTGGCTGCAGAAAGCTGTTTTCGTGAACCTTGTTGATAAAGTACTGCAGCATCTTTTCGCACACGCTGAAATCGGCGATCACGCCGTCTTTCATTGGGCGAATAGCCGCGATGTTGCCTGGAGTCCGGCCGAGCATGCGCTTGGCTTCCATCCCGACAGCAACGACGCTCTTCTGGTTTCCGTGGGTCCGAATGGCCACAACTGATGGTTCATTCAGAACGATACCGCGCTCACGCACGTAGATAAGGGTGTTGGCAGTGCCCAGGTCGATAGACAGATCGCTGGAAAACATGCCACGCAGTTTCTTGAACATGGGAAAGGGACCCTAGGGAACGCGTGGGTAAAAAAGTGCGGCAAACTCTAACAACGACAGGGATTTTGGGCAAGGAGCCAATATGTTAAATTAGCGGCTTTTCCGAGCATGACCCTAGACGTTCGCGGCCTTATGACCGTAGAAATGCGATAGTGTTCGCCAATCTAACACACAGATCCGTTCCGTAAGCATTCCACTGGAGAACCCCATGGCGCTTGATCGCTCCGACGTGGAAAAGATCGCTCATCTGGCCCGACTTGGCCTGAATGACGCCGATATCCCGCGTACTACCGAAGCATTAAATAATATTCTTGCGCTGGTTGATCAGATGCAAGCCGTCGATACCACCGGCATCGAACCGCTGGCGCACCCGCTGGAAGCGTCGCAACGTCTGCGCGAAGACGTCGTTACCGAGCAAAATCATCGCGAGACTTACCAAGCCATCGCACCAGCGGTCGAACACGGCCTTTATCTGGTTCCGAAAGTCATCGAGTAAGGGAATGAGCCTGCAATGCATCAAATGACTCTGGCCGAGATCGCCCGCGGACTCGCCGAAAAAAAGTTTTCTTCTGAAGAATTGACCCGTGTCCTGCTCGCGCGCATCACGCAGCTCGACCCGCAGATCAACAGCTTCATTACCCTCACCGAAGACCTGGCCATCACCCAGGCGCAGGCCGCTGACGCTCGTCGTGCCGCCGGTGAGAACAATCCGTTGCTCGGCGCACCGTTGGCCCACAAGGATTTGTTCTGCACCAAAGGCATCCGCACCAGCTGCGCGTCGAAGATGCTCGACAACTTCAAGGCGCCGTACGACGCCACCGTGGTTGCCAAACTGGCTGCAGCGGGCACCGTGACCCTGGGCAAGACCAACATGGACGAATTCGCCATGGGTTCGGCCAACGAGTCGAGCCACTATGGCGCGGTGAAAAACCCGTGGAGCCTTGAACATGTGCCGGGCGGTTCGTCCGGCGGTTCGGCTGCTGCGGTTGCTGCACGCTTGCTGCCCGCAGCAACAGGCACTGACACCGGCGGCTCGATTCGCCAGCCCGCCGCGCTGACCAACCTCACCGGCCTGAAACCGACGTATGGTCGGGTTTCCCGCTGGGGCATGATCGCCTACGCGTCGAGCCTCGATCAGGCCGGCCCGCTGGCCCGCTCGGCCGAAGACTGCGCGCTGCTGCTGCAAGGCATGGCCGGTTTCGACCCGCAGGATTCCACCAGCATTGACGAGCCTGTGCCGGATTACAGCGCCAGCCTCAATCAGTCGCTCAAAGGCCTGCGCATCGGCATCCCGAAAGAATATTTCGGCGCAGGTCTCGACCCGCGTATTGCCGAGCTGGTTCTGGAAAGCGTCAAGGAGCTGGAAAAACTCGGCGCCGTTGTCAAGGAAGTCAGCCTGCCGAACCTGCAACACGGCATCCCGGCTTATTACGTGATCGCGCCGGCTGAAGCCTCGTCCAACCTGTCGCGTTTCGACGGTGTGCGTTTCGGCTATCGCTGCGAAGACCCGAAAGACCTGACCGACCTGTACAAGCGCTCCCGCGCCGAGGGTTTCGGCCCGGAAGTACAACGCCGGATCCTGGTCGGTGCCTACGCGCTGTCCGCTGGTTATTACGACGCGTATTACCTGCAAGCGCAGAAGATCCGTCGCTTGATCAAGAATGATTTCATGAGCGCCTTCACTGAAGTCGACGTGATTCTCGGCCCGACCACGCCTAACCCGGCCTGGAAAATCGGCGCCAAGAACAACGATCCGATTTCCGAGTACCTGGAAGACTTCTACACCATCACCGCCAACCTCGCGGGTCTGCCGGGCTTGTCCATGCCAGCAGGTTTTGTCGAAGGTTTGCCGGTCGGCGTGCAGTTGCTTGCCCCGTACTTCCAGGAAGGCCGCCTGCTCAACGTCGCCCACCAATACCAGCAAGTCACTGACTGGCATTTGCGCGCGCCGACAGGCTTCTAAGGAGAAACACACATGTCATGGGAAGTTGTCATCGGGCTGGAAATTCACACCCAGCTGTCGACCCAATCGAAGATTTTCTCCGGTAGCTCAATCACGTTTGGCTCCGAGCCCAATACTCAGGCCAGCCTTGTCGACCTGGGCATGCCGGGTGTCTTGCCGGTGCTCAATAAAGAAGCCGTGCGTATGGCCGTCAAGTTCGGCCTGGCGGTAGATGCCGAAATCGGCAAGCACAACGTGTTCGCCCGCAAGAACTACTTCTATCCGGATCTGCCCAAGGGTTACCAGATCAGCCAGATGGAATTGCCGATTGTCGGCAAGGGCCATCTGGATATCACCCTTGAAGACGGCACCGTCAAGCGCGTCGGTATTACCCGCGCGCACCTTGAAGAAGACGCCGGCAAAAGCCTGCACGAAGACTTCAGCGGCATGACCGGCATCGACCTCAACCGCGCGGGCACCCCGCTGCTGGAAATCGTTTCCGACCCGGACATGCGTTCGGCCAAGGAAGCCGTGGCGTATGTCAAAGCCATGCACGCGCTGGTCCGCTACCTGGGCATCTGCGACGGCAACATGGCCGAAGGCTCGCTGCGTTGCGACTGCAACGTGTCGATTCGTCCAAAGGGCCAGGTTGAGTTCGGCACCCGCTGCGAGATCAAGAACGTCAACTCGTTCCGCTTCATCGAGAAGGCGATCAACAGTGAAATCCAGCGTCAGATCGATCTGATCGAAGACGGCGGCAAGGTCATCCAGCAGACCCGTCTTTACGATCCAAACAAAGACGAAACCCGCGCCATGCGCAGCAAGGAGGAAGCCAACGACTACCGTTACTTCCCCGATCCAGACCTGCTGCCGGTGATCATCGAAGACTCGTTCATCGAAGAAACCCGCGCCACGCTGCCGGAGCTGCCGCCGCAAAAACGCGAGCGTTTCCAGGCGCAGTTCGGTCTGTCGGCCTACGACGCCAGCGTCCTGGCTTCAAGCCGCGAGCAAGCCGACTACTTCGAACAAGTGGTCAGCATCAGTGGCGACGCCAAACTGGCGGCCAACTGGGTCATGGTCGAGCTGGGCAGCCTGCTGAACAAGCTGGGCCTGGAAATCGAACAATCCCCGGTCAGCGCCGAGCAATTGGGCGGCATGTTGTTGCGCATCACCGACAACACCATCTCGGGCAAAATCGCCAAGATGGTCTTCGAGGGCATGGCCAACGGCGAAGGCACTGCGGATCAGGTCATCGAAACCCGCGGCATGAAACAGGTCACCGACAGCGGCGCCATTGAATCGATGCTCGACGAGATGCTCGCCGCCAATGCGCAGCAGGTCGTGGATTATCGGGCAGCGGACGAAGCCAAGCGCGGCAAGATGTTTGGTTTCTTCGTCGGCCAGGCCATGAAAGCCTCCAAGGGCAAGGCCAACCCGCAGCAGGTCAATGAACTGCTGAAGAAGAAGCTGGAAGGCTGATTCAGAGGGCGGCGACCGATCCGTAGGACCGGCTTTAGCCGGGAGCACGCCTCCCGGCTAAAGCCGGTCCTACGGGCAACACGCGTCTGCACATCCAAGGACCAAACCATGCTGCGGCTTCTTGCCTCTTGCGCCCTGATCTCCCTGCTCACCGGTTGCGCGACGGGCCTCATCGATCCTCACGGTTACGATGAAACCGGCGGCGCTTCGTATTACGGCTCGCAACATCACGGCAATCGCACTGCCAGTGGCGAGCGCTTCGATCAGAACTCACTGACCGCAGCACATCGGCGGCTGCCCTTTGGCACCCGCGTCAAAGTAACCAATCTGGACAATGACAAATCAGTGGTCGTGCGTATCAACGATCGCGGCCCGCACACCCGTGGCCGATTGATCGATTTGTCACGCGCAGCGGCTGCACAACTGGGTATGCTGCGCAGCGGAACCGCTCAGGTCCGTGTGCAAGCCCTCGAATAAGGACGCCCGGAATTCTTCAGCTCTCAACCCTGCCGCTGCCGAGCCTGATCCAATGGATCAGCGGCCTGCTGCTGCTGGTCATCGGCGCCGAGCTGTCGGTGCGCGCCGCAGTCAGCCTCGCCACGACTCTTGGCATTCGCCCGCTGTTCATCGGCCTGACCTTTGTGGCCCTGGGCAGCAGCGCGCCGCAGATGGCGGTCGGCTTGCAAGCGGCCTTCACCTCCAGCCCGGACATCGCCGTGGGCAGCGTGGTGGGCGGCAATATTTTCAATGTACTGGTGACGCTGGGCCTGTGCGCACTGGTCATCCCGTTGCGCGTCACCCGGCAACTGGTGCGCCTGGAAATCCCCTTGATGGTCGCCGCCAGCGCCCTGGTCTTCGTCCTGTCGTTGAACGGCGAGCTGGGCGTGATCGACGGCGTGACGCTGCTGCTGGGATTGCTGGCTTATCTGCTGATCGTGCTGCGCCAGTCCGGCCAGGGCTTTGCTTACCGACAGTCAGCCAGCAAAGGTCGCTCGCCCAAGGCCTGGCCAATTCTGCTGCGCATGACGGCATTGGTCTGCGGGATTGCGCTGCTGGTGTTTGGCAGCCATCTGCTGGTGGCCGCATCGGTGATCATCGCCCTCGACCTGGGTTTGTCCGAGCGTATCATCGGCTTGACGGTGATCGCGGTCAGCACGTCCCTGCCAGGTTTGACCACTTCATTGATTGCCGCTTTTCGCGGCGAACGTGACATCGCCGTGGGCAACGTGATCGGCAGTAATCTGTTCAATCTGCTGGGTGTAATAGGCGTCACTGCGCTGCTCACGCCGGTGCCGTTGTCGGTTTCGCCCAATGCGCTGGATTTCGATCTGCCGGTGATGCTCGGCGTCGCCGCCTTGTGCCTGCCGCTGTTCTATTCCGGTTATCGCATCACGCGCTTCGAAGGCCTGCTATTGCTGGCGTTGTACCTGGCTTACGGGCTGCACATCGTGTCGTTTACCACCGGCATGCCGCTGGCCGACACGCTGGAGCGGCTGATGGTGCGCTTCGTCCTTCCGGTGCTGGCGGTCTTCGTGGTGTACAGCACGATCAAGGCGTGGCGGCGCCAGCACTAGTGTGCCGTCTCTGAAATAAGTTTCTAACCTGAGCTATGCTTCTGTGGTCAGTCAGTGCTTGGAGTGATCACATGAACTCTCAGGACATCGTGCTCAGTGAAGACGAACAAATTGAACTGAGTCGGCGCATAAGATCAGCCACGATCAGTCAGCGCGACGGTCGTCGGGCACGGGTGATTTTGCTAGCCGCTCGAGGTTGTTCTCGTAACGAGATTGCCCAGTTGACAGGTCTCTCCGTTGTTTCAGTCACCCGCTGGTGCAAGCGCTTTCAAGAGCTGCGTCTACAAGGCCTAGTGGATCTGCCCGGACGAGGTCGCAAGCCATCCCTATCGGCCGAAGCGTTGAAACGAACACTTGAGCAGGTCACTCAGCCGCGTATCGGTCAGCCTCGCTGGAGCTGTCGAAGCATGGCGCGAGTCGCCGGCATTTCACCGGCCAGCGTCCAGCGCATATGGGCCGCCAACGATATAAAACCGCACCTGACACGTACCTTCAAACTGTCCAAAGATCCAAACTTCGAAGAGAAGTTCTGGGACGTCATCGGGCTGTATCTGGATCCGCCGGATAAGGCATTGGTGCTTTGTTGCGATGAAAAAAGCCAGGTTCAGGCTCTGGAGCGTACCCAGCCTGGACTGCCTTTGGGGATCGGTCATATCCGTACGCAATCGCACGATTATGTCCGCCATGGCACCGTCACCTTGTTCACTGCGCTGGATTATCTTCAGGGGCGCTTGATCAGTTCCATAGAGCGCCAACACCGGCATCAGGAATGGCTGGAGTTTCTCAAGAAGATCAATCGAGAAACGCCCAAACAGCTCCAATTGCATCTGATCGTGGACAACTACGCCACGCATAAACACCCGAAAGTGAAGGCATGGCTTGAGAAGCACAAGCGCTTCCACATGCACTTCACCCCGACCTCCAGCTCGTGGATGAACATGGTTGAGCGCTTCTTTCGCGATATCACGGTGTACCTGCGTGACGGCAGTTTCAGCTCGGTTCGCGAACTGGAAAGCTCGATCACCACGTTCCTAGCACTGCGAAATGCGCAGCCGACTCGCTATGTCTGGAACGCCAAGGGGGAAGATATTTTGAACAAGATACAGCGAGCCCGTGAGGCAATGGCCTCACAGGCATGAGGAGCTTTATTTTTGAGACAGCACACTAGACGCTAGATCCAGCCGCCCCACTGCAAAATAAAGATGCCGATATTGGTCGTCACCGCCGCTGCCAGGGTGGTGATAACAATGATCGCTGCCGCCAGCTCATGATTGCCATTGGCAGCACGGGCCATGACGTAACTGGCCGCAGCGGTGGGGCTGCCGAAGTACAGAAACAGAATCCCCAGCTCCGCGCCGCGAAAACCGCACAGCCACGCCGCCAGCGTGCAGATCACCGGCAGCGTGACCATTTTCATCATGCTGGCGCTGATCGCCAAGCTGCCACTTTTGCGTAGCGACGTCAGCGACAGCGTGCCGCCGATGCAGATCAGCGCCAGCGGCAAGGTCATCTGCGCCAGGTAATTACCCGATGTCTCGAACCAGTGCGGCAAGCCGATCTTGAAGTAAGCGAACGGCGCCGCCGCCAGCACGCTGATGATCAGCGGGTTACAGAGCACGCTTTTGAAGACGCTCCAGGGATCGGACTTGATCACCGGGCTGTACACCGCGAGCACGATGGTCGACAGCGCGTTGTAGAACAGAATCACCAGCGCGGCGAGGATTGCCCCCAGCGAAATGCCGTAATCGCCGTACATGCTGGCCGCCAGCGCGAGGCCGATGACGCCGTTGTTGCCGCGAAACGCGCCTTGCACGAAGATGCCGCGTTCTACCAGCGGCACCCGCCAGATCGCCCAGCCCCAGGCAAATGCGAAGCCGAACAGCGTAGCGGCGCTAAAAAATATCAGCAGCGATGGCTGCAAGGCCGCATGCAGATCCGCGTGGATAATCCCCAGGAACAGCAAGGCCGGCATGGTGACGTTAAACACCAGGCTCGACGCCGTCATGATGAAGCCGTCATCAATCCAGCCGATGCGCTTGAGGATCACGCCCAGAAACAACATGGCGAACACCGGCGCGGTGATGTTCAGGGTTTCGAGAAAAATGGAAAGCATGCCCAGAACCCTGTCCCGTCGTTAGGTAGCTAATGATAAGCCACCGATGACGCGAGTGTTACAGGGAATTGCCCATGACGGGCTCCAAATACTTGTGGGAGCAAGCTTGCTTGCGAAGACTATCTACCACTTCACAAAGAAGCGTTGGATGGACCAGGCGCTTCGCGAGCAAGCTCGCTCCCACAGTTCAGGCCACTTCGGCGGCGGGCACCAGCTTCTTCTCGAACACCGAAACCCCGTCCAGATCGCGCAACGTCACGGTCAGCTCGGCGCTCTGGCCGTCGATGTTCACTTCGCCGAAGAACTGAAATCCGGCGAAGGGCGAGGTGTTTTGCGCCGGCGGGGCTTTCTGGAACACCAGCTCGGGGCCGAAGGTCTTGTCCAGCGGATTGGGCCCGAAGCTGCCGGCGTTCAACGGCCCGGCGACGAATTCCCAGAACGGGTCGAAATCCTGGAACACCGCTCGATCCGGTTGATAGTGGTGCGCCGCGCAGTAATGCACATCGGCGGTCAGCCACACGCAATCGCGGACCTTTTGCGCGCGCAGAAAACCCAGCAGCTCGGCGACTTCCAGTTCGCGGCCGGCTGCCGGGCCGTCGTTGCCGTTGGCGATGGCTTCCCAGCGCCCGACGCCCGGACTCACCTCGCCATCCGGCACGCCAAGGCCGATCGGCATATCGGCGGCAATCACCTTCCATTGCGCGCTGGAAGCCTTGAGTTCGGCCTTGAGCCAATCCAGTTGCTGGCGCCCGAGGAACGCGGTGTCCGGCCCCGGTTTCTCGTCGAGGTTGGCATCGTTGCCGCCGCGATAACTGCGCATATCCAGCACGAACACATCCAGCAGCGGGCCATAGCTGAGCTTGCGATAGATGCGCCCGCCGTTGTCGGCCTGCTGCAAGCGCATCGGCGCGTACTCAAGAAACGCCTGTCGCCCACGAGTGGCCAGCAGCCGAATATCCTTTTCCTTGTAGCGATCATCCAGTTGCTTGCTCGGCGACCAGTTGTTGGTGACTTCGTGATCGTCCCATTGCCAGATTTGCGGCACCTCGGCATTGAAGCGCCGCAGGTTGTCGTCCAGCAGGTTGTAGCGGTAAGCGCCGCGATATTCATCGAGGGTTTCCGCGACTTTGCTTTTCGCTTCGGTGGTGATGTTGCGCCAGATGCGCCCGCCTTCCGTGACGACCTGCGCAGGAACCGGGCCATCGGCATAGATGGTGTCGCCGCTGTGAATGAAGAAGTCCGGCAAACGCAGACGCATGGCTTCGTAGATACGCATGCCGCCGATGTCCGGATTGATGCCGAAGCCTTGCCCGACCGTGTCGCCACTCCAGACGAAGCGCAAATCCCGGCGCTGTTGTGGCGCGCTGCGCAAATGGCCGAACCAGGGTTCGCTGGTGACGCCGGACTGGGCGTCTTCGAATTGCACGCGGTAGAAAATCGCCTGATCGCTGGGCAATTCGCTGAGTTCGACGCGCGCCGTGAAGTCGGTGCGCTGATCCGCCAGGGCGGAAACCACCCGGCGGGGATTGGTGAACATGCTGCGCGTGTCCCACTCGACCACCATCCGCGCAGGCCGGTCGCTGCGGCTCCAGACCACGGCGCGGTCGCCCAGCAAGTCGCCGGACTGCACGCCATCGGTGATTTTCGGACGATCCTGAACCGCAGCGATGACCGCCGGGGCCAGGCCCGGCAGCAGCAAACCGGCGCCTGCGACCTGGATGATGCGACGACGGGTGAGATCGAACTGAGTCATGGCGGGCCCCTTGGGTGATTTAGCCAAAAGGGGAAAGCTAGCAGGGCAATGTTGGCTGAATGTGACAGCGATGATCCAGCCTCTTCGGGGACAAGTCCCCTGCTACCGGTTGTGCCGGGCTCGGTAGGACCGGACTTGTCCGGGAAGGCGGCGGGTTTGCTGAGGAAGATCTTCAGCGCTGTACCGGCCTCTTCGGGGACAAGTCCCCTCCTACCGGTTGTGTATGGCCTGGCATTGCATTCCCCGCTCACGCGCTAGCCGGCACAACCTCCATCTCCACCACTTCCGGCCGCTTGAGCAGCGCATACGCCACGCCGGTCAGCAGACTGCCGGCCACAATCGCCAGCAGATACAGCAACGCGTGGTTGATCGCATTGGGGATCAGCATCACGAACAAACCACCGTGGGGCGCCATCAGTTTGCAGCCGAAATACATCGACAGCGCGCCGGTCAACGCACCACCGGCGATGCTCGCCGGAATCACCCGCAATGGATCTTTGGCGGCAAAAGGAATCGCGCCTTCGGAGATGAAACACAAGCCCAGGACAAACGCCGCCTTGCCCGCCTCGCGTTCACTTTGGGCAAACTTGCGCCGCGCGATGAAGCTGGCGATGCCCATGCCAATCGGCGGCACCATGCCCGCCGCCATGGCCGCAGCCATCGGCGCGTAGCTTTGCGATGCCAGCAGGCCGACCGAAAACGCGTAGGACGCCTTATTGATCGGCCCGCCCAGATCGACGCACATCATGGCGCCGAGCACCACGCCGAGCAGAATCGCATTGGTGGTGCCCATGCTGTCGAGGAACTGCGTGAGGCTTTCCAGCAGCCCCGCCACTGGTTTGCCGACCACATAAATCATCACCAGCCCGGTGAACAGACTCGACAGCAACGGAATGATCAGAATCGGCTTGAGCGCTTCGACGCTGGCTGGCAAACGCGCATAACGATTGACTGCCCAGGCGCTGTAACCAGCGATGAAACCGGCCGCGATACCACCGATGAAACCCGCGCCCAGCGTGCTCGCCAGCAACCCGCCGATCATCCCCGGCGCGAGGCCTGGACGGTCGGCGATGGAGTAAGCGATGTATCCGGCCAGCAACGGCACCATCAACTTGAACGCCGCGTCGCCGCCAATCTGCATCAAGGCCGCCGCGAGGGTGCCTGGTTCCTTGAACGCGGTAATACCGAACACGAACGACAGGGCAATCAACAGACCACCGGCGACCACCATCGGCAGCATGTACGAAACACCGGTCAGCAAATGCTTGTAGACGCCGGTTTTTTCCTGCTTGGCCGGGGCCTTGGCAGAGCCGACGGCGGATTCCACCTGACCTTCGGCCAACGCCTTTTTCAGGGTCGCTTCGGCTTGCTTGAGGGCGATGCCGGTGCCGCAGCGATAAATCCGCTTGCCGGCAAAACGCTCGGTATTGACCTCGATATCGGCGGCCAGCAATACCACGTCGGCATCGGCGATCACCTGATCGCCAAGCGGATTGCGCGCGCCCACCGAGCCCTGGGTTTCGACCTGCAGTTCATAACCCAGCCGCTTGGCTGCTTGTTGAATGGCTTCGGCAGCCATGAACGTATGCGCGACGCCGGTTGGACAGGCGGTTACCGCAACGATGCGCGGCACGCTGCTGGACAATGGCGCAGCGGCGGGCGAATTGACGTCGGCAGCAACATGAACCGCAGCCTGCTCGGACGCGCGATGCAGAAAGCCGTCGACATCCTGCAACGCGTGGGCTGGAGTGTCCTGAAACACACGCTTGCCGACGAAGCGGCTGAGGTCGATGGCGCCGGTATTGACCACCAGCACCCAGTCGGCCGTTTCGATTTGCTCGGCGGTCAATTGTCGGTCGGGGTGGCGTGGGTCATGGACCTCGACGCTGGTGCTCCAACCCTGGCGCTGCGCGGCGGCATCCAGCAAACGGGCGCTGAGGACGCTGCTGACCTTGCCGTTCGGGCAGGCCGTCACAATGGCTAACTTCATCACAAATCCTCTCTTATTGTTCTGCCAGAGTGCGCACGTTGACGCCGCTTTCAAGCCGTTTGAGTTGCGCCGCATCGTTGATGCCAAAGCCGATCTGGGTCACGGCCATGGCCGCAATCGCGGTGGCGGTGCGCAAGGTTTGTTGCGGCGAGTGGCCACTGAGCAGGCCGTGAACCATGCCCGCCAACAGCGAATCACCCGCGCCGACAGTGCTGGCCACAGTGACTTTCGGTGGCAAGGATTGCAGCGCGGTACTGGAGCTGAACCAATGCACACCTTCCGATCCCTGGGAAATCACCACATGCTCGATGCCCTTGGCGCGCAGGCCGGCAGCGGCTTCGGCCTGAGCCGCAATGGAGATGATCGGCGCATCCAGCGCGTCGGCCAGTTCTTCAGTGTTGGGCTTGATCAACCACGGGCCAGCCGCAAGCCCGGCGCGCAACGCCAGGCCGCTGCTGTCCAAGGCGATTTTCAGGCCCAGATCCTTCAGACGCACCAGCAGCTTGTGCAACCATTCCGGGCTGACACCGCGCGGCAGGCTGCCCGCGACCACTACCGCGTCGAAACCGGAAGCGATCTGCTCGACTCGCGCATACAACGCTTGCTGCGCCTCTTCGCTGACCATCGGGCCTGGGCCGTTCAAGTCGGTGATGCGCCCGCTGTGCTCGGCCAGCTTGATATTGCTGCGGGTTTCGCCGGGCACCCGGACAAATTCATCGACAAAACCACGACGGGCAAACAGCGCTTCGAAGGGTTGCTGATTATCAATGCCAAGAAATCCGGCGACGGTCAGTTGATGGCCCAGATCGGCCAGCACCTGCGCCACGTTCAAGCCCTTGCCCGCCGCGTGGGTGAGCATGGCTTCACTACGATTGACCTGCCCCAGCTGCAAAGGACCGAGCTGCACGGTCAGGTCCAGTGCCGGGTTCATGGTCAAGGTAAGAATTTTCGCCATTACAAAGCCTCCACGAGCGCGCGAACTTCGCTGGCGCTGCCTAAGGTCAGCGCGGTTTGCGCCAGTTGTTGCGCGGCACTCAGGGTCAGTTCACGCACACCGGCTTTAACTTCGCCAATGCTGCGCGCCGAAACGCTCAACTCGTCGACCCCGAGCCCCACCAGCACCGGAACCGCCAACGGGTCAGCCGCCAGCTCGCCGCAGATGCCGACCCATTTGCCATGGGCATGGGCCGCGCGCACGGTGATGTCGATCAGTTGCAGCACGGCCGGGTGCAGGCCGTCAGCCTGAGCCGACAGCGTTGGGTGACCACGGTCGATGGCCATGGTGTATTGCGTCAGGTCGTTGGTGCCGACGCTGAAGAAATCCACCTCTTTGGCCAGAACCGGAGCCAGCAAGGCCGCCGACGGCACTTCGATCATGATGCCGATCTGCAAGTCAGCAACCGGAATTTCTTCCAGCAGGCGCAGGGTCATATCCCGCGCCTGACGCCATTCTTCAACGGTGCCGATCATGGGAAACATGATGCGCAGCGGGCGGTTGTCAGCGGCGCGCAGCAAGGCGCGCAATTGGCTTTCCATGACGTCCGGACGTTGCAGGGTCAAGCGAATGCCGCGCACGCCGAGGAACGGGTTTTCTTCCTTGTCGATGGGCCAGTACGGCAGCGGCTTGTCACCGCCAACGTCCAGCGTGCGCACCACCAGCGGCCGACCTTGCAGATCGTCGAGCACACGGCGATATTCGGCTTCCTGGGTTGCTTCATCCGGCGCCTGGGAATGGGCCATGAACAACAATTCGGTACGCAGCAGGCCGATGCCTTCCGCGCCTTGAGCGACAGCGGCTGGAGTACCGGCGCTGTCGCCGATGTTGGCGAAGACTTCAACCGCATGACCGTCGCGGGTCACCGCCGGGTCCATGCGCTTTTCGGCAGCGGCTTGCAGACGTTGCTCGCGAGTATCGCGATCCTGGGCGGCGCGTTGCAGGGTGGCGGCATCCGGCGCGACGCTCAGGCGACCTTTCTGGCCGTCGAGCAGCAGCACCGTGCCCGGCTTGATCAGCAGCACGGAATCACCGGCACCAACCAGCGCCGGAATGCCCAAGGCACGGGCGACGATTGCGCTGTGCGCCGTGGCACCGCCGCGCGCGGTGAGAATCCCCGCAACTTGCACCGGGTCCAGGCGCGCAACATCGGATGGCCCGACTTCATCCATCACCAGAATGTAGGGTTCGTCCGGCGCGACCAGGGTTTCAATGCCGCAAATCTGCGCCAGCACCCGACGACCCACATCACGCAGATCCGCCGCCCGCTCGGCCAGCAACGCATCGTGCAACTGCTCCTGCTGCCGCGCGGCGCTATCGATCACACTGGCCCAGGCCGCTGCCGCGCTTTCACCCTGTTTCAGGCGCAAGGCGACTTCGTTGCTCAACTCAGGATCGTCGAGCATTTCCTGGTGGGTAATGAAAATCTCGCGAATGGCCTTGGCCTTGCTGCGCTGGATCAGGCCTTCGATGTCCTGACGCACTTCGGCCAGCGCGCTCTGCAAGCGCTGCTGTTCGATGGCAACCGACTCGCCCAGCAGCGGGTAATCAAATTCCTGCAACACCTGGATATGCGCCGGACCGATGGCAATGCCCGGCGATGCGGGCACGGCCTGCAACTGGCTACCGTCCAGCGGTGCGACGACTGCTTTGCTGATCACTGCTTCAAGAGAAGCTGGCGCAGGGGACGATGCCGATGGCAGCGGCTCGACTTCCTCGCCGAGCCCTTCCAGCACGGCGGCCAGCAACGCGGGCAGAACGTCAGCGGCGATGCTCGGCTCGGCGATGAACTCCAGCACCTGACCACGGCGCGCGCCAAGGCTGAGCAGCTTGCTCAAGCTCTTCACCGACACCGCGCTTTCGCCGGTATCAACCACGCGGACGCGAATTTCGCCGTCGAAATTTTTCGCCAACTGCGCAAGGATCTTCGCCGGACGCGCGTGCAAACCATGAGCATTGGCCAGCGGCACGCGCTGGGTTGGCCATTCGGCTGGCAACTCGCCGCCCAGCGCTTCAAGCACCGCGCGACTGCTGGTGGCCTGGCCCAATTCATGGCCGCGACCTTCAATCAGCAGCGAGCACAGGCGTTCGAGCAAGGCCTGATGAGCTTCACCGAGGCTGGCCAGACAGAACAGACCGTTCAGCGGTTGGCCCAGATAGCGGATTGGCTTGTCTGGCGTGACAAAAGCCAGCCCCGGCCGCTTGACGGTTTGCTCGCTGTGCAGCCACCACAAGCCATCACCCAGAGGCAGCGCTTCGACTTGCTGCAGGACGGCAGCAAAACCATTGCTGACACAGTCGGCCTTGCGCAACAGCCGGGCGCCGCGCCAGACCAACTCTTCGAAATCGTCCGCCGAAACGCCCAGGCTGATCATCTGCGCATCCAGCGCCAGCTCTTGCGGCGCGCCTTGCAGCAGTTGCAGCAGCGCTTCGGGGGTTTGCGCCTGACGCAGGGCTTCGCCCAGGTCGGTTTCGCCCAGCGCACGGGTCAGCAATTGCAATAAACGCAGATGTTCGTCGGACTTGGCGGCGATACCAATGGCCAGGTACACAATGTGTCCGTCACCCCAATCCACCCCTTCGGGGAACTGCATCAGGCGCACGCCAGTGGCGAATACCTGATCGCGGGTTTCGGGCGTGCCGTGGGGAATCGCGATGCCCTGACCGAGAAAGGTCGAGCCTTGCAGTTCGCGGTTCTGCAAACCGGTCAGATAGCCGTCGGCAACCAGACCATCGGCGACCAGCAGATCAGCAAGCAATTGCAATGCGGCGGACTTATCCACAGCCGTCTGGGCCATGGAAATTTGCTCTACGGTAAGCTCGAGCATGCCTAACTCCTGTGCAGCGCGGTAAAGCGCCTGGATTCTTGTTTTAAGAACGATCAGTAAAGGTTGATCGACAGCTTAGGTGATGAAAACGATAACCATCTGACAGCGTTTTCAGCGTAACGACAGCAATTCAAAAAAATTTGCTGAATCGTTTAATCTACATTGCCCGGCACGTTACTTGATTATCCGCGCCGGTTGAAGCCCACTCGGTCCGATGCTACGCGCCGAAGGCAAATAAATCTGAGCGTTTGGTATTGCCAACGGTCTGCTGTCAAGATCGGCCGCAATGGGCGAAAATCCCAGGACGCCGTTTTCAAGCGCTCAATAACAAAAGGAATTCCAGCGTTGAAACTCAGTGATATTGCGCGTCTGGCCGGGTGTTCCGTGACCACCGCCAGTTACGTGATCAACGGCAAGGCCGAACAGCAGCGCATCAGCAACGCCACCGTCGAGCGGGTCCGCGCCGTGGTCGAGGAGCATGGTTTCCGACCCAACCCGCAAGCCGCCGGGCTGCGCAGCCGCCACACGCGCACCTTGGGCTTTATCCTGCCGGACCTGGAAAACCCCAGTTTTGCGCGCATCGCCAAGCTGCTCGAGCAAGGCGCAAGGGCACAGGGCTACCAGTTGCTGATCGCCAGTTCCGACGACGATCCCATCAGCGAGCTGCAATTGTTGCAATTGTTTCGTGCGCGGCGCTGCGACGCGCTGTTCGTCGCCAGTTGCCTGCCCGCCAGCGATGACAGTTACCGCGAGCTGCAAAGCAAAGGCTTGCCGATCATTGCCATCGACCGGGAAATGGATGCGGCGCACTTCTGTTCGGTGGTCAGCGACGACCATGACGCCAGCCTGCGCCTGACCCACAGCCTGCTCGCGACACATCCCGCCCATATCGCCCTGATCGGCGCGCGCCCGGAGCTGATCATCAGCCGCGCCCGCGCCGACGGTTTCGAACACGCCCTGAACGGGTTTGCCGGAAAGGTCATGATCGAGCACGGCGAAGCGTTCAGTCGCCAATGCGGCCAGCGCTTGATGAATGAGGTGCTGGAACGCCTGGGACATTTCCCGGACGCGCTGATCACCACGTCCTACGTCTTGTTGCAGGGGATATTCGACGTCTTGCAGAGCCACGCCGTGAATCCAGAGCAGTTTCATCTGGGGACATTCGGTGACACGCAACTGCTGGATTTCCTGCCGTTGCCGGTCAACGCCATGGCGCAACAGCATCAGGTCATCGCCAGCATGGCGCTGGAACTGGCCTTGGCCGCGATTGAAAAGGATCAATACGAACCGGGGGTTCACGCCATTGTGCGTACCTTCAAGCAACGTATTCACGAGGGCTGATCGTTGACGCTGATCGATACCCACACGCATCTGGATTTTCCGGACTTCGAAGCGGATCGCGCGACCATCCTCGCCAACTGCCAGAGATTGGATGTCGAGCGTTTGGTGGTGCTGGGGGTTTATCAGCGTAACTGGCAACGAGTCTGGGAGCTGACCCTGAGCGATCCGGCCCTGCACGCGGCGTTTGGCCTGCACCCGGTATACATCGACGAGCATCGCCCCGAACATCTGCTTGAACTGGGTGACTGGCTGTCTCGGCTGCAAGGGCATCCGCAATTGTGCGCCGTGGGTGAAATCGGCCTGGATTACTACATAGAGACGCTGGATCGTCAGGTTCAGCAGCAATTGTTCGACGCCCAACTGCAACTCGCCGTGGACTTCAATCTGCCCGCGCTGATTCATGTGCGGCGCAGCCATGCTGACGTGATCGCGAGTTTGAAGCGCTTCAAGCTCAAGCGCTGCGGGATCATTCACGCCTTTGCCGGCAGTCGCGAAGAAGCGCGGGAGTACATCAAGCTGGGTTTCAAGCTCGGCCTGGGCGGGGCCGCGACCTGGCCGCAAGCCTTGCGCATGCATCGGGTGATCGCCGAACTGCCACTGGACAGCGTGGTGCTGGAAACCGACTCACCCGACATGGCACCGGCGATGTTTCCCGGCCAACGCAATAGCCCGGAACACCTGCCGCAGATTTGTGCGGCATTGGCCGAGCTGATGAATACTTCCGCCGAGCAACTGGCCGAAGCCAGCACGCGCAATGCACGGGAGTTGTTTGGTTGGGGGTAACCGTGTGTTGTCTGCACCGACATCTTCCCGGATAAATCCGGTCCCACTGGACGACCGTATTCCCACCTGTGGGAGCGAGCTTGCTCGCGAATAGGCAAGTTCATCCGACACATTTTCAGCGGCTGTCACAGCGCCTTCGCAAGCAAGCTTGCTCCCACGGGACTTCAAGCAAACCCTCAGACAAACAACGTCCACAACGCAAAACCCGCATACCAGACAATCGCCGCGCGGATCAGCAGTTCCCAGAGCACATCCAGGCTGGTAACGCCTTCGGCGCCCATCGCCGGGGCGGGGACTTCGCTGGCGACGCAGCCGACTTTCGCGATCAGCTGAGCGGCGCTGATGTTCCAGTTGAGCAGCTCGTGCAGCATCACCCGGCTGACGGCGACGAAGTTGCCGACCAGAGCGAAGCTGGCCGCCAACAGGCGCACCGGCACCCAGTCGAAGGCATGCCGCAGTTGCCCGGCAGCGTCGCGCAAGGCCGGAGTCTTGCCGTTTTCAGCGGCCAGGGCCAATAGGCGATAGGCCAGTGCAGCCACCGGACCGAGCAGGAAATACCAGAAAATCACCGCGAAGAAGCTTTGATAGGCCTGCCACAACAGATAACCCTGAACACCTTCGAGCAGCTGTTCGCTGTTGTCGGCCTCGACCTGCATGTCACGCTCGGCCACCAGCACGGCGGCCTCTGCGTCACCGCGCCGACAGGCATCGCGAAACGGCCCGAGCGCAGCAATCAGATCGCCACGACCCAGGCTGTAAATCAGCACCAATAGATGCACCGGAAACGCCAGCCAGCCATTGAACACCGAACCGAGCACTACCAACATCAACGCCAGCAGCACAACCGGCAGTAACACCAGCACGCTGAGGATCAGCCAGGGCCGCGCGGCGAAACGCGGGTTCGTTTCAAGCCGGGACAGCTCGCTCAACCAAGGCCAGTCACGCTGCACGCGCTGACGCAGGGCGGAAAACTTTTCTATCCAGACAGCCAGCAGCAACACCAGGAAACTCATTATTTACTCCTCACTTCGTCCAGCAGGGCCGACTGCAAGCGCGACCAGTCAAAAAAAGGCCCCGGATCCGTCTTGCGGCCGGGTGCAATGTCGCTGTGCCCGCAGATTCGCTCGCCGGTGATGGCCGGGAATGCGGCCTGCAACTGGCGGGTCAATTCAATCAGTGCAGCGTACTGCGCGTCTGTGAACGGTTGATCATCGGTGCCCTCAAGCTCGATGCCGATGGAGAAATCGTTGCAGGTGTCCCGTCCCTGAAAGCTCGACACACCCGCGTGCCAGGCCCGTTCCAGACAGGATACGAACTGAAAGACGTCGCCATCACGTTCAATCAGAAAATGCGCCGATACGCGTAAATCGGCAATGCCCGCGAAATAAGGATGCTCGTTTACGTCCAGCTGATTCTGAAAAAAAGCCTGCACCTTGCCGGTCTTGAACCGGGCTGGGGGCAGGCTGATGTTGTGGATCACCAATAACGAGATTTCATTCGCCGGGCGCGCGTTGAAATTGGGCGATGGGCAGTGCTGCACGCCTTGGCACCAACCGCTTGCGGGGTCCAGATGCATGAGTGTTCCTTGAACGGACAAATCGATAGCCGCAAGTATGCCCGCTGTGGGGGGTGTGGGGGAGTAAATTGGCCGCGCTAGCGCAGCCTGTAGGACCGGCTTTAGCCGGAAGGGCGTGCTCCCGGCTAAAGCCGGTCCTACGGTTGTCAGGCGACGTCGGTCAAACGCCCTTGAGCTTGCGCAGGTTGCCGATCACCGATTCCAGGGCGCGGTCGAACAGCAGCGCGTCGTCCAGCATGCGAATGGCGCCACGGCGGAATTCCACGGCCAGACCCATGCGGGTTTTTTCCAGGACTTTCATGCCCGTGCGGTTGACGAACACATAGCGACCGCTCGGCTCGACGATTGCCGCCAGTTTGCAGCGCAAGCGGTGCTCTTCATCTTCCTGAATCTCGACCCAGCAACCCAGCCGCAACTTGTCGACTTGCAGCAGGCCTGCGTCATCGTCCGGAAGGCGCAGAGCAGGCTCATTGAGAAATTGCTCGCCGGGCGCGATCAGCACGATTTCCTCAACCACTTCGATCATCGACGGGCCGGGCATGCCCTCGCCTTCTGCGTCCGGAAGACCGCCTTCGACGGCCTCGTCCTGCATTTTCGAGAAATGCTGAAACGCCTGCACATGCAGCACTTCGAGCTGGCTGAAGAATTCGCTGGTGGCGAAAGGATCGAACGCCGCGCTGGCCAGGCCTTCACGTAGCGCCTTGAGCAAACCCGGCACCAGATCCAGCAAGCGCTGACGGGCTTCGGCTTCTTCGTGCAGCTCGACGCTCCAGATCAGATCGTCCATGGCCGTCAGACCCGCTGCCCATTCGGCAGACTCGTCGCCGTGCTTGAGACACATCAGCAGCAGCACTTTGCTCCAGGCTTCCTGCAGCAGGCGCACCACTACTTCCGGCAGAGTCTTGCCCATCAAACGGTGGTTGAGTTCCTGCTGCACACGCTGACGCGCCAGTTCGGCACGAGCGCGACCTTCCTCGGCGTCACGGGTACGTTGTTCGAGCAGTTCACTGCGGCGTCGTTCATCGCTGGTAAACGCCAGGAAATCCACCAACAGCTCGGAGAAAATCGCCGGGTCGTCGACAAAATCGTTGAGCAAACGCTGCACGATTTGTTCGACGCGCACATACAGCGAGTCGCGCTGGTAGTCGTCCCGTCCGCCCCAGCCAAGGGCTGCGGAGGCGATTTCATTGAGCAGCCGACGCGCAGGATGGCTGCCGCGACTGAAAAAGCTTTTGTCGATGACCGCGACTTTGAGCATCGGAATTTGCAGACGTCCGATCAACGCACGCAACGACGACGGCAGGTTGCGGTCATCGAGGATGAATTCGAAGAGCATGGCGATCAGATTGATCACGTCTTCGTCACCGCCGCCCACTACCCGAAACTTGCCGCTTTTCACGCTGACGCGGGTCAGCAATTGCTCAAGCTGATTGCGCAGATCGAAATCGTCATGGGCGTCCGGCGACGGCACGTATTGCTGCAGGTGCGACAGCAGGCGCAGCAGATCCTGACTGGAAATCGGACGGGCTTCGGCATTGGGCTCGTGACGCGGCGCAAGATTGCCGCGCACCTGCAACAGCAATTCCTGCAAGGCAGAAAAAACTTCCTGCACGCCTTTGTCGAGCTTGTCGGCAGCCTGGGCCAGATCAGGATCGGCCAGATCGCTGGCGCGAGCCTGGCGGGTTACGCGATCTGACGCGCGACGAGCCGGCAAGGCCTTGAGTTCGGGCAGCACGCCAGTGGCAATCAACAGCTGATTGGCTTCGGCATATAAATGATCGGCATCGGCCAGTACGTATTTTTCGAAGAGCTTGAGAATGATCAGCTTGACCTTGATCTCGACGCCCAGGCTGCGACCGGCCTGCAGGAAGAAATCGCAGAGCATTGCCGGGCCCATCGGGTTCGAGTTATCGCTCAACGGCTGGGTTATCAGCTGGTTCAGACGCGTCGTCAGCTGCCCAAGGGCAACGCCATCGCGACTCAGGACCTTGGCCACCATGGCATCTACGGCGACGGTTTTTTCCAGGTCGTCGTTGTGCACCAGGGCCAGCTTGTCAAAGGTCATGGCCCCCGGGAGCACCGGCTCGGTGATCTGATACTGACCAAGGCGCAGGAACGCTTCGTAGAATTTGTCGAGAAAGGCCCGCTCGATGCTTTTGCGCTTGAGACGCAGGTCGCGCATGGCTTCAAAGAAGGTGTTCTGCTCGGTGTTGTTCTGCGCCCGATCCGCCATTTCGAAAAGCGTGTCGTCGGCGTTATCGAACAGCGCCTGCAAGGCTTCCTTGAGCTGCTGCGCAGCCTTGTCCCGGACCTGCAGGAGCACGACCGGCAAACGGGCAAGCGGCGAATTCGCGGCCAGTTCAGGGGTCGCTTTGTTCAACGGCACAACTTTCTCGTCGTTTTGCATCAAGCCCCCTACCAGGAAACAGCCGCGATCTCTTCACAATCCGGGCTCAAAGCACCGTTTTTGCGGGGCATTACGTATGCGCTAAAGAAACGTCAAAGTCATGACGTCAAATACAAGTCGGATTATCTTTCAAATCATGTCCACGGCGCCAGCACTGGTTTACCGTTTTGAACAATTGATAGATTGACCGGTACAGCCATAGACCGCAGAAAAGCCATTCCATCGCAAAGGTTATAAAAAAACCGACCAACAGCACCTCTGGGCCGTTGAGCGGGGCCGTTCGATAGGTGGGTCGCAGGGAAAACCTGCCTTATACTCGCGCCACTTTGTTAGTGGAGTCCGATATGCCGAATTTACAACTCGCCGCCCTGACCACCGAAATCGAGGCCAATGTGCGCCGGGCGCTGCTGGAAGACGTCGGCAGTGGCGACATCACCGCTCAGCTGATTCCGGCGGAGCGTCTGGCGAAGGCCACGGTGATCTCCCGGGATGCGGCGGTCATCGCCGGTACGGCGTGGGTCGATGCCGTGTTCCGCCAACTGGACCCGCGTGTTGCGGTGCATTGGCAGGTGGTCGACGGTGATCGGGTCAAACCGGACCAGGTACTGTTTCATCTGGAAGGTCCGGCGCGCTCATTGCTGACGGGCGAACGCAGCGCGCTGAACTTCCTGCAAATGCTGTCGGGCGTGGCCACCAAGGCGCAGCATTACGCCGATATGGTCGCTGACACTCAAGTCCAGCTGCTGGATACCCGCAAAACGCTACCCGGCCTGCGCCTGGCGCAGAAGTACGCGGTTACGTGCGGCGGCTGTCATAACCATCGCATTGGTTTGTTCGATGCGTTCCTGATCAAGGAAAACCACATCGCCGCCAGCGGCGGTATTGCCGAGGCCATCAGCGCCGCGCACAAGATTGCGCCCGGCAAGCCGGTGGAAATCGAAGTGGAAAGCCTCAGCGAATTGCGTCAGGCACTGGATGCCGGTGCGGACATTGTCATGCTCGATGAGTTGAGCCTGGACGATATGCGCGAAGCGGTGACGATCAATGCCGGTCGCGCCAAACTCGAAGCCAGCGGCGGTATCAACGACCAGACATTGCGGGTCATCGCCGAAACCGGTGTGGATTACATCTCCATCGGCGCCCTGACCAAGGATGTGAAGGCCGTGGATCTATCGATGCGGTTGAGTCTTTAAATCCGTTGGAGCGTGGCTTGCCCGCGAATTCAGACATTGCGGTGGTTCAGTTCCACCGCGTTATCTTTCTTCGCGGCAAGCCACGCTCAACGCATATTCCGGGTTACGAACAATTAACACTGTGAAATCTCTATATATAGAAATCGTCTACATCGCGGGAAAGAACCAAACAACTCATTAATTTTATTTATCCACACCTCACAAATTGATTCGCGGTTTCAATATTAAAACCCGCCCATACCGTTTGTCACTGCACGACTCTGAACGGTTGCGCTTGTCTTGCATTCCGAATATTTAATAAAAGCGAAGTTATTGTTATTGCCAAAAGTTTTAGGCCTTAGATCTATCCGGGCAAAGTAAAGCTCGTGCGGTAGCCTACCCGTTATTCGGCAACTCCAGACTCTCCCCCCAGACAAGCTCGTCGTGGTGAACACTGCCGCGCAACCGGCGATAGCCTTTGCGCAGGGCGTGCTCGTGCGGCGCAAACGGATCCTGCAAATGAAAAGGCAAAACTGGCTGGCCCTGCTTGTCCTTTCGCCCTTTCCGATGTCGGCCATGGCCGGTAAACCCCAGAGCATTGAAGTTGGTGGTTTCGAGTTCACGCCGACGCTGAAGGTAGGTGAACGGTATGACGATAACTTTCGCACACTCCACAACGGCACCTTGTCATCGTGGATTACTTCACTGCGCCCCACTTTCCTGCTGGAAGCGCAAACTCGCAAAAGTGCTTATCAACTTGAATACGCCGTGGACAGCGAGACCTTTCACGATCACACCGACGCCAACCATGTGGACCAGCAGGTGGCACTTAGAAGCGTGCTGGAGGTCGATTCGCGCAACCGGTTGAAATGGGAACTGGGTTATAAGCGCGCCGAGGAAACAGTCGATACCGCCGACCCGCTGGAAAACGATAAGTACACCCTGAAGAACGCGCTGCTCGGTTACAGCTTCGGCACACAAAGCGGCATGAACCAGATTGATGTTTCGGCCGAATATGAGGAATTGCGTTATCGCAACAGCGGCAATCTCAACGAAGACGAAGAACACGACACCCGCGCGTATGTCGCCACCTGGTATCACCGGCTTGGTGGACGCACCCGAGGATTGTTCGAATTGCGCCGCAGTGACTACGACTACGTAATGCCGGGCAGCCCGCGCAACAGCACCGGCAGCGCGGCACTGATCGGCTTCACCCGGGATGTCACGGCCAAAACCAGTGGCAGCTTGCGCGTCGGCTATGAACGCAAGGATTTCGACAGTGGCGCGGTCAGCGACCGCAGCAGCCCGACCTGGGAAGTCGGCCTGGCCTGGAAGCCACGCACCTACTCCACCTTCGAGTTGAACATGCGCAAGGCCTTCGATGAAGGTGACGACGGCGCCAGCACGGTCCATACCACCAGCACCCGTTTGAGCTGGACCCACAAATGGTCGGGCTGGATTTCCTCGAAGCTCGACTACCGTCACGCCGAACGCGAATACCTGGGCCTGAGCCGCGACGACACGCTGGACGCCTATGGCGCGTCGCTGATCTACGCCGTCAACCGCTGGGCCGAAGTCAGCCTCGGTTATCGGCGCTGGCATAACGACTCCAACGTCGTCGACGAGCGCTACACGCGCAATGTCTACCTGCTGAACTTCGATTTGAGCCTTTGAGCACCGATGTGCCTGGAGGGAAAGGGTCTGGAGGGGAATACCATGTCTTTAGGTCAGTTCTGCCGCATTGCGCTTTTGCTCATCGTCAGCGGCCCGGTATTCGCCGCGCCGCAGTACAAACTCAACTCAGGCGACATTCTGCGCATCAATGTGTTTGGTGAAACGGACCTCAGCTTCGCGGAAATGCGGCTTAACGATGCGGGCACCTTTTCCTACCCCTTCATCGGCGAGGTCAACGCCAAAGGCAAGACGCCGGCCGAAGTCGAGGCCCTGCTCACGAACAAACTCCAGGACGGCTATCTGGTCGCGCCCCGCGTCTCGGTCAGCGTGCTGGCTTATCGACCGTTCTACATCAGCGGCGAGGTGAAGTTGCCCGGCGGCTACCCATTCGAACCGGGCCTGACGCTGGATCGGGCGATTGCCCTGGCTGGCGGCCTGACCGAGCGCGCTTCGGACCGGCGTATCTACATCGTGCGCGGTGCCGATACGCGGCGCAGCAGCCAGAAGGCGAGCCTGAACACGCTGGTCGAACCCGGCGACACCATCACCATCGAACAGGGGTTTTTCTGACATGGACGAGGTGACTTCAAGCCGCCACGTGAGCAGCCCTGTAAGCAACTTCGGGCTGCCGCAGCGCTACGCCCCCATCGCCGACGACCGCGACTTCATCGACTCGCGCAAGCTCGGCCTGATCCTCTGGACTCACAAATGGCGCATCGCCGCACTGGCGGCAGCCGCGACCCTGGCCGTCATGCTGATTCTGCACAACATCACGCCGGTCTATCGCGCCACGGCATCGCTGGTCATCGAGCCCAAGGGCGTAACGCTGATCACATTCCAGCAGCCAACTTACGATTCGCCAAACGCCGCCGTCGACTACCTGCAAACCCAGATCACGCTGATCCAGAGTCGCGCAGTGGCCGAGCGCGTGGTCCGCCAGTTGAACCTGACCGAACACCCCGAGTTCGATCCGCGCCAGCGCCTGCATCTGCTCCGGGAAGCGCGCGGGGAAATTGCCAGGCTTTATCCGGGCGCGTTTCCCGCCAGCTGGCTTGCCAGTCACAGCATGACCCCGACCGAAGTGTTCGACGCCACAGTCCGGGAATTGATGGAACGCACCAGCGTCGGCGCCCAGGGCAAGAGTCAGCTGGTCAATATCAGCGTGAGCCTGGCCGACCGGGAAACCGCCGCGCTGGCGGCCAACGCGCTGGCCCACGGCTATCTCGACAGCCGGCTCGATGCGCAAATGAACGAGTCATTGAACGCATCGAAATGGATGAACAGCCGGATGATCGAGTTGCGTACGCAACTGCAGGAGTCGGAAAACAAACTGCAACGCTATCGCGATGCCGAAGGCCTGGTGGACGTGGACGGCGTGGTCACCCTCAGCGCCAACGAGCTGTCGAAAACCAGTGACCGCATGATCGATGCGCGCCGCCAACGTGCCGAAGCGCAAAGCCAGTACGCGCAGGTGAAGGCGATGCTCGGCTCGAAAAGCCTGGCCAACCTGTCCAGCGTGCCAGCGGTGATCGGCAATCCGGTGATCCAGCAATTCCAGGCCAACGAGGCGCAGGCCAGGGCCAAGGTCGACGAACTGTCGCGCCGCTACGGGGATCGCCATCCGAAAATGATCGCCGCGCGCTCGGACCTCGCGGCCGCTCAGGCGAGTCTGCGCGGTCAGGTCGATCAGGTCGTGGCGGGCCTTGAGCGCAATTACCAGCTGGCCCGCGCCAATGAAGAATCCTTGCGCTCATCGGTGGATACCAGCCGGGCGCAGATTCAGGACATTTCCCGCAAGGAATTCAAACTGCGCGAGCTGCAACGGGACGTGGACAGCAATCGCACCTTGTACGAAACCTTCGTGACGCGTCTGCGCGAGACCACGGCGACCGCTGATATCGGCGTCAGCAATGCGCGCATCGTCGACCCCGCGATTGTGCCCAGCGAACCCAGCGCGCCGAAGAAATCCCTGATCGCGTCAATAACTGCGCTGCTGGCGCTGGTGCTCGGCTGCGTGTTTTTCCTGCTGCGCGACACGCTGCACAATGGCTTCAAATCCGGCGACGACATCGCCAGGAAACTCAACCTGCCAGTACTTGGCCTGGTGCCACTGCTGCAGAAGAAAAGTCGCAGCAGTATTTCCCGGCAGTTCGAACGCAACGACGACGCAGGCTTTACCGAAGCCATTCGCACCTTGCGCACCGCGATCATGCTCGGCGATACCCACAAACGCCGCGGCCTGTTGGTCATCACTTCGACGCTGCCCGGCGAAGGCAAGAGCGCCATTGCGGTCAATCTGGCGTTTGCGTTGGGCCAACTGGAACGGGTGCTGTTGATCGAGGCCGACCTGCGCCGCCCCAATCTGGCGCGCAGTCTTGGCATGAACGCCGCGCAACCCGGCCTCGCTAGCCTGATTACCGGCCAGGCGAAAATAGACGCGTGCATCCACCGCGTCGGCCAGGTGGACATTCTCACTGCGGGCGAGGTGCCGCCCAACCCGCTGGAACTGCTGGCCTCAGCGAACTTCGGACGCTTCATCGAGTGGGCTCGGCAGCATTACGACCGGATCATCCTCGACTCGCCGGCCAGTGATGCGGTCAGCGATGCAGCGGTGCTGTGTGCCATGGCCGACGCGGCGATCTACGTGATCAAGTCCGACAGCACACCCGCGCCGCTGGTTCATCAGTGCATCGACCAACTTCTGCAAAACGGCGCTCCGCTGACCAGCGTGGTGCTCAATCAAATTACCCCGTTGAAAGGACGCCAGGGATACAGCCAGCACTACCGTTATCTGCCTCGTGAAACTACCCAGTAAGGCGTAATCGCGCGTCATGGGCCGCTGTCGTCTCGACGCGGCTGCGCACGTTATCGCCTGCACATTCTGGCCGCTGCATGCGTTGTTTGACTCGCCGATGCCGAGGGCGAGCGACTGCGCGATGCCACCCATCGGGGAGATATCCACCATGCTTGCTCAACGCCTACATCCGTCGGTCAATCGACGCGGCCTGACTTTCTGGGTGCAATGGGTCTGCGCCATGGGCCTGACCGCGCTCGTGACCTGCGCGATCATATATCAGGACATCGGCGCGATTCCCTACGCCTATCGGGTGCTGATGATCGTCGGCGTGCTCGGTTCGGTGCCGATCTATAGCGCGCTGCATGTCTATCACAAGCGCTTCGGCTACCTGACGGGTTTGCTGCGTGTGCTCGGCGGCTGGCTGCTGCTGGTTACCGCGCTGTCAGTGCTGTCGCGGGTTTGCCTCGACGCTGGCGATCTGGATAACGGCTTGCTGTTCGAGGCCGCAATGGCGGGTTATCTGGCGCAATGCGCGACATACCTGCCCTTGCGGTATCTGGTCAGCCTGCACTCGCGCTGGCTGCGCAAGGAGCGAGTCTCGGTAATCATCGGCACATGCCCCATGGCCTACACCCTGGCGGCACAGCTGCGACAGCGGGTTCCGGTGCTCGGCCTGGTGGCGACCGAACCCGGCGTTTCCTCGATAAGCGGCCAGCCTCCGGTTCTCTGCGAACTGGCGCAGCTGCGCGATCTGGTTATCGGCGATCACGTGCGGCGGGTGTATATCGCCCTGGCACTGAACATGATCACGCAGATTGAAACCATCTACCTGAGCCTGCTGGACCTCAATGTGGATGTGGTCTGGGTGCCGGATTTCGGCAGCATGCTGCTGCTCAATCAATCGGTTTCCCAGATCGAGCAGTTCCCGGCGATTTACCTCAACGAAACCCCGCGCAGCTCCCATCCCGCCGCCACCCTGGGCAAGGAAATGTTCGACCGCAGCCTGGCGCTGCTCGCCTTGCTGGTGCTGCTGCCGGTGATGTCGGCCATTGCCCTGGCGGTGAAGCTCTCGTCACGCGGCCCGGTGTTTTTCCGCCAGCCCCGGCATGGCTGCAACGGCGAAGTCATCCAGGTGTGGAAATTTCGCTCGATGCATGTGCATGAGGACAGCCACGTGCAACAGGCAACCCGCGACGATCCACGGATCACGCCGGTCGGCGCCTTCCTGCGCCGCACCTCGCTGGACGAACTGCCCCAGTTGATCAATGTGCTGCGGGGCGAAATGGCCCTGGTCGGCCCGCGCCCCCACGCGATTGCTCATAACCAGTATTACGGCGCGCGAATCCTCGCTTACACCGCACGCCACCGCATCAAGCCGGGTATCACCGGCCTGGCGCAGGTCAGCGGCTTTCGCGGCGAAACCGAAACCCTGGAAAAGATGCAAGAGCGTCTGGAAAAGGACCTGGACTACATCAATCACTGGTCGCTTTGGCTGGATATCAAAATCCTGCTCAAGACGCCGTTCACGCTGTTCTCGCGCAATATCTATTGAGATGGAGACGGACATGGCTGATCAGGAATCAGGCGGTGCCGTGTTGCCAGGCCGAGGCAGCGGCTGGCGCGGGCGATGGCAGCAGGCGGCCCGCGCGCGCCTGTTGCGCAACATCGCTACGGCGGTGTCCGGCAGTGCCGGGGCGCAGGCGATCAACCTGGCGCTGATTCCCGTCATCATGCGCATCTACGGGCCGGAAGCGTTCGGCGTGGTCGGCACGTTCCAGAGCCTGACCATTATCCTGATTCCGGCGTGTGCGCTGACCTGGCCCATGGCGATTGTCCTGCCCAAAAGCGACGCCGACGCCCGAGGCCTGATCATACTTTCGCTGTGGGTGGCGCTGAGCATCGCGAGCGTGTCCGCACTGCTCCTGTATTTCCAGGGGCCAGCGATGGCCAGCGCGTTGGGCATCGACATGCTGACGCCTTACCTGATGCTGCTGCCCATCGTGATGTTCAGCGCCGCCGTGCTGGAAATCACCCAGCAATGGTTATACCGAACTCAACGCTTCAGCCTTACCGCGCGCGGCGCAACCTTGCATGCGCTGGTCTATAACGCGACGCGCAGCCTCGCCGGACTCGTACAGGCCTCGGCCCCGGTATTGGTGGTGACCAGTGCGCTGTATTACGTGATCCACAGCGCATTGCTGTTGCTGGGCATGACCTTCAAGCCCACCGCAAACAACCTCGCCCCGACCAACCCGCCAACCTCCGTCAGCCTGACGAAACTGGCTGCGCAATATCGGGATTTCCCGCTATTTCGCGCGCCGCAGGTGCTGATCAATGCCCTTTCCGTGCACATGCCGACGCTGGTTCTGGCGGCGTCCTTCGGTGCCGTCTCGGCGGGATTTTTCGCCCTGTGCCTGCAAGTGCTGAGTATGCCAAGCAACTTTATCGGCAAGGCAGTCGGCAGCGTTTATTACCCACGAATCACCCAGGCGATTCACACCGATGAACCGGTTACCAGGCTGTTGGTGCGCGGCGTGGCCGGCATGGCGCTGGTGGGAATCGTGCCGTTCGCCACACTGGCGCTGGCCGGACCCTGGCTGTTCGGGCTGGTGTTCGGCGCGCAGTGGGCGGCCGCTGGCGAATATGCCCGCTGGCTGGCCCTGGCGGAGTTCGCCGGTTTCATCGCGGGCCCCTGCGCTGTGGCGATTCCGGCGCTGGCCCTGCAAAAACGCTTTCTGTTCTTCGAGATTGTCAGCACCACATTGCGGGTCGTGGCGGTCTTCGCTGGGGCACTGCTGTTCAAGAACGCCCTGGCGGTGGTGATGGCCTTCGCGGCGGCCAACACCGCAATCAACCTGAGCCTGATCGTCGTCGTTCTGTTTGAGGCCCGGCGCTGGCATCAACGCCAGAACCGCCCGGCTCGCGATCTCTCGTCTGCGCAGGAGTCATCCGAACATGGCCATGGCTAACGTATGCGCGCTGATCCTCAACTGGAACGGCGCTGAACAGACCATCAAATGCGTGAGATCGGTGGACGCTTACTGCGCGATTCCTCTCGTGGTGGTCGACAACCATTCCGAAGCACCGGATTACCAGCGCCTGACCGACTACTTCAGCACGCGAACCGATGGCGATACCTGGACCGGCACAGAAGAGCAGATCCGCGAGTACCCACACAAACACCGCACCTGCCTGATCAGGAATGCGGGCAACTACGGCTATGCCGGCGGCAACAACGTAGGCATCGATTACTTGTACCGCGCCGGCTACGACTATATCTGGCTGCTGAATAACGACATCACCGTTGAAGCAGACTCATTGCAAGCGCTGCTGTCGACCCTGGGCAGCGACGCCAATTGCGGGTTTTGCGCGTCGATTCTGGTCTATGCCGATCATCCGGAAATCGTCCAGTGTGTCGGCGGCGGGCAGCTTTATCCGTGGCTGGGCAAGGCCCGGTTGGTCGGCAAAAACCTTGGCCGCGACAAGCTGGGCCATCACCTTGGCAAACTGCCGAAACCTGATTACCTGATGGGCGCCTCGCTGCTGATCAAGCGCGAAGTCATCCAGCGCGTCGGCCTGATGGATGAACGCTATTTCATGTACTCCGAAGAAGTGGACTGGCAACGCCGCGCCGCCAGCCTGGGTTTTACCTGTCAGGTGGCGACAGGCAGCTTCGCCCGCCACGGCGACAGCGCCAGCACCCAGAACCGCAGCCACATGTTTCATTACTATCGAAACCGCGCGGCCATCATGTACAACAAAAAATTCCACTCAATGCCCTGCTACCTGTTTTCGGCGCTGGCTCTGACGGCCATCACGGCACTGCAAAACCGCCACAACCTGAAAAACATTCGGTATGGGATCAAGGGCATCGGCGAAGGTTTGGCGTTTTCGTGGCGTTGAACAGCGCAGGTCTTGCTCCAACGAATTGCAGATTTCCTGTAGGAGGGAATTCATTGCCGAAAAGATATTCCAGCCGACGCATCTATCGCCTGATTTGACGCCTTCGCGGGCAAGCCTCGCTCCCACGGATCTCGTTCCAATTGGAATGGTTCGGTGTGCTTAAAAAGGATTTCGCGAAAGCATTAACACCACGCTATCGCCGCGAACACCCGCCCCGTTGGAGATTCTATGTTTGGGGGCAACCCACAGACGCCGCAGATGTATTGTTTGTACCGACGGCTTCCCGGATAAATCCGGTCCCTCGGGATGACCGCATTCCACCTGTGGGAGCTAGCTTGCTAGCGAAGGCGATGTTTCAGACGCCGAAGATGTGTCGGGTTTACCGACCTTTTCGCGAGCAAGCTCACTCCCACGGATTGTGAGGTGGCGGACCTGAACACATGCTCGACTGTAGACCCGTTGGAGGCTTGCCCGCGATTCGGTACTCCGGTCGAAGTATCCGTCGCCTGATTTGACGCCTTCGCGGGCAAGCCTGCTCCCAAGGATCTCGTTCCAATTGGAATGGTTCGGTGTGCTTAAAAAAGAATTTCGCAAAAGCATTAACACCACGCTATCCCCGCGAACACCCGCCCCGTTGGAGATTCTATGTTTGGGGGCAACCCACAGACGCCGCAGATGTATTGTTTGTACCGACGGCTTCCCGGATAAATCCGGTCCCTCGGGATGACCGCATTCCACCTGTGGGAGCTAGCTTGCTAGCGAAGGCGATGTTTCAGACGCCGAAGATGTGTCGGGTTTACCGACCTTTTCGCGAGCAAGCTCGCTCCCACGGATTGTGAGGTGGCGGACCTGAACACATGCTCGACTGTAGACCCTTTGGAGGCTTGCCCGCGATTCGGTACTCCGGTCGAAGTATCCGTCGCCTGACCCGACGCCTTCGCGGGCAAGCCTCGCTCCCACGAATTGAGAGACACACCCGATGATTCGCAAACTCTTTGCCTATCGCGCCTTGCTGTTCTTGCTGTTGTTGATGAACTCGGCGTGTCTGTTCCTGACTGACGATAAAAAAGCCGGCATCCCGTATCTGCGGGAATTGTTTATCGTCGCCATCGTGCTCGGCGCTCTGGTTTTATTGCTGACCTGGAGCCGCGCCCAGCAGTCGCGCGCAGGCTTGTGGATTGTGATTTTCGGCCTGGTCCTGCCGCTGCTGTCGGCGCTGCTGGCGGCGCTGAACTTCGGCCAGCCTTTTGACTTTGGCTTGCTGGAAGAGCGCCGCAGCTTTCTTTATCTGCTGTTCTTCCCGATGCTGTTTTTGCTGATAAAAGCGCATCCCACCCAGGAGCAAATGGAGAAGTTCATGCTCTGCTGCGCCGTGGCCTGCGTGGTGGTGGGCTATCTGTATTACTGGGGCGTGTTGCTGGAAAACAACGACGTCAGTTTTACCGTTGATGAAAAGGATTACGGGATCAACCCGTTGCGGCCCAATCGCCTCAGCATTGGCGCACCTTATGTCAGCGCCTGCGCCTTCATGCTGATGTATCGCCTGCAACGGTCCATGTCCTGGCTCGCTGTTGCACTACTGCTGCTGTTCGCCTCGTATCTCTGGCTGGTGATTCAGACGCGCAACATCATGCTGATCTGGGCGCTGGCGGGGATCTGGATCTTTCGCAGCCGGGTCGGTTTGCTGGTCAAGCTCGGCATCCTGGCGAGCGCGGTGCTGCTGGCGGCTTTTTCCCTGGCACCGGATTTTTTCGCCGCGCAACTGGGCAGGTTCGACGCGCTGTTGTTCGAGGCGCGAGAACCGGGCGTGCGCAATATCACGACGCAGATTGTGGTCGAGGAACTGGCGCGCAACGGCCTGATCGGCATGGGCGCGCTGTCCCTGCAATGGCAAGGCGGTTTCTCGCGGCTGTACAACGGCTACTTCTATCTGTCGGATGTGGGCCTGCTCGGGGTCTATTACCGGTTTGGTTTCCTGACTCCGGCTATCGCGCTGATTTACTACCTGGGCTTCTTTCGTTTCATGTCCTATTGCCGGAAAAAAGGCGATCTGCTCAATGCCTTGCAGCTGACATTCTGGTTCAACGGGATCAATTTTTTCTTCTCCAACACCATCATGTACGGCGGGGAAATCACCGGGCTGTCCATCGCCGCGTTCGTTTATTACGCCCGGACGCAAGACTCGCCGGCAACGGCAACACCGAGGAACAACTGGCTGCCTGAAGATGCCCTGCGAACCCGGACCGTTGCGCGGGCAAAAACCTAACCCCGGGTCATCGTGCAGTGCGGCGCCACCAGATACTTCGCCAGCACTGGCCATTGCGGACGATCACGGCCGTTTACCGGTTCAATGGACAGCGCGTAATCGCCCCACGCCGAACCGGCCGACCAATACGCCAGCGGCACGCATTTTTCTTGCAGATAGGCCAGCAAACGATCCATGGCCTGCCCCCAGCGCGGGTCGTCCGCCGGGAACCCGGCTTCACCGATCTGGCCACGCTTGCCGTTTTTCTCCAGCCATTCGACAAACGGCCGGACGCGCTTCACGGCAATGTCCGGATCGAAGCGCTGCCCGAGGACTTTCTGATAGCGCCCGCTGGCGTCTTCATCGAAATACAGATGGGCGGAATAAATCAGATTGTTGGACGGGTCTTGCAGGTCCAGTAACGCATCGTTGTGATGCGGCCAGCGTGTCGCACTGGACCAGGAGCGCCCTTCGATAATGATCGGGCGGTGCCAGTCATTGGCGCGTATGGCGAAAATCCCCGCCTGTGCCGCCTTGGGCCAATACTGGTCGGCCTCGTCATGGGGTTCGTTCATGATGTCGTAGGCGTACAGCGCCCGAAAATCCCGCCAGCGCATCGACACCCGGTGCAACAGATCCCGATAAGCCTTGATCGGCACGTGCTTGCTGCCCAGCACTTCATTTTCATAACGCCCGAAGTTATGCACATCAAGCGTGACCTTGATCCCGCGCCGCTCGGCCTGGATCAGCATTTTGTCGATCAGCGACGCATAGGTTTCATCCAGCTCGCCCCCCAGCTTGAGCTGCAAACGCTCCCAGCGCATGGGGAAGCGAATCGCGCGGATGCCTCTGGCCTGCCATTTATCGAAGTAATTCTCGTCCGGAAAAAAATAGTGCGTGCCGTTTTCTCCCGGCCAGACGCCCTCGGAAAACTCCGCACCCGAGACGTTGATCAAGACCATCGGCGCTTGCCTGGCGGTTTTTTGCGCATTGGCCCCGAAAGACAGCACCAGCAGCACGACGACGAGCAGCAATTTGCCCGTCCAGTCGATGCCGCCGGGCGTTGTCATCGATGGCTTTTCAAGCGCCGCCACCACGGCTGAGTCCAGTGAATCGAGCATATGAGCTGACCCCCTTGTGTTGGTGCATCCAGGCAGATGCGTCAGGCAAATCCCCTTCGGAAAATCGCGTGAGCTACGGCGATCAAGCGCGAGGAGCACCTTATGAAAGTATTCGGCATCGAGTTCTATCATCGCCAGCGAAAGGATCTCGTCCGCGAACTGACCGTGCTCAGCAGCAGGTCGTTTCGCTACGTCGTGACGCCAAACGTCGACCACGTGGTGATGCTGGAACACGACAAGGATTTGCGCAGGGCCTACAGCTACGCTGCGTATCGGCTATGCGACAGCCGCGTGCTTTTCCCGCTGTTGAATCGGCTGCACGCCGACATCGCTGAGGCGATTCCCGGCAGCACGCTGACTCGGGACATGATCCAGATTGCACAGGAGCGTGGCTGGACAGTGACGGTCATCGGCTGTGAACAGGAAGTCATTGCCACGTTGCAGCAGATGAATCCCTCGATCACCTTCCGCCACTACAACCCGCCGATGGGCTTCATCGACGATGCCCGGGAAATCCAGCGCGCCGTTGATTTCATCAATCAACATCCGGCGCGGATGGTGGTGTTTTCAGTGGGCTCGCCGCGCCAGGAAATACTCGCGATGCGTGTGCTCCAAGGTCGCGGGGCTGTAGGGATTGGCCTGTGCGTCGGCGCGTCACTGCTGTTTCTCTCAGGAAAAGTCAGGCGAGCACCGGAATGGATGCAACGCCTGTCACTTGAATGGCTGCATCGTTTCATTCATGAGCCACGGCGGCTGGGCAAGCGTTACGTCAGGGATGCCTACCGGATCGTTCCCGTCATCATCAAAGAGATCAGGAGCGACACAGAGAAACCTTCGAATTCAGACAACGACCCGCGAGGCCTGTCGTAGAGCGCTGGCGCGCTGACTGCGTGAAAAGACCTGAAGCCAGTGTAGCCACAGATGGTTGTTTTGCAGGCCATGTAAGGCTCTGCTGACAAGTGGTTCTCGCTTCGTGGAGGAACAAGCGGACAGCGGCGACGAGCGGTGCTGTACTTACACGAATTTGTACTAAGTTCTACCGAAGACGTGCGCAGGTATTACGCCTTACTGGGGTCGCGGCAATGAACGACAACCTGGATGAATCGCTGAAAACCCAACGACGACTTGAACTCCATATGGCATTGGAGGAGTTGGGGCAACCCGACGAAGTGTCGACCCGCATCTTCCGCATCGGCATCTTTTGCGGACGCTTGCTGGAGCTTCAGCGTACCGGCGTATTCACCTTCGCCGAATACCAGGAATGGGCAAGCAATGCCTGTAGAGCGTTGGCCAATGGAGAATCGGCCGACCTGTCATTGCAGCTGGCCGAATGCATCTGGCTCCCCACCAACGAGACGTCATCTTCCAACAACTGAACAGAACTGGTCTTACGTGCAGTCGGCCACGCCTGATAACGGACACCGCCATGACTGCCAACTTCGTCTTCGACCCTGCTGCCACCTACGACGTAAAAGACCCCGATCAGAAAAACCCCGTCTGGCGTATCCAGGACCGGCGGGTCTATGCCTACCTCGAACACGACCCGCGCCGCGACTGGAGCGGCGACATCGGCATCCTCGTCCTCTGCCCACCCCGGCGACTGGTCGACCATGAAGGCCACGACATGGCTTTTATCGACGGACCGGACGTCCGTTGCGTCGATGGCCGGCATCTTGGGCTTTATCAGGTGAATGTTTGACGAGGAGGTTGTAGTGGACGTGATGCGTGATTGACGACCGCTATAACGCGAAAAGCCCCGCATGTGCGGGGCTTTTCGTTTGCGGCGGTGTAGGTAGGTGAAGCGTGAAACGGTGTAAATCGTGAAGCTGGTGCCGAAAACAGGAATCGAACCTGCGACCTTCGCGTTACGAGTGCGCTGCTCTACCGGGCTGAGCTATTTCGGCTTCAGAGGGGTAAAGCTAGCATCGCTGTTCATCAGGTCAACGAACAGTCCTCACCATTACTTACAGGAAGCAGGCATCCAGTTTGCTGGTGTGCCGACGCATGTCCAAGAGGCAATAGCGTTGGCGTTGGTTGCCGCTACTGTCGGAGTCAACGTAACCTTTACCGCTGCGGCGTTGATAGTGCCGTCTACTACGATTGCACCGGTTGCTGCATCCACTGCAAGTGTTGTCGCATAGGTTGTCGGTACAAAATCAGTACCACAAGCAGCAAGGCCGGTGAAACCGTTGGTAGACACAGCCTCAGTTACGCAAGTGCGCGCACCGCTCGCAGCAAGGATCAGCTCTGACGCTTTAGCGCGAGCGGTGTAGTCCTGATAAGCGGGCAACGCAATCGCTGCCAAAATCCCGATAATCGCAATCACGATCATCAGTTCGATAAGGGTAAAGCCTTTTTGTGCCTTCATGGGTACTGCTCCGCTGCGTCAATAAGATGTTGCCTGCAGCGATAAAAGCATAGGTCGTGCCAACAAAATTTTTACACCATCTATTGCTCGCTTCGCGTCAATAGCAGTGTTTTCAGCGTGAGCTTCCACGCACAAACTGACAAATTACGTCACATTGCCTCACATCATTGGCAGCAACGCCTGACTACGCTATAAACCACGCACTGTCTGTGTCTGGTGGTTTTATGAGTGATGTCGTCCTCACCGGTTTGGCCAAACAATTGGTTGTCGCCGAGCTTCTGAATGAAAAAGCTGCGCAGCAGGCGTTTCAGCAAGCGCGCCGTGACAAGGTTTCCTTGGTCAGTTATCTGGTCCAGAACAAGCTGGTCAAGGCGCTTGTCCTCGCAGAAATGGCGTCCGATCAATTTGGTATCCCGTTTTTTGACCTGAGAAGCCTGGACAAGGACAGCCAGCCCAAAGGCTTGGTCAGCGAAAAACTCATTCGCCAGCATCAGGCCCTGCCTTTGTGGCGACGTGGCAACAAATTGTTCGTCGGAATTTCTGACCCCTCCAATCATCAAGCCATCACTGATATTCAATTCAATACCGGGCTCACTACCGAGGCCATTCTGGTCGAGGACGATAAGCTCAGCGACGCTATCGAGAAGTTTTTCGATTCCAATAGCGGGATGGGCGATCTGGCAGATGTCGACCTCGGCCTGGAAATCGAAACAGTTGATGACAGTAAAGAAAGCACTCTGTCCACCAAGGGCGATGCGGACGATGCGCCAGTGGTGCGGTTCGTCAACAAAATGTTGCTGGATGCCATCCGCCTCGGTTCATCTGACTTGCACTTTGAACCCTACGAAAAAATGTTCCGGGTGCGTTTGCGTACCGATGGCATCCTGCACGAAGTCGCCAGGCCGCCGATTCATCTCGCCAGCCGCATCGCTGCGCGCCTGAAGGTTATGGCTAGCCTGGATATTTCCGAACGACGCAAGCCTCAGGACGGGCGGATCAAGCTGCGCATCTCGAAAACCAAAGCGATTGATTTCCGGGTCAATACCCTGCCGACGTTGTGGGGCGAAAAGATCGTAATGCGGATTCTTGATCCTACCAGTGCGCAGATGGGTATCGACGCGTTGGGTTATGAACCAGATCAAAAAGAACTGTATCTGGAAGCATTGCGCCAGCCTCAGGGCATGATCCTCGTTACCGGCCCCACCGGTTCGGGTAAGACCGTATCGCTGTATACCGGCTTGAATATTCTCAACACCGTGGACATCAATATTTCCACGGCCGAAGACCCGGTCGAGATCAACCTTGAAGGCATAAACCAGGTCAACGTCAATCCGCGTCAAGGAATGGACTTTTCCCAAGCGCTGCGGGCCTTCCTGCGTCAGGATCCTGACGTGATCATGGTCGGCGAGATTCGTGACCTTGAAACCGCTGAAATTGCCATCAAGGCTTCGCAGACCGGTCACCTGGTATTGTCGACCCTGCACACCAACAGTGCTGCGGAAACGCTGACTCGCTTGCACCATATGGGCGTTGCGGCATTTAACATTGCCACGGCTATTAACCTGATCATTGCCCAGCGGTTGGCGCGCAAGTTGTGTCCGCATTGCAAGAAAGAAGCGGATATCCCCCGGGAAACCCTGATAAAGGAAGGTTTCCCGGTAGACCAGATTGGCAAATTCAAGATTTACGCGCCGGTTGGGTGTGATTTATGCAACGGCGGTTACAAAGGCCGCGTCGGGATCTATGAGGTGGTCAAGAAAACCCCGGCGCTGGAACGGATCATCATGGAAGAAGGCAACTCCCTGGATATTTCCATCCAGATGCGCAAAGACGGCTTCAATGACCTGCGCACATCGGGCCTGAGGAAGGCCATGCAAGGCATAACCAGCCTCGAAGAAGTCAACCGCGTGACCAAGGACTGACCATGGCCAGCAAAGCAGTAAAAGTCGGCACGTACACATGGGAAGGCACGGACAAGAAAGGCACGAAAATGACCGGCGAACTGACCGGGCATAATGTTGCCTTGATTAAAGCGCAGTTGCGCAAACAAGGTATCAACCCGTTAAAAGTTCGCAAAAAATCCGTCTCGATCTTTGGCGAGGGGAAAAAAATAAAACCGTTGGACATCGCTTTTTTCTCACGGCAAATGGCGACGATGATGAAGGCCGGCGTGCCGTTGCTCCAGTCCTTCGACATCATCATTGAAGGCGCCGACAATCCGAACATGCGCAAGTTGATCAACGACGTCAAACAGGAAGTTGCTGCTGGCAATAGCTTCGCCACCGCGCTGAGGCAAAAGCCGCAATATTTCGATGAGTTGTATTGCAGCCTTGTAGATGCAGGTGAGCAGGCTGGTGCCTTGGAAACCCTGCTGGACCGAGTCGCTACTTATAAAGAAAAGACCGAAGCACTCAAGGCTAAGATCAAGAAAGCAATGACCTATCCGACTGCCGTATTGGTTGTTGCATTCATTGTTTCCGGTATCCTTCTGATTAAAGTTGTGCCGCAGTTTCAATCTGTGTTCTCGAGTTTTGGAGCAGAGTTACCAGCGTTTACCCAAATGGTCGTCAGCCTTTCCAATGTTGTTCAGGAATGGTGGCTAATAATTCTAGGCTTGATGGTTGCAGCTTTCTTTCTATTCAAACGCGGCTACAAGCAATCGGTAAAACTACGCGACAGTATTGATCGTGGATTGCTGAAAGTACCAGTAATCGGGCCTCTGCTCTTCAAGTCTGCAGTTGCCCGTTTTGCGCGGACCCTTGCGACTACATTCGCTGCGGGCGTGCCGCTGGTAGAAGCACTGGACTCCGTGGCGGGCGCAACGGGTAATGTTGTATTCCGGAATGCTGTATTGAAAGTCCGCCAAGACGTTTCGACAGGTATGCAGCTCAACTTTTCAATGCGTTCCGTCGGCGTGTTCCCCAGCCTGGCGATACAAATGACCGCGATCGGTGAAGAGTCCGGTGCGCTGGATAACATGCTCGATAAGGTTGCCACTTACTATGAAGAGGAGGTGGATAACATGGTAGACAGCCTGACCAGCCTGATGGAACCCATGATAATGGCGGTCCTTGGGATCATAGTCGGCGGCCTGGTTATCGCCATGTACTTGCCTATCTTCCAGCTCGGAAACGTCGTCTAAACATGTCCCTCCTCGACTTCCTGGCCACCGCCCCCCTCGCCTTCATCCTATCCACACTCATACTGGGCCTTTTAATCGGCAGCTTCCTCAACGTCCTGATCTACCGCCTGCCGAAAATGATGGAGCTGGACTGGAAAGCGCAGTCCCGGGAAATGCTGGGTCTTCCCGCTGAGCCTGCGGGCGAAACGTTCAACCTGATCCTGCCGCATTCGCGCTGCCCGCATTGCGCGCATCAGATTCGCCCTTGGGAAAACCTGCCGGTGCTGAGTTATCTGTTGCTCGGCGGCAAGTGTTCGAGCTGCAAGGCGCCGATCAGCAAGCGTTACCCGTTGGTGGAGCTGGCGTGCGGTGTGTTGTCGGCATTTATCGCCTGGCATTTCGGCTTTGGCTGGCAGGCCGGGGCGATGCTGGTGTTGACCTGGGGCTTGCTGGCGATGAGCCTGATCGATGCCGACCATCAGTTGCTGCCGGATGCGCTGGTCATGCCGTTGCTGTGGCTGGGGCTGATCGTCAACTCGTTCGGGTTGTTCACCAGCCTGGGCGATGCGCTGTGGGGCGCGGTGGCGGGTTATCTGACGCTGTGGTCGGTGTTCTGGCTGTTCAAATTGGTCACCGGCAAGGAAGGCATGGGCCAGGGCGATTTCAAACTGCTGGCCATGCTCGGCGCCTGGGGCGGCTGGCAGATTTTGCCGCTGACCATCCTTTTGTCCTCGCTGGTGGGCGCGATTCTGGGCCTGATCATGCTGCGTATGCGCAACGTAGCGACCAGCACGCCGATCCCTTTTGGTCCTTATCTGGCCATCGCAGGCTGGATCGCTTTGCTCTGGGGTGGTCAAATAACCGCCTCTTATTTGCAGTTTGCCGGTTTCAAATGACCAACAGCGTGATCAAACCCTGGATTCTCGGCCTTACCGGCGGCATCGGTAGCGGCAAAAGCGCGGCAGCGCAGTGTTTTATCGGCCTTGGCGTTCACGTGGTGGACGCCGATCACGCCGCGCGCTGGGTGGTCGAGCCGGGCCGGCCTGCTCTGGTTAAAATCGCCGAGCATTTCGGCCCCAGCGTGTTGCAAGCCGACGGCACCCTCAATCGCAGCGCCCTGCGCGGTTTGATCTTCGAAGACGCCGAGCAGCGACGCTGGCTGGAAGCCCTGCTGCATCCGCTGATTGCCGAGGAAATTCAGCGCGATCTGGCCAGTGCAACGTCGCCCTACGCGATTCTGGTTTCGCCGCTGTTGATCGAGTCAGGCCAGTACAAGCTGACCCAGCGCGTGCTGGTGATCGACGCGCCGCAACAGCTGCAAGTGCAGCGCACGATGTTGCGCGACAGTTCCAGCGAGGAGCAGGTCCAGGCGATTCTCAAGGTGCAGGCCAATCGTGAAGAGCGGCTGAAACATGCCGACGAGGTGTTGATCAACGACCGCGATCACGCCTGGCTGCAAAGCGAAGTCGAGCGGCTGCATCATTTCTATTTAACGTTGTCTGGAGGCCAGTCATGAGCCAAGCAAAAACCGTCGATTGCCCAACCTGCGGCGCACCTGTGGAATGGAGCGCCGCCAGCCCTTCCCGGCCGTTCTGTTCCGAGCGCTGCAAGCTGATCGACCTGGGCGCCTGGGCGTCGGAAGAACATGCGATCCCGGTCAGCCCGGATGCCGAAGACGAACTGTTTTCCGGTGATTTCCCCGAACGCGGCCATTGATCAAAGCGGCACCGAGCACCGCTCAGGTGTCGTCGCCTGAGCGCCCTTCATTCCAGGGCGCTGACAGGTAGCGGGTACGATTGAACGTCTCCAGCCATTCAGGGCTGAACACCACCAAAGCGCTGACGATCATGCCGTTGATGAAGGCTTCGGGGAAAATGATCAGCCACAGGTAGCCGATAAAATCCGACAGCCAGATCGGCATTTCGAACAGCCCTTCAAACCACAACAGCCCCAACGCCAGCAACAGGCACAGCAACGCCGCCAACGCAGCCGCGAGAAATCCCGAGCAGAAGATGTACACGAACGGGCTTTTCGGTTGCGCTCGCTCGACGAGCATCGCGCAGGCTTCGGTGACCAATACCGGCAGCCCGATGAACAGCAGACCGTTGACGCCAAGTGCCGCCAGATCCTGTCGACCCAGCGCCACTAATCCCACCTGCGCCACTAGCGCGCCGAGAATCGCCAAAGGCCAATCCAGCAGCAGGGTCACGGCGGTCATGCCGATGAAGTGATACGACACGCCGGTGTCGAAATCCCGCCGCACCAGCCAGAGCAAAAACAGCGCGAACACCGTGCCGAACAGCAGATGCTGACGGCGGCTGTCGGTGAACAGCTCAACCCAGGGCGAACGCCAGATGGCCCAGCACAAGACCGGCACGTACAACAGCCAGGCTGTGGTCATGGTTTCCGCAGTCAGGACCAGCGCGCCGATCATGGTTGTTCAAGTGCCTCCCGTAATTCGTCCGGACCGTTGAATTCCCGACGCTCCACCAGTTTGCCGTCCTTGAGTTGCAGCCATTGCACTTTGCTCGGATCGCCGCCGTAACCCGGTGCGATCAGCGCTTCGCGGTCCAGCGCCACGCGATAGGAGTAGACCTTGCGCATCTTGGGCACGGCGAAAAACTGGGTGATCAGCGCTGGCATGGGTTTGATATCGGCGATGAACACCGTGCGGCGCGCTTCGAGAAAGCCTTTGGGCTTGTCCTTGAGGGCCTTTTCCATGGTCTTGCCAGCGCTCATGCTGCTGGCGACCAGAATCGTCTGGGTTTTGTGTTGGTCCATCGCGTAAGGCTGGTCGAACTGGTCCAGCAGACTCCATGACGGCACAGGGTCGCCGATTTCAATGGCCTGCGCGGTCAACGGCAGCAAAATCAATAACAGGATTGGCCAGAGCTTCAAACGTCGGTTCTCCCGGATCGGTTAAAGACACAGGATAGCCGAGATGGCCATCCTAAATCCGCTGGAGCGAACGGGCGGCGATCCGACTTACCCGCGAATCGGCTGTAGGAGCGACCGTAGGAGCGACTTTAGTCGCGAGAACGCCAATCGCCCTCCCGGCTAAAGCCCGTCCTACAGTAAGTCGGGCCTGGCGACTAAACATCGTTTCAGTTATCGCGAATTGAACGCTAAGCTTGGGCCTATGGATGACTCTGACTACCTTCGCCTGCTCACGATCCAGGCCGAACAAGCCAACGCGTTCCTCTCCAATGCGCGAAAGTGGGAGCGTGAGCGATGGGTTTGTCAGCGCCTGCTGCAGGGCTTGAACATACCGCATCGCAATGAAGACTTCGCCGCCGCCGGGCAGGAGCCGCCGGATGTACTGTTTCGCGACGCCTGTTTCGAGGTGTTCTTCGTGCTTGATGAAGGCCGCCGCCTCAACGACGAGTGGCGCGAAGAACTGGCGCGCCGGCGTAGCGCGTTTTCCCTGAGCCAGCTGGTGCGGCGTGAAGCCAAGCCCAAGCGCATTCCCGCGCCGGAACTGCTGCAACGTCTAGGTCCAACCTTACGTAAAAAAGCCCACAATTATCGCGAACGCGGCCTGGATCTGGGCGAGCTGGACATCATCGCTTTCGCCAGTCTCAAGCGCGAAGTGCTGGATCTGAACAGTCATTTCCCACCGCCTACCGAATACCTGCGCCAAGGCTGGCGGTCGCTGTCGCTGGTCGGCCCCACCTTTGCCAGGGTGCTGTTTGCCCATCCCGGCGCACCGGATTTTCTGCGGACCAATCTGGGTCGCAGTGTTGTCTTTGATGTTGGAATCAGTTTATGAGCCCCCTGCAAGAACTGCTGGCTGATGTGCCCCAGCAAGGCCGCGTGCGCTGGATCGGCGTGCGTCCCGAATCCCGCGCCGAGATGATCGAGCTGGAGGCTGTGGAAGCGCGGCGCGAAGCGGGCCTGACCGGCGACCATTCGCGCCCCGGCCCACGTAACGCGCGCCAGGTGACCTTGATCCAGTGGGAGCATCTGGCGGTGGTCGGCTCGCTGCTCGGGCGCGCTGCCGAGCAACCCATCGTGCCGCAGGATTTGCGGCGCAATCTGGTGATCAGCGGCATCAATCTGTTCAGCCTCAAAGGCCGACGCTTCAAGGTCGGTCAGGCTATTCTGGAAACCACCGGTTGGTGCCAGCCCTGCGCCCGCCTGGAGCAACGGCTTGGGCATGGCACGTTTCAAGCGGTACGCGGGCATGGCGGCATCACCGCCCGGGTGATCCAGAGCGGAATTATTCGCCTTGATGACTCATTGCGCGTCGAACCGCTGGATTTCATCGCCGACTAGCCGTTCTATCCAACGAGGCAACTTTTTACAGAGAGGCTTTATGTCCAGCCGTCTGAACCCTGAAGACCAACAGCGTGTCGAAGAGTACCTGCAAGCTCCCCAGCATCAAGTCGAGCGCCGGCCTTTTCGGCCATGGCTGCTCCTGATCGTGGTGGTAGTCGTTGTGGTTGGCCTGGGCCTGTTGAGCCGTTTGTTGAGCTATCTGACGCTATGAGCCGCCTTGTCGCGCTCGCGCAGACTCGCCCTCGCCCCTCGAATTCCTTGAACCTTATGAGATATCCCTATGACCCATCGTATTGTCATCGTTGGCGGAGGCGCCGGCGGTCTGGAGCTGGCTACCCGTCTGGGTAAAACCCTGGGCAAGAATGGCACGGCCAGCGTCACGCTGGTGGATGCCAATCTGACCCACATCTGGAAACCGTTGCTGCACGAAGTGGCAGCGGGCTCGCTCAATTCCTATGAAGACGAGCTGAACTACGTGGCGCAAGCCAAGTGGAATCACTTCCAGTTCCAGCTCGGGCGCATGACCGGCCTGGATCGCGAGCAACGCCAGTTGCATCTGGCCGCGACGCTGGACGAAAACGGTCTGGAGCTGGTGCCCGCGCGCAGCCTGGACTACGACTCGCTGGTGATCTCGGTCGGCAGCACCACCAACGATTTCAACACCCAGGGCGCGGCGGAACATTGCCTGTTCCTCGACACCCGCCTGCAAGCGGAAAAGTTTCACCAGCAACTGCTCAATCAATACCTGCGCGCCCATGCTGGCCAAACCGACATCACCGAAGAAATCACCGTGGCCATTGTTGGCGCCGGTGCGACTGGGGTGGAGCTGGCGGCCGAGTTGCACAATGCGGCGCACGAACTGGCGGCTTACGGCCTGGGCCGCATCAAGCCGGAAAACCTGCGCATCACGCTAATCGAGGCAGGTCCTCGGGTACTGCCGGCGCTGCCTGAGCGAATCGGCGGTCCGGTTCACACCACGCTGGAGAAACTCGGCGTGACGGTCCTGACCAATGCGGCGGTCAGCGAAGTCACCGCCGACAGCCTGATCACCGCCAGCGGCCAGGTGATCCCGGCCACGCTGAAGGTCTGGGCGGCTGGCATCCGTGCGCCGGTTTTCCTGCATGAACTGGACGGCCTGGAGAGCAATCGCATCAACCAGCTGCAAGTGCGTACTACCTTGCAAACGACCCGCGACGACAATGTCTTCGCCTTCGGCGACTGCGCCGCCTGCCCGCAAAAAGGCTCGGACCGCAACGTCCCGCCCCGCGCCCAGGCGGCGCATCAACAGGCCTCGCTGCTGGTCAAATCCCTGCGCCTGCGGATCGAAGGCAAGCCGTTGCCGGACTATAAATACACCGATTACGGCTCGCTGATTTCGCTGTCGAAATTCTCCGCCGTGGGTAATTTGATGGGCAACCTGATGGGCAGCGTGATGCTCGAGGGCTGGCTGGCGCGGATGTTCTACATCTCGCTGTACCGCATGCATCAAATGGCGTTGTACGGCACCTTCCGCACCCTGATGCTGATGCTCGGTAGCCGCATCGGCAAAGGCACTGAACCGCGGATGAAGCTGCATTGATGTAACGTCACCCGCAAATACCCGGCCCGTTGGAGCGGCATTTCAACTTAGGTGGTTGTTGGTTCGTAATGACGCTGCGCGCCATCCAATTGACAAGGCCAGTGGCGCAGACAATCATTCGCGTCACCTGCTTTTGGATGTCGGTGATGATCGCTCCACCTGAAAAATTCTGGCATCGCCCTGGCTTGCTGTTCTGCGCGCTGCTCATGCTGATTCACTTCGCCAGCGTCAAACTGACCTTTTTTTGCGCAGTCACACCGGACAACGTAGTCGTCGTATGGCTCCCTAATGCTGTGTTGCTCGCGGCGTTGCTGCGGGTTCGCGGGCAGCGCGCGCCGCTGCTGGCCGCCATCACCTTCAGTTCCGACGTGCTGGGCAATCTTGGCGTATTCAGCTGGTACGAAGCCGTGTTGCTCAGCGCCGTCAATCTCACCGAGGTCGTCGTCACGTACCTGCTGATGAAACGCAGCGGTGCCTCCTCGCGCTTGCAGCGCCTGGAAGACCTGGTCAAGTTCGTCCTCGCCGGCCCGCTGACCGGAGCGCTGCTTGCCAGCCTGATGGCGGCGTTCGTGCTTCAGCAAGTCGGCGGCGCCACCAGCCACTACCTGACGCTGGTGCGTTTATGGTGGTTCGGCGATGCGCTGGGCCTGCTGATCTACACACCACTGCTGCTGGCCTTGACTCAGCCTGCACTGCAGAAAATTCGCCTGACGCGGTTCGACAAAGCCTTGCTGGTCTTGACCCTGGTCGTGGTGACCTCGGTCATCGTCGAACACTACGGCGGCAACGTCGACGAAATAACCGTCACACCGACCCTGCTGCTACCGGGCGCCGCCGTCATCGCCTTTCGTTTCGGTATCCGCCTGACCACCATTTTCGTCGCATTGGTGTCGCTGTCGATCACCATGATGATGACCATGGGGCTCAAGCCATTCGGCGGCCTGTCCATGCAGCTGGAAGTACTGCGCGCCCAAGAGTTTATTTTCACCCTGAGTCTGATCGGCATCGGCTTTTCCATTCTGCTCAAGGAAATGCAGGTGCGCGAACTTGAGCTGGAAGCTCGGGTGCGCAGCCGCACTCACGAACTGGAATTATCGAACCTGCAACTCGCCGCAATCAGCGCCACGGATGGCTTGACCGGCATTCCCAACCGCCGCCAATTCGACGAAACCCTGAACACCGAGTGGAACCGCGCACGCCGCAACGACCAGAAGCTGATGCTGGCGATGCTCGACGTAGACTTGTTCAAGCAATACAACGACCGCTACGGCCACCAGGCCGGGGATGAGGTGCTGCGCCGGGTGGCGGCAGAGCTGACGGTGCATGTGCGGCGCAACGGCGACTTTGTGGCGCGCTACGGCGGAGAGGAGTTCGCCATCATCTTGCAGTCAACCAGTGAAGAACAAGCGCTGGCGTTCGCTGACACGATTTGCCGGGAGATCGAGCAATTGCAGGTGCCACACGACATGTCGCCATTCAAGAGTCTGACAGTGAGCGTGGGCGTAGCGGTGGTCGCTCCCGATGCGCAGTCGAACATCGCCGACTTACTGAAAGCCGCCGACACCGCGCTGTATCGCGCCAAGCAACAAGGGCGTAATCGGGTGGAGTTGGCGGCGCAAAGGGCTGGCTAAGCGAGTGATAGCGAGTTTGTGTGGGAGCGAGCTTGCTCGCGAAGCTTTTAATAAGGCTGAGAAAATGTGTCGGCCGAACTTGCGCCTTCGCGAGCAAGCTCGCTCCCACAAACACCAGACGCAAAAAAGCCCGATTCAAGCGCAAGGCTTCAATCAGGCTTTTTTGTGAATATGGTCGGGGTAAGGGGATTCGAACTCCTGACATCCTGCTCCCAAAGCAGGCGCGCTACCGGACTGCGCTATACCCCGTTTGAAACTTTTTAAAGACGCCTCAACCAGCCGTCTGCGATTTGATGCTAATGGCATCAGATCTATAAGATTCGGCCCCAACATTACTGTTGAGGCCAAAAATGGTGGGTCGTGTGGGATTCGAACCTACGACCAATTGGTTAAAAGCCAACTGCTCTACCAACTGAGCTAACGACCCAAAAATGGTCGGGGTAAGGGGATTCGAACTCCTGACATCCTGCTCCCAAAGCAGGCGCGCTACCGGACTGCGCTATACCCCGATACAGCTACATAGTGAAATCTGGCTCCACGACCTGGACTCGAACCAGGGACCCAGTGATTAACAGTCACTTGCTCTACCAACTGAGCTATCGCGGAACTTATCGATTTCAGATGCAACTTCTACAACTTTACAACCTTGAACTAACGCGCTGTTAACGTGTTAATTCGTGCTCTTCGCTGTGTTTGCATCGCTGCGTTCACGTCTCTGAGGCGCGCTATTCTACAATTTTAAAAACAGGTGTCAACCCCCTAAATTGCTTTGAAGACAATGATTTGCGATTTTTTTTCAGATCGCCTTTGGAACAAGACAAAACACGGGATTCTGCCCAATCAACCCTTGCAGCAATCAACAGCCGCCGCTTGCCAGCGATAAATCTTTGCAGGCAAGCGGTCTGGCTATTTATCAACCAAACACGATCTCGTCGTTTACCACGGTACCGGTGACGCTCGAACCAGGCAGCAAGCCGCCCGACAGGATCAACTGCGCCAACGGGTTTTCGATCCAGCGCTGGATCGCACGCTTCAACGGCCGTGCGCCATACACCGGGTCGTAGCCAACCGCGATCAACTTGTCCATAGCCTCAGGGCTCAGCTCAAGCGTCAGCTCGCGCTCGGTCAGACGCGCACGCAAACGACTCAGCTGAATATCGGTGATGCCGGCGATCTGATCGCGGGCCAGTGGCTCGAAGATCACCACTTCATCTATACGGTTGACGAACTCCGGCCGGAAGTGAGTGCTCACCGCATCCATTACCGCCGCGCGTTGCGCCTCACGATCACCCACCAGCTCCTGGATCTGTGCAGAGCCCAGGTTGGAGGTCATGACGATCACCGTGTTGCGGAAATCCACCGTGCGGCCGTGACTGTCGGTCAGGCGTCCGTCTTCTAGCACTTGCAGCAGGATGTTGAACACATCCGGATGTGCCTTCTCGACTTCGTCCAGCAGGATCACCGAATAAGGCTTGCGACGTACCGCCTCGGTCAGATAACCGCCCTCTTCATAGCCGACATAGCCTGGCGGCGCACCGATCAGCCGCGCCACGGAATGTTTCTCCATGAACTCGGACATGTCGATTCGCACCATGGCCTCTTCGGTGTCGAAGAGGAATTCCGCCAACGCCTTGCACAGCTCGGTTTTACCCACGCCGGTCGGGCCGAGGAACATGAACGAGCCGCTTGGGCGATTCGGGTCAGACAACCCGGCACGGGACCGGCGCACGGCGTTGGAGACGGCTACTACCGCTTCGTCCTGACCGATCACGCGCTGGTGCAACAGGCTTTCCATTTTCAACAGCTTGTCGCGCTCGCCTTCGAGCATCTTCGCTACCGGAATACCGGTCCACTTCGACACAACTTCAGCGATTTCTTCTTCGGTCACTTTACTGCGCAGCAACTGGTTCTCTGGCTTGCCGTGCTGATCGACCATTTGCAGGCTGCGTTCCAGGTCCGGAATGATGCCGTACTGCAATTCAGCCATGCGGTTCAGATCGCCGCGCCGACGTGCCGCTTCCAGTTCCTGACGCGATTGCTCGATTTTCTGCTGGATCTGCGCGGAACCGGTGACTTCGGCTTTTTCCGACGTCCAGATTTCCTCGAGATCGGCGTACTCGCGTTCCAGGCGGACAATCTCTTCCTGAAGTTTTTCCAGGCGCTTGATCGCCGCTTCATCGTCTTCTTTCTTCAGCGCCTGGGATTCGACCTTGAGCTGAATCAGGCGACGCTCAAGGCGATCGAGCACTTCGGGCTTGGAGTCGATTTCCATACGAATACGGCTGGCCGCTTCGTCGATAAGGTCGATGGCCTTGTCCGGCAACTGACGGTCGGTGATATAGCGATGGCTGAGCTTGGCCGCCGCGATGATCGCGCCGTCAGTAATGGCGACTTTATGGTGAACCTCATAGCGTTCTTTCAGGCCCCGCAGAATCGCGATGGTGTCTTCTTCGCTCGGCTCTTCCACCAGCACTTTCTGGAAGCGCCGCTCGAGGGCCGCATCCTTCTCTATATATTGGCGGTATTCGTTGAGCGTGGTCGCGCCCACGCAATGCAGCTCGCCACGGGCCAGGGCGGGCTTGAGCATGTTGCCCGCATCCATCGAGCCTTCGCCTTTACCGGCGCCGACCATAGTGTGCAGTTCGTCGATGAACAGGATGATCTGCCCTTCCTGCTTGGACAGCTCGTTCAGCAGCGACTTCAGACGCTCTTCGAACTCACCCCGGAACTTGGCGCCCGCGATCAGCGAACCCATGTCCAGCGACAGCAGGCGCTTGCCTTTGAGGCCGTCCGGCACTTCACCATTAATGATGCGTTGCGCCAGACCTTCGGCAATGGCGGTTTTACCCACGCCAGGCTCGCCGATCAATACCGGGTTGTTCTTGGTCCGGCGTTGCAGCACCTGGATCGTGCGACGAATTTCATCATCGCGACCAATCACCGGATCAAGCTTGCCTTCTTCGGCGCGCTTGGTCAGGTCGACGGTGTATTTATCCAGAGCCTGACGCGACTCTTCGACGTTGGCGTCGTTGACTGCCGCGCCGCCGCGCAAGTTGGTGATGGCATTTTCCAGGGCTTTCTTGCTGACACCCTGGCCGAGCAGCAATTTGCCGAGCTTGCTGTTCTCATCCATAGCGGCGAGCAGCACCAGCTCGCTGGAGATGAACTGGTCGCTTTTCTGCTGCGCCAGGCGATCGGCCTGATTCAGCAGGCGCGCCAGATCCTGGGACATGTTGACGTCGCCGGTGGGATTCTGGATTTTTGGCAGCTGGTCGAGCTCTTTGCTCAACTCCTTGCGCAGGCTGTTGACGTCAAAGCCGACCTGCATCAGCAATGGCTTGATGGTGCCGCCTTGCTGCTCAAGCAACGCCTGCATCAAATGTGCAGGCTCAATGGCCGGATGGTCGAGGCCGACCGCCAGTGATTGTGAATCAGATAACGCTAACTGTAATTTGCTGGTCAATCTATCGATACGCATTTGTCACCTTCCTATATAAGCAGGCCGGAGCAATGAACACACACAGAGGGTCTGTTATCGTTTCAGCACGAGCCGCGTTGCTGGGCAAAATCTCGCCAGGCAAGGCGGAGGACGCAGGAAATGTTTTTCCCTTTTCAAGTCCTCCAACGCAGCATGGCGAGATTTTGCACGCAACCCAAAGGGCCGGGCCCGTTTTGCCGCGATGCTGCGTTTCTCGACGCTCATTTGAAAAACCAAACTTCGCGTCTCGCGCCTTGCCTCGCGGCAAAACGGGCTCCGGCGCGGCCGCGCTGAAACGATAACAGACCCTCTAGAAAACCTGCTGGATACCCACTTAGATGCGGACGATTGTGCGAGATTCAAGCAGCATTTGATTGATGCAGGTCAGCATTACCTTCCCGTAGGACCGGCTTTAGCCGGGAGGGCTGCATTTATGACGAAACAATGTAGCGCCTTTGCCGACATCCTCCCGGCTAAAGCTGGTCCTACAGGATTACATTCGCAAAAGATCAGCCTCGATCAATCCAGATCAGCGAAGCAAAACGGCCGTTGCGAGCGCTTTGGCGGTAGGAATAGAAACGTGAATCGGTAAAGGTATCGAAACCGCCGCCATAAACAGCAGTAATTCCGTGGGCTGCAAGGCGCAAACGCGCCAGGGCGTAAATGTCGGCCATGAAGCGCCCGGGATTTTCGCTGGGTATAAAAGCTTCAGCGGTTTGCGGATGAGTGCTGATAAAGGCTTCGCGGACTTCCGCCCCGACTTCGAATGACGGCTGGCCGATAGCCGGACCGAGCCAGACCATGATTTGCGCGGGTGGCACATCCAGGCTGTCAGCGGTTGCTTCGAGAACCCCGGCCGCCAGCCCGCGCCATCCGGCATGGGCCGCAGCGACGCGTTTACCGTCAAGGGTACAAAACAAGGCAGGCAGGCAATCGGCGGTCATGATCGTGCAAGCGATGCCGGGAGTCGCCGTCCAGCTGGCGTCGGCTTCCATGACACGTGATGGATCCGCTTCAGCCACTGCAACGCCGTGGACCTGCTTCAACCACGCGGGACGAATATTCAACGTTGAGGTGAGGTGCAGACGATTGCTGGCGACGGCGGCCGGGCTGTCATCGACGTGATCGCCCAGATTCAGGCTATCGAACGGCGCCAGACTGACGCCGCCCTCGCGGGTCGTGACACAGGATTTGATTCCCGCAGGCGCGGGCCAGTCGGGAATCAACCAGTCACTCACCCGATGAACGCCTCGCGGTCTTGCTTGAGCAGCGACAGCAACCAGACGAAATCGTCAGGCAATGGCGATTCCCAGCTCATGCGCTTACCGGTCGTCGGATGATCCAGTTCCAGGAAACGTGCGTGCAGGGCCTGGCGCGGGAAGCTTTTCAGCGACTCGACCATGGTCACGCTCGCCGCTGGCGGGATACGGAACCGACCACCGTAGGCAGGATCGCCAACCAACGGGTAGTTGACGTGCGCCATGTGTACGCGGATCTGGTGAGTACGACCGGTTTCCAGCTTGACCCGCACGTGCGTGTGGGAGCGGAAACGTTCGAGCACGCGGTAATGACTGACGGCTTGTTTACCGCCTTCCATGACTGCCATGCGCTGACGCTGCTGACCGTGACGGCCAATCGGCGCGTCGATCTTGCCGCCAGCCGTGACCACACCGATCACGATGCATTCATAGACGCGGCTGACTGTGCGGTTCTGCAGCTGAGTCACGAGCTGGGTCTGCGCCTGAATGGTCTTGGCGACCACCATCAGACCAGTGGTGTCTTTGTCCAGACGATGCACGATACCCGCACGCGGGACGTTGATGATGTCGGGGACGTGGTGCAGCAAAGCGTTCAGCAGTGTGCCATCGGCATGACCGGCGGCAGGGTGCACAACCAGCCCGGAAGGCTTGTTGATCACCAGGATTTGATCGTCCTCGTAGACGATATCGAGCGCAATATCCTGCGCAACCCATTCACCTTGGGCTTCCTGTTCGGCAATGAGCTGCAAAACAGCGCCGCCATGCACGATGTCACGCGGACGCAAAACGTCCCCGTCCACTGTCAGGCGACCGTCTTTGATCCAGGCGGAGAGGCGCGAGCGCGAGTGCTCAGCGAATAATTGTGCGGCGACTTGATCGAGGCGTTGACCGCCCAAATCGGACGGCACCTCTGCGCGAAGTTCTATATTTTCGGACATGGCCAGACTAGGTGGCGGCTAGCCTTTGGTTTCGGCAGCGCGCTTGTGGTTAAATACGGCGTCTTTTGCCCCGGGGGTTCCGCGGGGCGCCCATCATAACAGGACGGTCACGCCCAAGACAGCGACCGTTATAGGGACGCAAGCCGCCATGCAAGTGAAACACCTGCTGCTGATAGCCATCCTCGCACTCACCGCTGCCTGTTCGTCGAAGGAAGTGATCGACGAAAACCTGAGTGAAGTCGAGCTGTACCAGCAGGCGCAGGCCGATCTGGGTAATAACAGCTATAGCACTGCTACCGACAAGCTCAAGGCACTGGAATCGCGCTATCCGTTCGGTCGCTACGCCGATCAGGCTCAGCTCGAACTCATCTACTCGAACTACAAGAGTGGTGAACCGGAAGCTGCGAAATCGGCTGCCGAGCGTTTCATTCGCCTGCATCCGCAGCATCCGAACGTGGACTACGCCTATTACATGAAAGGCCTGACCTCTTTCGATCAGGATGTCGGCCTGCTGGCGCGCTTCCTGCCGCTGGACCAGACCAAACGTGACCCGGGCGCGGCACGCGACTCGTTCAACGAGTTCGCCCAGCTGACCAGTCGGTTCCCGAACAGCCGTTATTCGCCGGATGCCAAGCAGCGCATGATTTATCTGCGCAACCTGCTGGCCGCCTACGAAATCCACGTAGCCGACTACTACCTGACGCGTCAGGCCTATGTCGCTTCGGCGAACCGCGGCCGTTACGTGATCGAAAACTTTCAGGAAACCCCATCGGTGGGCGACGGCCTTGCAGTCATGGTCGAGTCCTATCAGCGTCTGCACCTGGACGACCTGGCGGCTACCAGCCTTGAAGTGCTCAAGACCAACTACCCGAACCACCCGCAACTGGTGGACGGTCAGTTTGTGCCGCGTGAAGCCGAAGCCGATAACCGTTCGTGGCTGTCCAAGGCAACTCTGGGCCTGATCGAAAGCAGCCCGCCGCTGCCACCGGGTCAGACTCGCGCCAACCAGGACGTGATCAAACAGTATCAAGATGCCAAGGAAGCGATCCCTCGCGAGCTTCTGCCTGAAAACCAGGACGAAATCGACGAACAGGAACATGAAGCGGAAGGCAATAACAACAACCGCTCATGGTTCAGCTACATGACGCTGGGCGTCTTTGACTGATTCATCTGCGTATAAAAAAGAGACCTTCGGGTCTTTTTTTTTGACTTGCTGGAGCGGGGCCGGTGTCTGATCGCCGCTGACATACAAGGAGCGCAACAGACGTTCCTTCGCTACACTGCGAAATCTCAATCACCAAGCTGGTAGTCATGATTCGCTTAATTATGTGGGTTGCGCTGATCGCGGCAATCGTATGGTTCATCAAGCGTCTGCTTAACCCTCCCGCAAAGAAAACCAGGGCACAAGCGCCCGAAGTTGCCGCTGCGCCCATGGTTCGTTGTGCGCAATGCGGTGTTCACCTGCCTCGCGACCGCGCCTTGAGTCAGGATCAGCAATGGTATTGCAGCGAGGCGCATCGGCTAGAAGGCCCTGCCGCACGTGATCGCTGAGGCTCTTTCCCTCGGTAGTCCACAAGCCCAACGGATTCTGCGGCTGTACCATCTGTATCGACTGACCATTGGCATCATGCTGGTCCTGTTGATCTCCAGCGGCATGGACACCGAGCTGCTGGAGTTCGTCAATCCGAGCCTGTTTCGGGCCGGTTGCTGGCTGTATCTGGTGTTCAACATCCTGGTCGTGGTGCTGCTGGATCGGCCGGGCCACAAGGCGCAGCTTTTCGCCCTGGCCATGGCCGACGCCATCATGCTCTCCGGATTGTTTTATGCCGCAGGCGGCCCACCCAGCGGCATCGGCAACCTGTTGATTGCATCGGTGGCGATCAGCAACGTTCTGTTGCGCGGACGCACCGGTGTGGTGATCGCGGCCGTCTCGGCCATTGGCATCATTTACCTGACGTTCTACATCAGTTTCAGCAGCCCTTCCGCCGCCAGCCATTACGTGCAGGCCGGCTCGCTGGGCGCCCTGTGCTTTGCTGCTGCCCTGATGGTGCAAGCGCTGACTCGCCGACTGCACATCAGCGAAGTGCTGGCCGAACAGCGCGCAACCGACGTCCACAACCTGGAAGAACTCAATGCGCTGATTCTGCAGCGCATGCGCACCGGCATTCTGGTTCTGGACGCCCGTCGCCAGGTAGTGCTGGCCAACCAGAGCGCGTTGATCCTCCTGGGCCATGAAAACCTGCTGGGCGAGACCATCGACAGTTATTCCCCGCAACTGGTCACACGCTTTCGCCAATGGTTGATCAATCCGGTTCTGGTGCCGCAGAGCATCTCCACTTCTGCCATCGGGCCAATCCTGCGACCGACATTCGTCGCGCTCAATCGGGGCGAGCAGCGCCAGACCCTGATTTTTCTCGAAGACCTTTCGCAGATTTCCCAACAGGCACAACAACTCAAGCTGGCCGCGCTGGGTCGCCTGACTGCCGGGATTGCCCATGAAATCCGCAATCCGCTGGGCGCCATCAGCCACGCGGCGCAACTGCTGCATGAGTCCGAAGCGCTGGAAGGTGGCGACCGACGCCTGAATCAGATCATTCAGGACCAGTCGTTACGCATGAACCGGGTCATTGAAAACGTGCTGCAACTGTCGCGACGTCGCCAGGCTGAACCGCAAATGCTTGATCTCAAGGCCTGGCTCGAACAGTTCGTCGCCGAGGCGCACAGCAGCGAAGCGCCCAACCAGACCATTCATCTGGACATTGCAGCCGCGCCACTGGTCACCCGCATGGACCCGGAGCAGCTCACTCAGGTATTGAGCAATCTGCTGCAAAACGGCTTGCGCTACAGTGGTAAGCAGCATGCACACGCGCAGGTCTGGCTTCGGCTGTTTCAGGACCCGCGCAGCGAATTGCCGGTACTGGAAGTGCTCGACGACGGCCCCGGCGTAGCTGACGAACATTTGAGCAAGCTTTTCGAGCCGTTCTACACCACCGAAAGCAAGGGCACCGGCCTGGGCCTTTATCTTTCGAGAGAGCTTTGCGAGAGCAATCAGGCACAGCTGGACTACACATTTCGGGAAGGTGGCGGCAGTTGCCTGCGCATCACCTTCGCTCACCCGTTGAAGTTGAGTTGACCATGATCCAGCGACAAAAAATTCTGATCGTCGATGATGAACCAGACATTCGCGAACTCCTGGAAATCACCCTTGGCCGGATGAAGCTCGATACCCGCAGCGCCCGCAACGTCAAGGAAGCTCATGACTGGCTGGCACGCGAAGCCTTCGATTTGTGCCTGACCGACATGCGCCTGCCGGACGGCAACGGCCTGGAACTGGTTCAGCACATCCAGCAGCGTCATGCGCAAGTGCCGGTGGCGATGATCACTGCCCACGGCAACCTCGACACCGCGATTCACGCGCTCAAGGCCGGGGCGTTCGACTTCCTGACCAAACCCGTGGACCTGGGCCGCCTTCGTGAGCTGGTAAGCAGCGCCCTGCGCCTGCAAGCGCCCAGCCAAAGCGAGCGCAGCATAGACCGCCGCCTGCTGGGGGATTCGCCGCCCATTCGCGCCCTGCGCCTGCAAATCGACAAGCTGGCCCGCAGCCAGGCGCCGATCTATATCAGCGGCGAGTCCGGCAGCGGCAAGGAACTGGTGGCGCGGCTGATTCATGAACAGGGGCCGCGCATTGAACGGCCATTTATTCCGGTCAACTGTGGGGCCATTCCGACCGAGCTGATGGAAAGCGAGTTCTTCGGCCACCGCAAAGGCAGTTTCAGCGGCGCCCACGAGGACAAGCCAGGACTGTTTCAGGCAGCAAACGGCGGTACGTTATTTCTCGATGAAGTCGCAGATTTGCCGCTGGCGATGCAGGTAAAACTCCTGCGCTCGATTCAGGAAAAATCCGTGCGCAGCATCGGCGATCAGCAGGAACAGGTGGTGGATGTGCGAATCCTGTGTGCAACCCACAAGGATTTGAACGCGGAAGTGGCGGCTGGACGTTTCCGGCAGGATTTGTATTACCGCCTCAATGTCATCGAACTCGCTGTGCCGCCGTTGCGGGAACGTCGCGAAGATCTTGATCAACTGACGGCACATGTCCTACAGCGCCTGGCGAACGGTTCGGGGCAAGCTGCCGCACGTCTTGAACCCCAGGCGTTGTCGGCGCTGAAAAGCTATCGATTTCCGGGGAACGTGCGTGAACTGGAGAACATTCTGGAGCGCGCCTACACCCTGTGCGAAAACCACCGCATCGACATCGGCGACCTGCGCCTTGCCCAAACCGCCGGACCGCTTGAACAGGATGAACACAACCTCGCCGACATCGACAACCTGGAGGACTATCTGGAAAACATCGAACGCAAGATCATCCTCCAGGCGCTGGAAGAAACCCGCTGGAACCGCACGGCTGCGGCGCAGCGCCTGAACCTGACGTTTCGGTCGATGCGCTATCGGTTGAAGAAGTTGGGGCTGGAATAGAGCCTAAAACTGTTGGAGCGAGGCTTGCCCGCGAATCGGTATTCCAGTCGACATATCCATCGTCTGAAATGACGCCTTCGCGAGCAAGCTCGCTCCCACAGGTCTTAATTACCGACAACCCTGCCCTGCGGCGCATAGGGCGCGGCATCGATCACCGGTTCGTGTCCCAGCAACAAATCGGCCAACAGCTGACACGACGCGGGTGCCAGAACCAGTCCATTGCGGTAATGACCGCAGTTTAGCCACAGCCCGTCAAACCCGGTCATCGGGCCGATATACGGAATGCCCTCGGGCGAGCCGGGACGCAATCCGGCCCAATGGCCCACGACCTGCGCATCGGCCAGCGCCGGGATCAGTTCGATGGCCGAAGCCTTGAGACTTTCCAGCGCGGCATCGGTGGGCGTCTTGTCGAAGCCTTCGTGCTCCAGCGTGCTGCCCACCAGAATATGCCCGTCACGACGCGGGATCGCGTAGCGCCCTTTGGCCAGCACCATGCTCGACAGGAAATCCGCTGCGCACTTGTAGAGGATCATCTGGCCTTTGACCGGCTCTACCGGCAAATCCAGGCCAAGTGTCTTGAGCAACTCACCACTCCAGGCACCGGCAGCCAGAACGACCTGATCGGCAAGAATATCGCCAGACGCGGTACTCACGCCCAGAATTCGATCACCATCCCGAACAAAGCCACTGACCTGACACTGCTCACGAATGGTGACATTCGGCAGCGCCAGCAAGGCCGCCGTCAGCGACTTCACCAGCCGCGGATTACGCACGTTGGCGACGTTGGCCATGTAAATCGCGCTCGAATAGCCTTCGCCGAGCACAGGCACAGCGTCATGCACAGCAGAGACTTCAACGGCGCTCAACGGGCGATTGTTTTGCGCAGCCCAATCCAGCGCCTGCTGCTCGTCATCCAGATCCAGCCAGTACAACCCCGTGGTATGCACCTCAGGATCTATACCGGTCCGCACAAACAATCGCTCGGCCAACTGCGGATAGAAATCCTGCGACCAATGCGCCAGCGCCGTCACCGCAGGGCTGTAGCGCCACGGATAAAGCGGCGAAACAATCCCGCCACCGGCCCATGAAGACTCCTGGCCGACATTGGAACGATCCAGCAGAACGACACTTTCCACCTCGGCAGCGAGGTTGAGCGCCGTCAACAACCCAATGACCCCGCCGCCGACAATCACAACGTGTTGCTTGGACATCTTGTTCTCTATGTCAAAAGTAGAAGTCAGCGGCTCCAGCAGTCTTTGCTGGTTGTGCCGTTGGCAAGGCCGGTATTGCCAGTGACTCCTAACTGATTAAGGGTAAACACGCCGCATTTGTCGTTCCTCATTACTGAGGTTGCGACTGGGGTTGCGGTCATGGCAAACGATTGGGCAGCCCGCCCCGGAACAATTGTGTAAAACCCATTACCGGCCGGAATGGTCAGCGTCATAGCGGGATTACCCCCAGCCGCGGCAACATCTGTGTACTGACCGGTTCGCGAATAAAAACGCTCAAGGGCCTGAGCCTGCTCCGACAACAAGCTGGCTATCTCAGCCCGATGGGTACGCCGCACGTACTCCGTGTAACTGGGGTAAGCAACTGCCGCCAGAATACCGACAATCGCCACGACGATCATGAGCTCGATCAAGGTAAAGCCTTTGGCTATCTTTCGCATAAAACTGCCTTCCCTACTGAATTTGTCGCCACATGATTCTCCTGTTACTCGTACCACCTAACTCAAGGTTCGGATTGGTGCCTGAGCCGCCCGAACCCGTACCAGTGCTTCCACCAAGGACCAGCAACTGATTGCCATCAGAACCGGTACTCAACGCAGCCGCCAAGAACGGCACGCCATCACTGATAGTGAAACCGCTTGATTTAGCGTCACTGGCATTTATCGCACCGTCGCCATTGGTATCGAGCACTGCGTAATTCAACATCTTGCCGTTGATTGCATCAATGTCCACCAGTCGACCTGAGCCCGCGCTGGAGCAAGGGTCAGTAGTATCAACCGAAGCGGTAGTGAACAATACCCGGCCATACGTAAGCTGGGCGGGATAGATGACCCGCTCTCCAGTAGCCACGTTGTTGTAGATCAACGGCAAGAAATACCCTTTTTTGCTCGAGTAACTGACATCTGTCTCGCTTGTCGTGAAGTACTGGGCGGACGAACCCGCGAACGCCCCCGTAATGGATTGGGCTTGAAGATCGCTCTCGTGATAGTTGGCTGTCGTGGAGTCGGTATCCCGGACCGCGTAGAAAGTCTGTAGCGCGGTACTGGTTTTATCCGCAACCTCATTTAGCTTGCCGGTTCCGAAATAAACCATTTTGCCGCCACTCGGGTGGTTACCAACTACCGGCTGCGCAGTAATCGGCTGGTTAACACCGCGAGGAGCCGTAAACAGTGGAGAGCCGCCAAACCCGATCGTCCAGCTTGCAACGTTGGTACTAGTGAAATCGAATTTCCACATCTGCCCTTTCAAATCGCCGCCATAAGCGTACTGGATAACGCTCTGAGCATTAACGCGCAACCTCACTGATGACAGCCCGTTGTTGCCTGTGGAGTCGACCACGATTTCCTTGATCAATGAGCCGTCGGCGATGTTCACCACAAACAGGGATGCGGCGCCGGACGTGCTGCCATAGCCGTTGGAAATGAATGCAGCCCAACGCCCGTCAGGCAGCTGCGCGACCTCCGGTTTGGCATAGGCATAGCCCATGTTGGTGTAGCCGGTGGTCGAATTCGTGATATTCCACAACGCGCTTATGGAGTTGCTTCCCGAAGCATCGAACAGTTGCAACGCATAGAAGCCCTTTCCACCGGCCCCCACACCGCCCAAGGCCAAAGTCTTCCACGCTGTACCAACCCGAGCATCGACAACTGCTACCTGCCCATCCACAAGAAACTTGTGCGATACCCCATTGATGTAGCTGGTGCTGGCGATATAACGCAGGTTCGGCAGTACCGTGGAAGGCATGAACGCATAACGTCTAACACCATTAACGGGGTTGATGACATTCACAAACCCGTCGTTGGCGTTCACGACCAGGTTGGCGGACATGCTCGCTATTTTGGTATCAAGATACGCCGTATAACTGTTATCTGCAGCGGGATCGGACGCTGTTTTGGCGGAGGGAGAAGCAAAAGCCAGCGGGGAATTTATGATATCCCCCAGTAAAGCAGTTCGCACTTTCAAACCGGCCTTATTAGTGCCTTTACTCCATTCAACCAAGTCCGCACCCGTGATAAGCGTCGGCAAATTCAAATTAAGCGTGGCCTGCTGCGCCGACGAAAAATTAGGGTAACTCAGAGCCACAGCAACATTGGTCGCGGTATTCCACGATTGATAAGTCGCCGTCGCACCCGGCACGATGGTGTCATCTGTCGACCAGTTAGGCGTTGTTTTATTTACGGTACCATTTGCGTTAAAAGCCAGAGACTTAATGGTGCCGCGCCAATCTGTTGGATCATACTGGGTTTGATAGTACGCGCTGCTGCTCGACAAAATAGAAGAGTTTGACGCCCCGCCGCCGCCCGTACCCGCTCTTGAGGTGATGTCATTAAGCGCCGCCGATAACGCGGCATTCAAGCCAGCGCTGTCAGTCGCCTGGTAATAAATCCCGTTCCCGTAACTGGCGGCTTTTGACAGCATTGCGTTCGCGGCGGTGAAGCCTACCGTGTAGGTAAACAGATTCTGTTTGGTAAAATCGGCGGCGTCCCAGCTTTTGCCGGCAGCATCAGTGCCGCCAGAACGTAGATCTATGTCGTATGCGAATTTGGCAATGTCATCGAGATAGAGCGTATCGCCTTCTCCGTCGCCGTTAAGGTTGTCGCCGTCATCAGCGCTGTTGCCGTCCCAATTGGGCAATCGAGAACCACCCAACGGATCATTGCTCGGAAACGTTCGGTCATAAGTTGGCAAGCCGTCGGTAATGACCACGCTGTAATTTTTCTGACAACGATATTGGATGGGACTGGTATAGGTGGTCGGCGTGGAGTTGTAGTAGGGAGATATTCCTCGAAAATATCGGGTAACCTCATAGTAAGTCTCTGCCAATGGGGTGTTCGCAATGGCCCCAAGATTATTGATGGCGGCAATAAGATCCGTGTAGTTTTTATCAGCACTGGTTTGGGGGGTATTGGTTGTCACAGATAAATCGGAAATCGATCTGGCAATATTGCCGCCCGGCCCGGAATTGTTTGATGTTGGAGGGTTGAATGTCGCCAGACCAATTCGAAGATTACGGTTACTGGTAACCAGCGCCGTAGAAACCGTACGGGCAACATTGATGCGGTAGTCATTCGGGACCGATGTGTCGATCGTGTAGTCTTTTTTAGACAAGGTCGTCGACGCTAACAAGTAGCCGATATAATTGACGGTATAGCGAGTATTACCGCTACCCACCGGGTCTGGCAGCTTCAAACAAACGACACCTGCCGGAGTGTATTTGTAGAACCCGAGATACCCGGTCGAACACCCTCCTCGCTTCAAACTACTAATAAAAAGATTGGTATTATCCATGTCCAGCGCGCTAACAGATCCGCAACCACTGTCAGAATTACAGGCATAAACCTGCGTCTGCACGACTGCAGGATTATAGCCCGTCGCCCAGATAATATTATTCATACTCCCTGAGTCATCAACGAGGAGCATCACATTTGGCGTGACCGACCCGGCAGTCAGTAACGGGGAGTCCGAGGGAGTAAAGGCGTAAGCGGATGAGGCAGTACCAAATCCCAACAAGGCTCCTGCGAAGAGTTTCGACAACCAGATCAGCAATGAGCCGGGGGATTTAATAAAGCCTGGCATAAATACTCTCCACCACTGTACGCGAACCACCCTGGGAACCGACCAAACCTACACCGGTTATTCTATAAAGTGTCCATGGAAGACTTTCATCCAACCCAAAACTTGCATTGACCGGATCCTTCGTTGTCCCGATCTTCTGAACACCATAAAGTCCCCCTGCGGTAGCAACCCATGTCACTCCGGAAGTCACATTCAAACCAGCGGCGGCGACCGTAGCGGCCTCTGTGGGTGGCGCGCACTTGATTACACTGGCGCATGCAGAGATGGTGTAAGCGGGCCTCTGTACCTCAACCTCGGCTACGCGAAGGGCCGCTTCTGCAAACTGAAAAGACTGATTACGCAACTGCACACTGCCGGACATTTTTTCCTGAAGCGTTGCGTTTTGCATGGATGAAATGCCGACCAGTGTCAATAGCAGCAGGAAGATCAGGCTGACTACCAGCACCATGCCTCGCTGAGAAACACTGCACGGGCCCTGACAACAAAAGCCACGTTTATCAATAGTCGGCATCTATTTAAGCCTGTTCCGTAGAGCTGCCACGACGCTGAACCGCTGCGCACTGACCTTGCCAGCCGGATCACTGAGCGTGAGCGCAATGTTCACGCTTCGTATAAGCGCTGGGTCGGGGGGATTAGCGGAGTAACTGGTAACCGCATTGTCAGAAGCATTATTGGCCAGGCCAAATAGCAGGTTAAATGCGGTCACGTTGCTAACCAAAGGCTGATTGCCCAAGGTGATTTGAGCATTTGCGAATCTGTACACCAGCCTTCTGATCGGAAATGCCAACTGACCACTTGTGGGAGTACTGACGCCCGAGTAAGCGGTCGCGGATGACTTGCAGTCAGAACGTATTGTCCAATTTGGCACCGTGCCCGTGGTGCTACTGGCAGCGCTAATTAACGTCAATGTACCGGTGGCGCTGTCCCAACTGATCGGTGTGGTCTGAGCGGCTCTGAAATCACTGTTTATGCTGGAGTCGAGCACCGTTTGCAGGCAGCCGAACATTCCAACCATGCGAATTTCCTGGACCATTTTACTCAGTACAAATCGCGCATCTTCCTGCATGATTGAAGATGCATTTTGACTGACATAGGTAGTCTTCGCGCTCACAAAAATCTGCGTCACGCCCAAGAGAATCACCAACCCCAAAACCAGGGATATCATGATTTCAATCAGTCCGAACCCTGCCGACCGATTTTTCATGGGCCAACCTGACTGGTCAGTGTGAACACTTGCAGCGTATTGGCAGCATTGGCAGCCCGCGAGTCATTCCAGGTAATAGTGATAGTCACCACCCTTTGCAACACTCCAATTGTTGCGTTGGCGCCGACCCCGCCCAGATTAGTAACGTTGGTTCCAAAATCGAAAAGGTCCTGCGTCCTTGGCACTGCAAGGTTTCCAGCAGTCGGAGCAGCTGCGAGGGAAGCGAGTCGGTAATCAGCGCTTGGATTCGCCCTGATCCGGTCCATCATGTCGTAGGCAACAAAACTCGCCTGAGTGCCGATTCGCGAACTGTCGGTGTATTTGAGCGCATTGAGCTGAATCGCCGCTGCGCCCAGCATGCCGATGGCCAGGATCAGCACTGACACCAGCACTTCAATCAGCGTCATCCCTGTTTGCGTACTGCTACTGCCTTTCTTCATATGCAGCTTCCGCCTAAAACTATTCGTCCATTCAGGCAAACATTTATCGTTCTGGTAATGGTGCCCGATGTGTAGGTCATTACTACGGGTGCTGCAAACCCATTGAGCGCCCCCAGATTGTTGAATTCGATTACTGAAACCCCTCCCGTATTGACCAGCGCCCCGCTGGTCATCGCAGCGGTTCGACGTAAAGCAGTCGCCGCAGTTGGAGAAGCAGACAGCACCACCATCAGATCGGTGTTCCAGGCAGCCCCCGCCACCGGCAACACCTGCGTGCTTACACCACGGTTTATCGCCTCCAGCCGAGCAAAGTTGAGCGCCCGCTGCAACGTAGTCACTTCGGCATCCGCTTTTGAGTTCTGGATGACACTGGTAAAACTGGGAATCGCAATCGCCGCCAGAATACCCACCAAGGACACAGTGACTAACAATTCGATCAGGCTGAAGCCCTTGGCGCGGTGGCTCATTGAGTGTCTCCTAGACGTTACAACTATAGGGCAGCGGCTGCGTCCTGAAGTTGACTGAAGGATATACGGTTGTTTAGTCAGGACGAATGCCCGGATGGCGTTCAGGTGAAGTATTTTCAGGGAGGAATGCTCATGAAGCAGGCAGGTTTCACGCTTGTCGAGTTGATGGTGACGCTGGTGCTGCTGGCGGTGATTTCGCTCGTGGCGTTACCGGCGCTTGGGGAAATGGTCGATGCGCAGCGGCGGCAGGACGCGGCGCAGCAGTTGGCCAGCGGCATACGCACGGCCCGCACCGAAGCGATCCTGCGTAATCAGGTCGTCACCATCCACAGCATCGACGCTGACTGGAGCAATGGCTGGCGAATCATTGCGGATAAGGATGGCAAGGGGCCTGACGACGACGATCCGGTGCTTGTGGAGCGAGCGGCCAGTGGGAAAGTCAGGGTTGTTGGAAATACACACCTGGCGAGCCGTATCAGTTTCAATGGCCTGGGCGCACTCAATGGATTGTTCAACGGAACGTTGTCTGTTTGCCTGAAAGAGAAACCCGTGAGTCGTTATCAGGTTGTATTGGCGTTGACGGGCCGGGTCACAATCAAGAATGAGGAGAAGCCTGAGGCGTTATGTGGGTAACGCAAATGGGCTCGGGCGCTGTTGGAGCGAGGCTTGCCCGCGAATCAGGCGGCGCGGTAGAACAGACCTACCGCGTTATCGTTCTTCGCGGGCAAGCCTCGCTCCAACAAAATAAATCACTCTCGCATCACAACAACGATTTGACCCGCAATTCCTTGGGCATCGAGAAGATGACGTTCTCGGCGCGGCCGGCCAGCTCGTCTGCGCCGGTGGCGCCCCAGGCGTGGAGCTGCTGGATTACGCCGCGCACCAGAACTTCGGGGGCTGAAGCGCCAGCGGTAATGCCGATGCGCTCGACACCGTCGAACCAGCTGCGCTGCATGTCTTCGGCGCCGTCGATCAGGTAGGCCGGGGTCGCCATGCGTTCGGCGAGTTCGCGCAAACGGTTGGAGTTGGAGCTGTTCGGGCTGCCGACCACCAACACCACATCGCATTCGTCAGCCAGCAACTTGACCGCATCCTGGCGGTTTTGCGTGGCATAGCAGATATCGTCCTTGCGTGGCCCGCCGATGGCCGGGAAACGGCTGCGCAATGCGTCGATGACCCGGCTAGTGTCGTCCATGGACAAGGTCGTCTGAGTCACGAACGCCAGGGATTCAGGGTTGCGCACTTGCAGGTTGGCGACGTCCTGTTCGTCTTCCACCAGATAGATCGCGCCGCCATTGCTGGCGTCGTATTGACCCATGGTGCCTTCGACTTCGGGATGGCCCTGGTGGCCGATGAGGATGCACTCACGACCGTCGCGGCTGTAACGCGCCACTTCGATGTGCACCTTGGTCACCAGCGGGCACGTCGCGTCGAATACTTTCAAGCCACGCCCGGCGGCTTCAGTGCGAACTGCCTGAGAAACACCGTGGGCGCTGAAAATCACGATGACGTCATCCGGCACCTGATCCAGCTCTTCGACGAAGATCGCACCACGTGCGCGCAGGTCTTCGACGACAAATTTGTTATGAACCACTTCATGGCGCACATAGATCGGCGGACCAAACACTTCCAGGGCACGATTGACGATTTCGATCGCACGGTCCACTCCAGCGCAGAAGCCGCGGGGGTTGGCGAGTTTGATTTGCATAGCGTGCCTCGTGTCTACGTGCGGAACAGCCCGACCGGAGTCGGGCTGACTTTCTAACCCAGCGTCAGGCCTCAGAGCGCCTTGACCTCGAAAATCTCGACTTCGAAGTTCAGGGTCTTGCCCGCCAACGGGTGGTTGAAGTCGATGGTCACTTGCTCATCATCGAATACCTTCACCACGCCCGGCAGCTCAGTATTGGCCGCATCGTTGAAGATCACCAGCAGGCCTTCAGACAAATCCATGTCCTTGAACTGCGAACGCGGGATGATCTGGACGTTTTGCGGGTTTGGCTGACCAAAGGCGTTTTCCGGCAGGACCTGCACGGTGCGCTTGTCGCCAGCCTTGAAGCCGAACAACGCGGCTTCAAAGCCGGGCAACAGGTTGCCATCACCGACCTTGAACGTGGCCGGGGCCTTGTCAAAGGTGCTGTCTACCGTATCGCCGTTTTCCAGACGCAAGGCAAAATGCAGGGTGACTTCGGTGTTCTGACCGATGCGTTGCGCTTTCGCGGCGCTGTCGGCCAATAACTGTTCAGTCATTAACGGGCTCTCCGGTTTTCTTGCTCTTGAACATATCCAGCGCCAGCATGATTGCACCGACGGTGATCGCACTGTCGGCAACATTGAACGCCGGGAAGCGGTATTCGTTGCGCCAGTGTACAAAGATGAAATCGATCACATGGCCCAGCGCGATGCGGTCATAGAGGTTGCCCAGAGCGCCCCCCAAAACCAGCGCCAGCGCCACGGCGAGCCAGGTTTCATCCCGGCCCAGGCGTTTAAGCCAGACCACCAGCACCGCACTGACCACGACCGCGATCAGGGCGAACAGCCAGCGTTGCCAGCCCGAACTGTCGGCCAGAAAGCTGAATGCCGCGCCCGTGTTGTAGGCCAGGGTCCAGCTGAAGTAGTCCGGAATCACGATGATCTGTTGATACAGGCTCAGCGTGTTTTCGAAGTAATACTTGCTGGCCTGGTCGATGACCAGGACCAGCACACTCAGCCAGAGCCAGGCCAGACGGCCGAAACCTGCCTTAGGCATAGTGACGAACCTCACCCGAACCGCTGATATTGTCGACGCAACGACCGCAGATTTCCGGATGCTCTGGATCTACGCCAACGTCAGCGCGGTGATGCCAGCAACGGGCGCACTTCGGATGGCCTGACTTGACCACTTTCAGCTTCAGACCAGCAACCTCGGTGACCACCGCATCGGCAGGCGCATCAAGCAACGGCGCGACGCTGGCAGTCGATGTGATCAGCACGAAGCGCAGTTCGTTGCCGAGTCTGGCCAGGTCCGCAACCAGCGAATCCTGGGCATACAAGGTCACTTCAGCTTGCAGGTTGCCACCAATGGCCTTGGCTGCCCGCAGGTTTTCCATTTCCTTGTTGACCGCGACTTTGACTTCCATGATCCGCTCCCAGTAGGCGCGGTCCAGTTCGAAGTCAGCCGGCATTTCGCTCAGGCCTTCGTACCAGGTGTTGAGCATCACGGATTCGTTACGCTCGCCCGGCAGGTACTGCCACAGCTCGTCGGCGGTGAACGCCAGGATCGGCGCGATCCAGCGCACCAGCGCCTCGGAGATGTGGAACAGCGCGGTCTGGCATGAGCGCCGTGCCGTGCTGTCGGCCGCCGTGGTGTACTGACGGTCCTTGATGATGTCCAGATAGAAGCCGCCCAGCTCCTGCACGCAGAAGTTGTGGACCTTCGAGTAGACGTTCCAGAAACGGTATTCGCCGTAGTGCTCTTGCAGTTCGCGTTGCAGCAGCGCAGCGCGATCCACGGCCCAGCGATCCAGCGCGAGCATTTCTTCGGCGGGCAGGATATCGGTCGCCGGGTTGAAGCCGGTCAGGTTCGAGAGCATGAACCGTGCAGTGTTGCGGATCCGCCGATAGGCGTCTGCGCTGCGCTGCAGGATCTGATCGGACACCGCCATCTCGCCGGAGTAGTCAGTTGCGGAAACCCACAGACGCATGATGTCGGCGCCCAGGGAATCGTTGACCTTCTGCGGCGCAACCACGTTGTTCAACGACTTGGACATCTTGCGACCGTTTTCGTCGACGACGAAACCGTGGGTCAGCAATTCGCGATACGGAGCGTGGTCGTCCAGCATGCAACCGGTCAGCAAGGACGAGTGGAACCAGCCACGGTGTTGGTCCGAGCCTTCCAGGTACAGATCGGCGCGCGGACCAGTCTCGTGGCCCATCGGGTGCGAACCGCGCAGGACATGCCAATGCGTGGTGCCGGAATCGAACCAGACGTCCAGGGTGTCGGAGATCTTGTCGTACTTCGACGCTTCATCACCGAGCAACTCGGCGGCATCCAGCTTGAACCAGGCTTCGATGCCTTCCTGCTCGACACGCAGGGCAACCTCTTCCATCAGCTCGACGGTACGCGGGTGCAGCTCGCCGCTTTCCTTGTGCAGGAAGAACGGGATCGGCACGCCCCAGTTGCGCTGACGCGAGATGCACCAGTCAGGACGATTGGCGATCATCGAGTGCAGGCGCGCCTGGCCCCAGGCCGGTACGAACTGGGTGTCTTCGATGGCTTTGACGGCACGCTCGCGCAAGGTTTCGCCGGTTTCCGGCTGCTTGTCCATGCCCACGAACCACTGCGCCGTAGCGCGGTAGATCAGCGGCGATTTGTGGCGCCAGCAGTGCATGTAGCTGTGCGTGATGGTTTCGGTGTCCATCAGACTGCCGACTTCGGCCAGCTTGTCGATGATGTTCTGGTTGGCCTTGAAGATGAACTGGCCACCGAAGAATTCCAGCGACTCGACATACACGCCGTTGCTCTGCACCGGGCTGATGATGTCGTCGTTGGTCAGGCCGTAGCTCTTGCTGATCACGAAGTCGTCGACGCCATAAGCGGGCGAACAGTGAACAACGCCAGTACCGGCGCCCAACTCGACGTAGTCAGCCAGATACACCGGCGACAGGCGATCATAGAACGGGTGACGGAAGTTGATCAGCTCAAGCTCGGCACCGGTCGTGGTGGCGATCACTGTGCCTTGCAGCTTGTAGCGCGCCAGACACGACTCGACCAGCTCCGAAGCCAGCACCAGCAACTTGTCACCGACATCGACCAGCGAGTATTCGAACTCGGGGTGAACGTTCAGCGCCTGGTTGGCAGGAATGGTCCACGGGGTGGTGGTCCAGATGACGATGGATGCAGGTTTGCTCAACGAAGGCAGGCCAAAGGCCGCAGCCAGTTTGGCTTCATCGGCAATCGGGAAAGCCACGTCGATGGTCGAAGACTTTTTGTCCTGATATTCGACTTCCGCTTCAGCCAGCGCCGAACCGCAATCGAAACACCAGTTCACTGGCTTGAGGCCCTTGAACACGAAACCGCCCTTGACCATTTCCGCCAGCGCACGGATTTCTCCGGCTTCGTTGGCGAAGTCCATGGTGCGGTACGGATTGTCCCAGTCGCCCAGCACGCCCAGGCGGATGAACTCGGCTTTCTGGCCTTCGATTTGCTCGGCCGCGTAGGCGCGGCACAACTCGCGAGTCTTGTCCGCAGGCAGGTTCTTGCCGTGGGTGACTTCGACCTTGTGCTCGATCGGCAAGCCATGGCAGTCCCAACCCGGAACATAAGGCGCGTCGAAACCCGAAAGGGTTTTCGAGCGGATGATCATGTCCTTGAGAATCTTGTTTACGGCGTGACCGATGTGAATATTGCCGTTGGCGTAAGGAGGGCCGTCGTGCAGGACGAACTTTGGACGATCCTTGCCAATTTCGCGCAGCTTCTGGTACAGGCCAATGCTGTCCCAGCGCTGCAGAGTTTGCGGCTCGCGCTGGGGCAGGCCGGCCTTCATTGGGAAGGCGGTGTCCGGAAGGTTTAGCGTGGCTTTGTAGTCGGTCATTTAAGGCTCTTCGTTAGCGGTTGGCCATGCCAATGGGCACGGGCGGCGGCGACGTCCGCATTGATCGCCGTCTTAAGCGCCTCCAGTGAGGCGAAACGCTGCTCATCACGCAGCTTATGGTGGAAAGCCACCGTCAAACGCCGGCCATACAGGTCACCGGCAAAATCCAGAAGATTCACTTCAAGGTGGGCACTGCCATCACCTGCCACAGTCGGGCGCACGCCGATATTGGCGACTCCCGGCCAGGTCTTGCCGTCGATGCTCGCACTGACCAGATAAACCCCGGTCAGCGGTACACGACGGCGCTTGAGTTGCACGTTGGCCGTGGGCGTACCCAACTGGCGCGCCAGCTTCTGGCCATGCAGCACTCTTCCGGTAATCCGGAACGGACGACCGAGCATGCGCTCGGCAAGGGTGAAGTCCGCCACAGCCAAGGCGTTACGCACCTTGGTGCTGCTGACCCGAACACCATCGATCTCGACGGTCTGTGCCGCCTCGACCGTAAAGCCCTTGGTGGCACCCACGTGTTGCAGAAAATCGAAATCGCCGATCCGGTCGCAACCGAATCGGAAGTCGTCGCCCACTTCAAGATGCCGCACGCCCAGGCCCTGGATCAGCACCGTTTCGACGAACTCGGCGGCACTGAGCTCACTCAAGCGTTGATTGAAAGCCAGGCACAAGACCTGATCAACGCCCTCGGCGGCCAGCAATTCCAGCTTGTCGCGCAAGCGTGCCAGACGGGCTGGAGCGGTAGCCGGGGCGAAGAACTCACGCGGCTGCGGCTCGAAAATCACCACACAGCTGGGCAGGCCCAACTCGACAGCACGATCCCGCAAGCGCGCCAGGATAGCCTGGTGGCCTCGGTGAACACCGTCGAAGTTGCCGATAGTGGCGACGCAACCCCGATGTCGGGGAAGCAGATTGTGAAGGCCTCGAACCAGCTGCATAACGCGCTTCTTGCTCATAAAGTGGCCGATTATAACCACACACAGCCTTGGACGACAGGCAACACGCCAAGGCAAAACAACAGTCGTGCGCCCATAACGGCAAAAATCGACGACTACCCTTTGAATCCCTTCCTACATCACGGCACTGCGGGCGAAATCTTTCAGACGAAAACCCAGCGCCAGAAGCATCACGAAATACGTCGCCAGCCCCGCAGCCACCAGGCCACCCAGGCGAATGAAGCGCTCCAGCATATGCCCCTCATCCCAGGCCGGCATGAAGTGCATGAGCCCCAGCAGAACGCCTGACATCACCGCCACGGCCAAGACCAGCTTGAACAAATACTTGGTCCAGCCGGGTTGCGGCTGAAACAAATCCTGCTTGCGCAGCTGCCAGAACAGCAATCCCGCGTTGATGCAGGCGCCGACGCTGATCGCCAACGCCAGACCCGCATGCTGCAGCGGGCCAATGAACGCGAGGTTGAGCAACTGAGTAACAATGAGGGTGAAGATCGCGATTTTCACCGGGGTACGAATATTTTGTTGCGCATAAAAGCCGGGCGCCAGCACCTTGATGACAATGATGCCCAGCAGGCCGACTGAGTAAGCGATCAATGCACGCTGGGTCATGGCCGCGTCCAGGGCATCGAATTTACCGTATTGAAACAGAGAAACGGTCAGCGGTTCAGCAAGGATACCCAAGGCCAGCGTGCATGGCAGGACCAGTACGAAGCACAGGCGCAAACCCCAGTCGAGGATCCGCGAGTACTCATGGCGGTCCTTGCTGGCGTAGGTTTTGGAGAGGATCGGCAGCAAGATCGTGCCGAGCGCAACGCCCAGCACACCTGATGGCAATTCCATCAAACGGTCGGCGTAGTACATCCAGGAAACCGATCCGGCCACAAGGAACGAGGCAAATATCGTATTGATAATCAGAGAAATCTGACTCACCGAAACGCCAAGGATGGCCGGCAGCATCTGCTTCATTACCCGCCAGACGCCGGAGTCGCGCAAATTCAGTCGCGGCAGGACCAGCATGCCGATCTTTTTCAGGTGCGGCAGTTGGTAGAGCAACTGCAGCAAACCGCCGACCAGTACCGCCCAGCCCAGCGCCATGACCGGCGGATCGAAGTACGGAGTCAGGAACAGCGCGAAAAAAATCATGCTGACGTTGAGCAGGGTTGGCACGAAGGCCGGCACCGAGAAGCGATTCCAGGTGTTGAGGATCGCGCCCGCCAGCGATGACAGCGAGATCAGCAATATATAAGGAAAAGTCACTCGCAACAGGTCGGACGTCAGTGCGAATTTTTCCGGCGTGTCAGCAAAGCCGGGGGCCGTGGCCCAGATCACCCAAGGGGCGGCAATGATGCCCAGCAAGGTCACCAACGCCAGCACCAGGGTCAACAAGCCGGTCACATAAGCGACGAAGGTTCGCGTCGCCTCCTCGCCCTGCTGGCTTTTATATTCAGCGAGAATCGGTACGAAAGCCTGGGAGAAAGCCCCCTCGGCGAAGATGCGGCGCAGCAGGTTGGGCAGCTTGAATGCGATAAAAAAGGCATCCGTTGCCATTCCGGCACCGAAAGTTCGCGCGATGATTGTGTCCCGAATAAAGCCCAGAACCCGGGAAAGCATCGTGATAGAGCTGACGGCAGCCAATGATTTGAGTAGATTCATTAAGGAATTATTGCCTTGGCTAAAGGACCGGGCGATTAACCTGTCCATTTATGCGATACTCCGCGCCGCAAAAGCCCAGAGTCAAAGTCGGCGAGTTTACAGGTCGCGCACCGGAAATAAATATCCCGGTCAAACACAGCGACCACTCAGCGGAACACATCAACTGCCCTTGACAACACATCAACTCATCGGCATGATTCGCGGCCTATTTTGTTTGCTATTTCCTAAAAAGTCTTTCGAGGAGCTCGACGGTGGCCAACACACCTTCCGCCAAAAAACGTGCAAAACAGGCTGAGAAGCGTCGCAGCCACAACGCCAGCCTGCGTTCCATGGTTCGTACCTACATCAAGAATGTAGTTAAAGCCATCGACGCAAAAGACGCTGAAAAAGCGCAAGCTGCTTATGTTCTGGCTGTGCCAATCATCGACCGTATGGCCGATAAAGGCATCATCCACAAGAACAAGGCTGCTCGCCATAAAGGTCGCCTGAATGGTCACATCAAGGCTCTGAACCTTGCTGCTGCCTAAGCGACACGCTTGTTAAAAAACCGACCTCAGGGTCGGTTTTTTATTGGGTGGGATTTGGAGATGCGCAGCTGAGCCAATGGGGCTGGACGTGATGGGCCCCGTAATTGGATGGACTCGCCCAAGCCGAGGCGTCTGTAGCGCCACGGTGGCATTCTTAAGAAGCCAACGACAGCGAGGGCGAGTCCATGAAAAAGCATACGACCAAAAGTAACGCCTTGTCTTCAGCCGACGTGTCGGCTTGTTCGACAGTGGCGGTAGATCTTGCCAAGAATGTGTTCCAGGTGGCCGGGGAAGATGCCCTTGGTCAGGTCATTTACGAAGAGCGGATCAAGTCACGCGAAACCTTTGTGGCCTTTTTACAAAAACTGCCGGCAGGCGTGACGGTGCTGATGGAGACCGGCCCTGGCGCGCAGGCTTGGGCGCGGCTGTTGCAAGCACAAGGCAATCAGGCGCGAATTTTACCGGCGCAACATGTCGCCAAACATCGTAGCGGTGCCAAAAATGATCGCAACGATGTGCTGGCGATATTGCGTTCAGGACGAGATGTAAACATTGCGCCAGTGCCAGTCAAAAGCACCGCACAACTGGCCATGCAGGCTCTGCATCGTGCTCGACAAGGGTATGTAAGGCGGCGCACTGCAATGGGTAATCAGATACGCGGGCTGTTGCTGGAACAGGGTATTGCCATGGCGCAAGGGGCGGTGACCCTCAGCCGAAATGTCCCACGTATATTGGAAGATGCCATCCAGCCATTGCCGGATATGTTGCGCGAGCTGATTGATGAAATGCTGGGCGAATGGAGCCATCTGGGTGAGCGCATCGATGTACTGACGGGCCGTCTGGAAGCAGCAGCGCGCGAAGATGAGACAGCAAAGCGTCTGATGACAGTGCGCGGCATCGGCCCAATCATCGCCACGGCCTTGCTGGCCAAACAGACTGAGCCTGAGCGTTTCGCCAATGCCCGAATGTTTGCTGCCTACTTCGGCACGGTGCCCGAGCAGCACAGCAGCGGGCAAAAAATCCGATTGGGAGGAATTTGCAGACGCGGAGATGGCTATATTCGCAGCCTGTCGATTCAAGGAGCGCACGCCGTGTTAAGGCAGGTGAAGCCTGATTCGGAGCATCCCGATGATCGCCGGCTACGACGCTGGCTAAGTCAGCATGGTCAAAAAGGAGCAGCCGTAAGGTTGGCCAATAGAAACCTGCGCATCGTCTGGGTGCTGCTGCAAAACAATCAGACCTATCGTCGTCAGCCTGCAGGTTGCCAGGAGGCGACGATGAATCATTAATCAACAGAGTTCTGCCACCGGGGTGCTGAGTCACCTCAACCGCTGCTGAAGAACATTGACCCCAGGTCAGACCGTCGCGGATAGATGCCTACGGTCCTACTGGCCCTTTGAGGCCTTAACGTAATCGGCATACCGCGAGCTTACCCAATGTTGGCCAGAAGCCGTAACGCTTCCTCGAACAGGCCTTATACATAGATGCAACCGGGTAGCAGTGTTCAAAAGCAGGTTGAAAGTGTGGGCGAGTCCATACATAGGACCGGCTTCAGCCGGGAGACCGGAACTCTGACGACGCAGCTGCTGCGGATCAATTGCCCCCTCCCGGCTAAAGCCGGTCCTACACTTCAAGGCGCGGGCGCGGGCACCCACGGCAGGATCGGAATCGCTGTCACGGCATTCTGCGGGCTGCCTTCGATGATGCGGTCGCTATAGACCAGATACACCAGCGTGTTGCGCTTCTTGTCCAGGAAACGCACGACCTGCATGGTCTTGAAGACCAGCGATGTGCGCTCCTTGAACACCTCATCACCGTCCTTCAGGTTTTCCTTGAAGCGGATCGGCCCGACCTGACGACAGGCGATGGACGCCTCGGCGCGATCTTCAGCCAGCCCGAGACTACCCTTCACTCCGCCAGTCTTGGCCCGGGACAGATAACAGGTCACGCCCTCGACCTTGGGATCATCGAATGCCTCGACCACAATCCGGTCGTTCGGCCCAACAAACTTGAACACGGTCGAAACCTGACCAATCTCTTCAGCCGATGCCAGCAGCGGAAACGCCAGCAGCAGCCCCACTATTCCCTTCATGACGCGCATCAATTCTTCCTTCCAGCAAAAAAGCCCGATCAAACCAGAATCAGATTATCCCGGTGCACCAGCTCCGGCTCAGCCATGTAGCCAAGCACGCGCACAATAGCGTCGGACGACTGACCAATAATTTTCTGCGCCTCAAGCGCACTGTAGTTACTCAAGCCCCGCGCAACCTCGCGGCCATCCGGCGCGACGCAGACCACCATCTCACCGCGACGGAAGCTGCCTTGCACCAACTTCACACCGACAGGCAGCAAACTTTTGTGATCAGTACTCAGCGCCTTCACGGCACCGGCATCGAGCACCAGCGTGCCACGGGTCTGGAGATGCCCCGCCAGCCATTGCTTGCGCGCCGCGAGCATTTCACGCTCCGGCGAGAGCAGCGTACCGAGGCGCTCACCGGCCTTGAGCCGCGCCAGCACCCGCTCGATGCGCCCACCGACGATAACGGTGTGCGCGCCGGAACGAGCAGCCAGACGCGCCGCACGCAACTTGGTCTGCATACCGCCACGACCCAACGCGCCGCCCGTACCACCGGCAACAGCGTCCAGCGCCGGATCATCGGCACGCGCTTCGTAGATCAACTGAGCTTCGGGATTGTTACGCGGATCAGCGTCGAACATGCCGTCGCGATCAGTAAGAATCACCAACAGGTCAGCCTCGACCAGATTCGCAACCAGCGCCGCCAGCGTGTCGTTGTCGCCGAAACGAATTTCATCGGTCACGACCGTGTCGTTTTCGTTGATAACCGGGATGACACCCAGCTCGACCAGCGTGCGCAAGGTGCTGCGGGCGTTCAGATAGCGCTTGCGATCAGACAGATCGTCGTGGGTCAGGAGGATTTGCGCAGTATGCCGGCCATGCTCGGCAAAGCTCGATTCCCACGCCTGTACCAGACCCATCTGACCGATAGCGGCGGCAGCCTGCAACTCGTGCATGGCGCTGGGTCGCACCGTCCAGCCCAGACGACTCATCCCGGCCGCGACGGCCCCGGATGACACCAATACCAGCTCAACGCCCGCCTCATGCAGCGCCACCATTTGCTCGACCCACACACCCATCGCCGAACGATCAAGGCCCTTGCCATCTGCCGTAAGCAGGGCACTGCCGATCTTCACGACCCAGCGCTGGGCGCCCGTCACTTTGCTGCGCATCATCTTCCAACCTTAGCCAGAGAATTTTGGTAGATACAAATTCGAGAAACCGGATACAAAAACGCCGCTTATAAATAAGCGGCGTCTAGTTTACTGCACCCGATCAGTCACGGACGTAAATGATTTCCGGACCATCTTCATCGTCCTCGTCATCTTCATCCCAATCGTCTTCACCAATGTCATGCACGCTCTTCACGCCGCTGCGGCGCAGGGCACGCTGATCGTCCAGCGCTTGCAGCTGGGCACGCGCTTCATCTTCGATGCGCTGATCCAGCTCGGCCAGCTCTTCAGCATAGCCAGGCTCTTCGACCAGACGCAGATTGCGCTCTTCGAGATAACGCATGATGTCGCGGCTCAGCTGCTCGGTGCCTTCTTTGGCAATCGCAGAGATCACGTAGACAGGACCGCTCCACTCAAGACGATCGACGATTTCCTTGACCCGGGCTTCGTGCTCTTCTTCAAGGATCTGGTCGCACTTGTTCAATACCAACCAGCGATCGCGCTCAGCCAGGGACGGGCTGAACTTGACCAGCTCGTTGACGATGATTTCGGCGGCATCCGGAGCACTGGATTCATCCAGCGGCGCCATGTCGACGAGGTGCAACAGCAGACGAGTCCGCGCCAAGTGCTTGAGAAAACGAATCCCCAGGCCCGCGCCATCGGAAGCACCTTCGATCAGGCCAGGAATATCGGCAACAACGAAGCTCTTCCAGCGATCAACACTGACCACACCCAGGTTAGGGATCAGGGTGGTGAACGGGTAATCGGCCACTTTCGGCTTGGCAGCGGACACCGAGCGAATGAATGTGCTTTTACCGGCGTTCGGCAAACCAAGCAGACCGACGTCAGCCAGAACCTTCAGCTCCAGCTTCAGATCGCGCTGATCACCAGGCTTGCCCGGCGTGGTCTGACGTGGCGCACGGTTGGTACTGGATTTGAAACGGGTGTTGCCCAGACCGTGCCAGCCGCCCATGGCAACCAGCAGACGCTGACCAGCTTTGGTCAGGTCGCCGATGATTTCCTGGGTGCTTGCATCGATAACCGTTGTACCGACCGGTACGCGCAGCACCAGCTCTTCACCTTTCTTGCCGGTGCAATCGGCGCTGCCGCCATTGGAACCGCGCTCGGCGTCGAAGTGACGGGTGTAACGGTAATCGACCAGGGTGTTGAGGTTTTCATCGGCGATCATATAGATCGAGCCGCCATCGCCACCGTCGCCGCCGTTAGGGCCGCCGTTTTCGATGAATTTTTCGCGACGGAAGCTCATGCAACCGTTGCCGCCGTCACCGGCCTTTACTCGAATGGATACTTCATCAACAAATTTCATAACGCACGCCTCCCGCCACAGGGACGAGCTGAACAACATAAATTCATAAGACTCTTGCAAAAATGAGCGTTGCGATACCGATCAGAAACCAGCGACCTTAAGGGGTCAACATCACAACAGCCCGCACAAACAGTTTTGCAAGAGACTCACCAGAAACTTTTACAACCAACAACCAACAACCTTCAAAAACGAAAAAGCCCCGTCGCGAGACAGGGCTTTTCCAGCTGCTGCATGATTACGCTGCGGAGACTACAGTCTTCGGAACGATGCTCACGTAGCGACGACCGAAGGCGCCTTTAACCTGGAACTTGATCACGCCTTCCACTTTCGCGAACAGGGTGTGATCTTTACCCATGCCAACGCCGTAGCCAGCGTGGAATTGGGTGCCGCGCTGACGCACGATGATGTTGCCCGGAATGATAGCCTGGCCGCCATACATCTTAACGCCAAGGCGTTTGGCTTCTGAGTCGCGACCGTTACGAGTACTACCACCAGCTTTTTTGTGTGCCATGAGTCAATTCTCCAAATGAGGATTAGGCTGAATTAAGCCTGAATACCGGTGATTTTGATCTCGGTGTACCACTGGCGGTGGCCCATACGTTTCATGTGGTGCTTACGACGACGGAACTTGATGATGCGGATTTTGTCGTGACGACCTTGGGAGATCACTTCAGCAACAACGGTGGCACCAACAACAACTGGAGCGCCGATGTTCACGTCGTCGCCATTGGCAACCAACAGAACGCGATCAAAAGTAACGGATTCGCCAGTGGCGATTTCCAGTTTTTCGATCTTCAGGTATTCACCTGGGGCAACCTTGTATTGCTTGCCACCGGTTACGATTACTGCATAAGACATGGTATTTCTCCGTAAATCCTGCTCACCCAGCTCTTTATAAGTAGAGTATTGGCTGGCATGGCTGCTTGGGGCTGGAACGGCCCGTTTGCAATTGCGTAAGGCAGGTGCTGCCCAGGAAAGTTAGGGTGCGCGATTGTACGCAAGGCGCAAGACTGATGCAAGAGCCCAAACGTCATGCCTTGACACCTTCGGACCCGCAACCTAGCATGCGGCGCATCCCTTCTGGAGCACCTGTCGCTGATGCAACCTCAAGCCTTCTACCACGCGGTGGCGGACGATTTTAGTGCCGTTGACGTCATTATCAAGAAGCAGCTGACGTCGCGCGTACCGCTGGTCTCGAAAATCGGTGACTACATCACTTCGGCTGGAGGCAAACGCCTGCGCCCGTTGTTGGTACTTCTTTGCGGCAAGGCCCTGGGCCGCGAAGGCGATGACCTGCGCCTGCTGGCCGCCACCATCGAATTCCTGCACACCGCAACCTTGCTGCACGACGACGTCGTGGACATGTCCGGCATGCGCCGTGGCCGTTCCACCGCCAATGCACTGTGGGGCAATGCGCCCAGCGTTCTGGTCGGCGACTTCCTTTATTCGCGCTCGTTCGAAATGATGGTTGAGCTTGGCTCGATGCCGGTCATGAAGATTCTGTCGAAAGCGACACGCGTGATTGCCGAAGGCGAAGTGCTGCAACTGTCGAAGATCCGCGACGCGAGCACCACCGAAGAAACCTATATGGAAGTGATTCGCGGCAAGACAGCCATGCTGTTCGAAGCCTCGACGCACAGCGCCGCAGCCTTGTGCAATGCGAGCGAAGCACAGAGCGAAGCCCTGCGCACGTTCGGTGACCATTTGGGTGTTGCCTTCCAGCTGGTTGACGATCTGCTCGATTATCGCGGCGACGCGGAAACCCTGGGCAAGAACGTCGGCGACGACCTGGCCGAGGGCAAGCCAACCTTGCCGCTGATCTACACCATGCGCGAAGGCACGCCGGAACAGGCAGCCCTGGTCCGTCAGGCCATTCAGAAAGGCGGCCTGGAAGACCTGGAAAGCATCCGCGATGCTGTCGAGCAAGCCGGCGCGCTGGATTACACCGCGCAACTGGCCCGCGATTACGTCGCCCGCGCCATCTCCTGCCTCGATGCCCTGCCGCCCAGCGAGTACCGCGATGCGTTGGTGGAGTTGAGTGAGTTTGCGGTAGCGCGTACGCACTGATCGCTTGCAGCGACTAAAAAAGCCCGTCCATGTGACGGGCTTTTTGTTGGGACCGCCACCGCATCTGATTTTGTGGGAGCAAGCTTGCTTGCGAAGGCGGCATTCAACGATCTGAAGATGCCTCAACAGTATTGGCCTCTTCGCGAGCAAGCTCGCTCCCACGGGATTTCCACAACCTGAACTTCCTGATCTCCGTCAACCATTCAGCGCAAAATGCGAACTATTCTCAATAGAGACTTGCTATTCCATCAATAAGAATTATTCTCATTGCACTCACCAAGGAGAAGACACATGACTTATTTGATCGATGCATGGCTGGATCGCCCGCACCCTTACCTCAGAATTCTTCACCGGGAAACGGGCGAAGTCTGTGCAGTGCTGGAAGAGGAAGCGCTGGATGAATTGCGTGATCAGGGCGATCTGGATGTACATGACCTGAGTTCGAGCGAACCGGTCGTGCTCAAGGAGCTGGTGCGCAATCTGTTTCTGTTCTGCTATGCGCGAGCGCTGCGCCCGGCCGGAGAGCTGCACTGACCATGAGCCACCGCACTCCCCGACCGAACGTTGACGCTGAACGAATCAGGACGATTCGTTCAGCAGGCAACTGATGCGACTGGAGTCGATCAGAGAACGTCAAGCAACTCGACGTCGAATACCAGCACGCTGTGCGGCGGGATGCTGCCCACGCCTTGAGCGCCGTAAGCCAGCTCGCTCGGCACGTGCAGACGCCATTTGCTGCCGGCATTCATCAATTGCAGAGCTTCGGTCCAGCCTGGGATAACGCCGCCAACCGGGAATTCAGCCGGTTCGCCACGATCGTAGGAGCTGTCGAACACAGTGCCGTCGATCAGCGTGCCGTGGTAGTGCGTACGAACCTGATCTTCGCGCGACGGCTTGGCGCCATCACCGGTGGTCAGCACTTCGAATTGCAGACCGGAAGCCAGAGTGGTCACGCCGTCACGCTTGCCGTTCTCGGCCAGGTAAGCCAGACCAGCGCCCGCAGCCTGTTCAGCCTTGGCAGCCGCTTCGGCCTGCATGATTTCGCGGATAACCTTGAAGCTGGCGGACATTTCTTCCTGACCAACACGGCTTGGTTTGCCACCGAATGCATCGGTAAGGCCCGCCAGGATTGCATCCAGGTTTACGCCTGGTGGTGGATTGTCACGCAGCTGGTCGCCCAGTTGACGGCCGATGCCGTAGCTGACGCGGGTTTCATCGGTAGACAGGTTAACTTCGGACATATCGCTGCTCCGCAAGGGGAACGCTCAAACAAAGCGCCCCGAACCAAAAGGGCGAGCAGCCTAGCACAGATGCACGACCCGATTCTGCAGGACGGCTTCAGCCGGGAGGAGCCCAGCCGATTCGCACCTGGAACTCCCGTGCTCCCGCCCTCCCGGCTGAAGCCGGTCCTACAGACGCGGAACAGCAATGCCCCGAGAAGATGAGGCCTTTACCACTTCGAATGAAAGCTGATCGGCACTCGCAACGGGTCGCGCTTGTCCATCGGCATGCCACACATTTCGTCATGGACCACGGCGTGGACGAGGTGAAAGGGTAACGGCGGTAAATCCTTGAGCAACTCTCGAGCATGCTCGACAGAGCGCAAATGCATGATTTCGCCCTTGTCGTCATTCAGGTAGCCCACCGTGCCCTGCAATCGCGCTTGCAGCAGGTAAATGCCACCCTCGATGGAGATCAGGTTCAGTTCGTCGATGCTTCCTGCGTTGGCATGCCTTGCCAATTCATATGCGTTCATTTGCTATCCCTCTGGATGCTGCACGATTGTTATGCAAAACCACAAACCTCGTACAACAACATAGCGGATCCAAACGCCAGCAACGACACCGCCCGTCCATCTCGCGATGGCCGGGCGGCGTGGTGCAGCAGGAAGCCCGGATCAGTGCTTGGTCAGCTTGTCCAGATAACCCATGGCGAAGGCCGACACGACGAACGTCATGTGAATGATCACGTACCACATCAGGTATTGCGGCTCGATGTTCTTGGCATCCATGAACACCCGCAACAGATGGATCGAGGAAATCGCAACGATGGACGCGGCCACTTTCATCTTCAGCGAGGAAGAGTCCATGGTGCCCAGCCAGTTGAGCTTTTCCTTGTCCTCATCGATATCCAGCTGCGAGACGAAGTTCTCGTAACCGGAGATCATCACCATCACCAGCAGGCCACCGACCAGCGCCATGTCGATCAACGACAGCAGCACCAGAATCAGGTCCGACTCAGCCAGGGCAAACACATTGGGCAGGACGTGGACGATTTCCTGGAAGAACTTCAGGACCAACGCCAGCAAACCCAGAGACAAACCGAAATAAAGCGGCGCCAGCAGCCAGCGCGAGGCGTACATGGCATTTTCGATAAAACGTTCCATTGAAACTCACAGATGGTGGGAAGTGCCGGCGCGTATACCAGCAGCTCCGGAATTCATAGATCGCAGTTAAACGGGAGCAGAAGACTGTAGCGAACGATGCCACTGCTGCATTCCACGCCTGGAGCATGGCTTGCAAGACACCGCTGAAGGAAGAGATCGAATGGCCTCGTCAGAACGGCGAGGTTCTTCTGGGTTGAGTGGTATCGCCGTTGAGCCGGCGCAGTTCAGCTTGCAGATGCACGCTCCAGATGGGTATATCGTCGCTCACCTGATAGCCCTGTAGAGCAAGGCTTTCGGCGATGGCCATCATCACCGACTCAGCGGCCAGAGAGCCGTGGAACGGTCCTTGAACCTTGATTGCAGAAGGCTGACTCCCTGACATTCCTGCGGCAAACAGCAACGTCCACATGCCGTTGTCACCTGAGAGGGGGCGGATTGCGCATTCGATTCGGGTCATCAGACCCAGGCATTGGCGAGTAAGACAGAGGCTACGCAACATGGCGAGCTCCTCGTTGATACGGTATTCACCTCCCGATACTGCTGAAGCGGCGCGTCAGTCCCTTTGACAACCGTGGTAACAACACAGGATAGAAGAAAAGCCGGAGTCGACAGGAGCCGGGGATGAATGGTCGTTGGCCGTGCGATTACAACCCGGTGGGAGCAAGCAAGCTCGCTCCCACAAATATGTCAGGCCTTCAGCTCAGGCGCCAACTGCGCGGGCTCTTTCTCCAGTTCTTCCTTGAGGTCTTCGTCACTGAGCATTTCGGCGATGTCGCGCAGGCGCTCCACCACCCGCGCATTGACGCTGCCTTCAGGAAACTCGCCATTTTCGTCCGGCTCGCCAGCAGGTTCGCCCACCAACAGGCTCAACGCCTCATCGGCCTGACGCACCGCATAGACGTGAAACTGCCCGGCGCGCACCGCTTGCAGCACGCGTTCGTCCAGCATCAGCGTGGCGACGTTGGCTTGCGGAATGATTGCGCCGTGCTCACCGGTCAGGCCCCGCGCCTCGCAGAGTCGGAAGAAGCCTTCGATTTTCTCGTTGACCCCGCCCACCGCCTGCACTTCCCCAAACTGGTTGATCGAGCCGGTAATCGCGAAACACTGCTTGAGCGGGGTTTTCGACAAGGCCGAAATGAGCGTGCAAGCCTCGCCCAATGACGCGCTGTCGCCATCCACGTAACCGTAGGATTGCTCAAGAGCAATGCTCGCGGAAATCGCCAGCGGGAATTCCTGGGCATACCGGCTGCCCAGATAACCGGTGAGGATCATCACGCCCTTGGAGTGGATCGGCTGACCAAGGTTGACCTCGCGCTCAATGTCGACAATGCCGCTGCCGCCGGGGTAAACCGTCGCGGAAATCCGCGCCGGCACGCCGAACGCCGAGTCGCCGACCTCCAGCACCGTCAGGCCGTTGCATTTGCCCACGGCCGCGCCGTCGGTGTCGATGAGAATGATACCCGCCAGCATGTCGTCGAGAATCCTCGCCGAAACTCGCCCGGTGCGCGTCGCCTTGGCCTTGAGGGCGCGTTCAATGTGCCCGGCGTCGGTCTTGTCGTCGTTGGCCAACTGGCGAATGAAGTCCGCTTCGCTGACCAACTGAAACAGATCGCCGATCTTCGCCGACAAACGCCCCTGATGCTCGGCCAGACGCGCGCTGTAGGTCGCCAGTCGCGCCACCGCATCGGCGGTGAGCGGCGCCATGCCCTCTTCCGATGTGCGGGTTTTCAGCAGTTGCGCGAACTGTTCAAGGGTTTCGTCGTACATCGGGATGTCTTCGTCGAAATCCACCAGCACACGAAACATTTCCTGGAAGTCAGGATCCAGGTCTTGCAGGGTGTAATACAGCGAACGTGCGCCGATGATGATGACTTTGACCTGCAACGGGATCACTTGCGGGGTCAACGTCACGGTCGCCAGACGGCCCATTTCACCCAGCGGCGATTCCATTTTCAGCTTGCGTGATTGTAGTGCTCGCTTCAGGGCATCCCAAACGTAGGGCTCGCTGAGCATTTTTTCCGCTTCAAGCACCAGGAAACCACCGTTGGCCCGATGCAAGGCACCCGGCCGCAACTGACGATACGTGGTGTAAAGCGCGCCTTGATCGGTGCTGTACTCGATACGCCCGAACAGATTGTCGTAGGTCGGATGCGGTTCGAACACCACCGGCGCGCCGCCACTGGCGGAGTGACCGACCACCAGGCTCGGGCTGTATTGCTCTTCGAGCAGCTTGCGCGCCTGAGCGTCGGTATTGCTTTCGTCGACCAGTTGCTCGACCACGGTTTTCAGCAAGTAAACCTGCATCGCTTGCAGATAAGCGCACACCGCGGCGTTTTCCGCATACTGCTCGGACAACGGCGCCAGCAACGGCTGCAAGGCCAAAGTAATGGTTTCTTCGTTGAGCTGGCGCAGCAGATTGCTCGATTCGCGCTTCCACTGCGGCAGGCTGGCCAGTTCTTCGTTCAGGCGTTCTTCAAGCGTCGAGATGTCTTCATGAAAGCGCTCACGATCCGCTTCCGGCAGTTGCGAGAACTCAGCTTCGTCCAGCGCCTTGCCGTCGAGCATGGGCGTAAAGGCGATGTTGGTGCTGTCGCGATACAGGGCGATGTCTTTTTCCAGAGACAGACGCTCGATCACGTCCAGCGCCTTGTCATAGCGCTGATTGAACGCGCGGTCGATGGCGCTTTTCTTCTGCTGGTAGGACGGGTGCTCGAACACGGCCGGGAACGTCGCCAGCAGGTTATCGATCAAGCCACCGATATCAGTGATGAACTGGTGCGCGGTGCCTGGCGGCAGCTCCAGAGCGCGAGGCTCGCGGGGTTCGTCGAAATTATTGACGTAGACCCAGTCGCAAGGGGTCTGCATGCGCTTGCCCTCGGCCTTGAGGTAGCGTTTTACGAACGAGAACCGACCGGTGCCGGGCTCGCCCATGACAAATACGTTGTAACCGGGGCGCGGCATGGCCACGCCGAATTGCAGGGCTTCGACTGCTCGTTCCTGACCGAGCACTCCGCGAAAGGGTTCCAGATCATTGGTCGTCGAAAAGCTGAACTGTTCAGCGGAAAACGGACGGGTCAGCGCTTCAGGCGCAAGACGCAGGCTGGCAGCAACAGGATCGGGCATCGGGCATCCTTACATCACGGGGCAGATGACCGGCATTCTGGCGCTCGCCGCACATGACTTGCAAGACAGGATAATCCTCAGGGACTTATTGACCCGTCGAGCGGCCGATCGGGCATGTAGGGCGCTTCGCGCAAACAACAATTTGTAATAAACAGCGGAACCCTTGGAACCTGCCTAAACTCCAAGTTCCGCGTACCAGACTAAAACATACCTCTGGCCGCCTTGGCGCTTGTAACGGCCATGAACCCTGACCCTTGGTTGAATATAAAGAGAACAAAGCTATGAAACGGATTCTTCTTGGTACTCTCTTCGCAGCTGTTTCCATCAACGCAATGGCCCAGGCCCCAGGCGGCCCGGATTGTGGCTGGGGCAACATGCTGTTTGAAGGTCAGCGCGGCACGCCCGCTCACTTTCTCGCATCGACCACCAATGGCACCTCTGGTAACGCCACTTTCGGCATGACCTCGGGCACCAACGGTTGCTCCACCAACAGCGCGCTGACCTACGGCGGTAAATCCTGGATTGCCATGAACGGCATGATGGATGAACTCTCCAAAGACATGGCCATGGGTCAAGGCGAAGCTCTGACCACTTACGCGGTGGTATTGGGCGTTGCACCGGAAGACCGTGCGCATTTCGCCGCAGTCACCCACGAGCACTTCAATCAAATCTTCAGCAAAGCCGACGCTACTGCTGACGACGTCCACAACAACACCATCAACGTTCTGAAAAACGATCCAACCCTGGCGAAATACGCTACCCAGGCTTAAGCTCGTTGCGCCTGCCCCTCTGTCCGGAGGGGCAGGAGTTGTTGCGCTCTCGCGCCCGGTCCCCTGACTAGTTGCTCTCTATGCTCAAACGCCTTGTGTATTTGGCGCTGTTTGTCTGCGCCCCGCTGTGCGCCGCTCCCCATGCGAGCGATGCCCGTTTGCAGCAACTGGCCAATGCGCCGTTCTGGATTTCCCTGGGCCACTACGAAACCGCCAAGCTCGGCGGCTGGCGCAGCTATGTCGATGATCCCAAATTCTTTCTCGCCGCCAACGGTGCCCATGACCCGAAGGCTGAGCTGAGCGCCACACTGGACGCGATCTACGCGCCGGCCAGTGCTGGCGAAAAACATGCGCAATGCGTCTATCCAGCCCGCACCCGCTGGTTGCGTGATCAACTGAAGCTGATTGATCTGCCTGCGGTTGAGTGCAAGGAATTCAGGCAATGGTTCAAGGACGTCGCCCCGGACAGCGCGGTGCTGATCTTTCCGGCCGCATACCTGAACAGCCCGTCGTCGATGTTCGGCCACACCTTGCTGCGCATCGATCAGGCTGACGTACAAACCAATCACACCGCCCTGCTCAGCTATGCCATCAACTTCGGCGCCTACATCGAAGGCATGGACAACAGCATTCTGTATGCCTGGAAAGGCTTGATGGGCGGTTATCCGGGTTTGTTCGCCCTGGTGCCCTATCAAGAGAAGCTCTCGGAATACCGCAGCCTGGAAAACCGAGACCTGTGGGAATACCGTTTGAATCTGACCCCGGAAGAAACCGGGCGCATGGTCGAGCACGTCTGGGAGCTGAAACAGATCCGTTTCGGTTATTTCTTCTTCGACGAAAATTGCTCCTATCGCCTGCTGGAACTGCTTCAGGTCGCTCGCCCAGGCTTGCAGCTGACTGAACAATTCCCGCTGACCGCTATCCCGACCGATACCGTAAAAGCAGTGAAAGCCGCCGGTCTGGTGGAGAAAATCGATTATCGCCCGTCACGTGAACGCGAGTTGCTGGAGCGCGCCAAACCGCTGAACAGCGACGAGCAACAATGGGTGCTGCACGTCAGCGCCGATCAGAAACAACTGCAAAACGCCGACTATCTGGCCCAACCCAAAGAGCGTCGGGCGTTGATTCAGGATGCGGCGTATCGCCTGGAACGCTACCGCGCCAACGGCCTGGAACGTGATAGCGAGCGCTCGCAACGCAGTTTCGAGCTGCTGCGCGCGATCAATCAGAACCCGCCACCCGCGCTGGACATCGCCCGCCCTGGCTTGCCGGAAGACGGTCATCAATCGCGCACCTGGCAGATTGGCGCCGGCACACGAGACGACAAGGCCTTTGCCGAGTACGGCTTGCGCATGGCTTATCACGATCTCAATGACAACGCTTACGGCTTTCCGCTGGGCGCGCAGATTGAAATCCTGCAACTCAAACTGCGGCAGTACGAAGGCAATAAGTGGCAGCTGCAACAGCTGGATCTGGCCACCATCCGCTCGCTGACGCCGCGCAACGAACTGCTACAACCTTGGTCATGGCAAGTGGCCGGTGGGCTGGAGCGGGTGTTGGGCAAGCATGGCGACGAAACGCTGGTCAGCCACGTGAACGGCGGCGCGGGCGGCACCTGGCAGTTGGGTGAAGACGTGCTGGGCTTTGCGCTGGGCACGGTGCGGGTCGAGCACAACAACGACTTCGCCGAGTTCGTCTCGCCGGCGGCCGGATTCAATACCGGCGTGTTGTGGCGCAATCCGTTGGGCAACCTGAGCCTGGAAACCAAGGGCGATTACTTCACCAACGGCGAAGTACGCCGCAGCATCAGCCTCAACCAGCAATGGGAACTGTCACGCAACCTCGGCCTGCGCCTGAGCGCCCAGCGCGAATTCAGCCAGCTGGCTTCGCCGCAGAATGAAGTAATGCTTGAAGTGAAGTGGTATCACTATTGATTTCGCGCTGATCAAACAACACAAAATGCGATCAGTTGGAGCGAGGCTTGCCCGCGAATCAGGCGCCTCGGTGTACCAGACCCACCGCGTTATCGTTCTTCGCGGGCAAGCCTCGCTCCCACAGGGACAAATCACTAATTTCCTACACGTCTTTAACGAATAACTCACAGAGCGGCTTTTAGACTTTATCCACAAGTCGAGGAATCCGTGATGAACGTGCGTTGGGCTGTGCTGTGGTTAGTGGTGCTAGTCGCTGGGTGTCAGTCAACTCACGAGCAATTAGTGGCCGAAGGTTATCCTCCGGCATTCGCCGACGGCTTTCAGGATGGCTGCGGCAGTGGCCGGCAGGCGGCGGGATCAATCGGTGGGCAGTACAAGAAGGATGTGCCGCGTTACCTCAAGGACGTGACTTACGCTCAAGGCTGGAGCGACGGTTTTCGGCAGTGCCAGAGCATGCTGGAAAGCCGCGACCGGCTGGACACCGATCACATCTGGAACGACCATGATCGAGCTTGGGAGCAACAAAAAACCCAAGGCGCGGGCAAGGCTTATCGGTCGCACTGAGCTGGCCGGATAGCGATTCAACGAAACTAATCAGCCGCAGGCGCGGCCCAAATCTCATGAACAGGAGAAACCCATGAGCCGCGCCTTCGTCAATGAAGATAACGCCGCTGCGGACGCCAGCCAGCCGGTCGAACGTCTCGTCAGCCAACAACCCAACTACGTCACCGCCCACGGTTTGCTGCAATTGCAGAACCGCGTCGCCGAACTCCAGTCGCAACACAGCGCGCAAGCGTCATTGCGGGACAACACCGACAAACAGCGCCTGGCCGATCTCGAGCGGGATCTGCGCTATTTCAATCAGCGCCTGCTGAGTGCTCAGGTCGTTACGCCCGCGACTTCAACGGAAAAGGTGCAGATCGGCAGTTGGGTGACCTTCGCCGACGAACAAGGCGTCGAGCAGCGCGTGCAACTGGTCGGCGAGGATCAGGCCGACGCCACTGCCGGGTTGATCAACTGGGGCTCGCCATTGGGCCGCGCGTTGCTGGGTGCGCAATTGGGCGATGAAGTGCTGTGGAAACGCCCGGCTGGGGATCAGTTGATTGAAGTGGTGTTGATTGAGGCGGATGTTTGAAGAAGCAAACGCCAATTCCGTAGGACCGGCTTCAGCCGGGAGGGCGATTGTGCTGGCGACGAAGCACCTGCCATGCATCGACCGGCTCCCTGGGTGTCTATTCACATCCGCTCCGCGGCCAACAAAAACGGAGCCCGAAGGCTCCGCTTTTGTGAAACCTGAGCAATCAGGCCAGTTTCTTGTGGCGTACCCGGTGTGGCTGGGCGGCCGCGTCGCCGAGGCGCTTTTTGCGGTCGGCTTCGTACTCGGTGTAGTTACCTTCGAAGAATACCGCTTGCGAGTCGTCTTCGTAGGCCAGGATGTGCGTTGCCACACGGTCCAGGAACCACCGATCGTGAGAGATCACAATGGCGGCGCCAGGGAAGTCCAGCAGCGCTTCTTCCAGCGAACGCAGGGTTTCCACGTCGAGGTCGTTTGACGGTTCATCGAGCAGCAGGACGTTGCCGCCCTCTTTCAAGGTCAATGCCAGGTGCAAGCGGCCGCGCTCACCACCGGAAAGGTCCTTGACGAACTTCTGCTGATCGCCGCCCTTGAAGTTGAAACGACCGACATAAGTACGCGACGGGATTTCATAGTTGCCGATGCGGATCTGATCAGAGCCGTCGGAAATCTGCTGGAATACCGTTTTGCTGCCGTCCAGGTCGTCACGGCTTTGATCCACGCAGGCCAGCTGCACGGTTTCACCGATTTCGATGCTGCCCGAATCCGGCTGCTCCTTGCCCATCAGCATGCGGAACAGGGTCGATTTACCAGCACCGTTACCGCCGATCACACCGACAATCGCGCCTTTAGGCATGGCGAACGACAGGTTGTCGATCAACACGCGGTCGCCGTAACCCTTGCTGACGTTCTTGAACTCGATGACTTTGTCGCCCAGACGCGGACCGGCCGGGATATAGATCTCGTTGGTCTCGCTGCGTTTCTGGAATTCCTGCGACTGCATTTCTTCAAAGCGCTGCAGACGAGCCTTGGATTTGGACTGACGCGCCTTGGCGCCCTGCCGAACCCATTCCAGCTCTTCTTTCATGGCCTTTTCATGGGCCGATTGCTGCTTGGATTCCTGGGCCAGACGGTCGGACTTGGCTTCAAGCCAGCCCGAATAGTTGCCCTCGTAAGGAATGCCCGCACCGCGGTCAAGTTCCAGAATCCAGCCGGCGACGTTATCCAGGAAGTACCGGTCGTGCGTGATCGCAACCACGGTGCCCGGGAAATCGTGCAGGAAATGCTCAAGCCAGGCGACGGAATCGGCGTCCAGGTGGTTGGTCGGTTCGTCGAGCAGCAGCATGTCCGGCGCCGACAGCAGCAGGCGGCACAAGGCCACGCGACGTTTTTCACCACCGGAAAGGACCGCGACTTTCGCGTCCCACGCAGGCAGACGCAAGGCATCGGCCGCCACTTCCAGCTGACGTTCCAGGTTGTGACCGTCGCTGGCTTGCAGGATGGCTTCGAGCTTGGCCTGTTCGGCGGCCAGCTTGTCGAAATCGGCATCCGGCTCGGCATATTCGGCGTAGACCTGGTCCAGACGCGCCTGGGCGTTCTTGATCACGCTCACGGCTTCCTCGACCACTTCGCGGACGGTCTTGGTCGGGTCCAGTTGTGGTTCCTGTGGCAGATAGCCGATGTTCAGCTCGGGCATCGGCCGTGCTTCGCCATCGAACTCGGTGTCGACACCGGCCATGATTTTCAACAGAGTCGATTTACCCGACCCGTTCAGGCCCAGAACGCCGATCTTGGCGCCCGGAAAGAACGAGAGGGAGATATTTTTGAGAATTTCCCGCTTCGGCGGCACAACTTTGCTCAGCCGATGCATGGTAAAGACGTATTGGGCCATGGAATAAAAACCTGGTGTATGTGGCTATTAAATAGGGCTGAATAGAGCGCGAGCTTAGAGCCCCGTCCTGAAAAAAGCTTTTTTTATCGACGACACTTGCCGTTTGACGTTTCCGAGCCTTGAATCAAGCACAGCGACCAGGCGATGAACGATAGGGTTGGGATCGGGATCATTAAAGGCAAGTAGTGGAATTACTCATGCAGAAATCAGGGCCGCGCGTCGCGCAAAGCTACCCGAATGCGCTCGGCAGGGCAAACCATCCAGCCTAACGGGACTGGCACTTTGCCACAACTAAAGGCATGCTAGCCGCCCTTTGGGCGTCCGGCTTATAGTGCATTTCGCATTAGTTGCCCCACCGATTGTGTGAAAACGTATTGCTGGAGTTTTCACGCTGTCTGTTCAGTCCAGTAGTAGTCAGGATCAGAGCTTGTCCACACCAATTCACCCATATTCAACGCGTACGGCTAAAGGCGCGACCGTCACGCCTTTGCGCGGCTCATTGAAAGGTGCGCTGGCGGCTTTGGTGCTGCTGATGCTGGCGCTGTTATTGTGGCAGTTGATCGAGCAATTCCAGCAGACGCAGGAGCGCCAGCGGCAACGCAGTCTCGACTACAGCGTGCAATTGGCAGACCGCATGAGCCTGAACATGGCCCTCAGCGCCCAGGTTGGCCTCAATCTGCTGGCCGACAGCTCGCAACAACCCCAAGACTCGACCGGATCGACCCAGCTTGCGGCGCTGCGTCAATCCTTGCCTTCATTGCGCAGCATTGCCTTGCTCGACGCCACCGGCAGTGTCATCGCCGATAGCGTGGATAACCCTCGGGACGCCGATGTTCTGAAAAAGGCCCTGCAACAGGCAGCGGGCCGACCTTATTACTACGACAACGCGACCGATGGCTCAGTCATCTATCTGTTGGTGCGCAAACCCGGCGACGTCCGCGAATACTGGGCGCTGCGGATGGCCCCGGATGCCTTGAAAGCCCTGGCCCGACAGACCGCTCAGGATTTCCAGCCACTGTGGCGCCTGGAAAACCGCACCACCGAACGCATGTTGTTTCGTGATACCCCGCCAGGAAACGAGCCGAGCGGCAGCAGTCTTGGGGATAACGAAACAGTGCTGCTCCAGCCGCTGACCAATAGCGATTGGCAACTGCGTGGCCTGTTTGACGCGCAGAAGGCGCGGGAACAACTGCTGCCGCCATTGATCGGCAAGTGCCTGATCGGCCTTTTGTGTTCGATCCTGCCGCTACTGGCGTTGCTCAGCTTACGTCGCCGCCAGCGTCAACTGCACGAAAGTCGCCGCCGTTATCAGGAGATTTTCGAAGGCGCCGGCGTTGCGATTTGCGTGCTGGACATGTCCGGCCTGCCGGACCATCTGAAGGCCTTGAAACTCAACACCCGCGACGATCTGGAAGCTTTGTTGCGGGCTCAGCCTGGCCAATTAAAGGCGCTGTTGCGCCAATTGCGCATTACCGAGGTCAATCAGGTCGCGCTGAGCCTGCTCAAGGTTGAATCCAGCCAGCAGGCCTGGGAGTACTTGATCGAAGGCTGTCCGCGCACGCGTCAGGGCATTGGCGAACAGGTGCTGCACGCGGTGTTGTCCAGGCAAAACCAGCTCGAACTGGAAATCCGCCTGACTCAGGATGACGGCGAAGACCAGCATCTATGGCTGGTGCTGCGCCTGCCGGAACATATTGACGACTTCCATGCAGTGATTCTGAGCATCGGCGACATTACCCGGCGCAAGCAGGTCGAGTTGTCATTGCAGGAACGCGAGAGTTTCTGGTCCGATGTGGTGCGCACCGTGCCGGATCATCTCTATGTTCAGGACGTGCTCAGCCAGCGGATGATCTACAGCAACCATCACCTGGGGCACACGCTGGGTTACAGCAAGATCGAGCTGTTGCGGATGGGCGAGTTTTTCTGGGAAATCCTGCTGCACCCTGATGACGCGCAGAGTTATCAGGACATGCGCCTGCGTCAGCGTCATCGAGGCCATAGCGAGCTGCTGCATTGCCTGCTGCGTTTTCGTGACAGCAACAGCAAGTGGCGGCGCTTCGACATTCGCGAACAGGCACTGGCCCGCGACAAGGACGATCAGGTCACCCGCATCATCGGCGTCGCCAAGGACGTGACTGAACAGCTGGAAGCCAGCGAGTCCTTGCGTGACAGCGAACAGCGCTATCGCATGCTTGCCGAAAGCATCAGCGACGTGATTTTCTCCACCGACAGCCAGCTCAAACCCAATTACGTCAGCCCATCGGTGAACACCGTCCTGGGCTACAGCGCCGAGTGGATTCTCGAAAACGGCTGGGACACGACATTCGCCAACCCTGCACAACTGGCGGACATGTACGCGCTGCTCGCGCGGGTCAGCAAGGCGCTGGACCAGCCCGACGAATTGCAGAAGCTGCGCCTGGAAGTCCCCACCCAGCTGTTTTTGTTCGATTCCCTGCGGGCCGATGGCCGAAAGATCCCCATCGAGCTGCGTCTGGTGTTGGTCTGGGATGAACACGGTGTCTTCGAAGGCATCCTCGGCGTCGGTCGCGATGTCAGCCAGCAACGGCGGGCGGAAAAAGACCTGCGCATGGCGGCCACGGTGTTTGAACATTCCACATCCGCCATCATTATTACCGACCCGGCAGGCTATATCGTCCAGGCCAACGAAGCGTTCAGTCGAGTCAGCGGCTACGAAGTGGCGCAAGTGCTGGATCAGCTGCCGAGCATGCTGACCGTTGACGAACACCAGGAAGCGCACCTGCGCTACATCGTCAAGCAACTGCATCAGCGGCGCAGCTGGGAAGGCGAAGTGTGGCTCAAGCGCCGCAGCGGCGAGCATTACCCGGCATGGGTTGGCATCAATGCGGTGCTCGACGATGAAGGTGATCTGGCCAGTTACGTGTGCTTCTTCAGCGACATCAGTGAGCGCAAGGCCAGCGAGCAACGCATCCATCGGCTGGCTTACTACGACGCACTGACCCATCTGCCCAACCGCACGCTGTTTCAGGATCGTCTGCATTCGGCCTTGCAACAGGCCGAACGGCAGCAGTCATGGGTCGTGCTGATGTTCCTCGACCTGGACCGTTTCAAACCGATCAACGATTCCCTTGGCCATGCTGCCGGCGACCGCATGCTCCAGGAAATGGCCACGCGCCTGCTGGCCTGCGTTGCCGATGACGACACCGTGGCGCGCATGGGTGGCGACGAATTCACCCTGCTGTTGCAACCGGGCGCCACTCGCCAACTGGCCTTGAACCGCGCAATCAATGTCGCCGAGAAGATCCTGACCAGTCTGGTCACGCCGTTTGTGCTCGAAGGCCGCGAGTTCTTCGTCACCGCCAGCATCGGCATCGCGCTCAGCCCGCAGGATGGCAATGAGCTCAGCCAGTTGATGAAAAACGCCGACACGGCGATGTATCACGCCAAAGAGCGCGGCAAAAACAACTTCCAGTTCTATCAGGCCGACATGAACGCCTCGGCGCTGGAACGCCTGGAGCTGGAAAGCGACCTGCGCCACGCCTTGGAACAGAAAGAATTCACCCTCTACTATCAGCCGCAGTTCAGCGGCGACGGCAAACGCCTCACCGGCGCTGAAGCCCTGCTGCGCTGGCGCCATCCGCGTCGTGGCCTGGTATCGCCCAACGAATTCATCCCCGTGCTTGAAGAACTCGGGCTGGTGGTGGAAGTCGGGGATTGGGTATTGGCCGAAGCCTGTCGCCAGCTCAAGGCGTGGCATGTGGCCAAGGTCCGCGTGCCCAAAGTCTCGGTGAACATCTCGGCCCGGCAGTTTTCGGACGGCCAGCTCGGCACGCGGATCGCCAATATCCTCAAGGACTCCGGGCTGCCACCGGCTTGTCTGGAGCTGGAACTGACGGAAAGTATCCTGATGCGTGAAGTCAACGAAGCCATGCAGATTCTCGACGGTCTCAAATGCCTGGGCCTGAGCATCGCGGTCGACGACTTCGGCACGGGTTACTCATCGCTGAACTACCTCAAGCAATTCCCCATCGACGTGCTGAAAATCGACCGCACCTTCGTCGACGGCTTGCCTTCAGGCGAACAGGACGCCCAGATTGCTCGGGCGATCATTGCCATGGCGCACAGCCTGAACCTGGCGGTCATCGCCGAAGGCGTCGAGACCCACGAGCAGCTGGAATTCCTGCGCGAGCATGGCTGCGATGAAGTCCAGGGCTACCTGTTCGGCCGCCCAATGCCGCCGGGTCGCTTCGAAGCACAGTTCAGCAACGATGCGCTTTTCATGCTCGACTGATCTGTTGGAGCGAGGCTTGCCCGCGAATCAATGTCTCAGGCGATACTTTCATCGACCGAATTGACGCATTCGCGGGCAAGCCTCGCTCCAACGGTATGTATGTGTGTGTGCAAGCCGCGCTGCGTGAAAACCGCTTGTCCACGACATGACTCCCTTTCATATGCCAGATAAAAGCCGATGGGGTAGAATGCCCTCCTTTTCTGCCCCGATCCTTGAGGACCGCCATGTTCAGCCGTGATTTGACTCTCGCCAAGTACGACTCCGATCTCTTTGCCGCAATGGAGCAAGAAGCTCAGCGCCAGGAAGAGCACATCGAGCTGATTGCCTCGGAAAACTACACCAGCCCAGCGGTCATGGAAGCTCAGGGCTCGGTCCTGACCAACAAGTACGCCGAAGGCTATCCAGGCAAGCGCTACTACGGCGGCTGCGAATTCGTCGACGTGGTTGAGCAACTGGCCATCGACCGTGCCAAAGAGCTGTTCGGCGCCGATTACGCCAACGTCCAGCCCCACGCCGGTTCGCAAGCCAACAGCGCGGTTTACCTGGCACTGCTGCAAGGCGGCGACACCATTCTGGGCATGAGCCTGGCTCACGGCGGTCACCTGACTCACGGTGCCAGCGTCAGCTCGTCGGGCAAACTGTACAACGCGGTGCAGTACGGCATCGACGGCAACGGCATGATCGATTACGACGAAGTCGAGCGCCTGGCCGTTGAGCACAAGCCGAAAATGATCGTGGCCGGTTTCTCTGCCTACTCGCAGATCCTCGATTTCCCACGCTTCCGCGCCATCGCTGACAAGGTCGGCGCGTACCTGTTCGTCGACATGGCTCACGTTGCCGGTCTGGTTGCTGCAGGCGTGTACCCGAACCCGGTGCCTTTCGCTGACGTCGTGACCACCACTACGCACAAGACCCTGCGCGGTCCACGTGGCGGCCTGATCTTGGCTCGCGCCAACGCCGAAATCGAAAAAAAGCTGAATTCGGCAGTTTTCCCCGGCGCACAAGGCGGCCCGCTGGAGCACGTTATCGCGGCCAAGGCCGTTTGCTTCAAGGAAGCGCTGCAGCCTGAGTTCAAGACGTACCAGCAACAAGTGGTGAAAAACGCCAAGGCCATGGCGGGCGTGTTCATCGAACGCGGCTTTGACGTGGTTTCCGGCGGTACAGAAAACCACCTGTTCCTGCTGTCGCTGATCAAACAGGACATCTCCGGTAAAGACGCTGACGCTGCCCTGGGTCGTGCGTTCATCACCGTGAACAAGAACTCCGTACCTAACGATCCACGCTCGCCGTTCGTGACCTCGGGCCTGCGTTTCGGCACCCCGGCGGTGACCACTCGTGGCTTCAAGGAAGCAGAGTGCAAGGAACTCGCTGGCTGGATCTGCGACATCCTGGCTGACCTGAACAACGAAGCCGTGATCGACGCAGTACGCGAAAAAGTAAAAGCCATCTGCGCCAAACTGCCGGTATACGGCGCTTAATCAGCGCGTTTCGGCAGTCACATTAAAAAACCGGCTCTTGAGCCGGTTTTTTTGTGCGCGACATAACCGTAGGACCGGCTTTAGCCGGGAGAGGGCCAGCGCATACGCGACACTCTCCAGGGCAGGCATGCCCCCCCTCCCGGCTAAAGCCGGTCCTACGCCTACTCTGCTACCCTGGCAAACCCCGCCCGAATCTTCTCCTCCGGCAACTCATCGGCAATGAACACGATCACGCTTTCGCGCTTTTCGTCTTCGGCCCATTCGGTATCCCAGTCGAAGCCATAGAGCTTCAGCACACCCTGAAACACCATGCGACGCGGTTCGTCGACGATGCTCAGCACGCCTTTGTAGCGCAGTAGTTGCGGGCCGTGCTCTTCCAGTAGTTCGTTCATGAACTCGCTGAGCTTGTCGAGATCCAGCGGTTTATCGCTGCGCAGCACCAGACTGCTGATCCGGTCGACCGAATGACCGGCGGGTGCCACCGGCCGCAAGCTCATGCCGCCGCCCAGATCGGCGTTCAGATTGAAGCCACGTACGTCCAGCAGTTCAGCCAGGTCGATCTTGCCGTGCTCAACCACCCGAATCGGCGCACGGCGGTTGATGCGCGTCAGCCGCGCACTGAGGGCCTCGAATGCCGCGTCATCCACCAGATCGCGCTTGCTGACCAGCAAACGATCGGCAAAGCCGATCTGCGCCTGAGCGATGGTTTGCGCCAGATGGGTATCGGCGTTCGCCGCGTCGACCAAGGTGATGATCCCGTCGAGGATGTAGCGCTCGCGCAGTTCTTCATCAATGAAGAAGGTCTGCGCCACCGGAGCCGGATCAGCCAGCCCGGTGCACTCGATCACCAGCCGATCAAAGGCGATTTCGCCGCTGTCCAGACGCTCAAGCAGCAGGAACAACGCTTTGGTCAGGTCAGTGTGAATGGTGCAGCACACGCAGCCGTTGGACAGGGTCATGACTTGCACCGGTTCCGAACCCAACAATTGGGTATCGATACCGGCATCACTGAATTCGTTCTCGATCACGGCGATTTTCAGGCCGTGCTCGGCCTTGAGCAGATGCCGCAGCAACGTGGTCTTGCCCGCACCGAGAAAACCGCTGAGGACAGTGACGGGGATGGGTTGCGGGGTGGTCATGGGTGCTCCTGTAAAAATAAAAAAAAACGCGCCACGACAAGCGTGGCGCGTTGGTCAGGCTAGCCTGCGATTGATCAGCCGATCAACAGCATTTGGGCCCACCCTTGCCGCCGTATCGGGCCTCCTGGCGCTCCCGGAAGAACGCCTCGTAATCCATCACCGGCTTGTCAGGATGTTTGACCTGCATATGCGCGACGTAGGTGTCGTAGTCGGGCATGCCCACCATCAGGCGTGCGGCCTGACCGAGGTATTTCCCGAGACGACTCAGGTCATTGAACATAAGCAGATCCTCTTTTCAGCTGGCTATTCACACTTGAGTCGGCGTGGTCAAGGCGTGGAATGGAGCTTCCTTGTCGGTACGCTCCTTCTTGCCCCAAGCCGCGATGCCGATTTTCAACGCGTAGAACAGAATGCTGAACACCACGAACAGGAACAGGATGGTCAGCGTTGCGTTGGTGTAAGCGTTGAAGATCACATGCTGCATCTGGTCCATGGTCTTGGCCGGAGCCAGGATCTGACCGGCGTCAGCGGCAGTGCTGTATTTCTTGGCCAGGGCCAGAAAGCCGACCGCCGGGTTGGCGTCGAACAACTTGATGAAGCCCGCCGTCACGGTGCAGATCAGCAGCCAGGTGGCGGGCAACATGGTCACCCAGACATAACGTTGACGCCGCATTTTGATCAGAACGACCGTCGCCAGCATCAGCGCGATCCCGGCCAGCATCTGGTTGGAGATACCGAACAGCGGCCACAAGGTGTTGATGCCACCCAGCGGATCGATCACGCCTTGATACAGCAAGTAACCCCACAGGGCGACGCAACCACCGGTGCCGATGGCGTTGGCGGTCCAGGACTCGGTGCGTTTGAGGGCTGGCACGAAGCTGCCAAGCAAATCTTGCAGCATGAAACGCCCGGCACGGGTCCCGGCATCAACCGCCGTCAGAATGAACAGCGCTTCGAACAAGATCGCGAAGTGGTACCAGAAAGCCATGGTGCTGGTGCCCGGCAACGCCTGGTGCAGGATCTGCGCGATACCAACCGCCAGAGTCGGCGCACCGCCAGCACGAGCCAGCACAGTGTTTTCGCCGATGTCTTTGGCCACTGCGATCAGTTGATCAGGCGTAATGGCAAAGCCCCAGCTGGTCACGGTCTGCGCAACGGTCACGACGTCACCGCCGACGATGGCCGCCGGGCTGTTCATGGCGAAGTACACGCCAGGCTCGATCACCGATGCGGCAACCATTGCCATGATGGCCACGAAGGACTCCATCAACATGCCGCCGTAACCGATGTAACGGGCGTTGGCTTCGTTATCCAGCAGTTTTGGCGTGGTGCCCGACGAGATCAGTGCGTGGAAGCCCGAAACCGCGCCACAGGCGATGGTGATGAACAGGAACGGGAACAGCGCACCTTTCCAGACTGGACCGGTACCGTCGGTGAACTGGGTCAGCGCAGGCATTTTCAGCTCTGGCGCGAGGATCAGAATGCCGATTGCCAGGGCAACGATGGTGCCGATTTTCAGGAAAGTAGACAGATAATCACGCGGCGCCAGCAGCAGCCAGACTGGCAGCATGGCCGCTACGAAACCGTAGCCCACCAGCATCCAGGTGATCTGCACGCCGGTGAAGGTGAACATCGGTGCCCACTCGGGACTGGCGGCAATCTGCCCACCGGCCCAGATCGACAGCAGCAGCAACACCACGCCGATGACCGAGATTTCGCCAATACGACCCGGACGGATGTAGCGCATGTAAATGCCCATGAACATCGCCGTCGGGATGGTCGCCAGCACCGTGAACATGCCCCATGGACTTTCGGCCAGGGCTTTCACGACGATCAGCGCCAGCACCGCAAGGATGATGATCATGATCAGGAAGCAGCCAAACAAGGCGATGGTGCCGGGAATGCGGCCCATTTCCTCGCGAACCATGTCACCCAGCGAGCGACCGTTACGGCGTGTGGAGAGGAACAGGATCATGAAATCCTGCACCGCACCGGCCAGCACCACGCCAGCAATCAGCCACAGCGTGCCGGGCAGATAGCCCATTTGCGCCGCCAGAACCGGTCCGACCAGCGGACCTGCGCCAGCGATGGCAGCAAAGTGGTGACCGAAAAGAATGTGTTTGTTGGTCGGCACATAGTCCAGACCGTCATTGTTGACCACTGCCGGAGTTGCCCGCAGCGGATCGAGTTGCATCACGTGCGTAGCAATGAACAGACTGTAATAGCGATACGCAACCAGATAGATGGCAACCGCTGCCACCACGATCCATAACGCGTTGATTGCTTCTCCGCGGCGCAAGGCCACGACACCAAGGGCACAGGCCCCGATAATTGCAACGATCAGCCAAGGCACATGGCGCATGACGCTATTATTATTTTTCATTTTTTTATTCCAGCAGAATGACTAGAAGACCAACGCTGCGAGTTTAGCTCTGTCGCTGTGAAAGGCCACCCCCCACGAAGGTATACAGCGCAAAAGAATTCACAGATACAGTCCGTCAGAAAAGTCCGATTGAAATAAGCACAATTCGCACAGCAACTTCGCCTGATAAATATACAGTTGAGAACTGTTCGGCAACTCTGAACAGGTCTATCGTCCAGAGATGCGGCGCTGCTGACGCGCGTCGATCCGCTGACGTATAGTCACTCGATTACAAGAGAACTGACCAGATGACCGACTCCCACACAGACCGCCGACGTTTCAAGCGCATTGCCTTCGACGCAAAGACCGAACTGCGCCAGGGTGACAAACACTGGCAAGTGCAGTTGGTCGACCTGTCCCTCAAAGGTCTGCTTATCCAGCGTCCCGCCGCTTGGCTGGCCGACACCGGCAAGCCATTTTCGGTGGATATCCGCCTGAGCGGCGAGGCTCAGGTGCAGATGGATGTCCAGCTGACCCATGACGATCATCAGCAACTGGGGTTTGCCTGCCTGCACATCGGCCTGGAGTCGATCAGCCATCTACGCCGCCTGATCGAGCTGAACCTGGCTGACGCGGATGAGCTCGACCGCGAACTGGCGGCGTTGATCGCGGTTTGAAGCCCTCCTACCGGTTTGCACAGATTCGGTAGGACCGGACTTGTCCGGGAAAGCGGCGTGCCTGGCGAGGAAGATCTTCAGCGCTTGCACTGGCGCCTTCGGGGACAAGTCCCCTCCTACCCAGACTGTTCACTCAAACAACGCATCCAGCGCCTGTTCCAGCCGCGTCACACCAATAATCTGCAAGCCTGGCGGTGATTCCTTCGGCGCATTGGCCTTGGGCACGATGGCGCGTTTGAAGCCGTGTTTGGCCGCTTCTTTCAAGCGCTCCTGGCCGCTGGGCACCGGTCGCACTTCGCCAGACAGCCCGACTTCACCGAACACCAGCAAGTCGTGAGGCAGCGGACGATTGCGCAGGCTGGACATCACCGCTGCCATCAAGGCCAGGTCGGATGCGGTTTCCAGCACTTTGACACCGCCGACCACATTGAGGAAAACATCCTGATCGTGGGTGGGAATCCCACCGTGGCGATGCAGGACAGCCAGCAGCATCGCCAGGCGATTCTGATCCAGCCCGAGGGTGACCCGGCGTGGATTGGCCAAATGACTGTCATCCACCAGCGCCTGCACTTCGACCAGCATTGGTCGCGTGCCTTCCCACGTCGCCATCACCACACTGCCTGGGACTTCTTCCTGGGCGCGCGTGAGAAAGATCGCCGACGGGTTGGAAACCTCTTTCAGGCCTTTGTCAGTCATGCCGAACACGCCCAGCTCGTTGACCGCGCCGAAACGATTCTTCACCGCGCGCAGCAGACGCAGGCGTCCATCGGATTCGCCTTCGAAGTACAACACCGTATCAACCATGTGTTCGAGAACCCGAGGACCGGCCAGCGCGCCTTCCTTGGTGACGTGACCCACAAGGAAAATCGCCGTGCCACTTTGCTTGGCATAACGCACCAGCAACGCGGCGCTTTCCCGCACCTGGGAAACGCCGCCCGGCGCGGATTGCAGTTGCTCGGTAAAAATCGTCTGGATCGAGTCGATGACCATGACCTTCGGCTTTTCGACCTTCGCCGTGGCGATGATGCTTTCGATGCAGGTTTCGGTCATGACCTTGAGCTTGTCCTGAGGCAAGCCCAGACGACGGGCGCGCATGGCGACCTGCTGCTGTGATTCTTCACCTGTGACATACAGCGCCGGCATGCGCTCGGCGATAGCACACAGGGTTTGCAGCAAGATGGTGGATTTGCCGATGCCCGGATCGCCGCCAATCAGGACGACAGAGCCATCGACCAGGCCGCCGCCGAGCACGCGGTCCAGCTCGGCGGAGTTGGTCGAAAAGCGCGGAATTTCCTCGACGCTGACTTCTGCCAGCGTGCGGATCTGCGCCTGCTGGCCGGTCCAGCTGGAACGGCCACTGGGCGGCGCTGCCGAACCGCTTTCCAGAACGGTTTCAACCAATGTGTTCCAGGCACCGCATTCGCTGCACTGACCGGCCCACTTGGGAAAGGTCGCACCGCACTCGGTGCAACCGTACATGCGTTTGGCCTTGGCCATGACCACCCCATTCGTAAAAGTCGGCAATCATAACGCAGGTTGCCGCGACTGCGTTCCAGAGCCTCTATGACCTGTGTTTTTGAGTGTTTCGATAAAACTTCCGCGCCAGAGGCCGGTCGATTGCAGGTGAAGCGCGTTGCGCGGAGCTGAATTACACTGCATTGACCAAACTCATCTGTAACAAGGAATGACCCATGAGCGTACTTAGCGAGTTCAAAGCCTTTGCCGTCAAAGGTAACGTGGTCGATATGGCCGTCGGTATCATCATTGGTGCGGCATTCGGCAAGATCGTTTCGTCGTTCGTCGGCGATGTAATCATGCCGCCCCTCGGGCTGCTGATTGGCGGCGTGGATTTCAGCGACCTTGCAATCGTTCTGCGACCTGGAGAAGGCAATACACCGGCGGTGATGCTGGCCTACGGTAAATTCATCCAGACCGTGATCGACTTCATCATTGTGGCGTTTGCCATTTTCATGGGTGTGAAGGCGATCAACCGCCTGAAACGCGAAGAGGCCAAGGCTCCGACCTTGCCGCCTACACCAAGCAAGGAAGAAATCCTGCTGGGTGAGATCCGTGATCTGTTGAAAGAACAGAACAAGCCTGCGGCACCGATCACTGTGGATCCGTTGCGTCCGGTTTGATTTGACGCAATACCTGTAGGACCGGATGTATCCGGGAGGGCGGTACATTCGATGCGCCAGGTTCGCGTCGAATGTACCGCCCTCTTCGCTCCAACAGAACTGGATTTTTCACCAATACGTTTCCACCGCAACCTGCCCCGGCCGCCGACTCAGGCTCAACTGCATGTCTCGCTCCTTGAGCAGGGCGCGGGTGTCTTCGACCATTTGCGGGTTGCCGCACAGCATCACTCTTGAGTGCTCGGCATCCATGTCCAGCGCCGCAGCCTTCTCCAGATCGCCGCTTTCCAGCAGGTGCGTAATCCGCCCGTGCAACACGCCAGGTGGCTGTTCGCGGGTCACCAGAGGCAGGAACAGGAATTTGTCGGCGTATTCAGCCAGGTATTCGCGCTCGGTCAGGGTGGCAATCAGCTCCTGATAGGCCAGCTCTTTGGCCTCGCGCACGCTGTAGACCAGAATGATCCGCTCGAATTTTTCCCAGACTTCAAAATCCTGCAGGATCGACAGAAAGGGGGCGATGCCGGTGCCGGTGGATAAAAGCCACAAGTCGCGGCCATCGACAAAACGATCCAGCGTCAGATAACCGAATGCCTGTTTTTCGATCAGCAGCGAATCGCCTTCGCGCAACCTGCTGAGTTCGCTGGTGAATTCGCCGTCCGGCACGACGATGGAGAAAAACTCGAGGAATTCGTCATGAGGCGAAGAAACCATCGAGTAGGCACGCCACACAACACTGCCGTCAGCCTTGGTGACACCCAGGCGTGCGAACTGCCCTGCCCGGAAGCGGAAACCCGCGTCGCGCGTGGTGCGCAGGGTAAACAGGCTGGGGGTGAGTGGCGTCACATTCAGCAGGGTTTGCCGAGTGAATTTGTCTGCACTGGCGGTCATGGTCAACCTGCAAGCAAAAAAAGGAGGTGATCAGTGTCCCGCAAAGCCTTGCAGATAAACACCGCCGGTTTGTAGTGGTATCCCGTCAGGGCGCCAAACAAGCTGAATATTTAGAATCTTTCACTCTTGTTACTATCGCGACACGGTCCGCATCCGGACTTGAATTTAGCGTAACCGCAGTGACACGCAGCTCCCGCCGGGGTGAACCCTTACAACGTCGAAAACAGGCCATAAATGCCAGCATCCATCCGTCCACAAGCCTTCCAGCGCCAAATTCCCCTCGAGGTTTTTTTCCTACACTTGGAGTCTCTACGTATGGAATGAGTGAAGAGCAGCACGGAGGCGAGAATGGATAGAATTTTAGTCAGCTCGTTGCAGGGGGTGTCTGACAAACACCTGACCCCACGAGAAATAGAAATTCTGCGCTGGTCCGCCGAGGGCAAGACAGCGGCAGATATCGCCATCATCCTCAGCATGAAAGAACGAACCGTACACTTCCACGTGGCAAACGCTGTGCAAAAAATGGGCGCGTGCAACAAGATCTCGGCGGTGGTACAGGCTGCGTTAAGCGGCATGTTCTGAGCAAAGGACAAACGACAGAGTGCCAAGCGGCAAAAAGCACGTAAAATCACCGTCTTCTGCGAGCCCGAGCACCATGGGCTTATGTGACAACACGTTGATTGCCCCTGAGTTTGCCTGCCCATGCCCCTGCTTATCACCCCCTTTGCCCAGCTCGATCTGATACGCCAACCGGAACAGCAAGATGAGCCATTGCAGGCATTTGACGCTGCCGATGAGTACTTGCTCAACCACGTGGCCGAGCATGGCGTGACATTGCAGAGCCGGGTGCTGGTGCTCAATGACAGCTTTGGCGCACTGGCCGCGAGCCTCGCGCAACATGCGACGGTCATCAGCAGCACGGATTCGTTCCTGGCCGCTCACGGTCTGGAAAAAAATCTGATCCGCAACAACATGGCTTACGACTCGGTGCCGATGATTCCGGCCAGCGAGCCACTGCAAGGGCCATTTGACTGGGTGCTGATCCGGGTGCCGAAAACCCTCGCGCTGTTGGAAGAACAGCTGATCCGCCTGCAAGGCCAACTGGCACCGGGCGCGCGGGTCGTGGCTGCGGCCATGGTCAAGCATCTGCCACGTTCGGCCGGAGAGTTGCTTGAGCAATATGTCGGCCCGGTGACCGCCTCGTTGGCAGTCAAGAAGGCGCGGCTGCTGTTCGCGACGCCGCAACCCGGTGAAATCCAGCCCTCGCCCTACCCGACCATCTATAAGCTTGACGAACCCGCCATCGAGCTGGTCAACCACGCCAATGTTTTCTGCCGCGAAGGCCTGGACATCGGCACGCGCGCATTTTTGCCCCATCTGCCACAAAACCTGGGGTCGGCCCGCGTTGCCGACCTGGGTTGTGGCAATGGTGTGTTGGCGATTGCCAGCGCGCTGGCTAATCCGCAAGCCCATTACACCCTGGTGGACGAGTCGTTCATGGCCGTGCAGTCGGCTGCGCAGAACTGGAAAACGGCACTGGGCGAGCGCGAAGCTGTCATCCGCGCCGATGACGGGCTCGCCAGCCAGGAACCCGATTCCCTCGACGTGGTGCTGTGCAACCCGCCCTTTCACCAACAACAGGTGGTCGGCGATTTTCTCGCCTGGCGCATGTTTCAACAGGCCCGCGCGGCGCTGGTCGTCGGTGGCGCGCAGTATGTGGTCGGCAACCGCCATCTGGGTTACCACAGCAAACTGGCGCGACTGTTTCGCGGTGTCGAGCAAGTGGCTGCCACACCGAAGTTCGTGATCCTCAAAGCCCGCAAATAAAGCAAAAAAACCCTCCAGACGGAGGGTTATGAAAGCCGCGCCCAGTGAGCGCGGGATGGGATTCGTGTCAATGAGTGCGCATACCTGCGGCGGTCATGAACATCCGCAGCAGGCTGGCGACGATATACAGGGCGAACACACTGCCCGCCCAGATACCGATCAACCAGGCCACGCGCTGCCAGAGCGGCTTTTTCAGGGCCGGGTCCTGGTCGTCATGAAAAGATTCTTTGCCAGACATCGCCAATCTCCTCTATCAATGGCTCCGGCGCTAAGCGCCAGAGGCCAGTCTGCTAGTGATAGCCGTCTTCCTGGGTGACCTTGCCACGGAACACGTAGTAGCTCCAGAACGTGTAGCCCAGGATGCACGGGATGATGAACAGCGTCCCGACCAGCATGAACCCCTGGCTTTGCGGTGGCGAAGCAGCGTCCCAGATGGAAATCGACGGCGGCACGATGTTCGGCCACAAGCTGATACCCAGGCCGCTGTAGCCGAGGAAAATCAGCACCAGCGTCAACAGGAACGGCGTGTAGTTCGCATTACGCGCCACGGCTTTGAACAAACCGTACATGGTCACCAGCACCAGAATCGGCACTGGCAGGAACCAGAATAGATTCGGCAGCGTAAACCAGCGATTGGCGATGTCCGGGTGGGCCAGCGGCGTCCAGAGACTGACAATGCCGATCACGGCCAGCACCGCAAAGGCCAACGGACGCGCCAGATCATGCATTGCCTTTTGCAACGCGCCTTCGGTCTTCATGATCAGCCAGGTGCAGCCCAGCAGCGCATAGGCAACAATCAACGCCACACCGCAGAACATCGTGAACGGTGTGAGCCAGTCCAGTGAACCGCCAGCAAATTGCCGGTTGACCACCGGGAAGCCATCAATAAACGCCCCTAGCGCTACCCCCTGGAAGAACGTGGCCGTCAGCGAGCCGCCAATAAAGGCCTTGTCCCACAAGTGACGCTTGGCGGCGGTGGCCTTGAAACGGAACTCGAACGCAACGCCACGGAAAATCAGCCCGATCAGCATCAGGATCAATGGCAGATAAAGCGCCGACAACACCACCGAATAAGCCAGCGGGAATGCGCCGAACAAACCCGCGCCCCCGAGGACCAGCCAGGTTTCGTTACCGTCCCAGACTGGCGCGACGGTGTTCATCATCACATCGCGGTCGTGCTCTTGCTTCATGAACGGGAAGAGGATGCCGATGCCGAGGTCAAAGCCGTCCATCACGACGTACATCATGATGCCGAAGATGATGATGATGGCCCAGATCAGCGGAAGATCAATACCCATGGCTTAATGCTCCTTGGTCAGGCTGTCTTGATTGACGTGGTCTTCGGCGCCTTCTTCAGCGGCGGAGAGCGGACGAGCCGGAGTACGTTTCTGACCAGGGCCGCCGTGCTTGGGCGTATCGCCTTCGTTGACCACCGGACCTTTGCGCACCAGACGCATCATGTAGCCAAGACCGGTACCAAACAGCAGGAAATACACCACGACAAACAGCACCAGAGTAAAAGTCATCTGCTCGATGCTGTGCCCGGACGAGGCGTCCTTGGTTCGCATCAGGCCGTACACGACCCAAGGCTGACGACCGACTTCGGTGGTGATCCAGCCCGCCAGAATCGCAATCAGGCCCGAAGGTCCCATCCACAGCGCCAGGTACAGGAACGGACGGGATTTGTAGAGCGTGTCACGCTTGCGCAGCCACAGGCTCCACAGTCCGGTGAAGATCATCAGGAAGCCGAGGCCGACCATGACCCGGAACGACCAGAACACAATGGTCGAATTGGGCCGGTCTTCAGGCTTGAATTCCTTGAGCGCCGGGACTTGCTTGTCCAGGCTGTGGGTGAGGATCAGGCTGCCCAGATACGGGATTTCCACGGCAAAGTCAGTTGTTTCAGTTTTCATGTTCGGCAGGCCGAACAGGATCAATGGCGTCGGCTCGTCACCGACGTTTTCCCAATGACCTTCAATCGCAGCGATTTTTGCCGGTTGATGCTCAAGGGTATTCAGACCATGGAAGTCGCCGATCACGGCCTGTACCGGCGCGACCAGCAGCGCCATCCACATGGCCATCGACAGCATCTTGCGGATTGGCGGTGTGTCGCGACCGCGCAGCAAATGCCAGGCAGCCGATGAACCGACGAAGAACGCCGTTGCCACGAACGCTGCCACGGACATGTGCGCCAGGCGGTACGGGAACGATGGATTGAACACCACGGCGAACCAGTCGGTCGGGATCACCCGGCCGTCGACGATTTCAAAGCCCTGCGGGGTCTGCATCCAGCTGTTGGACGACAGAATCCAGAAGGTCGAAATCAGGGTGCCGATAGCCACCATGACCGTCGAGAAAAAGTGCAGGTTGCGACCGACGCGATTCCAGCCGAACAACATGACGCCGAGGAAGCCTGCTTCGAGGAAGAACGCCGTAAGCACCTCGTAGGTCAGCAGCGGACCGGTGACAGCCCCCGCGAAATCCGAAAACCGGCTCCAGTTGGTGCCGAATTGATAGGCCATGACCAACCCGGAAACCACACCCATACCGAAGTTAACGGCAAAGATCTTCGACCAGAAATGGTACAGGTCACGGTAGACGTCTTCACGGGTCTTCAGCCACAGCCCTTCGAGCACAGCCAGATAACTTGCCAGACCAATGGTGATGGCAGGAAACAGAATGTGGAACGAAATGGTGAACGCGAACTGAATTCGGGCGAGATCAATTGCCTCCAAACCGAACATAGGTCTTCCTCTTCAGGTTATACAGCTGGTGACTTGAGGCCATCAGCGACTGCCCCCACAAATATGGAGCACGGCAGGGTGGAATTGTTCTGTGTTGTTTCTGGCATGGGGGATCTGTTGGTTGCGCCTACACACGATTGCTTTATGTGCATTGACGCAGGTCAACCAACGATCAAAGAGTAGACCTATTTGAACGCGTGCTCTGTGTGGTCTTTTGTCGCGTGACGTCTTGCCTCACCCCGCAAACGCCCGCCCAGCTTGGGCCTCGGAGTTTTCTGATATCGAAGTGGAATTTGTAAGCGGCGCATCTTCCGCAAAAAAATCCGGCGGCATCGCCCATACTTTCAGGCAATGCATTGTTACAAAGTGATAATCTCGGCCATCCCCCCCCGCCAGGCCGCTGTAACTCATGCCGACTCAAGCCCCCGTTCTGTTGCGCAATCATCGTCCGTTCGTCGCTTTCTGGTTCGCCCGTATCTTCACCGCCAGTGGTTTTCAGATGCTGACAGTGGCCATTGGCTGGAATCTTTATCAGCTGACCGGCAACGTTCTGGACCTGGGTTTGGTCGGGCTCGTGGAGTTCGCACCTCGCGTGCTGTTCATGTTGCACACCGGTCACGTGGCGGATCGCTACGACCGACGCAAGATCGCCGCGCTGTGCCAGACCGCACAGGCATTGATCGCTCTGGCGCTGTTCATCGGCAGCACCACGGACAGCGTGACGCGGGAAATGATCTTTATTCTGGCGTTTGCCCTGGGCGCGTCTCGCTCGTTCGAAATGCCTGCGACCCAGGCGCTGCTGCCGAGTATCGTGCCCAGCTCACTGTTCCCCCGGGCGGTAGCGTCGGCGCAGTCGGCGCAGCAAACCGCGACCATCGTCGCGCCGGCGCTGGGCGGTTTTCTGTATGCATTCGGCAGCAGCTGGGTCTACGGCCCGACCGTGCTGCTATATCTGATTGCCTGCGGGTTAATGCTCAGCCTGCCCGCTCGCCAGATGGCGTTAAACAAGGGCAAGGCAACGCTCGATTCGCTGATGGCCGGAATTCGCTTTATCCGTAGCCGCCCGGACGTACTCGGCGCGATTTCCCTGGATCTGTTCGCGGTGCTGCTCGGCGGCGCGACTGCGCTGTTGCCAGTATTCGCCAGCGATATCCTGCTGACCGGCCCGTGGGGCTTGGGTTTGTTGCGGTCGGCGCCAGCAGTCGGCGCGCTGGGCATGTCGTTGTGGCTCGCGCACTTCAACGTCGAACGCAACGTGGGACGCGTGATGTTTACCGCCGTCGGCGTGTTCGGGGTGGCGACCATCGCGTTCGGTTTGTCGACGTCGTTCTGGTTTTCCCTGGCCGTGCTGGTCGTGCTGGGTGCGGCGGACATGATCAGCATGGTGATCCGCGCTTCGTTCGTGCAGCTGGAAACCCCGGATGAAATGCGCGGCCGCGTCAGTGCGGTCAACGGGCTGTTCATTGGCGCATCCAATCAACTTGGGGAGTTCGAATCCGGTTTGACCGCGCATTGGCTGGGCACCGTCCCGGCAGTAGTGCTGGGCGGCGTCGGCACCCTGGCGGTGACCGGTATCTGGATCAAGCTGTTCCCGACCCTGGCCAATCGCGACCGGATGCGGGATGTGGTGGAAGAGGCGGGAGTACAGAAGGCGACCGTTTAACTTCATTCTCGGATAACGGCGGGAGCTCGCTCCCACGCCTGATTTCAGCACCCGGCCAAGGAAAACGCGCCCACCAACCACCGATACAACTCATCGGCCTCCTGCGCCTGTCCCTTGGCCCTCAGACAGCCATGGACCAATCCCTTACCCGGATAAAAGCTCGTCGCAACGCCCGCATCGCGCAGTTTCTGCTCATAAACCACGCCGTCATCACGCAGCGGATCGAACTGCGCGACGGCAATGAACGCCGGGGCGAGCTGGCTGAAGTCTTGCGCCAGCAAGGGCCAGGCATAAGGCGACTGCATGTGTTCAGGCTTTGTCGCGTACAGCGCCAGATAACAATCAATATCCACGCTGCTCAATAGTGGGGCGTCGGCACATTCGCTGCGCGATGGCAAATCTGCTGCGCCGCCCAACGCCGGATAGATCAGGACCTGACCGCTGGGCTGGCGCTGCCGCGCATCGCGCAGCGCCAGGCACAACGCAGCCGCCAAGGTCGCCCCCGCGCTATCACCGGCAACCGCGACCTTTGACGGATCGATGCGCAGCCAGTCTGCTTGCGCCTGAATGCCATGCCAGACCGCCACACAATCCTCGAAAGCCGCCGGAAACGGATGCTCCGGCGCCAGCCGATAGTCCACAGCGATGACCACACAGCCCAGATCAAGGGCGAGATCGGTGCAGATGAAATCGTGAGAATCCAGATCGCCCACCACCCACCCGCCGCCATGCAGGTACAGCACGCAATCAGCAACAGTGTTCGGGGAAAGGCTTTCAGGTCGATAACTGCGAACCGGCACATCAGCCAGTTCGAAATCCGTTACGGCTAGGCCAGCCGGACGTGACGGGTTAAACGCGCGGCACATCTTCGAATAAGCCGCGCGCTGCTCGTTCATATCCGGAGCGGAGGAGCTGAAGATCAGGGTCCTGGCGACGAACCCGGCCATTTCGGCAGACAGAGGGTAATGGGTGGTCACAAAGACTCCATTGGGTGTGGGAGTGAACATCTGTGGGAGCGAGCTTGCTCGCGAAGCCGCCGCTTCGCCAACAAGTTGGCCCCTACGAAACCAGCGCTACTTCCCGATTGCGGCGACAACCGCTGGCGCTGCGTCCTTGCCATCGAAGGTTGTCACGCCGGCCAGCCAGCGTTGCAGATCTTCGGGATGATCCTTCAGCCATTGTTTGGCGACATCATCCGGCGCCTTGCGATCCATGATCGGCACCATCATCTGGCTTTCCTGAGCGGCGGTGAACGTCAGATTGGTCAGCAATTTGCTGACGTTCGGGCAGCGCTGGGCGTAGTCCGGAGCGGTTACGACGGAAACGGTCGCGGCGCCTTCCTGTGGACCAAAGACGTCTTCGCTGCCGGTCAGGTAATCGATTTTCATATTGATGTTCATTGGGTGCGGGGTCCAGCCGACAAACACCACCCATTCGTTGCGTTTGACCGCGCGCTGAACCGCCGCCAGCATCCCCGCCTCGCCCGACTCGACCAACTGGAAGCCACCGAGGCCGAACTGGTTCTTGGCGATCATGTCCTTGATGTTGGTATTGGCGCCGGTGCCTGGTTCGATGCCGTAGATCTTGCCGCCGAGCTTGTCCTTGAATTTGGCGATATCGCCGAAGGTCTTGAGCCCGCCAGCCGCCACGTAATCCGGCACCGCCAACGTCGCCTGAGCATCACTCATGCTGGGTTTATCGAGGACTTTGACCTGATTGGCCGCCACGAACGGGGCGATATTCTTGTCCATCGCCGGCTTCCAGTAGCCGAGGAAGATATCCAGACGCCCGTCGCGTAAACCGCCGAAGACAATCTGCTGCGCCGCGCTGGTCTGTTTGACGTCATAGCCCATGTTTTGCAGCAAGACCTGGGCAACCGCGCTGGTGGCGATCACATCGGTCCAGTTGACCACGCCCATGCGTACGTTCTGGCACGCAGCGGGTTCGGCAGCCAGCAACGCTGTACTGCTCAGCATCAATACACCGCAACTGATATGACGAATTAGTTTCTTCATGCGTGCTCCCTCGGGTCGGCTCGATATTTTTTGGTTTTTTCAAGCATCAGCGGCAATACGAGTGCTGCCGGAGTGACCAAATTACGCAGCAGTGCGCTGCATGAAGCGCACCAGCGCGACCTGTGCTTGCACTCTGGCGACATTCAAAGCCAGCGCTGCAGGAGCGGGCCTGGTGGGAGCGAGCTTGCTCGCGAATAGGCCAGAACCACCGCCTTCGCGAGCAAGCTCGCTCCCACACAGTTGCCACAGGTAAGCACTACCCGTTAAAGCACCTTATCCAGCGTAATCGGGAAGTCCCGAACGCGCTTGCCGGTTGCATGGTAGATCGCGTTGGCGACCGCCGCTGCGACGCCCACGATGCCGATTTCGCCGACACCCTTGGAACCCAATGCATTGACGATCTCGTCGTCTTCTTCAACGAGAATCACATCAATGTCGCCGATATCGGCATTAACCGGAATGTGGTACTCGGCAAGACTGTGGTTCATCTGACGCCCCAGGTGATGGTCAGTCTGGGTTTCTTCATGCAATGCCATGCCGATGCCCCAGACCACGCCGCCGAGGATCTGGCTGCGGGCCATTTTCGGATTGACTACCCGTCCCGCCGCGATGGCGCTGACCACCCGGCTGACCCGAATGCTGCCCAGATCTTCGTCCACCTGCACTTCGACGAAAACCGCCGAATGCGTCGCGGTGGAATAAGCTTTGCGCTTCTTGTCCGGCTCGGCGTCGATCTGCACCTCAAGCCCATCGGGAAGGCCGCTCAATACCTCGGCCAACGCCAGCTGTTGCTCACCCAAATACAGGTAGCCTTGGGCAAGGGTCATCTGATCGGCGCGGGCTAAATTCCACTGCGCATCGATCTGGCAGGCCGCCTCGAACAGCTTCTCGCGCAAGGCCTTGCTGGCCTGTTGCACAGCGGTGCCCACCGAAGAAACAGTGAAGGAACCACCCTGCAATGGCGCAGTGGGCAGCGAGGAGTCGCCAAGCAAAAAGGTGACATCTTCAGTCGCAACGCCCGCCGCCGCTGCCGCGATCTGGGTCATGACGGTGTAGGTGCCGGTGCCGATATCGGTGGTTGCGCTGCTGACGATCAACTTGCCATCAACGCCCAGCCGGGCCTTGGCGCTGGCCTTCATTTGCATCGCTTCCCAGACGCCGCCCGCCATACCCCAACCGATCAGCTGCCGACCTTCACGCATGCTGCGCGGTTCCGGATTGCGCTTGCTCCAGCCGAAACGTTCCGCGCCCTGCGCATAGCAGGCGCGCAGCTCTTTGCTCGAATAAGGCTTGTCTTCATTGCCATTGCGCTCGGCGAAATTGATCAGGCGCAATTGCACCGGGTCGATCGCGACGGCGCAGGCCAGTTCATCCATGGCGCATTCCAGGCCGATCAAGCCCAGGGCGGCCCCAGGCGCGCGCATGTCCAGTGGGGTGAAGACATCCAGCGCCGCGAGTTTGTAAGTGAGCTGCACGTTGTCGCACTGATAGAGCATGCCGCTCCATTCCACGACGTGCTCGGTGAAGTCTTCAAAACGCGAGGTCTGGCCGATGGCTTCGTGCCCGACCGCCAACAGCCGGCCATTGGCCGCTGCACCCAGACGCAGATGCTGCAAGGTTCGCGGACGATAGCCAAAGGTGAACATCTGCTGTCGGGTCAAGGTCACGCGCACCGAACGCTTCAACTCCAGCGCAGCCATGACCGCGAGTGGCAGCTGATATTGCGGACGCAGTCCGGAACCGAACGCGCCACCGACAAAGGCGGCGAACACGCGGATCTTTTCCTTTTCCATGCCGAATACCTTGTGCAGGTAATCCTGACAATTCTGCGGGCCTTGGGTCTTGTCATGAATATGCAGGCTGCCATCGGCTTGATACAGCACGGTGGACGCGTGGGGTTCCATCGGATTGTGATGCTCGATGGGCGTGCTGTAGTGAACGTCGACGCTCAATGCTGATCCGGCAAACTCAGCCTGGAAGTTGCCGCGCGGCTTGGGCAGTTCGGCCGGTGCGTCCTGGGATTCGTCCAGTACCGCGAGCAAATCCGTCTCGTGATCTTCGACCAGATATTCGATACGCACCAATGAACCGGCATATCGCGCCAGCTCCAGGGTTTCGGCCACCACCAGCGCCAGCGGCTGGCCGCTGTACATAACCCGGTCGTTATACAACGGGCGGAACGGCGAACCTTCTGCCGAATCGGCGTCCTGATAGTCTTTGTCGTAGCTGGCGAGTCTTGGACGGTTTTTGTGATCCAGGACCATCACTACGCCGGGAACCTGCAAGGCCTCGGTGATATCGATATGCGTCACGCGGCCACGGGCAATGCTGCTGGACACCACGCTGCCGTGCAGCAAGCCGGTTTCCGGAAATTCACCGGCATAACGCGCCTGTCCGGTGACTTTCAGTCGGCCGTCAACGCGGTCCAGCGGTTGGCCCAGCGGCGTGGACGGCTTATTGGTCAGGCTGTTCATAGCGCGTTGGCTCCCACGGCGGCATCGCTCAGGGCGCGAATGATCGCCCGACGCGCCAGCTTGATTTTGAAGGCGTTGTGCTCCAGTGGCTGGGCGTCCTTGAGCAGCGCATCCGCCGCCACTGCGAAGTGCTCACGAGACACCGGTTTGCCGATCAGCGATTGCTCGACGGCCTTGTCGCGCCAAGGTTTGTGCGCAACGCCGCCAAGGGTCAGGCGCACGTCGCGAATGATTCCACCGTCCAGCTCCAGCGCAGCAGCGACGGACACCAGGGCGAACGCATAAGACGCACGATCCCGGATTTTCAGGTAATTGTGGTTGGCGCTGAAACCGGCTGGCGGCAGCTCAACAGCAGTGATCAGTTCGTCATCAGCCAGCTGATTGTCACGTTCAGGCGAATTGCCCGGCAGTCGGTGGAAGTCGGCGAATTCGATTGTGCGAACGCCTGCCCGACCTTCTACGTGGAGGACTGCATCCAGCGCGGACAGGGCGATGCACATGTCCGAAGGATGAGTCGCGACGCATTCGTCGCTGGCACCCAGAATCGCGTGAATCCGGTTCAGGCCCGTCCGCGCTGGACAGCCGCTGCCCGGTTCTCGTTTGTTGCAGGGCACGCCGGCGTCGTAGAAGTAATAGCAGCGGGTGCGCTGCAACAGATTGCCGCCAGTACTGGCCATGTTGCGCAACTGCGGCGAAGCGCCTGCCAGGACCGCTTTGGACAACAGCGGATACTGCTTTTCGATGATCGGGTTCCAGGCCAGATCGGCATTGCTCACCAATGCACCAATCAACACGCCGCCATTGGGGGTCGGGGTGATGCTCTTGAGTGGCAAGCCGGTAATATCGATCAGGTGCTCAGGCCGGGTGATGTTTTCTTTCATCAGGTCGAGCAGGTTGGTGCCGCCCGCGATAAATCGCGTTGCCGCACCGCTCAGGTGGACGGCGTCGCTGACGGTCGCGGGCTTGCTATAAGTGAAGGGATTCATTGGCCGCTCCTTGCGCGTTGCGCTTCGCGCATTTCGGGCAGCACGTCTTCAACTGCGGCGAGGATATTGCTGTACGCCCCACAACGGCACAGGTTGCCGCTCATCATTTCCTGGATTTCGGCGCGGCTGTTGGCGCGTCCTTCATTGGCCAGGCCAACCGCCGAGCAAATCTGCCCTGGCGTGCAATAGCCACACTGAAACGCGTCGTGCTTGACGAAGGCCTGCTGCAGCGGATGCAGCTGCTCGCCATCGGCCAGTCCTTCGATGGTGGTCAGTTCCGCGCCATCGCACATGATCGCCAGAGTCAGGCAGGCATTGATGCGTTTGCCGTCGCGCAGCACGGTACATGCACCGCACTGGCCGTGATCACAGCCTTTCTTGCTACCGGTCAGGTCAAGCCGGTCGCGAAGCAGATCCAGCAATGTCGTCCACGGCTGCACATCGAGCTGCCGGGTTTGGCCGTTGAGGGTCAGGCTTATCGCGTGGCCGGCGAAATCCTTGGGGGTCGTTGCAGTCATGAGAACCTCACGGTAGGTACTTTTTAGCGCAGTTATTCTGCGTCTTAAGGGGTACGACTTCGTGGGGTTGGCAACGTTCAGGGTTTGTTGACGGGCGTCGATAGGGGGCTGAAAAGCGGGTCAAGGGCGGATACAAACGGGTAGGAGGGGACTTGTCCCCGAAGGCAATGGGACGGACAACGAGACAAGTCTGGAAAATCACACGCCTCAGAGTACGCTTTCGGGGACAAGTCCCCTCCTACCTGATCCAGCGTCAGGCGATGGTGTTCAAAACCGCTGAGCGCCGCACCTTGCCGCACAGCTGCTCGACCAGCATCAAGGCGAATTCCAGGGCGGCGACTGAGCCTTTTGCCGTGATGCAATTGCCGTCCACCACCACCGGTTGATCAACAAATGAACAGCCGGAGAGCTGATCACTGACCGCTTCGCTACAGGTCATGCGGCGCTGCTTGAGCACGCCATAGGCCTGAAGCGCCAGCGCCGGGGATTCATCCATTGCGGCGTAGAACAGGCCAGCGGCGGCTTGCTCGCGCACCCGTTGCGCCAACGGCTGATGTTCGGCCAGATGCCGGGCGCCGGGCGAGCCACCGGGCAGCACGATCAAATCGAAGGTCTGCGCCAGCACATCCACCAGCATGGTGTCGGCTGTCAAACGAGTGCCCCGCACGCAAGTCAGCATGCGCCGCGCTTCGATGCTGGCCACTACCACGTCGATATCAGCGCGCCGCAGCACGTCGATCAAAGTCACGCTTTGCAGATCGTCGATGCCATCTGCCACCGCAATCAAGGCTCTTTTACTCACAGGCGACTCCTCGACAAGGTTTACGGCAAGCTTAGCCAGAATTTATGAACAACCGCCGATGATCGGTGAGCAGTCATATGAACACGCTACTGGTATGATGCGCGGCTTTTTCGACCCACAGAAAATGTCCCGGCTGCCGAGCAGTCTGTGCTTTGCTGTTTTAGTCGATTCATTTACGACGCAGGCGCGTCACGGGGAGCCAGACATGCTGGAACGGCTGTTTCAACTCAAGGCACACAACACCAACGTGCGCACCGAGATTCTCGCGGGCATCACGACCTTTCTGGCCATGGCCTACATCCTGTTCGTCAACCCGAGCATCCTCGGCGAAACCGGCATGGACAAGGGCGCGCTGTTCGTCGCTACCTGTCTGGCCGCCGCCATCGGTTCGGCGACCATGGGCCTGATTGCCAACTACCCGATTGCCCTGGCGCCGGGTATGGGGCTGAACGCGTTCTTCACCTATACCGTCGTGCTGCACCTGGGCCATACCTGGCAAGTAGCGCTGGGCGCGGTGTTCATTTCGGCAGTGATGTTCTTCATTTTGTCGATATTTCGCATCCGTGAATGGATCATCAACAGCATTCCGCTGCCGTTACGCTCGGCAATTGCCGCCGGTATAGGCCTGTTCCTGGCGTTGATTGCCCTGCACAACGCGGGCATCGTGGTCAGCAATCCGGCAACCATGGTTGGCATGGGCGACCTGAAACAACCGGCGCCGGTGCTGGCGACGCTGGGCTTCTTCCTGATTGTCGCCCTGGAAAGACTCCAGGTACGCGGCGCGGTACTGATCGGCATTCTCGCGGTGACCATCGCCTCGATCGTCCTGGGCTTCACGCCGTTTGGCGGGGTGATGTCGATGCCGCCTTCGCTAGCCCCGACCTTCCTGCAACTGGACATCAGGGGCGCGCTGGACATTGGTCTGATCAGCGTGATCTTCGCCTTCCTGTTCGTCGATCTGTTCGACAACTCCGGCACGTTGATCGGCGTCGCCAAACGCGCCGGTTTGATGGACAAGAACGGCCACATGCCGAAAATGGGCCGCGCGCTGATCGCCGACAGTACCGCAGCCATGGCCGGTTCGCTGCTGGGCACCTCGACCACCACCAGTTACATCGAGTCCGCAGCCGGCGTCAGCGCTGGTGGGCGCACCGGTTTGACTGCGATTGTCGTAGCGATTCTGTTCCTGCTGGCGTTGTTCTTCGCGCCGCTGGCCAGCAGCGTTCCAGCCTTCGCCACGGCCCCTGCCCTGCTGTTCGTGGCCGTGCTGATGACTTCCGGTCTGGCTGAAATCGACTGGGATGACATCACCGTCGCCGCGCCCGTGGTCATCACCGCGCTGGCCATGCCTTTCACCTATTCCATTGCCAACGGCATCGCCTTTGGTTTTATTTCCTGGACAGCGATCAAACTGTTGTCGGGCCGCTGGCGCGAGCTGAATTCTGCGCTGGTGATCCTGTCGATTCTGTTCGTGATCAAGTTGGGTTGGTTCCCTGCATGAGTCTTCTTCAATGAGCGTTCCATTCGATCCTGCCAGCTACGACCGTCAGCTCGCAGAGAAAGCCATGCGCCTGCGTGAGTTGCTGGCGCCGTTCGACGCACCCGAGCCGCAGGTGTTTGACTCGCCGCGCGAGCATTACCGGCTGCGCGCCGAATTCCGTCTGTGGCGCGAGGACCAGAAGCGTCACTACGCGATGTTCGCTCCCGGCGACAACCGCACGCCGATCCTGCTGCAAGGTTTGCCCATCGCCAGCGCGCGCATCAATGCCCTGATGCCGGTGTTGCGCGACCGCTGGGAAGCCAGCGGCGTGCTGAGCCACAAGCTGTTTCAGGTGGATTTCCTGACCACGCTGGCCGGCGACGCGATGATCACCCTGTGTTATCACCGCCCGCTGGACGAAGAGTGGACCGCCGCCGCCGAAAAACTCGCCGCCGAACTGGACGTCAGCCTGATCGGACGTTCCAAGGGCCAGCGTCTGGTAATCGGCCGCGACTACGTGACCGAGGAACTGGACGTCGCCGGACGCACCTTCAGTTATCGCCAGCCGGAAGGCGCGTTCACTCAGCCCAACGGCACGGTGAACCAGAAGATGCTCACCTGGGCCTACGACGCCCTGGGCACGCGGGATGACGATTTGCTGGAGTTGTATTGCGGCAACGGCAACTTCACCCTGCCATTGGCAACGCGAGTGCGCAAAGTACTGGCCACCGAAATCAGCAAGACTTCGGTGAATGCGGCGTTGGCCAATCTGGCGGACAACGCGGTGGATAACGTCACGCTGGTGCGTCTTTCAGCCGAAGAGCTGACCCAGGCGTTGAATGAAGTGCGACCGTTCCGTCGCCTGCATGGCGTGGATTTGAAGAGCTACGAGTTCGGCAGCGTCTTCGTCGACCCGCCGCGCGCCGGTATGGACCCGGACACCTGCGAGCTGACCCGGCGCTTCGAGCGCATCCTTTATATCTCCTGCAACCCGGAAACCCTGGCTGCCAACATCGCGCAACTGCACGACACCCATCGCGTCGAGCGCTGCGCGCTGTTTGACCAGTTTCCGTATACCCATCACATGGAGTCGGGGGTTTTGCTGGTAAGGCGCTGATGACGGCACAGTCAGCGACCCCTGAACGAGCTAGGCAAGCCAGGCTGTACAACGCGGAATAATGGCGAACTAATACCCACCGAAACATCTCTATCTATCCGTCGAAGATTCGTCGCTTTACGTCATCCATTTCGCCAGCCTGAATAATCAGACTGGCGCATACCCGACCTAGCAGCGAAACTCCATAAAGGATCAGTAGAGGATTGCCCCATGCTATGGAAAAAAGGTCGCCGCAGCGACAACGTGGTAGATGCGCGAGACAGCGGTAGCGGCGGCGGTGGAATGCGCTTGGGCGGCAAGGGATTGGGCATCGGTGGCATCGTCATCATTGTCGCTATCGGTCTGTTGACCGGTCAGGACCCGATGCAGATTCTCGGGCAGATCACCGGCCAGCTAAGCGAACAACCGGCGGCAGTCAGCCCGCAAACAACCCAGGCGCCACCCGCCAACGATCAGCAGGCTGAGTTCGTCCGTTCAATTCTGGGCGATACCGAAGACACCTGGCGTGCAGTCTTCCAGCTTAACGGCCGCCAATACCAGGATCCGAAGCTGGTGCTGTTTCGCGGCCAGGTTCAGTCGGCGTGCGGTTTTGCGTCGTCGGCCAGCGGCCCGTTCTACTGCCCGGCAGACCGCCAGGTCTATCTGGACATGGACTTCTTCCGGGAAATGTCACAGCGCTTCAAGGCCGCAGGAGATTTCGCCCAGGCCTATGTGATTGCTCACGAAGTAGGCCATCATGTGCAGACGTTACTGGGTGTTTCAGATAAGGTTCAGGCAGCCCGTCAACGGGGCCAGAAAATGGAAGGCACCAATGGGTTGCTGGTACGCCAGGAACTTCAGGCCGACTGTCTGGCAGGTGTCTGGGCTTTCAATGCGCAAAAGCGTTTGAACTGGCTCGAACCCGGAGATATTGAAGAAGCGCTGAACGCGGCCAACGCCATTGGCGATGACCGTTTGCAGCAGCAAAGCCAGGGCCGCGTAGTACCCGATTCGTTCACGCACGGGACCTCCGCTCAACGGGTTCGCTGGTTCAAGACCGGCTTCGCCCAAGGCCAAATCAATCAGTGCGACACGTTCGCAGCAAAGAGCCTCTGATCACATGATAAAACCGCTTCTGGTCCTGTCGTTAAGCGCCCTTCTGAGTTTTGCAGCTCATGCCGAGGATCAGGCGGTCAAATCAATCAGTCCGAATCGACTGACCATTAATGGCGTGCAGGCAACGCTCGGTTTGAGCCAGCAATGGAACAGGCCCAAGCCGCAGATCGAGCGTGCGGTGATTGTTCTGCACGGCCGCTTGCGTAATGCGCAGACCTACTTGCGCAGCATCGAGCGTGCCGCCAACCAGTCCAAGGAACGCAGCAAGACGCTGTTGATAGCGCCGCAATTTCTCAATGAGAAGGATGTCGTCGCCCACCACCTTGCGGACAACATCCTACGCTGGCACGGCAATGACTGGATGGCCGGCGACACCGCCATCGGGCCCAAGCCGGTCAGCTCGTTCATCGTCATCGACCATATCCTGCGCCGCCTCAGCGACAGCAAGTTGTACCCGAACCTGAAGGAAATCGTGATTGCCGGTCACTCCGGCGGCGCGCAGGTGGTGCAACGCTACGTGATGCTCGGCGGCAAGGAAGACGTGCTGCTCAGGAAAGAAGGCATCAAGCTGCGTTATGTGATCGCCAACCCGTCCAGCTACGCGTATTTCGATGCCGAGCGGCCGTTGCCGGTAACAGCGGCGCAGTGCCCTGGCTTTGATGACTGGAAGTACGGTTTGAAACACATGCCGACCTATGCCGGCAAAGTGAACCCGGCTGAAATCGAGCAGGGTTACGTCAAACGCGACGTCACTTACCTGCTGGGTGAACTCGACACCAACCCCAACCATCCCGCGCTGGACAAGACCTGCGGCGCCGAAGCCCAGGGCGCATTCCGCCTGGCGCGCGGCCAGAACTACTTCAACTACCTGACCAAGCGCCATCCGGAAGGCCTGAACCAGCGTTTGATCATCGTGCCAAATGTGGGTCATAACGGCGACGGTATGTTCACCTCGCCGGAAGGCCAGGCGGTGTTGTTCAAGCCGCTTTGACTTTACCCGTTGGAGCGAGGCTTGCCCGCGAATCGGAATTTCAATCGACGTATATATGTCGCCTGAAACGGCCCCTTCGCGGGTAAGCCTCCAGCAGGGGTAGTTGTCAGGCCAGCAACCCGTGCAATTCCACGCAATCCTGCGCGTGCCAATCGGCCAGTTCCGGCCATGGGTTTTCCGGCAGATTGACCAGAATCGTGCGGGTTCCGGCAGCACGGCCGCAGTCCAGATCAAAGCGATAATCGCCGACCATGACCATCTGCGACGGCTCGACCTGCCAGGCCCGCGCCAGATGCAGCAGGCCGGCTGGGTCAGGTTTATGCGCGGCTTCGTCGCGGCCAAGGATATCTTCCAGGGCAAAACAATCCGCCAGCCCGATGGCTTCAAGGGTCACATGCGCCAGCTCCCGCGCGTTGCGGGTCAGGATGCCGAGCCGATAACCACGCCCGGCCAGATCTCGTACCAATTCCACCGCGCCCGGCGCCGCTTGCGAACCCAAGGCCAGTTCACGCTCATGTTCCAGCAACCAGGCGTGTTTGGCCGCAGCCACATCGGCGGGCAATGCCGCCAGATGACCGAGAATGTCGTGATCCTGCGGGATATCCAGCGCGCGTTTGATCGCCGGAAAATCATGCACGGCGATGGTCAGGGTGCCGTCCATGTCGAACACCCAGTGGTGAATTCCGTTCAGGTTCATGCCCAATCCTTGCGATGACGAATCAGGCCTTCCTGACTGACCGAAGCCACCAGCTGACCGGCGCGGTTGTAAACGCTGCCTCGGGAAAATCCACGGGAATTGCCGGCCCACGGGCTGTCCATCGCATACAGCAGCCAGTCATCGGCGCGCAGGTCGCCATGAAACCACAGCGAATGATCAAGACTGGCTACTTGCATGTCCTTCTGCCAGACCGTCTTGCCATGCGGCAGCAACGAAGTGGTCAGCAGATTGAAGTCCGACGCGTAGGCCATCAGATATTTATGCAGCGCGGGAACATCCGGCAACGTGCCATCGGCACGGAACCAGATGTACTTCACCGGCTCGGCAGGCTGCGGATCGTAAGGATCGGACGCCGTCACCGGACGGAATTCGATCGGCTTGGGGCAGAGCATCTTGTCGCGCATCTGCTCGGGAATCAGGTGCGCGCGTTGCTGCAGCAATTCCAGCTCCGAAGGCAGGTTTTCCGGGCCGACCACATCGGGCATCGACGTCTGATGTTCATAGCCCTTCTCGTCGTACTGGAAGGAAGCACTGCAAGTGAAGATCGGCTGACCTTTCTGAATGGCCGTGACCCGACGCGTACTGAAACTGCCGCCATCGCGCACCCGATCCACCTGATAGACCACCGGCAAACCAGCATCGCCGGGGCGCAGGAAATAGCCGTGCAGCGAATGCACGTGGCGCTCGTCCTCTACGGTCTGGCTGGCGGCCGACAGCGACTGGCCCAACACTTGCCCACCGAACAACTGACGAAAGCCAAGGTCCTGGCTGCGGCCGCGAAACAGGTTTTCCTCAATCGGCTCCAGAGTCAGCAGCTCGACCAGATCATCCAATACTTGGCTCATTCATCATTCCTCACCCAAACCTGGTCGCCCTTTGCGGCGCGACAAAGTTGAAATGATACAGAAATAAACCAGGCATTCCCGGTCAAGCTTGCAGGGTTTTCAGCCATTGTTGGCGATTGATCCGATACAGCACGTGGGGTGTGAGCGGATGCCCTGGCGGAAGTTTCGGGTGCTCGAAGTTCTCCGCAGGATCGCTGTGCATGCCGATGGCCTGCATGACTTTCTGCGACGGCAGGTTGCTGACGGCGGTAAACGACACGATCTGCTCCAGCCCCAGGCGCTCGAACCCGCAGCCCAGAGCGGTCCAGGCCGCTTCACTGGCGTAACCGAAGCCCCAATGCTCGCGCGCCAGGCGCCAACCGATTTCCACCGCCGGGGTGAAGTGCGCATCGAAACCCACCACGCAAAGGCCAGTGAAGCCAATGAACTCACCGCTGTCTTTACGCTCCAGCGCCCACATTCCAAAGCCCAGCTCGGCAAAATGCCCACGCACGCGTCCGATCAACGCCGCGCTTTCCAGACGCGTCAGCGGCGCTGGAAAGTAACGCATCACCTGCGGGTCGGCGCACATGGCGGCAAATGCCGGCAAATCGTCATCTCGCCACTGGCGCATCAACAATCGTGCGCTCTCGAGCTTGAGTATCGGCTCCATCGTTTGCTCCTAAACAGCCTGTCTGACCCGTCGGTGGATAGTCGGCCCGTGTTGCGCTCGATCAAACCGCAAAGCTGGGCGGATACGAGCAATGCTGGCACTATCCGGCTTCGACCTCCCAACGGACGCAAAATGTCCCTGCCGCTCATCTATCACGAGGATTACAGCCCGGACTTCCCGGCTGACCATCGCTTCCCCATGGACAAGTTCCGGCTGCTGCGCGATCACTTGATCGACAGCGGCCTGACGACCGATGCGCAACTGTTGCGTCCGGAACTGTGCCCGAACGAGATTCTGGCCCTGGCCCACGATCGGTCCTACATTCGCCGCTATATGGAAGGTGATCTGTCCCGGGAAGACCAGCGCCGCCTCGGCCTGCCGTGGAGCGAAGCCCTCGCCCGCCGTACCGTACGCGCGGTCGGCGGCTCGCTGCTGACTGCCGAAACGGCTCTTGAACACGGCCTCGCCTGTCATCTGGCGGGCGGCACCCATCACGCACACTACGATTATCCCGCCGGATTTTGCATCTTTAATGACCTGGCGGTGATCAGCCAATACCTGCTGCAGAGCGGCCGCGTGAGCAAAGTGCTGATTTTCGATTGCGACGTGCATCAGGGCGACGGCACGGCGCGGATTCTCGCCGACACCGAAGATGCCATCACCGTCTCGCTGCATTGCGAAAAGAACTTTCCGGCCCGCAAGGCCCACAGCGACTGGGACATCCCGCTGGCCATGGGCATGGGCGATGAGGAATACCTGACAGTCGTCGATGATGTGCTCAATTACTTGCTGCCGTTCTATAAGCCGGATCTGGTGTTGTATGACGCGGGTGTCGATGTGCATCAGGACGACGCCCTCGGCTACCTGAAACTGACCGATGCTGGCGTGGCGGCGCGAGACGAAGCCGTGCTGCGCCACTGCCTGCAACGGGATATTCCGGTGATGGGCGTGATCGGCGGCGGCTACAGCAAAGATCGCCAGGCGTTGGCGCGCCGCCACGGGATTTTGCATCACAGCGCGCAGAAGGTCTGGGTGGCGCAGGGGTTGTGAGCGGCAAGACACACGACTTTCGACACCAGCATTCGGGGACAAGTCCCCTCCTACCGATTGGAGCGGATCTGGTAGGACCGGACTTGTCCGGGAAAGAGGCCGGCGCAGATACCGGGCTGGGTCAGGCTGTATGATGCTGGTCAATCCGACGCCATCGGGGACAAGTCCCCTCCTACTGAGATGCCAAACTCGCCATGACCAGCCCCGCCAGCAAATCCCAACCTTCAGTCGCCATTATCGGTGGCGGCCCTGCTGGCCTGATGGCCGCCGAGGTGCTGAGTCAGGCGGGGATCAAAGTCGATCTGTACGACGCCATGCCTTCGGTGGGTCGCAAGTTTCTGCTAGCCGGCGTCGGCGGCATGAACATTACTCACTCGGAACCTTATCCGGCGTTTTTGTCGCGCTACGCCGAACGCGCGCCGCAGATCGCGCCGATGCTGCGCAGTTTTGGTTCCAATCAGCTGTGCGAGTGGATTCACGGGCTGGGCATCGAGACGTTTGTTGGCAGCACCGGCCGGGTTTTCCCCACCGACATGAAGGCCGCGCCCTTGCTGCGCGCCTGGCTCAAGCGTTTGCGCGAGGCCGGCGTGGTGATTCACACCCGGCATCGCTGGCTGGGCTGGGATGCGCAAGGTCATTTGCGGATTGCCAATGCTGACGGCGAAACGTCGATCAATCCTGATGCCGTGCTGCTGGCGCTGGGCGGCGCGAGCTGGGCGCGCTTGGGTTCCGACGGCGCGTGGCTGCCATGGCTGGAACAACGCGGGGTTAACGTTACGCCGCTGCAAGCGGCCAATTGCGGCTTCGAAACAAGTGGCTGGAGCGAGTTGCTGCGCAGCAAATTTGCTGGCGCGCCGCTGAAGAACATCGCCATGGGCCTGCCCGGTCAGGCCGCGCGCCTGGGCGAATGTGTGCTCACCGAAACCGGCGTCGAAGGCAGCCTGGTCTATGCCCTGTCGGCGCAGATTCGTGAGCTGATCAATCAGCGCGGGTCAGCAACGGTTTATATCGACCTGCTGCCTGGCAAAAGCGCATCGAACATCGAAAAACTTCTCGCCAAGCCGCGTGGCTCGCGCTCGATGTCCAAACATCTGCACAGTCAGCTGGGGATTGATGGGGTCAAGGCTGCGTTGCTTCGGGAACTGGCTTCGAAAGAGGCATTCGATAATCCCGCTCAGCTGAGCAAGGCGCTCAAAGCTCTGCCACTGAAGCTGGTCAAGGCGCGACCGATGGACGAAGCGATCAGCACCGCAGGCGGCGTGACGTTCGAAGCCATGGACGAACGCCTGATGCTCAAGCCATTACCCGGCGTGTTCTGCGCAGGCGAAATGCTCGACTGGGAAGCACCCACCGGCGGCTATCTGCTGACCGCCTGTTTCGCCAGCGGCCGTACAGCGGGGTTGGGGATGGTGGAGTGGTTGCGCAGATAAATGACGTAAATCCGTAGGACCGGCTTTAGCCGGGAGCACGCCCTCCCGGCTAAAGCCGGTCCTACGGGATTACGCCGAGACCTCGATCAAGGCTTCTTCTTGCGCGGTCCGGTATTGAATACGGGCACTTTACGCACCGGCTTGACCGCCACTGGATCAGGCGCTGTGTCGCCGCTGTCGACCCATTTGCCCAGGTTGCGTTTACCGCCGCCGGAGATTTTCGGTTTTTTTGGCTTCTTGGGTTTCTTCAGAATCTGCCCGGTGGAATCGGTCGTCGGCACCCGATGCTCAGGCGTGAAGTCCGGCTCTTCCTCGCGACGCAAGGTCTGCCGCGTCAGGGTTTCGATGGCCGAAAGCAGCTCGACTTCATCCGCGCACACCAAAGAAATCGCTTCGCCGGTCAGGCCAGCACGGCCGGTGCGACCGATGCGGTGGATGTAATCCTCGGCCACGATAGGCAGGTCGAAGTTGACCACCGTTGGCAGATCGTCGATATCCAGACCGCGCGCGGCAACGTCAGTGGCCACCAGAATCTGCACTTCGCTGGCCTTGAAGCGATCCAGCGCCCGTTGCCGTGTGGCTTGTGGCTTGTCGCCATGAATGCCATCGGCGTTGAAGCCCAGACCTTGCAGACGCTCGACCAGTTGATCGACGCCGACGCGTGTCTTGGCGAACACCAGCACTTGGGACCAGTGCAGTTTTTTCAGCAGATGGATGAACAGTTCCGGCTTGCGCTTCTTGTCGACGGTCACCACCCATTGTTTGACCGAACTGGCGGCCACATTGCGCGGGCTGACTTCGATGGTCAGTGGATCATCGAGCATTTGCGCCGCCAACTGGCGGATCGCGTCGGAAAACGTCGCCGAGAACAGCAAGGTCTGGCGGCGTTTAGGCAGCGCGGCATAAATACTGCGCAGCTCTTCCGAGAAGCCCAGATCCAGCATGCGGTCGGCTTCGTCGAGAATCAGGGTTTGCAGTTGCGAGAACTTCAATGCGTTCTGGCGATGCAGGTCCAGCAGACGACCCGGCGTCGCGACGAGGACGTCCACGCCTTTGCGCAGCTTCATCATCTGCGGGTTGATGCTCACGCCACCGTAGACCGCGTAGGTGCTCAGCGGCAGGTGCTCGGCGTATTGACGGATGCTCTCGTGAACCTGTTCGGCCAGCTCGCGGGTGGGCACCAGAACCAGGGCGCGGATCGAGTTGGCGGCGACTTTCGGGCCTTCCAGAGTCAATCGTTGCAGCAGCGGCAAGGCAAAACCGGCGGTCTTGCCGGTCCCGGTCTGGGCCGCAGCCATCAAGTCACGCCCGGCCAGAACCGGTGGGATCGCCTGCGTCTGCACAGGCGTCGGCGTCTGGTAACCGAGCGTTTCAAGGGCGCGCAGCAGGGGTTCGATCAGGCCAAGAGTGGCAAATGTCATCGGTAATACCATAGGGAAATTCAACGCAAGACGCGGAGTTTACCCTGTCCTCACCGATCCGGCCTGTTCCGGCTGCGGCTTTCGCCATTGCGGCAGGCCGATCAGCACCACCGCGCTGATAATCACTGCCATCGCCAGGCACTCTTCCGGACCGATGGTTTCGCCCGCGAAGAGGATGCCCAGCAACACCGCGACCGCTGGATTGACGTAGGCATAGCTGGTGGCGGCGGCGGGCCTGACGTTTTTCAGCAGATACATATAGGCGCTGAACGCGACGATGGAGCCGAACACAATCAGATAGGCCAAGGCGCCCCAACCTGCGGCGCTGGGCATCTGCTGCAGATGCTCGCCACTCATGGCACTGGCGATCAGCAACATGACGCCGGCGGTAATCATCTCGGCGCCGCTGGCCATCGGTCCTTCGGGCAACGGCAGATGCTTGCTCCACACCGAGCCGAACGCCCAGGCGGCGGCGGCAAAAATCACCAGTGCGGCGCCATAAGGACTGGCTTGCAGGTTCGAACCCAGGTTCAGCAGGCCGATGCCGATCAGCCCGAGGATAATCCCGGCCCACTCCAGGCGCGTGGTGCGATTGCCCCAGAACAGGCCGAACAACAGGGTAAACAGCGGCATGGTCGCAATCGCCAGCGCGGCAATGCCCGACGCGATGCCCGCATGTTCCGCCAACGTCACCCCGCCATTGCCGCAAGCGAGCAGCAAAAAGCCGATCGCAGCCGATGCCTTCCATTGCGCAAAAGTTGGGGCCGGTGCGCCGCGAAAACGCAGAAAGCCATACAGCAGGCAACCGGCGATCAGGAAGCGAATTCCGGCCATCATCAGCGGCGGCCACGACTCGACGCCAATGCGGATCACCAGATAAGTCGATCCCCACACCAGATACAACGCCAGGAAGGCACCCACAAGCAGCAACGGAAAACGACGAGAACTCGGCATGTCAGGCTCGGAAAGTTAATTATTATTCGCCAGCTCTATAGAAAGGCTGATCTTGGCAGTAAACACTGAACCTTTTTAAACCAGCTGACCGGCGAGGAAAACCCGTTTCTTGCTCACTAACTTCAACACAGTCTGAACAGCAACCGGCTTGCCGTTCAGCAAGTCAGAATCCGCGCTGACGCTTGAGGGCTTCACTGATCTTGGCGGCGGGAACTTTCTGCAAAGTGCAGAGCAACTGATGGGAAATCCCGGCGATGCCATGGGTGTGGCGCAGTTCGTTGGTCAGGTGCGCCGTGAGGTTGGCGGCCATTTCCGCATCGGCCATGGCCCGGTGAGCCTTGCCGGTGTTGGGCAGGCGCGCGTAGCTGGTCAGGGTGCCAAGCTTGTGGTTCGGCGCACCGGGCATCAAACGCCGCGCCAGCAGCATCGAACAGGCGAAGCTTTGTTCGCGATTGCGCTGAATGCGGGACAGCTCGTAATCCCAGAATTTCTGGTCGAATGAAGCGTTGTGCGCCACCAATGGTGTCAGGCCGACAAAATCCGCCACATCGTTCATGACTCTTTCGGCGCTGGGCGCTGTACGAATCATGCTGTTGCTGATGCCGGTCAGCGACTCGATGAATGAAGGAATTCGCACGCCTGCGTTCATCAGGCTCTGATAACGCTCGACGATGCGCCCCTGCTCCATGATCACCACGGCGATTTCCGTCGCCCGGCAACCGTGGCCGGGGGAAATACCGGTGGTTTCAAAGTCGATGACTGCGATGCGTTCCAACACTTGCCTGGATCCTTTGAAAAATGAACATGCTCAGTTGCGCAGCAGCAGCGAACCTTCGATCGGCACATAGCGCGTGGCGGCGCGGATCAACGAATTGGCGGTCAAGCCGGGTACGCCGTAAGCCACAGCCTCGACGCCATGCTTGTTGATGATGTGTTCGAGCAGCAAATCGAAATCACCATCACCGGAAGCCAGCACCACTTCGTCGACTTGCGAGGCGATGTCCATGATATCGATGGTGATGCCTACATCCCAGTCACCCTTGGCCGAACCGTCGCTGCGCTGGATGTAAGGCTTGAGTTTCACGGTAAAACCGAGGTTGCGCAGGATCTGCTGGAACTGCTGCTGTTTACTGTCGCCACGGTCGATGGCATAAGCGTAAGCCTGCACGATTTCGCCGCGCTGGCTGATATCAGCCCACAACGCTGCGTAACTGAAATGGCAGCCATGCGCCTGTCGAACGGTGTAATAGAGGTTCTGTACATCGGCGAACACTGCGATCTTTTTCACCGGAAATCCTCATGACGCCGATCCAGAAGTGAATCGGCGCCCAGTATGCCAGTTTCGCGTCAGCCGTAGGACCGGCTTTAGCCGGGAGGGCGTCGATCCTGCCAATCAAGATTTTCAACGCCCTCCTCGGGGATAAATCCCCTCCTACAAGAACTCGTAACCCCGTAGGACCGGCTTCAGCCGGGAGGGCGTCGGTCAGACAAACGAATCATCATCGCCAAACATGTCATCGCCACCGCCATCGTCGTAGCCGCTGTCGGCGTAGCTGTCCTGATTACCGTTGACGTCGTTGTCGCTGACGCGCTGTTGGTCATTGCCCCAGTTGTTGCCGCTGTCGCTGTTACCGTGATCGGCAACCTGCTCCGGCTCTTCCTTGATGACTTCGACCACTTCCTGCGGCTGCTCGTGATGGCCGAACATGCTGCTGATGCCTTGGGCCAGCATCACGCCGCCCGCCACGCCGGCCGCTGTTTTCAAGGCACCGCCCAGAAAGCCGCTGCCCATCGGAGCTGCCGGGGCCTGTTGTTGCGGCGCGGCATAGTTGCCTTGCTGGGGATTGCCTTGCTGAAAGTTGGAAGGTGGCGGGCTGGCCGGGCCATCGCGCCAGCCGCCCGAAGACGACGGGTTGCTCGGCCGCGCCTGCGGCTGCTGGGAGTTGCCACCGCCGAAGATGCTCGACAAAAAGCCACCGCTGCTCGGAGCTGGCGCCGCTGACGATTGCGCCTTGGCCTGCTGCAACTCGGCCTGAAGCTGCTGAATCTGCTCCTCGCGCTGTTTGATCTGCAGGTTCAACTGATTGACTGCCGCTTCCTGCACCAGAATTGCCTGCGCCATGTAATAAGGGGCCGCTGGCTGCTGGGTGAGATGCTCCTTGATCCTGGCTTCGGCCTGCGCATCGCGTGGGGCTGAAGCGGTTTCGGCACTTTTCAGTTTCGAGAAAAGGCCATCGATCAGGGTTTGCTCTTCGCTGTTCATGGCGACCTCGTTAGATTGCCGTTAAATATCGTCGCCGGGCCAAATGGCCAGACGTACGCAAGGTAATGGGGCTGATCCGATGCGTTTCAATGGCTGTGCGCAAATGTTAAGAATGCCGCGCAACGCTCTGGCTCGCGCTTGGTTCGCTGGGGTGCATGGGCTAAAGTGACCACCTGCTTTTTCTCTGCGACCCGATTCCATGAACCCGCTGATCGTTCTGCAAGACTCGCTGTATTTTTTCCGGCGCAACCTGGCGAGCATTCTGCTGCTCTGTCTGCCGCTGGTGATACTCGAAGCCTTGGCCAAGCAAGCCCTGGGCAATGCGCTGGCAGCGCAGGCTTCGCCGGCTTACGAACTGCTGGTCGGCCTGTTGTTTTATCCGCTGTATACCGGCGCGCTGATTCTGTTTCTTGACGCCCGCAGCCGTGGCGAAGAACCCGACAAACGCGACCTGCTCGCCATGGCCCTGCGCCTGTGGCCGACCTTTGCCGTGCTGTCGGCGCTAAGCACGTTGCTGATCATGTTCGGCCTGTCGATGTTCATCATTCCCGGCGTGTACATCATGGTCAAACTGGCCTTTTCCGAGTATCTGCTGGTCCTGCGCGGCCTGACGCCGCTGGCCGCGATGCGCGAAAGCCTGCTGCTGACCAAGGGCCAGTTCGTACGCATCCTGGCCTGTGTGCTGTGCGTTTATCTGCCGCTGTCGGTGCTGGAAGGCATCGGCATGTTCCTGCTGCCGGAACCACAGAGCGCGGCGGTTACGCTGGCTATCGACAGCATCAGCAGCTTCCTGCAACTGTTCACCAGCGTGGTGATGTTCCGCCTGTTCATGTTGATCAGCGAGCCGGGACAACCGGCGTGAAAGCCCGCATCCTCGTCATCATTGTGCTGTTGACCGGCCTGCTTTTCGGCTTTGTCTACAACGTGACCTGGCGGCCCGCCGCCCACGAGCACTTGCCCGTGGCCTGCAACCCGAAGCTTCAAGCGCCCATGCTGGTACCGGGCCAGGCCTTGAAGGTCATGACCTGGAACATCCAGTATCTGGCGGGCAAACGCTATGTGTTCTGGTATGACATGGACGATGGCAGCGGCGCCGATGAACGGCCGACGCCCGAGGATCTGGCCTACAACCTCGATGAAGTCGCGCGAGTCATTCGTGACGAACAGCCGGATATTGTCCTGCTTCAGGAAGTGAGTGACGGTGCCAAGAACACCGACTACGCCGATCAGCTCGCGCTGCTTCAGGAACGGGTCACCGATCTGTATCCATGCAGCAGCCAGGCCTTTGACTGGAAAGCTGACTTTGTCCCGTTGCCACATATCTTCGGCAGTGTCGGCACCAAGCTGGCGATGCTGAGCCGCTATCACATCGACCGCGCCGAGCGCATCCAGCTGCCGATTCAGGACAGCAACCTGCTGGCGCGCCAATTTCAACCCAAACGCGCATTGCTGGTCAGTTACCTGCCGTTGCGTGACGGCGGTCAGATGGCTGTTATCAACACTCAGCTGGATCGTCTGACCCAAGGCACCGACACGCAATCGCGTCAGGTTCAGGTCACCAGCCAGTTGTTGGATAAATTCGAAAGCAGCGGCACACCATGGTTGATCGGTGGGGATTTCAATCTGTTGCCCCTCGGCCAATACCGGCGTCTACCGCCGGAACAGCGCAGCCGCTACCAAGCGGACAGTCAGCTGCATGTGTTCTGGGACAAATACCCGATGATCCCTGACAACACCGAACTCGGCGGCATTGATCGCAGCAAATGGCTGACCCATTTCCCCAACGACCCACGAATCAGCGGCCCGGACCGGACCGTGGATTACCTGTTCTACAGTCCGCACCTCAAACGCATTGATGCCCGGGTTCGGCGAGAAGACACGCTGCTGATCTCCGATCACTTGCCGGTGATCGGGCGGTTTTTGTTACCCGCAGCCCCTCATCAGTAGGAGCAACCTGTGCGCGAAGAGATAGTGCCAGCGGCGCAGCTGACTATCCGGGCGACAGACGAGTCCTGATCAGCAATGCCAGCAATACAAAACCACCCCCCAGACATCCGATAAGCCCGAGTCCTACGTGGTCGATCAATAACCCGCCGGAAATCGCACCCAGCATGATGCCGAGGTTGATTGCGCAGACGTTAAACGCGCCAACCAGTTGGGCATTCGCTCCCGACCGGCGCAGGACGTCAATCCCCGTCATCAATCCCGCAGCGGCGTGACAAGCCCCGACAGCGGCAATAACGAAAGGAAGTATCCAGACGGTAGTGCCGAACAGGGAAATAGCCATCAACGATATCGCCAGCATCAGGAGCAGGCGCTTGAACATTCCTTCCATCTGCTCGGGCACACGCCTGGCCACGAACAGGTTACCCACGATGTCAGCGATACCGTACAAGACAAGAACCGGGGTCACGTACGCGGCAGGAAACTCGGTATAGCGGATGAGAAACGTAGCCAGATAGCTGAAGACAGCCATGATCCCACCGAAGATCAACAGGTAGCTGAGCAGTGCCAGGAGGATGTCCTTGCGACAGACAGCGCGGATCCGGTCAGACAGCGTCAGGTGCAACTGCGCTTCGTCCGCCGGCGGTATCTGAATGCATTTGACGACCATCACCAGAGCCAGCGCACTCAGCACCGACATCAACACCAACGCATCTTCCCAACGCCAGGCATCGCTGACAGCTTTGCCCAGGGGAACGCCGACCACCGACGCGATCGACACACCGATGAGCACTCTGGAAACCGCAAGGCTCTTGGTCTCAGGCGTGGACATTGCCGCTGCTGCGATCACCGCGTTGGTCCAGAACATCGCAACACCCACGCCGCCCAATGCTCTCCCGATCATTAACAGGGGAAAGTTATCAGTCACAGCGCAAAGCGTGTTGCCAAGGAACAAAGCCAAACAGGCGACGATCAGCAGGGAACGCAAGCTGACTTTGTAAGTGAATGCCGCAATGATCGGTGCGCTGACTCCCATGCCCATTGCAAAGGCGGTGACCAGCCAACCGGCGTGGCCGATAGAGATCTGCAGCGCTGATGCGATCTGCGGAAGCAGCCCTGCGACGATAAATTCCGAAGACAGCATGACGAATGCGGTGAAGGTCAATACGTAGACTTTGGGGTTGAGCGATTGATCCATGACTCCGAACTTCTCCAATACCAAGGGTGCAGCTTCAAGCCCATGATGCGATTTTCCAGGCCACGCCAGCTCAGGGCCAGGACGTAATCTGCAATGGGTTGTGCCAGCGTCAGCGGCGCCCGGCAGTATCACCAAACCGGCGCAGCCAAAACACCTTCATATGGTTTGCAGAATGTGACTCAGGTGCTCGACTGCTTCAAACACGGGGCCTGGCCGATCCGCAACGGATATATCCCGTTCCCGGCGTGACCACAGGACCAATACGTTCGGATAGTCCTTCTGGATAATGCGTGGTCTGGCTACTCAAAAGGTCCTGCAAGCGCCTATGACTTCCTTGGTTCGATCCGCGCTGTCGGTTCGGCAATCAATGGATCATCGGGCCAGTAGTGTTTCGGGTAGCGGCCTTTGAGGTCTTTTTTCACTTCGGCATAGGTGCTGCGCCAGAAGTTGGCCAGGTCCTGCGTGACCTGCACCGGGCGACGCGCGGGTGACAGCAGGTGCAGCTTGACGATCTGCCGACCGTTGGCGATGCGTGGGGTATCGGCCAGGCCGAACAGCTCTTGCAGGCGCACCGCGAGAATCGGCGGATGCTCGCTGTAATCCAGGCGCACCGACGAGCCGGACGGCACACTCAAGTGATGCGGCGCCAGCTCATCAAGGCGCTGAGGCAGCGGCCAGGGCAGCAGGTTATGCAGGATCGACGACAGGTCCAGATTGCTGAAATGACTGAGCCGCTGCACTTTGCCCAGATACGGCAGCAGCCAGTTTTCGAGTTTTTCCAGCAAGCCCGCGTTGCTCACATCCGGCCATTCGCTGGCGTCCTGACGCTGCAGTTCCAGCTGTCGCAGCAGCGCGACCCGCGCCTGCCACTGGCGCAGTTCCGGCGTCCACGGCAGCAGTTCGAGTCCCTTGCGCCGCACCAGCGCCAGCAAGGCCTGACCTTTGGCGGATTCATCCAGACCAGTCAGCGGCTCGCGACTGAGGATCAGCTCGCCGACCTTGCGCTGACGCTCGGCGCGGAACACGCCTTCGCGTTCGTCCCAATCCAGTTGATCAAGCGTCACAACCTGCTCGGCCAATACCGAATCAAACAATGCCGGGTCGAACTCGGCGGCAAGGTAAATGCGCTCTTCGCGCTGGCCCTGGCGACTGCCCAGATCGGCGACCACCAGCCATGGCTGTTTCATCAAGGCGTCGGCTTCGGCGAACAACGCCGCCCGGCCATTGGCCAGGCGATATTCGGCGCCGCCAGCGCGACGCTGTTGCGCCACTCGATCTGGATAAGCCAAAGCCAGCAATGCACCCAACCAGCGCGAATGTTCGGGATCACTGACCGGCTCAGTCGCCGCGCCGCGCAAATAGCTACGATATTGCCGGGCCAGTTGTTTGGCGCGCTGCACGCCGCCCTGCGATCCGCGCGCCCGCTCGCTGCCGGAGAGCAGATGCAGGCGACTGTGCAGATCAGCGCCCGCGCCGCGCAGGATGTCGCGCTCACCCAACAACGCCGCCACGTCGCAGGCCAGCGCGCCCAGGCCCAATGCCTGGCCGCGCAGCAGCAAATGGGCGATTCGCGGATGCGCGGGCAGTTCCGCCATGGCCTGGCCGTGGGGCGTGAGTTTGCGTTCTTCGCCGGGCTTGATGGTCAGCGCACCGAGACGACCGAGCAAATCCTGCGCCTGGGCGTACGCTGCTGCTGGCGGAATATCGAGCCAGACCAACTGCGGCGGCGTCACGCCCCAGCGCGCCAGTTGCAGCGCCAGTCCGGCAAGATCCGCCTGGAGAATTTCCGCCGTGCCGTAGGCCGCCAGTTGCTCATGCTGCGCTTCGGACCACAGCCGATAACACACGCCGGGCTCCAGACGCCCCGCGCGACCGGCGCGTTGCGTGGCGCTGGCGCGGGAAATTCGCTGCGTGTCCAGACGGGTCATGCCGCTACCGGGATCGAAACGCGGCACTCGCGCCAATCCGGCATCAATCACTACCCGCACGCCATCAATGGTCAGGCTGGTTTCGGCAATATTGGTCGCCAGCACCACCTTGCGGATGCCTTTGGGCGCGGGTTCGATGGCGGCGCGCTGGGCGTTTAGATCCAGCTCACCATGCAACGGACACAGCAGAATATCGGTCCGCGTGCCCAAGGCTTCGGCCAGTTGCTGATTGACCCGACGAATCTCGGCTTGCCCCGGCAGGAACACCAAGAGACTGCCGGTTTCATCGTTGAGGGCATCCAGAACCGTCTGCACCACACGCGGCTCGATGAATTCCCCCGACTGAAACGGCCGACTCCAGCGCATTTGCACGGGAAACATGCGCCCGTCGCTGCGCACCACCGGGGCGTCGTCGAGCAGACTCGACAACCGCTCGCCTTCCAGCGTGGCGGACATCAGCAGGATCTTCAGCGGCTGATCGTCGCGAAACAGTTCACGGCCATTCAGACTCAGGGCCAGGGCCAGATCGGCGTCGAGGCTGCGTTCGTGGAATTCATCGAAGATCAGCAGGCCAACGCCTTCCAGCGCCGGATCGTCCTGTAAACGCCGGGTCAGAATGCCTTCGGTGACGACTTCGATACGTGTGTTGGGGCCGACCCGGCTTTCCAGGCGGATGCGATAGCCAACGGTTTCGCCGACCTTTTCGCCCAGCTCGCTGGCCAGACGCTCTGCCGCAGCCCGCGCCGCCAGCCGTCGCGGCTCGAGCATGAGAATGGTTTGCCCGGCGAGCCAGGTTTCTTCCAGCAACGCCAAGGGCACCCGCGTGGTTTTACCGGCACCCGGCGGCGCTTCGAGCACCGCTTCGTTACGCGCCGCCAAAGCTCGGCGCAGATCAGGTAAAACGGCATCGATGGGCAAGGAAATCATGGCAGCTCCAGAACAGGCGGCTGATTATACGTGCATTCACAACACTAACTTCCCGTTGGAGCGAGGCTTGCCCGCGAAGAACGATAACGCGGTGTGTCTTTCTTACCGAGGTGAATGATTCGCGGGCAAGCCTCGCAACGGATATCAGAACCCCAAGATGAAGCAATAGTCATAGCCCTGTTGTCTTTGCCTTGTATAGTTGCCACTTCACTTCACGGAGATTGTCATGCGCATTCCTTCTCGTTTCATCGGCGGCGTAATGGTCGCGGCTCTGCTTACTCAGATCACTGCGTGTGGCAGCATTTTCTATCCTGATCGGCGCGGGCAGATCGATGGCAAGATCGATCCGGCGATTGCTGTGCTCGATGCCGTCGGCCTGTTGTTCTATGTCATTCCCGGCTTGATCGCCTTCGCGGTGGACTTCGCCAGCGGTGCGATTTACTACGCCCCAGGCGAGCACGCGCAGATCGACCCGCAGAAGCTGCAACCGGCGATCAACGCTGACGGCAGCGTCGACAACCTCAAGTTGCAGGCGATCATCGAAACCGAGCTGGGCCGGACCCTGCCGTTGAACGACCCGCGCCTGATCCAGCATCGCGGCAGCGTGCAGCAGTTGGCAGCGCTTGGCCTGGTGCCTTCGGCCTGACTGTGATTGAAGGAAGCACCATGAGTACCAGCGTTGAACACGCCCGCCTGATGCGCTTGGCAACCCGAGCTTCGCTGGCCGTTGCCAGCATATTGATCATTGCCAAGGCGATTGCCTGGTGGCTCAGCGGTTCGGTCAGCCTGTTGGCCGGGCTGACCGACTCGGCGCTTGATGGCGCGGCGTCGTTCCTCAATCTGCTCGCGGTGCATTACGCCCTGCGCCCGGCCGATGACGATCACCGTTATGGTCACGGCAAAGCCGAGGCGCTGTCGGGCATGGCCCAGGCGCTGTTCATTGCGGTCAGTGCCTGCCTGATTGCGTACCAGGCCGTTGACCGCATTCAGCATCCTCAGGAACTCGGCGCGCCGGGGCTGGGCATCGTCGTGATGCTGCTGTCGTTTGCCCTGACCGTGGCGCTGTTGATGCTGCAACACAAAGTCATCAGGGAAACCGGCTCAGCGGCGATTCGCGCCGACTCGCTGCATTACCGTTCCGACTTGCTGCTGAACTTCAGCATCCTCGTCGCGCTGGTGCTGGCTTGGTATGGCTGGGCGCAGCTGGATGCGTATTTCGGCCTGGGGATTGCGGTATACATCCTCTGGAGCGCCTTTCAGATCGCGCGGGAAACCGTGGCGGTGTTGATGGACGAGGAATTGCCGGTGGATGTCAGCGCACACATGCTCGAACTGGCCTGCGCTGTGCCCGGTGTGCTGGGCGCTCATGACCTGCGCACGCGGATTTCCGGCAACCACTGGTTCGTGCAGCTGCATCTGGAGTTGCCGGGAAATTTAAGCCTGTCAGCGGCGCACACGATTTCCGATCAGGCCGCCGATGCTATCCACAAGGAATACCCGAAGGCCGAAGTGCTGGTGCACGCCGACCCGCAGGAAGTCGTGCAGCCAGCACCCGTATGATCAGTTGATGGCGTAACCGCGATCCATTAGGCACGCCACCATCGAGCGGCGGTATACCTGAATCATCGCCGGGGCTGGCTGATAACCCGGATTGGCCGGATCGAAGCTGCTTTGCTCCACGGACCAGCGATAGCAATCGTAACGGTCCTGTTCGATCTGCTCGGGGCTCTGGCCATTGGCCGGATACGCAACCGGATCGTAAGGGCTGCCCTGACCGATCGGCTGAGCATAACCGCCCGACTGAACCGGCTGCGGCGGCGTGGTCACGATGTATTCCTGAGTGTCGTTCTGATACATGTAGTAAGTGCCGGCCGCCAGGAAAAACAGCGAGCTGCCAATCACCACTTCCTGGGAATATGACGGCAGGCTGCGCACGCGAGCGCCATAAGGCGGCGTCACGACCACATAACGCGGGCCGTCCGGACGATACCAGTAGCCGCCCGAATAGAAATAATCCTGACCCCGATACGGCACACGCGAGTAATCCGAAGGCACGCGATCAATCACATGGCCCGGACGATATTGCGGACCCGGACCCCAGCCGTTGCCGTGGCCATCAGGTCGACCTTCCCAATGATCATTGGGCCGATAATTGCCGCCCGCCTGACGATTGCGGTTGTTGCCGTTGTCGTTGTAATAGCCTTGGCGTGGTTGCTGGGTCTGGCGTGATTCGCCGGGACCGCTCTGGATCGGCAGATTGTTCTGGCGCTGCTGCAACTGCTCGCGCTCGACCTGACGCTGCTGATTCTGCTGTTCCTGAATCTGCCGCTGCTGGTTTTGCTGTTGCTGGTTTTGCAGGCGCTGGTTCTGCTGCTCTTGCTGCCGCTGCTGGACCTGTTGCTGCTGAATCTGCTGTTGTTGCTGGCGCTCGACCTGCCGCTGCTGGCCCTGCTGCTGTTGAATCTGCTGTTGCTGCTGGCGCTCGACCTGCCGCTGCTGGCCTTGCTGCTGTTGAATCTGCTGCTGTTGCTGACGTTGCTGCTGGTATTGCTGCCCGGCGTTATTCTGCTCGCGTCCCTGCCCGCCGCCATTGTCGGAGTTGCCGCGGTTCTGTTCACGCGGACCCTGGCCCTGATCCTCAGCCAATGCCTGAGCGCTGATGCTCAGACACAACAGGCTTACACCTGCCAAATGCCAGATGCCTGATTTCATGTTTTCCTCACTGGGACGCGGTTGTGCGCGATGTACATAAATAAGACTGCGTTATAGGCGCGTCGTTCGGCGCACTCTATCAGTACGCCATCACTGTCGGACATAATCCGCACACAAGAAAAAGGGGACCTCGCGGCCCCCCTTGAAAATTTCGTCCTGGCTCAACGCTTGTGGCGTCGGCTCACCTCATGCCGTCTTCTGGACAGTATGTAGCCCGGGGGCCTTGCCAACCCTTTGGGGCTGGAGGCCGCAGCTGGCCTGATTTGGCGAGCCGCGCTGGACGCTATGTCCGGGCAGTGATTCTGTTTAAAAGAATAGGCCTGAGACACCAGCAGGGGATTGCTAAAATTGCTCAATAAAACATCACTTGCGCAATTTTTAACTTCAGATAGATAATTCAGCGCAATTTAACCTAGAAAGGCGATCTTAGTGAGCAAACTCGACAGGTACGACTTGAGTATTTTGGCTGAATTGCAGCGTGACGCGCGCATCTCCAATCAAGAACTGGCTGAACGCATCGGCCTGTCGCCTTCGCCTTGCTCGCGCCGGGTCAAGCAGCTTGAAGATGATGGCTATATCGTCCGCCAGGTCGCCTTGCTGGACCGCAAGAAGCTGGGATTGAACCTTACCGCTTACGTCTTGATCGGCATGGATCGACACACGCCCGAGCGATTCGAGAACTTCGAGATGCACATTCGCAACCTGCCCCAAGTGCTCGAGTGCAGCCTGGTGACGGGAATGGACGCCGATTATCAGCTCAAGGTCGTGGTGTCTGACATGGATCACTATCAGAAACTGCTGCTGGGCCACCTTACGCGCATTGAAGGCGTGACCAGCGTCCGCTCGAGCTTTGTGCTCAATCAGGTGCTGGCCAGTACCGAACTGCCGCTGATCCACCTGCGCAACTGACCGGGCGCGCCATCGAGCCGCATGGGAGGGATCGCACAGTTCCCGTATAATCGCCGCCCACTGCCTTTGTACTGGAGATGAATAATGGATCCTGCGGTTTTCGAAGAGTGGATGATGACGATCCTGGTCACCATCCTGATCGGGTTCATGGGCTTCATCGTCTGGGACCTGGCGAAGAAATCCAAGGCCGGCAAATTCGGTACCTTCATCCTGTTCTTCGTACTCGGACTCGGGATCATGGCCTTCGTGATCAAGACCGTGGTGATTGCTTACCTGGAGAGTTGATGATCCGTAGGACCGGCTTTAGCCGGGAGGCCAATACCACTAACCAAGCAGATGTATTGAATGCAAGGAAGTCCTCCCGGCTAAAGCCGGTCCTACAGAGGCACTTCCCGCCATTGCCCTTGATCCAGCCCTTCCAGCGTCCAGTCACCAATCCTGACCCGCACCAGACGCAGCGTAGGCAAGCCCACGGCGGCGGTCATGCGCCGCACCTGGCGGTTGCGGCCTTCCTTGATCACCAGTTCCAGCCAGCTGGTCGGTATGCTTTTACGAAAGCGCACCGGCGGGTTGCGTGGCCAGAGTTCCGGTTCGTCCAGCTGACGAGCCTGCGCGGGCAGCGTCGGCCCGTCGTTGAGCTGCACGCCGTCGCGCAATTGCTGCAACTGCTCGGCGCTTGGCTCGCCTTCGACCTGTACCCAGTAAGTTTTCGCCAGCTTGTGTTTCGGATCGGCGATACGCGCCTGTAGCTGACCGTCATTGGTCAGCAGCAACAATCCTTCGCTGTCCCGGTCCAGCCGTCCGGCCGGGTAAATACCGGGAATTTCGATGAAATCCTTGAGCGTCGCCCGCCCTTCTCCGTCACTGAACTGGGTCAGTACGTCGAAAGGTTTGTTGAACAGAATCAGCTTCGGTTCGGCGGGCGGAGCTTTGGCGATACGACGGCCAGCGCCAGGGCTGGCGGGCGCAGGACGGCGAGAAACGGGGCGTTGAATGCGGGACATGACAGTTCAGGATTCGGCAAACAGAAAGGGCCACTTTAATGGCCCTTTCGTTAATTACCTAACCGATCAACGGAACGGCGGCTCATCGAAGCTGCGCAATTTGCGCGAGTGCAGCGAATTCAGCTCGGTGCGCAGCAGATCCAGCGCAGCGATGCCGATCTTCAAATGCTGGCTGACCGCACGTTCGTAGAACGCATTGGCCGAGCCCGGCAACTTGATTTCGCTGTGCAACGGCTTGTCCGAAACGCACAACAACGTGCCATAAGGCACCCGTAAACGGTAACCCTGGGCAGCGATGGTGCCGCTTTCCATGTCCACGGCAACCGCCCGCGACAGGTTGATCAACGGACGCTCCTGAGCCCAGCGCAATTCCCAGTTTCGGTCGTCGTAGGTCAGGACCGTGCCGGTGCGCAGGCGCTTCTTCAGATCATCGCCACGTTCGCCGGTGATTTGCGCCGCCGACTCCTGCAAGGCGAGCTGCACTTCGGCCAGGGCCGGGATCGGAATATGCGGCGGCAGCACACGGTCCAGAATCCCGTCGCGACGCATGTAGGCGTGAGCCAGCACGTAGTCGCCGATGGTCTGGGATTGGCGCAGCCCGCCGCAGTGGCCGATCATCAGCCAGCAATGCGGACGCAACACCGCCAGGTGATCGGTGATGTTCTTGGCGTTGGACGGGCCGACGCCGATATTGACCAGCGTCACGCCATGGCCGTCTTCGGCAATCAGGTGATAGGCCGGCATCTGGTAGCGATGCCAGACCACACTGGCGACGATGGCCTGCGCCTCGCCGTGATCCATGCTCTTCTCGACCACGACGTTGCCCGGCAAGACCATGCGTACGAAACGCGGGTCTTCGCGGAGTTTTTCCAGGCCGTGGACGATGAACTGGTCAACGTAACGGTGGTAGTTGGTCAGCAGGATCCACGGCTGGACGTGACGCCAGTCGCTGCCGGTGTAATGCACCAGGCGCCGCAACGAGAAGTCCACGCGCGCGGCATCGAACAACGCCAGCGGCAACGGATCAGTGTTGGCCCAGTCGTACAGGCCATCGGCGATGCCGTCGGTGGCGGCGGACAAATCAGTGCTGGGGAAAACCCGCGCCAGCGCTGCAGCGGTCACGCCGGAACCGGCCAGCTCGTCACCCTGCTCGACCACATACGGATAAGGAATATTCTGCTCGCTGACGCCGACTTCCACCGTGATGGTGAAGTCGTTCATCAGTGGCACCAGCTGTTCCAGCAGGTATTTGCGGAAGGCTGCGGGGTGAGTCACGGTGACGCTGTAAGTGCCCGGCAGCTGGACTTTGGCGTAAGCCCGAGTGGTCAGCGGCACTTCGCCCTGACACAGATAAGTCAGACGAATCTCCGGATAACGGAACAGCGCACGCTGCTCGGCATCAGGTTCGACACGGTCTTTGAGATAACGCTTGAGGGCCTGGCTCAGCGCATCGGTCGCGGTCTTGTGCAGTTCGGCGAGCCGATCAACGGCTTGTTCGGCAGTTTCAACGACAATAAACGCTGGGGTCACGATTCGTATCCTTCTGATCTTGCAGGCCTCCATCTTGCCTGCATCGTCGAGGGAAGGCACTAGCCGCAACGCAGATCCAACGGGTTTTGCGTCTTAAAGAACCTGCGGCGCAGACCTCGCCACCAGCGCTTCGACATCCACGCCTCTGGGCAGCGCGCCATATACACCGCTGCGTGACGCCAGGCGGCTGGCGATGAAGCCGTCGCTGACCACGGAATTACCCGCTTCAAGCAATAACTTGGCCTGCAAGGCCAGGGCAATGTCTTCAGTAAGCTGGCGGGCGCGATACTGGATATCGCTGGTATCGCGCAACGCTGCCTTGAGCCGGTCGATGTGCATCGCCAGGTCCTGATCGCCGTGGCCGTCGCCCAACTCGGTGAACAACGCATCCAGCACGCCGGGTTCCTTGGACAGCGCGCGCAGTACATCAAGGCATTGCACGTTGCCCGAGCCTTCCCACGTCGAGTTGACCGGCGCTTCGCGATACAGGCGCGGCAGGATGCTTTCTTCGACATAACCTGCGCCGCCCATGCATTCGGCAGCTTCATTGATCATCGCCGGGGCGCGTTTGCAGATCCAGTATTTGCCCACCGCCGTGACCAGCCGGGCGAAACGCGCCTCGTGGGGATCCTGCAAGTTATCCAAAGCGCGACCCATGCGCAGGGTCAGCGCCAGCGCAGCTTCGCTTTCCAGTGCCAGGTCGGCCAGGACGTTCTGCATCAATGGCTGCTCACTGAGCACGCGGCCGCCCACGGTTCGGTGCGCGCAGTGATGGCTGGCCTGGGTCAATGCCTGGCGCATCAGGGCGCTGGAACCGACCATGCAATCGAAGCGGGTCATGGCGACCATTTCGATAATGGTCGGCACACCGCGACCTTCTTCGCCCAGCATCCAGGCAAACGCGCCGCGAAATTCGACTTCGCTGGAGGCGTTGGACCAATTGCCCAGTTTGTTCTTCAGGCGCTGTATGTAGAACTCGTTGCGCGTGTCATCCGGGCGATGACGCGGCAGCAGGAAACACGTCAGGCCCTTGTCAGTCTGCGCCAGGGTCAGGAAGGCATCGCACATTGGCGCCGAGCAAAACCATTTGTGTCCGACCAGCTCATACGCCTGACCTGGCCCACCGGCGCCGACCGGATAAGCCCGAGTGGTGTTGGCCCGCACGTCGGTGCCGCCCTGTTTTTCGGTCATAGCCATGCCGATGGTCACGCCCGCCTTGTGCGCCATACCGACGTTACGCGGGTCGTACTCGGTGGCGAGAATCTTCGGCAACCAGCTTTGCGCGAGATCCGCCTGCATGCGCAGCGCCGGAACGCTGGCGAAGGTCATGGTCAACGGGCAACCGCTGCCGGCCTCGGCCTGACTGTGCAGATAGCTCATGGCGGCCCGTGCCACGTGCGCGCCGGGTTGCGGATGAGTCCAGGGCAAGGACGGAATGCCATGTTCCACCGCCGTGCGTATCAGTTGATGGTAAGCCGGGTGAAACTCCACCAGATCGAGGCGATGCCCGTAGCGGTCATGGCTGACGAACACAGGTTTGTTCTGATTGGCAAGAAAACCCGCCTCCATCAACGGTCCGCCCGCCAGCGCGCCATAGGCGTCGAGCCGCGCCTCGGCCCAACCCGCGCCGAACCGCTCGGACCAGTCTTGCAAAGGCAAGTCGATGCGATACAGGTTACTGCCGTCCAGCGACGGCGGCTGATTGGTCACTTCGTGGGTTTCGGCGAACTGATGCAGGTTCATGACGGGGGCTCCTGTTGACGGAACACGGCTGCGGGACACAGTGCCGCAGGTCCATAAATCGCAGTGAACCACGCAGCCCGGTGTTTAAAAAGTGCCGTACCTGACTAAATATCGGCGCTTTTGCCCTGCGAATCGGACGCTAGAGGATTTCCCGACGTTCCTGCGAGTGCAGCTGCGCCTGACGGGAAAGCACCCGCAACGGCACGCTCAGCGTGAAACAGCTGCCGCGTCCGGGTTCGGACTGATGACTGAGAACGCCGCCCTGCAACTCGATCAATTGGGCGCAGATTGCCAGGCCGATGCCCAGCCCGCCGTACTCGCGCGTCATGGAGCCATCGACCTGGAAAAAGCGCTGATAAGGGACGGCTTCGTTCAATCGAGTGAAACCAATGCCGCTGTCGATCACCTCAATCTTGACCTGGAAAGCGCCGGTACCCGCGGGCACGCCCGCGACGCGCACCTGGATGAAACCGGTCCCGGTGAACTTGAGGGCGTTATCCAGCAGGCATTCCAGGCATTGGCGCAATTTGCCGGGATCACCTTGCACGTTGTCCGGCAAAGGCTCGTCCAGCTCCAGTACGAATTCCAGGCCCTTCGCTTGGGCCAATGGGCTGAAATCAGCCGCCATCGACTGCAACAGCGCACGCAGATTGAACGACTCGGCAGCCACGCCAACCCGCCCGGCGCGTAACTCGGTAAGGGTCAGGATGCCGTTGACCAGACGCATCATGTTTTGCGCCGAACAGGCTGCGGTCTGCTGATAGGACTCAAGCTCCGAGTCCATTTTCACGGTCTGCATGAGCTCAAGAGAGCCGATCACCCCATTCATTGGCGTACGCAGTTCGTGGGTCAGCGTGGCGAGAAACTCATCCTTGAGGCGATTGCTGGTGGCCAATTGCTCATTCAGCCGCTCCAGCTTTTCACCGGTTTGGTGCAGCACCCGCGCCTGTTCGTCACGGGCATGGTTGATGCGCGCGGCCAGCGCCATCGACAGCAGCGCGACTTCCAGTGCGGAGCCGATCTGATTGGCAAACATCGTAAAAAAGGTATTGGGCAGATAGCCCATCAACATGCAGGTATGGATGGCACTGCCGACCAAAAAAGCCGACCAGGCGATGACAAAGTACCGCGCGACGTACACGCCTTTGAAGATTGCGGCGAATCCGGCGGCAAAAATCACCAGCGTGCAGGCCAGCACCAGAATGTTCGCCAGGCGCAAGGCGAGGCTGTAATCAGGGTTGAGCGCCAGCACTGCCACCAGTCCGGCGAAGCCCATCAGCAGCGCCAACGCACGATCGACCCAGCGCCCGACGGCAGCAGTGTGCAGAAATGAGCGGGCGAACTGGCAGGCGAACAGCATCGACGCGCCGATCAAAAACGGCGGGGCCGCGTTGGCCCACCAAGTGTTATCCGGCCAGAGAAATTCGACACCTGTGCCATGGACCGCCAATTGATAGAGCCCGAACGGCGCGATGTAGAGGATGTAATACAAATAGCTGGCGTCGCGCATGCCTATATAAATGCACAGGTTGTAAACCAGCATGACCAGCAACACGCCATACAACAAGCCGAGAAAGTACAGCCGGGCCGGCTGGTCTTCCAGATACGCGCGAGCAGACCAGAGACTCAACGGCACCTGGATCGAACCCAGACTGGCCACCCGCAGATAGACCGTCCTGCTCTGCTCGGGCAGGACACTGAACTCGAACAGGTAATTGTTCTGTTTTAACTGGCGGCTGGAAAACGGCAGCATGTCGCCGGTACGGTTAACCAGCCGTGCGGTGCCGTAGTCATCGGTAAGATAAAGATCAACGTGATCCAGCGCCGGGAAGGCCACTTCCAACAGCCAGTCCCGATGCGCAGCGGAATCGTGGGGCCGGTAGTGCAGATCAACCTTTAGCCAGAATGCCGAGCGCGAATAGCCAGCATTCAAGGTCGCGCGCTTCAGCGGCTTGAAATGCGCGGCCATGGCCGACGAACTGACACTCTCTATCGTCGCCTGGCCGCTGGGGTCTTCAAATACTTGCGCCTTGGAACCCAACGCGAGGGTGCGGGTGCTTTCGTCGAATTCGACGGCGGCGGCCCAGACCGGCAACAAGGCGACCAGCAATAACAGCAAATAGCGCATACGGCCCCGGCGAACAGTTCAGATCGTGCGAATACTCCTTCCACTGGAGCTTCGGTACCTGCGAATTCGTTTTATTGGAATAGGTCCGGATCGTCCTTGAAGCCTTCGTCTCAGTGTGGCTTTCGTTTGTTGTGACTCTGTTTACCGGCAGGTTGCTTACCCACTACGACAAAGGGTCACGCGAAATCCATCCTGTGATCAGAGTGCTGACAGCATAGCTGGCAATGGGGATTGGATACCAACAGTTTGCAATCTTCGCAAAGGCTCTATTCCGGCACTCTCCGCTCAAACACGAAATTTTTCTGTGGGGATTTTCACTCCCGGCGTATAGAAATAGCGATTTGGCTTGCAGGAAAATTCCGAGGTCGGCGAGGGCCGCGCAAAACGTTTAGTGGTAAGCTCGCGCACCATGAATATCTATAGCTCCCGCCCCGTTGTCCTCTGTCTCTCCGGCCACGACCCTAGTGGCGGCGCCGGCTTGCAGGCAGATATCGAAGCCTTGCTCGCCCAGGGTTGCCACGCCGCTCCAGCGGTCACCGCGCTGACCGTTCAGGACACCGTGAATGTCAGCGATTTCCGCGTACTGGATCGCGAGTGGGTGCTGGCGCAAGCCAATGCCGTGCTCAACGATTCCACTGTCGCGGCGGTCAAGCTCGGCATGCTCGGCTCTCTGGAAATGGTAGAAACAGTCGTCGAACTGCTAAAGGCGCATCCGCACCTGCCATTGGTCTGCGACCCTGTGCTGCGCGCAGGCGGCGGCGGGCGGCTCGGCAAGGATGAAGTCGGTTACGCCATGCGTGAACGACTGCTGCCACTGGCCACCATTGCCACGCCGAACCTGCCAGAAGCCCGGATTCTCGCCGAGTTGCCCGAGGGCACCGCAGATGAATGCGCGGCCAGGCTCCTGCCCTATTGCGAGCACTTGTTGATTACCGGCGGTCATGGCGACGAGCAGGAAGTCCACAACCGTCTTTATATACGTAATGGCGAAACCCGGACCTTCACTTGCCAGCGTCTGCCTGGCAGTTATCACGGTTCCGGTTGCACGCTGGCCAGTGCCCTGGCTGGCCGTCTGGCGCATGGTGAAGAGCTGGTCAGCGCGGTGAAATCTGCACTCGACTACACTTGGCGCACGCTGCGCGACGCCGATCAGCTGGGCAAGGGACAATTCGTTCCGCGCCGCCTGCCGCTGGATTTTTGTTCGTAACGCCACGTCATGAGGCTCAATCAATGAAACTACGTGGCTTGTATGCCATTACCGACAGCCAGCTGTTGGCGGGCAAGTTTTTGTCTTACGTCGAAGCCGCACTTGAAGGCGGTGTCACGCTGTTGCAGTACCGCGACAAGGGCAGTGATGAGTCACGCCGACTGCGCGAAGCCACTGCCCTGCTCAAGCTGTGCGAACAGTACAAGACCCGGCTGATCATCAACGACGACGCTGAACTGGCCTCGCGCCTGGGCGTCGGCGTGCATCTGGGCCAGACCGATGGCTCGTTGACGCTGGCGCGCACCATCCTCGGCCGCGAGGCCATTGTCGGCGCCACCTGTCATGGCAGCCTGGAGCTGGCCGAACAAGCCAAGGCTGATGGTGCCAGTTACGTGGCGTTCGGGCGTTTCTTCACGTCCAACACCAAACCCGACGCCCCAGCCATCGCGCTGGAGATCCTGGAACAGGCCCGCGCACGTTTTCACTTGCCGATTGCAGTGATAGGCGGCGTCACCCTGGAGAATGCTCCGCAACTGGTCGCCCACGGCGCCGATCTGCTGGCGGTGGTCCACGGTCTGTTCGGTGCTGATACCACTCAAGAAGTCACCCGCCGCGCCCGCGCCTTCAATGCCTTGCTGAAACGGGCCTGATTTCTTTTCCTGAATCAGGCCCCGCCCCCTATTTCGTTTAAACGTAGAGACCTGCACATGTCCCGTTCTGAAACATTGTTCGCCAACGCTCAAGTCCATATTCCCGGTGGCGTGAACTCGCCGGTTCGCGCTTTCAAAAGCGTGGGCGGCACGCCGTTGTTCTTCAAGCATGCGGCCGGCGCCTACGTGACAGACGAAGACGACAAGCGTTACGTGGATTACGTGGGTTCCTGGGGGCCGATGATTCTGGGTCATGGTCACCCGGATGTGCTCGACGCGGTACGCAATCAGCTGCAACACGGCCTGTCCTACGGCGCGCCGACCGCCATGGAAACCGAGATGGCGGATCTGGTCTGCTCTATCGTGCCCTCCATGGAAATGGTACGCATGGTCAGCTCCGGCACTGAAGCGACCATGAGCGCGATCCGTCTGGCACGGGGATACACCGGCCGCGACAGCATCATCAAGTTCGAAGGCTGCTACCACGGCCATTCCGACAGCCTGCTGGTCAAGGCCGGTTCCGGTGCGTTGACCCTGGGCGTGCCAAGCTCGCCGGGCGTTCCGGCAGCATTCGCCAAACACACCCTGACCGTGCCGTTCAACGACCTTGAAGCAGTCAAAGAGCTGCTGGCCGAGGTGGGTCCAGAAGTAGCGTGCATCATCGTCGAGCCGGTTGCCGGCAACATGAACTGCGTGCCGCCTGCGCCGGGTTACCTGCAAGGCCTGCGCGATCTGTGCGACGAACATGGCGTGGTGTTGATCTTCGACGAAGTAATGACCGGTTTCCGCGTCGCTCTCGGCGGCGCCCAGGCTTACTACAACGTAACGCCTGACCTGAGCACCTTCGGCAAAATCATCGGCGGCGGCATGCCGGTCGGCTGCTTCGGCGGCAAACGCGAAATCATGTCGCACATCGCCCCGCTCGGCCCGGTTTATCAGGCGGGCACGCTGTCCGGCAACCCGCTGGCCATGGCTGCCGGCCTGACCACGCTGCGCTTGATCAGCCGTCCGGGTTTCCACGACGAACTGAGCGACTTCACCCGTCGCCTGCTCGAGGGCCTGCAACAACGCGCCGATGCCGCCGGTATCCCGTTCGTGACCACTCAGGCGGGCGGTATGTTCGGCTTGTATTTCAGCGACGTGAAAGAGATCGTCACCTTCAAGGATGTGATGACCAGCGACGCCGATCGCTTCAAGCGCTTCTTCCACCTGATGCTTGAAGGCGGCGTGTACCTGGCGCCAAGTGCCTTCGAAGCCGGCTTCACTTCCATCGCTCATGGCGACGAAGAGCTGAAGCTGACGCTGGATGCGGCCGAGAAGGCGTTTGCGGCACTGAAATAAGCCTGAAAAAACCTTCGTAGGACCGGCTTTAGCCGGGAGAGCGCCGCCATGATAGACACACCTTCAGCGTCTGCTTCATCGCCTTCGCGGCTAAAGCCGCTCCTACGGACGGCCAATCTTCAGCAAAAACAGGCATTTCAAGCCCGTGCAGCAGAAAATCCGTAAAGACTTTGTAAGGTTGGCCTCGCTTATTTCATAATGCGCAGCCAGCACGTTTAGCTGGACGGGTACGCCCGCACCTTTTTCAGAGGTAAGTCGATTCCCATGAACCGCACCGGCCGCACCCTTGCATTGGGCTGCCTGTTGCTTATTCATCCCCTGCTGGCGGACGCAGGCGGCAACTCGTTGTTAATCCCAGCGGTGGGTCGTTGCACCCTCAATACCCAGCCAGACAACCTGCCTGCGGCGCTTTCGGCGTGCAAACAGGCTGCGCAATCCGGGGATGCACAAGCACAATACGAGTTGGGTGAGTTTTACCACGACGGTAAACACGCGCCACGTGACCTGCCTCAAGCGCTCAATTACTTCGAGCAGGCCTCGTTGCAGGGCCATCCGCAGGCGCAATATCAGCTGGGCCTGATGTTCTCCAAGGGCGAAGGCGTGCAGGCCAATAACATTCAGGCGTATATCGTGCTGAAGATGGCCGCGGTCAACGGCTCCGAAGATGCACTGGACGCAGCCGATGAAGTGTCCGAACGCATGCAGCGCGACGAACTTGAAGTCGCTACCCAGGTGCTGGGCCAGATCTTCCGCAAATATCTGCTGGAACTGCAAACAGCTGAAGGTCGTACGCCGTTTGCGCCGCTGCCGTAAGCAAGCGGCAATCGCTCAACTCGATAACTGGCTGATCACTTGTCCGGCATCGGCATCGGAAACGGCATCACGTTGCTGGTGCCGCGCGCTTCGCTGATTTTCGGCGTGCCGACCCGCTCGACTTCGTCGATGCGCACGATGGAATGCATTGGCACGAAACTGCGCACCACGCCCTCGAACTGCGCCTTGAGCTTTTCTTCGCTCGGATCCACCACGACGGTCGTGCGCTCGCCGAAGACGAACTCTTCTACCTCCAGGAAACCCCACAGATCGCTTTGATAGATCTGCTTGGCATACATCTCGAATACCTGTCCCTGGTTGAGGAAAATCACCTTGTAGATTGGAGCTTCGCGTTTGGTCATAAAGGGCGGGCAAGAGTCGGCGATATAAAAGAGGGCGCGAACTATAGCATGCCCGCTGGACAGGGAATGGTAGGAACCGGCGTGCTTCATCACTATAATGCGCGGTTCTTTGAACCACCTGATGACGTACGCATGGCCAAGAAGCTTTATATCGAAACCCACGGTTGCCAGATGAACGAGTACGACAGCTCGCGCATGGTCGACCTGCTGGGCGAACATCAAGCCCTGGAAGTCACCGCCCGCGCGGAAGATGCCGACGTCATCCTGCTCAACACCTGCTCGATTCGTGAGCGCGCCCAGGATCGGGTGTATTCCCAGCTGGGCCGCTGGCGTGAGCTGAAACTGGCCAACCCGGAGATGGTCATCGCCGTCGGCGGTTGCGTGGCCAGCCAGGAAGGTGCGGCGATTCGTGACCGCGCGCCCTACGTGGACGTAGTATTCGGCCCGCAAACCCTGCACCGCCTGCCGGAAATGATCGACGCCGCACGCCTCACGCGCCTGCCGCAGGTCGATGTCTCGTTCCCGGAAATCGAAAAATTCGACCATTTGCCCGAGCCGCGCGTCGATGGCCCGAGCGCTTATGTGTCGGTGATGGAAGGCTGCAGCAAGTACTGCACGTTCTGCGTGGTGCCTTATACGCGCGGCGAAGAAGTCAGCCGGCCGTTCGACGACGTGGTCGCGGAAGTGTTTCACCTGGCAGAAAACGGCGTGCGTGAAGTCACGCTGCTGGGCCAGAACGTCAATGGCTATCGCGGCACCACCCATGATGGGCGGATTGCCGATCTTGCCGACCTGATTCGGGTCGTCGCGACCATCGACGGCATTGATCGCATCCGTTACACCACGTCGCACCCGCTGGAGTTTTCCGACAGCCTGATCCTGGCCCACGCCGAAGTGCCAGAACTGGTCAAACACCTGCATTTGCCGGTGCAATCGGGTTCGGATCGGATCCTGGCGGCGATGAAGCGCAATCACACGACGCTGGAATACAAGTCCAAGCTGCGCAAGCTCAAGGCTGCGGTTCCGGGCATCAGCATCAGCTCGGACTTCATCGTCGGCTTCCCCGGAGAGACCGAAAAAGACTTCGACAACACCATGAAGCTGATCGAAGACGTCGGTTTCGACTTCTCGTTCTCGTTCATCTATAGCCCGCGCCCCGGCACTCCGGCCGCCGACCTGAAGGACGAAACTCCCGAAGCGCTGAAAAAAGAGCGCCTGGCTGCGCTGCAACATCGCCTCAACCAGCAAGGTTTCGAGATCAGCCGCCAGATGGTTGGCAGCACCCAGCGCATCCTGGTCACCGACTATTCGAAGAAAGACCCCGGCGAACTCCAGGGCCGCACCGAGAACAACCGCATCGTCAACTTCCGCTGCGACAACCCCCGGCTGATCGGCCAGTTCGCCGACGTGCATATCGATGACGCGCAACCGCACTCGTTGCGGGGGTCGTTGTTGAATTGAGAACGCAGCCAAATCCGTAGGACCGGCTTCAGCCGGGAGGGCCAGAGCTCTGACCAAAGAGCTGCTGTGAATGCACCCGCCTCCTCCCGGCTAAAGCCGCTCCTACGGGATACGCTCCAATTCAAAATGGTTGTTGGCGAGCCTGCGCACAACCTTTCTCAAGTCAAAGCTTTCGCACTCGAAGCGCTGGGGTTATCCTTCGTTTCACCTTAATTGCCCCAGGGCGGCTAAAAACGACCTTGAACGCACCAGTCGAACCACATCGTTTTATCCTCGAACCCTTCGAGGCTCATCGCTTCGCAAATCTGTGCGGGCAACTCGACGAGCATTTGCGCTTGATCGAACAACGCCTGGACATCGAAATCCGCAATCGCGGAAACCAGTTCGAGCTGATTGGCGAGCCTAAACACACCACCTCGGCCGAGAATCTGCTGCGCCGCCTGTACCGGGAAACCAAAGGTACCGAGCTGTCGCCGGATATGGTTCACCTGTTCCTCCAGGAATCAGGCGTCGAGTCGCTGGACAATCACCCTGCCGCCGAACCCGGCGTGGCGCTGCGTACCAAAAAGGGCATGGTTCGCCCGCGCGGCCTGAACCAGCAGCGTTACGTCAAGGAAATCCTCGGCAACGACATCAACTTCGGCATCGGCCCGGCGGGTACCGGCAAGACCTATCTTGCCGTGGCCTGTGCCGTGGACGCGCTGGAGCGGGAACAGATCCGACGCATCCTGTTGGTGCGCCCGGCGGTCGAAGCGGGTGAAAAACTCGGCTTCCTGCCCGGCGATCTGGCACAGAAGATCGACCCGTACCTGCGCCCGCTGTACGACGCGCTCTACGAAATGCTCGGTTTCGAATACGTCGCCAAGCTGATCGAGAAGCAGGTCATCGAAGTCGCTCCGCTGGCCTACATGCGCGGCCGGACGCTGAACAACAGTTTCATCATTCTCGACGAAAGCCAGAACACCACTGTCGAGCAGATGAAAATGTTCCTGACCCGGATCGGCTTCGGCTCCACAGCCGTGATCACCGGTGACATCACTCAGGTCGACCTGCCCAAAGGCACGAAGTCGGGCCTGACCCATGTCATCGATGTGCTCAAGGATGTGCCGGGCATCAGCTTTACGCACTTCAAGCCCAAGGACGTCGTTCGCCATCCGCTGGTGCAGCGCATCGTCGAAGCCTACGAGCGCTTCGAAGACCGCTTCAGCGACGAGCCGCCGGCTGGCGCCAATTCCTCTCGGGAATACCGCCGCGATGCTTGAGCTGGACCTGCAACTGGCAAGTGAAGCAAGCGCCCCCAGTGAAGCCCAGTTCCGCCTTTGGTGCGAAATGGGCCTGCGCCAGCGCAGTGCCGATTCCGAGCTGACCATTCGGCTGGTGGATGAAACTGAAGGCCGCGAGCTTAATCACACTTGGCGACACAAGGATTACGCAACCAACGTGTTGTCGTTCCCGGCAGATGTCCCCGACGAGCTGCTGGATATCCCGCTGCTCGGCGATCTGGTCATCTGCGTGCCTGTTGTGACGCGCGAAGCGCAGGAACAAGGCAAGGAACTGGACGCACACTGGGCGCACCTGGTGATTCATGGCTGCCTGCATCTGTTGGGTTTCGACCATATCGACGATGAAGAAGCCGAAGAAATGGAAGCACTGGAACGAACGTTGCTTACGCAGTTGGGCTATCCCGACCCGTATGCCGACGACGAAAGCGCCGACCATCCACATTCAGCAACACCAAGCAAGGACCACGAGTAAGGGCTATGAGCGAAGACCGATCGAGCAACGGGCAAAAGTCATGGCTGGGTAAACTGACCCAGGCTTTTGCCCACGAGCCGAAAAACCGCCAGGAGCTGCTTGAGCTGCTGCGCGAAGCCCATCAAAACAAGCTGCTGGACAGCGAAGCGCTGGCCATCGTCGAAGGCGCCATTCAGGTGGCTGACCTGCAAGTACGCGACATCATGGTGCCGCGCTCGCAGATGATCAGCATCAAGGCGACCCAGACTCCACGCGAATTCCTGCCTGCTGTCATCGATGCCGCGCACTCGCGCTACCCGGTGATCGGCGAAAGCCACGACGACGTGCTTGGCGTTCTGCTGGCCAAGGATTTGCTGCCCCTGATCCTCAGCGAGAACGGCAGCGAAGGCGACATCAAGAAATTGCTGCGCCCCGCGACCTTCGTTCCAGAGTCCAAGCGACTGAACGTGCTGCTGCGTGAATTTCGCGCCAACCACAATCACATGGCCATCGTCATCGACGAATACGGCGGCGTGGCGGGTCTGGTGACCATCGAAGACGTTCTGGAGCAGATCGTCGGCGATATCGAGGACGAGCATGACGTCGAGGAAGACAGCTACATCAAACCGCTGCCCAGCGGCGACTTCCTGGTCAAGGCGCTGACGCCTATCGAGAGCTTCAACGAGTTTTTCGACAGCGAGTTTTCCGATGACGAGTTCGACACCGTCGGCGGTCTGGTAATGAGTGCGTTCGGGCATTTGCCCAAGCGTAACGAAATCACCGTAATCGGCGAGTATCGTTTCCGGATTCTGAACGCTGACAGCCGTCGAATTCACTTGCTGCGCCTGAGTCCGCTCTCGCGCTCGTAAAAAGTCCTACCCGCTTTAAGGAAAGTACATGCGTTGGATCACCCGCCCCGGCTGGCCCGGTAACTTGCTGGCCGCGGTGGCCGGCGCGCTCACCACGCTGGCCCTGGCGCCTTTCGACATCTGGCCGCTGGCGCTGGTGGCATTGGCGATGTTCTATCTGGGCTTGCGTGACCTGAGCCCTCGTCAGGCGCTGGGCCGAGGCTGGTGTTTCGGTTTCGGCCTGTTCGGCGCGGGCACCAGCTGGATCTACGTCAGCATTCACAATTTCGGCGGCGCTTCAGTATTGCTGGCCGGTTTCCTGATGCTGCTGTTTATCGCCTGCATCGCCTGGTTCTTCGCCCTGCCCGCGTGGCTCTGGGCGCGCTGGATTCGCCGCACCGAAGCGCCCCTCGCGGACGCCCTCGCCTTCGCCGCCTTGTGGCTGGCGCAGGAAGCCTTTCGCGGCTGGTTCCTGACCGGTTTCCCGTGGCTGTATTCCGGTTATAGCCAGCTCGATGGCCCGTTGGCAGGCCTCGCGCCGATCGGCGGCATGTGGCTGGTGTCCTTCACCCTCGCCTTGACGGCGGCTCTGCTGTGCAACCTGTCCCGATTGCGGGCGCGCAAGTCGTTTCTGGCCGCTGGCGTGGTGTTGCTGCTCGGCCCGTGGATCATCGGCCTCGCGTTGAAGAACTACGCCTGGACCGAGCCGTCCGGCGCGCCGCTGAAGGTCGCCGCCCTGCAAGGCAATATCGAACAAAGCATGAAGTGGGACCCGGAGCAGCTCAACGCGCAACTCGCGCTGTATCGCGACATGACCTTCCGCTCGCAACAGGCTGATCTGATCATCTGGCCGGAAACCGCAGTGCCAGTGCTCAAGGAGTCGGCGGAAGGCTATCTGGCGATGATGGGCAAGTTCGCCGCCGACCGGGGCGCGGCCCTGATTACCGGCGTGCCGATTCGGCAGATCGGTGGGCATGGGGAAAAACGCTTCTACAACGGCATCACAGTGGTTGGCGAAGGCGACGGCACTTACTTGAAGCAGAAACTCGTGCCGTTCGGCGAATACGTTCCGCTGCAGGACATTCTGCGCGGCTTGATCGCCTTCTTTGATCTGCCGATGTCAGACTTCGCGCGCGGCCCGAGCGATCAGCCGATGCTGCAAGCCAAGGGCTATCAGATCGCACCGTTCATTTGTTACGAAGTGGTCTATCCCGAGTTCGCGGCAGGTCTATCAGCGCGGAGCGATTTGCTGCTGACGGTGAGCAATGACACCTGGTTCGGCACGTCGATTGGGCCGTTGCAACATCTGCAAATGGCGCAGATGCGCGCGCTGGAAGCCGGTCGCTGGATGATCCGCGCGACCAATAACGGCGTCACCGGGCTGATCAATCCGTTCGGCAAGATCACCGTGAAGATTCCGCAATTCGAACGTGGTGTGCTGTATGGCGAGGTCGTGCCCATGCACAACCTCACGCCTTACCTGCGCTGGCGTTCCTGGCCGTTGACGATCCTGTGCATCGCGCTGATCGGCTGGGCGCTGGTGGCGAGCCGGATATCCAAGACGGTTTGAGGCATGTAAAGCTGCTGTACAGACTGCGTAGGACCGGCTTCAGCCGGGAGGCCAATGGTGCAGACGATACAGATTTTTGTATGCACCGACCCTCCCGGCTAAAGCCGGTCCTGCGAAAAAATCGCGCTCTCAGCGATACAACACCCGATACGCCCACAACCCCACCGCTTCATTCAGCAACTGGCCGCTCTGCCACACCGCCCGGCTTTCCGGCAGCCAGCCGCCGAACGGCACGGCGTTGTCGCGGCCGAGGAAACCCACCGGGGCGCTGATCACGGTGAAACCGGCGTGCTCAAAACTCCAGCGCGAGCGCGGCATATGCCACGCCTGCGTCACCAGAATGATGCGCTTGATGCCCAACGGCTGAAGCACCGCTGCGCTCATGGTGGCGTTTTCCCAGGTGGTGCGGCTCAAGCCTTCCTGCCAGTGCACCGCAACACCGAAGTCACGCTCCAGAGATTGCGCCATGATCGCCGCCTCACTCGGCGGCTCGCCATAGTGCAGCCCGCCGCTGGTCAAGACGGGCAAACCCGACGCTTTCGCCAGTTGCGCCGCGTAACGCATGCGTTCCAGCTCCACGCCGGTGGGGATATCCTCGCCCCAGGTCGGGTCCTTGCGCTCGCGGCCCGAGCCCAGAATCACAATGGCATCCGCCTGCTGCGCCAGGTTCGCCCATTGATCCCGGGGCAATGGCACGTCCTGCTCGATCCCGTGCGCAGCCCACTCGACGACAATCGGCAAACTCATCAGCCACAGGCCACCGACGCCGATGGCAAAACAGGCAGCCGCCAGACGCGGCCGGGAACGACGCAACCACCAGGCGAGCAGCAGCAACAGCAAGAGAACGCCGGGCGGCAGCAGCAGGGTTTTAAGCAGATAACGAATAGGCATCGAGCATCTCCAGAGATGCTCGAAGCCTAAGAGGATTGACGTTAAGCGACAATGCTTAAAGCAGCAGGCGCGCAGCCTGCATCAGGTTCTAGCGTTTAAAAAAATTGCTTGAACTGTAACGACTCAACTTTGCCGATGCCTTGGCGCGTTTCTGATCTTTCAGCCAGATGACCTTGGCTGAAGGTTGCGGCGTCGATACCGGCCCAGCGGGTTCCCGTGAAGCCATGAAGCTGCCCTTCAACTCGCCGGTCAATACAGTAACCGGCGCTGGTTTGCCTTTTCCAAGATACGCTTCAATAAGCTCGAATTCAGCATGACTAAGGCCGCGCAATTCCAGCTCCTGAGGGAGTTCGTTTCGCAGACGGACCGAAGTTTTCGCTATCTCCAAGGCAAGCCCCAGTCGATTAATCAAACGTTCATACAGCTCAGGGTTTGTTTCTGTGTGCTGCAACTCTGTCATCCGTTCACCTCATCGAAGATAAAACATACCCTCGACATTGAGCTTAGCGCCGCTGTCAAAACCGGCCGGTTGCAGCGACCAACGGCGGCGGCGAGGCGCTGATCGGGGCTTCTCGACGCATCAGCCAAGCAAACAGCGTTTCCCTCGATAGTCGGCGCTCATGTATGCTACGGCGCTTCCTGTAATTCCACTTCCGCTCTCTTGAGCTGGAACGCACCGCGCAGGCAGTCCCTTTTGTCCGGCAGCGGTGCCGACCTGACTCGACGAAGCAACGAAGAGGTCAAGGGTCACCAATTCTTAGTAAAAAGTAGCCATGCACGAACTCTATCAGCCCCGCGAAATCGAAGCCGCCGCCCAAACCCTTTGGGACGAGCAAAAGTCTTTTGAAGTCAGTGAGCAGCCAGGCAAGGAAACGTTCTACTGCCTGTCGATGTTTCCTTACCCTAGCGGCAAGCTGCATATGGGTCACGTGCGCAACTACACCATCGGTGACGTGATCGCCCGCTACCAGCGCATGCAAGGCAAAAACGTCATGCAGCCCATGGGCTGGGACGCATTTGGCATGCCGGCGGAAAACGCCGCGATGAAAAACAACGTCGCGCCGGCCAAGTGGACCTACGAAAACATCGCCTACATGAAGACCCAGCTGCGCAGCCTGGGCCTGGGCGTCGACTGGTCCCGCGAGATCACCACCTGCAAGCCGGATTACTACCGCTGGGAACAATGGCTGTTCACGCGCCTGTTCGAAAAAGGCGTGATCTACCGCAAGAACGGCACCGTGAACTGGGATCCGGTCGACCAGACCGTCCTGGCCAACGAACAAGTCATCGACGGTCGCGGCTGGCGTTCGGGCGCGATCATCGAGAAACGCGAAATCCCGATGTATTACTTCAAGATCACCGCTTACGCGGAGGAGCTGCTGACGGGTCTCGACGAGTTGCCGGGCTGGCCTGAACAGGTCAAGACCATGCAGCGCAACTGGATCGGCAAATCCCGCGGCATGGAAGTGCAGTTCCCGTACGACCAGGCGTCCATTGGCGAAGCCGGCGTATTGAAAGTCTTCACCACCCGTCCGGACACCCTGATGGGCGCGACCTACGTCGCCGTGGCTGCCGAGCATCCGCTGGCGACCTTGGCTGCCCAGAACAATCCCGAGCTGCAAGCCTTCATTCACGAATGCAAGAGCGGCAGCGTCGCGGAAGCCGACGTCGCGACCCAGGAGAAAAAGGGCCTGCCGACTTCGCTGTTCGTCGAACACCCGCTGACCGGTGAGAAACTCCCGGTGTGGGTCGCCAACTATGTCCTGATGCATTACGGCGACGGCGCGGTCATGGCGGTTCCTGCCCATGACGAACGCGATTTCGAATTCGCCACCAAGTACCACCTGGCGATCAAGCCAGTGGTGCGTACCAGTGCCGGCGATGAAACGCCAGCACCTTGGCAGGCTGCCTACAACGAACACGGTCAGCTGATCAATTCCGGCGAGTTCGACGGCCTGGACTTCGCTGGCGCGTTCGACGCGATTGAAGTCGCGCTGATCAAGAAAGGCCTTGGCGAATCCCGCACCCAGTTCCGCCTGCGCGACTGGGGCATCAGCCGTCAACGCTACTGGGGTTGCCCGATCCCGATCGTGCATTGCGACACCTGCGGCGACGTGCCGGTCCCTGAAGACCAACTGCCCGTCGTGCTGCCGGAAGACGTCGTACCCGACGGCGCCGGTTCGCCGTTGGCGCGCATGCCTGAATTCTACGAGTGCAGCTGCCCGAAATGCGGCGCACCGGCCAAACGCGAAACCGACACCATGGACACCTTCGTGGAGTCCTCGTGGTACTTCGCGCGTTACGCCTCACCTCATTACGAAGGCGGCATGGTTGACCCGGTCGCAGCCAACCACTGGCTGCCGGTAGACCAATACATCGGCGGCATCGAACACGCGATCCTGCACTTGCTCTATGCGCGCTTCTTCCACAAGTTGATGCGCGACGAAGGCCTGCTCAGCTCCAATGAGCCGTTCAAGAACCTGCTGACCCAAGGCATGGTCATCGCCGAAACCTATTACCGTCTTGAGGCCAACGGCAGCAAGACCTGGTTCAACCCGGCTGACGTCGAGCTGGAACGCGACAGCAAGGCCAAGATCATTGGCGCCAAGCTGATCAGCGATGGCCTGCCGGTCGAGATCGGCGGCATCGAGAAGATGGCCAAGTCGAAGAACAACGGCGTCGACCCACAGTCGATGATCGATCAGTACGGCGCAGACACCTGCCGCCTGTTCATGATGTTCGCTTCGCCACCTGACATGAGCCTGGAATGGTCCGACTCCGGCGTCGAAGGTTCGCACCGTTTCCTGCGTCGCGTCTGGCGTCTGGCGCAAGCCCATGTTGCGCAAGGCCTGCCGGGCGCACTGGACATCGCCACGCTGAATGACGAGCAGAAAGTCATTCGTCGCGCCATTCACCAGGCGATCAAGCAAGCGAGCCAGGATGTCGGCCAGCACCACAAATTCAACACCGCCATCGCGCAAGTGATGACCCTGATGAACGTTCTGGAAAAAGCCCCGCAGGCTTCGCCTCAGGACCGCGCCTTGCTTCAGGAAGGTCTGCAGACCGTCGCCCTGCTGCTGGCACCGATTACGCCGCACATCAGCCATGAGCTGTGGACCGAACTGGGCCACAACACGCCGATCATCGATGCGGGCTGGCCGATTCTGGACAAGACCGCGCTGGTGCAGGACAGCCTGCAACTGGTGATTCAGGTCAACGGCAAGCTGCGCGGCCACATTGAAATGCCTGCCAGCGCGACTCGCGAAGAAGTCGAAGCGGCGGCCCGGATCAACGAAAACGTCTTGCGCTTCACCGATGGCCTGACCATCCGCAAAGTGATCGTGGTGCCCGGTAAACTGGTCAATATCGTCGCAAGCTGATGGGATCAAGCGCCTGGTATCGACCGGGCGCTGAACATATTTCCAGGGACGCACTGTCGGCCCATACGGTTTCAAGGGGAGCATCAAGATGATCAAACGCAATTTGCTGGTTATGGGCCTCGCGGTGCTGTTGAGCGCCTGTGGCTTCCAGCTGCGTGGCACCGGCAGTAACGAGATCGCGATCAAGGAACTGGATCTGAGCGCGCGTAACGCTTACGGCGAAACCGTGAGCCAGCTGCGCCGTGTTCTGGAAGGCGGTGGCGTCAAGGTCTACACCGGCGCGCCATACAAACTGGTCCTGACCGACGAGCAGGAATCCCAGCGTACCGCGAGCTATTCGGGCTCCGCGCGCTCGGCTGAATACTCCCTGACTACCGTACTCAACTATGAAATCCACGGTGAAAAAGACCGCCTGCTGACCGGTGGCAAAGTCCAGACCGACAAAATCTATGTGCATGACGGCAATAACCTGATCGGCTCCGATCAGGAAGCTGCGCAGATCCGTAAGGAAATGCGTAACGAACAAGTGCAGAAGATGGTCGCTGCGCTGAGCCGTCTGTCGCCAGCGCGCCTGGACGAACTCCAGCAGAAAGCCGATGCCGTTGCCAAGGCCGAAGCCGACGCACTGGAAGCCGCACAGAAAGTCCGCGACGAAACACCGCAACAGTCGCCTATCGAAATCCCGTCGCGCTAAATGTTTGGGGCCAGCTTGCTGGCCCCAACATCTTCTGACTTATGAAACTCACTCCAGCTCAACTCCCCAAACACCTGCAAGGTACGCTCGCGCCGGTCTATATCGTGAGTGGCGACGATCCTTTGCTGTGCCAGGAAGCCGCCGATGCGATTCGTGCTGCGGCGCGCCTGCAAGGCTTCGACGAACGTCAGGTGTTCAGCGCCGATGCCAGTTTCGACTGGGGCACGCTGCTGCAGGCGGGTGCCAGCATGTCGCTGTTTGCCGAGCGGCGCCTGCTGGAACTGCGCTTGCCTTCCGGCAAGCCCGGCGACAAGGGCGCTGCGGCGCTGATGGAATATTGCGCACGCCCCGCCGAAGACACCTTGCTGCTGATCAGCCTGCCGAAACTCGACGGCAGCGCGCAAAAGACCAAATGGGGTAAAGCCCTGGTCGAAGGCGCGCAAACGCAATTCGTGCAGATCTGGCCGGTGGATATTGGCCAGTTGCCGCAATGGATTCGCCAACGGCTGTCTCAGGCCGGGCTTGCCGCGACTCAGGATGCCGTGGAACTCATCGCGGCGCGGGTAGAAGGCAACTTGCTGGCGGCGGCTCAGGAAATCGAAAAGCTCAAGCTGATGGCCGAAGAAGGCCAGATCACCGTCGAAACCGTCCAGGCTGCGGTGGCTGACAGTGCGCGCTTCGACGTCTTCGGCCTGACCGACGCGGTGCTCAACGGCGAAGCCGCTCACGCCTTGCGCATGCTCGAAGGCCTGCGTGGCGAAGGCGTGGAACCGCCGGTGATTCTCTGGGCCTTGTCCCGGGAACTGCGCGTGCTGGCGAACCTGGCGTTGCAATTCAGCCAGGGCGTGCCGCTGGACAAAGCCTTCAGCTCGGCCCGCCCGCCGATCTGGGACAAGCGCAAACCGTTGATGAGCAAAGCCCTGCAACGCCACTCGGCCAAGCGCTGGAGTGAATTGCTGATGGATGCGCAACGCATCGACGCGCAAATCAAAGGCCAGGCGGCCGGCTCACCCTGGAGCAGCCTGACCCGGCTGGCGCTGCTGATGGCCGGCCAAAGGTTGGCGTTGCCAGCGGAGTAACCGGAAACCGTTGGACGAATAATCGCGCTCCCTTCCATAGCACACATCTATTAGACAGACGCCCTTCTCTGCCGGATGATTGCCCGCGTTCAATCCCACCCAAGCGAGCATCCGCCATGAAAAAACCAAAGCGGGCCAACAAGGCCAAATCCATCGTCGCCCAGCCACTGTTCCGCAGCCGTCAGGAACAACCCGGCAAAGGTAAGGGCAGCTACCGCCGCGAAGCCTTCCAGTCTAAAAGCTGGGAGGCTTCTTACCTTCTGGCGGCTTGAAACACTACGACTTCCCCCGACGCCCCTTAGATCGGGCTGGCGTGTTAAGGTCTGCACCTATCGGTAATACCTTGGACCCAAGCATGCCCTCTTGTTTTTCCCGACGTTGGCAGTTACGCCAGCTGATCGCCGCCTCAAGCCTTATCCTGTTAGTTGCCTGCGCGGAAAAACCCACCGCAGCCGACGCCACTCCTCTCCCAGTTGCCAGCACGTTGCCTGTTGCACCTGTTGCGCCCGTCGCTCCGGTTATTGCCGTCGATGCGAATCTCGATATCCAGCCAACCATCAGTTTCAGTGACTGGCAGGCAGGTTTTCGAGCACAGGCTTTGCAGGCAGGCATCAGGCCCGACATTTTCGACAACGCGTTCGCTGGCGTGACGCCAGACATGAGCGTGGTCAAGGCTGACCGCAGCCAACCCGAGTTCACTCGCCCGGTCTGGGAATACCTCGACGGCGCGATCTCCGCAGCCCGGGTGCGTAAAGGTCAGGCATTGCTCAACCAATATGCCGATGTGCTGCAGAATATCGAGACCCGTTATGGCGTAGATCGCCAGGTGCTGGTGGCGGTCTGGGGCATGGAGAGTAATTTCGGCCAGTTTCAGGGCACGCAATCGGTGATTCGTTCATTGGCGACCCTGGCGTATGAAGGCCGTCGTCGCGGCTTCGCCCAGGATCAATTGCTCGCGGCGCTGCAGATTATCCAGCACGGCGATATCACCGCAGACCGGATGCTCGGTTCGTGGGGCGGCGCCATGGGGCAGACCCAATTCATTCCGACGACCTACAACACCCACGCCGTGGACTTCGATGGCGACGGTCGCCGCGATATCTGGAACACCCCGGCTGACGCTTTGGCGTCGACTGCGCATTACCTGCAAAGCTCCGGTTGGCAGCGCGGCCAGTCGTGGGGCTACGAAGTTGGCCTGGCGAAAGGTTTTGACTACGCCCTGGCCGACGCTTCGACGCGTAAAAGCCTCGCCCAATGGCAGCAACTGGGCGTGAGTCTGGCCAATGGTTCGCCTTTGCCGGCCGGCACCGATCAGCAACAGGCCGCACTGCTGTTGCCTGCTGGCTATCGCGGGCCAGCGTTTCTGGTTATTGATAACTTCCGGGCAATCCTCAAGTACAACAACTCATCGTCCTACGCGCTGGCTATCGGCCTGCTTTCCGAGCGGTTCAGAGGCGGTGGCTACGTTATAGGTGAATGGCCGCGCAACGACACGCCTCTGAGCCGATCTGAGCGCATCGAACTGCAAAGCCTGCTCTCGGCCAAGCAATACGACGCAGGCACGCCAGACGGGATTATCGGCGCCAACACCCGCAAAGCAATTCGCAGCGCCCAGCAATCCTACGGTTGGCCTGCTGATGGCTACCCGACACATGAATTGCTGGAAACGTTGCGCAAGCCTTGAAGCAAGGCCACCCTGCAGGAGGGAATTTATTCCCGAAAGGGCCGGTACATCCGATGCATGTCCTTCATCGATATACCGCCCTCCCGGATGAATCCGGTCCTACGGGAGTTGGGCATCAAGCAAAAAAAACGGGCCGGATATCACTATCCGGCCCGTTTTTGGTTTCAGCTCTGCCTTACGACATGGCTTTTACAGCGGTCTTGGCCTGTTCGTCGGCGTGGTACGAGGAACGTACCAACGGGCCGGACGCAACGTTCTTGAAGCCCATCTTGTAGCCTTCCTCAGCGAACCAGGCGAAGACGTCCGGATGCACGAAGCGTTCGACCGGCAAGTGGCTGCGCGATGGTTGCAGGTATTGACCCAGAGTCAGCATGTCAATGTCGTGTTCGCGCATGCGCTTCATGACTTCGATGACTTCTTCGTCGGTCTCGCCCAGGCCCAGCATCAAGCCGGACTTGGTCGGCACGTGCGGCACCATCTGCTTGAAACGTTGCAGCAGGGTCAACGACCACTGGTAATCGGAGCCAGGGCGCGCAGCCTTGTACAGGCGCGGCACGGTTTCCAGATTGTGGTTGAACACATCCGGTGGCTCGGCAGCGGTGATTTCCAGGGCGATGTCCATGCGGCCACGATAGTCCGGAACCAGTGTTTCCAGCTGCACGTTTGGCGACAGCTTGCGGATCTCACGGATGCAATCGGCAAAGTGCTGGGCACCGCCGTCACGCAGGTCGTCGCGGTCCACCGAGGTGATCACCACGTACTTGAGGCGCAAGTCAGCGATGGCCACGGCGAGGTTCAGCGGCTCGTTGACGTCCAGCGCCTTCGGACGGCCGTGACCGACGTCACAGAACGGACAGCGACGGGTGCAGATGTCGCCCATGATCATGAAGGTTGCGGTGCCGCCGGAAAAGCACTCGCCCAGGTTCGGGCAGGACGCTTCTTCGCAGACGCTGTGCAGCTTGTGTTTGCGCAGCAGTTGCTTGACGCGATCAACCTCGGGGGAAACCGGGATGCGGACACGAATCCAGTCAGGTTTCTTCGGCAGGTCGACCGTTGGAATGATCTTTACCGGAATCCGCGCAACCTTTTCCGCGCCGCGCAGTTTCACGCCGGCTTCGACTTTCGGGCGGGCAACGCGCTCGGAAACATCAAGCGTCGGGATCAGGTTTTGCACGGGGTTCTCAGCAATGTCGGTCGCAGTAGTCATATCAATCGATTCCGCCCGTGAGGGTCGTCTGCTCAGCATAGTCGAGGTGTTTGACGAGCTGCGCGCGCAGCCGGGCACTAACCTCGGCAAATTCAATCGGGCCTGCATGATCACGCAGCTGGGTCATCGCCAGCCCCGCATATCCGCAGGGATTTATCCGTCGAAACGGTTCAAGGTCCATGTCGACGTTCAACGCCAGACCATGAAATGAACAACCGTTGCGAATTCGCAGCCCCAGGGACGCGATTTTCGCTCCATCGACGTAAACACCCGGTGCGTCGGGTTTCGCGGCTGCCGTCACACCGTAACTGGCCAGCACTGCGATGAGGCTGCGTTCGATCCGGGAAACCAGATCACGCACGCCGAAGCCAAGGCGCCTGACGTCCAGCATCAGGTAAGCAACCAGTTGGCCGGGGCCATGATAGGTTACTTGGCCGCCACGATCGACCTGTATGACCGGAATATTGCCCGGCAGCAGCAGATGCTCGGCCTTGCCGGCCTGCCCCTGGGTGAAGATCGGCGGGTGCTGGACCAGCCAGACTTCGTCCTGCACCTCTTTACCGCGCTCATCGGTAAAGCGCTGCATGGCGTGCCAGCCACGCTCGTATTCGACCAGCCCGGGATCACGAAAACCCAGGGTGCCGGTCATCAGAGCACCATGTGCACGAAACCGGTAGCGCGCAGGGCGCTATTGATATCGCGCAATTGGTCTTCGCCCGTGGCAATGATATGCAGCTGAACGGTGGTGTATTTGCCGTTGCTGCTTTGGCGCTCGGCAAGGGTCTTGATATCGACCTCGGCGTGTTTCTTCAGGATCTCGATCACCGAATCGGTGAAGCCCACGACGGTGTCGCCGATCACTTTGATCGGATAGTCATCGCAGGGAAATTCGATTATGTGCGACTTAACGTCGGAATCAGTCATGGCAGTAAAGGTCTCACAAGCCGTGACGACGGACACGCGTCCGCTCAGGATATGAGCGGGCGCGAGAAGGTCGGCATTGATTTCTTGGGATGTCAGTTGAACAAGCCGTAGAAGAACAAGCGGATGCTATCCCACACGCGGCGGAAAATGCCACCTTCCTCGACCGGCTCCAGCGCGATCAGGTTGGCAGTGTGAACCACCTTGTCTTCCATTTTCACTTCAACTTTACCGATTACGTCGCCCTTGGCGATTGGCGCAACCAGTTGCGGGTTCATGGTCATGCTGGCGGTGAGCTTTTTCATCTCGCCTTTAGGCATGGTCATGCTCAGGTCTTCAGCCAGTCCAGCCTTGACTTGATGCTCTGCGCCTTTCCAGACCGGAGCCTGGGCCAGCTCGGTGCCTTTCTGATAGAAGTTCTGGGTTTCGAAGAAACGGAAACCGTAGGTAAGCAGCTTCTGGGTTTCAGCCGCACGAGCCTGTTCGCTGTTGGTGCCGAACACCACCGCGATCAAACGCATGCCATCACGCACTGCCGAAGACACCATGCAGTAACCTGCTTCATCGGTGTGACCGGTTTTCAGGCCATCGACAGTCTTGTCGCGCCACAGCAGCAGGTTGCGGTTAGGCTGCTTGATGCCGTTCCAGAAGAACTCTTTCTGCGAGTAGATCGCGTAGTGAGCCGGATCTTCATGAATGATCGCCCGAGCCAGAGTCGCCATGTCGTGCGCCGAAGAGTAATGCTCCGGGTTCGGCAGGCCAGTCGGGTTCATGAAGTGACTGTTGGTCATGCCCAGATCGGCGGCAGTCTTGTTCATCATGTCAGCGAATGCGTCTTCGCTGCCGGCGATGTGCTCGGAAAGCGCAACACTGGCGTCGTTACCCGACTGAATGATGATGCCGTGCAGCAGGTCGCTGACCGTGACCTGGGTGCCGACCTTGATGAACATCCGCGAACCGCCGGTACGCCAGGCGTTCTCGCTGACGGTAACCGGATCGTTCTCGCCGATCTGACCGCGACGAATTTCCAGGGTGGCGATGTACGCCGTCATCAGTTTGGTCAGGCTCGCCGGGGCCAGACGCTGGTCGCCGTTGTTCTCGACCAGAACGTTGCCGCTGGTGGCGTCCATCAGCACATAGGCCTTGGCAGCCAGTTGCGGCGCGGCGGGTGTCATCTGTTCAACCGCCCAGGCGGCAGGCGTGATGATCAGCGGTACAAGCAGGCACAAGCGTTTTGCAAAGGTGGTGATGTTCATCCGTCTCTCGAAATTGCTAATGGGCAAACATGCCCTCACGGGCAAAGCTGATCAGGCGGTGAAAGCGAAAACACTTTTCACGACCTGCTACGCCAGGCTCTGATCCTGGCAAACAAGGTCGTCTGTTCGACAGACAAACTTGCATACAGTTGCCGGAAACGCATGCTCTGCCGGCAAATGCGCGTCTCCGGAAACCGCCAGTCGATCAGCCTCGGATCACTCCGAAACCGCACCGACTATTGATCTGATGTCACGACGCTAGGCTGACCAAGATTGGCTGACCTGACGCTGTTCTGTAATTGCTGGGCTTCACCCTGCGTGTCGATCGGCCCCATCCGCACCCGATACAGCGTTTGCTGATTGCGTGCGATCGAACTGACGAAAACCGGTGCCCGGACCATTCCGCTGAGCTTCGACCTCAGGAGTTCCGCAGCGTCCGGATTGGCGAAGGCTCCCACCTGGAGAAATAGCCCAGACGCTTGTCCGGAAGCGTTTTTTTTTGCGTCGACCTGCAACGGGACGGCCGGTGCCGCGTGCTGCTGCGGCGGCGGTGTGTACTGTTCGATGGTTCCTGCGGAAACCGTCAACGCAGGCGGCGTGGCCTGGGCGATAACCTGCGGCTGATTCGGCAACAGCGGTGCCGGGCGGCCGTTCTGCGCCAGCCACTCTTGAGGATCGATACCTTCGACCTTGACCCGCGCCGTGCCGGTTTCGGCATAACCGAGCTTCTTGGCTGCGGCATAGGACAAGTCAATGATCCGGTCGGAGTAGAACGGCCCGCGATCATTGACCCGCAGGATTACCGTGCGGTTATTGTCCAGATTGGTCACCCGCACATAGCTCGGCAGCGGCAAGGTCTTGTGCGCCGCGCTCATCCCGTACAGGTCATACACTTCGCCGTTGGCCGTATTCTGGCCATGGAATTTGGTGCCGTACCAGGACGCCGTGCCCGAAGCAACGTAGCGCCGGGAATCGTTGAGCGGGAAATAGGTCTTGCCCAGCACGGTGTACGGGTTGGCTTTATAAGGCCCGTTATGCAGGGTTGGCGTGGCGTCGGGAATGCGCGACACGTCGACATCCCACCACGGCGCGCCGTCCTTGTGTGCCCGGTTGATATCCAGGCCGGGCATGGCACGCACTGCTGCGCCGCCTTTTTGTGGCGAGCGGCCGGTATTGGATGAACAACTCACCACCAGCAACGCGAGCGCAGCGTAGGACAACAACTTCAGCGGTGTGCGAATCGGCATTGCCGGCATTACTTGACGCCTCGAGCTTGAACCAATAATTCAGACAGCTGATGCACGGTCATGGCGTACATCACGCTGCGGTTATAACGCGTGATTGCATAAAAATTATTCAGACCCATCCAGTATTCCGGCCCCTTTTCGCCCTCAAGGCGAAAGGCGGTTACCGGCAGGTCATCGCGCAGCGCATCATGACTCGCCCAACCCAACGCTCGCAACTCCCCAACGGTCTTAACCGGATCAATGCCCGGACTCAATCCTTCGTCAACCCGGTCGCCGCGCACATTGGCAAGGCTGACCACCTGCTCGCCAGCGACCCAGCCATGGCGCTTGAAGTAGCTGGCCACGCTGCCGATGGCGTCGTCCGGATCGGTCCAGATATTGATGTGGCCGTCGCCGTCGAAATCCACTGCATACGCGCGAAAACTGCTCGGCATGAACTGCGGCAAACCCATGGCACCTGCATAGGAGCCCTTGAGCGTCAGCGGATCGACCTGCTGTTCGCGGGCCAGCAACAGAAACTCGCGCAGCTCCTTGCGAAAGAAATCGGCACGCGGCGGATAGTCAAAGCCTAGCGTAGACAGGGCGTCGATGACCCGGTAATTGCCGGTATTGCGCCCGAAAAACGTCTCGACGCCAATAATCGACACGATGACCTGGGCCGGAACGCCGTATTCCTGCTCGGCACGGGCCAGCGCGGCCTCGTGCTGACGCCAGAAGTCCACACCTCGCGCGATGCGCGCGTCAGTGATGAACATCGGACGATACTCCTTCCATTGCTTGACCCGCTCGGCCGGCCGGGAAATAGCATCGAGGATCGACTGCTTGCGCTCCACTTCACGAAACACGTCAATCAACTGCTCGCCGGCGAAGCCGTAATCGCGAGTCATCTGTGCGACAAACTCGGCAACCTGTGGCGAGCCTTCGTAATCCCCTGCCAATGCCTCTTGAACAGATCCAAGGATACCAACCAGGCCGACCAACGGAGCATATCGAGCCCAGTTACGCACTACTTGCATGGAATTCTTCACCTTAATCAAACCTGTGCGATCCACTTACGATGTGTGTGAATCGACATCAAAACCCCAAACGCTGACAGTAGGGTTACCAGCGAAGTTCCGCCGTAACTAATGAAGGGCAGCGGCACGCCCACAACTGGCAGCAGGCCACTGACCATACCGATGTTGACGAAAACGTAAACAAAAAATGTCATTGTCAGGCTGCCCGCGAGCAATTTGCCGAACAAAGTCTGGGCCTGAGCGGTGATCACCAGGCCGCGCCCGATCAATAGCAGATAAATCAGCAGCAGCGCGCAAATCCCCACCAGACCGAACTCTTCACCCAATACCGCAATAATGAAGTCAGTGTGGCTTTCCGGCAGGAAATCCAGGTGCGACTGGGTGCCCAGCAGCCAACCCTTGCCAAACACGCCGCCCGAACCGATGGCCGCCTTGGACTGAATGATGTTCCATCCGGTGCCCAGCGGATCGCTCTCCGGATCAAGGAACGTCAGGATTCGCTGCTTCTGGTAGTCGTGCATGATGAAGAACCACATCGCCACCGCGACCGGCACGGCAGCAGCAACCACGCTGATGATCCAGCGCCAGCGCAACCCGGCCATGAACAACACGAAGGTCCCAGAGGCCAGAATCAACAGCGAGGTGCCCAGGTCCGGCTGGCGAACGATGAGGACGAATGGAATGCCGATCAGCGCCAGGCTGACCGCTACATGTTTGAGATGGGGCGGCAGCGTGCGTTTCGACAAATACCAGGCGATGGTCGTCGGCATGATGATCTTGAGGAATTCCGAAGGCTGGAAACGGATCACGCCGGGTATGTTAATCCAGCGAGTCGCGCCCATAGCGTTATGACCCATCACATCCACCACCACCAGCAGCAGCACGCCCAGCACATAGAGCACCGGCACCCAGCGCGCCAGGAAGCGCGGTTCAAGCTGGGCGATAATGACCATCGCCACCAGGCCGATGCCAAACGAACTGGCCTGCTTGATCAGCAAATCCCAGTTCTTGCCGCTGGCCGAATACAGCACGAACAGGCTACCGGCTGCCAATGTCAGCAACAGAATCAGCAGCGGCCCGTCGATATGAATGCGCTGCAGGAAGGTGGCGCGGCGGCGCATCACATCTTCACTGGACAGAATGCGGTCGAAATTACTCTTCACGGGCACTGGCCGCAGTCTCCACAGGTGTTAGGCCGGCGTACTCAGGCTTGAGCGTGCCGTCGGGATTGAGCAGCCAGGCGTCCATGACCTGACGAACCACGGGAGCAGCGACGCCGGAACCCGACTCGCCGTTCTCCACCATGACGGCGACCACGATCTTCGGGTTGTCGGCTGGCGCGAAACCTACGAACAAGGCGTGGTCTCGATGGCGCTCTTGAACCTTGGAGCGGTCATATTTTTCGCCTTGCTTGATCGCCACGACCTGGGCGGTACCGCTTTTCCCGGCAATCCGGTACTGCGCGCCAATCGCCGCCTTGCGGGCCGTGCCGCGCGCACCGTGCATGACCTGCTGCATGCCATGGTTGACCTTGGCCCAATCCGACGGATCGCGCAGCACGATGTCCGGCATCGGGTTTTCATCAACAGGCGGCTGGCCTTCGATGGTTTTGGCCAGATGCGGACGATTCCACTTGCCCTTGTTGGCCACCAGCGCAGTGGCCTGGGCCAGTTGCAACGGCGTGGCCTGCATGTAGCCCTGACCGATCCCGAGGATCAAGGTCTCGCCAGGGAACCAGGCCTGGCGGCGGGTCGCGCGCTTCCAGTCCCGGGATGGCATCAGGCCAGGAGACTCTTCGAACATGTCCAGCGACACTTTTTGGCCGATGCCGAACTTGTTCATATACGTGGCCAGTCGGTCGATGCCGATCTTGTGCGCCAAATCGTAAAAATAGGTGTCATTGGAGCGCATGATCGCGGTGTCCAGATCGACCCAGCCATCGCCGGTACGGTTCCAGTTGCGGTATTTGTGATCGTAATTGGGCAGCTGATAGAAGCCGGGGTCGAAGACCCGTGTCGAAGCGGTCACCACACCGGAGTCCAAACCGGCAATCGCCACGGCGGGTTTGATGGTCGATCCTGGCGGATACAGGCCGCGCAGAACTCGGTTGAACAGCGGTCTATCAATCGAATCGCGCAGTTCAGCGTAGGCCTTGAAGCTGATACCGGTCACGAACAGGTTCGGGTCGAAACTCGGCGCACTGACCATCGCCAGGACTTCGCCCGTCGCTGGGTCGAGGGCGACGATTGCGCCGCGACGCCCGCCCAGCGCCGCTTCTGCGGCTTGCTGCAGTTTTATGTCGAGGCTGAGCACGATGTCCTTGCCCGGCACCGGATCGGTCCGTTTGAGGACACGCAACACACGACCCCGGGCATTGGTTTCGACTTCTTCGTAGCCGACCTGACCATGCAGTTCGGGTTCGTAGAAACGCTCGATGCCAGTCTTGCCAATGTGATGGGTGCCGCTATAGGCCACGGGATCGAGGCTTTTCAGCTCTTTCTCGTTGATCCGGCCCATGTAACCCACCGAGTGCGCAAAATGCGACCCCTCGGGATAATGCCGCACCAGCTGCGCCACCACTTCAACGCCCGGAAGGCGGAACTGGTTGACGGCCACTCTGGCAATTTGTTCTTCGGTGAGCTCAAACAGAATCGGCACCGGCTCAAACGGCCGTCGCCCTTGCTTCATGCGTTTTTCGAAAATGGAACGGTCGTCCGGCGTCAGCTCCAGCACTTCGACGATGGTATCGAGCACCTGGGACCAGTCGCCGGAACGCTCGCGGGTCATGCTCAGGCTGAAACTGGGCCGGTTATCGGCCACCACCACGCCATTGCGGTCAAAGATCAAGCCCCGGCTGGGAGGGATCGGCTGGACATGAACCCGGTTGTTTTCCGACAGGGTCGAGTGATACTCGTACTGGATGACCTGCAGGAAATACAGCCGCGCCACCAGCACGCAAATCAGCACTACGACAGCCACAGCTCCGACCACGACCCGGCCGCGCACCAGACGTGCGTCTTTCTCATGGTCTTTTAGGCGGATCGGCTGAGACATTAGGGCGCAGTGCTATTTGTGATAAGGGTGCCCGGACAGAACTGTCCAGGCGCGGTAGATCTGCTCGCCAATCAGGATGCGCACCAGCGGATGCGGCAGGGTCAGCGGCGACAATGACCAGCGCTGATCACTGCGCGCGCAGACTTCCGGCGCCAGCCCTTCGGGCCCGCCGACCATGAAGTTCACAGTACGCGAGTCCAGACGCCAGCGCTCAAGCTCAACCGCCAGTTGCTCGGTGCTCCAGGGTTTGCCGTGGACCTCAAGGGTCACGATCCGCTCGCCCGGCTGCACTTTGGCCAGCATGGCTTCGCCTTCCTGACGGATGAAGCGCGCCACGTCGGCATTCTTGCCACGGGTATTGAGCGGAATCTCCACCAGATCGAGCGCCAGTTCGGATGGCAGACGCTTGGCATACTCGTGCCAACCTTCCTCCACCCACTTGGGCATGCGCGAACCGACCGCGATCAGACGCAGACGCACAACGACCTCTTACTGCTGGTCTTTGTTGAGCTTGTTGAAATGCTCATGGCCAACTTCAGGGCTGTGGTGCTTGGCATCCGCCGCACGGCTTTGCTCAGCACCCTGCCACAGACGCTCAAGGTCATAGAACTGACGGGCATTGGCGGTCATCACGTGAACGATGACGTCACCCAGGTCCAGCAGCACCCAGTCGCTGTCGCCCTTGCCTTCTTCGCTCAGCGATTTCAGGCCGGCAGCCTTGACCTTGTCACGCACGCTATCAACCAGTGCGTTCAACTGACGGTTGGAAGTACCGGTGCAGATCAGCATGTAGTCGGCGATGCTGGTTTTGTCGCGTACATCGATGGTTTGAATGTCGGTGCCTTTGACGTCTTCCAGCGCTGCAATTGCAATCTGGACGACTTCTTCACTGCTCATTTTTTGCTTTGTCATAAAAAACTCAATTTGCTCGTATGTGTGGAAACGCCAAAACGCTTATCGATTAAAGCTGTTGTGGGGCGTTCCCTCAGTTTTTCGGCGCATGGTACAGCCCGTGCGCTTCGATATAGGCCAGTACCGCGTCTGGCACCAGATAACGTACCGACTTCCCGCTGGCCAGCAGTTGGCGGATCTGGGTGGCAGACACGGATAACGGTGTCTGCCAGACGAATGTAATGTGTCCGCCCGGCCCTTTCAGGGCCTTCGGATCGCTGACTGCGCGTGCCGCCAGCAGATTGCGCATGGCATCCGGCGACTCGCTGTCCGCGTCCGGGCGCTGCAGCACCACGATATGGCAGTGCTCCAACAGTTCATCCCAACGATGCCAGGTTGGCAGCCCACAAAAGGCATCCCAACCCAGCAACAGGAATAACTGGTCCTGCGCGGCCAGCTCGGCCCGCGTCGATTCCAGCGTATCAATGGTGTAGGACGGCTTGTCCCGCTTCAACTCGCGGTCATCCACCGTCAAGGGCGGCACGCCGACAACCGCGCATTCGACCATCGCCAGACGATCCTGCGCAGACACACTCGGCGTATCGCGATGAGGCGGCCGGGCGCTGGGCGTCAGGCGTAACTCATCCAGTTCAAGCAACGCGGCGACTTCCAGCGCACCGCGCAAATGACCGATGTGCACGGGGTCAAAGGTGCCACCCAGAATCCCGATGCGTTTGGGCATAAGCGCAGCGGCGTGCCGTTCAGGCTCGCTCAAGTCAGGCTGGCTCCTGTCCACGCAGCTGGCCATCACCGATCACGATGTACTTCTCGCAGGTCAGACCTTCGAGACCGACCGGACCGCGGGCGTGCAGCTTATCAGTAGAAATGCCGATCTCGGCACCCAATCCGTATTCGAAGCCATCAGCGAAGCTGGTCGGTGCGTTGACCATCACCGAACTGGAGTCGACTTCGGCCATGAAGCGCCGCACTTGTCCCTGATGATCGGAGACGATGGCATCGCTGTGATGCGAGCCATAGTGATTGATGTGTTCGATGGCCTGATCCAGCCCGGTCACGATCCGGATCGACAGAATCGCTGCCAGGTACTCGGTATTCCAGTCTTCTTCGGTGGCAACGTTCGCCTCGATCAACTCGCGGGTACGCTCGCAACCACGCAGTTCAACGCCTTTTTCGCGGAACTGGGCAGCCATCTGCGGCAGGAACTCGGCTGCGATGGTCTGATCGACCAGCAGGGTTTCCATGGCGCCACATATCCCGTAACGATAAGTCTTGGCGTTGAACGCAATGCGCTGAGCTTTCGGCAAATCCGCATGAGCGCTGACATACACGTGGCAAATGCCGTCCAGATGCTTGATGACCGGCACCCGTGCGTCACGGCTGACGCGTTCGATCAAGCCTTTGCCGCCACGCGGCACGATGACGTCGACGAACTCGGGCATGGTGATCAACGCACCGACGGCGGCGCGGTCTGTGGTTTCCACTACCTGAACGACGGCAGCCGGCAAACCGGCTTCGGCCAGGCCGCGCTGGATGCAGGCGGCAATCGCCTGGTTCGAATGAATCGCCTCGGAACCCCCGCGCAGGATGGTCGCGTTGCCAGACTTCAGGCACAGGCTCGCGGCATCGATGGTCACGTTGGGCCGCGACTCGTAGATGATCCCGACCACGCCCAGCGGCACGCGCATCTTGCCCACCTGAATACCGGACGGGCGAAAGCTCATGTCGCGGATCGCGCCGATCGGGTCCGGAAGGTTCGCTACCTGACGCAACCCGACGATCATGCTGTCGATCCGTGCGGGGGTCAGGGCCAGACGCTCAAGCATTGCCGGCTCAAGACCATTGGCGCGGCCGGCGGCCAGGTCCATGTCATTGGCAGCAGACAATTGAGCGCGGGCGTCATCCAGAGCGGCAGCGGTGGCCAATAGCGCGCGGTTTTTCTGCGCAGTGCTGGCACGGCCGATCACTCGCGAAGCTTCGCGGGCGGCTTGACCCAGGCGGGTCATGTAGTCAAGAACAGACTCAGTCATGGTCTCAGAGGTCTTGGCATAGAGGAAAGCGGCCGATTATAGCTGTCAAGCGCCGCTAACGACAGCGGTGACAGGCGGATGGTCGAGAACAGTGCAAAAACGAGGGGTGGTGGATCAATTCTGGGCCGATTGCCCTTGATGCGATCCGTTGGAGCGAGGCCGGAGGATATCTAACTCTGCACTATTCAGCTCCAATTAAGACTGAGGTTGCTATCATCACCGCCCACCCGCCGCCACTTCATGTGTCCCCATGCCTGACGCCCTTCCCGACAGTTTTTTCCATCGCGACGCACAAGTGCTGGCCCGAGCGCTGTTGGGCAAGGTGATTCGACATAAGGTCGGCAAACTCTGGCTGGCGGCGCGGATTATCGAGACCGAAGCCTATTACTGCGCCGAGAAAGGCAGTCACGCGTCGCTGGGCTACACCGAGAAGCGCAAAGCACTGTTTCTCGACGGTGGTCACATCTATATGTATTACGCCCGGGGCGGCGACTCACTGAACTTCAGTGCCGAAGGCCCGGGCAATGCAGTGCTGATCAAATCCGCCTTCCCATGGGTCGACGACGTATCGGACGCCAACAGCCTTGCGCAAATGCAATTGAATAACCCGGACGCCAGCGGCGCGATCCGCCCAGCCGAACGGCTGTGTTCCGGCCAGACCCTGCTGTGCAAGGCGCTGGGCCTGAAAGTGCCGATGTGGGACGCCAGGCGCTTCGATCCCGAGCAACTGCTGGTCGAGGACGTAAACCAGAACCCGCGTCAGATTATTCAGACCACACGCCTGGGCATCCCGACCGGCCGTGACGAACATCTTCTGTACCGCTTCGTCGACGCTCAATACGCTCGCTTCTGTACGCGGAACCCGCTGCGCCGTGGTCAGGTCGAAGGCCGCGACTACTTTTTAATCGATCAAGGAAAATGACCCATGGGGCCATGGCTCGATAGCATCACCGGTTGGCTGGCGGCAAACCCTTCGTGGCTGAGCGTGGCCATTTTCGTGGTGGCATTTATCGAGTGTCTGGCCATCGCCGGGATCATCGTGCCCGGCACGGTTTTGCTGTTTGCCGTCGCCGCTTTGGCGGGTAGCGGCGTGCTGCCGCTGGGTGAAGTCTTGCTGCTGGGGTTTGTCGGCGGATTGCTGGGCGATGCGATTTCTTATTTCCTGGGCCGCAAGTTTCACCAAAACATCCGCCGCCTGCCGGGCCTGCGCCATCACCCCGAATGGATCGGCGGCGCCGAGACTTACTTTCAGCGCTACGGCATTGCCAGCTTGCTGGTCGGGCGCTTCATCGGTCCGCTACGGCCCATGCTGCCGATGGTGGCCGGCATGTTCGACATGCCATTCCCGCGCTTCGCCGCGGTCAGCGTCATCGCGGCGGCGGGATGGTCGATTGTCTACCTGCTGCCGGGTTGGGCCGCAGGTGCGGCGGTTCGTCTGCCGTTGCCGGAAGGTTTCTGGCCGCAGGCAGCGGTGGTCGGTGGCGGCATGGCCGTGCTGCTCGCCGTGGCTGTGCAAAGCAGTCTGCGCGCCAAGCGTTACGCCACCAAGGTCATTGCGGTGGTCGCCGGGATCATGTTGGGCGGCCTGTTTCTCGGCTGGCCGTACCTGACCCGGTTCGATAACGGGCTGATGACCCTGGTGCAAGAACATCGCAGCGCCGCAGTCGATGACTTTGTGATCGTCGTGACCGGGCTGGGAGATTTCCGCACGCAGTTTTTTGCCGCTGCGCTGTTGCTGGCCCTGCTGCTGATCACCAGACAATGGCGTCATGCCCTGTTTGCCGGGGCCACGACCCTGGGTTGCGCCATCGTCAATGGCAGCATGAAATACATCTTCGCCCGCGCCCGCCCGGAAGTGCTGCTCGAACCCCTCACCACTTACAGCATGCCCAGCGGTCACAGTTCGGCGGCGTTTGGCTTGTTCATGACCCTGGCGGTGCTGGCTGGTCGCGGGCAACCGGTGCGCTTGCGCCTGACCTGGCTGTTGTTGGGCGGCATACCGGCGCTGTCGATTGCCATGTCACGGGTGTATCTGGGCGTGCACTGGCCGACGGACGTACTGGCCGGGATGATGCTGGCGTTCTGCGTGTGCGCCGCCAGCCTGGCCTTCGTCCAGCGCGACACGTCGTTGAACGCCCTGCCGGTGCGGGTCTGGTGGCTGATCCTGCCGGCGCTGGTCGCGCTGTTCAGCGCCTTTGCCTTGCATTCGCTGCCCCATGCGATCTTGCGCTATCAGTATTGATGCCCAACGCAGGCCGGCCGCTCAGGCCTGCAGATCGCCTTGCATTTCATCGAGCAGATCCTGGATCGCATCGAGACGCTCTTCGGCGTCATCGATTTCCAGCAACTCGATCTTGTCTTCCTCGGTGAACGGCAGCAGATACGCCAACTGATTGGCCAGTGACTGCTGGCCGCTGGCGGTCAGGCCCATGTTCAGCGCAGCCACCATCGGATGCTCGGCCAGGGCGGCGAGCAAGGCGACCAGATCGGCATCTTCTTCCTGTAATGGCCGCTCTTGCGGCTCGTCCAGCCATTGCACCTGGGCGAGCAGCAATTGGTCGCGCTGGGTCTCGGTGCTGAGCACGCGAAAACGCCGCCCGCCCTCCACGCGAATACCCAGCAGGCCATTGTCCTGTTGCTGGAAGTCACGCACCAATGCCTCGCAGCCGATCAGTGAATAACCCGCCGGTACCTCACCGACTTCTTTACCTTCGGTGATGCACACCACGCCAAAGCCTTCGCCTTGTTTCATGCAGCGGCTGATCATGTCCAGATAGCGCGCTTCGAACAGTTGCAGATCAAGCACGCAACCCGGAAACAGCACAGCGTTAAGTGGAAAAAGCGGCAACGTCATACCAGAGCACCTTTAAACGACCAAAGACACCGCGAGCGGCAAGAACAACGCAGTCGCGACACCCATCAGACTCATTGCCAGTGCAGCAAATGCGCCGCACTCCTCACCTTCCTGCAACGCCGCCGAGGTACCCACCGCGTGGGCAGTAAGGCCCAGCGCCATCCCTCGGGCAGCGGGGTTTTGCACACCGGCCAGGGTCAGCAGACCGGGACCGAATATTGCCCCGATCACGCCAGTAATCAACACGAACACCGCCGCCAGCGCCGCCACACCGCCGATCTGCTCGGCGACCAGCATGGCGATGGGCGAAGTCACCGACTTGGGCGCCATGGTCATCAGAATCATGTGATCGGCGCCAAACAGCCAGCCCAGCAGCACGCACAGCCCGGTGGCGAAGACGCCGCCCACTACCAGCGTAGTTAAAGTCGGCCACAACAACTGTCGAATCCTGCGCAAATTCAGAAAAAGCGGCACCGCCAGCGCCACCGTCGCCGGGCCGAGCAGAATGCTGAGGATTTCCGTGCTCTTGCGATATTCGGCGTAGCTCAGGCCACAACTGAGCAAAACGCCAATGACCACCAGCATCGACACCAGCACCGGCTGCAAAAACACCCAGCGGGTTTTCTCGTAGCCAGCCAGCACCAGCTGATAAGCGCCAAGGGTAATAGCGATGCCGAACAACGGATGATGAATCACCGACATCGCGGCGCCGTGCCAGTCGAGACTCATGATGGCTCCTGGCGGCGCGCCTGACGGTCGATGAGTTTCTGCATCAGCCATCCGGCGAACGTCAGGGCAATCATCAGCGACAACACCAGCGAGCCAACGATGGCCCAGAAATCCTCGGCAATGGCCGCGGCGTAGACCATCACGCCCACGGCGGGCGGCACCAGCAGCAACGGCAGATAGCGCAGCAGACTGCTGGCCGCCAGGCTGATCGGCTCGCTGACCTCGCCGCGCACCATGAGATACACCAGCATCAACACCAACCCGATAATCGGCCCGGGCAGTATCGACAAGAACAAATGATTGAGCGCAGTGCCGAGCAATTGGAACAGCACCAGCCAGGTCAAACCCCGTAACAACATAAAAAGCTCCAGCAAATCGGCGGCGACATTATAGGCACGCAGCCATGATGGCTATGGATCGGCATTCGCAAAGCCGCACTTGGCTAACCATCCCTTGACCAATCCTCAACCCTCTGCTGATCTTGGATTTCACCTGCGAAGGCAAAATCCTACGCAAAAAGATGAAAAAGCAGTAATACAAAAAAGAAAACGACGAAGACAAGGAGAGTGCCTATGCCGTTTGTACCTGTTACCGAGCTCAAGAATTATGTCGGCAAGGAGCTGGGATATTCCGAATGGCTGACCATTGATCAGGAGCGCATCAACCTGTTCGCCGAAGCCACAGGTGATTTTCAGTTCATTCACGTGGACCCGGTCAAAGCCGCCCAGACGCCGTTCGGCGGGACCATCGCCCACGGTTTTCTGTCGTTGTCGCTGATCCCCAAGCTGATGGAAAACCTGCTGGTGATGCCCGAAGGCTTGAAGATGGCAATTAACTATGGCCTGGACAGCGTGCGTTTTATCCAGCCAGTGAAGGTCGACTCGCGCGTTCGTCTAAAAGTTGAACTGACCGAGGTGACCGAGAAAAAACCGGGGCAGTGGCTGCTCAAAGCCACGGCCACACTGGAGATCGAGGGCCAGGAGAAGCCAGCGTTCATCGCTGAACCCTTGTCCATGTGCTTCGTGTAACACTGTTAAATCACGAAACAGTCGTTACAGACTGTTTCGTCTCTCTTCCTGGCTGCGGCATACTCCCACCGGCTGTGCGATGGCGCCCGCTCGGGCACATTCGAAACTCGCCTGGCTTTAATTTTTCGGGATCTACCATGCGCGCGCTTGTTCCATTGGCTCTGTCACTCCTAATCGCTGCCTGCGGTGACGGCGAACCGCTGTCCCCACCCGACGCACGCCTGCCGGACGGCGGACGCTATCGCGGCGATGTGGTCAACGGTTTGCTGCAAGGCCAGGGACGAATCGATTACCCCAATGGCAGCTGGTACGCCGGGCAATTCCAGAATGGCCAGTGGCACGGCCAGGGCGAATGGCACGCGAGCAACGGCGACGTCTATAAAGGCGGCTTCGCCAATGGCCTGTTCGATGGGCACGGCACGCTGACCACCAGCGGCGGCAGCTATGTCGGCGGCTTCAAGCTGGGCCGCCGTGAAGGCGAAGGCACGCTCAAAGAGAAAGGCCTGACCTATCGCGGCGCATTCAAGGCTGACCAGTATGACGGCCTCGGTCGCCTCGAACTCGATGACGGTAGCCAGTATCAGGGCCAGTTCTCTCGTGGCAAACCCAATGGCGAAGGTCAGCGCAGCGACGCCAGCGGCAATCAATTCAGCGGCAACTTCGTCAATGGTCAGCTGCAAGGCGTCGGCAGCTTCAACAGCGCCGATGGCGATCAATACGTTGGCGGCTTCATCAACAACCAGCTCAACGGTCACGGCCGCTATGAAAACAGCGACGGCGACGTGTGGGTCGGGATGTTCAAGGACGGCGCGCTCAACGGCCGAGGAGAGTTGATCGGCGCTGATGGCAGCCACTATGTCGGCGAATTCGGCGGTTGGAAATTCTCCGGGCAAGGTCGTCTGCGACTGGTCGATGGCAGCACTTACGTGGGCGAGTTTGCCGATGATACTTATCAGGGCCAAGGCGTCCTGACCTCTGCGCAAGGCACGGTGCAGAGCGGTTTCTGGGTGAACAGCCAGCGCGTGCGTGACGCTCAGGGCAAACTTTTGCCTGACTCACTGGAAGTCGGCATGCTCGCCCAAGGCCCGTTGCTGGACAAAGCCTTGGCCGCCGTGCCTGTTTCAACCCCGGCCGTGGAGCTGTTCACCCTGGTGGTGGGCGGCGACGGCAAGCAAAGCGTATTTCTGCGCGAGGCCGATTTTGTCAGCAACCTGCTGGCCTCGCGATTCGGCGCTTACGGCCAGATCAGTCTGGTCAACCATCGCGACCACATGATCGACCGGCCGTTGGCGACCCGGGAAAACATCAGCCGCGCCATGCGCACCCTCGCGCAACGCAGCGGCCCGGAAGACCTGGTGTTCATTTACCTGACCAGCCACGGCACCCAGGACCACGAGCTGGTTCTGGATCAACCGCGTATCGAACTGGCCGATTTGCCCGCAGACGAACTGGCTGCCGTCATGGCACCTTTGAAAAACCGTGACAAGGTCGTGGTGATTTCGGCGTGTTATTCGGGCGGCTTCATTCCGGCCCTGAAAGACGAGCGCACGTTGGTAATTACTGCCTCCCGAGAAGACCGGGTTTCCTTCGGCTGCTCGGAAGAAGCGGACTTCACTTACTTCGGTGACGCGCTGTTTGCCAAGGCGCTGGTTGCAACCGACGACCTGCAGCAAGCGTTCAACGCGGCCAAAGATACCGTCGCCGAGCGGGAAATCGCTGACAATTTCGACGCTTCGGAACCGCAGATGTGGGCGCCCAAAGGCGTCATCGCGCACTGGAATCTGCTGCGCAAGAGCCAGGCGGAACGTGCACTCAATACGGTATCGACTCGCAAGGAAGCGAAGACCGTCGGCAGCCACTAAGCTGTCGTCAATCAAGGGAGGAATTTATGTACTTGACGCCACAACACATCCTGCTCGCCGGTGCCACCGGCCTGACTGGCGAACACTTGCTGGATCGCCTGCTCAATGAACCCACGGTCAGCCGCGTGCTGGCCCCAACCCGCCGGCCGCTGGCCGTACATCCGCGACTGGAAAATCCCGTGGGTGAGTTGACGAGTCTGCTGCCGACCCTGAGCGGCCAGGTTGACATCGCCTTTTGCTGCCTGGGCAGCACCATTAAGCAGGCCGGTTCACAGGAAGCGTTTCGCGCCATTGATCTGGATATGGTGGTGGCTTTCGGCAAACGCGCCCGTGAAATGGGCGCGCGGCATTTGGTGGTGATCAGTGCGATCAACGCCGACCCAGGCTCCAGCGTGTTCTACACCCGCACCAAGGGTGAAATGGAGCAGGCGCTCAAGGCGCAGGACTGGCCGCAACTGACCATCGCCCGCCCTTCGCTGCTGGTGGGTAATCGCAATGAAACGCGTCTGGCCGAACAGCTCGCCGCGCCCATCGCCAAGCTGATCCCCGGAAAATACGGCGCCATCGAGGCCTGCAGCCTGGCTCGAGCGCTATGGCGTTTGGCGCTGGAAGAACAATCCGGTGAGCGGGTTGTGGAGTCGGATGAGTTGCGCAAGTTGGGGAAGTAACGCGAAACGCTAATTACCTTGTGGGAGCGAGCTTGCTCGCGAAGACATCCATACATCCAACCCCGTTGTGGTGGCCTTGGAAATGCCTTCGCAAGCAAGCTTGCTCCCACAATATCCAGGGAAGCCGCCTACAGCCCACCCGTCGCCTGAAACCCAACGCCCAACGCGGTGAGCAGCGACAACGGCAGCAGCAAGGTATCGAGCACTGCGCTGCCGGGCAGGTCCAGGCCCGGATAGCTTGGTGCTTCGGCTCCGAAACGATCCATCGCGCAACAACCGCCCTGCATCGCATACAAATCCAGCCGCGTCCCGGCATACACCACTGGCGCGCCGGGTTGCGCCGCGTTGAGCGTGCGGGCGGTGGCGCAACCGGTCAGGGTCAGCGCCAGGGCAATCAGCAGCAGCTTATTCATCAGCGCTCAAATGATGTTCGCCCCAACGCGGCAGCATGTCTTGCGGGATGTTCAGCAGATTGAGAATTCTGGCGACCACGAAGTCAATCAAGTCATCGATGGTTTGCGGCTGATGATAAAAGCCGGGCGATGCCGGAAGAATCACCGCGCCCAGGTTCGACAGCTTGAGCATGTTTTCCAGATGAATGCTGGAAAACGGCGCTTCACGCGGCACCAGAATCAGCTGCCGACGCTCCTTCAGCGTTACGTCCGCAGCCCGTTCGATCAGGTTATTGCAGGCACCGGTGGCAATCGCCGACAAAGTCCCGGTCGAGCAAGGCACCACGACCATCGCGGCGGGCGAGCCCGAGCCAGAAGCCACGGGCGACATCCAGTCTTCCTTGCCATACACGCGAATCTGCCCCGCTGCCGCGCCGGTGTATTCGGTGAGGAACGCCTGCATCATGCTCGGTTTGGGCGGCAGCAAGACATCCGTCTCGGTGGCCATGACCAACTGCGCGGCCTTGGAAATCAGGAAGTGCACCTCGCGGTCTTCCCGCACCAGACAATCAAGCAGACGCAGGCCATATTGCGCGCCCGACGCGCCGGTCATGGCAACGGTGACGCGTTCCGGGCCGTTCATTGCAGCGCCTCGGCCAGTTTGCCGTGCAGGCCGCCGAAGCCGCCGTTGCTCATGATCACAATATGCGTGCCGGGCTGCGCCTGGCTTTTCACCCGGGCAATAATCCCCTCCAGGGAATCGCACACCACGGCGGGCACCGAACACAGCGCGGCGGTGCCGGCCAGATCCCAGCCCAGATTGGCCGGGGCATACCACACCACTTGATCAGCCTGCTGCACGCTTTCCGGCAAGCCGGCGCGGTGGGCGCCGAGTTTCATGGAGTTGGAACGCGGCTCGATGATCGCGATCAGTGGCGCATCGCCGATTTTCTTGCGCAGGCCATCAAGGGTGGTGGCGATAGCGGTCGGGTGGTGGGCGAAGTCGTCATAAATGGTGATGCCGCGCACTTCGGCGACCTTCTCCATGCGCCGCTTGACGCTTTTGAACGCGCTCAAGGCTTCAACGCCCATGGCCGGCACGACACCCACATGGCGCGCGGCAGCCAGGGTTGCCAACGCATTAGCCACGTTGTGCTGGCCGGTCATGTCCCACTCGACCACGCCTTGCAACTGGCCTTCGAAAAGCACTTCAAAACGCGAACCGTCTTCGCTGAGCAAGCGCGCCTGCCACTGGCCGTTCTGACCGGTGGTTTGTACCGGCGTCCAGCAACCCATCTGAATAACCCGCGTCAACGCCGGTTCAGTGGTGGGATGAATGACCAGGCCTTCACTTGGAATGGTGCGCACCAAGTGATGGAACTGCCGCTCGATAGCCGGAAGATCGGGGAAGATGTCCGCATGATCGAACTCAAGGTTATTGAGGATCGCAGTGCGCGGGCGGTAATGAACGAACTTGGAACGCTTGTCGAAAAACGCGCTGTCATATTCGTCGGCTTCCACCACGAAAAACGGCGTGTCACCCAGACGGGCCGACACTGCGAAATTCTGCGGGACGCCGCCGATCAGGAAACCAGGGCTCATGCCCGCGTGTTCCAGCACCCAGGCCAGCATGCTGCTGGTTGTGGTTTTACCGTGAGTGCCAGCCACCGCCAACACCCAGCGACCTTGCAAGACGTGATCGGCAAGCCATTGCGGGCCGGACACGTAAGGCAGGCCTTTATTCAGCACGTACTCGACCGCCGGATTGCCCCGCGACAGCGCGTTGCCAATCACCACCAGATCAGGTGCGGGGTCGAGCTGCTCCGGGCCGTAACCCTGAGTCAGTTCGATGCCTTGAGCCTGCAATTGCGTGCTCATCGGCGGATAGACATTGGCGTCGGAGCCCGTGACCCGATGGCCCAACTCTTTGGCGAGCACCGCCAGCGAACCCATGAAAGTGCCGCAAATACCAAGGATATGAATATGCATGACCACCTCTTAAAACATCCGCGCAGGTTAGCTCAGGGGCGGTGAAATGGCACTTAGTGTTTGTGGGTGCGTGCGCGCAGGACCTTCAATCTGTGGGAGCAAGCTTGCTTGCGAAGACGGTGGACCAGATGGCAAAAATGTTGTGGATGTCTCAAAACCTTCGCGAGCAAGCTCGCTCCCACAGAAAACCTTACCTTCTCCATTGCATTCACCGCGCAATCCCATGCTTACGCAACTTTCGATACAACGTATTACGGCTAATCCCCAACTGCCGGGCGCTGTGGGTCATGTGCCAGCGGTGGGACTCAAGCGTCGAGATCAACGCGCTGCGCTCGGCGTCTTCCAGGGGATGATCAACCACCGACACTGCCACGACTGGCGCAGCGCCAAGACGAATGGCTGCCGGAAGATCGTCAAAACAAATCCGGTTCTCTTCACATAACGCCGCCAGAGTGCGCAACACCGTGCGCAGTTGCCTGACGTTACCCGGCCAGGCGAAACCCAATAACGCCTGGCGCGCCTCGCCGTCTATGGTCAGGCGTTGCCCGGCAGATTCCTGTGTCAGCAAAAAATCCAGCAGCTGCGACTTGTCGCTGCGTTCACGCAAGGCCGGCAACGCCACTTCCAGGCCATTGAGCCGGTAATACAAATCCTCGCGGAAGCTGCCATCGGATACGCGATCCAGCAAATTCCGGTGGGTCGCGCTGATAATTCGTACATCCACCGCTTGGGGTTCGCCGCCAATCGGCACCACCAGACGATCTTCAAGCACCCGCAGCAAACGGGTTTGCAGGGCCAGCGGCATGTCGCCGATTTCGTCGAGGAATAGCGTCCCGCCATCAGCCTGCTGCAGTTTGCCGCGCATGCCGTCCTTGCGCGCGCCAGTAAAACTGCCGCCGCGATAGCCGAACAGTTCGCTTTCGATGAGGCTTTCCGGGATCGCCGCGCAATTCAGCGCGACAAACGTCTTGCTCGAACGCAGGCTGGCCTGATGCACGGCCTTGGCAAAAGCTTCCTTGCCGGAGCCGGTTTCGCCATTAATCAGCAAAGGTACATCGCGCTCGAAGACCCGTAGCGCGCGGCGAAAATCGTTCTGCAATGCTTCATCGCCCAGGCAAATGCCGCTGGGCGGAACAATTTGGGTCGCGGGTTGCACCACCCGCGCCGTCGGGCCTTTGGCGGTGCGGGGTAATTGCCCACGCAAGGCGGCGAAGAATCCGCGACCGTCGCGGGTGCGCAGCGGCCAGCTGGTATGCGCCTCAGGACTGGCGCGCCCCAGCAGTTCGCTAAGTGAACAGTCAAAAAACATGTCCACCGGCTGACCCAGCAGCTGACTGCGCCCAAGACCCAACAGGTTCAAGGCACTCTGGTTCAGCGCGCTGATGCGGCCTTCCCCATCGAACGCCAGCAAGCCTTCGCTGAACAGCCCGACCGATTCGGATTGCACGTGAAAACGCAGTAACCACTGATCTTCGAAGTGATGCCGGAAATAGCTGCTTTCGATGAGTTTCGCCGAAAGATTGACCAGCGCCATGGTGTGAAACTGGCTTTGCCGCGACACATCATCGCGCGCCGAGGACACGTCGAGAACCGCGAGCAAGTCGCCATGAGGATCGAAAACCGGACTGGCCGAACACGTCAGGCCGGTATGACGGCCACGAAAATGTTCATCGCGATGAATGGTCAGCGGCTGGCGTTCTACCAGGCAGGTGCCGATGCCGTTGGTGCCTTCGCACGCCTCGCTCCAGTCAGCGCCCAGCCACAACCCGGCGCGTTCGAAAACCGTACGCTCGGCCGGCGCGGTGACGCAGTTGAGGATCACGCCACGCGCATCGGTCAGCAATACGGCGTGACCGTCCGCCAACTGTTGATGCAGGCTGCTCATTTCCTGACCGGCGACGCTCAGCACTTGCTGCAAACGCTGGCGGCTTTCCAGCACGCGATCATGTTCGAGCACCACTGGCGCGTTGGCGTGCGCGGGGTCGAGATGGTAATCGTCCAGGCAGCGCAGCCAGGAACGGACGATGGACGGGTCGCTGCCCGGGCCGCGCAATTGCGCCTCGCCTTTGGCGACCGTCAGGACTTGTTGCGCGTGCCGGGTCAGATGATTGCTATGCACTTTTTATTGTTCTCCACTTTATTGTTTTCCACGGGAGTTACCGGCCAGCATCCTCCTGCCCGCCGGCCTTTGCAATCGCGCCGCCGCTTGCTTTGGTCGCACGTATCGAAACTGGCACAAAGTGTCACGCTCCCTTGCACCACTGGTGGCACAGCGCGATCGCGACAACTGCCGTTCATCCTTGCGCAAGCCTCTGAATCAGTGCTTTGGACGCGGTGGCCCGCCCTTTGCTCTACGCTTTAACAAGTGCAACCGCGCGTTGTCACCCCCGCTTCGCCGCAGCTCCCCCAACAACAAGAATCAGGAGATAACACCATGCGTTACGCACATCCCGGTACCGAAGGCGCTCTGGTCAACTTCAAGGAGCGTTACGGTAACTTCATCGGCGGCGAGTTTGTCGCCCCGGTCAAGGGTCAATACTTCACCAATACTTCGCCGGTCACCGGCAAGCCAATTGCTGAATTCCCGCGCTCCACTGCTGAAGACATCGAAAAAGCCCTGGATGCCGCTCATGCCGCAGCCGAAGCCTGGGGCTCGACCTCCGTGCAGGCTCGCTCCCTGGCACTGCTGAAAATCGCCGACCGTATCGAGCAGAACCTCGAAGTCCTGGCCATCACCGAAACCTGGGACAACGGCAAGGCCGTCCGCGAAACCCTGAACGCCGATATCCCGCTGGCCGTTGACCACTTCCGCTACTTCGCTGGCGTACTGCGCGCCCAGGAAGGCAGCGCAGCAGAAATCGACGGCAACACAGTTGCCTATCACATCCATGAACCGCTGGGCGTGGTCGGTCAGATCATCCCGTGGAACTTCCCGATCCTGATGGCCGCCTGGAAACTTGCTCCGGCCCTGGCTGCGGGTAACTGCGTCGTGCTCAAGCCCGCCGAACAGACGCCGTTGGGCATCACCGTGCTGATGGAACTGATCGGCGATCTGCTGCCGCCCGGCGTTCTGAACGTCGTGCAAGGCTACGGCCGCGAAGCCGGCGAAGCGCTGGCCAGCAGCAAGCGTATTGCCAAGATCGCGTTCACCGGTTCGACACCGGTTGGCTCGCACATCATGAGTCTGGCGGCCGCCAACATCATCCCCTCCACCGTGGAACTGGGCGGCAAATCGCCGAACATCTTCTTCGAAGACATCATGAGCGCCGAGCCTGAGTTCATCGACAAAGCCGCCGAAGGCATCGTGCTGGCGTTCTTCAACCAGGGCGAAGTCTGCACCTGCCCATCCCGTGCGTTGATTCAGGAATCCATCTATCCGCAGTTCATGGAAGTCGTGATGCAGAAGGTGCTGAAGATCAAGCGTGGCGACCCGCTGGACACCGAAACCATGGTCGGCGCCCAGGCTTCGCAGCAGCAATTCGACAAGATTCTTTCGTACCTGGAAATCGCTCAGGGCGAAGGCGCCGAACTGCTGACGGGCGGCAAGGTAGAAAAACTGGAAGGCGACATGGCGACTGGTTACTACATCCAGCCGACCTTGCTCAAAGGCAACAACAAGATGCGTGTGTTCCAGGAAGAAATCTTCGGTCCGGTGGTCAGCGTCACGACCTTCAAGGACGAAGCCGAAGCCCTGGCCATCGCCAACGATACCGAGTTCGGCCTGGGTGCCGGTCTGTGGACTCGCGACATCAACCGCGCCTACCGCGTCGGCCGCGCTATCAAAGCCGGTCGCGTGTGGACCAACTGCTATCACCTGTACCCGGCGCACGCCGCGTTCGGTGGCTACAAAAAATCCGGTGTTGGTCGCGAAACCCACAAAATCGCGCTTGAGCACTACCAGCAAACCAAAAACCTGCTGGTGAGCTACGACATCAATCCGCTGGGCTTCTTCTAAACCCGGCTGCTTGACCGCCAATGGCCTCTTCGGAGGCCATTGGCGTTTTTGAGGGGGTCTCATGATCTGCTTTAATTCAAATCATTAGATTGCGCTTTCTAAAGGCGTTAGGCAGCATCGGCTCAACAACCTGATCGAACCCGTCACAGTCCCGGCATTAGCCCTTAGTGAAGTTGAGGCCACCATGCGGATTATCAAAGCCACGCTGGATCATCTGGACCTGCTCTGCCCGTTGTTCGTCAAATACCGTGAATTCTACGGCGAACATCCTTTCCCGGAGTCTTCACGCAGCTTCCTGGAAAAGCGCCTGCGCCGTGACGAATCAGTGATCTATCTTGCGCTGCCGGACGACGATGACACGAAGCTGCTGGGCTTCTGCCAGCTTTACCCGAGCTACTCGTCGCTGTCCCTCAAACGCGTCTGGATCCTCAACGACATCTACGTCGCCGAGGACGCCCGCCGCCAGCTGGTCGCTGACCATTTGATGAGAAGCGCAAAAAAAATGGCCAAGGAATCCCAGGCCATCCGCATGCGGGTTTCCACCAGCAGCAACAATGAAGTTGCGCAGAAAGTTTACGAATCCATCGGCTTTCGCGAAGACAAGGAATTCAAGAACTACGTGCTGCACGTGCTGCCGATCAATGGGGATTGAGTGCCGCGCCGCATCTGTAGGAGGGGACCGTGTCTGCTGCGCGACCGTCCGGCGCCTCGCCAACAGGTTGGCGCCTACAGAACTCGGACAAATCCAGTCATACAAATCCGCCACGCGGCCCGACAAGATCGACGCTCCTCGCCCCGTCATGCGTTTCTCCCTCTATAATCGCGCCCTGATCACTCTCAGCAGTTACTTCCGCACGTGACCCGGCCGTGGGTCAGCTATACAGGCGCCCTACATGGACTTCAACCCGCTCGACCTCATTCTTCACCTGGATGTCTACCTGGACCTTCTGGTCACCAACTACGGCACCTGGGTTTACGCGATCCTGTTCCTGGTGATTTTCTGCGAAACCGGCCTGGTGGTAATGCCATTCCTGCCCGGTGACTCGCTGCTGTTCATCGCCGGTGCGGTGGCAGCCGGTGGTGGCATGGACCCGGTGCTGCTGGGCGGGCTGCTGATGTTCGCCGCAATACTCGGCGACAGCACCAACTACATCATCGGCCGCACCGCCGGAGAACGCCTGTTCAGCAATCCGAAGTCGAAGATCTTTCGTCGGGATTATCTGGAGCGCACCCACGAGTTCTATGAGCGCCATGGCGGCAAGACCGTCACGCTCGCGCGCTTCCTGCCAATCATTCGCACCTTCGCGCCGTTCGTTGCCGGCGTTGGCAAAATGCATTACCCGCGCTTCCTGGGCTTCAGCGTGCTGGGTTCGGTACTGTGGGTTGGCGGCCTGGTGACTCTCGGCTACTTCTTCGGCAACGTGCCATTCATCAAGAAAAACCTGTCGGTGCTGGTGCTGGCGATCATCCTGCTGTCGCTGCTGCCGATGATTGTGAGTGTGGTCCGCAGCCGCATGGCCCGCTCAGCAGACGCCCGCTAGACGATGTGGTCGTTCAGCCAATGGCGCCGCCGCCGCACGCTGGCAAAAAATCCGGTCGCACCCGAGCTTTGGCAGCGAGTGCGACAGCACTTGCCGATTCTCGACGGCCTGACCGCTGCACAGGAAACCCTGCTGCGTGAGAACAGCGTGCTGTTTTTACAGGACAAGCACATCACCACCTTGCCCGGCGTCGAGCTGAATGACGAACAGCGCCTGTTCATTGCAGCGCAAGCCCAACTGCCGCTGCTCAATCTGGGCGATCTGAACTGGTATCAGGGTTTTCACGAACTGGTGATTTACCCCGACGACTTCCGCAGCCCGCAACGCCATCGCGATGCAAGCGGCGTCGAGCACGAATGGGACGGCGAACACAGCGGCGAAGCCTGGCAACAAGGCCCGGTGATCCTGGCGTTGCCCGGCGTGTTATCCAGTGGCGACTGGGATGCCTACAATCTGGTTATCCATGAGCTGGCGCACAAACTCGACATGCTCAACGGCGACGCCAACGGTCTGCCGCCCTTGCACAGCGACATGCGGGTCAGCGAGTGGGCGAGCATCATGCAAAGCGCCTACGACGATCTCAATCGGCAACTGGATCGCCACCTGCACCTCGAAACCGCCATCGACCCTTACGCAGCGGAAAACCCCGCCGAATTCTTTGCCGTGACCAGCGAATACTTCTTCAGCGCCCCGGATTTGCTGGCCGAGGCTTACCCGGCAGTGTACGAGCAACTCAAGGCCTTCTACCGTCAGGATCCGCTTGCTCGACTGATTTCACTGCAGCGCGATGAACCTTCGTACAAGACTCAGCACTAAAGGGCTACACGCCTAAAGGCGCAAGGCCACGCATGGCAACAGCAACAGAATATGCCTATAATCCGGCCCACTTTTTGGCGTAATCAGCCAAAGCCGTCTGGTCAATCAAAGGGGGCACTGCCCAATGAGCTACAGCAAGATTCCGGCTGGTAAAGACCTGCCGAACGACATCTACGTCGCGATCGAAATTCCGGCCAACCACGCGCCGATCAAATACGAAATCGACAAAGAAACCGATTGCCTGTTCGTTGACCGCTTCATGGCCACGCCGATGTTCTACCCGGCCAACTACGGCTTCATTCCGAACACTCTGGCTGACGACGGCGATCCCCTCGACGTGTTGGTCGTGACGCCTTACCCGGTTTCCCCAGGTTCGGTAATCCGCGCACGTCCAGTGGGCATCCTGCACATGACCGACGACGGCGGCGGCGATGCCAAAGTTATCGCGGTGCCACACGACAAGCTGTCCCAGTTGTACGTCGACGTGAAGGAATACACCGATCTGCCAGCACTGCTGCTTGAGCAAATCAAACACTTCTTCGAGAACTACAAAGACCTCGAAAAAGGCAAGTGGGTAAAAATCGAAGGTTGGGGCGACGCAGAAGCCGCCCGTACCGAGATCATGAAATCGGTAGCCGCCTACAAAGGCTGATAACCCGTTTCAGCGTTTGCGGGATGTCTGGCAACAGACATTCCGCAAACAACGTTTAAATCCTCGCAACACCCCGCTCTCCCGACCCTCAACGCCCTTTCTTCACACCTGAAGCCCGCCTGCGCATTGATGCAGCACGCTTTCCGATGCCTGACATTGGACTCGCTGTGGAAACAATCATTTTTCAGATAAACATATAGGCAGACCTTTCGACGTTTCGACTAAACAATAAACATGACGCCAACGCCTTTAGCACCGCGCTAAATATCCTGAGCATCGTTTACTTATAACGTGATAATTACAGAATATGCCTACATGGCACCACCAGATTTGTAGTCAGCCCAATACAACCCGGACTGCACACATCGCGTATTTGAACACTTCGTTTATTTAAACAAGTTCACGAGATACGTAAAATCCATCGCCATGAATACATCAGGTGATCGACTACGCGCCCTCCTGCGGGAGTGCCATCTCTCTGCCACGGACTTCGCCGCCAACCGGAAGGTCACACCTCAACATGTGAACAACTGGTTCAAACGCGGCATCCCCATGGCGCGCCTGGAAGAGGTGGCTGAACTACTGACCGTCAACGCTCGCTGGCTACGCACGGGCGACGGCCCCAAACACCCGAGTGAACCCGCCAATGAACATAACGGCGGCGATACACCGCTAACGCTCCACCCAGGACGGACCCTGCCGCGTGGAGACATAGAACTGCCGGTATTGAAAGAACAGGAATCGGAAACGGCCATCGCCCAAGCCCCAGGGAAGACCATCCGTTTGCCACTGCACGTGCTGCAAAGCATGAACATCCACCCCGACAACGCCATCTGCATCGCCATGATTGGCAACAGCATGGCCGAGAAAATCCAGGACGGCTCCCTGATCGGCGTCGACCGCGCCCAGACCCGCGTCATCGACGGCGAGATGTACGCCCTCGAACACAGCGGCATGCTCCGCGTGAAATACCTCTACCGCCTACCCGGCGGCGGCCTGCGCCTGCGCAGCCACAACCACCGCGAATACCCCGACGAACTCTTCACCGCAGAACAGATCGAGCAACAACAGATACGCATCCTGGGCTGGATATTCTGGTGGTCAACCCTGAACGTACGCCGCCACGCGCCACCCTTCCGCTGAACGGGGAGGATCGAAGTGGGTTACAAGGCATTTCAACGCTGGGCAACCGGGATGAACATCAGTATCCTCTGCGCCCATCTTCAAGCCCAAAGGCACATCCCGCCTTAAGGCCTGGCAACGCGAAACCGCGAAGCCACTCCCTATTAGCGCCCACTCGCTGAGCGCAACTGTTAAAGGCGAGTGCGGTTTGCCAAAAACAAACCAAGCTCGTCCTTGAGAAGCCGGCCACAAGCCGGCTTTTTAATGTCTGTAGGAAAACTCGACAACACGTGATCGTGTTTTCAGAAATTCCTAATCCGGGGTCACCTCACGCTTTCGTTGCAGCATAATACGCCCCTGAATTTTCATTACCGAGCTGCCAGTGGTCCTGCAGACTCGAGCATTACAGGGATTTCCGTACATGTCGCAAGCCTCCAACAATCTGGCCGCCTACATCTGGTCTTTGGCCGATCTACTCCGTGGGGATTTCAAACAAAGCCAATACGGTCGAATCATTTTGCCGTTCACCCTGCTACGCCGTCTTGAATGCGTGTTGGAGGCTAGCAAGGCGGCGGTTTTAAAGGAACATTTACGCGTTCAGCAACTCAACATCTCCGAGGAAGCGCAGGAAAAACTACTTCTGCGCGCCAGCGGTGGGTTGTCGTTCTTCAACACCTCGCAAATGGATTTGTCCAAGCTGGGCGAGGGGGGGATCAAGGCTAACCTGGAGTCCTACCTGCAAGGATTTTCCAAGGATGCGCGGGAGATTTTTGAACACTTCAAATTTACCGAGTTCCTAGGCCAACTCAACGATGCCAACCTGCTCTACAAGATCGTGCAACGGATTCAAAAAACTGACCTAAGCCCCGCAGCAGTCTCCAACCATGATATGGGGCTGGTGTTTGAAGAACTGATTCGTCGTTTTGCAGAAAGCTCCAATGAAACCGCTGGGGAGCACTTCACGCCTCGCGACATAGTTCGCCTCACCACCTCCCTTGTATTTATGGAAGACGATGATGCGCTGACCAAGCCAGGCATCATTCGCACCGTCTACGACCCTACGGCCGGGACGGGAGGCTTTCTCTCGTCGGGCATGGAATACGTCCATGAGCTCAATCCACATGCGGTGATGCGCGCCTATGGTCAGGAGCTCAACCCTGAGAGTTATGCCATCTGCAAAGCTGACATGCTGATCAAAGGGCAGGACGTCAGCAACATAAAGCTTGGCAACACGTTGTCGAACGACCAGCTGTACGCGACTGAATTTGACTACATGCTCTCCAACCCGCCCTTTGGCGTGGATTGGAAAAAAATTGAGCAAGAGATCAACGATGAGCATGCGCAAAAAGGATTCAACGGCCGTTTTGGCGCAGGTTTGCCGAGGGTCAGTGATGGCTCGTTGCTGTTCCTGATGCACCTGATCAGCAAGCTGCGTGACGGCTCGCAGGGCGGCGGCCGGATCGGCATCATCCTTAATGGCTCGCCATTGTTTACCGGTGGCGCCGGCTCTGGCGAATCGGAAATCCGCCGCTACATCCTCGAAGCTGATTTGCTCGAAGCCATCGTCGCGCTGCCCACCGACATGTTCTACAACACCGGCATTTCCACTTATGTCTGGGTGCTGTCGAACAAAAAAGCCGCAGAGCGCAAGGGCAAGGTGCAACTGATTAATGGCGTGAACCTGTGCGGGAAAATGCGCAAATCCCTCGGTTCCAAACGCAATGAAATGGATGAAAGCGATATCGCCACAGTGATCCGCGCCTTCGGCAGCTTTGCCGCAGTCGATGCCTACGAACTAGACAAACAAGCCGCCCAAAAAAGTAATCGGGGCCGCCAGGCTGCCAACCCGAAAACCGAGGCTGCCAAGACCTTCGCCAGCAAGATATTCAATAGCTATGAGTTCGGCTATCGCCGAATCAGCATTGAGCGTCCGTTGCGGCTGTCCTATCAATTCAGTGATGAGCGAGTGGCTACCTGTCGCTTCGCTCCCGGCGCACTCAACAGCGCTATGCGTTGGATCTACCAAGAGTTCAGCGCAGTAGAGGGCGAAAGCTGGAGTGATAGCGACACCTGCAAGCGTTACGGCGACCTAAGCGCTCATGAAGACGCCATTCGCCGTTACTGCAAGCTGCATTTTGCCGATCTAAAAGAGAAGGACATCAAGAATCTGCTCAACAGAACAACCTGGATGGATCAGAAGCGGCTGTTACTCAAGGCACAAAGTCTGCAGGACAGCATTGGCACCGCCCAGCATGACGACTTCAACACCTTTGACGAGGCCGTCAAAGCGGTCTGCAAGCAACAGGGCATTGTCCTAGACGCCAAAGACAAAAAACAGATCATCGATGCCGTGAGCTGGAAAAACCCAGAAGCGGCAAAGGTCATCAAAAAGGCGCACAAAACCAAAGCAAATCCCCTGTACGGATTGTTTGCCGTCAACAGTGAGGTGCTGGAATATCAAACCGATAGCGACCTGCGCGACAATGAAAACGTAGCGCTTGACCCAAGCCAAAGCGTAAATGCTCTCAACGAGACGTATTTCCTTAAAGAAGTACAGCCGCACGTCACAGACGCCTGGATCGATGCCAGCAAGAGAGACGCGAAAGATCAGGAGATTGGCATCGTCGGCTATGAAATTCCGTTTAGCCGTCATTTTTACCAGTATCAGCCCCCGCGCGATTTGCTTGAGATTGATGCGGATCTGGATGCAGTGTCTGCCGAGATTATGAAGTTGCTGCAAGAGGTGCATTCATAATGACCGGAAAGTACAAAGCATATTCATCTATTAAAGAGTCAAACATTTCTTGGCTTTGCGAGATTCCTTCGCATTGGATTTTGAACAGATTTAAAAATACTTTTCGAATAAAAAAGAGAATCGCAGGAAAACTTGGCTTCGATATTCTTTCAATTACTCAAAAAGGAGTAAAAATTAAAGATACAGAAACTGGTGACGGCCAGCTTTCAATGGATTATTCAAAGTATCAGCGGGTGTACGAAAACGATTTTGCGATGAATCACATGGATCTATTAACTGGATATGTGGATATTTCAAAGCATGACGGGGTAACTAGCCCAGATTACCGCGTCTTTACACTTGAAGATAAAAACTCGCACAAAAAATATTTTCTTTATTTGTTACAACTTTGCTATACGGCTAAAATATTTTATCCGCTGGGCCAAGGAGCATCTAATATTGGACGGTGGAGGCTTCCCACAGAAGCCTTTAATGAATTTGTTGCGCCATTTCCTCCGTTAGATGAGCAGATTAAAATTGCCAGCTTCCTCGATCATGAAACCATTAAAATTGACACATTGATCGAAAACAACAGCAACTCATCCTGTTGCTAAATGAAAAACGTCAGGCCGTGATTAGCCATGCCGTCACCAAAGGCTTGAACCCCAACGCCAAGATGCGCGACTCGGGTGTTGATTGGCTGGGGGAAGTGCCAGAGCATTGGAAAGTCAGCCAAATAAAGTGGTATGCAGGGATTAAAAGCGGTGAAAATTTGCCAGCGAGCGATATTGAATCTGCTCAAGATGAGAATTTTTGCTACCCAGTATATGGCGGCAATGGAATTTTGGGATACGCAAAGAGATTCAATCTTATAAGCGCCGCAATCGTAATTGGCCGTGTTGGGGCTCTCTGTGGCAATATCCATAAAGTCATGGATTCATCTTGGATTAGCGATAATGCGCTTATTTTGAGTACAAACACTTCAGTTTTTAGTCTTGACTATATATCTTTATGTTTGGGGGCAAGAAACCTAAACACATTAGCAGATAAAAATGCACAACCATTGATTACTGGGACAAAAGTAACTAACGAGCGCATTCCAATTCCGCCATTTGATGAGCAGCGAGAGATTCAGAGGCATGTTATTGAGTTGATGGAGCAATTTGAAATGCTATCTTCACAGGCTGAAACTGGCATAACTTTGCTTAAAGAACGCCGCACCGCCCTAATTTCAGCCGCCGTCACCGGTAAAATCGATGTGAGAAACTGGGTCGCGTCGCAAGGTAGTAAAACCAACAAGGAAGTAGCCGCATGAGTGCATTGGGTGGCGGTAAGGCCAACGAGTTTACGTTCCAGAACGATATGCTTCAGCATCTGGTTGCCAGCGGTTGGCTACAGGGCAAGGCCGAAAGCTACAATCGCGACCTGGCCTTATACCCAGAAGACTTGCTGGGTTTCGTTCAAGACACCCAGCCTGAACAATGGCAAAAATTCTGCGCGCTCTACCCGAGCACCCCAGAGCACCACTTTCTTGAACGTGTTGCCACCCAACTGAATAAAACCGACCCCAATGCAGCCAGCAAAGAAATGCGCACCTTCGGCACGCTGGGCGTGTTGCGCCATGAACTGCGCCACCGTGGCACCCGTTTCAGCCTGTGCCAGTTCAAACCTGAACACGATCTAAACCCCGACACCTTGGCCCGTTATGCCAAGAACCGCTGCCGTGTCGTCCCTGAGTTGGTTTACTCACCTTGGGCTACCAAAGCCCATCTCGAACAAACCGGCAGCAAGGCTCAAGCATGGCGAATTGACTTGGTGCTTTTTGTAAATGGCTTGCCGGTCGCCACGCTAGAGCTGAAATCCGAATTCAAGCAGGCTGTGCACCGCGCCATTAAGCAGTACAAAACTACACGCTTTGCCACAGACCCTGTCACCAAAAAGCCCGAACCGCTGCTGACCTTTAAGCGTGGTGCGTTGGTGCATTTTGCCGTGAGCCAGTACGAGGTCTATATGGCCACGCGGCTGGAAGGCGCTGATACCTTCTTCCTACCGTTCAACAAAGGCACCAAGGCTGGCGGTGCCGGGAACGATGTGCCGTCAGATATTAACCAGTACGCCACCGATTACCTGTGGAACGAAGTCTTGCGCCCCAGCAATCTGCTGTCGATTCTCGGGCGCTTTGTGCATCTCCAAATTGAAGAGAAAGAAGATTGGGAAGGCCGTAAATACAAGAAAGAAAGCCTGATTTTTCCGCGCTACCATCAGTGGGATGTGGTTAATAAACTGGTCACGGCGGCCCGCACCGAAGGCCCCGGCCATAAGTACCTGATCCAGCACAGCGCAGGCTCTGGCAAGTCCAACTCGATTGCCTGGGTAGCGCATCAGCTTTCGGCGCTTTATGACAACCAGGGTTGCAAGCAATTCAACTCAGTGATTGTGGTGACGGATCGCACCGTGCTGGATGATCAGCTGCAAGACACCATTAATCAGTTTGAACATGTCGACGGCGCAGTTGGCCGCATCAATAATCAGGAAGGCGACGGTTCCAAATCGGAAAAGCTCGCTGCTGCACTGGAAAACTCGCAGCCGATTATTATCGTCACCATCCAGACCTTTCCCTATGTGCTGCGCGCCATCGAAAACAGCGTCAGCCTTAAAGAGCGCAGCTACGCGATCATTGCCGACGAAGCGCACTCATCGCAAACCGGCTCTACCGCGCGGCAGCTGAAAGAAGTGTTGATGATTGAGGCCAAAGCTGATGGTGAGGACGAACTCAGCACCGAGGACATTCTCGATGCCGCCGTAGCTTCACGCCGCGTGTCGAAAAACCTCAGCTACTTTGCCTTCACTGCAACGCCGAAAACCAAGACGCTGGAGCTGTTTGGCCGTTTGCCCAAGCCCACTGAGCAGCCCTCTAAAACCAATAAACCCGCGGCCTACCACGTGTACAGCATGCGTCAGGCCATTGAAGAGGGTTTTATTCTCGATGTGCTGAAAAACTACACCAACTACAAAGTGGCCTACAATCTGGCGCAAAAAATCGACAAGGCGGATCAGGAAGTCGAAAGCAAGAAAGCCAAGGTCAAGCTCAACCAGTGGGTGCGCCTGCACGAATACAACATCGCGCAAAAGGTGCAGGTGATTGTTGAGCACTTTCGCAACAACGTGATGGGCCTGTTGGGCGGTCAAGCCAAAGCCATGGTGGTCACCAGCTCACGCAAAGAGGCCGTGCGATACAAACTGTGTTTCGACAAATACATCGTCGATAAGGGCTACCAAAAAATCCATGCCATGGTGGCATTCTCCAGTGAGGTGGAGTTCACAGAGAAAGACCCAAATGCGGTCGCGTTACTCGGCAACAAATACACCGAGAGCAACATGAACCCCAACCTCAAAGGCCGCGATATGCGCAAAGCCTTTGATAGCGATGATTATCAGGTGATGATCGTTGCCAACAAATTTCAGACGGGCTTTGACCAACCCAAGCTCTGCGCCATGTATGTAGACAAAAAACTCGGCGGCGTCGAGTGCGTGCAGACTCTTTCCCGTTTGAATCGAACCTATCCCGGCAAGGCGGACGTTGGCACGTTTATCCTGGATTTTTTCAACGAACCGCAAGAGATTCTTGATTCATTCCAGCCGTATTTTCAGACGGCAGAGCTGGCGGACGTCTCCAATCCAGACTTGATCTTCGATCTGTTTGAGAAGCTAAACGCTACCGGCATTTACAAATCCAGTGAAGTTGAGCAGTTCTCTGCAGCCTTCTTCGTCAAAAACAAAAGTAATGCTGCGATTGCCAATATTTGCAAACCTGCCGTAGAGCGCTGGGCAAAACGCTATAAGCAAGCTGTTGAAGCCTTCACACACTCGAAAGACATTTTTGAGCGAATCAAAAAGACCAAAGACGCAGTACTGATCGCTAACGCTGAAAATGATCTGAAAGACTGCAAGCAAGCCAAGGATGCTCTCGATATCTTCAAAAAGGACCTTGGCACGTTTGTGCGTTTCTACGAATTCATGTCGCAAATCGTCGATTACGACGACAAGCAGCTGGAAAAGCTTAGCCTGTATGCACGCAATTTGAGCCCGATGCTACGTGAAGCAAACGTTGATGAGGATGAGATTGACCTCACAGGCATCGTACTCAGCCATTACCGCGTCTCGAAAATCCTCCAGCAAGACCTGAAACTGCAAGAAGACTCTCCAGACTTCAAGCTCACTCCAGGCGAAGGGCTGGGATCGGCAGCGGCGAAGGACAAAAAAGAAGAGCTACTTTCGCAGATACTGGAGCGGCTCAACGAGCTGTTCATTACCGACCAACTGACCGATAAAGATATGGTCAACTACGCCTACACCATCAGGGACAAGGTCAGTGAAAACCAATTGGTCATGCAGCAACTTGCCAACAATACACCTGAGCAAGCGCTGCTTGGCAACTTCGCCAATGCGGTGGATGACGCGATCATGGACAGCGGTGATGCACACCAGAACCAGATGATGCAGCTGCTATCCGACCCCGCCAAGGCCAGCAAATTTGCCCGAGTGGTTTTTGATCTGCTTAAGCTTGCCGACTGACTACCGCTTAACCGACGTTATTGCTTTAATCGAAGGATCGAACATGAGTGTTCCTACTTACGACAAATTCATCGAACCCATCCTGCGTTTTCTCGCCACCAAAACCGAAGGTGTACCCGCTCGGGACGCCCATGAAGCAGCAGCGAAAATGTTACAGCTGACGCTGGAGCAACGTGAAGAACTGATCGCCAGTGGCCAAACCACCTATAAAAACAGAGCAGGATGGGCGCACGACCGGCTCAAGCGAGCCGGCCTTTCCAGCAGCGCTAAACGCGGATATTGGAAATTGACTGACACGGGTGTGGCGTACGCCATGGACCACCCAGCCCCCCTGTCGTCCGATGAAGTGGAGCATTTAGCCATTGGCTATATGAATGTGAAGCTGAAAGTTGCTCCCGATGCCGCTCCGCTTGATGACGAAACGCCTGTTAAACCTGATGTCACCTCTGCCACCGCTAGCCCGGATGACCGGCTCGAGCAAGCGCTCCAGGAGTTGCGCGACGCCACAGCTACCGACCTTTTGGATAACTTGTTGCAAGTCAGCCCCAACCGCTTCGAAGTGATCGTGCTGGATGTGCTTCATCGCCTGGGATACGGCGCCAGCCGCAATGACTTGCAGCGTGTCGGCGGCTCGGGGGATGCTGGCATCGATGGCATCATCTCGCTCGACAAATTGGGGTTGGAGAAGGTTTACGTTCAAGCCAAGCGCTGGCAGAACACAGTGGGTCGCCCCGAGCTGCAGGCTTTCTACGGTGCACTCGCCGGGCAAAAAGCCAAACGAGGGGTGTTCATCACAACCTCTGGATTCACGGCAAACGCTGTCGACTTCGCTAAATCGGTGGACGGCATTGTGTTGGTGGATGGCACGCGACTGGTGCATCTGATGATGGATCATGAGGTAGGGGTTACGTCGCGGTTGTTGAGGTTGCCAGCTTTGGATCGGGATTATTTTGATGAGGAGTGAGTTTTAAGCGCTCATGAAGAACAGGCTAATGCGCGCGTAACACTTGCAGAGCAAGATAGTGGCACATTGAAATCAATACGCATATTCTGCTTGCCCCACGGATCGAGGGGTGGGGAACAGCTAGGACTAAAGCCTGTTTAGATAAATGCGTAGGTCAAGGAGACCACAATGCCGGACGCCAAAAGCATCAAGGATCAATTTTTTGTCTACCATCTAACCTCCGTTGAAAATCTGGATGGGATTTTCAAAGAAGGCCTAAAGCCTCGGGCCAGTCTCGCTGATTTCACTGACGTAGCAGACAGCGAAATTCTCAAGAAGCGCAAAGCCTTGAAGCTTGACACTTATGTCCCACTCCATTGGTTTGGTGCCAATCCATTTGATGGGCGTGTACAGCTTGATCGACCTAAATCGAAATTCGTCCTCATCTCTGTTTACAGGACATTTGCCAAAGATAACGGCTGGATGATCATCCCCCATCATCCGCTCGCTGATGATGCGATTCAGCTACTCGACTACGAGACTGGCCACAAAGCAATCGACTGGATCCTGATGGATACTCGGGCCTATCAAAATGCTGAATGCAAAAGCGTTTGTATGGCTGAATGCCTATCTCCCCACGTGGTATCCCCCAAAACCTTTTCCAGAATTTATGTACCAAACGATGAAGTCAGACAGCTATGTGAGGCTAAACTGCGCGCAGCCAACCTCAAGACTCCCATAACTGTAAATTCCGGAATGTTCTTATAAATGAACTACAGCAGTCTGAATCCAGAGAAGGCCCTGATTTGGCGGATCGTCCACCGCGATAATCTGCCCTGGATTCTGGACAACGGCCTGCACTGTGCCAGCTCCGAGGTGCAGGCCCCGCAGTACGTGAACATTGGCAACGCTGACTTAATTGACAAACGCCGCACTCGCTATGTTCCGATTGCGCCTGCAGGCGTGTTGGCCGACTACGTGCCCTTCTACTTCACCCCTTTCTCTGTGATGATGAAAAACATTCACTCCGGGTGGAGCGTTCAGCAACGCAGCAATGACGAGATCGTAATTCTGGTCTCCAGCCTGCACCGCGTCGCTGAACTTGGCCTACCGTTCGTCTTCACAAACGCACACGCCTACCCGGATTGGACAGACTATTACAGCGATCCGGCGCATCTCCATGAGATTGATTGGTCTATCCTTCAACGGCGCGACTTCAAACGTGACCCCGATGACCCTCGCAAGATGGAGCGGTATCAGGCCGAAGCGCTGATTCACCACCACCTACCGATTACAGGACTCCTTGGCATCATGTGTTACACCGATGCAATGAAAGAACGCATAAAGCAGGACGTCGCCGCTAGAGGCCTGACGTTATCTGTCCATGCGCGTCCGGGATGGTATTTCCAATGATCAGATTCACCCAAGGCAATCTGCTGGAAGCCAAAACCGAAGCCCTCGTCAACACGGTGAATACCGTTGGAGTGATGGGTAAAGGTATCGCGCTGATGTTCAAAGAGCGTTTTGCGGAAAATTATCGCCTGTATTCGGCGGCCTGCAAAGCTGGAGAGGTAGAAACAGGCAAGGTTCACGTAACAGCAGTCAACGAACTGGAAGGTCCTCGCTGGATCGTAAACTTCCCGACCAAACGTCACTGGCGTTCGCCTTCGCAGATGGCCTGGGTGACGGAAGGCCTGCATGATCTGCGCCGTTTTCTGATCGAGAATCAGGTCAAGTCTGTGGCCGTCCCACCGCTGGGCGCTGGTAACGGCGGCTTGAAATGGCCCGAAGTCCGCGAACAGATTGTTGCTGTGTTGAGTGATCTGGATGTGGATGTCTTAGTGTTTGAACCTTCCAGCCAATATCTGAATGTGGCCAAGCGTAGCGGATTGGAAAAGCTCACGCCTGCTCGCGCCCTGATTGCCGAACTGGTTCGACGCTATTGGGTTTTAGGCATGGAGTGCAGCCTGCTTGAGATTCAGAAGCTGGCCTGGTTCCTTGAGCGTGCCATAGAACAGCTGCCTGACACCGAGAACCCTCTGAACCTTAAGTTTGTAGCTCATAAATACGGGCCGTATGCCAATCGATTGGAGCATCTGCTCAACAATCTTGATGGCAGCTATCTGCATTGCGACAAACGCATAAGTGATGCAGGTATCAGTGATGTGATCTGGTTTGACGAAGAGCGTAAAGCCTTTCTGCAAACCTATCTCAAAACAGAAGCCAAGGAGTACTCCCAAGCGTTAGAGCGCACCGCTGAGCTGATAGATGGCTTTGAGTCTCCCTTCGGCATGGAGTTATTAGCGACGGTTGATTGGTTGTTAAACCAGGAAGGCGTTTCTCCGAACGTTCCTGCCATGCGTGAAGCGTTGAGGGATTGGGATGGCGGAGCCGCTGCTGCCTCTCGTAAAAGCAAACTGTTCGATGATCAGGCTCTTGATATAGCGCTTAAGCGCCTTACCTCCAGCAGTTTCCGGCCTGAGACTGCTGCCTGCCGGTAAGGTCAGTTTTGTACAGGCTGGAAACAGCCTGCACAAAAGGCCTTGTTTAAGCGGTCGTACCTGATCTTTTGAGGGAGAAGCACTCAGCCATCCCCGATACTCAAGATATCCTCAGTTTTTTTGATGACAGCCAACTGCAAAAGCGGAAAGAATCAGGCTCAAAACCAGCTCTTTAATGCTGTAGCAAACTCGACAAAACATGGGGCCTATGGAGTGTCCATCACAAACTCCACGCCACCTGGTGAACATGAGCGGAGCAACGATCATGGAATACGACGACAAATTGATTGAAGAAGCTGTGCTTGCCCTATTGGCGGCGTTCAGTTCCGACGACGGCAACGCGTGGAAAGGGTTCGACTTCGAGATCATGAATCGATTGCATGAACATGGCTTCATCAGTAATCCGGTGAACAAGAACAAGTCGATCTGGTTGACGGAGGAAGGGCTCGAGCGAGGTCGGCAGATAGCCGAACGATTGTTTGGGGTGAGAACTCTCAGTGGGGATGCATCCAACCCTGAGACGTGACTTCGTGCCAAGACCACGCTTAGGTGCATCTGCGTGTCGTCTCTCTGCGGATTTCTTGCCTCGAAATGAAGCAGCAGCGGGGATGTTGCAACTGTCTTTGAAGCAGCGCCGAGACTGATCGAAGGCAGACCCGAGCCAATTGTTTAAGCAGTGTCCGAAACAGCCATTATGAATGGGTGCATGGGGCCTGAGGCGAATGTGCGGTGCGATCTTTCGCGCTGCAACATCATCAGGCCCCATTGCTACAAAGACTCTCTATTGCCAGTTGTTAGCGGGGAGACAAGCATGTAAGCCTTTGGCCTTGAGCAGGATTACCTGGTCAGCTCAGGCGCAGTCCCCCACAGACGGCGAGAACAGGCATTACTGCGACATTTCGCTTTTTTTCATTGCATCCTTGGACATCGTATCTTTCTTCATCGTATCTTTCTTCATCGCATCTTTGGACATGTTGTCTTTAGACATACTGTCTTTGGACATCGAATCGTTCTTCTTCATCGCGTCTTTCTTCATCGTGTCCTTGGACATGCCGTCCTTGGACATCGAGTCTTTGCTCATGCTGTCGTTACTCATAGTGTCAGCAGCAAAAACACTGGCAGCACCAACGGCCAGGCACAGGGACAGAACAACGGTAGTCAACTTTTTCATGGTGATACTCCTTGGAGCGTGGTTGATGGACGTATGAAATGACCAGGCACTCGTCAGCTGCCACCAAACCAGTTGTAGCCCTGGTCTTCCCAGTAGCCGCCGCTGTAGGTGTTGCTGATGAAAATTGCCTGGATGTGTTTGGGATTCTTGTAGCCGAGTTTGGTGGGCATGCGCAGCTTCATCGGGAAACCGTATTCGCGCGGCAGCACCGCGCCGTCATAAGTCAGCGCCAGCAGAGTCTGCGAATGCAATGCGGTGGCCATATCGATGCTGGTGTAGTAATCGTCGGCGCATTTAAAACCGACATATTTGGCATCGGTGTCGGCCCCGACCCTTCTCAGAAAGTCGCTGAAGCGCACGCCGCCCCAACGCCCGATCGCACTCCAGCCTTCGACGCAAATATGACGGGTGATCTGTTCGGTCTGGGCCATGGCCCGCAGGTCTTCAAGGCGCCAGTTGCGCTTGTCGGAGACCAGTCCAGTGACTTCCAGGCGAAAGCTTTCCTCTTCTACCGTTGGCGCTTCGTCGATGCCGTAAAAGGCATTGAAGGGAAATGGCCGGGTAATCATCGATTCGGGATAAGTCGGTGCCATCGCGCCAGGGTTGAACAGCCAGCCTTGCACCCTGTCATTCAAACGCGACATGGACGACAACGCGGTATCGACGCCTTGATTGTCGGTGATGTCGCAACCGGACAACATCGCCACACCGCCGAGCGTCAAACCACGCAGGAGGAATGAGCGGCGCGAGCGGTCTTCGATCTGCGGGGCAAGGATCTTGCGAGCGTCGATCAGGATCGAAGTCTCGTCCAGGCCCGGTATCTGGATACGCTTTTTCATACCGACTCCTTGCGGGTGCCGATCATGGCCAACAGCGTTTTCGGAACCAGCGCGACCATCACCAGGTGCACCACCACGAAGGCTACCAACAGCGCCATGGCGAAAAAATGCACACGGCGTGCGCCTTCATAACCCCACAGCAATTCACGGAGCAACGGAAACTGCACCGACTTCCACAACACCAGCCCTGACACTACCAAGAGCGTGCTGTCGACCATCACGAACAGGTATGCTGCCCGTTGCACCTGATTGTAATGACCAAGGTCGGCGTGCCCGAGCTTTCCTCGCAGGGCCGCCCACAAGTCATGCAGCACACCTTTGGGCGACACGGGGAAGAAACGCCGCTTCAGGCGTCCGCTGAACAGATTGAAGGCCAGGTAAACAAGGCCGTTGATCGCCAGAAACCACATTGTCGCGAAATGCCATTGCAAGGCGCCGCCCAGCCAGCCGCCAAGGGTAATCGACTTGGGAAAACTGAAGTCGTAGATCGGCGCAGCGTTGTAAATACGCCAACCACTGGTGACCATCAACAGAACCGCCAAAGCGTTGAGCCAATGGGTAAACCTTAGCCAGCGTGGATGGCTGGCCCTGGGTGAAGCAGATGACTGCGACATGTTCGGCGTTCCGCTCGTTACTCATTGGCTGCGAGTATGGGCGGCGGAATATCTCTAAATCCTCACGCAAAGTTAAATTAATCGTGATAACTCACGCCTGACGGCTCCCAAAAATCAGGCCTCGTCTAATGCACATGGGATGATTAGAAGCCGGCAAGCCAGCCTGACGCTGATCCGAGCAGGGTAAGCCGCAGATAATGCATCGTATGAGGCTCTTTAACGCACCAGCAATTCCCTGGCTTTACAGCGCCGTTTGCCCGCCACCACCCCATCCCCATTTGCCCCAAAGCCCTCGCTCTGCTAGTGTCGCGGCGGTTTAACCTCTACCGGAATAGCGCTCATGGCCCGCAAGAAAGCTGCACTGGATTTCGAACAATCCCTCGCTGATCTGCAAACGCTGGTAGAGCGTCTGGAGAATGGCGAGTTGTCTTTGGAAGACTCATTGACCGCGTTCGAACAGGGGATTCGCCTGACCCGCGACTGCCAGGGCGCCTTGGCGCAGGCGGAGCAGAAGGTTCAGGTGTTGCTGGAGCGCGACGGTGAGTTGGCCGAAGAGCCTTTCGATGCGGAACAGCCCGAATGATTGCGAGCTATCAGGCCCAGTGCCAGCTGCGCGTCAACGCGGCGCTCGACAGTCTGTTTGTTGCGCCAGGCCCGGAGCTGGCGCGTCTTTATGACGCGATGCGCTACAGCGTGATGAATGGCGGCAAGCGTGTGCGGCCGTTGTTGGCGTATGCGGCCTGCGAAGCGCTCGGCGGCAAGGCTGACGAGGCCAACGGCGCGGCCTGTGCGGTGGAGTTGATCCATGCATATTCGCTGGTGCATGACGATTTGCCGGCCATGGACGATGACGATCTGCGGCGCGGCCAGCCAACGACCCACAAAGCGTTCGACGAAGCCTGTGCGATTCTGGCTGGCGATGGTTTGCAGAGCCTGGCGTTTACTGCCCTGTTCGATCAGCGCCTGACACCCCAGGATGCAGAGACGCGCCTGCAAATGGTCGGTGCCTTGGCATTCGCAGCCGGTCCGGCAGGCATGGTCGGCGGTCAGGCCATTGATCTCGGTTCGGTGGGCATCAAGCTCGATCAAACCGCGCTGGCTTTCATGCACCGGCACAAGACCGGCGCGCTGATCGAAGCCAGCGTCAAGTTGGGCGCATTGGCCAGCGGCCACGCGGATCAGGCCCGGCTCGATGCGCTGCAGGCGTATGCCCGCGCCATCGGCCTGGCTTTTCAAGTGCAGGACGACATCCTCGATGTCGAAAGCGATACCGTAACCCTCGGTAAACGCCAAGGCGCGGATATCGCCCGGGACAAACCGACCTATCCCGCATTGCTGGGCCTCGATGCCGCCAAGGCCTACGCCCTGGAGCTGCGCGATCAGGCACTGGATGCCCTGCGACCGTTCGACGCGGCCGCGCAACCGCTGCGCGATCTGGCCCGGTACATCGTCGAGCGGCGTAACTAAACGGCTATCAGCCTTCATAACGTGACGAACTGGCGCGCATTAGTCAGGTCACAGTCTTGTGTTTGATCTCTGTGTCTGAGCATCCGCTGCCGCACTTCATGGGCAGCATGCGATGCATCAGGTAAACTGCCGCCTCTTTTACTTATAACGATTCGCCTGATGCCCACGACGTTCAAAGAGATTCCCCGCGAGCGCCCCGCCACGCCGCTGCTCGACCGTGCTGAAACGCCGGACGGCTTGCGTCGGTTGGGTGAAGCCGAGCTGGAAGCCCTGGCCGATGAACTGCGCCTGGAGCTTCTTTATTCTGTTGGCCAGACCGGCGGGCATTTCGGTGCCGGTCTCGGTGTCATCGAGCTGACCATCGCCCTGCATTATGTTTTCGATACGCCCGATGACCGTCTGGTCTGGGATGTCGGTCATCAGGCGTATCCGCACAAGATCCTCACAGGTCGCCGCCAGCGCATGGCCACCCTGCGCCAGAAGGACGGCGTAGCCGCCTTTCCGCGTCGCAGCGAGAGCGAGTACGACACTTTTGGCGTCGGCCACTCCAGCACCTCCATCAGCGCCGCGTTGGGCATGGCGATTGCCGCCCGTTTACAGGGCCGTTCGCGCAAGGCCATCGCCGTTATCGGTGATGGCGCGCTGACCGCCGGCATGGCGTTCGAGGCGTTGAATCACGCGCCTGAAGTCGCCGCCGACATGCTGGTGATCCTCAACGACAACGACATGTCGATCTCGCGCAACGTTGGCGGGCTGTCGAACTATCTGGCGAAGATCCTTTCCAGCCGCACCTACGCCAGCATGCGCGAAGGCAGCAAAAAGGTGCTGTCGCGTCTGCCCGGCGCCTGGGAAATTGCCCGACGCACGGAAGAATACGCCAAAGGCATGTTGGTCCCCGGCACACTGTTCGAAGAGCTGGGCTGGAACTACATCGGCCCTATCGACGGCCATGACCTGCCAACCCTGATCGCAACGCTGCGCAACATGCGCGACCTCAAGGGTCCGCAATTCCTGCACGTGGTGACCAAGAAAGGTAAAGGTTTTGCGCCTGCCGAAGCCGATCCGATTGGCTATCACGCGATCACCAAGCTTGAACCCCTGAATGCCCCAATTGCCGCGCCGAAAAAGGTCAGCGGCCCGAAGTATTCGGGCGTGTTCGGCCAGTGGATCTGCGACATGGCGCAGGCCGATTCGCGTCTGGTCGGCATTACTCCGGCGATGAAAGAAGGCTCGGATCTGGTGGCGTTCAGCGAACGTTTTCCGGAGCGTTACTTCGACGTCGCCATTGCCGAGCAGCACGCAGTGACGCTGGCAGCGGGTATGGCCTGCGAAGGCGCCAAGCCCGTGGTGGCGATTTATTCGACGTTTCTGCAGCGCGGCTACGATCAGCTGATTCATGACGTGGCCGTGCAAAACCTTGACGTGCTGTTCGCCATCGACCGCGCCGGTCTGGTGGGCGAAGACGGTCCGACTCACGCGGGCAGTTTCGACTTGTCCTACCTGCGTTGCATCCCCGGCATGCTGGTGATGACGCCGAGCGATGAGAACGAATTGCGCATGATGCTCAGCACCGGTTACCTGCACAACGGCCCGGCTGCCGTGCGCTACCCGCGCGGTTCAGGCCCGAACGCAGTGATCGACAGCAGCCTTGAGCCTATCGAAATCGGCAAGGGCGTGGTTCGCCGCAATGGCCAGGGCGTTGCGATCCTGGTGTTCGGCGTGCAACTGGCCGACGCCTTGAAAGTTGCCGAGAAGATCGACGCCACCGTGATCGACATGCGCTTCGTCAAACCCATCGACGAGGCTCTGATCCGCGACGCCGCGGCCAATCACGAGTTGCTGGTGACCATCGAGGAAAACGCCGTAATGGGTGGTGCTGGCGCTGCCGTCAGCGAATTCCTGGCGCGGGAGAACATCCTCAAATCCGTGCTGCATCTGGGCTTGCCGGACGCTTACGTCGAACATGCCAAGCCTGCGCAAATGCTGGCCGAGTGCGGGTTGGATGAAGCGGGGATTGAAGCGGCGATCAATGAACGGCTGGTGTTGATTGGTTGAAATCCGTCACGCGGCGGCCGCTATGGCGTACGCCGCAGATGGATTTGCATTCGGGGACAAGTCCCCTCCTACCCTTTCAGCCTAGCTGCCGCGGTATCCGATACAGATACAGCAACACCACGCTGGATATCGCCAGCAATACTAACGGCACCGCTTCCAGCCCGACGAATACTGCTGCGGCCGCAATCCACGCGGGCAGTCCGGCGGCGAGAAAGGCTTTGCTTCGGACAGCGGCGAGCTGACGCCAGGCGGCTGCTTCTTCGGGGGTATCCAGTGCGGCTTCGGTGGCGATCAATGCTCGTTTGTATGCACCGAACGGCTTGAGGCTGACGAACATCGACAGCAGCCCCGCGATAAACAACGGCATCGCCAACACCAGCGACATGGTTTTATTGGAACCGAACAGCGCACTGGCGACCAGCAAGGGCGCCAGCGTCACTACCAATTGCCACCACCATGCGAGCGCCAGACGGCGCCTCAGGTTGTTGCGGATCACGCGCGATCTGCCTCGCCTTGATGTTCATTGCCCATCATGTGGCCGAGTTTGCCGGCCTTGGTGGCCAGGTACAGTTTGTTGTGTGGGTTGTGGCCGGTATGCAGCGGCACGCGCTCGGCGACGGTGATGCCCATCTCGGTCAAGGCTTTGACCTTGCGCGGATTGTTGGTCATCAAACGCAGGGACTCGACGCCCAGATGCTGCAGCATCGGCAGGCAAATCGCGTAATCGCGCTGGTCTGCCGCGAAACCGAGACGCTCATTGGCCTCCACCGTATCGGCACCGCCGTCCTGCAATTCGTAGGCACGGATCTTGTTCAGCAGGCCAATGCCCCGGCCTTCCTGGCGCAGATACAGCAAAACACCGCGACCCTCGGAAGCGATGGCGCGCAAGGCGGCCTCAAGCTGGGAGCCACAGTCGCAACGCTGACTGAACAAAGCATCGCCCGTCAGGCATTCGGAATGCACTCGACCGAGGACCGGAGCGCCATCGGACACATCGCCGAGGCTCAAAACGAGATGTTCGCGTCCCGTTGCAGACTCAAGAAAGCCATGCATGGTGAATTGCGCAAACGGAGTTGGCAGCTTGGAAGCGGCGACAAATACGACGGGCACCGGGTGCTCCTGATCAGTATGAGGACTGGAAATTCGCAAGGCGGCATTGTAACAGCAGGTTCCTGCAGACGCTTAGGCTGAATTGTCAGTCATACAGATCAGGAAGTTAAATCAATGCCTTAAGAAGACTCAGGAATATGCGCCGCGTCCGGCAATCGCCAGCACGCGACGCACTCGCGACCATCAGATGAAGTGCCAGCCCCAGACCAGGACCTGCATCGCCAGCCAGGCGAATACCCCGGCCAGCACATCGTCGAGCATGATGCCCACGCCGCCGTGCACATGCCGGTCGATCCAGTGGATCGGCCAAGGCTTGAGGATGTCGAAGAAGCGGAAGACCAGAAAGCCCACCAACAGCCAGACCCAGCCTTCGGGCACCAGCCATAACGTGATCCACATGCCGACCATTTCGTCCCAGACGATGCCTTCGTGGTCGTGGACCCCAAGGTCGTCGGCGACTTTGCCGCACAGCCAGAAGCCAAACAGCATGGTGATGCCGAGCATCAGCCAGTAGCCCCAGTCCGGCAGCATTTGCCAGAGCGGAATGAATGGCACGGCGACGATGGAGCCCCAGGTTCCAGGCGCTTTGGGCAGTGTGCCGGAGCCGAAGCCGAATGCGAGGAAGTGCCAGGGATTGGTCCAGACCGACGGGGGAACGTGTTCCGCCGGGACCTGCTTAGGATGATCTGTCACCGTGTCTCCCGAAAATGTTGATAGCCGCGAGTCAGGACGGGAATGTCCTGCCCATTGGCATCGATCAGCGCAACGCCCTCGCCCGCTTCGACACGGCCAATGACTTGCACCGGCCAACCGGCCTCTTGCAAACCTGTCAAATGCTGCGCCGGTAGCGTGAAGGCGAGCCTGTAATCATCACCGCCACTGAGCGCCGCCTGTTGCGCGGCCTGCACGCCAAACAACGTCAGCAGTTGCTCGGACAGCGGCAGTAAATCCCGCTCAACCAGCAAACGCACTCTGGAGGCCAGCGCGATATGTCCGCAATCGGCCAGCAGGCCGTCTGAAATATCCAGCGCGGCTGTAGCTTTGCCGCGCAATGCCTGCCCAAGCGCGATTTGCGGCTGAGGCGACCAATAGCGCGCCAATAAATACTCTGCGGTAGACGCCTCAACTTCGCGCTCGTTCAACACCAGGGTCAAAGCGCCAGCGCCATCGCCCAGCGGACCGCCGACACACAGCAGATCGCCCGGCTGCGCGCCGCTGCGGGTCAAGGCCTGACCTGCGGGCACGCGGCCGAAAACCGTCAGCGTCAGGTTCAACGGGCCGCGCGTCGTATCGCCGCCCACTAAACTCAGCCCACAGCTCTGCGCCATGGCGTTCAGGCCGCGAGCAAATGCTTGCAGCCAGTCGGCTTCAACATCAGGCAACGTCAGGGCAAGGGTGAACGCAACAGGGCTGGCGCCCATGGCCGCAAGGTCACTGGCGGAAACCGCAAGCGCGCGTTGGCCGAGCAGGAAAGGGTCACAGACTTCGGGGAAATGCACCCCGGCAACCAGGGTATCGGTGGAAATCGCCAACTGTTCGCCGGGCGGCAGCGTCAGCAAGGCGCAGTCGTCACCGATCCCCAAAGCGACACCTTCACCCGCCTGCGCACAAGGCGCTGCGGCGAAAAAATTGCGGATCAGCTCGAACTCGCCCATCTGGATCTCATTGTTTTGTGTTGAAGTTGAGACGACCGGACTAACCTCTGTGGGAGCGAGCTTGCTCGCGAAGATCGGTAAGCCCAGCATGTATCTGCGCCTGAAATACCGAATTCGCGAGCAAGCTCGCTCCCACAGTCAACTCCCACAGGTCGATGCCAGTTCTAGCGCTTGTGCGCCTTGACTTCGACTTCACGCAAGCGCGGAGCCAGCTTGTCCAGCACGCCATTGACGAACTTGTGGCCGTCAGTGGAGCCGTAGACCTTGGCCAGCTCGATGCCTTCGTTGATCACAACGCGATACGGCACGTCGATACGCTTGAGCAGCTCGTAGGTGGACAGGCGCAGGATCGCCAGTTCAACCGGGTCGAGCTCTTCGATGGTGATGTCCAGGCATGGCGCCAGAACCGCATCGATTTCGTCCTTGTTGGTCGGCACGCCGCGCAACAGTTCGCTGAAATAGGCGCCATCGACGCTTTTGAAATCGTTGTCAACGCGGAACTGCGCCTCGATTTCATTCAGCGAATGACCTGCCATGTGCCACTGATACAGCGCCTGGGTAGCCATCTGGCGCGCTTCGCGACGTTTGGCACTCTTGCTCTTGGCAACTTCCGGCGACTTTTCTTCGCGGGGGTTGAACTGATCGCTCTCGTCAGAAATCACTTGGCCTCCAACTGCGCCAGCAGGCTAACCATTTCAAGGGCGGACAACGCAGCTTCTGCGCCTTTGTTGCCAGCCTTGGTGCCGGAACGCTCGATGGCTTGCTCGATGGAGTCAACGGTCAGCACGCCGAAGGCGACCGGGATACCGAATTCCATGGAAACCTGAGACAGGCCTTTGACGCATTCGCCAGCCACGTATTCAAAGTGCGGAGTACCACCACGGATGACGGCGCCCAGGGCAACGATGGCCGCGTATTCGCTCAGTTGCGCAACTTTCTGCACCACCAGCGGGATTTCGAAGGCACCCGGCGCGCGGATGATGGTGATATCGCTTTCGCTCACGCCGTGGCGAACCAGGGCATCAACGGCACCGCTCACCAGACTTTCCACGACAAAGCTGTTGAAACGGCCTACCACAAGGGCATAGCGACCTTGGGGGGCGATGAAGGTACCTTCGATGGTCTTCAGGGTCATTCGGGTGAGTCTCGTCTTAAAGAGCAAGCACGCCTTGGCGGCGGACTTTGAGGGATTTTAGGCCACGAATCGTAACTGTCAGGGCGAAAGCTGGACAAACCTTGGGGTCTGGCGGCAAACGCCCTGCCGGTATTTATTCGGAGGGCACGTATTCTACAACTTCCAGATCGAAACCGGATATCGCATTGAACTTCATTGGTGAACTCATCAGGCGCATTTTACGCACGCCCAGGTCACGAAGGATCTGCGAACCGGCGCCGACCGTGCTGTAAGTGGTCGGCGATTTGATCGGCAACTGTTCGGCGGTCTCACGAATATGTGCAAGCAAAACGTCGCCATCCAGCGGGTGACCGAGCAACAGCACGACACCGCTGCCCGCCTCGGAGACCGCAGACATAGCGGCGCGCAGGCTCCAGCGGCCGGGCTGTTTGACCATCAACAGGTCGCGCAACGGGTCCATGTTGTGCACGCGCACCAGGGTCGGTTCTTCTGCGCAAATCTTGCCCAGAGTCAGCGCCAGGTGCACGTCGCCTTCCACCGAATCGCGGTAGGTCACCAGATTGAACTGGCCCAGTTCGCTGTCCATTGGCTGCTCGGCAATCCGCTGAACGGTACGTTCGTGGATCATCCGGTAGTGAATCAGGTCGGCGATGGTGCCGATCTTGATGCCGTGTACGGCGGCAAAGGTTTCCAGCTCGGCGCGACGGGACATGGTGCCGTCATCGTTCATCACTTCGCAGATCACGCCGCTCGCTTCGAAACCGGCCATGCGCGCCAGGTCGCAGGCGGCTTCGGTGTGACCGGCGCGGGACAGCGTGCCACCCGCTTGCGCCATCAACGGAAAGATGTGACCGGGGCTGACGATGTCTTCGGCCTTGGCGTCCTTGGCAGCGGCTGCTTGCACGGTGCGCGCACGGTCGGCGGCAGAGATGCCGGTGGTCACGCCTTCAGCGGCTTCGATGGACACAGTGAACTTGGTGCCGAAACCGGAACCGTTGCGTGGCGCCATCAGCGGCAGCTTGAGGGTCTCGCAGCGCTCGCGGGTCATGGGCATGCAGATCAGCCCACGGGCGTGCTTGGCCATGAAGTTGATGTGCTCGGCTTTGACACACTCGGCGGCCATGATCAGATCGCCTTCGTTCTCGCGATCTTCGTCATCCATGAGGATGACCATCTTGCCTAGGCGAATGTCTTCAACCAGTTCTTCGATGCTGTTGAGCGCCACGTGGCACCCCCTTGATTCAGGATTTGAGGTAGCCATTGGCGGCCAGAAAACTTTCGGTGATGGTGCCAGCCTGCCCTTTGGAGGAGTCGGCCGCCTTGTCGCCCATCAACAGACGCTCCAGATAGCGCGCCAGCAGGTCCACTTCCAGATTCACCTTACGGCCCGCGCGGTAGTCGGACATGATGGTTTCAGCCAGGGTGTGCGGCACGATGGTCAGTTCGAATTCGGCGCCATCGACGGCGTTCACGGTCAGGCTGGTGCCATCGACCGTGATCGAGCCTTTATGGGAAATGTACTTGGCCAGCTCGCGTGGCGCGCGGACACGAAATTGAATCGCCCGGGCGTTCTCTTCGCGGGACAGGATTTCGCCAACGCCATCCACGTGACCGCTGACCAGATGACCGCCCAGACGCGTTGTCGGCGTCAGGGCTTTCTCCAGATTGACGCGGCTGCCGGGCTTGAGATCGACCATGGCCGTCACGTCGAGGGTTTCGCGGCTGACGTCAGCCCAGAAACCGTCGCCCGGCAGCTCGACCGCAGTCAGGCAAACGCCATTGACCGCGATGCTGTCGCCCAGTTTGACGTCGCCCAGATCGAGCTTGCCGGTCTCCACATAAACGCGGACGTCGCCGCCTTTAGGGGTCATGGCGCGGATGCTGCCGATGGATTCGATGATGCCGGTAAACATGGGGGTCCTCCAGGAGACCAGAGCCTGCGCGCTGAGCGAAAGGCCGAAATTATACGCCCGGTAGCGGCGTGGGTATCGCGATGACTCGCCAATCCCTTCCAACTGCGCGCATTTCAACGATGTTCAGCTCCAGCGCTTCACTCATCTGCGCCAACGGCAGATCAAGCAGCGGCCGGGCCGAAGAGCCGAGAAACTTGCCCGCGATAAAAATCTGAAACTCATCCACCAGCCCCAGGCGCGTAAACGCCCCGGCCAGACGCGGACCGGCTTCGATCAACACGTCGTTGGCGCCACGGGCGGCCAGTTCGATCAGCAATCTGCGCAGATCAACGTGCCCATCGGCACCCGCCAGCGCCAGCATGTCGTGGCCTTCGTCGTGATAGCGCTCCCGGGCCGACGCAGCGGCACAGGTCGCGACCAACGCATGATCGGCCTGAAAGAAAGGCGCGCTCAACGGCACGCGCAAGCGGCCATCGATCAATACGCGCAGCGGCGGACGGGTCATCGCCAAGGCAGTCAATTCGGCATTCAGGCCCAGTTCGTCAGGGCGCACGGTCAAGCGTGCATTGTCCGCCAAAACCGTGTCCGCGCCGGTCAGCACAACACTCGACTGGGCGCGCAGACGCTGTACGGCTGAACGCGCTTCGGGGCCGGTAATCCACTGGCTCTCGCCGCTGGCCATGGCCGTGCGACCGTCGAGGCTCATGGCCATTTTGACCCGCACGTAAGGCAGGCCTTTTTCCATGCGCTTCAAAAAGCCTTTGTTCAGTGTCCGGGCTTCGCTTTCCAGCACACCGCTCTGCACCGCAATCCCGGCGCCCATCAAGCGCAGCAGGCCGCGACCGGCGACCTCAGGATTGGGGTCTTGCATGGCCGCGACAACCCGCGCGACACCGGCATTGACCAGCGCGTCGGCACAGGGCGGCGTGCGCCCGTGATGACTGCACGGTTCAAGGGTGACGTAAGCGGTCGCGCCTCGGGCCTTGTCGCCCGCATGCAGCAGCGCGTGGACCTCAGCATGAGGTTCACCCGCCCGGGCGTGCCAGCCTTCGCCGACAATCTGCCCGTCGCGCACGATCACGCAGCCGACCCGTGGGTTGGGATGCGTGGAATAGATGCCTTTGCGCGCCAGTTCCAGCGCGCGGGCCATGTAATGGGTGTCCAGAGCGTTTTGCTCAGTCAACGGGGCGCTCACTCTTTAATCGGCTCGCGAGCCAGGCGGTCGATTTCTTCGCGAAACTCGTTGAGGTCCTGAAAGCGTTTATAAACCGACGCGAAGCGGATATACGCCACTTCGTCGAGCTTCTGCAATTCGGCCATGACCAGCTCGCCGACCACCAGGGATTTGACTTCGCGCTCGCCCGTCGCACGCAGCTTGTGCTTGATGTGCACCAGCGCGGCTTCCAGGCGCTCGACGCTGACCGGCCGCTTTTCAAGGGCCCGCTGCATACCGGCGCGCAGTTTTTCATCGTCGAATGGCTGACGGCTGCCGTCTTGCTTGATCAGGCGCGGCAACACCAGTTCGGCGGTCTCGAAAGTCGTAAAGCGCTCACCGCAAGCCAGGCACTCGCGACGGCGACGTACCTGTTCGCCTTCAGCAACAAGGCGTGAGTCGATGACTTTGGTGTCGTTGGCACCGCAGAAGGGACAGTGCATGGTCGCAGGCAACAAAAATAGGAAGGGCCGCCATGGTAGCGCATCCCGCAGGCAAGACAAGTCTTGGCCTTTGCGGTATATAGACGCGCAGCGCACGCGGCGTTCGGTAATACTGCCCGCGGTGCGACACTTTTAACCTCCCGTCAGCGATGAATGAACGGTTCCTGTGGCCGTCCTTCATATAAGTATTTGTTGGAGCTGTTCATGACGCTACGACCGTTTGTCTTGCTCGGCCTCGTCGGGCTGCTGGCTGCGTGCAGCAGTAATGATGCCGCCAAACCGGCCCCGGCCAAGGCTGTGACCGCACCTGTCAGCAAAGCCCCGGCAGGCCCGGAACCGCTGCTGCCGTATCAGCGCGAACTGAGCGGCCAATTGCTGGGCGTGCCCGCTGGCGCCGAAGTCGAACTGGCGTTGCTGGTCATCGACAACCAGGGTCGCCCGCAAAAACTGCTGACCAGCACTAAGCTGGCCGGCAACAACCAGTCGCTGCCGTTTCAGCTGCGTTTCAATCCCGAGGCTTTTCCAGCCGGGGCGCGGGTCGAACTGCGCGGGAGAGCGAGCAAATCCGGGCAGTTGATCCTGCACCTGCCGTCGGTGCAGATTCAGCAACCCACCACTCAAGCGCTGGGTCAGCTGAAATTCGAACCGGCGCCGTGATACCACAGCCTCTTGGGCCTTTTCACATAACCATTTGAATTTGAACACATCCCGCAGGACCGGCTTTAGCCGGGAGGAAGCCGGTACATTCCCAGCATTTGCCTCGTCAGGCCTTCCGCCCTCCCGGCTGAAGCCGGTCCTACGCAGCGCGGTAAGCGTCATACCCTGTGCATTTAGACACATCCCGTAGGACCGGCTTTAGCCGGGAGCAGGCCGGTACACTCGCAGCATTTGCGTCGTCAGGCCTTCCGCCCTCCCGGCTGAAGCCGGTCCTACGGATCGCGGTAAGCGACACAGTCGCCACAGTCGCCACAGTCGCCACAGTCGCCACCGCGAATTTTCACACCGCTTTGCGCAATCCCACGCGCCCTTTATAGTTGGCGGCATTCAGATTTCCCCGAGACTCGCAATGAACCAGGAAACCTCCTACATATTCGACGCCACTGATGCGACCTTCCAACAGTTGGTCATCGACAAGTCGTTCGACCAACCCGTGCTGGTGGACTTCTGGGCTGAGTGGTGTGCACCGTGCAAGGTGCTGATGCCGCTGCTGGCAAAAATCACCGAGGAATACCAAGGCGAGTTGCTGCTGGTCAAGGTCGACTGCGACGCCGAGCAAGACATCGTTGCGCGTTTCGGCATCCGCAGCCTGCCCACCGTGGTGTTGTTCAAGGATGGTCAGCCCATCGACGGTTTTACCGGCGCGCAGCCCGAATCGGAGATTCGCAAGATTCTCGATCAGCACGTGGTCATGCCCGCGCCCGTTGCGGCCGATCCGCTGAAACTGGCTCAGGAAATGTTCGCTGAAAGTCATTTCGCCGAAGCCGAGGCCGCGCTGCAACAGTTGCTGACCGAAGACAACACCAACGCCGCTGCGCTGATTCTGTACGCGCGCTGTCTGGCGGAGCGCGGTGAACTGGGTGAAGCCCGTGCGGTGCTGGATGCCGTCAGCGGTGACGAACATAAAGCCGAGCTGGCCGGTGCCCGTGCGCAACTGACGTTCCTGGCCGAAGCCAAAGCCTTCCCGGACGCCGCCGACCTCAAGGCCCGGATCGCGCAAAACCCGCAGGACGACGAAGCCGTGCATCAACTGGCGATTCAGCAGTTGGCGCGCCAGCAGTACGAAGCGGCGCTGGAAGGCCTGCTGAAACTGTTCATCCGCAACCGCAACTATGCCGACGGTTTGCCGCACAAGACGTTGCTGCAAGTGTTCGACCTGCTGGGCAACGATCACCCGCTGGTCACCGCTTACCGCCGCAAGCTGTTCGCTGCGCTGTACTAGTCCTTCCAGATTATCCCTTCCAAATATAGAGCGGCGCATCCTGGCCGCTCTCGACCTTGACCTGCGCGTTGTGGCGCAAGCGCACCAACAGGCGCTTGCCCGCCGCCGTGCTGCCGGTCAGCCCTTCCAGTTGATCGAGCAATTCCGGCCCGTTCATCTGCCCCGCTTTGCGCAACAGGTCCTGAGCGATCTGCCACAGCGCATCGTCTTGTGTCGCAGGCTTGCTCTCGGCCACTGCCGCTTCCGGCTTGGCGGCCTTGAGTTGCGCGCCCAACTGCGCCCAATCGCCCTCGTCCAGCTCCAGGGTCAAATCCACCGGCCAATCACCGACGGTTCCGCGTATACGCAACATGGAGGTTTCCTCGTTTTTTTGCTGGGGGACATGCTCGCATAGATTCTTTGCTTGCTTGATGGATCTTCATTGTCTGAACACCGCCTTCGCGAGCAAGCTCGCTTGTACAGTCTGTGTAGGAGGGGACTTGTCCCCGAAAGGTGTGGCTCAGGCAGCGTTAACCTTCCGGATTTTCGGGGTCAGGACCATCGTATTCGGGGACAAGTCCCCTCCTACCGGGCGTTGTACATTCGTCTCGCCGACAAGATTCGCTCCAACGATTTCAGCGTCAATCTGAGACATTTCCTACGCTATGAATCGCTGTCGTTACCTCGTGGATCGCTTCTCGCATCGGTAATGTGCGCCGGTCGTTGCAGCAGCAGCGAACGGGTATCGCAGCCCGAATCAGCAAAGGCAGACAAACTTACAAAACGCTTAATGGCGGCTGTATGTGGGACATCTAACGGTGTGCCGGGATGCCTTTGCCTCGGTCTGCGAACCCGTATACAGCCGCCACCATTCGAACGCAGCGTTGTGTGGCAGCCTTTTTTGACAAAGGAAATGCACATGAAGAAGCTCGAACACAATTGCCCGCCTCATCAACCTCTCGATTGCCTCCACGAAGCCAAACGCCAAGGCTTCGCCTATCTCACTCCCGATGAACATCGCCTCATCGAAACCCTGCGCTGGACCAGCCATTGCGGCCGCGACCTTATCTATACGCTGGCCAATGACCTGCGCCAGACGCGACCTTGGGATAACCGCGTTTAACCGGATCGAGCGCAATCTTTCGGAGCGAACGGGTGTGGGAGCGAGCTTGCTCGCGAAGCGTCCTGACACATCGCCTCGCCAACAAGTTGGCTCCTTCAAAAATCTCCTCACTCCAACGACATAATTGTTATAAGATCACATAACGATTTTATCCAAATGTGTCCCGGAGACTGTTTTATGCGCCGTCTGCTTCTTGCTCTGCCGTTCGCCCTGCTGCCGCTCGCCATCGCTCAGGCGGCTGATGAGCACGATCATGAACATGAACATGAACATGGCAGCCTCGGCGCGCATGAGCACGGCGTGGGTCGACTGGACGTGGCGCTGGAAGGTCAGAAGCTGGAATTCGAACTGGACAGCCCGGCGATGAACATCGTCGGTTTCGAGCACGAAGCCACCAGCGCCGAAGACAAGGCCAAAGTGCTGGCGGCCCGCGAAGTGTTACTCAAGCCCAACGCGCTGTTCAGCATGCCGGAAGCGGCGCAGTGTTCGGTGACCTCCTTGAAGCTGGAAAGCCCGCTGTTCGGCGACAAGCCCGATGCCGACGATCATGACGACGCCAAGGCCGGGGAACACCACGAGCACAGCGAGATTCATGGCAACTACACCTTCGTCTGCAAGGTGCCAGCGGTATTGAAAACACTCGACCTGTCGCAGATCTTCAAATCATTCCCGGCCACGCAAAAAATTCAGGTACAGCTGATTTCGCGAAAAGGCCAATCCGGTGCCGAAGTGCGTCCAAGCAACCCGAAACTGAAATTCTGATTCGCAATGACTCAGCCCCTCATTGAATTGTCCGACCTCGGTTTCAGCTGGCCGGGGCATGCGCCGTTGCTGGACATCCCGACGTTCCGCCTGGAGCCGGGTGAAACGCTGTTCCTCAAAGGCCCCAGCGGCAGCGGCAAGACCACCCTGCTCGGCCTGCTCGGCGGCGTGCAGACACCCAATCGCGGCAGTATTCGCCTGCTGGGTCAGGAACTGACGCAGTTGTCGGCCAGCGCCCGCGACCGGTTTCGGGTCGATCACACTGGTTACATTTTCCAGCAGTTCAACCTGTTGCCGTTTCTGTCGGTGCGCGAGAACGTCGAGCTGCCGTGCCACTTCTCCAAAGTTCGCGCGCAGCGCGCGATTCAGCGCCACGGCAGCGTGGCCAAGGCCACCGTCACGCTGCTGGCGCATCTGGGTTTGAAAGATCCACAGATGCTCGGCCGCCGCGCCGACTCGCTGTCCATCGGCCAGCAACAGCGGGTCGCAGCCGCTCGGGCCTTGATTGGTCAGCCGGAACTGGTGATCGCTGACGAGCCGACTTCCGCGCTGGATGCCGACTCCCGGGAAGCCTTCATTAAACTGTTGTTCACCGAATGCCGCGAAGCGGGCGCCAGCCTGTTGTTCGTCAGCCACGACCAAAGCCTTGCGCCGCTGTTCGACCGCGCACTGTCGTTGTCCGAACTCAATCGCGCCGCCGTCGCCGCAGAGGTGTGAGATGTATCTGTTTCGTCTAGCCATGGCCAGTCTGGCTAACCGTCGCTTTACCGCTTTTCTCACCGCGTTCGCCATTGCCTTGTCGGTGTGCCTGCTGCTGGCTGTCGAGCGGGTGCGCACCGAAGCCCGCGCCAGTTTCGCCAGCACCATCAGCGGCACGGACCTGATCGTCGGCGCCCGCTCCGGCTCGGTCAACTTGCTGCTGTATTCGGTATTTCGCATCGGCAACGCCACCAACAACATTCGCTGGGACAGCTTCGAGCACTTCGCCCAGAACAAACAGGTGAAGTGGGCGATTCCGATTTCACTGGGCGATTCCCATCGCGGTTATCGGGTGATGGGCACCAACGAAAGCTATTTCGAGCATTACCAGTTCGGCCGTCAGCAACACCTGGAACTGGCCGAAGGCCGCGCTTTCGCCACCGATCCATTCGAAGTGGTGCTCGGCGCCGAAGTGGCTGACGCGTTGAAGTACAAGCTCGGCGACAAGCTGGTGCTGGCCCATGGCGTGGCGGCGATCAGTCTGGTCAAGCATGACGACAAGCCGTTCACCGTGGTGGGCATTCTCAAGCGCACCGGCACGCCAGTGGATCGCACCTTGCACATCAGCCTGGGCGGCATGGAAGCGATTCATATCGATTGGCAAAACGGCGTGCCCGCTCACGGCGTCGGGCGTATTTCCGCCGATCAGGCACGCAACATGGACCTCACGCCCCAGGCGATCACCGCGTTCATGCTGGGCCTGAACAGAAAGATCGCCACGTTCAGCGTGCAACGCGAGATCAATGAATTTCGCGGCGAGCCGATGCTGGCGATCCTGCCCGGTGTGGCGCTGCAGGAATTGTGGAGCCTGATGGGCACCGCCGAAAAAGCCTTGTTCGTGATTTCGCTGTTCGTGGTACTGACCGGCTTGATCGGCATGCTGACGGCGATTCTCACCAGCCTCAACGAACGGCGCCGGGAGATGGCGATCTTGCGTTCGGTGGGTGCGCGTCCTTGGCATATCGCCAGCCTGCTGGTGCTGGAAGCGTTCGCCCTGGCGCTGGCCGGCGTGATCGGCGGCGTGGTGCTGTTGTACATCGGCATCGCCGCTGCGCAAGGTTATGTGCAGGCCAACTACGGTTTGTTTTTGCCGCTGTCGTTGCCCAGTGAATATGAATGGACGCTGCTCGGCGGTATTCTGGCCGCCGCATTGCTGATGGGTGCCGTGCCCGCATGGCGCGCCTATCGGCAGTCTTTGGCCGATGGCCTGTCGATCCGTTTATGAGGACGTTGAACATGCGCCGTCTGCTGCTCGCGTTTTTTTTGTCGGTTGCGACGCCGTTGTGGGCGGCGCAAACCCGCGTGCTGACCTGGGAAGAAATGATCCCGCCTGACGCGCCGAAAATCGCCCCGATTACGGCACCGATCCATGACTTGTCGAAGCTGTCCGATGCGCTGTCGGTCGAGTCAGCGCCAGCCGCGCATCAAGTGGCGCCACACGCGCCGGTGGTCAAGGCGCTCAATGGGCAACGGGTGCGCCTGCCGGGTTATATCGTGCCACTGGAAGTCAGCGAAGAAGGTCGGGTGATCGAGTTCCTGCTGGTCCCGTACTTCGGCGCGTGCATTCATGTGCCGCCACCGCCCTCGAACCAGATCGTGCACGTCACCAGCGCGCTGGGTGTGAAGGTTGACGAGCTGTATCAGCCGTACTGGATCGAAGGGCCGATGCAGGTCAAGGCGTCCACCAGCGAGCTGGCCGATGCCGGTTATCAAATGGAGGCCGACCAGATTCTGGTGTACGAATTGCCTGATTCATAAGTGTGAGGGCTTCATCGCGTTTTATTGAGCTGTGTCAAAGCCGCGTTCCAGACGCGCCGTAACATTGCACACAGACAACTTGAACCGCCTTTGGAGCCTCCATGAACAAGTCTTTGCTCAGCGCGTCCCTCATTGCGCTCGCACTCAGTGCCCCGCTCGTAGCCCAGGCTCACGAAGCTGGCGATATCATCGTCCGTGCCGGCGTCGCGCACGTTGAGCCAAACGAAGACAGCGGCGAGGTGAAACTCGATGGCACGAAAGTGTCCGGCACCAAAGCGACCCTGGATGGCGATAACCAGCTGGGTCTGACCTTCGCTTACATGCTGACCCCGCACATTGGCCTTGAGCTGTTGGCGGCATCGCCGTTCAACCACACTGTTTCGGTCAAGGGCCTTGGCCCAGGCCTGGATGGCAAACTGGCAGACGTCAAACAGCTGCCACCGACGTTATCGCTGCAGTACTACCCAATGGAACCGTCGTCGAAGTTCCAGCCGTACGCCGGTATCGGTATCAACTACACCACCTTCTTCGATGCTGACCTGACTGGCACGCGTAAAAGCGAAGGCTTCAGCAACCTCAAGCTGAAGGATTCATTCGGCCTGGCGGGTCAAATCGGTATGGACTACATGCTGACCGACAGAGTCATGCTTAACGCCTCGGTCTGGTACGTAGATATCGACACCAAAGCCAGCGTAGACGGCCCGTCTGCCCTGAGCGTCGGCAAGACCAAAGTCAGCGTCGATGTCGATCCATGGGTTTACATGGTCGGCGTTGGTTACAAATTCTGATACCCGACGGGGAAGATCAGAGACAAAAAAAGCACCTTCACGGTGCTTTTTTTATGCTTCGAATCTGCCCCTGCCGCGAATCAACGCCCCAGCAGTTTTGCCAGACCGACGGTCAACGGGGTTGGCTCATCCAGAGTGAACCGCGCCAACAGTCGCTGATTATTCGCCCGGGAATGTTTGATGTCCCCGGAGCGCGGGTCTTTGTAGGTGATTTCCGGCAGCTGGCCAACGACGTCTGACAAGGCACCCAGCAACTGATTGAGCGAGGTTGTCTTGTTCAGGCCGACGTTGAATGCGCCTTCTTCGGGCTGTGGCATTTCCAGCGCCTGAGTCAGCAGCTTGACCAGATCGCCCACGTAGAAAAAGTCGCGCGTCTGTTCGCCATCGCCAAACACGGCAATCGGCAGGCCCTTCTCGGCGCGCTCGGCAAAAATGCTGATCACGCCCGAGTAAGGCGACGATGGGTCCTGGCGCGGACCGAAGATATTGAAAAAGCGGAAAATCACCGGTTCCAGCGCGTGTTGGCGGCGATAGAAATCCAGGTAGTGCTCGCTGGAAAGCTTGTCCGACGCGTAAGGCGTCAGCGGAGCCTTGGGCGTGTCTTCGCTGATTGCCTGACCTTCGCCGTTGTTGCCGTAGATCGCCGCGCTGGACGCAAACACCACACGTTTGATGCCAGCCTGACGCATGGCTTCGCACACATTCAGGGTGCCGATGAAATTGCTCTGGTGCGTGCGAACCGGGTCATCCACCGAAGCCTGAACCGATGCGACCGCCGCCAGATGCGCAACGGCCTGACAACCTTCAGCGGCGCGGGCCACCAAGGCTGCATCGGCGACATCGCCTTCGATCAGCTCGACACGCGGGTTGTCCAGGGGCAGATTGCTGCGCTTGCCGGTGGAAAGGTCATCGAGAATGCGTACGCGGTAGCCTTTGGCAAGCAGCGCATCCGTAAGGTGAGAGCCAATAAAACCGGCACCGCCGGTGATCAGAATAGGGGCTTCAGACATGTCGGTAATAGCGGTCCAGTAAGCTTGGCAACCCGGCACGCCATGCGCGCGGCTTGATGCCAAAGGTATGAAGGATTTTTTTGCAGGCCAGCACGCCGTGTTGCGGCTCTTCTGCGGCGTCCGGCCGTGCGGCGTGAGCCTGGGCGGTGGGCGCGTCGATGGCCAGCGGATGCAGCGGGCTGGCTTCGGTGATGATTGCCTGACCCAGCGCCAGCGGCGTGGTCGCCTCGTGGCCGGCGTAATGGTACGTGCCCCACAACGGCGCTTCGCAATCGAGCTGCTTGAGCACGGCAATAATCACCCGCGCGGCGTCATCGACAGGCGTTGGATTGCCGCGTCGATCGTCGGCCAGCAGCAATTCTTCGGGGGATTCGGCCCGGGTCAGGAAGCGGCCCAGCACACCGTCGGCGCTGTCATCGAGCAACCAGCCAAAACGCAGCAGCACATGTTGCGGGCAGGTGGCGCGCACGCTTTGTTCGATACGCCACAGCGCCTGACCGCGCAGGCCCAGCGGCACCGGCTCGTCTTTTTCGCTGTAGGCAGTCGCGCGCGAGCCATCGAAAACCCGATAGCTCGAAGGCTGAAACAGGACGATGTTGTGGTGCTGGCACAGCTCGGCAAGACGCTCCACGGAGCGTTCCTGGCTGGACAGTCGCAGCTCGCTCACCGTTTCGGCCTGAAACCAGTCGAAGTAGTAAGCAAGGTTGATCAAGGCATCGGGACGGGTGTCATCGAGCAGTTGCGTCAGGCTCGCTGCATCCCAGCCGTCTTGCGGCGGACGCGGCGCGAGGAAACCAATGTCTTCCTCGGCACCCAGACGAATCAGCGCCTGCCCGAGGGCATTCCCGCCGCCCAACAGCATAAGGCGCATTCGCATAGAGTCAGCAGGCTCGGTATCAAATTCAATGAAATATTATGTGTTAAAACGCCTGCAAACATATCACGTTGCCGCTTAACCCCCAACCGTTTGGGGGTGTGGGATTTTTCCGGGTATTTAAGGCAATTGCCCGTGCCCCATTGGTCCCGCTGGCCCCCGATCAGAGGCGCTTGCAAGTTGCTACCCACACCCTCATTAATTGCCTCATGAATCTTCCGCATATCCCCGATCCGGCGCTCGATGGTTTCCATCCGGCGGTCAGCGCCTGGTTTCGCAGCATGTTCCCGGCGGTTACCCCCGCTCAGGCGCAGGCGTGGCCATTGATCAAGGCGCGGCGTTCGACGCTGATCGCCGCGCCCACCGGCTCGGGTAAAACCCTGACCGCCTTTCTGGCGGTGCTCGACGATCTGGTGCATCACGGCCTGGAAAACGGCGGTGAACTGCCGCAGCAGACGTTCGTGGTGTATGTGTCGCCGCTCAAGGCGCTGTCCAACGACATCCAGATCAACCTGCAAAATCCGCTGGCGGGCATCACCGCACAACTGGCGCGGATGGGCTTGCCGCCGCTGCGCATCAGCACCGCCGTGCGCACAGGGGATACACCGCAGAAAGACCGTGCCAGCATGCGCAAGAAAGCCCCGCACATTCTGGTGACCACGCCGGAATCGCTGTACGTGCTGCTCGGCTCGGATTCCGGGCGAAGCATGCTCGCCTGCACCCGAACCGTGATCGTCGACGAAATCCACGCCATTGCCGCCAGCAAACGCGGCAGCCATCTGGCGTTGAGCCTTGAGCGGCTGCAAGCCTTGTGCAGCGTGCCGTTGCTGCGGATCGGCTTGTCGGCGACGCAAAAACCCATCGAGCTGGTGTCGCGGTTTCTGGTAGGTGCCGATCCGCTCAAACGGCCGTGCGCCATCGTCGATATCGGCCATGCGCGGCCACGGGATCTGGGCATTGAAGTGCCGCCCGTGGCGCTGGGCCCGGTGATGGCCAACGACGTTTGGCAATTGGTCTACGACCGCCTCGCCGCCCTTGCCCGAGAACATCGCACCACGCTGATTTTTGTAAATACCCGGCGCTTGGCCGAACGCATGGCCCGGCACTTGAGTGAGCGCCTCGGCAAAGAGGCGGTCGCCGCCCATCACGGCAGCCTCGCCAAGGAACAGCGCCTGGATGCCGAGCAACGCCTCAAACGCGGCGACCTGCAAGTCTTGATCGCCACCGCGTCACTGGAATTGGGGATTGATATTGGCGACGTGGATCTGGTCTGCCAGATCGCTTCGCCGCGCTCCATCTCGGCATTTTTGCAGCGTGTCGGCCGTTCGGGGCATCACGTCGGCGGCACGCCCAAGGGCCGTTTGTTTGCCACTTCCAGAGACGACCTGATCGAATGCGCCGCGCTGCTGGACTGCGTGCGCCGGGGCGAGCTGGACATTTTGCAGATCCCCAAAGCGCCACTGGATGTACTGGCGCAGCAAATCGTCGCCGAAGTGAGCTGTCAGGAATGGCAGGAGCAAGCGCTGCTGGACATGTTTCGCCAGGCCTCGCCGTATGCGGAACTGGACGCCGAGCACTATCAGGCGCTGTTGAACATGCTGGCCGATGGCTACACCGGTCGGCAAGGCGTGCGCAGCGCTTATATTCACCGCGACGCGTTGACCCGCACCTTGCGCGGCCGACGTGGCAGCAAGCTGACGGCGGTCACCAGCGGCGGAACGATCCCGGATAACGCCGACTACAGCGTGATCCTTGAACCCCAGGCCCTGAACATCGGCACGGTCAACGAAGACTTCGCCGTGGAAAGCATCGCCGGGGATATTTTCCAGCTGGGCAACACCTCGTATCGCATCCTGCGTGTGGAAAGCGGTCGGGTGCGCGTCGAAGACGCCCATGGCCAGCCGCCGACCATCCCGTTCTGGCTCGGCGAAGCGCCGGGGCGCAGTGATGAATTGTCACTGGCCGTCGCGCGTCTGCAAGGGCAGATCGACGCGCTGCTCGGTGCCCACCCCGGCGACTTGCAGCCGTGCATCGATTGGCTGATCGATATTCTCGGCCTGAATCTGGCCAGCGCCGAACAGCTGGTGGATTACCTGGCCCGCACCCGCTCAGTGCTGGGCGCGCTGCCGTCTCAGGACACGTTGATCATGGAGCGTTTCTTCGACGAGTCGGGCGGCACGCAGCTGATCATTCATACCCCGTTTGGCAGCCGCATCAATCGCGCCTGGGGCCTGGCGCTACGCAAACGCTTTTGCCGCACATTCAATTTCGAGCTGCAAGCGGCAGCCAGTGAAGATGCCATCGTGCTGTCGCTGTCCACCAGCCACAGCTTTGAACTGGCTGAAGTCTGGAAGTATCTGCACGCCAACAGCGCCGAACATTTGCTGATTCAGGCGGTGCTGGATGCGCCGCTGTTCGGCGTGCGCTGGCGCTGGAATGCGGGCACCTCGCTGGCCCTGCCGCGCTACACCGGCGGGCGCAAGGTGGCGCCGCAGCTGCAACGGATGAAAAGCGAAGACCTGATCGCCACGGTTTTCCCGGATCAGATTGCCTGCCTGGAGAATCTGGTGGGCGAACGTGACGTTCCCGATCATCCGCTGATCGAGCAAACCCTCGACGATTGTCTGCACGAAGCCATGGACGCCGAAGGCTGGCTGGCGCTGTTGCGGCGCATGGAAAGCGGGCAGATTCGCCTGATTGCCCGGGACTTGCCAGCGCCCTCGCCGCTTGCCGCAGAAATTCTCAATGCGCGACCTTATACGTTTCTCGACGATGCGCCGCTGGAGGAACGCCGCACGCAAGCGGTGCTCAACCGACGCTGGAGCGATCCGCAATCCTCGGATGATCTCGGCGCGCTGGATGCCGAAGCCATTACGGCGGTCGGCGAAGAAGCCTGGCCGCAGCCGCAAAACAGCGACGAGATGCACGAGGCGTTGATGAGCCTCGCTTGCGTGAGCGGCGCCGAAGCCCGGGCACAGCCGTCGTGGCTGCAATGGCTGGAAAAGCTCGCACGTTCTGGCCGGGTCACGCGTTTGCAAGTTAACGAAGATCAAGCGCTTTGGCTGCCGCTGGAACGTTTGACCTGCCTGCAGGCGATTTATCCACAGGCACCGATGCACCCCGAGCTGATCGCCCTGCCCGGTTTCGATCAGGACTGGGAACGCGACGAGGCGCTTGTTGAGGTGGTGCGCGCCCGATTGAGTGGCTTCGGGCCGCTGCCAGTGGCAGAGATTGCCGGACCGTTGGCCTTGAGCGCCAGCCATGTGGCTCAGGCATTGGCGCGTCTGGAAAGCGAAGGTTATGTGTTGCGCGGTCGCTTCAGCCCCGGCGCGGCCACCGATCAATGGTGCGAGCGCCATCTGCTGGCGCGCATTCATCGCTACACCGTCAAACGCCTGCACCGGGAGATCGAGCCGGTTTCGTTGCAGGACTTCATGCGTTTTCTGTTCGATTGGCAGCACTTGTCCACCGCGACCCGCAGCCAGGGCCAGGCTGCGTTGCCGGAGGTCATCAGTCAGCTCGAAGGTTTCAGTGCCGCTGCGGGCGCGTGGGACAGTGATTTGCTGCCCGCGCGGCTCAAGGACTTTTCCCCCGGCTGGCTGGATGAGATTTGTCGCTCCGGCAAAGTGGTCTGGACACGGATCGCCAACCGCAGCAAAACCGGAGGCTCGGCGTTGCGCAGCACGCCGATTGTATTGCTGCCGCGCAGTCAGGTGAGTCTCTGGAGCGGCTTGACCGAACAATCGGCCGTGGCGGATTTGTCCCTGAAAGCGCAAAAAGTGCACGCTGCATTGGCCAGCCATGGCGCGATGTTCTTCGACGAGCTGGTGACCGAAGCGCATCTGCTGCGCGCCGAGCTGGAAATCGCCTTGCAGGAATTGGTCGCGGCGGGGTTGGTCAACGCCGACAGTTTCGCCGGGTTGCGTGCGTTGATCACGCCCGCCAGCAAGCGCTCGGCGCACACCAGTCGCCGCAACCGGGGCGCGTTTATCGGCGGCATGGACGACGCGGGGCGCTGGGCGCTACTCAGGCGCGCTGCGGCGGAACCGGCAATCGTCGACAGCAAGCGGCCGCAAGCGACCGATCCGGCAATACTCGAGCACATTGCGCTGACATTGTTGCGCCGGTATGGCGTGGTGTTCTGGCGCTTGCTGGAGCGTGAAGCCGATTGGCTGCCGAGTTGGCGCGAACTGCTGCGCACCTTTCATCGTCTGGAAGCGCGCGGCGAGATACGCGGCGGGCGTTTCGTCAGCGGCCTGGCGGGCGAGCAATTTGCCTTGCCGGAAGCAATCCCCGTGCTGCGTGAAATCCGCAAACGGCCGCTGGACGGCAGCCTGATCAGCTTGAGCGGCGTTGATCCGTTGAATCTGCCGGGCACCTTGTTGCCCGGCCAGAAAGTGCCGGCGCTGGTGGGCAATCGATTGATCTACCGCGACGGCATTCCTGCCGCGGCGATCATTGCAGGCAAACCGGTTTACTGGCTGGAGCTGGATAGCCAGGGCATGGCGCAGATCAGGGAGCGGTTGTTGCGCTGAAAACCTGTGCAGACTGTGTGGGAGCGAGCTTGCTCGCGAAGGGTCCGGTGAATCCGACAGATCTGCATGTCAGAATACCGTCTTCGCAAGCAAGCTTGCTCCCACCGATGGTCCAACTACACCGCCGGACTCTCCGACCCATCCCGGTTCACCGCATTAGGCTTGGCTGGCGCGGGCTGGCCTTCGCCGTCGATCGCCAGCGCCGGTGGAGCTCCAGGAATCGGGCTGATCACCGTCTGTGGATAAGTCTGCGCAAAGCGGACGTCGCTGGCTTTATCCACAAGCTTTTTCAAGCGCTCGTTGAAAGCCCGGCCGACGCCGTATTGCCCGCCGGAAACCGTACGGAATTGCGCGGTCAATACCACGCCGTTGAGGTCCATGCGGTCGACGCCGAACACTTCCAGCGGACCTTGCAGATTGCCTTTGAGCAAAATGTCATCACTGATCAACTGCCCGGTTTCGCGAATCAATGCCAGCGCGCTGTCGATGTCGCTGTCGTAAGTGAACTGCACCGAGAAAAACGCATAGGCGAACTGCCGCGACTGGTTGGTGACGGCTTTGATCTGGCCGAACGGCACCGAATGCACGAATCCTTTGCCATCACGCAGACGCACGGTGCGAATGGTCAGGCTTTCAACAGTGCCGGAATGCCCGGTGGACAGCACCACCCAATCACCGACGGAAAAAGTGTCTTCAATGATGATGAACAACCCGGTGATCACGTCCTGCACCAACTGCTGGGAACCAAAACCGATGGCCAGACCGACGACCCCGGCACCCGCCAGCAATGGCGCGACGTTGATGCCCAGATTGGCCATGGTGGTGATCGCGCAAATCACCACCAGGACGATTTTTATCGCATTGCGCAGCAGCGGCAGAATGGTTTTGATGCGCGTACTTGGCTGCCGTGACGAACGATGATTGATCGGGGTTTTCAGCGCTTCCTGAATCGCCGTGTCCAGCACCACCCACAGCAGCCAGGTGACCAACAGAATCAAACCGATGCTGCTTAGCGAATCACTGATAACCCGGCCCAGGGTATTGCGCTGCGCAAACTCAAACAGGGAAAAACCCCAGATGCGCCCGAGTATTTCGATAAAGCTGACGGCGAGTACGATACGCGCCATGGCATGCAGCAGGCTGAGCAGACGCTCTTTATAGACATGCCCGCTGCGCTCCGGCGCCGCTGCCGGTTTGAACAGGTGCTGGAAAACGGTACTGAGGAACACCGTGGCAATCAGCAACACGGTAGTGAACAACGCACAGCGCAGGGCTTTCTGGCTGTCTTCGCCAGCGCCGATCAGGTTCACCGCCGACACCAGAATCATCAGCAGGATCGGTAAATACCACAGGTTGGAAAACACCTTGAGCGATTCCTGCAACGCTGGCTGCTTCAGGCGGCTGTGCAGGGAACGGTTGCGGATCAGGTGCGCAATCGGGCGTCGGATCTTGATCACCAGAATGCAGAACACCACCGAAGCGATCAGCCCGGTAAATACCGCGACGCTGGTGGTGACGTTGTTGCCGAACTGGCGGGCGATCTGCGGGCTGGTCAGCGCATCGCTCAAGGCGGCCATGAAACCGACGACAAACAAAGGGCGTGGGCTGTAGCGCCGGATCATGCGTACCGCCGCACGTTTGTGGCCGAAATCGAACATGACGATCACGCACAGCAGCACCGAGGTCGAAACAATGCCGCTGCTGGTCGAATACGCGAAGCAAAGCGCAAGGGCGCGGCCGACAGAAGCGTCCAGAAAATGGCTGACATACAGCGTCAAAGGTAGACAGACAACGGCGGGCAGCGTGTAGGGCAAGACGTACCCCAGCAAGGCCTGGCTGCGCTGGCGAACCGCGAGGAATGGCCGCCGATTGAGACGAATCGCGAGGAAACTGCCCAGCGTGGTGAGGATCGCAAAGGCGCCGATCCACACCACCGAAAGCATCAGGAAGTCGCCGGCAACCCCCCACTGTGAGCGCGAGCTCGGTTTGCTGACCAGCTTGTCCAGCTCGTTGGCCGCGCGATCGGCGCGCAGTCGCCAGGAGTCGAGCAGGTGGCCGTCAAGTGCGAGTTTGTCCTGCACCTCGTCGATGCTTGAACTGATGGCGCCGAGCAAACCGCCCTGAACCAGGATTTCAGGCGCGACGGGCGCTTCTTCGGTGGGTGCCGCCGAGTCTGCGGCAGGTGCGGGAGCGGCTGCGGCAGGTGCGTCGGCAGCTTGAAGATTGAAGTTGCCAGCGCATAAAAGAACGCAGAGCACGATGAAGGACTTGAGATTCGGCAAAACGCTGTTCACTCCTCTGTTTATCAACTGCCGCTAGAACTGATTCGTTTTTCCCCGGCAAGTTCGCTTTTGCGCCCGCCGCCGGACCGATGAACCACTGGTGAATCTGCATCGAACCTTTGTCCAGAGCGCTGCGTCACAGCTGGATATGGCCGCGCCGCACGTCATGTTCCCCCAGGCCTGCGCAGTCAGGAGAAATGTTTCGATGCTCATCCACCCCAAAGCGCATTACCGACCTTACACCTCTGCTGCAGGTGGCTGGGGTTCGGCCAAGTCTGTGATGCAGATTCTCTGGCGCGAACAAGCGCTGGCCAAAGGTTCTCTTGCACTGTTCAAGCAAAACAAACCCGGCGGGTTCGCTTGCGTCAGCTGTGCGTGGGCCAAGCCTGGCAAGCCGCATCACCTGGAATTCTGCGAGAACGGCGCGAAGGCCACGGCGTGGGAACTGACTTCCCTCAAGACCAGCCCGGCGTTCTTCGCCCGTCACTCCGTTACCGAACTGCTGCAATGGCCCGACTACGACCTTGAGCAACATGGCCGTCTGACTCATCCATTGCGCTATGACCCGCAAACCGATCATTACCGGGAAACCAGCTGGGAAGAAGCCTACCGCGAGATCGGCGCCCAGTTGCGCGCAATCGAACCGGACAGCGTGGCGTTTTATGCATCAGGTCGCGCCTCGCTGGAGGCGTCGTTCATGTACCAGCTGTTTGCCCGGGCCTACGGCACCAACAATCTGCCGGACAGTTCGAACATGTGCCACGAAAGCACCTCGGTGGGCTTGCAGGAAAGCATCGGCGTACCCGTCGGCACCGTGACGCTTGATGATTTCGAGCACACCGATTGCATCTTTTTCTTCGGCCAGAACGTCGGCAGCAACAGCCCGCGCATGCTGCATCCGTTGCAGGAAGCACGCAAACGCAATGTGCCGATCATCACCTTCAACCCCATCCGCGAGCGCGGGCTGGAACGCTTCGTCAATCCGCAATCACCCAAGGAAATGCTCGGCCCGGACTCCACCGTGGTCAGCACTCAGTACCATCAGGTGGCAATCGGTGGCGACCTGGCGGCGGTAACCGGCATTGCCAAGGCGCTGTTCGAAATGGACATGGCGGCGCTGGTCAAAGGTGAACCGGCGATCATCGATCTGGCGTTCATCGCCGAACATACTCAGGGCTTCGCCAGTTTTGTCGCCATGGCTCGCGCCTGCGCCTGGGAAACCCTGGAGCAGCGGTCCGGCCTGAGCCGTAGCGCCATGGAAGCCGCCGCGACGGTTTACGCCCGCAGCGAACGGGTGATGATCATCTACGGCATGGGCATGACCCAACACCGCCATGGCGTTGAGAACGTGCAGATGCTGGTCAATCTGTTGCTGCTGCGCGGCAATATCGGCAAGCCCGGTGCGGGAATTTGCCCGGTGCGCGGCCATTCCAATGTGCAAGGGCAGCGCACCGTGGGCATCACCGAAGATCCGGCGAAAGTCCCGGTGGATAAGATCGAAGCGTCGTTCGGTTTTCATGTCCCCAGCAAGAAAGGCCGTGCAACGGTGGAGACCTGCGAAGGCATTCTCGACGGCAGCATGCAGGGTTTCATCGGCCTGGGTGGCAACTTCCTGCGGGCGATCCCGGATACGTCGCGCATGGAACCCGCCTGGAAAAACCTGCAAGTGAGCGTGCAGATTGCGACCAAGCTCAATCGCACGCATCTGGTTACGGCAAAAAATACCTGGCTGCTGCCGTGTCTGGGTCGTATTGAAATCGACCGGCAAAACGGTCGCGAACAAAGCTACAGCACCGAAGACAGCACCGGTTACATCCACGGCTGGAAAGGCCAGAGCGAGCCGGTCAGCGAGCATTTGCGCGCGGAAGTGGCGATTATCGCCGGGCTGGCGGAGATAACCCTGTCGGGCATTGAGCGCATCGATTGGGATGCCTGGCGCAGCGATTATTCGAAGATCCGCGAGGCCATTGGCCAGGTTTATCCGGAAATTTTCCATGATATGGAAACCCGCATGTGGCAACCCGGCGGCTTTCATCGCCCATTGCCTGCGGCGCATCGGCAATGGAGAACCGAAAGTGAGCGTGCGCAGTTCATCACGCCGACGATGCTCAGCGAAGACGACGATGTGGAGCTTGCGCCAGAGCGACGCGAGGTTTTGCAATTGATGACGATCCGCAGCAATGACCAATTCAACACCACGATCTACGGCTATGACGATCGCTTTCGCGGGGTCAGCGGGACGCGCACGGTGATTTTCATGAACCGTAACGACATTGTCCGCCTGGGTTTCGCCCCCGGTGGCTGGGTGTTGTTGACCACGGCGGTCGAGCCGGAAACCAAACGGCAAGTCGGGCCGATGCAGATCATTGCCTACGATATTCCCGAAGGTTGCAGCGCGGCGTACTACCCGGAATGTAATCCGCTGGTGCCGCTCTGGCATTACGCCGAGCGCAGCAAAGTGCCGGCCGCCAAATCGATCCCGATCACCCTGAGCCACGCCGTACCCGGCCCGCGCGAACAGCAGCAGGCCGTGCCGGAGGCGGATCAGGTGGTTTGAAACGGCACGCCAAAATCCCTATATGAGCGAACTTGTTCGCGAGGCAATATTCCTGAATACGCAGGACCGACGCCTCGCCAACAAGTTGGCTCCTACAAAGCGAGGCGCTATGCCTGGTTTGTCGGTCTAACGGGTTTGGCGATTGCGCCGCTTACAAATCCCGCTGCTTGCGAAACTGTCCGGGCGGCATGCCGTGGGCGTTGCGGAAGCGGCGGGAGAAGTAGGCTTCGTCGGCGAAACCGCAAAGTCTGGCGACTTCTCCCACGGGTTTGGTACCGGTGAGCAATAGCGTGCGGGCCAGGTGCATGCGGCGTTCCAGCACCAGTTCGCTGAAGGTTTTGCCCACTTCCTTGCGCAGCCAGTGCGTCAGGTAGTTGGGCGAAAGAAACGCGGCAGAGGCGGCCTTTTTCAGGCTCAGGTCCGGATCGCTGAGGTTCTTGCGCACGTACTCCGACATCCGCGCCAGGGCATCGCGACGACTACGTTCGGCGGCATTGTCGTCGGCAAGGATTTTGATCTGCTCGGCAAACCGCTCGCAGACCGTGCCGATCAGCTGCAACAGACAACCTTTGAGGATTTCGCGCGTACCGAACTGGCGCTGCTGATCCAGCCTGCGCATGCGAATCAGCAAGGTCTCGATCTCACCGAAGTCGGCTTCATCGAGAATGAAATCCAGGCTTTCCTGAAAGCGAAACGGCGACAACTCCGGCGCCAGCGCGATTGGCACGTCTTCCAGATCCAGCGGATCGCACTGCAATTGCGGCAGCAGGAAGGTCTGGGCAAAGTTGATCAGCAGAAAATTGCCAGCGTCCGGATGCGGGATCAGGTGCAGTTTGTGCGGCAGGATAAACGCCAGGGCGTGGCGCGGGAATGGCCGGATGACGCCGCCAATATGCTGCACGGTGTCACCGCCGAGATTGATCTGAATCTGAAAATACTCATGCCGATGCGGCCCGGTTTCGGCACTACGGGCATGCTTGTCACGGATGTAGAAATCGGCCCGCTCGCTGCGTTGCTGCATGCCATAGGTTGGCGCTGGCGTTGCTGAATCCATCTCGGTACCTCGTGTGCAAAATCCGGCTGCGGTTCTGAGCCGCGCCTTTATTGTCAGTCGTCCTATGACATAAATCCGTAAAAATATTTTCAAGCCATTGTCTTGCCATGTCCAAAAGAAAATTCACCACGTCAAATCCTGCAAGCGCTCTAAGTCGTATGTTTTGTCCAATATTGTCCATTTATTGGGGCTTCGCGAGCGATGTAATTTTTTTGGACAAATACTGAGCGGACTGCCTGCAAATTAATAAACGGTCTAAGCGCTTGGTTGTTTTTGGATCGTCGTACGATCACTTTGGGGCTGCAATTTAACTCGATACCAATAAAAACAATGAGGAATTCTCATGTCGAGCTCCCCTGATATCCAGGCGATCGACGCCCGTGTCGCCGCACCCGCTGCCGCACCGGTCCGTCTGCCTTCACGCCGTCGCTGGTTCATGCTTTCGCTGTTGTTGATTGCCACAATCATCAACTATGTGGACCGGGTCAACATCTCTATCGCCGCACCGTTCATGGCCAAGGATCTTGGCCTGGATAAAGTCGAAATGGGCCTTATCTTTTCCGCCTTTGCCTGGACTTACGCGTTTGCCCTGGTGCCGGCAGGCTTCATCGCTGACAGATTCGGCTCTCGGATTACTTACGGAGTTTCGCTGATCTCGTGGTCCGCCGTCACGGTGTGCCAGGGCATGGCGGGCGGGTTCGCCTCGCTGTTCGGCCTGCGTCTGGCAATCGGTGCCATGGAAGCGCCGGCCTTCCCCGCCAACAGTCGCGCCGTTACCGTCTGGTTTCCTGCCAGGGAGCGTGGCCTGGCCAGCAGTATCTATGTCTGCGGCCAGTATCTGGGCACGGCGCTTTTCACTGGCCTGCTGCTCTGGCTGGCGACCACTTATGACTGGCGCCACGTGTTCTACAGCACCGGCATCGCGGGCATCATCTTCGGTATCGCCTGGCTGTTTCTGTATCGCGACCCGCTGTTCTGCAAGAAGGTCAGCAAGGAAGAACTGCAATACATCGAGGACGGTGGCGGTCTGGTGAAAGCCAGCAAGGACAAAAACAAATTCAAGTGGGGGCAAATCGCCGAGCTGTTGAAGTACCGCCAGATCTGGGCGATCTGTATCGGCAAGTTTGCCAGCACTTCGGCACTGTACTTTTTCCTGACCTGGTTCCCGACTTACCTGATTGAAGAGCGTCATTTGACCATGGTCAAAGTGGGGATCTTCGCCGTGCTGCCCTTCATCGGCGCCACCGTTGGCGTACTGCTGGCCGGAGCGATTGCCGACTGGATGATCCGCCGCGGCTATTCCCTGTCGTTCTCCCGCAAGTTGCCGCTGGTGGTGGGCTCGGCGCTGGGCATGTCGATCATGTTGGTCAACTTCACCGACTCCAACGAAGTGTGTATTGCCCTGCTGACCATCGCCTTCTTCGCCCAAGGCATCGCTTCGTCTTCGTGGGCGGCGGTGTCGGAAATTGCGCCCAAGGAACTGATTGGCCTGACCGGCGGCGTTACCAGTCTGGCGGCCAACATTGGCGGGATCGTCACACCGATTGTCATCGGCCAGATCCTGCAGGCCACAGGGTCGTTCGCCTACGCGTTCTGGTTCATCGGCGGTGTTGCGCTGATTGGCACGCTCTCGTACTCGTTGTTGCTGGGCAAGATCTACCGCATTGAATTGAAGACCCGCTAACGCAAAAAGAATGTGTGTGACCTTATGCCTCCCCTTTGGCAATGGCGTACGCAAGTACGCCTTTTTTATGGCGCGCATTCGCCGTGTTTACTCCAGTTTGAACACCGCTTTGTCCAACTTTGGCCGTTGCCGATCCCGTAGGCTGATCGTCAAGAAGGCTCTAGCTCAAGGAATAACCATGATTGACTACGTGTTCGAACCTGGCCTGATCCGCAGTTTGCCCGTGGCGGACAGCACCGCGCGCTTTCCGGTCGCGCGCGTGTTTTGCCTGGGTCGCAACTATCACTGGGGCGACTCGCTAAATGCCCCGCGAGAAATGCCTGCGTTTTTCATGAAGCCCGCCACCTCGGTGATCGATGCCGTGGGCGAACTGGAGTTTCCACCGTTGACCGAGCAGTTCTGCCACGAAATCGAACTGGTGGTTGCCATCGGCACGGGCGGTTTCAACATCGATGAAGCGCATGCGCTGGACCACGTCTGGGGCTACGCGGCCGGTCTGGACCTAACCCGCCGCGATTTGCAGATGGCGGCCAAAGCGGTGGGCCAACCCTGGGAAGCGGCCAAGGCGTTCGACGGCTCGGCGCCTATCAGCCCCATTCAGCCCGCCAGCATTCTCGGGCATCCCAGTCAGGGCGCGCTGTGGCTGAGCGTCAACGGCGTCGAGCGCCAGCGCTCGGACCTTGAAAGCCAGATCTGGTCGGTTGGCGAGATCGTCAGCCGCCTGTCGCAGTCGATCCGGCTGATCCCCGGCGACCTGATCATGACCGGCACCCCGCCCGGCGTCGATGTCCTGCAATCCGGTGATGTGATCAGTGCGGGCATCGCGGGCATCGGCACATTCGAAGTACGTATTGGCGGCCGTCGCGCTGCCTGATCCAGAAAATGATGAAACGGAGATATAACAATGACTGACAATTCCCTCCCGAAAATCGCCTTGGTCACCGGCGCTGGCAGCGGCATCGGCCGTGCAGTTGCGCTCGGTCTGCTGGCTGATGGCTACAAAGTCGTGGTCACCGGACGACGCCTGGAACCGCTTGAGGAATTGGTGGCACTGGCCGCCGAGCAAGGCGGCGAAGCGTTGGCGGTATCCTCTGATGTGCGCGATCCAGCCAGCGTCGATGCCCTGTTCGCCACCATCGAAGAAGTTTATGGCCGGCTCGATGTGGTCTTCAACAATGCCGGCGTCAACGCCCCAGCCGTGCCGATGGACGAGTTGCCGGTGGAGAAGTGGCTCAACGTGATCGACACCAACGTCACCGGGGTTTTCCTGTGCAGCCGTGGCGCTTTCGGCCTGATGCGCAAACAGTCGCCCCAGGGCGGACGCATCATCAATAACGGTTCGATTTCCGCCCACACCCCGCGCCCATTCACCGGGCCTTACACCGCCAGCAAGCACGCGGTTCTGGGACTGACCAAGAGCCTTGCCCTGGACGGCCGCGAATTCAATATCGCCTGCAGCCAGATCGACATCGGCAACGCGCTGACCGAGCTGTCCGTGCGTATGACCAAAGGCGTGCGCCAGGCCAATGGCGAGACCGCCGTGGAGCCGATGATCGACGTCAAGCACATTGCCGATGCCGTGCGTTACATCGCCAATCTGCCGCTTTCCGCCAACGTGCTGAACATGACGGTCATGGCCACCAACATGCCTTTCGTCGGCCGTGGCTGATCAATCTGTCTTAATTTTTGCTTGAGCGAGAACGCCATGAAACCTGAAATCCTGCAACTGAGCCCGATCCTGATCCCCGAGATCAACGCGCGGCTCAACGAGCTGTACACCGTTCGCCCGTACTTCCAGCAAACCGACAAGGCCGCTTACCTGCGTGAACACGGCGCCAACATTCGAGGCGTAGTGACTGGCGGCCACACTGGCATTACCCGGGCAGTGATGGAGCAATTGCCGGCCGTGAAAGTCATCGCCGTCAATGGCGTCGGCACTGACGCAGTGGACCTGGCCTACGCACGCGACCGTGGTATTCATGTCACCGCGACCATTGGCGCGCTGACCGAGGACGTGGCTGACCTGGCCATCGGCCTGTTGATCTCAGCCTGCCGTGGCCTGTGCACCGCCGACCGTTACGTGCGCAGTGGCGCCTGGCCGCAAAGCCCGACGCCATTGGCGCCCATCCCGTTGGCCCGCCAGTTCAGCGGCATGAAGATCGGGATCGTCGGTCTGGGTCGCGTCGGTCGCGCCGTTGCCACCCGTGCGGCGGCCTTCGGTTGCCCGATCAGCTACACCGATCTGAAGGCGATGGACGACGTGCCTTACACCTTCGTCGCCGACCTGATCGAACTGGCTCGGCACAGCGACGCGTTGATCGTCGCGGCCGCAGCCGACAAGGCCAAGGGCATTATCAACGCGCAAGTGCTGGCAGCGCTGGGTGCCGAGGGGTATCTGATCAACGTGGCGCGCGGCAGCCTGGTCAATGAGCCGGATCTGCTCGCGGCGCTCAAGACGGGCTCGATTGCCGGTGCGGGCCTGGACGTTTTCGTCGATGAACCCAATGTGCCCAGTGAGCTGTTCGAACTGGAATCCGTCGTGCTCCAGCCCCACCGCGCCAGCGCAACCGTGCAGACCCGCACGCGGATGGGCGAAATGGTCCTGGCCAGCCTTGCTCAAGGATTGGCGGGAGAAAAACCGAGCGCTGCTGTTCTTTGAGCTGATATTCAATGCTTGACGGGGTAGAACGATCGTTCTACCTTTCTCACTATGAACACACCAACGACTACGACCGTGCAGGACAAAATCCTGCAAACCGCCGAGCAACTCATCTACCAGAACGGGATTCATGCCATGGGCATGGATTTGCTGGTACGCACGTCGGGGGTCGCCCGCAAAAGCATTTATCGCTACTACGCCACCAAGGATGAAGTCGCGCTGCATGCATTGAGTGCGCGGGATATCCGCTGGATGGCCTGGTTTCGCAGCGAGACCGACAAGGCGGCGACGCCCGAGGCGCGCATTCTGAATATGTTCGCAGTGCTTAAGGGCTGGTTTGAGTCGGAAGGTTTTCGCGGCTGCGCGTTTATCAATACCGCAGGTGAAATCGGCGACCCTGCCGACCCGGTCCGCCAACTGGCCAAGGCCCACAAGCAGAAGCTTTTCGATTACGTCCTGGAGTTGTGTCAACCGTTGGCAGTCGAGCAACCTGAAGTGCTGGCTAAACAGCTGCTGATCCTCATCGACGGCGCCATCACGCTGGCGCGGGTCATGGCCGATCACCGCGCGGCGGACAGCGCGCGAGATATGGCCGGGTTACTGCTCAAATCTGCCCGGATCAATGATTCCCCCGCCGCAACGCCATCCACTCTCATCGTCTAGAGGTTTCGTCATGTCAGCAAACACCGAAATACGCCCTCCTCTGCCGCCCTTTTCCCTTGAGTCGGCCATCCAGAAAGTCCGTCTTGCTGAAGATGGCTGGAACAGCCGCGACCCCGAGAAAGTAGCGCTGGCTTATACCCTGGATACCCGCTGGCGCAATCGCACGGAGTTCGCGACCAATCGCGACGAAGCCAAGGGCTTTCTCACACGCAAATGGGCCAAAGAGCTGGATTATCGGCTGATCAAAGAGCTCTGGGCGTTCACCGATAACCGCATCGCCGTGCGTTACGCCTACGAATGGCACGACGATTCGGGTAACTGGTTTCGCTCATACGGCAATGAAAACTGGGAGTTCGCCGAGAACGGTTTGATGGCCAACCGCTTTGCCTGCATCAACGACATGCCGATCAAGGAATCGGAGCGCAAATTCCATTGGCCGCTGGGCAGACGCCCGGATGATCATCCAGGGCTTTCAGAGTTGGGGTTGTAACGCAGGAAAAAACGGAAACGGACACTGGCGCGATTTGAGTCTATAGACTATATTTACTGACAAATGTATCTACAGACTCAAAGAGAGGTCATTGCCATGTCGGCAGTCCTTCAACTCCAGGCATTCACCAAAGCGCAATGCGCTGCGGGTTTGCGTGCCGCCGTCGCCATTCTTGAAAAGTGGCGAGCCTCAAGTGATCAAACATGTCGGATCCTGCGTATATCGCGCAGCACTTATGTCCGCGCCAACCAGCAGGATCCGGCCTGGTCCGTGAGTCTGGATGCGGATCAGATGCAGCGCATCAGCTTCGTCCTCAACATCCACGCCGCCCTGCGCCTGGTGTTTGACAACCCGGATAACGTCTACGGTTTTCCGGCAATGGCTAACGATAACGAGTTTTTCAACGGCCGCTCGCCGCTGGAAATCATGGCGCAGGGCGACATGATTTCCCTGTACGAAACCTTCCGGCGTATCGACGTGCTGCGCGGTGGCTTGTGGTGATGCTCAGCCAGTTGCCGAGCCTGAGTGACGAGCAACAGCAGGCCTATCGACTGGTCAATTCCAAATTCCCGCCTATCGACCTGTTTGATGATGTCGCCAGCGCCGACGAGTTCGAAGCCCTGTACCAGATTCAGGCACTGACCAATCCGCGATTGTTGAATCAGACCGGACGTCTGGAATTGATCCCGCTTGCAGAAATCCCGTTCGGCATCACCGGCTGCTCTTACGCGACGGCGCCCTTTACCCATATCAACCCGAGTGGCTCGCGGTTCAGTGATGGCAGTTATGGGGTTTTGTATCTGGCGGACAGCATGGATACGGCGCTGGCTGAAGTGCAGCATCACCAGAACAAATACTGGTCGAACGTGCAAAACCTCAGCTACGAGCGGTTTGTGTTTCGAGGCCTGTCCTGCACCTTCAATGAAGCCGGGATGCTGGACGCTTCGGCCGTACCAATGACTGACCCCATTTACGATCCGGACGATTACAGCGCATCACATCAGATAGGCCGGGAAGTCAGAGCCACAGGCAGCAACGGCTTGCGTTATCGCTCGGTCAGGGCCCACGGCCAATACTGCTGGGCACTGCTGAAACCCCGGCCGGTCTCATCGATCATCCAGACCGCGCATTACGAGATGGTCTGGAACGGCCAGATCACCAGCGTCAGCAAAATCAGTGAAGTGTCAGTGACCAAAGCAGATTCCGTCCCATAAAAAAGGGCCCGTGACGGTGAAGTCACGGGCCATTTTTACGTTTCGAGGCATGGCCTAGAACGGAATATCATCATCAAAGCTGTCGAAATCTGCAGCCGGTTGCGGCGCTTGTTGCGGAGCCGGACGCGATTCGCGTTGCGGCTGAGCTTGAGGCGCGGACTGCTGCGGACGCGACTGCTGAGGACGCGGTGCAGAATTCTGCTGATAACCACCGCCACCTTGACCCTGTGGAGCGCCTTCGCCTTGAGGACGACCGCCCAGCAGTTGCATGGTGCCTTGCATGTCGACGACGATTTCAGTGGTGTAGCGCTTGATGCCGTCTTTTTCCCACTCGCGGGTTTGCAGCTTGCCTTCGATGTAGACCTGGGAGCCCTTGCGCAGGTACTCGCCAGCGATTTCGGCGACTTTGCCGAACATCGAAACGCGGTGCCACTCAGTCTTTTCGACTTTCTGACCGGTTTGCTTGTCGGTCCACTGTTCGCTGGTCGCCAGACTCAGGTTGGTCACGGCGTTACCGTTAGGCAAGTAGCGAACTTCGGGATCCTGGCCGCAAGTGCCGACCAATATGACTTTGTTAACCCCACGGGCCATAACGTTCTCCTAGGTGTCTCAGGGCAATTTATTTTGTCTGAGGGGCAAAATAACTGTCCGAAAATGCGAAAAAAAATAGATTGTGTCCTACTCTCTGTATGAGGTGCCGGGAGCCGCCCTGCCCGTGTCAGATTGCATTGTAGGTTCGAGAGTTTACCGCAACCAGTCCTGCAGAGCGGGAAATTCCTCCGGTTTTGCCGGCGTAGAGAGCCCGTAGGGCTGAAACTGGCCCTGTCATGAACCTGTTAGCGAGGCAGACATGTCGAATGCCGGCATGCGCTTCCTCCGGTTAGCTTAGGATACCTATGGCTGGAGTGAAATCGCGAGCCCCATCGACGTCAACAGTCGAACGATGGATCGAAGCAGGGTATGGCCAAGGGCAAGCGGCCGAGTACAAACCTTTTATGTTCGTCAGAGATGTGCCCTCCCAAGGCACATCCAGCATGGTAAAAAGCAGAATTACGAACCGGACCCACCACTACCTCTCCAGGCAGGAACTCAAGGTCCACCTTCTAGCTGAGTACCAGTCTGAAATTATGGACATACGAGAACAGTTTGCACTGCTACCTTGGGAAGAAACCCAAGCCATCAGTGATTCTCTAGGCATACGACACCCGACTTATCCTACGACAAGAACACCAATCGTTTTAACGACTGACTTACTATTGTCGTTGCGTCGTGACGACGGGATAGAGTTGATCGCAGTTAGCGTTAAGTTTACCAAAGACTTAACACCGAGGAACTTGGAAAAGCTGTTGTTAGAAAAAATGTACTGGGCGCGAAGAGGCATACGCTGGTTGCTCGCGACTGAAGTCAACATACCAAAGTTTTTACCGAGTAATCTTGAGTTTTTTGGAACGGCATTCTATGACGAGCGAGGAGCGGAATCGGGTATAGATCATGCCGAATTTAGTGAAAAATTTGAGCAAAACCATCAACCAGGCGCGTCATTCAATAGCGTGATGGGGGAAACCATCAATGATTTTAAGATAGACATCGCTACGGGTCACGCGTTGCTAGGAGTAGCGGTTTGGAACCAGGTGAGTCGATTGAACATCAGTGATTACTACGTGGCTCACCGCAACCCGATACATTTCCTATGACTTGAGGGTTCCCCATGTTCGAGTTGAATGATGTTTACAAGGCAGTCCAGCCCGTTACTGGAATTTCTGGTCCAGTAAGAATACTAGCGACAGTCGGATTTGACTACGTCGTAGTAATTGAGATTAGCGAAAACCTCACTCGCTCACCTTTTAGAATCAGGTACACGACATGGACTGAGTATATTTTAAATGGCGATCTGGTAAGAACCACCGATCCGTATGAGCTTTTCTCAGCCGCACCGACGGGGATGCCGCCTGGGGCATCCGAAAGGCTGAAGCGCATTATTTCAGTTGTGGGAAAGATAGCAAGCCAGAAAGACATATTTTTAAACACTTCGTCATTGAACGCTGCAATAAAGTCAATCGTGGTGGAGGCTAGACTCAGCGAAAAAACGATACGACGCTGGGTGTATGAATGGTTTAAGTCGGGAGGAAACGCTGCCGCAGTAGTAGGGGCTTTCACTTCGCCGTCCGCGCGAAAAACTCATAACCCGCAACTAGTCGGTAAGAAACGCGGAGCGAAGGCATCCGGAAACGCCTCCTCAGACGTTTCTGCTGCGGAAGCGGCACCGACGATAATTAAAGCCTATGAAAAATTTATTTTAACAAGAAAAATGACCTGGCTCGCTGCTTATTTTGAGATGCTTATAACGATGTACGGAGTGCCACCCGAAGCGATCGCTAAAATGGGAAAGGGTCTATTGATGGAACCCGTACTCTTAACCAAATACAGACTGCCAACCTTGATGCAGTTCCGTTACAGGTGCAGGGAACTTGCAAAAAATCGAGCTGAGGTGGATTATGAATTACCTCGGGGATCGCGAGGAAGTGCTCGTGATTCAGTGCCCGGGCCAGGTTTTTTTGAGATAGATGCCACGTTTTTTCAAATACAATTAGTGTCTCGACTTACAAAGTCATTGCTTGTAGGGAGGCCTATCGTATATTTGATCGTAGATATCTATGACGGAACGATTGTAGGATACGCTGTCACATTGGAAAATCCCAGCTGGGCAACTGCCGCATTAGCCTTGCATAATTGCTTCTCAGATAAGAACAAGACATTTGAGCGCCTGGGCCTAGACTTCACCACCGAAGACTGGCCTTGTCATCACTTGCCAAGCATGCTGCGTGCGGACCGGGCGGAATTAGTTTCCAACATGGGCCACAATTTTAACCTCTCAGGGATTAAAGTCGAAATCACGCCCTCAATGACGCCAGAAGCAAAGGGCACAGTTGAAGGAAAGCACTCACACTTGAAGAAAAAAAATGGTCGCTTTGATCTACCTGGTCGTTATTCAAAAATACTGAAGCGTCGCGAGTCTAACGGAAAGAAAAAAGCAGCGCTTGACATCTTTGAGTTCGAGAAGATTCTGGTCGAGATCATCATGGATCTCAACCATTCACCGGTGAAGCCTGATCAAATCCCCCCCGACGCGCTGGCTTTTGGTTCAAAAGTTGCGACCAGAATTGGATTGCACAGCTGGGCGCTTGAACATCGGGCAGGATTCACGAGGAACATGCCACAAAACTTTATATACGAATTTCTGCTGACACAGGGTAAGGGATCGGTGACTCCACAGGGTATAAAACTGAATGGCGAAAAATTTAGCTGTGATCGATTGAGAGAACTGGGCCTTCTCAACAGGGCTCTAGACCGATCGTATAAGATCTCTGTGAGTTTCAACCCTCACTTTGCATCTGAGCTGTATTTCTTCGATACGGGAGCGTCGTGCTGGGTGCCGGCCTATAACATTGATCCTGAAATTTACAGAATAAAAGCATCATTTAGCGAAGCGAAAGAATACCGTAGCCTCCAAAAGCTTCTGGTAGATCAAGCTAGCTTAGAAAATCATGTGCGCCGTAACACAAGGTCTGTACATGTTCGGAAATCAATCAAAGAAGCGGTCTACGCAAAGAACTCTTCCACCATGCGCGGCCAAAATGCAAAAGATAATATAATAGCTAGCCGCGCTGAGGAAAGAGCATCCGAACGCACAAGTGGCATGAACGGAGCCATCCCGCTGGCGCCTAATAAACTAATAAATACAAACAGCCCGAAAAGAGAAAAAAACATACTAACCGAATGTTTTCCTTCACTATGGGACAAAGTAAATGAAATTAATAAAACCTAATAGCTCGGACGGATACAAACGCATCGGCGCACCCGAAATCGATGACAATCCGTTACTTGCGCACCTGCGATTGCCGCCGGAAACAGACGATGACGCGTTTATTTCATTAGGTCTTCGGCCAGATTTTGACCCGAGTGATCGGAACCTGCCAACTTCATTGAGAAGGTTGCGAGTCGATAAGTTAAGGGGTTTTTTTGTACCAACCCAGACTGCACACAGGAATGCATTGATAGGTATAAGCTCGCAAGTTTTCAGCGGATACATGCATCGAAACCCACTTACACCTCAAGGGCAGCGCAAACTTATCGGCAGACCTGCAGACCACTCATATCGACCCACTATATCTTTTATAGCAGGTCATTCAGGCATGGGAAAGTCAACCTTAATAGATCGGATTTTGGCTAGCATAGGCCATCAGGTTTACCAGCACGTTGACTTTAGGGGGACGCCGTTTCCCGAGCAACAGATACTATGGCTTCGCCGAAACGTGCCAGAATACTGCACAGTGAAAACTTTATGTTCTTCATTCGGCGACTACGCAGATAATGTGTTAGGACAACAGCTCTATAAAGGAATCTTCAGCTATACTAGGATTTCGGACCGGTCATATTTCATTAACGAAATCCGAAAAATTATCACAAATCACCATGTTGGGTTGCTTGTCTTTGACGAGTTCCAAAACCTATCGCTTATGGGCGTGGGCGCGGAAAAAATAATCGCGTTTTTGGTAACCCTCAGAGATGAACTAGGCCTTCCGATAGTCATAATAGGAACTTACGGGGCTCTTGGTTTATTAGAAAAAAACATGAGTACCGCGAGACGGCTGGCGGAAGGGGGATTTTACGACTTAGAACGCCCAACGTCTGCTGATGATGATGGTTGGCAGCAGCTGTGTCGTGTCGCGTGGCCGTACCAATGGGTTCGCGAGCCACAGGAGTTTAGTAGTGATATATGCGAGGCGCTGTACTCAGTCAGCCAGGGAATTACCGGCATCATGCTGAGCGTGTACGCGGCAGCTCAAATTTCCGCAATGCAAAATGGAAGTGAAAAGGTTGATGCGGACCTCATCTCGGAGGTTTTCAGAAGCCAGATGAAGCCACTACACTCAGCAATCGAAACTCTCAGAGTTGGAAGCATGCTGAAAGGGTCACGATTCGAAGATGTTTATCGGAATTTCCATCCTACTGCTGATACTCCCGCTGGCACCGATCTAAATCCAGCATCACCACTTGTGGATTCGCATGAAAGCAGGTCTGCTCGGCCCCAACTTCCTGACGCTGCAGAAGCTAAGAGGAAAAAGAGAAAAAATAAGAACGTATCGAGACCGAAACTTACATTAGCTGAAATTGAATCGGCTGTAGGGGCGAGCGACGTTGCAAAACTAACCTCCATCTTCAAATTACCTTTATGAAACTTCCAAATTTTCCCGTACCTGTGAAGGACGAAATTTATACTTCTGTCGTCGCGAGACATCTCGCGAGGAGCGCCGGCTCGAAGCATAGAAACCTAGAGATTCTAGGACTTAGCTTTGCGAGCCCCTACTCTCCCTGCCCTAATAACTTTGGCGGCCTGAGTGACCTAATGCCAGTTGGGCACCCTTGGTCCGGCGCACCATTGAGCATAATTTATAACAACACGGTCATCCCTCTTTACATCTATTTTGCCTCGCCTGCCAGACGGCAAACTCTGACATCTGCGTTAGCTGCAGATTCCTTTACTAGACCCGCTTCTAGCCTCGGGACGGGGCCTGCCACTGCAGCATTACTACGTCTGTCACAAAACATCAAGCACTGCCCAGCATGCACTCAATCTGATCTGCTCCGATATGGTCACACTGTCGCCTACCGATATCATCAACCAATGTTTGTAAAATATTGCCCAATTCACTTTATCCCTTTGCATTATGACTGCGTCACTTGCCATGCGGATAGGTGTCGAGCGAACTCATGGAGAATGGCTGCGGTGTGTGAATGTGAGATTCCAATCATGCCTAGCGCAGCGGATGATGTATCAGAAGCCGAAGCTGATTCATGGATGTGGCTAGCAACCCAAGCCTATAATATCCTATCCGGCCCCGCGCTCCCGGACGACATTCACATGCAGCCACGCCTAATAGGCGCAATAAAGAATAGTGAGTTTGCAGCTTCTGATGGCCGAATCGCTCACAGACGCGTTCAAGAGAAACTTTTCAATATATTTGGTGAAGGTATTATTTCTCAGCTTGGCTTTAATCACTCGTCCGAGCATCTACTAAAAACAGGCCAACCTTTTAAACGTTCGTTCATATTGAAGCATGAACATGAGACTCCCAATGCACTGCATTCGTTACTATTGAGCAGGCTTATTACGGATGACGTTACCAGCTTAGTCGCGCAGGAGGCAGAGCGCCGTTCCGAAGAAACAAAGGAACTAAAGGGCATACGCTATAGGTCAAGGGCGCGCACGCCGGTCAATTCACAAAGCGAAATATTGGACGCGCTCGGCCGAGGGGACTGGAAGATAACAACTACAGCACATATTTTGGAAACCCAAGAGTGGAGCTTAATACATGACATCAAACACTTTAAAATTGCTGTACCGCTTACAAAAAAAGCCCACGACCGCATCGGGCAGAAGAACATTAATCGCGCAAAAGAGTTGCTATCCAGCGGCCTTGAAAAATATAGAATATGTAACGAACTGGCGATCTCTGATCGCGATCTCGATCTGGTGCTGATTGCTCACCCAGAAATACTCGATGATTACAATACCGCAAAAAGGCATGCCATTCGTTCGAGCAAACGGGCAACTCTCAGAGCGCTGAAGGCACAACATCCGGGGGCCGATAATGTTATGTTGGCAGGACTAAATAATACTTGTTGGCATTGGTTGCGAAAAAACGATAGAGTGTGGCTTTACGAAACTTGCCCAAAACAGCTTTTTGATGTTCGTAAGTGTCTCAATAGATTACCTAGAAAAGACTATGAAGCGATTGATCTACTTGGTATCGCGCTCATCAATCAAGTGGTGACAGAAGAACTTACAGCCGGAAATCGTCCCGTCAGACTTACAGTTCGGCGCTTGTGCATAGCTGCGAATATAACATCAATAATTTCAGCTCTCAAAACTCGTGGTATGCTTTGCCCAAAGTCATATGCGTTAGCAGAACTACACTCCGAAAACTCTGATAGTTTTTTTGAACGGCGTTTAGTTTGGTCGCTAAATCAAATGCGCTCAAATGGCTTGCTCTTAAGCGGAGCAAATTTGAGGAAAACATCTAGTCTTCAGCATTCCGTTCTAATGGCCAAGTCGAAATTCATTCGGGCTGCGGCTGAAGAGATAGGGGTGATGATGGATCCTCGGACAACAATGTTTTAGTCTTATTGCGGGGCACCAGTCCGTTTGGAGAATCTGCGTTTAGGCACGCTGAGCTACCCTCGCTGACGTCCTGACCGCCCAAAGACAGCTTGTGTCTGAGGGTTCGGCCATCGCCAAGGTCTTGGATTACAGCCTCAAACGCTGGATAGCGCTGACGGTGCTCTGCCCATCGATAATAACTGGTGCGAGGTGCGACACGGAGTCGCTTACAGAAGTTGTTCCCCTTTGAGGGAACCACCCGTGCCACCGGGTGAATCTAGAAGGCTGAATCAAGAGCGCCTTTGACAATGTAACGAGGCACCGCAAGGTGCGGGGTATCAATCGCGAGAGGCATACTCTTCTGGCAGCCATGGCCGGGCAAGTTGTCGGCGCTGATTGAAAACTGACCGGGTCAGTTTTCGGTCAGCGGCAACACCTCCCAGAATATCGACCGAACTCAACACGCTGGTCGTCGAAAGAGGCCCGCTGGCGGAGCTGGAGACGTTGACGGTACCAAGGGTCAGTGTCGAGTCTGCGATCTGAGTCTGTTCGGCCCATACGACGTCGATGGGTATCAATGTAAATAGACTGGAGACCAGCAAGCCGTGCTGCAATGTCGATTTACGGGCAGATGGAGCAAGTGCAAAACAGTGGTTGTTTCGGTTAATCATGGACACGTTTCCTAGTGACCAGGTAGTACGGCAGACACACTGCTTTCACTTAAAAGCGCGCAGGTGCTGTGCGAATTTTCGGCCACCTGCTAACTGGAAGGCGGCCAAGGGTTCGGGATGCTTACTTCAATGGGTGGCCTATGCCTTGGTTTACAGTACTGATTTGTAAGCCCAGCCTCGCGGCCGCTCGCTCAGAGGCTTGTCGTGCCTGGCCGTCCATCCACACTCGGCCCTTGCGCTCTTCTATCATTCGTTCCGGCCCGACTTCTTCAGGTGTGCCTGAGTGAAAGGGTGGCTCGGGTGAATATTCAATAATGAGCTGCACATGTTTCGCGGCATCTTCTCCACAAAGTTGCGAGGCCAGAGTCAAACCAAAATCCAGACCTGCTGTGACGCCTCCTCCGGTCAAACGATTTCGGTCATGCACGACACGGCCCTTTTGATGAACCGCCCCCATGAGTGGCAACAGGTCTGCAACGCCCCAGTGCGCTGTCGCCCGATAACCTTTCAGCAGTCCCGCCGCAGCAAGCACCAATCCTCCGGTACAGACACCGGTCACATACTTGGCTGAAGCACCTCGATCTGCGAGGAAGCTGAGCGTCTGCTGATCTTCCATGGCAACCAGAGAGCCCATCAGGCCGCCCGGTACAAACAACACATCCAGATCCTTCGGGCAGTGATCGAAAGTGATATCCGGTGTGACGCTGATACCAACATCCGTTGAAACCGGATCTAGCGTTTTTGCGACCAGATAAATGTCACACCCTAGTATTCGGAGGATGGTCTGCGGCCCGACGAGGTCCAGTAAGGCCATACGTGGATGAATCAGCATTGCAACCTTGCGTCCAGCCCCAGGAGCCTTGGTGCGTGGCATTGGCATACCCGCGTCCATCTCTTTGGCGCTAGCCTTTTCCCCAATTAGTAATCCCCCCGCCAGTGCCATGGAGAGCGATAGAAAGTCACGTCTTCCCGGGTAGTCAGCGTCTAAGTCAGTCATCATCGTTATTCCTCTGCTCGCTTAGGGACTGCGGCTCAAAAGAGCACCAGTCCCTCCACCAATAATTAGAAAGAAAAGGTGCTCGACACCAGAACGGTACGAGGTGCACCTCGTGACACGCCCGAGACCTGGCCTGTGGATGCAGATGCCCAATAGTCCTTGTTCAACACGTTCTCTACTGCCAGACGCAGTAGCACAGGCTTGTCCATCAGGCCTTTCAGGGCGTAGCGCGCACCCAGGTCATAGCGGGTCCAGCCATCGATGGACTGAGTATTGGCAGAGTCGATGTATTGCTCACCGGTACGGATCGCTCGCGCCGACAGCGTGAGTCCAGGCATCAGTGGGGCATCCCACTCCGCGCCAAGGTTGGCCTGATAACGTGCAACGCCAATGGCCCGGTTACCGTCATACAGACCGCCTGCGGTTTTGACCTGACGTGCATCAAGCAGCATTGCTCCCCCGAGCAACCTGAAGCCTGCAAGCGGCTCACCTGACACGTTCCACTCAAGGCCACGGTTACGCTGCTCACCTTCAACCCCGTAAACGTTGCTTTGGGGATCTGTGGTGCCGCTAGGCTGGGTAATCTGGAAGGCGCTCAAGCTGGTAAACCAGCCATCGAGGTCGACCTTAAGACCCAGCTCTACTTGCCTGGCCACCGCGGGAGCAAAGGTCTGACCTGAGTTCTGGGCGGTAGAGGGTGCAGACGGGCCTTGCTGCAATGCCTCAACGTAGTTGCCGTAGAGGCTGACGTGTTCTTGAAGCTTGATCACAGCGCCGACCGCAGGTGAGAGCTTTGAGCGGTCATAGGTCGAGGTTTGCAAGCCTGTCTGGGCTGAGTAGTTGGTACTTTCGATCTTCTGCTCGCGCCCACCCAGCGTCAGCTGAAATCGTTCATCGAACATCTCAAGCGTGTCCGCCAATGCAAGGCTGGTATAGCGCACCTGTGAGGTGCGGTGGATATCATCAAGGCTGGCCAGCGCAGATGTATCCGGTTTGACGATGCTGACCGGGTTATAGGCATTGGAGGCATAACTACCTAACGTAGTATTTCCGGCTTTGAGGTTCTGATTCCAATAAGCCGTTGCCAAGGTCAGGTTATGACCGACTGCACCGGTATCGAATCGGCCCCGAAGGCCCGCTTGACCAGCGATGTGCTCCCCGCCTGAAGGAAACGAGCGAATCGTTCCGTTGTAGTCACCATTGGATTTGAGTGCCGTCGGCTGGACGTATATTCCGGTGGTCTCAGTCTTGCTGTAACCAATGGACGTAAAGGCCGTCCAGTCTGGATTCAGATCGTATTCACCGCGCACGACACTGTAGGAGTCTCTGCTTTTAATCTGAGTCCATGACTGGCCCAGGTTGGTATCAGCATCCACCCTGGGCGGGGTTTTAACGCCGGTAGCCAAGGTGGCGACCCAATCCGGCGAATCCATGGTTTGTCGCTGGACGCCAAAGTCGCCATAAAGACGCAATCGGTCACCCTGATAGTCCAGGCTCAGCGCCATCGCACCTAGCTTTTCGGACTGGTCATCAAGCGCGGTGTCCCCTCCACGTCCCAGTCCATTGAAGCGAATACCGAAACGATTTCCTTCACCAAAGCGTCTGCCCACGTCCAGGTGCGTGCCAACATCGCTCCCTGACTCGTAGCTGGTTGTCAGTGTGGTTACGGCATCGTTGGTAGCGCGCTTGGGAACGATGTTGATCGCTCCGCCGACAGAACCACCCAAAGAGATGCCGTTTATAAAGGTGTCCGGTCCCTTGAAGATTTCGATACGTTCGGCGAACTCTGCGGGATAACGTTGCTTGGGTGCCATGCCATATAGACCGTCAAGCCCCATGTTGTAGGAGAACAGGTTGAATCCCCTTATGGAGTAAACATCCCGATAACTGGCTCTCGGGAAAATGACCCTGACCGATGGATCGGCAGCGGCGACATCAGCGATGCTGCGTGCCTGGCTGTCGGCAATGTATTTGGAGGTGTACGCAGTCACGTTGAACGGCGTATCCATGGCATCGCGGTTCCCCAGAATCCCCAGTTGACTGCCTGCCGCAACCTGCTGTCCCGGTGCTTCGCCTAGCAAGCTTTTCGCGTCACGAGGCGCTGGTAGCCGATCACGCTGGGCGTCGACATTGGTCGGTAACAACTCAACAGACGTTTTTTGACCATCGGGCTCAACATACCCTGCACCTTCAGCAGCGTAGGCACTCGACGTGATGCAGAGCATGCAGGTGGCGGTTGCCCATGGCATGCGGCTTGAGAAATTTCGGAGCATTTTTCATTCCTGGAAAAAATAATCCACGGCGTGGCAGTTGCCAACGCCGGAAAAGAGGCTTTATGGAAACCCTTACGCCAGACTTTCCATGCGTGCACGGCGCGCCCTTTGCGGGGCGTGCTGTGAGCCAAGGACTTCAACCTTTAGCCGCACTGGAGAGGGCTTCCGCCTTCTTCGTGAAGTCGGCTACCAGCTCGATCATGGCGGTCTTAACCTTAGGCGGAGCAGTCTTCATGGAGCCGGCATTGAACGGCGGATCAGGATCGTATTCGCCCATCAACTGGGCGCACTCGGCGTAGGTCTGATCGCGCAGCTCAGCGACCATACTCGGGCCGAAATCCAGCCCTGCTGTTACCCCTGCACCTGTGATTCGATTGCGGTCGCGCACCACACGGGCATCGGTAGGAATCGCACCAAACCCGGCCAATGCATCCCGGCATGACCAGTGAGAAGTTGCCTTGTAGCCCGCCAAGAGTCCCGCAGCGCCGAGGATCAGCGAACCGGAACAAACACTGGTGACGTATTTCGCACGTGCGCCGCGATCAGCCATGAAAGCCAAGGTCTCGGCATCCGTCGCAGCCGCGAGAGTGCCATCCGTGCCGCCAGGGGTGAACAACACAGTCAGGTCACGGGGACAGGTGTCGAATGTGGCACTCGGGATAATCGTCAACCCCGCATCGCTTGTCACCGGGTCCAGTGTTTTGGCGACAATGTGAATCTTGGCGCCCATAAGAGAGCCGAACATGCAGTGTGGTCCGATCAGGTCCATGACAGTCATGCCGGGGTAGATCAGCATTCCTATTTGCTCGTCACCTATCCAATGCACCTTATCCATATCGCGGTCCATGTCGGGCATGGCGTGTTCGTGAGTCGGCTTTTCAGCAGCCGAGACTGCACGAGGAATACTGGCCGCCAAGGGCGCGAGAAGCGCGCCAAGCATCAGATTACGGCGTTGGTTATCAATCATGATGATTGTCCTTAGAAGCGGGCTGTCAGGGTGAGGTACGCCGAGCGCGGCTGAGTGGGCAATACCAGAGGCGAGCCGAGGTATTGATAGGTCTCGTAGACCTTGCGTCCTGTGAGGTTGACCGCTGAGACCGAGACCGTATAACGATCAAAATCGTAGGAAGTCTGTGCGTCCAGAAGTGCATAGCCGGGTGCGGACACCGTGTTGGGCAAGGTGAGTTCGCGTGCACTGAGCGCCGTGATACCTGCGCCAAACGCCAGACCCTTGGCGCTGCCATCGAGAATCCGATAGCGTGCTGCGAAGCGACCGCTGTGCCGGGGCACACGCGGCAGTCCATCACCGACTGGGATCGAGTTGTCATCTGTCACTTCTGCCTGGGTGTACGCATAGTTGGCGAGCAACGAGAGGGCCGGGATTGGTTCCCAGACCAGATCCGCCTCCACTCCACGAGCGCGTTGTTCCCCGCTCTGCACCGAATAGCCCAGAAGCGCGTTAGCAGGATCAGGATCGGGGGTGGAGACATTACGGCGCGTTTGTTCAAACACCGCGAAGGTGCCAGAAAGGCCGATATCGTCGAACGCCAGCTTGACGCCCACCTCATAGTTACGGGACAGCTCAGGCTTTGGTGTCTCGTTACCGATGAAGTTGAACGCCCCTCGGAAACCGGTTGAATACGCTGCGTAGAGCGCAAGGCTCTCGGTAAGGTCGTAGGTGATGCCCAGCCTTGGCGTGACACGGTGGTAAGAAGTGTCGACGCCCTGCTCCTGCTGCTTGAGGTCAAGTCGGGTCAGGCGCAACGAGCCCAGCAGGTGCCAGCGTCCATAGGTCGCTTGGTCCTGAAGATAAGCGGCCGTGGTCTCGTAGCGGTTGGTCTGTGTGAAGAGCACTTCAGGCGTCGCGCCGTAGGATATCCCGTAGCTCGGATTAGCGAGATCAAGCTCGCCTATCAGCTCGGCATTCGATACTCCTGAGGTGAAGTCCGTGCGGTCGTAACTGGCTCCAACGAGCAATTCATGGCTGCCGCCCAGCGCCTCAACACGGGTGCCCAAGTTTGTGTCCAGCGTGCTTTCGCGAACGTTTCCTGGCAGATAGAGCTTGAAAATAGGATAGACCGTGGGTGTCGCCGGATTCGCTCCAAGAAGCTCCGGATAAACAAAACTGCCATAGTCGCGAAACTTGCCCTCGTAGTACTGAGCGGTGACGCTCATTCGCGTGTCGTCGTTAAGCTCGTGGGTGAGTTGGGCAGTGGTTGTTCGGTTTTCGATAGTCGTCTGAGTCTGTCCCCTGGTCGCACCCGGAAAGGCGTTGCGATCGATCTGACCGCTCAATGCCTGCGTGGCTGGCAGGCCTGAATATTCGAGCTGGCTACGATCCTCGTATTGGCCGCGCAGCAGCAACTCGGTCTCTGGCGTCAGCTGGAACGAGATGCTCGGCTGGATCGACCACTGATGGCCCTTCACGTGGTCAATCCAGCTGTCGTTTTCCTGATAATCGGCGGAAAGCCGCGCAGAGACCTTGTCGCCGATGGGCGTATTGAGATCCATCGACGGATTCACCGTACCGAAGCTTCCGGTGCGCATCGACAGCAAGGCACTTGGCTCGGCCTCGGGTCGTTTGGAAATCACATTGATCAATCCCCCTAACGGCGCGCCAATCCCACCGCCATAAAGCGCAGATGTAGGACCTTTGAGCACCTCGATGCGCTCGGTGCCAATCAGGCTGGTCGGATCGATGCTTGCCGCTGTCCCTCCAAATGCGGGGAGCCCGTTCATGTAAATCTCAGCCGGAAAACCGCGCACGATGGGCTGAGCGAACAGCGCCTCTTGCGGCTTGGTCGCTCTTACTCCAGAGACGTTAACCAGCGCGTCGGCAAGCGAGTGACTGTCTTGCTCCTTGAGCATCGATTGGGTGACGACTTGCACCGATTGCGGGACTTGGATTAAAGGCGTGTCGGTGCGTGTGGCTGATGAGGTTGTTGGCGATGTGTAGCCTTCAGGTGTACCTGAAACATTAATAGGCTCCAAGGTCCAGGTTTGCGACGGCTTGTATGTTTGTGTCTCATCTACGGCGGCGTTCTGCGGTTGTGCAGCCTGGGCAAACACTGGCGATGAAAGGCCTAAAAATATACAGAACGCATGACGCCAACGTAGGCGTGATGGATCAAGGTCAAACAGCTGCTCGTTCTGGGTCGAGTACATGGGATCGTCCGATGAAGGTCAGATGCTGACTGAGCGCGCAGGCACGCATCTGCATCACCGGGTACAAGAGCCCATTGACGCAGAATCGGCGATTCGCGTTCAGCAAAAAGTAGAGGTGATGTTCAACGGTCGAACCGGTGGGGCTCTGCTTCGCGCACCTGGAAATACCGGCGGTGTTGCTAGCTGGGCGGTGAAGTGACGCGGGAGGAACAGCGTAGGTGGAACACGGAGGCAGAAGTTAAGCAGATTCGACTCGGTGATCAGTGGATGCTGGAACAAGAGCGAGCAATACCCACACTTCTCCCAAATGATGAGATCATTGTGGTTGTCGGCAGAGGCATGGTGAGACATCTGGCTAGTGCCAGGCATATCGTCGCAGGCCATACCCGCCATGCTTATGGGTGAGCTTTTGCCATGCGCAAGGTTAAGCCCCTGACTGATCAGGGGACCGACAAAAATCATCAGCATGGCGAAGAGGCTTAACCATGCTGCGATCTGGCATCTTTTACGCATCAGTTGATGCAATGAGCTGTCACGCCTTGTCTTCGGAAAATGGGAAGGCCGCTTGCTGCAGGCAAAGTCCGGAGTTCAGTGAAGCTTTTAGCTGCATTTTCGGACATATACTGTAATGATTTCTTGCGCCGCTGGGCGATCCGCAGAGACAGTTCACCCAGTACAACTACCTTAAGAATTGAGCGAAGACATCGCGGCAGCAAGCCTACCGCGATTTGTTTTAGCTCATGGGCTTTAGTGCATCTTGCCGTGATCATGCATTGCGTCAGAATCCGGAGTGTTAAGGGCACGAGCCTTTGCTTGAAACTTCACCATTTCCCTATGCCCGTTTGCCTCCTCAATCACTAATGTGACCGGCACCTCATCGCCCTCTTGTACCTGACCCACAAGGTCGATAAGCATTACATGGTATCCGCTCGGTGCCATAACCACCGGTTTGCCTGCTGGCAAAGTGACCGAATCCACTTCCTGCATGATCATCACATCGTCTTTCATGCTTGATTGATGAATTTGCACAAGCTTTGCCGCAGGGGATAGAGCGGCCACCAGTTTACTATCGGCATTTGCAGTCACTGTCATGAATGCTCCAGTCGAGGGCTGCCCAGGTACCGTAGCCCTCACCCAAGCATCCTCGATAACCGTTTGCGCGCAAACCTGGGTGGCAATACCCATTAAAGGCAGCAAAGCCAGTGCTTGCACGAGTGCGAGGGCGGATAGGGTCTTGTTTATTTTAAAAGCCATTAACAAACCTCCATGACGGTGAGTAGATCTTCTGTGCACTGCTGAGCAGAAAGAGAATGGGATAGCCCCAGGCGCAAAACACCCCGGGTGTCATAGATGTAACTGGTCGCCGTGTGCGACATGGTGTAAGTAGAGCCGCTGGGTATCTTTTCGTAAAACACCCCGAATTCCTTTGCCGTCGCCGCTGTTTCTTCAAGATTGCCGTACAACGCAACGAAGCTAGGATCGAAAGCTTTGACGTAAGCATCCAGCATTGCAGGCTTGTCCCTTTCAGGATCCACAGTGATAAAGATCACCTGCAAAAGATCACCGTCGTTGCCCATTAACTTCTTGATTTGCGCTGCACGAGCCAGCGCAGTAGGGCAGACGGCAGGACACTGAGTGAAACCAAAAAATACCATCGGCATCATGCCCCGGTAACTGGACAGCGTTTTGACCCGGCCTTGAGGGTCCCGAAGCTTAAAGGTTCGCCCTGCGATCTTGTCACTCAGATCCTTGCCATATTTGAATGACAACTTACTGGAGCCATCGCAGCCCGCAAGCAAACCAAGACTCAGCAGGCTGAGACCACGGATAAACCAACGACGCGTCATTGGTGATTGCATGTAAATCTCCTCTAAATAGTCCGGTCAGCGAACCGGGCCTATTTGTTTAAAGTGTTTAAAACTTGAAGTTCAGCCCAAGCTCTGCACTGCGTGGGGCTCCGATATAGATCTGCGTCGAGGAATATCCCGAATATTCCCCATAAAACTCGTTTGTCAGGTTCCGTCCCCGCAGCGTCAGCGTGGCGTTCTTCATCTATCCGGTTTCCCAGCATTAGGCCACCGTTAGTGCGCAGGTTCAGGCGTGAACCAAACATGCCGCGCATTACCGAATCACCGTTGAAACCGCCGCTTCGAATCGCCCAAAAGCCGGGGATGGTTTTCAGGTAATCGTTGCCGTCGCCGGCAGGCACCGATTGGCAAGCGTCCCTGCGGCTGGTGATAACCGCCAGTGGCGCACTTTGCTGGACCGCTGTAATGACCCATGGGGACTGGCCCAGTGCGGGTTGTTGTGTATCCGTCTCGTCATCATGTGGCCGCGCAGCCAGGGTAAATACTGGTGACGCCAGGCCCAAAAAAACGCAAAAAACAGGGCACCAACGTTGGCGCGACAAGTCAATGTGAAACAGCGGCTCGTTCTTGGTCGAGTGCATGAAATCTTCCGATGACAGTCAGATGTTGACTGAGCGCGCGCGAACCGCATTACCGGGGACAAGAGCCCGTCGACGCGGCGTTGGCCATTCACGTTCAGCAAAAAGTGGAAGTGACGTTCAACAGTCGAATCGGCGGGGCTCGGCTTCGCGCACCGGGAAACACCGGGGGCGTGAATTGCTGGGGAATGAAGTGGGTATAGCAATACTGCAAGGGTGGAACATAAAGTCGCAACCTGGGAAGGTTCGACTCGGCAAGCGCAGGGTGTTGAAACAGCAGCGAACAATACCCGCATTTTTCGCAGACGATCAAATCGTGGGGCTTTTCGGCTGAGGTATTGTGAGACATCTGGCTCATGCCAGGCATCTCGTGGCACTCCATACCCGCCATGCTCATTGGCCGGGTTTTGCCATGAGCAAGGCTGATCCCCTGACTGATCAGCGGACCGGTGAAAATCATCAGCATGGCGAACAGGCTCAGCCACGCTCCGGTCGGGTGCCTGCTACGCATTACCTTCGCACTCGTTGATCACGCCTTGCCTTCGACAAATCTGTTCGAGGCTTGCCGAAAGCACAATAAAGCGTCCAAGAGAATAAGGACCACCAGACTCCAACCCAGTACTGGCAGGGCACTGCCTAGCAGTAGCGCTACCAGAATCACGGCGAGTTGGGCTCCTAGGTGCAATGAACGCCAGGCGCTCAGGAGTGTTGTTTGATGACCTCGCCCCGGAAAAAGACTTGGCCGACGTCGCCACCACATTAGGTAGCCCATGATAACCATCGCTGCCAGACCACTGGCAAAGACCAATAAGACTAGTTGATTGGCCAGACCAAACAGCGCTCCCATGTGAGCGTCGATACCCCAGCGAGTAAGTTTGGCGGGCAGCGAGTACTCTGAAAACTGGACGTGATCGACCACTTCCAGTGTTTGAGGGTTTATCGACACAGCATCTACCTGCGTTGGCCAGCTACGGTCTATCTCACTGACCACCCAGGCTTTGTCACCACTCTTGGATGGCTTGATTTCAACCTTGGCTGCATCGATATGCTCTGCACGTGCTCTGGCCAGAATGCTGTCAAACAAGGCAGGATCGAGCACCGAGATCTGGGCAACAGGAGCCATTTGTATGTGATGCTCAGCATGCTCATCCATCGGCATCTGCATGGCCGAAGGTTTACCGAGTGCTGTGGATACGCTCGGGGTTGACCAGCCATAGTAAGCGCGCAGCACCCCGATGTTTTCACCGGCGTACTGCGACCAGGTCAAACCGGTGGCTGAAAAGAACAGCAATCCCAAGAGCAACCAGACGCCTGTGGTGGCGTGCCACCTGCGCACATTTCCACGGTGACGATTGATACGGCGACGCTTAATGGCCCATAACAACAGGCCGCCCGTTGCCGCAACCCATAACCATGAGGCTGCCAGTTCGCTATAGATCCTACCGACATCTCCCAGCAGCAGGCCGCGATGAAACTGATCGATCCATGTGCGCAGCGGTAGTACACCGCTGGTGCCATAGACTTTCATATCACCCCGAATTTCCCCACTGACCGGGTCGACAAACAACGCTCGATGTTCGGAAGCCCCAAAATCGGGGTCGCTGAACATCACTCTTGTTGTATCACCCGGTGCGGGTGCCGGGCGCACAGCGGCGACGCTCAAACCCGGCCCTACCTGTTGCACCGCACGCAGTACTTGCGCTTGCAGACTCAAAGCGGGTCCCCGCGTCTCGGTGTGCAGGGCTTGGGAATAGAGCGATGCCTCAATCCGAGGCGTCAGGGCGTATACGACGCCACTCAACGCTGCGACCAGCAAGAAAGGACCGATGAATATACCGATATAAAAATGGAGCCTTTTCAGCAAGGCGACAAAGGCCCCGGACGACTGTGGTTCCGGTCTTAAAGATGACGCAGACATAGGCACTCACCAACGGTTAAATGCACCCAGCCAGGATCAGCTCCCGGCAAGATTCAAAATCATTATTGGTTGTTTGCACGAGCGAGCTCGCATTTCCACGATGAGCTCTAGGGAGCCTGTGGATTGAGTCCCGGAAAGGAGTGGCGTGATGGCTCGCTGAGCCAGTGATCGGGCAAAATCATGCGCGAACTTCGGGTCCGAATCAACCAACCCAATACCACGAAGAAAATCATCGCCAGCGTTAGCGTCCCAGCGAACGAACAGTCACCCGACTGCGCATTCATGCTTCCTGACATATCTATTTTTTTGGTAGATGCTGGCATGGGCCTGTGCATCTCGTGATGTCCCCCATGCATGTCGGACATCCCGTCGCCGCCATGGGAAGCCGATGCCACAGCGTCACTAGCGAAAGCGGCCATCATCTGACCATGACCGATACTGCACGCGAGACCATTGAACAGGACGACTGCGTACAGTATCCAGGCAACGGAAAAGCGAGGGGGTCGGAAAAAATTCATGGCTGCTAATTTAGCATCTCTGGCCTGACCTAAACAGACCTGTGTCTGTAGGTCAGATAACCACCAGAGTCGATCACTAGGGTGACGTCAATCAGTGCGGTCGGAGCAAATAACCTGATGAGTTATTTCTTCATATGGTTTTCAACACTTTTCAGATCCTTTGCTAGCTGAATGCGTAAAGCGGAAATCAACTTTCTCGCATTTTCAGCTAGGGGATTTCCCGGCCTGAACAACAACAAACTATTGAAGCGAATATCCAGCGCGAACGGCCTGATCACTAACCCCCTGTCCAGGTAATCAACTACTGATACCGGATTTGCCAAGCCTATCCCAATCCCACGTAGGGCCATTTCGCATACGGTATGCGCATAAGGGGTCTCAACCCGGATGTTGAGCCGTATCGCACTTGAGTGCAGAGCCGTCTCCAACCGCACCCGGCTGCTGTCTTCAGGGTTAAGTGCTAAAAAGTCGTGACCGCTAAGGTCTTCTGGATGAATGACACGTTTGCTTGCCAATACATGACCGGCGGGCATGACCATAACCCCCGGGGAATCCAGGAAGGGAGAGTGTTCCAGTCCCGCCACGGTCATTTCATCGGCCATCAATCCGAAGTCGCATTGCCCAGAAGACACGTCTTGGTGGACTTCGCGTGAACTGAGTACTCTGAGAGAAATCCTCAGGTCACGCTCATTCAGCGAAAAACCTGCTAACGCTCGCGGGATAAAGGCATTGCCAAGAGCTGGGTGTGTGGCGATAACCAGCCGGTCCATGCCGAACTGCTTGAGACTCTTCAAGCGGTGTTCAATGACTTCCATACCTACGAAGAACTTATCGACATCAATCATCAGTGCCTGGGCTTCTCGGGTCGGCACTAATCTGCCCCGAACCCGGTTGAACAACTCAAGGCCCGCATTGGCTTCCAGTTTGCGAATTGCCTGGCTGACCGCAGGCTGGGAAATACCCAACAGATGCGCAGCTTTACTGGTGCTGCCGGCGTTCATCACCATGCGGAACACCTCGATCTCACGAACACCCACGGCCTGCACCTATAACCTGAACTTATCGAGTTAGTAATCCTAGCTGTAGCCACCCCTTTCGGTCTACTGAACAATGGCCCATCGTTCATGATCCCGTGCAAGGCGCAATCCAATGAAAGTAAATGATCAAGCGGGCAACCCTTATGCGAGCCTCTCCCCCTCAGTCTGGCGCGGTTCGACTGTTGTTTTCGACACTTTCGAAGATTTCGTCGGCCGTAAAAACCGCCAGCCTGACGGCTACAGCTATGGGATTACTGGCACCCCGACCGCGCGTGCCTTGGAAAGACGCATTGCCGCAATGGAAGGAGCCCACCATTGCGTGGTGATGCCTTCGGGCGCGTCGGCTTTGATTACTACCGTCATGGCATTTGTCCGTGGTGGTGACCATCTGCTGATCTCCGAATCCTGCTACGGCTCGCTGAAAACATTCGGCCGGTTGTGGTTGGCGAAGATGGGCGTGGAGGTGGAGTTTTATCCGCCAACCATCGATGCTGGCATTGAGGCACTGATCCGTCCAAACACTAGGATGATCTGTATTGAAGCTCCGGGCACTGTGACCATGGAGATGCAGGACATCGACGCGATCACCACCATCGCCAAGCGCCGTGGCGTGCTGACCATGATGGACAATACCTGGGCCAGCCCACTGTTTTTCAAAGCCATAGACCACGGTGTGGACTTCGTAGTCCAGGCCGCGACCAAATACTTCGGCGGTCACTCTGACGTATTGATGGGCACTGTTAGCCTTAATGACCTGGATAACTATGCCGTGCTACGTGAAACGCAGAGCACCTTCGGCCAGGCAACCAGCCCCGAGGACTGCTTTCTGGTCGAGCGCGGCCTGCAAACCTACGAGCTTCGTCTGCGCGAGCAAAGTCGCAAAGCTCTCAATGTTGCCCGCTGGCTGGAAACGCAGCCCTTGGTCAAACAGGTGTTGTTCCCGGCGCTGGAAAGCAACCCCGGCCACCGTATCTGGCGCGAGCAATTTCAGGGCAGCGGCAGCTTGTTGTCTGTCGTGCTGCAGACCCCGCCAGATGAGGCAACCTTTGGTGTGTTCTTCAACGCTCTTAAACATTTCCCCATCGGCGCCAGCTGGGGGGGGACTCACAGCTTGATCGCTTACTACCCGGCTTCACAGCAAACATCCCGACTTTATTCGCCCACCAACCAGTCGATCATCCGCATATCCATCGGTCTAGAAGACGAGGCCATGCTGATCAGCGATCTGGCACAGGCGCTTGACGCATACGGTAAAGCGCTCTGATACATCAGGTATGCCACGCGTCAGATCTGGCAACCCTGCTCCATTACTTGTTCTGCCGTTACTTAGGTACTCGCTCCCCAGAGCAGATTGCACACTCAAATTGAGGATGGATAAAAAATGAAACAGAACGGCATTCTTTTCGCATTGACTCTAGTTACTGCATTCGGCGCTTGCGCCGGCGCTAATGCAGATGACTCTCTTCAAACCCTACGTGATCGGGGCGTGATCCGTGTCGCTAACACCCAGGCGAGCCCACCCTGGAGTTACCTAGGCGATGACAACTTACCCGCTGGTTACGACGTCGCCATCGCCAAGGAAGTTGCCAAGCGCATTGGTGTGGCTAAAGTCGAGTTTATCGCTGACAGCTTCAAAAACTTCGTCGAAGGTCTGAAAGCTGACAAATACGATCTGGTGATGAACGACGTAACGCCCACCGAAGAGCGCAAAAAGCAGGTCGACTTCGCCAGCCCGTATGGCGTTGAACAGTTCTATATCTTTGTGCGTGAGGACAACAAGGCGATCAACAGCATCAAGGACATGCCAAGTCGTTCCATTGGTGTGACCTCCGGCACCAGCAACGAGTCGTGGGCGCGCAAGCACATGACTAGTTCGGACATCCGGACCTATGAAAATGGTGGCCTACTCTTCAATGATTTGGCCATCGGCCGGGTGGAAGGTGTGCTTTCATCGTTGTTTGGCGGTGAGAAGTACAAGAAAACCAACAATCTGCCCATCAAGTCGGTAGGAGCGCCCTTGACCTATCAGCTCTCTGCGCCGGTGCTGGCAAAAGGTCGGGAAAGCTTGCGCGACGCCGTTGGCAAGGCCATCGACGACATGGTCAAGGATGGCACTGTGGACGCGTACTCCAAACAGTGGATCGGTGCTGATTACCACATGACTCAGGGTATTCAGGCTGCACTGTTAGAACTGACCGAGGAATAAGCCATGTGGGATTTGTTCCTACGTTCGTTACCCCTGCTCGAAAAAGCCATTGTAATGACCTTGGGGCTCGGCCTTGGGGCATTCGTCCTCGGCTGCATCCTTGGGATGCTGATTGCCCTGCTGCGCCTCTCCAAAATCCGCGTGTTCAGGATACTAGCGTTCTCATATGTTTCGCTGTTCCGCGGGACGCCGTTGCTGGTGCAAATCCTGCTGATTTATTTCGGACTGCCCCATTACGGCATCGTGCTCTCGCCCATCCCCTCGGCACTTCTGGCATTGACGCTGTTTTCGGCGGCTTATTTGAGTGAAATTTTCAGAGCCGGCATCAATTCCGTCGACCCAGGCCAATGGGAAGCGTCGCAGTCAATGAGCATGGGTTACTGGACCTGCCTGCGCCGCATCATTTTGCCCCAGGCGCTGCGCATTGCGACGCCGCCTTTGGGCAGCCGAATGATCGCCTTGATCAAGGACACGTCGCTGGCGTCGACTATCACGGTTATGGAGTTGACTCGCGTTGCCGAGCAAGTGGGTGCGGCCACTTTCCGTTACATGGAAATGTTCCTGATGGTGGGGCTCATGTATTGGCTGATCAATCAGATCCTGACCGTTCTGCAAACCTGGCTGGAAGGCCGTTGGACGAGGCACATGCGATGAGTATTACCAAAGTGCGCGTGAGCGGCTTGAGCAAGTCTTTCGGTGAACTGACCGTGCTCAAAGGTGTAGATCTTGAGGTCAAGGCCGGTGAGGTCGTGGTCATCCTGGGCCCTTCCGGGTCTGGGAAGACGACCTTGCTACGCTCGCTGAATTTGCTGGAAATGCCGGATGCAGGTGTTCTGGAAATCTGCGGGCATCGGGTCGAGATTCCTGTAGACGGCCGCTTCGATCGCCCGGCACGCAAGCAGGTTGAACTCCTGCGTCAAAAGACCGCAATGGTTTTTCAGGCGTTCAACCTGTTCCCGCATATGACGGCTTTGCAAAACGTGATTGAAGGCTTGATCAGCGTGCGCAAGGTGCCACGCGCTCAAGCCGTCGAACGAGGCCAGCAGTTGCTGGCGTCCGTGGGTTTGTCTGAAAAAGCAGACAGCTACCCGGCAAAGCTTTCCGGCGGACAAAAACAACGCGTTGCCATTGCCCGTGGGCTGGCAATGAACCCAGAAGTCATATTCTTCGATGAGCCTACCTCCGCCCTGGACCCTGAGCTTCGCGACGAAGTCCTTAACGTGATGCGTGATTTGGCAAACGCGGGAATGACCATGCTGGTCGTCACGCATGAGCTGCGCTTTGCCCGAGAAGCAGCGGATCGGGTGGTCTTCATGGAGAACGGCGCGATTATTAAAGATTGCCCAACGGAAGAGTTTTTCGGCGAGAACAGTGGTGAACGTATCCAGCAATTCATGCGGCGTTATTGATCGTCCAACCACTGAGGTCAACACCATGAATATGATGCGCACTAGATGGACCCTGACAGCCCTAGCAGTTCTATTGAGCTTGGGGACCGTCGTATCGGTCGCGAGTGCACAGCCAGCCGACGACACACTCAAGCAGCTTCAGGCCAAAGGTGTGGTGAAAGTCGCTACCACGCTTACCAGTCGGCCGTGGAGCTATCTCAACGATCAGAATGAACCAGACGGTTACGATGTAGCGGTTGCCACGGAAATCTTCAAACGCCTCGGCGTTGTCAGGGTCGAGATCATCGCCGACAAGTTTGCAAACTTTGTCGAAAGCCTGACCACTGCGAAATACGATCTGGTCGTCAGCGGCATGGCCAACACCCCGGACCGGGCCAAAAAAGTCGATTTTACCGTTCCGTACAGCGTTCAGGATTTCCGTATATGGGTGAGCACTAGCAATCAGGATATCCATGACATTCCCAGCCTCAGCGGCAAAAGCGTAGGTGTCAGTTCCGGCACGTCCAACGAACTGTGGGCTCATCGTAAGTTGAAAGAGTCCGAGATACGCGGTTATGAAGGTGGCGGACTGCTTTTCAGCGACTTGTCCACCCGTCGCCTGGATTCGGTGATCGCCTCTTTCTTCGTCGGGGAAAAGACTCGCACTGCAGGTAATCTTCCGATCAAGGCGGTGGGTGATCCGGTGACCTATTCGCTCGGCGCGATCATCGTCCCCAGGAGTAATGACAGTCTGCGCGAGGCTATTGACGTGGCAATCGGCAACATGATCCAGGACGGCACGTTGCAAAGCATCGGCCAACGCTATCTGGGCGAAAACTACGACCTGGTCGGCAACATGGCCAAAGCAAACGCTGACTGGTAACCCTGCTTTCTGAGCACTCATAAAGGAGTTTAGTGAGTCATGCTGCACACTATTAAAAGTGAAATAGACCTGGACGCTCCAGGCAAGCATGTCGGCTACCTGCGCCTGCCCCATTCGGTACACCGTTCTGCCTACGGCTGGCTGCCGATTCCGATTGCGTCGATCAAGCGCGGTGAGGGACCGGTGTTCATCGTTTCTGCTGGAAGTCACGGCGATGAATACGAAGGTCAAATCATTGCCAGTTCGCTGATGAGGGATATTTCCCCTGACATGGTCAACGGACAAATCATCATCCTGCCAATGCTGAATTTTCCAGCAGCGGATGCTGGCACGCGCACGTCTCCACTGGATGACGGCAACCTCAACCGCCTGTTCCCCGGCGTGCAGTCTGGGACTCCAACCCAAGTCATTGCGCACTTCGTCGAGCATATTTTACTGGCCAAGGCGGATTACATCGTCGACCTGCACTCGGGGGGCTCTTCGCTGCTTTACGACGGTGCAAACATGATGGCGTTGGAGCCACGGGACGCAGAAGAGGAAGCCCGAGTCATCGGGCTTTTGAAAGCATTCGGCTTACCACGAGCGTTTTTGTATCAGCCCAACTCGGTGAATATCACGGCCGCCGCCCGCCGCCAGAACGCGCTGTGTTTTCTGACCGAACTGGGCGGTGCTGGCAACGTTGACAAAGCAATCCTTCAGCAGGGACGCCAAGGCTTGTTGCACCTGATGGGATTTACCGGAGTGCTGAGCGGTTCGCTTGTTCCTGAATCCGCCCCGGCAGAGCCACAACTGATGAGCATAGATCGGCTAACTCATTATGCCTATGCCAACCATCGCGGTATTTGGGAGCCATTGGCGCAGTTGGGCGATGAAGTGCAAGCCGGACAGCCGGCGGCGCTGATTCACTTTCCTGACGAGCCGTTGCGCGAACCGCAGGTCGTAACATTCGATGGTAGCGGCCAGGTCATTTGCAAACGGGCGACAGCCCGGGTCAAACGCGGCGACTGCCTCTTCCAACTAGCGGCCAAGCGACTCGGATTACTGGATATCTGAATCGAACGGCGTCCTACCCAAGGCCAAATTTCTATTCTATATAGCGCAGGGCGTAGAGCACTAAATCTGCTCTTTTTTGCCCGCCGTGACTGAGTGACAATTCAAAGGTGAGGTCTACGAACTGCGCTTTAATTTGAGCGGTGAGGATCTTTCAATATAGATCAGTTGTCCGACGCGTGTTGGCGCTGATACGATTTTGACCCACCGGTGTTGAACTATCTCGAGCTTAATGGCGACACCTCCCCATAAATTGACTAACATTTCTGCTGAAGCAGTAGGCTACGACTGGATAAGGACTCACGTGCCGTCGTCCTTAACCCAGCGGATCTTCAACTATGTTTAGAGGCTGAAGGTATGAGAACGAGGGCGCAGAGGTTGGAGGAGACGCTTGCGCGCGCCAAGGTCAAAATCTTGGCAGGACAACGGTTCCTTCCCCTAGATCGCCTGGCTCGGCTTCATCAGAGAGATCAAGGTGAGTTCAAGAGGTCGCTGCTACAAGCAGAGTCTCAGCGAAGAATTTTCTCGATAGCTCATCAAGGCCAAGTACTCTTTCCGGATTATGCTTTCGCAAACAACGCAGGCCGTGATTTGCTACCTCAGCTCGCCCAGGTGATATCAGTCTTAGGGCCAGCCAAAAATGGCTGGGACTTGGCTTTTTGGTTCAGATCCCCTAACAATTTTCTGGAGAACCAGCGCCCGGAGGACATTCTCGGCCAGGAACCAGAAAAGGTGCTGTCAGCTGCTTATGAGGAAGCCGCCGATGTGATGCCTGGGTAGCTAGCTGTTGTAGCAATGAGACGTATCTGGCTCCGGCCGCTGCTGTCGAAATCGAAGCTGCTGTAGGAAGCGGCCCATTATGGTCGTATTCAATTGGCTGTAGGCGCCGGTGTGTGGCATCTCCACACACCACACCGTCTCGGAATTCGAGCCCACGATGAGGTAGCTATGTGGCAGATTTATCTCGCGGACGGAACCACCTGTTGTCTGCGCCTAAGCGCCAGAACGAGGGGCAAATGATGATGAGTGGACGGGCATGCGACCTGCTGTTTGAAGGCCCTGAGGCATTTAGGGACCGTCATTCGCTCTACAGATGGACTGAAAACGGCATCCCACCGACGGACGTTGTAAAGTTGATATCCAGATTTGGCATTCTCCGGGATGGGCGAATACTTCACCAAGTGCTCGGATTTTCGTCGCGTTCACTGCACCGCCGGCGTCAAAAGTCTGACCGTCAGTTAAGCCCCGACCAGAGCGCTCGGCTCTTCCGTTTTGCCGAAATACAGGCAAAAGCGACGGTGGTATTTGGTAGCTCAGAAGATGCGCAGAGTTAGATCGTGAGTCCTGCATTGGGGCTCGACGGGGAAACCCCTCTTCGAATGCTATTAAATCCTGCGGGCTTTGGATTGGTCGACGATTTTCTAGTTAGGATCGGCCACTGTGTTTATCAATGATGCGTTGGACATAGTCGCGACTAATGCATCGGTTGGTCAGTCGACATCAACATAGGTGTCTCATGTTTGCAGAGGTCTTGGGCGAGTCAGCGTATGGTGTCTACAGGAGCAAGCTAGAACTGCTTCTGCAAATCCCTGTCCACGCGACCGGTCAACAGATTCACCATGCGATTGAAACCGGGTTCCCTGCCTCCACTGTTCAAACCTTATGTGATATTGGTTCATTAGATTCACAGTCACGGGACACAATTCTCCCTCTCGAAACCCTTCGGTCGAGATTGGCTCGCGGTCAGCGGCTGACGGTAGCTGAGAGCGATCGTTTATTCCGTATATGCCATATACTTGCGACTATGGCAGCGTTGTTCGCCGGAAATGATGATAAATCAGAGCGTTGGCTAAAACAGCCTCACGTTCGCCTATCCGGAAAGTGCCCGCTTGCCTTGCTCTCTACTACGGTAGGCACCAGCATGGTTGAAGAGCTGCTGATCCAGGCAACTGAGGGGTTTAATTTCTGATTAATCAATGGCCCTTCATCCTCATGTCTGGCAATTAATATGCGTTTTGGACATCAAATCGACGGAGAAGCGACCAAGCTTAGCGATTGTCGGGCAAAGGTATCAAGGCAAAAGTCGAGGCCGCTTTCGCGCGAAACGCGGCACTTAATATTAGACAGCTTCGCGCTGCAGTAGAAGGAGACTGTAGTGGCCAACTAATTTCGGACACCGCGTTAAGTTGTTTCTCGGCCACAGTGGGCGCCAGCCCGCAGGGGTATCTAGAAGCGTCTGGCTGGAAGCGAGCCGGTCGAGGCTATGCCCATCGGGTCCATCAAACAGCGGATCTGACAAGCTCTTTACCTCTGCGGCTCGGAAGCCTCTCGGTATCGATGAGTTTCCGACACGAAATCGATAAATGCCACTGCTGCGGCAACCGCAAGCCGAGCATGCCTGGGCTGCAGCCCGCGATGTTGGCCGTCCTTGCCATGTCCGGTACCGTACAACCGAGACTGTGTAAAAACGTTTTTGAGCGCGACAGGTACTCAAAACCGGACTGGAAATCGCGTTTCTACGCGAAATCCACATCTGCTGACGTGCCGATAAATTTCAGATTTAACGTAGACGCGCCCACTTCAATTTTGGCCAAGTGTTTTTACACACTCTGGGCCCAAAGCGGCCGTTCGCCCCGCTACGGTCAGGGGCCCGCACGAAACTCAGTATTCAGGTTTTGATAGAGGCTCATGTGAATACACCGCATGGCACGTCGAAATGATGATATCCCTCAGCCTGCGGTGGACAGGGTCAGCGTCCATGCGGGGATGCCAAAGTGCCGATATCTTGAAGGTCGCAACAGGCGACGGGAGATTGAAGTTGCCCAAGGTCGAACAGCCATTCACTGAAGCAGGATCAACCAGGCAGGATCCAGGCACGATAGCGATCAGCTCTGATTGGCGTGCAATCCTCATCGCGTCTGGATATCCGGGTACCACGACCGTGACGTTTCGCGTCAAATCGATGCGCTCCAGTGCGCCAGTGAGCGACCTGATCGCGTCCCCTTCCTGCAACGCGACGACGTGATTGCAGGCGGCAAACTGCTCTAGGGTGACCTGCTTGTTTTCCAGAATCGGATGACCGATCCGCGCCACGCCGACGTAGTGATCGTGGAAAAGGGCGCGGGTGCGAATCTCGGGGGCGGACGTTCCGATCCGACCGATCTCCAGGTCGACTGAACCGTCACGAAGCGGTTGTGCGTCGTTGTTAGGTTTCCCCTCGAAACGCAGACAGATGCGTGGAGCCACTTCAAGAACGGCCTTCACCACCGGGCCAGAAAGCCACTCCATAAATGACTGGCTGGCACGAATGGTGAACGTACCCTCGACCGATGCCATGTCAACGTCACTGACCTGCGGTCGCAAAATGGCCCTGGCATCACGGGTCAACTCGTGAACCTGATCACGCATTTCTATGGCGCGAGGCGTAGGAACCAATCCTCGTCCTGCGCGCACGAGTAGAGGGTCGCCAGTTACCGCACGTAAGCGCGTAAGCGCGTAAGCGTGCGACTCATGGCCGAGGTACTGAGACTCAACCGTTGTGCAGCAAGGGTTACGCTGCATTCGGCAAGCAACATATCAAGGGCCAGGAGAAGATTCAGATCAGTGTCGCTCATGGAAATCCCGCTTTAATAGGCATATCGTATAAGGCGTTATATGCAACTATATTGTGATTTTCTTGCGTCTACCGCTTTTTGTGTCTCCCCCCTATAGTCAAGGTGATTGCAACGAACACTGGAGACATGAATCATGTCCACAAATGAATTAACCACCCCGCCTTGTACACTCCTCATCATCGGCGCATCACGCGGCATTGGCCATGCCATGGCTGCTGAGTTCCTGAAGAGAGGCTGGAACGTAGTCGGTACGACCCGAGGTACTGCCACGCAGTTGCATGACTTGGCCGCTGAACACAAAGGCCGTGTCGAGATCGAGTCTCTGGACATCACCCAACCCGACGAAATTGAAGCGCTAAGGGGACGTCTTGCCACAAGAAGCTTCGATATGCTCTTCGTCAATGCGGGCACTGCCAATCACAACCAGGACGAAACGATTGCAGAAGTGGCAACGGACGATTTTGTTCGCGTCATGATTACCAATGCACTGAGTCCAATGCGTGTGATCGAAGGCCTGCAATCCTTGGTACCTGCAAGCGGGCTGATCGGCATCATGTCGTCGGGACAAGGTAGCGTGAGTAATAACGAGAAAGGAGGCCACGAGGTTTATCGCGGGAGCAAGGCAGCATTGAACATGTATGTGCGCAGTTATGCTGCACGGCACGCCGAAGACCCTCGGGCCTTGGTGTTATTGGCGCCAGGCTGGATCCGTACAGCACTCGGAGGGCCAAACGCGCCATTCGGCCTGGAGGAAACCGTCCCGAAAATCGTCAGCACGCTGCTCTCACAGCAAGGCAAGCAAGGGCTGCGGTATATCGACCGGGAAGGTAAAACCGTCCCATGGTGATCACTTATCACAGCGCCTCGCACTCGCGTCTTATGCAGCGCAAGCGCATGTGTGCCAAGCGAGATATTCAATGAAGCTGATTGGAATAGAAGAGCACTTCCTGACTGTCGAAATACGCGATGCCTGGCATTCACTCCAACTGGAGGCCCTCGATCCGAGCGTGGCGTTTCATTCGGGGGCAATCGAGGGCCGCCTCTTGGATTTAGCTGAAAAGCGCCTCGTGCTGATGGACGAAACCGGCCTGGACGTTCAAGTTTTGTCGCTGACTACGCCTGGGCTACATGATTTCGGCGCTGAGAGCGTCGCGATTGCACGACGCGCGAATGATCTATTGGCCGAAGCCGTCGCACGACATCCCACACGGTTTCAAGCATTAGCGACCCTCCCTGTCACTATGCCGGAGGAAGCGGCGCAGGAGCTGGATCGGTGTGTCAGGACGCTGGGTTTCAAGGGTACGATGTTGTGCGGCAGGGTGGGGGTTCGCAACCTTGACCATCCAGACCTTATGCCTATCTTTTACTGCGCGCATACGCTGAGAGTGCCGATCCTGCTTCATCCTCGCGTCCCGGCAGTGGCCGTCAGAGACGCTTACTATTCGGGGTTTGAACCTCAAGTCGATGCCGCCTTTGCGACTTATGGGCTGGGTTGGCACTATGATGCCGGGATACAATTTGTCAGGCTTATTCTCTCTGGTTTATTTGATCGGTTACCTGACCTTCAGGTGATTCTGGGGCACTGGGGTGAGTTGGTGGTGTTCTACGCAGAGCGACTGGCGGCGATGGATGGCGTTAGTGGATTGGCTCATTCGATGTCCACTTACTTGCGCAGAAATTTATACCTGACCGCCAGCGGCATGTTCCTTCCGCATTACTTGGCGCGAGCCCGTGAGGTTGTTGGAGAGGATCGTCTGTTGTTTTCAACTGACTTTCCATATCAGTACCGCCCTGGCGGCGATGCCAGACGTTTCCTGGAAAATTGCGGACTCACTGCCAGCGCCCAGGCAAAATTTGCTCATGGCAACTGGACAAGACTCACCGGCAGTACCCCAGACAGCAATGATTGAGTTGCTGTTGATTTTGCTGAAGGGCACAGTGACCCAGAAGAAGCAGGGTGGTTAGGCAGGCGACCACATCGCTGGTAGCAGTTGCCCGATTTCACTGGCCCGCTGTGTCGGAAAACGAGTCAGCATGTCCTTCAGATAAGCATTCGGATCATGCCCATTCATACACGCATGAGTAAATCAAACTCATGATCGCCGCCGCCCGTTTGCCGATACGTTGCGATCCAGCAAGCAAGCAGTCCTAGCGTCCAAGAGCCCACGGCAGTCTCTGATTTCCGACTGAATTATTATTGCTGGATGAATCTCCCCCCTCCCAAGTTCTTAGATAGCGAGCGACCATCTCTGGCGGATTTCTTCCGGTGCCGGAGGGCTGCATTGGGTCGACTGCTGCCCGTAATTTACAGCTGCTACGTGGTCAGGATGTCCAGCTAGCGCCTCCAGCACAGTGCTCATGCTTTACAGATACGGTGTACATTGCGGACTGCCAGCGTCCCTGTATCACCTGAATGGGGTATGAGGAGAGAGCTTAAGAGCCCCAGTTATACAACCAGGTTGGATGAGCTTTGGACTATTGGAGCGGGCTCATCTTGGTCACGCTAGCTTTCTTCGCCACAAAATTCGCGTATTTGCCATGGACACCACGTGATCCATTTCTGTGAAAAATGCGTGTGGTCTATGGACATCGGACACCTGATCTAAACCCTCACAAATATTCATTCAAACCGATGTCCATGGATTGACATCTTTCCTTTACATTGATGAAGCCTTTGCCGATCTGACCGGTGTGCCGGGTGATCTAACTGCGCTCGGGCGTCGTATTCGGTCTTTGGTCTATCGCGGTACGGGCATTCCTGTGGGGGTCGGTATTGCTCACACCAAGACCCTCTCAAAGCTGGCCAACCATGCGGCGAAAATTTACCAAAGCCGGACCGGCGGCGTGGTGAATCTGTGTGATGCGAATACACGAGACTGGGTACTGCGAAAAACGGATGTGGCCGAAGTATGGGGCGTAGGTAGACGCATGAAGCTTCACCTGGAAGGGATGAAGATTCTGACGGCGATGGACCTGGCTAATGCTGACCCGACCATGTTGCGCAACAAATTCAGCGTGGTTATCGAGAAGACTGCCCGCGAGCTGGCCGGCACACCTTGCCTGGAGCTGGATGAGGTCGATCCTCCCAAGCAGGAGATCTGCTGCAGTCGGGCGTTCGGTAAGCGACTTAGTGATCCTGCGTCAATCAAGGAGGCGGTGGCCACCTACCTGATGCGAGCCTCGGAAAAACTCCGAGCGCAGAAATCATTGTGTAAGAAGATGCGGATCAGCATCCGAACCGGCATGTTCAATCCTGACGAAGCCGAGTATGCCAACGGAGCCTTGGTCGAACTGCCTTACCCTACCGATGATGTTCGGCTAATGACCCGGATGGCCGTCGAAGCAGTGGACCGGATCTACCGACCGGGGTTTCGCTACAGCAAAGCTGAGGTGCTGTTACTCAACCTTTGCCAGCACGGCGAGTACACGGATGACCTCTTTGCTGAGTCGCAGCCGGAAGCTTCGCAGCGGTTAATGGCGGTACTGGATCAGATCAATGGGCGCTGGGGGAGGGGGACGCTGCGCACAGGAAGTGTCCCTACCGCTCCTGACTGGGGCATGCGTCGAGAATTGATGAGTCAAAGCTATACGACCAGGCTGGATCAGTTGTGGCGTGTCTCAGCCAAATGACTCATGTATGTCTGCTCAGGAGTGCTCCGGAGAGTCGCCGATTTGCGGCGGCAAACACCACGACTGGATAGGCATTGAGATCCAGGCAGCGAGGAGTAGCAGCAGCCCTTATTCGAGCTAAAAAAGGCCCCATCAGGGCCTTTTCTTGTGACAAAAGCAGTGCGCAGGGTTTATGCCTTCAGCCAAGACTCAACGGTCTCAGCGCCGTACTCGGCTTTCCATTCTTTCAGTTGCTTATGATTACCACCCTTGGTTTCAATCACTTCACTGGTGTGCGGATTGGTGTACTGCTTGATTTGACGTGCACGTCGGGTGATTTTCTCGGGAGCCGCCAGGCCTACTGGGCCACGACGAGTCGATGCGTTCGGATCGAGCAGGGCGACAATGTTACGCAAGCTATAGCTGTATTCAGCGAGAAGCTCGCGCAGTTTTTGCTCGAATTCAATTTCGCGTTGCAAGCCGGAGTCACCCTTAAGTGTTTCCAAGGCGGCCAGTTGTTCGGCCAGGTGTTTTTCAAGTTCGCGGAATTCAGCCAGTTTGGACATGTGCAGCTCCTAGTTAGATGATCCCAGCTTATCGCATTGCTCGATCAGACGCTCATCCTAGCGGATGGGGCAGCGGAGGGCGGTGTGCCATGCGGTAGCGTTTCTGCCCCAGGTGTGAGCCGTGCAATTTTCCGTGAAAAAGGTAACCTCAAGAGGTGTTACATTCCTTAAGCCCCTTGCCCCTCGAAGGTACAGTGGCAGGTAACTGATTTTCTGTTACAGGCCTATGAGCAAGAAAGAGGTTCAACTTAGATAGAAGCTTGAGCACGCCTGTCAGGCGAGACAGACGCTCATTGCTGAAAGTAATTGCCGCAACGCGTTCAGCCATAGGACAAAGTAGCTTATTGGACCAGCGCAGGAGCGAACCGAAGCATAGCCACAATGCGCTGCGGGACGCGCCTGGTGGCACATTTTTGTTATTGAGGATTAGATGTAGTCGCTGAAGCCGATTTGACCTAGTTGCCGACGCGACGCTGGCCTGCTTCAGCTCGCGAAAAACCCAAAGACAATAGTTATTTACGTCAAAACACCTTGGGTCAGTGAGATATCAGCAACTGGGGATGCGGCGGAAATCCGAGCCGCCCTATTCCTCGTCGAGGATGAGTATCTGTTCGCCAACCGCCACGCCACTCGTATGAAAGTGCTGGTGCATGCCGACGCAGCGTGCCAGTGAGACTGATCAACTGCTGCCGCATCGGTGGATGCCCGCCTGAGTCACGCAAGGTGACTTCGGCGGATGCTTACGCTGCGACAGCTTTAATTATCAAAATCCACACACCTTGTGTGATTAAACGGGCGCCCACCTGTGCGGCAACAGCTCGGTTATCTCACTCGCACGCTGCGTCGGCAGGCGTGTAAGAACATCCTTCAAGTAAGCATACGGATCATGTCCGTTGAGCCGCGCCGACTGGATCAAACTCATGATCGCCGCCGCACGTTTACCGCTGCGTAACGAGCCCGCGAACAGCCAGTTCGAGCGCCCAAGAGCCCACGGCCGGATTTGATTGTCGGGTAGTCAGACGCGGTTACCCGCGTCCAACCCCCTAAGAACCGTGCATGCGAGTTTCCCAGCACACGGCTCAAGCCTCTGCTAAGGCGCCATTGTGTGACATTTGGAAATAGATGCAACTAATCGGAAATAAATGCCACTGGCGGCACGAAAGTCATAACGACTGATTTCTCAGAACTTTGACTAAACAGGCATTTCAATAGCTGGTCAGACAACCCAGAAAATCGAGTTCTAGCGGGCACATACCTGCTCTTCACGGACAAAGAACAGGCAGCTTGGAATTGTGTACGGCAAACGCCCGATGTACGAACGGTCATGAGGCGTTTTCGGTGGCGCTAGCGAATGAACTAGCCCCAGCATGCCATAGACCTACCAGTTCAACGGCTCCTCGGTCTGGCCGACGAAGGTAGTGCCATGCAGGAACGTGTTCCTTTCTTCAGTGGTGGTGAGAGGAAACCTGGCGTAGTGCGTGTGCGCCATTTGCTTCAACTGCTCCTTCATGCCGTCGTCCTCAAGATTGCGCCCGTCCAGAACCTCATCTGGCATCATCTCGGTTAGGTCGATAGGCACCGCGTGAACTGTACCGATCCGCGACCGTAGGTTGACCGAGCAGAGCTCCAGCACCAGGCCGGCAATCCCTTTATTCAATAACTGCTTCAGGACCTTGAGTTTGTCCTTCGACGAGAAATTGTTCGTTTTGATCAGAGTGTTGTAGTGCGGCTTGAAGTAGTTAATCAACCCTGCCTCAGCCAAAGACACGACCTCCTTTCTATCCAACCGAACGTTCCGCAAAAGATCCATGTGGGCCGAATCCCGACAGATCTAGGTTAATCAGAGTCTTGATGGCGCAGCGCTCCTGGTGCCGACCGCGCGGACCGTTCAGTCGAGCAGATACTCTGCCGAGAACTAAAAAAGCCCTCCACAGAGTGGCGGGCTTTTGGTTATTGCAGTTGGCGAAAGAAAGGAGACATGTTTTTTCACCGTTCGACCGGCCTTCCAAAAGGCGTCCGAGCAGATGCTAGGCAAGCCCCTCAGCGGCCAGCTGTAGTGCATTAATCATCTTCATCGAACTCCGCACCGATCCATGAAACATTGTCTTTGGCATTTCTACCCACCTCCAATAGAAATATCTGCCCGTTTAATCCCTGCTGTGAGAAATCAATCCCGTCATCATTAGGTGAGTAGCGTCGGCTGCCCGGCTGCTTTGGTCGGAACGCCGATAGTAGATAACGGCAATTGTCAGCAAGCGATGTGAAGTAGCACCGGAGGTGGCCAGCGGCTGTTCGATCTGACCAAACTTTAAAGTCGAGCCGTGCTGCCCAGACACCCTCGGGAACATTCTTGTACTCGTACGAACGAGGCTCCAGCCCAGCCTCAACAGCGGCGTTGTAACTCAACGCGCGCCGGGGATCGTCTTCCATAGGTTTCCCTCTTTTTGATTATGTTTTCAAGCTTAGGAGATAGATGAGCTTCATGTCCCGGAAAAGCTCTCAGAGTCCAAAGGGGCACCTAAACCCAGAGTGACTGTAAGGTAAGCGCTACGAAAGCGGTCGCGTGTCCTCCCGGGACACTGTCAGTCCTATGACGAAGGTGTGGCCTGCAATAGCGCAGGCAACACCTGTGCGGCCGAGCCCATGAGCATCAGCTCGTTTGGAGCCCCTAGGCACACGTTTGCAATGTTGACGTGGATGACCGTCGCGCCAGATGTCGACGCGATTTCAGGAATATCCGCCGCAGGCCTGACGACTCCTGAAGTCCCGACCGAGATCAGAACGTCGCAATTTTTGACGTCAGCCAATGCTGCTTTCCAAGCTCCGGCAGGCAGATCCTCTCCAAACCACACAACTCCAGGTCGGAGTTTCCCATTGCACCGGATACACCGTGGCGGCTCTACCCATTGTCCTTCTGCAGAAACTTGGAATTGGTCAGTCGTGAGTACCGCCGGACGCTTGCAGGCAAAGCAGATCGGACTGATCAGGCTGCCGTGCAAATGCGCGACGTTCTGAGATCCCGCGCGCTCGTGCAGGTCATCAATATTCTGAGTGATCACCGAAACCTGTATGCCGGTATTCGCCAGTCGGCTAATCGAAAGATGAGCGGCGTTTGGTTGGGCTTGGCCAGCTTGGGAACGCCGCCACAGGTACCACCCCCAGACCAGTTGAGGGTTCTCTCGAAAAGCCCGTGCTGTTTCCAACTTTTCAGGGTCGTGCTTCTCCCAAAAGCCTGTGAGCTTGTCGCGAAATGTCGGGATTCCGCTTTCTGCAGAGATGCCGGCCCCGGTGAAAAATACGACTTTCCGAGCGGCGGCTATGGCTCCGACGGCTCTATCCCAATCGTTCATCTGGGGGGGGCTCAGCAGCGGAAACGATAGGTGAGTGATAGCTGCTTTCGATTGAGGAACTGAAGACTGGACCCGACGGGGATACGCCAGAATCTGATGATTCTTCGATCCGTCCAGCAAGGAGCATCTGGAACTGGTCTGGGTAGTGACGCAGGAGAAACTTTGCGTCACGGCGTATCCGCCCTGGCAACGAGGAGTCTCGGGATAGCTCGAGCAGAAACTCTCCCGTTTGGATGACAGCCCGGGTGCGTTCATTCGGCATGGTCATTTTGAGGCCCTCAGAGTCATAGCGCAGCAGTACTTGGTTACTAAATCTCGGCAGTTGCGTAATTGCACAAACTTGACCGCGTGTTTGCATTCGATTTTGAGCAGCAAATTCAAGAATTATCGTGGCGCTCGGCTGTAGATGGATAGTTGGGGAGGACGTGAAGCCACGAGCAGGCGTTAGTCACAATTTCACTGTACGGAGCTTTAACGGCGTTCTCAATATTCCCTGTGGCACGCTCCCTCTACCGTTGATCAGTGCGCAGGGTACGGCCCACGAATGGTATTGCTTACTCGACCGGTTCTGGCTGCTCAGGCGCGTGGCCCTTCTTGGCTACCTGGTGCTGGACACGTTCGCCCCGTCATTGCTGTTAAGCGTGCCTTGCTGCTTGCTGTCGGTTTGGCTACCCATCCGTTTGGTAAGGCCGCCGACTGAAGCAACTGCAGCACGACGTGCCCACCGTTTTTAGAGACGTTGAGCCGATTTATGGTTGGGGAGTCATCAATATTGACCAATGTCAGAAATAGGAACAGACTTCTGACATTAAAGTTGCGAGAGTTGGTTAAGCCCATGAAGACCCTCCCCGAATCGATCCTGGAGCACAGCAGACTTCTGCCTGAGGGTGGCTTGGTGTGCGCCAAGGAGTTCTTGCACTTGGGAAGCCGGGCCGCCGTAGATCAGGCGCTGTCACGATTGACGAAGGCTGGACAGCTAATTCGTGCGACTCGTGGGCTTTACCTAGCCGTCACTGAGCAAGGTAGGTATGTAACACCGGCAATGGATAAGGTTGTCAGTGCTCTAGCCTCGAAGAATCAGGAAAAGATCGCCCTTGATGGGGCTCGTTCCGCAAAGATGCTGGGCCTGTCGGTGCAAGTACCGAGTGGGGACGCGTTTCTCACCAATGGGCGCGCTCGGAGGCTTCAAGTTGGAGAAGTATCGGCTGAGATCAGGCACGCCCCCCGCTGGATGCTAGCGCTTGGTTCTACGACCGCCGGTGCTGTAGTTCGAGCCTTGGCTTGGTTGGGAGAGCGGCGTATAGGTGAGGTGATGGAAGCGCTACGTAAACAGCTGACTTCCACCGACTGGCATGCGTTGAGCTCGGTGCGGTCGTTACTGCCATCTTGGATGGCTCTTGCAATCGGTCGAGAGGTGGGTTGACAGGTTGCAGCTCGGCGGAATTTCGTGAGGGGCCATTTAAGACCACTCCAACATGAACTAGGCTACGCCGCCATGCTAGCTGCCAGGCTCCAGAGTGTTAGCGCGTGTGTGTACAGATGTTGAATTGGGAATGGAGTGCCTGATTATGAAAATCAAAATGCGAGACAAGTTATTGGAAATTATGTAGTCGCGACAGGATTGTCGATATCTACATAAGTATATAAATCAATAGCTTAGAAGGTGGTGATTATGGCAAATGGAAAAATTCTTCGTCAGCTGTTCCGAGCAGGTACCGCTGGCGATGCCGATGCGTTTCGTCTTGCCTCTAAAGCGGTTATTGAGGAGGAGCGGCAGAAGCAGCATCATCTTCTGGCTAACGATCTGGAGCAGATCCTCTACGGCAGCGATTTGAATCTCAAGGCATCCAGTAATACGCCGCGAGTTCACTACGATGTTCCCGTAGACAAGGAGCGTGGTTTACCACTGCTCGATATAAGAACTCCAAAGCGGTCCCTTGATGAAGTGATACTTCCTCCCAGCAGTTCCGCTGCATTGGAGGAGATCCTCGAGGAGAACCGGCGTGCTGATGTGCTGCGCAGCTACGGCATGAAGCCCGCAGGCAAGGTGATCTTCTTCGGCCCTCCCGGCTGCGGAAAGACGCTAGCCGCAGAGGTTGTAGCCTTTGAGCTTGATCGACCTTTAGCTATCGTCCGCTTGGATGCGTTGATGTCCTCTTTCCTGGGCGAGACGGCAGCCAACCTACGCAAGGTCTTCGATTTTATTGCTCAACATCCGTTTGTTGTCCTCTTTGATGAGTTCGATGCAATCGGTAAAGAACGTGGTGATAGTGGCGACCATGGCGAACTGAGACGTGTTGTAAACGCCGTCCTTCAAATGATGGACTCATACGAAGGTCGTAGCTTGATCCTTGCTGCTACTAACCATGAGAAAATTTTAGACTCTGCCATCTGGCGACGATTCGATGAGTCAATCGAGTTTCCTCTTCCGGAAGAAAAGCAACTGAAGGAGATCTTGTTGCTGAAGCTGCGGGGCATCCGTCGTCAATTCGAGATTGACGACAAAGAAGTATTAAAGGAATTTAATGGAAAGAGCGGCGCTGATATAGAGCGAATTATTCGCCGCGCCGCCAAGCGGATGATCCTGCGAGAGCAAGAGTTTCTGACCATCAAGGAGCTAAAAAGCGCTCTTTTGCGGGAGGACCTCAGAAAGTCTTAAAACTTAAATAAATCAAGGAAGAAGCAGTGGCGACCTACGAGCACCTGAGCATCACACGGGAAGTTTTGGATAACTCGCGTCGGACGAAGAGCGCCCCTCACTTCGTCACCCGTGAGGATCGGCGCGGTCACGGTCAAAAGCTCAACGGATACTTCGCCACAGCCGAAGGACTGGCCAAAAAGCAAATCGGCTCTTCAGCCCAATCTCCCTATGTTCTCAAGCTTGAATACGAAGGCGCGCTTACCTTCGCCAACCTGAATACGCATGGGTTAGAGTTTGTCAGCCAGGAAGGCAAGCAGCTCTGCGTAGTGTTCGCGAGCGAAGAAGGTTTGGCCAAATTTACCGCTCATCTGCAAAAACTTGGTGCAATGGACGCAAACTTGACCCATCGCCAGATTCTGGAAGCTATTGCGGGTGTAGATGCTTGGTCAGCAGAAGATCGCAAGAGCTGGGCGCTCAGGAACATAGGGTTGCCGGACACCCCTACCTTCAAACTGGATGTTGAGCTGTGGCCTGTTCAGGTTGCGCATCACCCAAGTCGTGTTCAGCTGACCACGTCTTTCGAAACCTGGCTAGCCGCCGAGCACATCAAAAAGCTCGACAGAATCAATCTGGACAGCCTGCTCATGTACCGGGTCGAGGTCACCTCCGAACAAGCACAGTTGCTACTTAACCAGCGCGATGTTCGCTTGGTGGACCTCATCCCAGCCACTGGCATCAGCATTCAACAGATGAACCGAGACATCAATGAGTTGCCTCTCAACATCCCGCCACCACCTAGTGACGCGGCCCGCATCTGCATTCTAGACAGCGGCATTAACGGGAATCATCCCCTCCTGAAGCCTGCAATGGCTGAAAGCGCTTCGTTTGTCGATGAAGAGGGTGATGCAGATGAAGCTGGTCACGGCACCGCTGTGGCCGGCGTTGCCCTGTATGGCGACGTGGAGGGTTGTAACAGCTCGAATTTCTGGAAACCGGAGTTCTGGCTTTTCAATGGAAAAGTCATGAAGAAATGTCCGCATACAGGTAATGCGGTCTACGACGAACTCACACTCGAGGTATCGCTGACGAAGGCTGTAGAGCATTTCGTCGAACTCGGCTGCCGGATCTTCAACCTCTCGCTGGGCAACAATAATGCTCCCTACGATGGTGCGCATGTCAGAGGGCTAGCCTATATCCTGGATGTACTTTCCCGGCGGTATAACATCTTGTTCGTAGTCTCTACGGGCAATTTCTGTGGCTCCGAAAGCCCACCAGTCCCAATCAACAGTTGGCGCGACGAGTACCCTGAGTACCTAATCGCTGCCCAGAGCGCCATCATCGACCCTGCACCTGCAATGATGGTGTTGACGGTGGGGAGCATCTCCCGACACAACTCTACGATTGATAGCCAGAAGTATCCGGAGATTTACCACCTCTCACCTGCATCGGAAAATCAACCATCGCCCTTCACTCGGCATGGCCCGTCTGTAAAAGGTGCGATTAAGCCCGAGCTCGTTGCGGCCGGCGGCAATCTCGCAAGCCCTATGAGGCAAGCAAACGCACAATGGGCGCCACACATGCGAGGTTTGGGTGTGTTAACGCTCAACCACCAGTGGAGGGGGAATACAGTTTTTAAGGAAATCAGCGGGACCAGCTTAGCGGCGCCGTACATCACTCACCTAGCCGGGCGCCTGCTGAACGCTTATCCAGCGGCGTCTGCGAACATGCTTCGCGCAATGCTGGTCAATCATGCTTATCTGCCGGAGAAGGTCACCTCGACGTTTTCGAAGGAGTTTCGAAAGAGCTACAAAAATGCGAAGGCGACTTGGAATCGTGATGTAGAAAGGGATGTGGCTGGCTACGGTGTAGTGAGTGAGGCTGATCTTTTCAGGTCTTCCGATAACGTCGTGGTGTTGATGTCAGAGGAAACCATCGAGAACGACGGATGCCAATTCTTCGAACTGCCGTTGCCGGAGGACTATTTGCGCTCCGCTCGAGGGACCCGAGAGCTTTCAATAACACTGGCTTACTCGCCAGTAGTCCGTACTACCCGGATTGAATATCTGGCAACCCAAATTTATTACCGCTTGGTCACGGGCAACTCGCTGGAGGAGGTACAGAAACACTTTAGCCAGGAGATGAAAAAGACAACGGAGGTCCTCAAAGAGGCCAGGGACACAAATCGCGACATTACCGCCCAAATGAGAAACCACGGCACGGTTCAGTCTTCTCGCTGGACGTTCAAACAAGGGAAACCCGGCGAGAAGTGGTTTGTGGTCGTAGTCAGGCAGGATCGTGACTGGAATCCTTCGGCTGCAGAAAAGGAACAGTATTCGCTGGTGGTTACGGTGGCCGACCGCGACAACGAGCAGGCTCAGCTCTACACCCAAATACAGACTCGAATAGAGCAGCAGGCTTTGGTCAGAGAGCAGCAAAGGGCTAAGCAGCAGGCTGCTGTTCGACTACAGAGTCGAAGGTGATCAGCATCCAGTTTCATTTCAGAGCCATGACGAATGTCAGGCCAGTGAAACTTGCTCTGGTTCAACCGGCGCGCCGCACCGAACAACGCGATCACTTTTGCTAATGCCGTTTCGGTGCCTGCGCGCATGTCCATCGGCTCGTTGGCGAGCCAGACGGAGTCGATGCGGATCATCGCAGAAGGTCTCGAAGAAAGGTTTAGCCGGGGTGATCGACAGGGGCCTCCCCGATGATCTCATCGCTGCACCTGCACGCCATCATGAGCTTGCCTAATATTCTTTTGAAATCAATTCGTTTTTGTTCATGTGTAAGGGGCCGGGGAACACGCCTTCCGAGCCCGAGCAATAAGGGCGATTGTGTCCGCGTATTTTAAGCGGACGCAATTACCCTTAATGCCAGGATCGTCATGCGCCAACGTAAGTCATACCCGAAATCCTTCAAGACCCAAGTCGTTCAAGAGTGCGAGCAGCCCGGTGTTTCCGTGGCAGCTATTGCGATGAGTCACGGGATTAATGCCAATGTCGTTCGCCGGTGGATACCGCTTTACCGTGATCGGCAGGCAGTCGCGCTGCCAGCTTTCATTCCTTTGAAAGTCGCGCCGGTTGAACCAAAACATAAGACCGAAGCGTCAGCGATCATTGCGCTGGCGCTTGGCGAGCAATCGCTCATCGTGAAATGGCCAACTTCCGACCCTGACGGATGCGCCCGCTTTGTCCGAGGGCTTGTTCTTTGATCCGCATCGATGCCATCTGGCTCGCCACCGAGCCGATGGACATGCGCGCCGGTACCGAGACGGCATTGGCCAGGGTGATCTCGGTGTTCGGTGCGGCGAAGCCGCACTGTGCTTATCTGTTCGCCAACCGCCGCGCCAATCGCATGAAAGTGCTGGTGCATGACGGCTTCGGAATATGGCTGGCGGCGCGCCGGTTGAACCAAGGCAAGTTCCACTGGCCAGGTATTCGCCAAGGCTCTGAACTGGAGTTGGCTCCCGAGCAACTTCAGGCTTTAGTACTGGGCCTGCCATGGCAACGCGTAGGCTCCGGCGGCTCGATCACACTGCTTTAACGGCTGCCATTAGCCTATCGGTCTATCGCCGCGAACTGCTTGCTCTGGCAAAATCGGCGCCATGACTTCGCTCCCCAATCTCGACCACCTTACCCCTGAACAACTGCGCGCTTTGGCGGCGCAGTTGATACAGCGTGTCGAGACGCTCGACCATCAAGTCGACACACTGGGTAAGACGGTTGAGACGATGGGCAAGAAGATCAACCGCGATCAAACGGTTATCGAGAAGCTCACCCACGAGATCGCACAACTCAAGCGTTTGAAGTTTGCCAAGCGTAGCGAGCAGATGAATCCTGAACAGGCCAGCTTGCTCGATGACCTGATCGATACCGATATCGCGGCGATTGAAGCAGAGCTTCAAGCCTTGCAAACAGTGCTGGCTCCGACCGAGAAAAAGCAAAAGCCCAAACGCACTGCTTTGCCGGCAGAGTTTCCACGCACGCTAATCCATCACGAGCCGGACAACACTCACTGCCCATGTGGCTGCGCACTCAAGCGTATCGGTGAGGACGTCAGCGAAAAGCTGGACTACACGCCCGGCGTATTTACCGTTGAACGCCATGTCCGTGGCAAATGGGTCTGTGATAACTGCGAAACGCTGATTCAGGCACCGGTTCCTGCACAGATTATTGATAAGGGCATCCCAACCGCCGGGCTGTTGGCCCACGTCATGATCGCCAAGTTTGCCGACCACCTGCCGCTTTACCGTCAGGAATCGATCTTCGGTCGTGCCGGCTTGGCGATTCCACGTTCAACTTTGGCTCAATGGGTGGGTGTGACTGGGGTGCAGCTGCAACCTCTGGTCGATGCACTGCGCGACGTAGTGCTAGGGCAACAGGTTGTTCATGCCGATGAAACACCGGTGCAAATGCTCATGCCGGGAACGAAGAAGACTCACCGCTCCTATGTTTGGGCCTACGCCACCAGCCAGTTCTGCGAAACAGCAGCTGTTGTTTATGACTTCAGCCCCAGCCGCGCTGGTGAACATGCTCGCAACTTCCTGCAAGACTGGAAGGGTAAACTGGTCTGTGATGATTTTGGCGGCTACAAGGCCAGCTTCGCACTCGGCGTGACCGAGATCGGTTGCATGGCCCATGCGCGGCGCAAGTTCTTCGAACTGCACGCGACCAACAAGAGCACGCTCGCCGAACAGGCCCTGCGCTACATCCAGTTGCTTTACGAAATCGAGAGTGAAGTGCGCGACCTGGAGCCGGATTTACGGCGCCGAATACGGCAAGAAAAAGCCGTACCGGTGATGGATAGGCTGCATGCCTGGATGATGGCCCAGCGCGATCTCGTGCCTGAAGGCTCAGCCATCAGCAGAGCACTGGATTACAGCCTGAAACGCTGGGCAGCGTTGTCGCGCTACCTCGATGACGGGGCCGTACCCATTGACAATAATTGGTGCGAGAACCAAATCCGACCGTGGGCGTTGGGTCGCAAAAACTGGCTCTTTGCAGGTTCGCTGCGCAGCGGCAAACGGGCGGCGGCGATTATGAGTTTGATCCAGTCTGCGCGGCTCAATGGCCATGATCCGTACGCATATCTGAAGGATGTCCTTACGCGCCTACCAACGCAGCGAGCGAGTGAAATTGATCAGTTGCTGCCGCATAGGTGGCAGCCGGCCTAATCACGCAAGGCGTGATGCCCGGACGCATACGTTCATGTAGCCTCCCTGCTTAAAATGCGTGCAGCACTTCACGGTGGCTGATCTACAGGCCGCCGAGCGAAGGAACAGAATGTTGATCAAGGCTGAAAGAGGCAACGCGCCGGTTCAGGTTTGTCAAAAACACAGGTGCAGGTCACGATGAACGACGAATTCACATTTGCTATCAAGAGCATTTGCTTTGATGAGAATTATCACCCCTCGGATAGCACACGCATCACCACCAACTTTGCCAACCTGGCCAGGGGAGAGAGTCGTCAGGAAAACCTGCGCAACACCTTGAAGATGATTGACAATCGTTTTAATGCTTTGGCGCACCGGGATAATCCTACAGGTGATCGTTACACGGTAGAGCTGGACATTATCTCCGCTGAAATGAAAATTGATGCTGAAGGTCGCGGCCACGCTATTCCTTTGATTGAAGTTTTGAAGACAACCATAGTTGATCGAAAAACCAATGAACGAATCAGTGGCATTGTAGGAAATAATTTCTCATCCTACGTGCGGGACTATGACTTCAGTGTGCGGCTGCTGGAGCACAACAAGAACCAGTCGGGATTCAGTACCCCAGATGACTTTGGCGATTTGCACGGCAAGCTGTTCAAGTTTTTCGTCAACTCAAACGCGTACAAAGAGCATTTCGACAAGCCACCTGTCATCTGCCTGAGCGTATCGAGTACGCGAACATACCTGCGAACAGAGCACCAGCACCCTGTCCTGGGCTTCGAATACCAGCAAGATGCGTACTCGTTGACAGATGAATACTTCAGGAAGATGGGCTTGGAGGTTCGTTACTTCATGCCGCCTCATAGTGCTGCGCCACTGGCTTTCTACTTCTCAGGGGATTTGCTTAGTGATTACACCGATCTTGAGTTGATCGGCACGATTAGCACAATGGATACGTTCCAGAAAATCTACCGTCCTGAGATTTACAATGCGAACTCCGTAGCTGGAAAGTCCTACCAGCCTAGTTTGAAGCACCAAGACTACTCATTGACTCGAATTGTTTATGATCGAGAAGAACGTAGCCGACTGGCTGCCGAACAGGGAAAGTTTGCCGAAGAACTATTCATCAAACCTTATCAAGCCTTTCTTGAGCAGTGGTCTGTTACCTGCACGCTTTAATAATTTAAAATCAAGGTCACTTTTAATGAAAAAACTGTTGCCTACTTCGACCGCTGGTAGCCTGCCTAAACCTTCCTGGCTTGCACAACCTGAAACGCTTTGGTCACCCTGGAAATTGCAGGATGAAGAACTGGTTGAAGGTAAACAAGACGCTCTGCGCCTCTCATTGCAGGAGCAACAGCTGGCCGGTATCGATATCGTCAGTGATGGCGAACAGACTCGTCAGCACTTTGTGACGACCTTCATCGAGCATCTCGAAGGCGTCGATTTTGAAAATCGTGAAACCGTCCGGATTCGTGATCGCTACGACGCCAGCGTGCCGACGGTTGTAGGTGCGGTTGCTCGGAAAAAGCCAGTGTTTGTCGAGGACGCCAAATTTTTGCGCCAGCAAACGAAGCAGCCGATCAAGTGGGCCTTGCCTGGCCCGATGACGATGATCGATACACTCTACGATGCTCACTATAAAAGCCGCGAAAAACTGGCTTGGGAATTTGCGAAGATTCTCAATCAGGAGGCCAGAGAGCTGGAGGCTGCCGGGGTAGATATCATCCAGTTCGATGAGCCTGCATTCAACGTGTTCTTCGACGAAGTGAATGACTGGGGTGTCGCCACCTTGGAGCGAGCCATTGAAGGGCTTAAATGCGAAACCGCCGTGCATATTTGTTACGGCTACGGCATCAAGGCCAACACCGATTGGAAGAAAACGCTGGGTTCGGAATGGCGCCAATATGAAGAGGCGTTCCCCAAGTTGCAGAAATCCAGCATCGATATCGTCTCGCTGGAATGTCACAACTCTCACGTCCCGATGGATCTGATCGAACTCATTCGCGGCAAAAAAGTGATGGTGGGCGCCATTGATGTGGCAAGCCATGCCATCGAGACGCCCGAGGAAGTCGCCAATACCCTGCGCAAGGCACTTCAGTTCGTAGATGCCGACAAGCTTTATCCTTGCACCAACTGCGGCATGGCTCCGTTGCCTCGGCAGGTTGCGAGGGGCAAGTTGAATGCGTTGAGTGCAGGCGCAAAGATCATTCGAAAAGAGCTTTCGAACTAGGAACTGCGATGTCACTCACTGCCGTTACCATTGCTACAGCTAATGCTATCGAGCCCATGAGCTTTCGTGAGGCGCCCGGACACTATGCTTCCGGTATCACGGTGATTACATCGCACACCGGTGATGAGCCAATTGGCTTTACTTGTCAGTCGTTTTACAGCGTGTCGGTGAACCCGCCATTGTTGTCGTTCAGCGTCATGTGCGGTTCGGCCAGCTACCTCTTTGCCAGCCGCCGGGACAACCGCATGAAGGTGCTGGTGCATGCCGACAAAGAGGGCCAGTGAAATTAGACAGTTGCTGCCGCACCAGCGGGTAGCTCCATCGCATTTATCCACTAGGCGTAACCCACTATAGATTTGCCATTTTTCCCCCTGTCGTTGGCTAGATTTTCTTAACCGCGCCAAGATTTTCTTAAAATGTGCGCCGAACACTCAGAAAATATTAACCGAAAATGGCCGCGCAAAGGTCGCGGTAGGGATAGCAGTTGCCTGCCGCCCCCCCGCACAGATCCGTACGTGCGGAACTACCGCATACGGCTCCTGCCTTGGGTGCGTGACGCTAAGCGATCCTCAGGATACGGGTGTGAACTCTTTGGGCTCGGTATGTAGTGATCTGTGAGCAACCCGAAGCGAGACCACTGCAACCGATTTCGCTGGCTGCGTCGCCCGAGGGCCTGCCGCCAATATCTGCATATGGCCTTCCTGAAGCCACTCAGTAGCTTCAAGTTTCCTGGTACCGCGTGGTAATTGAAGTAACCACTTACCACCCGAGTGAGCCATTGCCCTTGAGCACGGATGGGTTCATGACGTCGGCGCTTCAGCTCATCCCGAATAGCCAAGCAGCGTCGCACGCATTCGCTTCTTGACTGTCAGGCGCAGTATTTGAAAGTCCTGCGCTACATCCAGTTGCTGTACGAAATCGAAAGTGAAGTCCGCGACCTGGAGCCGGATTTACGCCGCCGAATACGGCAAGAAAAAGCCATTCCGGTGATGGAGATGCTACATGCCTGGATGCTCGCCCAGCGTGACCTCGTGCCCGAGGGCTCGGCCATCAGCAGGGCACTCGATTACAGCCTGAAACGCTGGGCAGCGCTGTCGCGCTACCTTGATGACGATGCTGTACCCATAGACAACAACTGGGCAGAGAACCAGATCCGACCATGGGCTCTTGGACGCAAGAACTGGCTCTTTGCAGGGTCATTACGCAGCGGCAAACGGGCGGCTGCGATAATGAGTCTGATCCAGTCTGCGCGGCTGAATGGTCATGATCCGTATGCCTATTTGAAGGATGTTTTTACGCGGCTGCCGACGCAGCGGGCAAGTGAAATAGATCAGCTGCTGCCGCATAAGTGGCAACCGGCTTAATCACGCAAGGCGTGATGGCCGGACGCATATAGTGGGACTGGATTGTTGCCGATCAGTATTGGGTCAGTGTGGCATCGGCCACAGGGGATGCGGCGGAAATCTTGGACTACCTGGAGGTAGTTCATGTATTCATACGAAGACCGCATCCGAGCAGTCAAGCTCTACATAAAAGTAGGGAAACGCATTGGGGTAACGATTCGTCAGCTGGGCTACCCGACGAAGAACTCTTTGAAGAGCTGGTATGCAGAGTATGAGCGCTGCCTCGACCTGCCGCGTGGCTACGAGAACTCGAAGTCGAAGTACTCACTGGCTCAAAGGGAAAAGGCTGTCGAGTACTATCTCGAACACGGTCGCAGCATCGCCGCTACCGTCACGGAGTTGGGCTATCCCGCACGGGATTCGTTGCGTGCCTGGATTTACGAATTGCACCCCGAGTTGCATACGCGTGTCGTCGGCCGATCTGACGGGTTGGCCCGCCCGCCAGCGATGAAGCAGGCAGCGGTCATCGCGCTATGCACGCGACAAGAAAGTGCGAAAGCCCTGGCTGAAAAACTAGGCGTATGCAGGCCGACCTTGTACAACTGGAAAAACCAGCTACTTGGCCCAGAGGTATCCGCATCCATGAAGCGCCGACTAGAACCCCCATCGGCACCGGAGCGAGAAGAGTTGGAACGGCAGCTCGAATCTCTCCGGCTCGACGTGCGCCGTCTGCAGCTTGAACACGACCTGTTGATGAAGGCGAATGAACTCATAAAAAAAGAGACGGGCATCGACCGGCAAGTCCTGACCAACCGGGAGAAGACATCGCTGGCTGATGCCCTGAGGCAGACATACTCCTTGTCAGAGCTGCTTGAAGCGCTGGGCTTGGCCCGAAGCTCCTATTTCTACCATCGAGCCCGAATGCAGGTCGCGGAAAAATACACCGAAGTGCGTTGTGCCATGGCAGACATCTTCGAGCGCAATCATCGCTGCTATGGCTACCGACGGATGAGGGCTTCGCTGAGCAGGCAGTGCGTGCGCCTGTCTGAGAAGGTGGTGCAGCGCTTGATGAAGCAGGAATGCCTGGTCGTCGCCAAGCCGAAACGGCGTCGATACGGTTCCTACCTCGGAGAGATCAGTCCTGCGCCGGAAAATCTCCTCAATCGTGATTTCAAGGCTGCGGCGCCGAATGAGAAGTGGCTAACTGACATCTCGGAGTTCCAGATCCCGGCCGGCAAGGTGTACCTGTCCCCCATCATCGACTGCTTCGATGGGAAGGTAATCAGTTGGTCGATCGGCACGCGTCCCGACGCCGAGCTTGTGAACACGATGCTGGATGCTGCCGTCGAAACGGTGGCCTGCAGCGATAAACGGCCTGTTGTTCACTCCGATCGTGGCGCGCACTACCGCTGGCCCGGCTGGTTATCGCGCATCGCTGATGCGAAGCTGATTCGTTCGATGTCACGCAAGGGCTGCTCACCTGATAACGCGGCTTGTGAAGGCTTCTTCGGCCGTTTGAAAACGGAGCTGTTCTATCCTCGTAACTGGCAGTCAACGAGCATTGAACAGTTCATTCAGGCCCTGGACTCATACATTCGCTGGTACAACGAGAAACGTATCAAGATTTCCCTCGGCGCTCTCAGTCCCATTGAGTATCGTGAGAGCCTGGGCATCGCGGCATAACCAGTCCAAGTTTTTGTCCGCACCCCCGGTGGGTCAGTTTTCAATCAGCGCCAACACCGGCAGAGCACCTTCAGTTTCGATAATGCAGGGCAATCGTGGTCAGCATCGCCCTGCGTCACTCTATAAACGTTCATCCCGTCTCGACGAGGCACTCATCATTCCGGTGATGAACCTTTGTCGAATGTACGCCAGTTAAAGCACCTATTAGTGATCGTCGAACCGCAAGTCAGAATCGATACGTTTCCGTCAACTGAAGCGTTCTTGGCGGGCTTGGCATCAGTGTGTAGTCAAATGTCGCAGCGGTGCCACCGGTGTAATACTCGCGGTCGAACAGGTTGAAGACGTTCAGTTGCGTCGTCCATGATCCGATCTTGTAGGACGCCATCAAATCGGTGCGAACATAACCGGAAAGCTTGAAGGTGTTAGGCAGTGTCGCTTCGCGCGAGCCCACGTAATAGAGGCCGCCACCCAGTTGCAGTCCTTCAACGTACTCCAATTGGTAAGCCGTCCACAGGCTTGCGCTGTGGCGTGGGACACCACTCAGCACGTCGCCTGTTGGGTAGTTGCTATCACTACGCACTTTCGGCACGGTGTAGGTGTAACTCGCAGCGGTTTTCCAGCGGGGAGTGATATTGCCAGTTATGTCCAGTTCTACGCCTTGGCTGCGCTGCTTGCCCGTCAACACTTGGAGCAAAGGATTGTTCGGATCCGTGGTCAGAATGTGATTGCGATCTAAATTGAACACCGCCAGGTTCGCGTCTAGCCGGTCTTTGATCAGTTCATGCTTGAGGCCCACTTCGAACTGCTCGGCAACCTCTGCCTCGTAGGTCACGTTGCTGCCGCTATGGCCTACGTTTGGAGCATGACTCAGGCTCCAATCGGCGAAGTACGACGTACTGTCGGTCGCTTGCCATACCACTCCCAAGCGTGGAGATAGCGTCGACTGTTCTCCTTTCCCTGTTTCGCCGCCCGACTCCTTGGCCCGGTTCTCGAATCGGTCTGCGCGCAAGCCCACCTGAAGTGTGAGTGACGGTGTCAATCCGATTAGGTCCTGAATGTACAACCCGTAATCCTTGCCTTGCGATTCGTGGCCAATCAATGGGTCGGCAGGCGTCAGACCTGAACGGTAATCAGGGTCGCTTAGATCCAAGGTCATAGTGGACACCTGTGAGCCTGAGTTCGCAAGTTTTTGCAAGCTATAGTCGGCACCGATCAGCAACTGGTGTTTGACGTCGCCGGTGAACACATCACCCACCAATTCGGCGCGGGTGCCGAACTGCCGCGAAGACTCATCTGCGTCGCTGTAAACGGAATAGTCGAGCAGACTACCAGTGGGGACTGTGCTGCCAGGAAAAGACTGAGTCGAACGCTGCCTTGCGTACGTGTACTGCCCGGCGAGGCGCAGTTTCCAGGCGTCGGACAGCTGATGCTCGAACATCAGGGTTTCAGAAAGCGTGTCGTTCTTCCCATAATCACCATCAACTCCCGGATACATCTTGCTGGTGAGACCGTAGTAGCGGGTTCTGGATAGATCGCGATAGTTGGCGACGGCAGGTACACCAAGATCGAATCCATTACGGTTGAGATGGTTGTACTCACTTAGCAGCGTCAGAGAGGTACCGTCGTGGTTGTCCCACGTCACGGCGGGTGCGAATGACCATGAATGATCACGGGTTTCATCGCGGAATGTTGCATCCTGTTCCGCAGACGCGTTGAGCCGCACGCTTACGTCGTCGCTCAACACCCTATTCACATCCAGCGTACTACGCGCCATGTCGTATCGTCCTGCCGTACCGCTAATCTCACCGAAGTCACTCCATTCCGGCCTTTTGGAAACAGTGTTGATGTATCCACCAATCGCACCGATGCCGCCGTACAACGCGCCAGCGGGGCCCTTGAAAATCTCGACCTGATCAATGTTCTGTACATCGCGGAAAGCGTAGTAGCCGTAATTGCGGAAACCATCGCGCAGACCATTGCTTTCACTGAAGCCCCGGATGTTGAAAAAAGTTGCGCCATTACCCCCGTAATTCGCTTCGGCATGTACACCGCTGACGGTCTCAGCTACCTGATCGATGCGGGTGACCCCTCGGTCTTTGAGCAGGTCGTTGGGAACAACTTGGATGGAGGCCGGGTAATCCTTGAGTGCAACATCCGTTCTGCTGGTATTGGCGGACTTCGGCGTGATGTAGCTCGAAATTGAAGTGCCTACAACTGAGGTGGCTGGCAGGTCGACGGCAGGATAAGCGGACGCTGAGTGCGACGATGCGGTATCGCCAACATCCGAGGTGATGTTGTCTTTCGCGAGCACAAGGCCCGGTGTGCACAAGATTGCCGCAAGATAAAATTCAGAGGCGAGCGGGCACACAGGCCGCCGGATAAAGGTGCTGTTCATAGTGAAATTCTTTTGAGTTGGCAGCAATGCAACTCGCTGCCGCTCAAGGCAGCGCGTTACGATTCAGGTAGTTCCCCTATGTAATGTTCACGCTGATCCGCTCTGGCCCAAATCAGGGCCGAGCGTGCAAACAGCATGAAAACAGGGGCATTAGGCCGGACTCATGGCGCGCGAGGTTGAAGGCTCAGTAATAGCGCGGTAGGGTGTGACAAGGGTGCCAGTTGGCGAGGAACTGGACGAACTTGTCGACGCCGCAGTAGCCAGGCCAACACTGTGAACAGCATCAACCCTAGCGGCAGCGAGGCGGCGAAAAAACAATCGCCGAAGAGAGAGTCCATGCCGTGCATAGGCGGCATGTCCTGGCTCGTAGATGCCTGACTCATGTGGTGGCGGGAGTGATCCATCACCATGGGATGCCCCATGGATATTGCCTCATCAGACCGTGACGGCTCATTGGAGGCAAACATCTTCTGCAACATCTGCCCGTGCCCAATGCTGCACGCCATGCTGTTAAAGAGCACAAGGAGCAGCAAGGCTTTAGCTAAGTGGCAGAGAGAAGAACGGTACTTATCCATGGCTGCGAAATGTATCACCGCCTCGACGGTAAGGCTAATTACTAACCGGCCTTTTGGAACTTCCACCCCTGTCACGCCATAGCTGGAATCTAATACGTAATTTGTCGTGAGGTTTCCGGCATGATCGAAATGGACGTTTGACCGGAATCCACAAATCCTGTGCTTTCTGCCATTTATGACTGTCCGCTATGGGCTCGGTTTGGCCTGTCGCACCGCTTGCTTCGGGTCGAGCCCAGCCAGTCATGGAGATCATGTGCACTGGTCAAGTCGGATGCAAACGGCTGGTCAAGTTGAATGCAAACAGGTGGTCACGTCCATGCAAATACTCACCATACACTGAGTGGCCAGAAGGGCGGTTTTATACGCCGCCAAAGAGGAAAAACTATGCATCGAACAACTGCTCGCCTGGTGGTAAGACCGCCAACCGCCGATGATCTGGAAAGTCTTTTCACCATCTACGGTGACCCTGCAACTCACCAGTTCAACCCTTCCGGACCCTTGCGGGATCTCGGCCAAGCTGAGGCTCTTCTTCATGTCTGGTTGAAGCACTGGGAAGACAAGGGCTATGGCCAGTGGGCAATTTCGACGTGTGAAGCTCCGCAGAACTTGATTGGCTTCGGAGGCCTCGATGCTCGAATGTACGTCGACGTTGAGCGTCTGAATCTCGGGTATCGATTTGCCGCCACGGCTTGGGGCAAAGGATATGCGACAGAGCTCAGCCAAGCAGCACTTGATTACGGTTTTGAGGAGCTTGGCTTAAATGAAGTCTTTGCGGTGGTGCGGCCCAACCATTCGGCCTCGATCCGTGTTTTGGAAAAGATTGGTATGCGGATTGTCGATTTTTTGGATGACGTTCCAGGGCAGCCGCCTAGCCTGGTATTCAAAGCCAGACGGTCAGGCTGAACAGCTAAGCTACGCGGGCCCGCGTAAGGGATCGCGCACGGTTGAGTTTTTTCAGGCAGCGCACTTAGCAAAATAGCTTCGGTGTTCGGTCTTACGGTATCGGAGCAGCCACTCAATTAAGGCAATGACGGTAAGAGCTTCATCTTATTTTTGACGAACGCGAGAAACGCTTTTGTCAGGCGTGATGGAGTCATTCGTTCGGAGGTTACGATGGCATATTCAAAGTCAAGCTCGGGTGCAAACGGTCTTACCACCACCTTATTACCGAGCGTGTTGGCTACTGCCGGGTCTATGATGGACACGCCTGCGCCGCAGCTAACAAAGGACGCGATAGCCGCTGACAGCTGGCATTCGATGTTTAGCTGGCGCTCTATCTGGCGGTTTGCGAATAGCTCATCGATGATGCGTCGGGTGTCCAGTTCTTTGGGGAATGAGATAAATGACTCTCCGGCTAAGTCCTCAGGAGTAATGCACTCCAGCTCTGCCAGCCTATGTCCATGGGGCAAAATACATCGCATGGGCGCTGTAAACAGCCGCTCTAGCTTTACGCCAGGCTGCCACGTCGTGTAAGTAATAAAGCCTAAGTCGCATTGCTCGTTAGCCACCATCTCACTCACGACTTTTGTTCCGTGAATTGCGAAAACCACAGTAACGCCCGCATGCAGCGAGATGAACTCTGAGATCCAGGCTGGCAGTAATCCTTCGGCCAACGCGGGGGCGCAGCATACGGTCAAAGCGCCTTTGTTTACCGAGCGAATCTGACGCGCTGCATGAGCAATCCTCTCCACTCCGACAAAAGAGCGCTCCACCTCCCGATACAGCAGCGCGGCATCAGAGGTCGGAAACAGCCGACCTTTCTCCCGTGTAAAAAGCTTGAAACCCACTTCCTCCTCAAGATCGACGATCAATCGGGTCACGGCAGGCTGGGTGATACTCATCATCTCTGCTGCGCTGGTGACTGAATGTCTGAGCATCACTGCACGAAAGGCTTCGAGCTGTCTGTTTTTCATTTCTTTTCTCTTTATCATATCTAGACATTAATATGCGCTAACTTGGCGCGCTAGCGCACTGTATAGGTGCATTTGCAGCCAGATACAGGTGATTAACTCCTAGATATGCCAATTTATCAAAGCAAAATAGCAGAAAGATGCTAATCATTCTGTTTGTATAGGTCATAACATTTGGACATTGGTTTTGTGTGAAAGGTAATTGGATCTCTTGGTTACTAGGGCAGACACTAGGTTTGCCCGGAATGTGCGGGCATTGACAGTGGCACTCAAATCAGGAGTCAACATGATCAGAAGATTCGCCCCCGCACTCGTCGCGGCATCACTGTTCGCAAGTCACGTCCAAGCAGACCAGCCCATTCTGTACGTTGCTGTTTTTGGTGGTTCTTTTGAGAAACTGCTCAAAGAGCAGATCGTGCCGGACTTCGAAAAGCTGACCAGCAGCAAGGTGATTCTGGTCCCGGGCGATACGACAACCACTATGGCACGCATGCAGGCTCAGAAAGGTAAGCAGACTTTGGACGTTGCCTTCCTGGACGATGGCCCGATGTCCCAGGCTGCTCAGTTGGGTTATTGCGAGACGTTGACCGATGCTCCAATTTACAAGGACTTATTCGACGTCGCTCACTTCAAAAGTAATAAGGCTGTGACCATCGGGCTCAACGGTACTGGCATTGTTTACAACGAGCGAGTATTCGCGGCCAAGGGATGGCCCCCCCCCACGTCGTGGAAAGATTTGGCGAACCCTTTATATAAAGGGCACGTTCAGTTTCCAAGCATCACGAACGGTTACGGTCTCGAGGGCCTGGTGATGTTTGCGCGCCTCAATGGTGGGGGCGAGCAGACCATCGAGCCGGGGTTTACTGCGATAAAGACGAGCGTGGCACCTAATGTTCTGTCCTTCGATCCATCACCTGGAAAAATTTCCGAACTGTTCCAGAACGACAGCCTCTGGATTGGCGTTTGGGGGTCCGGTCGCACCCAAGCATTGCGCAATCAAGGCGTACCGGTGAAGTTCGTCGCTCCTAAAGAAGGGGCTATGGCCTTAGGACTAAGCGTGTGCCCGGTCAAGCATGAGACCGTAAATACTTTGGCTCAGAAGTTTGTCCAGTACACCTTGAGTCCGGAAGTACAGGTGCTTTTTGCTGATGGAGAAGGTGTGGCGCCAGTCAATAAGCACACCAAGTTACCACCTGCAGTTCTGGCAAAGGTTCCAGATCAAGAGACCGTTGAGGGAATGCTCAGCGTTGATTGGGACGTGGTAAATGCCATGCGACCTGCCTGGATACAGCAGTGGAATCGTCAGATCGAACAATAAAATCTACATAACAGGCGGTGCGGCTGAAAGCCGCCCTACCTGAGATGACATCTGTACGGACAAGCAAAAAGCGAGTCAGCAAATGAGTTATTTGATTATCGAAGGCCTGAGCAAGTCCTACGGGGATGTGAGGGTCCTGCATGGAATCAATCTAAATATCGAACAGGGCGAATTCATTTCTCTGCTGGGGCCCTCGGGGTGTGGAAAGACAACTACGTTGCAAATGATCGCAGGCTTCCTCGAGCCCAGCGATGGCGATATCCGTTTACAGGGCAAGTCGTTATTGGGTCAGCCGCCAGCCCAGCGTGGCTTAGGCGTCGTGTTTCAAAGTTATGCGCTGTTTGCGCACATGACTGTTCGGGAAAATATTGAATTCGGCCTCCAAATGCGCGGGGTTGCACGGGCCGAGCGAACGCGGCAAGTAAACCAGTCACTGGAGTTGGTGCAACTGGGCGCCCATGCTGAAAAGTTTCCGCGCGACCTTTCCGGCGGTCAGCGGCAGCGCGTCGCATTGGCCAGGGCTTTGGTCATTAAGCCACCGTTGCTTTTGCTTGACGAACCTCTATCCAATCTGGACGCCAAGCTGCGTCACGATATGCAGACTGAGCTGCAAAGCATTCAACGCCAAGTGGGGACAACGACGATCATGGTCACTCATGATCAGGATGAGGCCTTGGCCATGAGCGATCGAGTTGCCCTGCTAGATCGTGGTCGCATTGTGCGTTTTGATAAACCCAATCATCTCTATGACGATCCAGGTTCGCGCTTTGCTGCTGATTTCATCGGCCGCGCCAATCTGTTAACTGGCGAGATCGTGCTGCGGGGCAGTCAGCGACAATTCGTCTGTGGCGTAGGCAGTCTTAACCTCAATGCTGAAATCCCCTGTGGTCGCGCGACGTTGTCCTTGCGGCCTGAGCGAATTGACCTTGTTGATAGTTCGAATGCCGTTCTTCGTGGTCAGGTAATGGGATGCGTGTTTAAGGGGAATTGCTGGCTGGTCACGGTCATGACCGAGCTTGGGGTTCTGCATGTTATGCGTGCAAATCGCGGTCAGCTTGCCGTGTTGCCTGGTGAACATGTCGGTCTAGCGTGGGAGCCTTCGGCTCTACGTCACTTGATTATTAGTAATGATTCAGCAGCGACCTCTTCTGGGGTGGAACCATGAATCAAGTTTCTGTATTGGCTCCTCGGCGGAAAGCCTTCTCTTTTAGTAGCCGTGCACTGTTACTGCTACTGCCAGCGAGTCTATTGTTCATCGCTCTCCTCGCAATTCCAATGTTGATGATGGGCGAATTAAGCCTGTACAGTTTTGATATAACTACCAGCACCATGTTGCCTGCCCGCTCGTTGCATAACTACGCCTTAGTCCTAGTCGATCCTTATTACCAAACGATTTTTCTGCGCACCTTGGGGCTGGCGTTAGCTGTCACAGTGGGCGCAGTGGTGCTTGGCGTCCCAGAGGCTTACATCATCTATCGGATGCGGCCCCGCTGGCGTACGTGCTTCCTGATCCTGACCTTGGCTCCGTTGCTGATCTCTGCGGTTGTCAGGACTCTCGGCTGGTCGATCTTGCTCAGTCAGAACGGAATCATTGGTAGCGTGCTCGTGTGGTTGGGGCTGATGGATAGCAATGCACAACTGCTGTTCTCGTTTTGGGCTGTGGTTGTGGTTCTGATCCATGCCTTAGTGCCGTTGGTCATTTTGTCAGTCTGGACCTCGTTGCAAGGCATAGACCCTCAGAGTTGTGATGCTGCCCTTAGCCTGGGTGCTGGACAACTGACGGTCTGGCGTCGAATCGTATTGCCCCAAGTGTTGCCTGGTGTGTTGTCCGGGAGCCTGATGACATTCGCCCTTAGTGCTAGTGCGTTTGCTACCCCGGCGCTGATTGGCGGCCGACGTTTGAAGGTCGCAGCAACCGCTGCTTACGATGAGTTTCTCAATACCCTGAACTGGCCGATGGGCGCGACCATCGCGGTTCTATTGCTGCTGATTAACCTTCTGGTGATTGGGGTGTACGGCAAGTTAGTCGAACGTCGAATTCAAAAACGGCTGGGGCGCTGACATGAACAAAAATGGAGTCTTGGCGCTCGTTTTTCACAGCATTTTTTCAGTGTTCCTGGCAGCACCTTTGGTCGTCGTGTGTCTGGTCGCTTTTACACCGGATAACATGTTGACCATTCCGACACTGCACTTTTCACTGCGCTGGTTCGTAGCGCTGTTCAATGACAACGGTTTTATCACTGCATTCTGGAACAGCATTATTCTGGCGACTCTTTCCGCGACAGGGGCCGCGCTACTAGGTGTTCCTGCTGCTATGGGATTGTCTCGTTACCAGTTTCCCGGTCGGGCGGCTCTGAACGGTTTGCTGTTGTCGCCGTTGATGATTCCTCCTGTAGTTCTCGGCGTTGCGTTGCTGCGGCTATTTAATGAATTCAACGTGAACGGTTCGTTTAGCTCGTTGGTATTGGCTCACGTGATGTTGATCTTTCCTTACTCGCTGCGCCTGATCATGGCGTCGATGGTGAGTCTTTCTCGTGAGCCTGAGCATGCAGCGATGTCTCTAGGCGCTAGCGCCTGGACGACCTTTCGGCGCATCACGTTTCCCTCGCTTCTCCCTGGAATACTTGGCGGTTGGGTGCTGGCGTTTGCCAGTAGTTTTGACGAACTGACTGCCACCATATTCCTCGCTTCCCCCGCGACAATCACCTTGCCAGTGCGGATCTATATGAGCATGACCGAAACCGTTGATCCCATGGTCGCGGCCGTGGCAGTCGTGATCATCGCGGTGACCTTGGGCTTGATGATCGTGCTTGACCGACTGGTAGGGCTGGACAAAGTTTTAATGGGAAAAAAATCATGAAGATCGATTACGACTACGTAGTGGTCGGTGGCGGGCTGGTGGGGATGGCCATCGCTTATGGACTGGCTAAACGAGGTGTCAGAACTCTGGTGCTGGATGGCGAGGACTCAAGCATACGCGCCGCCCGAGGCAACTTCGGCCTGGTATGGGTCTCGAGTAAGGGTTCCAAGCAAATCGATTATGCACGCTGGTCATTGGAGTCCTCGCAGCTTTGGCCCGGCTTCTGCCAAGAACTTGAAGACGCCAGTGGTATGAAACTGGGGTACGAAAAACCCGGCGGGATGATGATCGCGATGAGCGAGCAAGGTCTGGCCAGCAGTGCAGCGGGGCTGGCAAAACTCCATGCGCAAGACAACAGATTGACCTATGAAGTCCTAGATAACGCGCAGTTGAAGGAGCGTATACCAGCGATCGGCGCCGACGTGACCGGGGCCGTCTACTCGCCCCACGACGGGCACGTCAGTCCGCTCTATACATTACGCGGCCTTTTCGCGGGCTTTGAGCAGGCCGGAGGCGTCTATAAGACCGACTCACGTGTCGATTTGATTGTTCCGCATGAGGGTGGTTTCCGGCTAACCGTGGGCAAACAGGTAATCGATGCTGGAAAAGTTGTTCTGTGTGCCGGCCTTGGGAATCGTGAATTGGCACCTATGGTGGGCCTGCGCGCTCCTGTAGTGCCGCTTCGGGGGCAAATTCTAGTGACCGAGCGGGTCAAACGGTTTCTTGATTACCCGACCATCTCTGTACGCCAGACGGCCGAGGGTTCGCTGTTATTGGGAGAGTCCGCTGAGGATGTGGATATGGATGACGGTGTAACCCCTGGGGTCATTGCTCATATCGCACAGAAAGCAATTGCGCCGTTTCCCATGCTCAAAAACGTCCGCGTTGTACGAGCTTGGGGTTCGCTGCGGATTATGACCCCTGACAGCATGCCGATTTACGAAGAATCACTCACCCATCCTGGTGCGTTTGTTGCCATGTGCCATAGCGGCGTGACGCTGGCGGCAGCCCATTGCGAAAAACTCGTGCCCTGGCTGATGGGTGCTCCACGTCCCTCTCTTCTCGATTACTTCTATGCCAAACGTTTCGCTATTTAACGCGCGCGCCAGTGCGCCATCCACTCAGGTTTCAATCCTGATAAATGGGCATGACTTTTCAGTGCCTGAATACATGACAGTAGCGGCTGCGTTGCTGAGTGTAGGCATCACTCAGGTTCGCGAGACACCGGTGTCGAATGCTCCGAGGGCACCGTTCTGCATGATGGGTGCCTGTTTTGAATGCCTGGTGGAAATTGACGGCGTTCCGAATCAACAGGCCTGTATGACGCTGGTGAAGCCCGGAATGACGATTCGATCCATGATCGGAGCCAGGAGTCTCAAATGAGCATGATCCATGTTGACCTTCTAATCATCGGCGCAGGCCCGGCTGGTATGGCCTGCGCGTTACAGGCCAAAGAGGCGGGCCTTGATGTATTGTTGATGGATGAAAATCCCCTGCCTGGGGGACAGATTTATCGCAGCGTCTCCCAGTCTCCTCTGGCTGACCCCATTTTGTTGGGCAAAGACTATACCGCTGGTGCGGCGCTGGTAGAGCGTTTCCTAGCCAGCAGCGTTACCTACTGGCCAGGTACCTTGGCGTGGCAAATTACCCAGGACCGGCAAGTTAGCTTTACTCGCAATGGACCTAGTGGCGGTAGTGGCCAGATTCAGGCTCGCGCATTAGTGATCGCTAATGGCGCTCAAGAGCGGCCCTCTCCATTTCCGGGCTGGACATTGCCTGGCGTTATGGGAATCGGCGCGGCTCAAACGCTGTTGAAGTCAGCGGCGCTTTTACCGAGCAAGCGCGTTGTACTCGCTGGAAGCGGGCCGTTGCTCTATTTGTTTGCCTGGCAATTGATAAGGTCGGGCAGTTCCGTGGCAGCGATTCTGGACACCACTCCACGAAATAATCGTCTTCCTGCACTTCGCCATTTGTTTTCAGCGTTGCGTGCCCCAGGATATTTACTCAAAGGGCTAGGTCTATTAAGGGCTATTGCCGCAAGTTCTATCCCGCATATCCGTCAGGTCGAAACGCTGGAAGCGCGGGGCGATGGCGCAGTAGATAGCGTTCGCTACTCCGTAGGTGGGTCCTTCACGGATATTGGCTCTGACCTACTGCTGGTCCATCAGGGGGTCATTCCAAATGTTCAGTTGTCCCGCTCTCTGGGTTGTGAGCACTGTTGGGACGAGGTGCAATTATGTTGGCGTCCTGATGCTGATGTTTGGGGTGAAACATCACTGGCGGGAGTTTTCATCGCGGGTGACGGTGCAGGGATTGATGGCGCGAAGGCAGCAGAGCTTTCCGGCGCACTGACAGCACTACGGATCAGTCAACAACTTGGATGTTTGACAGAGAACGTCCGAGATACAAAAGCGCTCAAGCTACAACGTCAGTTAAATCGCCATCAAGCTGTACGGCCATTTCTAGACACGTTGTATCGCCCCGCAGACATTTTTCGTCGTCCCGCAGACCAGACTATTGTTTGCCGGTGCGAAGAAGTCAGTGCGGGTGATATCCGGGCGATGAGCCGACTCGGTTGCAGTGGGCCTAATCAAACGAAATCATTTTCGCGTTGCGGCATGGGCCCATGTCAGGGGCGCATGTGCGGCCTAGTTGTTGCTGAACTCTTGGCCGAGTGCACAAAGGCAACGATGCAGAAGGTAGGTTACTACCGGATTCGGCCTCCGATCAAGCCAGTACAGCTAGTTGACTTGGCAAACGCATATGTTCCGGATGTGAATGCGGTCCCGTTGAAAGAGTTTGCACCTAAGTAGCTTGACCTCTGTTTTAGATCGAAGTGGATGCCTTGGGTGGTTTCTGAGCTTCCTTATTATTAATCCTTCAGGAGTTTAAAGTGAAAGATATTGTTCGTATCGACAGTAATCACCGTATGAGTCGGGCCGTTGTTAGTAATGGTTTTGTGTTCGTTGGCGGCCAAACAGCCGCAGACTCTACACAGGACATCAAAGGCCAGACCGCCCAAGTATTGAAAAAAATAGACGGATTTCTGGAGAAAGCGGGAGTAGACAAAACCCGCATTGTTTCCGCGCAGATATGGCTCGCAGACATTAAGTGCCATTTTTCGGACATGAACGAGGTATGGGATGCGTGGGTGCCGCAAGGGCATACGCCCGCCCGTGCTACGGTCGAGTCGCGACTGGCTTTGCCAGAGCTGCTGATAGAAATCACAGTTGTAGCGGCTGTCTAGTCTTTCTAGGTCAACACCGTTTTAGAGGAATGCTATGAACAAGCTCGAAATAACTCCTGGGCAAATGACCTTACGGGAGTTGAGGAGTGTCTACGCCAGCCCTACAAAACTGACGCTTGCGAAGCACGCTTCAGACGATATAGCGGCGAGTGTCCGCTGCGTCGAAAGCATCCTCAGCGAGGGGCGTACAGCTTACGGGATCAATACCGGTTTTGGATTACTCGCTTCTACGCGGATTGCCACTTCTGATCTGGAAAACCTTCAGCGTTCGCTGGTGCTCTCCCATGCTGCCGGGGTTGGAGAGGCGTTGGATGATGCTATGGTTCGACTGATCATGGTACTGAAGGTCAATAGCCTCGCGAGGGGATACTCGGGGATTCGCAAGATTGTCATTGATGCGATAGTTTCTTTGATTAACGCTGAGGTATACCCACACATCCCGGCGAAGGGCTCTGTGGGCGCCTCAGGCGACTTGGCACCGCTAGCGCACATGTCCCTGATTCTCATAGGTGAAGGCAAAGCCAGATTCCAAGGGCGCTGGGTGTCTGCGGGTGAGGCGCTGCAACAGGCCGGAATTGAGTCTGTCACGCTTGCAGCAAAAGAAGGCCTGGCGCTTCTGAATGGCACTCAAGTATCAACGGCATACGCGTTACGTGGACTGTTCGAAGCGGAAGATTTGTTCGCAGCAGCTACGGTATGTGGTGCCTTGAGTGTAGAGGCCCTGTTAGGTTCTCGTTCTCCGTTTGATGCACGTATCCATGCGGCACGAGGGCAGCTTGGACAGATCGCCGTGGCCAGCGCCTATCGTGAGCTGCTGACGCCTTCTACTGAAATCTCTGAGTCGCATGCTGAGTGCGGTAAGGTTCAAGATCCTTATTCACTGAGGTGCCAACCGCAGGTCATGGGAGCGTGTCTTACACAACTGCGCAACGCTTGCGACATCTTGGCAATTGAATCGAACGCCGTGTCAGACAACCCACTTGTCTTCGCAAACGAGGGAGATGTGATCTCAGGTGGGAATTTCCACGCAGAGCCTGTCGCAATGGCAGCAGATAATATTGCGTTGGCAATCGCCGAAATGGGGGCTCTATCAGAAAGACGCACGTCCTTGATGATGGACAAACACATGTCGCAGTTACCCTCATTTCTGGTTGCAAACGGGGGGGTAAACTCAGGCTTCATGATTGCCCAAGTTACCGCCGCCGCGTTGGCGAGTGACAACAAGGCGCTTGCCCACCCGCATAGTGTTGACAGCCTGCCGACTTCTGCTAACCAGGAGGATCATGTGTCGATGGCCCCCAACGCAGGGCGCCGGCTATGGGCGATGGCTGAAAACACGCGCGGAGTTATCGCGATTGAATGGCTGGCTGCTTGCCAAGGGCTGGACCTTCGCGACGGGTTAAAAACGTCGCCAATGCTTGAGTGCGCTCGGACGATTTTGAGGGAGAAGGTTGCTTATTACGAAAAAGATCGTTTCTTCGCTCCGGATATTGAAGCCGTCACGATCTTACTCGCTGATAATGCCTTGCATAGTCTCGTGCCCCAGGAATTACTTTTGAATTTTTAGTTCTTCGGATTGATTTCTTCTCCTTCCTGTCGACTTGAGTGTGTGCTGAAATGACTCAGAGTCATACCTTTGGTAATTAAAAAAGGAATTAAAATATGCGCGTCTTTGCTCTGGTGTTTTTGTTGTTGATGTCGTTTTTTTCAATCGCGCAGGCTGCGATGATCAAAGTGTCTAATGATCTGGATATTCACTATGAAAGCTCCGGACAGGGGGAGAACGTCATACTTCTTGTGCCAGGCTGGACCATGAGCACGGAAGTGTATGCACATCAGTTGGAGCATTTCAAAGACTCTAAAGATTATAAGTTAATAGTTATCGATCCCCGGAGTCAGGGCCTGTCGACCCATACAGTCGAAGGGAATTTCTATGAGCAGCACGGTCGTGATATTGCTGATTTTATGAAAGCCCTCGACTTACATAACGTTGTGTTGGGTGGCTGGTCCTACGGAGGCTTTGATATTTTAGCGTATGTGCATCAGTTTGGGACGGACAACCTCAAAGGATTTATTATGATGGATTCTGTACCCAAATGTCTTGGGGGCGATGATCCAAAGCACTCGAGTGACTGGTATTGGTTTACGTCTGATGGTTCGGACGGAGTACGGGAGCACTTCACACAAGGCGTATTGTTACGTCGTGAGCAGCTGAACGATGAGTTTGCACGTTACATGGTTGATAACCCACATCCAGAGTACATTAAGTGGATAACGCGGATTAGCAATCAGACGGGAGATGGTGTTGCTGCCTTGCTGAATGAGTCTGGCTCCTATCAAAACTACGAAACCGACCTCAAGGGGATGGAAGGAAAGGTACCTCTGTTTTATTACATGAGTCAAAAAAGTCAGCGTGTGGATGAGTGGAGTAAAATTAATACGCCGTCAGCAACGATAGTAAAGTTTGGGAAGCATCTGTCTTTTTGGGAGTATCCTGAACACTTCAACGACGCGCTGGATAAATTTCTAACTGACATTAAGTAATTGATATCTGTGCTAAGGGCGGGAGTAAGCGCGCCTTTGCAGTCCAACGCAGCCTTACGGCTTTGGAGTAGAACAGATAAGCACAGTGCGGCTGCGCCGCACCGAACACGGCGACCACACGTGCCAGAGCGGTGTCAGTGCCGGCGCGCATGTCCATGGGCTCGGTGGCGAGCCAGATGGAGTCGATGCGGATCATCGTGTCAGACCGCGAACAAACCGGGCACATCCCGCAGGGTCAGCAGCGGGCCACGTCACCGTCAAGGCCCCTTGCTCGTACGGGATCTCGATGCTGACCGATGTATCAGCCGCTTCCTGAGCCTTGGGGGCTAGGTGTAAGGGCACAAAGGCGGGCAAATTGGCGAGCGCATTATTACGCTTGGGTGGCAGCCATCTACGGTGTTATCGCCAGCACAGAATGGACCTAGTTACCGAGACTTCATTGACCCAGGCTCCTACCTTGTGAAGCATTACCTGTGTTAGCTATTCACCGTTTGATGTTGGGTCAGCGTGGCATCGGCAACTGGGTCAATTCGGCGTCAGGCCCAACATATGGCGCTTCACCTGGTCATGTTCCGCCCATGGTCTCGACGCTATCTAATTCTCAGCGAACCTCGATCAGCAGCTCCAAAAATGCGCGCACGGCAGGATTGGTGCGTCGACTCTCAGGCCAAACAGCAGTGATGTTGTTTCGGGTCGCTGCGAACTCGGATAAAACCGGAACTAGCTCCTGCCGACTCAGCCTGGAAGCCACCATGAAACTTGCCGCCATCCCTATGCCAGCGCCTGCGACCATAGCCGCAAGCACAGCTTCACTTGCATCAACGATGACAGGCGATGACGGAAGTATCTCGACCTCCTTGTCTGAGATCCGAAACGGCCATCGTAAAGCTTGACCGGAACTTTGATAACGAAGATTGACCGTCTCATGCGCCACTAGCTCATCGGGATGCCGAGGTGTTCCGTACCTGGCCAGATAATCTGGCGAAGCGTAACAACAGAGTGTGTACGACAATAATCTGCGAGAAAGGAGAGACGAGTCCGCAAGCTCACCGATCCGTATCGCCAGATCGATTCCGTCCTCAATCAGGTTCACGTGTTGGTCGCTCAAGCGCAGGTCTATCAGCACCTTTGGGTATCGTCGACGAAACGCTGTGATGGCGGGCGCGAGCACGTGCAGCCCGATGGGAAGTGACGCCGCTACCCGCCCTATTATCAACGCTCTCATCAGCGTTTAGGCTGAGTCATACCCATCGAAACGAACGAGGTTGTGATGAGCGAAACGATGAAGGCGGTGCGATTACATAATTTTGGCGGCCCTGAAGTCTTGCATTACGAAGATGCACCCAGGCCTGTCGCGCTTCCTGGAGAAGTGCTTGTCCGAGTGCACGCAGCGAGCCTCAACCCGCCTGACCTCTATCTGCGGGACGGCTATCGGGCCCTGCCCCCTGAATGGCGGCCCGACGCAAATTTCCCGCTGATTCGGGGCACCGATGTATCTGGAGAGGTGGTAGCAGTTGGCGACGAGGCCTCAAAATTCGATGTCGGCGAGGATGTTTTTGCGATGGTGCGTTTCCCGGATGATCTGATGACGGGCAGCGGCGCCTATGCTCAGTACATACGCGTCAATGAGACCGAGTTGGCTTTGAAGCCCAAGCGTATAGATCACGTCAAGGCAGCAGGCGCGCCCATGTCGCTCCTGACTGCCTGGCAGTTTCTGGTCGAGGTTGGCCATGACGCCCCTAACCCGTTCCAGGCCGTTCAGCATGCCCCCATTCCGCTTGAAGGCAGGACAGTCTTGGTAAACGGGGCTGGAGGCGGTGTGGGGCATCTGATGGTTCAAGTTGCCAAATGGAAAGGTGCACGCGTCATTGCGGTGGCCTCTGGCAAGCATGAAAAGCTGCTTCGCGATTTAGGCGCTGAGGACTTTATCGACCATACCAAGACAGCCGCTGAAGCGGTCGCCAAGAATGTGGACCTGGTCGTTGACGCAGTCGGTGGCCCACATATGGAACGCTTCCTGGGCGTCATCAAACCCGGGGGTGCCCTCTTTTTGGTCAACCCCCTTGGTTTCGGTGGGCACGAAAACGCGGATAAATTGGGAATCACCGTTTCTTCTACGCAGGTGCGCTCCAGTGGTACGCAACTGGAGCAAGCCGGCAAGCTGCTCAACGACGGCACTATCCGCGTGGTGATCGACAGCACATTCCCGCTGGCCCAGGCAGCAGACGCGCACCACCGCGCGTCACAGGGAAGCATCCAGGGAAAGATCGTGCTAGTCGTCAGTGATTGATACCGCCTACGCGAACTGACAGGACCAAGCTGCGGCTGACTTGGACCCGCCACTCGATGACGAACGCGGCCAAGAACGCTTAACTTGATCCAGGCGGAATACCATTCTTGTTGAAGTCCTTGAGTCGTTCCTTTTCCTCCTCGGTGGAGTGAGCCGGAACATCTTCCCTGGGAACTTGTTTCTTCTCTTCTGCCATGACGGTGTCCTCTGACGTGATACAGGTTGGGCACCATCCAGGCTCGGCGGTTCAAAGCGAATCCATCGGACGGATGTCGAGAGCGGACCCCGTCCGTCGTGGATCGAACCTCAGGCTCCCCGCATCTCGTTGAAGAATTCGATTAACTCCGCCGCCACGCGATTCGCAGCCTCCTCTGGTAGATAATGCCCAGCGTTGCTGATGACATGCCCCTTCACGTCGATTGCCAGGGCCCGGAGTGCGTTCACCATATTGTCACCGACGCCGCGCTCGGCACCCAACGCGAGTATCGGGATCTCGAGAGGCACTTCTGCGCGCTTGCGGTTTGCAGCGATTCCGGCAGACGAAAATGCGGCCTGGTAGTAACTCGTCGCTGCACGCAACGCACCTGGCGCGGCAAGCTGTCGTGCATAGACGGCGATGTCTTCTGGTGCGATAACCCATGACTGAAGGGATTTTGCTCGAAATAACCAAGTCAAAAAAGCCTCCTCGCGCCCCGAGATCAGCAGCTGTGGCAGCTCATCCAATTGGTTAAACGCAAAATGCCAGCTGCGCAGATTAGCTTCGGCGACCGGCAGATCCGTACGTGGTGCAGAAAGCCCCGGCACCAGAGCATCGAGCAACGCGATGCGACGAATGTTCGAACGCCAATCCGCTGCCAGCGCATAGGTGATCCACACGCCGACATCATGTGCCGCGACATCGATTGGCCCGTTATCGAACAGGCCCAGTTTGTCTGCAAAGGCGTGAATTTCCGCTGCGACCGTGCCCGCGTCATAGCTACCGATAGGCGCGTCACTTTCACCCATACCTCGAGGATCAACGGCGATGACTCGCCGGCCACTGTTCGCGAGCTCATGCATCACATAACGCCAGGCATACCAACTCTGAGGCCAGCCGGGTATAAGCAGGATTGGAGCGCCCTCTCCCCCCTCCACATAGTGAAGGTTCACGTCACCCACCTGCGTGCTGCCATGATGAAACGTGCCCCAGAAATCGGTGCGCGCAAAGAAGTCCGCACCTACGTACTCAGGTTGTTCAGAATTAGTTGTCATCGTTGCCTCCAGACAATATGGGAATGTTCATTTCCTAATTGAGAAAATTTTTTTAATCGAGCAGTCGCAGCATTTCAAGAATCAGGCCCTGCATATCTTTCGCCGTCGAACCGGTTTTGCCCAAGACTCGCATTCCTTGCTGGAGAGTGAGCAGAAGCCTGGCAGTCACCGCTGCATCCAGTTCTCGACGAACCGAACCATCCGCTTGGCCTACCTCAAGCAATAGGCGCAACTGTGTCTCTCGTTTCTTCTGTTGGGCCGCGATGCGTTTCGCAATCTCAGGGTCTGAAATCGATAGCTCGACCGCGCTCTCGACCACCAAGCATCCAGTGCGCCCAACAGCCCCGCTGCTGAGCTGCGCATACATGGCCAGCAGGGCACTGATCTTGTCGCGCCCGGAGCGCTTGGCGGCAAGGCAGGAACGGATCGCTTCCGCTCGTACTTCCATATAACGGTCGAGCGCCGCGAGAAACAGCCCGCGCTTGTCACCCCAGGCTTTGTAGATGCTTCCCGAGGTCAATTCCAGAGAAGCATGCAGATCCGAGATCGAGGTGCCGTGATAGCCGTGCTCACTGAAGCGAGCGATAGCCTTGTCGAGCGCGGCATCACTGTCGAACTCGCGAGGGCGGCCTGGGCGGCCTGAGGTGTGGGATGTGTTCGTCATGAGCTCAATATAGGGAACGATCGTTTCCGAATCAAGCCACCGACATGGTTACCCGACAAAACGCCAACTAGAATGGGTGGCTGGCAATGAGTCCGGCCCGGCGCTCTATCACATAAGGTGTTTGGCCCAAGAGCCTCAATAACAAGAACCTCAATAAAAAGCGGTCATCCGGAGATGACCGCTTTTTGGAAAACCTGACAACGGTCCCTAATCGCTATCAACGCTTGTCTACATGTAGGCGCTGATGCCGTTTTGACCCCAGGCTGCTGATTTTGAGTAACCTATACGCTGCATCCGAAATCCCGCACAGATACTTCATCCGCGATGTTTTTGGGTAGGTCAATGAATTCCAGCAGTGGGTCAATTTCGCTTCAGCGGTTACACAGAATAGGCAGAAGCGAGTGCGTCAGGCAATGGCTGTCCGAGGGGATGCGTGCGCAAATCTGACTCAGGCTTTTCGCTATATGCCACTTCACCTACCCAGAAGTGCCGCTCATAATAATGACCGGCGAACACACCACACGCCTCGCGAGCTTGAAATCAGCGGACTGGGAAAGCCCGCGATAATGGCGAGCACTCGAAGGAAGCGCTTCGCTCCCCCGCTCCGAGGACAAAATAAATTACCCTTAGTGGATTTTTGGAAAGAATTCAATTACCCCTAACTAGTCAAAGAGGGACAGATTAAATTGCCCTTAACCATAGGCTTCGCACGTTTCGGTCGATGGATTGACCATCCGTTCCAGAGACGCGCGATCCAATAGTGCTGTGTCTAATTTGATATAGATGGCTGCCTCTTCAGCAACCACCACTGCATCCGTTACACCTGCTACAGCCATCAACCGCGCTGCCAGGCCTGCGTCACGCTGCGCTTGCGGCGACAACGGCAAGCGTAGACTCGTGACGTAAGGCGGTTCGCGCATGGTGACTGCGACGGCAAGCCAGATCGCAGCCATGGCCGCTCCGCCGAGGAAAACCACATCGAGCCCGCCATGCTGGAACAACCAGCCGCCGAGTATCCCACCTGCGGCCGAACCAAGGAACTGGCTGGTGGAATAAACTCCCATCGCCGTGCCTTTTCCGCCAGCCGGTGAAACCTTGCTGATCAGTGACGGAAGTGAAGCTTCCAGCAGATTGAACGCGATGAAGAATACCACTGTCCCGATGACCAGCGCTCGCAAGCTATCGCCATACGCCCAGAAGAATAGCTCAGTGAGCATCAGCACGCCCACGGCACCAATCAGCACGCGCTTCATCTGACGCTTTTTCTCACCATAAATGATGAAGGGAATCATTGCGAAAAATGAGATCAGCAGCGCCGTAAGGTAGACCCACCAGTGCTGTTCCTTGGGCAAACCGGCTTTGGTGACCAGCGCCAAAGGCAGGGCTACGAAGCTTGACATGAGCATCGCGTGCAACACGAAGATACCTAAATCCAGGCGCAGCAGGTCTGAGTTGCGTAACGTCGGCCCCAACGCCTGGCGTGCGACACCTGATTCGCGGTGCTGCAAGGTGCCGGTCTTTTTCGGCACCACGAACACGACGATCAAGATTCCGAGCAAGGCCATCCCGCCAGTGGCGAGAAACAGTCCGGACAAACCGAATGCGCGGGTCAGCAACGGGCCGACCACCATCGCCACCGCAAACGACAGGCCAATGGTCATGCCAATCATGGCCATGGCCTTGGTGCGATGCTGTTCCCGGGTCAGATCTGACAGCAAGGCCATCACCGCAGCCGAAATTGCGCCAGCGCCTTGCAGGATGCGTCCAGCGATAATTCCCCAGATCGAGTCGGCGTTGGCCGCGAGCACGCTGCCCAGGGCAAAAATAATCAGCCCGAAATAAATCACCGGGCGCCGGCCGATCCGGTCGGAAAGAACGCCGAACGGAATCTGCAACACCGCCTGGGTCAGGCCGTACGCGCCGATGGCCAGGCCGATCAGCGCCGGACTGGCACCCGCCATGTCCATGCCGTAGGTAGCCAGGACCGGCAAAACCATGAACATGCCAAGCATGCGAAACGCAAACACCAGGGCCAGACCACCTGCTGCGCGGGTCTCGCCGCCACTCATTCGCTCGCTGTGGGGATCGTGCATGGAAAAACCTCATGTGAACCGGCGGCGATTCTACCAGTCCCATCGATTGACGGGGTATATCGCGACGCTTTGCCGCGCATAGATGACATGGTCTTCATGTTACGCCGCGATAGTGTGCATCCATCCAGTATTTGACCGTATACTCCCATGTTTTCGACGCCCGCCGAGCGAGGCCACTTTGGACAAGATCCTGATTCGTGGGGCCCGAACCCACAACCTGAAAAACATCGACCTCACCCTGCCACGCGACAAGCTGATCGTTATCACCGGGCTTTCCGGCTCTGGCAAATCGTCGCTGGCCTTTGACACGCTGTATGCCGAAGGGCAGCGGCGCTATGTCGAATCCCTTTCCGCATACGCCCGGCAATTCCTCTCGATGATGGAAAAGCCGGACGTCGATACCATCGAAGGCCTGTCGCCGGCGATTTCCATCGAGCAGAAATCCACGTCGCACAACCCGCGCTCCACCGTCGGGACCATCACCGAGATCTACGATTACCTGCGTCTGCTGTATGCGCGGGTCGGTCAGCCTCGTTGCCCGGATCACGACATTCCGCTGGAAGCGCAGACCGTCAGTCAGATGGTTGACCTGGTCATGGCGCAACCCGAAGGCAGCAAGTTGATGCTGCTGGCGCCGGTGATTCGTGAGCGCAAAGGCGAGCATCTTTCGGTTTTCGAAGAACTGCGCGCCCAGGGTTTTGTGCGGGCCAGGGTCAATGGCCGACTGTGCGAACTCGATGAGTTGCCCAAGCTGGACAAGCAGAAAAAGCATTCCATTGATGTGGTCGTCGACCGCTTCAAGGTGCGCCCTGACCTGCAACAACGGCTGGCGGAGTCTTTCGAGACCGCGCTGAAGCTGGCGGACGGTATCGCCTGGGTGGCACCGATGGACGACGAGCCTGGCGAAGAGATGATTTTCTCTGCACGCTTCGCCTGCCCGATCTGCGGCCACGCCATCAGCGAGCTGGAACCCAAGCTGTTCTCGTTCAACAACCCGGCTGGCGCTTGCCCGACCTGTGACGGCCTGGGCGTGAAGCAATTCTTCGACATCAAACGTCTGGTGAATGGCGAACTGACCCTGGCTGAGGGTGCGATACGCGGCTGGGACCGACGTAACGTCTATTACTTCCAGATGCTCGGATCGCTGGCCAAGCACTACGGCTTCAGTCTGGAAGTGCCGTTCAAAGAGCTGCCCGCCGAACAGCAGAAAATCCTGCTCAACGGCAGCGGCTCGCAGAGCGTGGATTTCCGCTACTTGAACGACCGTGGCGACATCGTCAAACGCGCGCATCCGTTCGAAGGCATCGTGCCCAATCTGGAGCGTCGTTACCGGGAAACGGAATCGGCGACAGTTCGTGAAGAACTGGCCAAGTTCCTCGGTACGCAGCCTTGCCCGGATTGCCGCGGTACCCGGCTGCGTCGCGAAGCGCGTCACGTCTGGGTGGGTGAGAAAACCCTGCCGGCAGTGACCAACATGCCGATTGGCGACGCCACCGAGTATTTCGGTGTGCTGAAGCTGACCGGCAGACGCGGGGAAATCGCCGACAAGATCCTCAAGGAAATTCGCGAACGCCTGCAATTTCTGGTCAACGTCGGACTTGATTATCTGACGCTGGATCGCAGTGCCGACACCTTGTCCGGTGGCGAGGCGCAACGGATTCGTCTGGCCAGCCAGATTGGCGCAGGTCTGGTCGGAGTGATGTACATCCTTGATGAGCCGTCCATTGGCCTGCATCAGCGGGACAACGATCGTTTGCTGGGCACGCTCAAGCATTTGCGCGACATCGGCAACACCGTGATCGTGGTCGAGCACGACGAAGATGCCATTCGCCTCGCGGACTACGTGGTCGATATCGGTCCGGGTGCGGGCGTGCATGGCGGCCACATCGTGGCCGAAGGCACTCCAGCCGAAGTGATGGCCCATCCTGACTCACTGACCGGCAAATACCTTTCCGGTCGCGTAAAGATCGCAATCCCGGCCAAACGCACGCCGCGCAACAAGAAGCTGTCGCTGACCCTCAAGGGCGCGCGGGGCAACAACTTGCGCAACGTGGATCTGGAAATCCCCATCGGCCTGCTGACCTGCGTTACCGGGGTTTCCGGCTCGGGCAAGTCCACGCTGATCAACAACACGCTGTTCCCGCTCAGCGCCACCGCGCTCAATGGCGCGACCACGCTGGAAGCGGCGACCCACGACAGCATCAACGGCTTGCAGCATCTCGATAAAGTCGTGGATATCGACCAAAGCCCTATTGGCCGCACCCCGCGCTCCAACCCGGCGACCTATACCGGGCTATTTACGCCAATTCGCGAGTTGTTCGCCGGCGTTCCGGAATCTCGCTCCCGTGGTTACGGGCCTGGGCGGTTCTCGTTCAACGTCAAGGGCGGCCGTTGCGAGGCGTGTCAGGGCGATGGCTTGATCAAGGTCGAAATGCACTTCCTGCCGGACATTTATGTCCCGTGCGACGTGTGCAAGAGCAAGCGCTACAACCGCGAAACCCTTGAGATCAAGTACAAGAGCAAGAACATCCACGAAGTGCTGGAAATGACCATCGAAGAAGCACGTGTGTTCTTCGATGCTGTTCCGGCACTGGCGCGCAAGCTGCAAACGCTGATGGATGTGGGGTTGTCCTACATCAAGCTCGGCCAGTCGGCGACAACGTTGTCCGGCGGTGAAGCCCAGCGGGTCAAACTGTCCCGTGAGCTTTCCAAGCGCGATACCGGCAAGACGCTGTACATCCTCGACGAGCCGACCACCGGCCTGCACTTCGCGGATATTCAGCAACTGCTGGACGTGTTGCATCGTTTGCGCGACCACGGCAACACCGTGGTGGTGATCGAACACAACCTGGATGTGATCAAGACTGCGGACTGGCTGGTCGACCTCGGGCCGGAAGGCGGTTCCAAGGGTGGGCAGATCATTGCCGTGGGCACGCCTGAGCAGGTCTCCGAAATGGAGCAATCCTACACCGGGCATTACCTCAAGCCTTTGCTGCTCCGGGATAAAGCCTGACGGCTTAACAGCAAGGCAATAAAAAGCCCCTGTCACGTTATGTGCAGGGGCTTTTTCATGCGTGACGAACAGTGCGGGTCAGAACTGCGATTGCAGATAATTTTCCAGACCGATGCGCTTGATCAGACCCAGTTGCTGTTCGAGCCAATAGGTATGGTCTTCTTCGGTGTCTGCCAACTGGATACGCAGGATATCGCGGCTAACGTAATCCTTGTGCAGCTCACAGAGCTCGATGCCCTTGCACAGCGCGGCACGCACCTTGTATTCAAGGCGAAGATCGCTGGCGAGCATCTCAGGGACCGTGGTGCCGATATCCAGGTCATCCGCACGCATGCGCGGCGTGCCTTCGAGCATCAGGATGCGGCGCATCAATGCGTCGGCGTGTTGGGTCTCTTCTTCCATCTCGTGATTGATACGTTCGTAGAGCTTGCTGAAGCCCCAGTCTTCGTACATCCGCGAATGGATGAAATATTGGTCACGCGCTGCCAGTTCGCCGACCAGCAACGTCTTGAGATAATCGATTACATCCGGGTGACCTTGCATCGCCCTAAATCTCCCTGCTTTAAAGTGTGGAGTTTGAACCAACTGCGCGCCGAGGTCACTTGCCAAACAGCAAATAAGTGGTCAAAAGCAGCGAAAGTCGGACAACCGGATGCGAAAAACCGCCCAAATGAGGGCGGTTCTGTTTATCACTTCGAGTTAGCCCAGCTGAACACCCAATGCGTCAGCAACACCTTGGCCATAAGCTGCATCGGCTTTGAAGAAATGCTGCAGTTGACGCTGCACCACATCATTCGAAACCCCAGCCATGGCGCCGGCAATATTACTGATCAGCAACGCTTTCTGGTCAGCGTTCATCAGGTTGAACAACTTGCCTGCCTGACTGTAGTAATCGCCATCTTCGCGATGATCGTAACGATCAGCCGCGCCACTCAATGCCAGCGCAGGTTCAGCGTAACGGGAATCCTGCTTCGGCGCGTCGGCGTAGCTGTTCGGCTCGTAGTTCGGCGCCGAACCGCCATTGCTACCGAATGCCATGGAACCGTCACGCTGATAGCTGTGAACCGGGTTACGTGGTGCATTGATCGGCAGTTGCTGGTGATTGGTCCCTACGCGATAGCGATGGGCATCGGCATAAGCGAACACACGACCTTGCAGCATGCGATCCGGCGAAAGACCTACGCCCGGCACCATGTTGCTCGGGCCAAATGCGGCCTGCTCGACTTCAGCAAAGTAATTCTGCGGATTGCGATTGAGCTCAAGCTCGCCCACTTCGATCAACGGATATTCTTTCTGCGACCAGGTTTTGGTCACATCGAACGGATTTTCGTGATGCGCCGCAGCCTGGGCTTCGGTCATCAGCTGGATGCAAACGGTCCACTTGGGGAAGTCACCTTTCTCGATGGCGCCAAACAGGTCGCGTTGAGCGTAATCGGGATCGGTACCGGCAATGCGCGCGGCATCGGCCGGAGCCAGGTTCTTGATGCCTTGCTGGGTCTTATAGTGCCATTTGACCCAGTGACGCTCACCCGACGCGCTGATCAGGCTGTAGGTGTGGCTACCGAAGCCGTGCATGTGGCGATAGCCGTCCGGAATGCCGCGATCAGAAAACAGAATCGTGACCTGGTGCAGCGCCTCAGGTGAATGCGACCAGAAGTCCCACATCATCTGCCCGCTTTTCAGGTTGCTCTGCGGCAGGCGCTTTTGAGTGTGGATGAAGTCAGGAAACTTCAGCGGATCGCGAATGAAGAACACAGGCGTGTTGTTGCCAACAATGTCCCAGTTGCCTTCTTCGGTATAGAACTTCAGGGCGAAACCACGTGGGTCACGCTCGGTATCGGCCGAACCACGCTCGCCACCCACGGTGGAGAAGCGCAGGAATATCGGGGTTTGCTTGCCAACGGTGTCGAACAGTTTCGCACTGGTGTACTGCGAGATATCGCGGCTGACCGTGAAGGTACCGTGAGCGCCCGAACCTTTGGCGTGAACGCGGCGTTCTGGAATGTTTTCGCGGTTGAAGTGGGCAAGCTTCTCAAGCAGATGGAAATCGTCGAGGAGCAGCGGGCCACGGGGGCCGGCAGAGCGGGAATTCTGGTTATCGGCGACAGGTGCGCCGCTGGCGGTTGTAAGCGTTTTATTCTGGCTCATGCAATCTACTTCCTCTGTCAGTCTTTGAACTGCCGGCTAATTGGCTGGAAGGGAGTATTGATCATCAACGTTACACCTACAAATTCATTAATTTGTAGGTGTCGATAGATAATTACTAACTCACTTCCGTCCGCATGATGCAGAGAGCCAGAAAGGGAAACTTGTACGAACCGTGCTTTTCTTGCAGGCACAAAAAACCGGGCCCAAGGCCCGGTTCTTTGTTTCAGACTGACGTCTTACTCAGCGGATACAGCTTCACCGCCGGCTGGACGATCAACCAGTTCGACGTACGCCATAGGCGCGTTGTCGCCAGTGCGGAAACCGCACTTGAGGATGCGCAGGTAGCCACCCTCACGGGTTGCATAACGCTTGCCCAGATCGTTGAACAGCTTACCAACGATTGCTTTCGAACGAGTACGGTCGAAAGCCAGACGGCGGTTAGCCAGACTGTCTGTCTTGGCCAAAGTGATCAGCGGCTCAGCAACGCGGCGCAGTTCTTTGGCTTTCGGCAATGTAGTTTTGATCAGCTCGTGCTCGAACAGCGACACCGCCATGTTTTGAAACATGGCCTTACGGTGGGAGCTAGTCCGGCTCAGGTGACGACCACTTTTACGATGACGCATGGTTCATTCCTTACCAAACACAACGTTCGGTGATTACGACGATCAGGCAGTCGCCTTGTCGTCCTTCTTAAGACTTGCCGGCGGCCAGTTGTCGAGGCGCATGCCGAGGGACAGACCACGGGAGGCCAGGACGTCCTTGATCTCAGTCAAGGATTTCTTGCCAAGGTTCGGAGTCTTCAACAGTTCTACTTCGGTGCGCTGAATCAGGTCGCCGATGTAGTAAATGTTCTCCGCCTTGAGGCAGTTGGCCGAACGTACAGTCAGTTCCAAATCGTCAACCGGACGGAGCAGGATCGGATCGATCTCGTCTTCCTGTTCGATTACCACTGGTTCGCTGTCACCTTTGAGGTCGACGAACGCAGCCAACTGCTGTTGCAGAATGGTTGCAGCGCGGCGAATAGCCTCTTCAGGATCCAGAGTACCGTTGGTTTCCAGATCAATAACCAGCTTGTCCAGGTTAGTACGCTGCTCGACACGGGCGTTTTCCACCACGTATGCGATACGGCGAACCGGGCTGAACGAAGAATCGAGCTGCAAGCGACCAATGCTGCGGCTTTCGTCTTCATCGCTCTGACGCGAGTCTGCCGGTTCATAACCACGACCACGAGCTACGGTGAGCTTCATGTTCAGGGCGCCGTTAGACGCCAGGTTAGCGATTACGTGATCGGGATTAACGATCTCGACATCATGATCCAGCTGAATATCGGCAGCGGTAACCACCCCCGAACCCTTCTTCGACAAGGTCAGCGTAACTTCGTCTCGACCGTGCAGCTTGATAGCCAGACCTTTAAGGTTCAACAGGATTTCAATGACATCTTCCTGTACACCTTCGATGGCGCTGTACTCATGGAGTACACCGTCAATCTCGGCCTCGACTACTGCACAGCCGGGCATGGAGGACAACAGGATGCGGCGCAGCGCGTTGCCCAGGGTATGGCCAAAACCACGCTCGAGAGGCTCGAGAGTGATTTTAGCGCGGGTTGGACTGACAACCTGCACATCAATATGGCGGGGTGTCAGGAACTCATTTACCGAAATCTGCATGGATGCACCTATTTTCTAGCCCTTACTTGGAGTAGAGCTCGACAATCAGGCTTTCGTTGATGTCGGCGGACAGATCACTGCGAGCAGGAACGTTTTTGAAGACGCCCGACTTCTTCTCAATGTCTACTTCTACCCATTCTACGCGGCCACGTTGGGCACACAGATCGAGAGCTTGGACAATGCGCAGTTGGTTCTTAGCCTTCTCGCGGATAGCAACCACGTCACCAGCACGAACCTGGTACGAAGGAACGTTAACGGTTTTGCCGTTGACGCTGACCGACTTGTGCGAAACCAATTGACGGGATTCAGCACGTGTCGAGCCGAAGCCCATGCGGTATACGACGTTATCCAGGCGGCATTCGAGCAGTTGCAGCAGGTTCTCACCAGTAGCGCCTTTCTTGCCGGCAGCTTCTTTGTAGTAACCGCTGAACTGACGTTCGAGAACGCCATAGATGCGACGTACTTTTTGTTTCTCACGCAGCTGAGTACCGTAATCGGACTGGCGACCGCGGCGTTGGCCGTGGATACCTGGAGCTGCTTCGATGTTGCACTTGGATTCGATAGCGCGAACGCCGCTCTTCAAAAAGAGATCGGTGCCTTCACGACGAGCAAGTTTGCATTTTGGACCAATGTAACGAGCCATTTCTTACAGTCTCCTGGATTACACGCGGCGCTTCTTCGGCGGACGGCACCCGTTGTGCGGGATTGGCGTCACGTCGGTGATGCTGGCGATCTTATAGCCACAGCCGTTCAAAGCACGGACAGCAGACTCACGACCTGGACCTGGACCCTTGACGTTAACGTCGAGGTTCTTCAGACCATATTCCAGCGCAGCTTGACCAGCACGTTCAGCAGCTACTTGAGCAGCGAACGGGGTGGACTTACGTGAACCGCGGAAACCCGAACCGCCGGAGGTAGCCCAAGAAAGCGCGTTACCTTGACGATCGGTGATGGTGACGATTGTGTTGTTAAACGACGCGTGGATGTGGGCGATGCCATCAACCACCGTCTTTTTAACTTTTTTACGAGGACGAGCAGCAGGTTTTGCCATGACTAAATTCCTGTCGTTGCGCTGGTGCGATTACTTGCGGATCGGCTTACGCGGACCTTTGCGAGTACGCGCGTTGGTCTTGGTACGCTGACCGCGCACTGGAAGACCACGACGATGGCGCAGACCGCGATAGCAGCCCAAATCCATCAAGCGCTTGATTTTCATGTTGATTTCGCGACGCAGATCACCTTCAGTGGTGAACTTCGCCACTTCGCCACGCAGCTGTTCAATCTGCTCGTCGCTCAGATCTTTGATTTTCACCGCTGGGTTAACCCCAGTGGTTGCACAAATTTTCTGTGCAGTGGTGCGACCAACACCATAGATGTAGGTCAACGAGATAACAGTATGCTTGTTATCTGGAATGTTAACGCCTGCAATACGGGCCATTCAGTGGGACTCCAATTGACAGCTACCTACGCCCCGGAAGCCAAGAAATAGGGCGCGAGATAATATCGCTGTAATAACAAATAATCAACCCAGCAGCGCACTAGCTGCTGGGCTTAAGCAGATCACACTCAGCCTTGGCGCTGTTTGTGACGTGGTTCCGCGCTGCAAATTACTCGAACAACACCTTCGCGGCGAATAATCTTGCAGTTACGGCACAGCTTTTTCACCGATGCACGAACTTTCATCACCAACTCCTCGAACCTTATGGGTGCTTCAGCGCAGCATGCCGCTGCCGTAGCCCTTCAGGTTGGCTTTCTTCATCAGGGATTCATACTGGTGCGAAACGAGGTGCGATTGTACTTGCGACATGAAGTCCATCACAACCACTACCACGATCAGCAACGAGGTCCCGCCAAGGTAGAACGGTACGTTTGCTGCGACCACCAAAAACTGTGGAAGCAGGCACACGGCCGTCATATATAGAGCACCGAACATGGTCAAGCGGGTCAGAACGCCATCAATATAGCGCGCCGACTGCTCGCCTGGACGGATACCCGGAATAAAGGCACCGGACTTCTTCAGGTTTTCCGCTACGTCTTTCGGATTGAACATCAACGCCGTATAGAAGAAGCAGAAGAAAATAATCCCTGCACTAAACAGCAGAATATTCAACGGTTGACCAGGAGCGATCGACTGCGAGATGTCCTGCAACCAGCCCATACCTTCAGACTGACCAAACCAGGAACCCAACGAAGCCGGAAACAGCAAAATGCTGCTCGCGAAGATAGCCGGAATAACGCCAGCCATGTTCACTTTCAGCGGCAAGTGGCTCGTCTGCGCAGCGAAGACCTTGCGGCCCTGCTGACGCTTGGCGTAGTGAACAGCAATACGACGCTGACCACGCTCAATGAACACCACGAAACCGATGATCGCTACTGCCAGCAACCCGATCGCAACCAGAGCGAAAATGTTGATATCACCCTGACGAGCAGACTCGAAAGACTGCCCGATAGCTCTCGGAAGACCGGCGACGATACCTGCGAAAATCAACATCGAGATACCGTTACCAACACCGCGCTCGGTAATCTGCTCGCCCAGCCACATCATGAACATCGCCCCCGCCACAAAGGTGGTGACGGCCACGAAGTGGAAGCCGATATCTGCAGAGAACGCAACGCCCTGACTGGCCAGGCCAACGGACATGCCGATAGCTTGAACTAGCGCCAGGACGACGGTGCCATAGCGGGTGTATTGACTGATCTTACGACGACCAGCCTCACCTTCCTTCTTCAACTGCTCCAGTTGCGGACTGACGGCGGTCATCAACTGCATGATGATCGATGCCGAAATGTACGGCATGATCCCCAGTGCAAAGATGCTCATCCGTTCCAGTGCGCCACCGGAAAACATGTTGAACAAGCTAAGAATGGTCCCCTCATTCTGTCGAAACAGGTCTGCGAGTCGGTCAGGATTGATACCTGGTACCGGGATGTGTGCGCCTATTCGGTAGACGATAATCGCCAGGAACAGAAAACGCAGACGAGCCCAGAGTTCAGACATACCGCCTTTGCCGAGCGCTGAGAGAGCACCTTGCTTAGCCATTTATTCCTCGAACTTGCCGCCAGCTGCTTCGATAGCCGCACGCGCACCTTTGGTGGCTGCGATACCTTTGATGGTGACAGCGCGAGTAACCTCACCGGACAACATGATTTTCACACGTTGTACGTTTTGGTTGATCACGTTGGCATCCTTCAGGGACTGCACAGTTACGACGTCGCCTTCCACTTTAGCCAGCTCGGACAAACGCACTTCTGCGCGGTCCATGGCCTTCAGGGAAACGAAGCCGAATTTTGGCAGACGACGATGCAACGGCTGTTGGCCGCCTTCAAAGCCCGGAGCGATTGTGCCACCGGAGCGGGAGGATTGACCTTTGTGGCCACGGCCACCGGTCTTACCCAAACCACTACCGATACCACGGCCCGGACGATGCTTTTCGCGACGGGAACCCGGCGCTGGACTCAGATCATTGAGTTTCATCGATTAACCCTCGACTCGCAGCATGTAGTAAGCCTTGTTGATCATCCCGCGATTCTCGGGAGTATCCAGCACTTCTACAGTGTGACCGATGCGACGCAGACCCAGACCTTTAACACACAATTTGTGGTTAGGAATGCGACCGGTCATGCTTTTGATCAGCGTTACTTTAACGGTAGCCATGATCAGAAGATCTCCTTGACACTTTTGCCGCGCTTGGCAGCAATAGACTCAGGAGATTGCATAGCCTTCAAACCCTTGAATGTGGCGTGAACCACGTTTACAGGGTTAGTCGAGCCATAGCACTTAGCCAATACGTTCTGAACACCAGCAACTTCCAGCACTGCGCGCATAGCGCCGCCAGCGATGATACCGGTACCTTCAGAAGCAGGCTGCATGTACACCTTCGAAGCGCCATGGGCAGACTTCATTGCGTACTGCAGGGTAGTGCCGTTCAGATCAACCTGGATCATGTTGCGGCGAGCAGCTTCCATCGCCTTCTGGATCGCAGCAGGCACTTCACGTGACTTGCCACGGCCAAAGCCAACACGCCCTTTACCATCACCAACCACGGTCAACGCGGTGAAAGTGAAGATACGGCCGCCTTTTACAGTCTTGGCAACGCGGTTAACTTGAACCAGCTTCTCGATGTAGCCTTCGTCGCGTTTTTGGTCGTTATTTGACATAACTTAGAACTCCAGCCCGCCTTCACGAGCAGCATCAGCCAGCGCCTTGACGCGGCCGTGGTACTTGAAGCCAGAACGGTCAAAAGCCACTTGCGATACACCGGCGGCTTTCGCACGCTCAGCGACCAGCTGGCCAACCTTAGTGGCCGCGTCGATGTTGCCAGTGGCACCATCACGCAGTTCTTTGTCCAAAGTCGAGGCGCTTGCCAGGACTTTGTTGCCGTCGGCCGAGATGACCTGGGCATAAATGTGCTGCGAAGAGCGGTACACGCAGAGACGCACGACTTCTAGCTCGTGCATTTTCAGGCGTGCTTTCCGAGCGCGACGCAGTCGGGTAACTTTCTTGTCGGTCATTTGCTATGCCCTACTTCTTCTTGGCTTCTTTACGGCGGACGACTTCGTCTGCGTAACGCACACCTTTGCCTTTGTACGGCTCAGGACGGCGGAAGTCGCGGATCTCAGCGGCCACTTGACCAACCAACTGCTTATCGATACCTCGAATGAAGATATCGGTCTGGTTGGGAGTCTCAGCGGTGATGCCTTCCGGCAGTTCGTAATCCACTGGGTGCGAGAAGCCAAGAGCCAGGTTCAGCACTGTGCCTTTTGCTTGCGCTTTATAACCAACACCGACCAGCTGGAGCTTGCGCTCGAAGCCTTGGCTTACGCCCTGGACCATGTTGTTAACCAGTGCACGAGTGGTGCCGGCCATTGCGCGAGTTTGTTGATCGCCATTGCGAGCAGCGAAACGCAGCTCACCAGCTTCTTCAACAATTTCAACAGACGAATGGATATTCAGATCTAGAGTGCCCTTGGCACCCTTCACCGAAAGCTGCTGGCCGACGAGTTTAACTTCGACGCCTGCTGGCAACTTAACGGGGTTCTTAGCTACGCGTGACATGCTTATCCCCCCTTAGAACACTGTGCAAAGCACTTCGCCGCCGACACCGGCAGCGCGCGCAGCACGATCCGTCATCACACCTTTGTTGGTGGAGACGATAGACACACCGAGACCGCCACGAACTTTTGGCAGATCATCGACGGACTTGTACTGACGCAAGCCTGGACGGCTGACGCGCTTCACTTCTTCGATGACTGGACGGCCTTCGAAGTACTTCAGCTCGATGGACAACAGCGGTTTGATTTCGCTGCTGATCTGATAACCCGCAATGTAACCTTCGTCCTTCAGGACTTTGGCTACAGCTACCTTCAACGTGGAAGATGGCATGCTTACGACGGGCTTTTCAGCCATCTGGGCATTACGGATACGAGTTAGCATGTCCGCTAACGGGTCCTGCATACTCATGGGCTAGACGCTCCTAATACAAAATAATTAGCCTTGCGGCTACAGCTTATCGCCGAGAAACTCCGGGCAAATGAAAAACACGGGCTCAGGCGAGCCGGCAATTCTAGACGCACCCCAGAAATGAAGCAAGCCCCAATAGGGGCTTGATTCAAATTCAGGCTTCATTCCGACCAAACGCGCAGGCGCCCGGCCGGAACTCGGCGAGAAAGACGACTTACCAGCTGGCTTTAACCAGACCTGGAACGTCACCACGCATTGCAGCTTCACGCAGCTTGTTACGGCCAAGGCCGAACTTGCGGTAAACGCCGTGCGGACGACCAGTGATGCGGCAGCGGTTACGCATGCGCGAAGCGCTTGCGTCACGTGGCTGCTTCTGCAGAGCTACTGTAGCTTCCCAGCGCGCTTCTGGACTTGCGTTCAGATCAACGATGACAGCTTTCAGCTCGGCACGCTTCTTGGCGTACTTGGCAACGGTGAGCTGACGCTTCAGCTCACGATTCTTCATGCTCTTCTTGGCCATTTTCCTACTCCAATCAGTTGCGGAACGGGAATTTGAAAGCACGCAGCAATGCGCGACCTTCATCATCCGTCCGAGCAGTGGTGGTCAGAGTAATGTCCAGACCGCGCAGAGCATCGATCTTGTCGTAATCGATTTCCGGGAAAATGATCTGCTCTTTAACGCCCATGCTGTAGTTACCACGACCATCGAAGGACTTGGCATTCAGGCCGCGGAAGTCGCGAACCCGAGGCAGGGAGATCGACAGCAGACGATCCAGGAATTCATACATACGATCGCGACGCAGAGTAACTTTAACGCCAATCGGCCATCCTTCGCGGACTTTGAAGCCAGCGATGGATTTACGGGCGTAAGTCACAACGACTTTCTGACCGGTAATTTTTTCCAAGTCAGCTACAGCGTGCTCGATGACTTTTTTGTCGCCGATCGCTTCGCCCAGACCCATGTTCAGGGTGATCTTGGTAACGCGCGGAACTTCCATCACGTTCGAAAGCTTAAGTTCTTCCTTAAGTTTCGGAGCGATTTCCTTCCGGTAAATCTCTTTTAGTCGTGCCATGGTCTTCTACCTAGCAGTGTTCAAGCATCAACCGCTTTTTGGGTCGACTTGAAGACACGAATTTTCTTGCCGTCTTCAACTTTGAAACCAACGCGGTCAGCCTTGTTGGTTGCGCCGTTGAAAATGGCGACGTTAGAAGCGTGCATTGGCGCTTCTTTCTCGACGATACCGCCTTGTACGCCCGACATCGGGTTCGGCTTGGTATGACGCTTCACCAGGTTGATCCCACCAATGACCAGACGGTCATCAGCAAGAACCTTGAGCACCTTACCGCGCTTACCTTTGTCTTTGCCGGCGATCACGATGATCTCGTCGTCACGACGAATCTTTTGCATGTCGGATCTCCTTACAGCACTTCTGGGGCGAGCGAGACGATCTTCATGAACTTCTCAGTACGAAGTTCACGGGTCACTGGCCCAAAGATACGGGTGCCAATCGGCTCTTGCTTGTTGTTCAGAAGAACAGCAGCGTTGCCGTCAAAGCGGATGATGGAGCCGTCAGCACGACGAACACCGTGGCGAGTGCGGACTACAACAGCAGTCATCACTTGGCCTTTTTTCACCTTACCGCGCGGAATTGCTTCCTTTACGGTTACTTTGATGATGTCACCGATACCAGCGTAACGACGATGGGAGCCACCCAGCACCTTGATGCACATAACGCGGCGTGCGCCGCTGTTATCGGCCACATCGAGCATGGATTGAGTCTGAATCATATAATTTCTCCGACCCCTAGTCCTTAGACTTCCACAGCGCGTTCGAGAATATCAACCAATGCCCAAGACTTGGTCTTGGCCACCGGACGAGTTTCACGAATAGTGACTTTGTCGCCGATGTGGCACTGATTGGTTTCGTCGTGCGCGTGCAGCTTAGTCGAACGCTTAACGTATTTACCGTAGATCGGGTGCTTTACGCGACGCTCGATCAAAACGGTGATGGTTTTGTCCATCTTGTCGCTGACAACACGGCCAGTCAGCGTACGGACATTTTTCTCAGCTTCAGCCATGATCACTTACCTGCCTGCTGGTTGAGCACAGTCTTCACGCGAGCGATGTCGCGCTTAACTTGCGAGAGCAGGTGAGACTGCCCCAACTGGCCAGTTGCTTTCTGCATACGCAGATTGAACTGGTCGCGCAGCAGGCCGAGCAGTTGCTCGTTCAGCTGCTGTGCTGATTTTTCACGAAGTTCATTCGCTTTCATCACATCACCGTCCGTTTAACAAAGGAGGTGGCGAGTGGCAGCTTTGCAGCAGCCAGGGCGAAAGCCTCACGCGCCAGCTCTTCAGTAACACCCTCGATTTCATACAGGACTTTGCCTGGCTGAATCTGGGCAACCCAGTACTCCACGTTACCCTTACCTTTACCCATACGAACTTCGAGAGGCTTTTTGGTTACAGGCTTGTCCGGGAATACACGGATCCAGATTTTGCCGCCACGTTTAACGTGACGGGTCAGTGCACGACGCGCTGACTCAATCTGACGAGCAGTGAGACGACCACGAGCAACAGACTTCAGCGCATATTCGCCGAAGCTGACTTTGCTACCGCGCAGTGCCAAGCCACGGTTGTGGCCAGTCATCTGCTTGCGGAACTTCGTACGCTTTGGTTGCAACATTTGGCGTACCCCTTACTTAGCAGCTTTTTTACGAGGCGCAGGTGCTTGTGGTTTCAGTTCTTCTTGGCGACCACCAATTACTTCGCCTTTGAAGATCCAAACCTTTACACCGATCACACCATAAGTGGTGTGAGCTTCGTAGTTGGCATAGTCGATGTCGGCACGCAGGGTGTGCAGTGGCACACGACCTTCGCGATACCATTCAGTACGTGCGATTTCAGCACCGCCGAGACGACCGCTCACTTGGATTTTGATGCCTTTGGCACCAATGCGCATGGCGTTCTGAACAGCGCGCTTCATAGCACGACGGAACATTACGCGGCGCTCCAGCTGCTGAGCTACGCTCTGCGCAACCAGCATACCGTCGAGCTCCGGCTTGCGGATCTCTTCGATATTGATGTGCACAGGCACACCCATTTGCTTGGTCAGGTCCTGACGCAGTTTCTCAACATCTTCACCTTTCTTCCCGATAACGATACCTGGACGAGCGGTGTGGATGGTGATACGTGCTGTCTGAGCCGGACGATGGATATCGATACGGCTGACGGACGCGCTTTTTAATTTGTCTTGGAGGTACTCACGCACTTTCAGATCAGCGAACAAATAGTCCGCATAAGTCCGACCGTCTGCGTACCAGACGGAGGTGTGCTCCTTGACGATTCCCAGGCGAATGCCAATGGGATGTACTTTCTGACCCATCTCTTCGACTCCGTTACTTGTCAGCAACCTTGACAGTGATATGGCAAGACCGCTTGACGATGCGATCAGCACGGCCTTTGGCACGCGGCATGATACGCTTCAGCGAACGCCCTTCGTTGACGAAAACGGTGGCAACCTTAAGGTCATCAACGTCTGCGCCTTCGTTGTGCTCGGCGTTGGCTACGGCCGACTCCAGCACTTTCTTCAGGATCTCGGCAGCTTTCTTGTTACTGAAAGCCAACAGGTTGAGCGCTTCGCCCACCTTCTTCCCGCGGATCTGGTCGGCGACCAAGCGGGCTTTCTGGGCGGAGATTCGAGCGCCCGACAACTTAGCGGCTACTTCCATCGTTCCTTACCCCTTAACGCTTGGCTTTCTTGTCTGCCACGTGCCCACGATATGTGCGGGTACCGGCAAACTCGCCTAGTTTATGGCCGACCATATCTTCGTTCACGAGAACTGGGACATGAAGGCGACCGTTATGCACTGCAATGGTCAGACCGACCATTTGTGGCAGGATCATCGAACGACGCGACCAGGTTTTCACCGGTTTGCGATCGTTCTTTTCCGCCGCCACTTCGATCTTCTTCAGTAGGTGAAGATCAATAAAAGGACCTTTTTTCAGAGAACGTGGCACTGTCGTATCCCTCTATTTACTTGCGACGACGGACGATCATTTTGTCGGTACGCTTATTACCACGAGTCTTCGCGCCCTTAGTCGGGAAGCCCCACGGCGATACCGGATGACGACCACCAGAGGTACGACCTTCACCACCACCATGTGGGTGATCAACCGGGTTCATGGCAACACCACGAACGGTTGGGCGAACGCCACGCCAGCGTTTGGCACCAGCTTTACCCAGGGAACGCAGGCTATGCTCGGAGTTCGAGACTTCGCCCAGCGTTGCACGGCATTCCGACAGCACTTTGCGCATTTCACCGGAGCGAAGACGCAGGGTAACGTACACACCTTCACGAGCGATCAGCTGAGCCGAAGCACCAGCGGAACGAGCGATCTGAGCGCCTTTACCTGGCTTCAATTCGATGCCATGAACGGTGCTACCAACTGGAATGTTGCGCAGTTGAAGAGCGTTACCTGGCTTGATCGGCGCCAAGGCACCTGCGATCAGTTGGTCACCAGCACTAACGCCTTTAGGGGCGATGATGTAGCGACGCTCGCCATCTGCGTACAGCAGAAGGGCGATGTGAGCGGTACGGTTTGGATCGTATTCAATGCGCTCAACAGTGGCAGAGATGCCATCTTTGTCGTTGCGACGGAAGTCGACCAAACGATAATGCTGCTTATGACCACCACCGATGTGACGGGTAGTAATACGGCCATTGTTGTTACGACCACCAGTCTTCGATTTCTTCTCGAGCAGCGGTGCGTGAGGAGCGCCTTTATGCAGCTCCTGGTTGACCACCTTGACCACAAAACGGCGGCCAGGGGAAGTCGGTTTGCATTTAACGATTGCCATGATGCACCCCTTCCTTACTCAGCACTGCTGCTGAAATCGAGATCTTGGCCTGGCTGAAGGGAGATAACCGCCTTCTTCCAGTCATTACGCTTGCCCAGACCGCGAGCAGTGCGCTTGCTCTTACCCAGAACATTCAGGGTAGTAACACGCTCAACTTTCACGCTGAACAGGCTTTCGACGGCCTTCTTGATTTCCAGCTTGGTTGCGTCAGTAGCAACCTTGAAAACGAACTGACCTTTTTTGTCTGCCAGAACCGTAGCCTTCTCGGAAACGTGCGGGCCAAGCAGAACTTTAAATACGCGTTCCTGGTTCATCCCAGCAGCTCCTCGAATTTCTTCACGGCCGACACAGTGATCAACACTTTGTCGTATGCGATCAGACTAACTGGATCGGAACCTTGAACGTCACGTACATCAACGTGCGGCAGGTTGCGAGCAGCCAGGTACAGATTCTGGTCAACAGCATCAGACACGATCAAGACGTCAGTCAGGCCCATGCCAGTCAGCTTGTTAAGCAAATCTTTGGTTTTCGGTGCTTCAACAGCGAAGTCCTGAACCACGACCAGACGATCAGTACGAACCAGTTCAGCAAGGATGGAGCGCAGTGCTGCGCGATACATCTTCTTGTTGAGCTTCTGAGAGTGATCCTGTGGACGTGCTGCGAAAGTGGTACCACCGCCACGCCAGATTGGGCTACGGATTGTACCGGCACGAGCACGGCCAGTACCCTTTTGACGCCACGGGCGCTTACCGCCACCACGAACGTCGGAACGGGTCTTTTGCTGCTTGGTGCCTTGACGACCGCCAGCCATGTAGGCCACGACTGCCTGGTGTACCAGCGTCTCGTTGAATTCGCCGCCAAATGTCAGTTCGGAAACTTCGATTGCTTGAGCGTCATTTACATTTAATTGCATGTCAGCTTCCCCTTAACCGCGAGCCTTGGCTGCTGGACGTACAACCAGATTGCCGCCAGTAGCGCCAGGAACAGCACCCTTGACCAACAACAGATTGCGTTCAGCGTCCACGCGCACTACTTCCAGGGACTGCACGGTCACGCGCTCAGCGCCCATATGACCGGACATTTTTTTGCCCTTGAATACACGACCAGGAGTCTGGCACTGGCCGATAGAGCCTGGGACGCGGTGGGACACGGAGTTACCGTGGGTATTATCTTGCCCGCGGAAGTTCCAGCGCTTGATCGTACCCTGGAAGCCTTTACCTTTGGACTGACCGGTTACATCAACCAGTTGACCAGCAGCGAAGATTTCAGCGTTGATCAGATCGCCGGCCTGGTAGTCGCCTTCTTCAAGACGGAATTCCATTACGGTACGACCAGCGGCAACGTTCGCTTTAGCGAAGTGGCCAGCTTGAGCAGCTGTAACGCGCGAAGCACGACGCTCACCGACAGTGACTTGCACTGCACGATAGCCATCGGTTTCTTCGGTTTTAAACTGGGTGACGCGATTCGGTTCGATCTCAATGACCGTAACCGGAATGGAGACACCTTCTTCGGTGAAAATACGGGTCATACCGCATTTACGACCGACTACACCAATAGTCATGTTGTAAACCTCATGAGTGTACGGGGCTTTCACCCGCTATGGCCGCCCATTTCAGAGCGTTACACGACTAAGACCCGAGTCTTAGCCGAGGCTGATCTGAACTTCCACACCGGCCGCAAGATCAAGCTTCATAAGAGCGTCAACGGTTTTATCCGTCGGCTGGACGATGTCCAGAACGCGCTTGTGAGTACGGATCTCATACTGGTCGCGCGCGTCTTTGTTGACGTGCGGTGAAACCAGAACAGTGAACCGTTCTTTACGGGTAGGAAGTGGAATCGGACCACGCACTTGTGCACCAGTACGTTTCGCGGTTTCCACGATTTCCTGGGTAGATTGGTCGATCAAGCGATGGTCAAAAGCCTTCAACCTGATACGGATTTGCTGATTTTGCATTGGATTTCAGACTCCAGATTGCTGTTCCCACCGAGCGCAATACGCCCGTTAAAAGGAGGCGCAATTCTATAGACGAGCTAACAGGGTGTCAACCCAATAAAAAAGCCCCCGCAAGCGGGGGCTCTTTTTGACTCATCGCTTACGCGATGATTTTGGCTACGACGCCAGCGCCGACGGTACGACCGCCTTCACGAATAGCGAAACGCAGACCATCTTCCATTGCGATTGGCTTGATCAGGGTAACGCTAACTTTAACGTTATCACCTGGCATTACCATCTCAACGCCTTCCGGCAGTTCGCAGCTACCGGTTACGTCGGTAGTACGGAAGTAGAACTGTGGACGATAGCCTTTGAAGAACGGAGTGTGGCGACCGCCTTCTTCTTTGCTCAGTACGTAGATTTCAGCTTCGAACTGAGTGTGCGGCTTAACGGTGCCTGGCTTAACCAGAACCTGGCCACGCTCAACGTCGTCACGCTTGGTACCACGCAGCAGAACGCCGCAGTTCTCGCCAGCACGACCTTCGTCGAGCAGCTTGCGGAACATTTCAACACCAGTACAGGTGGTGAGGGTGGTATCACGCAGACCAACGATTTCCAGCGGATCCTGAATCTTGACGATACCGCGCTCAACACGACCAGTCACAACGGTGCCGCGACCAGAGATGGAGAATACGTCTTCGATCGGCATCAGGAATGGCTTGTCGACAGCACGCTCAGGCTGAGGAATGTAGCTATCCAGAGTCTCAACCAGCTTCTTGACGGCAGTGGTGCCCATCTCGTTGTCGTCCAGACCTTCCAGCGCCATACGGGCAGAGCCGATGATGATTGGAGTGTCGTCGCCAGGGAAGTCGTAAGTGCTCAGCAGATCGCGCACTTCCATCTCAACCAGTTCCAGCAGCTCAGCGTCGTCTACCAGGTCAGCCTTGTTCAGGAAAACCACGATGTACGGAACGCCAACCTGACGGGACAGCAGGATGTGCTCACGGGTTTGTGGCATCGGACCATCAGCAGCCGAACAAACCAGGATAGCGCCGTCCATCTGGGCAGCACCGGTGATCATGTTTTTTACGTAGTCGGCGTGACCTGGGCAGTCAACGTGCGCGTAGTGACGCACAGCCGAGTTGTATTCAACGTGAGCGGTGTTGATGGTGATACCGCGAGCTTTCTCTTCTGGTGCGCTGTCGATCTTGTCGAAGTCAACACGAGCCGAACCGAAAACTTCGGAGCAGACGCGAGTCAGAGCAGCAGTCAGAGTGGTTTTACCGTGGTCAACGTGACCGATGGTGCCAACGTTGACGTGCGGTAGGGAACGATCAAATTTTTCTTTAGCCACGACAATTAACTCCTAGCCTAAAGGGGGGCTGAATCAGCCTTGTTTTTTAACGATAGCTTCGACGACATTCGACGGAGCCTCGGAGTATTTGGAGAATTCCATAGAGTAGCTCGCGCGACCCTGGGACATGGAACGGACGTCGGTCGCATAACCGAACATCTCACCCAACGGAACCTCGGCACGGATAACCTTGCCGGAAACCGTATCTTCCATACCCTGGATCAGACCACGACGACGATTCAGGTCACCCATCACGTCACCCATGTAGTCCTCAGGTGTAACAACTTCAACCTTCATGATCGGCTCAAGAACAACACCGCCACCTTTGGAGGCAAGTTGCTTGGTCGCCATGGAGGCTGCCACCTTAAACGCCATCTCGTTGGAGTCGACGTCGTGGTAAGAACCATCGAAAACGGTAGCCTTCAGGCCGATCAGCGGATAGCCGGCAACAACACCGTTCTTCATCTGCTCTTCGATACCCTTCTGGATGGCCGGGATGTATTCCTTAGGAACCACACCACCTACCACTTCGTTCACGAATTGCAGACCTTCCTGACCTTCGTCAGCCGGTGCAAAACGAATCCAGCAATGGCCGAACTGGCCACGACCGCCGGATTGGCGTACGAACTTGCCTTCGATCTCACAAGCCTTCGTGATCTTCTCACGATAGGAAACCTGTGGCTTACCGATGTTGGCTTCGACGTTGAACTCACGGCGCATCCGGTCAACCAGGATGTCCAGGTGCAACTCGCCCATGCCAGAGATGATCGTTTGACCAGTCTCTTCATCAGTTTTGACGCGGAAAGACGGGTCTTCCTGAGCAAGTTTGCCCAGAGCGATACCCATTTTTTCCTGGTCATCCTTCGTCTTAGGCTCAACGGCAACCGAGATAACCGGCTCCGGGAAGTCCATGCGAACGAGGATGATTGGCTTGTCAAGAGAGCACAAGGTGTCGCCAGTGGTGACGTCCTTCATGCCGATCAAAGCCGCGATGTCACCAGCGCGTACTTCTTTGATCTCTTCACGAGTGTTCGCATGCATTTGCACCATACGACCAACGCGCTCTTTCTTGCCTTTTACGGAGTTCAAAACGCCGTCGCCAGAGCTCAACACACCCGAGTAAACGCGTGCGAAAGTCAGGGTACCCACGAATGGGTCGGTAGCAATTTTGAAAGCCAGAGCCGAGAACGGTTCGCTGTCATCTGCATGACGCTCCATTGCGACTTCTTCGTCATCCGGGTCGGAACCCTTGATGGCCGGAATGTCTACTGGAGCCGGCAGGTAGTCGATAACTGCGTCGAGAACCAGGGGAACGCCCTTGTTCTTGAACGAAGAACCGCATACAGCCAGAACGATTTCGCCAGCGATGGTACGTTGACGCAGAGCAGACTTGATTTCTTCGATGGTGAGTTCTTCACCTTCGAGGTACTTGTTCATCAGCTCTTCGTTGGCTTCAGCGGCAGCTTCAACCATGTTGCTGCGCCACTCTTCAGCCAATTCCTGCAGTTCTGCAGGGATCGCTTCGCGACGGGCAACCATACCTTTGTCAGCGTCGTCCCAGTAAACAGCTTCCATGGAGATCAGATCGATCTGACCCTGGAAATTGTCTTCTGCGCCGATAGCCAACTGGATAGGCACCGGAGTGTGACCCAGACGCTGCTTGATCTGACCGATCACGCGCAGGAAGTTTGCGCCGGCACGGTCCATCTTGTTTACGTAAACAAGACGCGGAACGCCGTATTTGTTGGCTTGACGCCATACGGTTTCCGACTGAGGCTCAACACCCGAGGTACCGCAGAACACAACGACCGCGCCATCGAGTACGCGCAGGGAGCGCTCTACTTCAATGGTGAAGTCAACGTGGCCCGGGGTATCGATGATGTTGAAGCGGTGACGGTCGAACTGCTTGTCGGAGCCAGCCCAGAATGCAGTCGTAGCAGCGGAGGTAATGGTGATACCCCGCTCCTGCTCTTGCACCATCCAGTCCATGGTCGCGGCGCCATCATGCACCTCGCCCATTTTGTGGTTTACGCCAGTGTAAAAAAGGACGCGCTCGGTGGTGGTGGTTTTACCAGCATCCACGTGAGCAACGATACCAATGTTACGGTAGCGGTTAATCGGAGTAGTACGAGCCATAAAGCCCTCGCAAAATTAGTGACGCTGAAATTAGAAGCGGTAGTGCGAGAAAGCTTTGTTGGCTTCAGCCATACGGTGCACGTCTTCACGCTTCTTAACTGCAGCACCTTTACCTTCGGCGGCGTCCAACAGTTCGCCAGCCAAACGCAGAGCCATAGACTTCTCACCGCGCTTGCGCGCGAAGTCTACCAGCCAGCGCATTGCCAATGCATTACGACGGGACGGACGAACTTCGACCGGGACCTGGTAAGTAGCACCGCCTACACGGCGCGACTTCACTTCGACCAGCGGAGCGATGGCGTCGAGAGCTTTCTCGAAGATTTCCAGGGGATCGGAGTTCTTGCGTTCTTTAACCTTTTCCAGCGCGCCATAAACGATACGTTCGGCAACGGCTTTCTTGCCGCTTTCCATAACGTGGTTCATGAACTTGGCCAGAATTTGGCTTCCGTATTTTGGATCGTCAAGCACTTCGCGCTTGGCTGCTACGCGTCTTCTTGGCATGGATAAGCCCTCAAACGGTCTTCAGGTTAGCTCGGGACCACCACCCAGCGAGGGTGCGCCCGACCTTACTCTTATCGACTCAGAAAAATAGAAATCTGCATTTTTGTCACAGGAACCCTAAAGACTACTTAGGCTTCTTGGTACCGTACTTCGAGCGACCCTGGTTACGACCTTTGACGCCGGAAGTATCCAAAGAACCGCGGACGGTGTGGTAACGAACACCTGGCAAGTCTTTTACACGACCGCCACGAATCAGGACCACGCTGTGCTCTTGCAGGTTGTGACCTTCACCGCCGATGTACGAGGAAACCTCGAAACCGTTGGTCAGGCGCACACGGCATACTTTACGCAGTGCCGAGTTAGGTTTTTTCGGCGTGGTGGTATACACACGAGTGCATACGCCACGACGTTGCGGGCAGTTCTGCAGCGCAGGTACGTCGGATTTCTCGACGATACGCTTACGCGGCTGACGTACCAGCTGGTTGATAGTTGCCATCTACTAGCTCCACTGTTGTCTTGCGACGCTATTGTCTTACAAGAAAAGCAAGATGGCAGGACATAAGTCCCGCCAAATTTAGGGGTACAAGAGTCTAAAGAGGATCTTGTCCCCAGTCAAGGCAAAGCCCCGACCCTCCTCCCGACACCGCGGCAGAATTTACCTGCCGCCGCGTCGAAAAGAAAGACCGAGGCCTTATCTTAATTACCGCTGGAGTTCAACGCTTCAGTCAATGCTGCTTCGACTTCGCTAGCGCTGACACGCAACGGCTTGTCTACTTCACGGCGACGCTTGCGCTCGCTGTGATAAGCCAGGCCGGTACCGGCCGGAATCAAACGACCCACGACAACGTTTTCCTTCAGGCCGCGCAGGTAATCGCGCTTGCCTGTAACGGCCGCTTCGGTCAGTACGCGGGTTGTCTCTTGGAAAGAGGCCGCGGAAATGAACGACTCGGTGGACAACGATGCCTTGGTGATACCCAGCAACACACGAGTAAATTTGGAAACGAATTTCTCGTCGCCAGCCAGACGCTCGTTCTCTACCAGAACGTGAGTCAGCTCCATCTGGTCACCTTTGATGAAGGTGGAATCACCAGATTCGGCAATTTCAACTTTACGCAGCATCTGACGCAGGATCGTCTCGATGTGCTTATCGTTGATTTTCACGCCTTGCAGACGGTAAACGTCCTGGATCTCGTTGACGATGTACTTGGCCAGCGCACTCACACCCAGCAGACGCAGGATGTCGTGTGGATCGCTAGGACCGTCGGAGATAACTTCGCCGCGGTTCACTTGTTCGCCTTCGAAGACGTTCAGGTGACGCCACTTTGGAATCAGCTCTTCGTACGGATCGCTACCGTCGTTCGGGGTAATAACCAGACGGCGCTTGCCTTTGGTTTCTTTACCGAACGCGATGGTGCCGCTGACTTCAGCCAGAATCGAGGCTTCTTTCGGACGACGGGCTTCGAACAAGTCGGCAACACGCGGCAGACCACCGGTGATGTCACGGGTTTTCGAAGTTTCTTGCGGGATACGGGCGATAACATCACCGATCGCAACCTGCACACCATCCGCTACACCGACCAATGCGTTAGCCGGCAGGAAGTACTGAGCCGGTACGTCGGTACCTGGCAGCAACAGATCCTTGCCATCAACACCGACCATCTTCACAGCTGGGCGAATATCTTTGCCCGCTGCTGGACGGTCTTTGGCGTCGAGTACTTCAATGTTGGTCATACCGGTCAATTCGTCTGTCTGACGCTTGATCGTGATGCCTTCTTCCATGCCCACGTAGGTCACGGTACCTTTCATTTCGGTAACGATTGGGTGAGTGTGCGGATCCCACTTGGCCACGATCGAACCAGCGTCGACCTTGTCGCCTTCCTTCACCGAAATCACTGCACCGTAAGGCAGTTTGTAGCGCTCGCGCTCACGACCGTAGTCATCAGCAATCGCCAGTTCACCGGAACGCGAAACCGCAACCAGGTGACCGTCGACACGTTCAACGTGTTTCAGGTTATGCAGACGGACAGTACCGCCATTCTTCACCTGAACGCTGTCCGCAGCGGAGGTCCGGCTTGCCGCACCACCGATGTGGAACGTACGCATGGTCAGCTGGGTACCCGGCTCACCGATGGACTGGGCAGCGATAACGCCGACAGCTTCACCGATGTTCACCTGATGCCCGCGAGCCAGGTCACGACCGTAGCACTTGGCGCAGATACCGTAGCGAGTTTCGCAGCTGATCGGCGACCGAACGATAACTTCGTCGATGCTGTTCAGTTCGATGAACTCAACCCACTTCTCGTCTACCAGCGTACCGCCAGGAACGATCACTTCGTCGGTGCCAGGCTTGAACACGTCACGGGCGATGACTCGACCCAGTACACGTTCGCCCAATGGCTCAACAACGTCGCCGCCTTCAATGTGCGGAGTCATCAGCAGACCGTGTTCGGTGCCGCAGTCGACTTCTGTCACAACAAGGTCTTGCGCAACGTCTACCAGACGACGCGTCAGATAACCGGAGTTAGCTGTTTTCAACGCGGTATCCGCGAGACCCTTACGAGCACCGTGAGTCGAGATGAAGTACTGAAGTACGCTCAAACCTTCACGGAAGTTCGCAGTGATCGGCGTTTCGATGATGGAGCCGTCCGGCTTGGCCATCAAACCACGCATACCCGCCAGCTGACGGATCTGTGCAGCGGAACCCCGAGCGCCGGAGTCAGCCATCATGTACATCGAGTTGAAGGATTCCTGATCAACTTCGACGCCGTGACGGTCGATAACGCGTTCTTTGGACAGGTTCGACATCATCGCTTTCGAGACTTCGTCGTTCGCCTTGGACCAAAGGTCGATTACCTTGTTGTACTTCTCGCCCTGGGTTACCAGGCCTGAGGCGTACTGACTTTCGATCTCTTTAACTTCTTCGGTTGCTGCGTCGATGATGCGAGCTTTTTCATCCGGGATAACGAAGTCGTTAACGCCGATGGAAACACCCGAAATCGTCGAGTAGGCAAAACCGGTGTACATCAACTGGTCAGCGAAGATAACGGTCTCTTTCAAACCAACCACGCGGTAGCACTGGTTGATCAGCTTGGAGATCGCCTTTTTCTTCATCGGCTGGTTGACCACGTCGTACGACAGGCCGGCCGGAACCACCTGGAACAACAGCGCACGGCCGACAGTGGTGTCGACGATACGAGTGTTCTTGACGCTGCCACCATCACGATCGTTGACCGTTTCGTGGATGCGGACCTTGACCTTGGCATGCAGTGCGGCTTCGCCGGCACGGAATACACGGTCAACTTCCTGCAGATCCGCGAATACACGACCTTCGCCTTTGGCGTTGATCGCTTCACGAGTCATGTAGTACAGACCCAATACAACGTCCTGCGAGGGAACGATGATTGGCTCACCGTTGGCTGGCGACAGGATGTTGTTGGTCGACATCATCAGCGCACGCGCTTCGAGCTGGGCTTCCAGCGTCAACGGTACGTGAACGGCCATCTGGTCGCCGTCGAAGTCGGCGTTGTACGCGGCGCAGACCAACGGGTGCAGCTGGATAGCCTTACCTTCGATCAGAACCGGTTCAAATGCCTGAATACCCAGACGGTGAAGCGTTGGTGCACGGTTGAGAAGAACCGGGTGTTCGCGAATCACTTCAGCGAGAACGTCCCAGACTTCCGGCAGCTCGCGCTCAACCATTTTCTTGGCAGCTTTGATGGTGGTCGCAAGACCGCGCATTTCCAGCTTGCCGAAAATGAACGGCTTGAACAGCTCGAGAGCCATTTTCTTCGGCAGACCGCACTGGTGCAGACGCAGGGTCGGACCAACGGTAATTACCGAACGACCCGAGTAGTCAACACGCTTACCGAGCAAGTTCTGACGGAAACGACCCTGCTTACCCTTGATCATGTCAGCCAGGGATTTCAGAGGACGCTTGTTCGAACCGGTGATAGCGCGGCCACGACGACCGTTGTCGAGCAATGCATCGACAGCTTCCTGCAGCATACGCTTTTCGTTGCGCACGATGATGTCCGGAGCGGACAGATCAAGCAGGCGCTTCAAACGGTTGTTACGGTTGATCACTCGACGATACAGATCGTTGAGGTCGGAAGTCGCGAAACGACCGCCATCAAGCGGAACCAACGGACGCAGATCTGGCGGCAGAACCGGCAGAACGGTCAGGACCATCCACTCAGGCAAGTTGCCCGAACCCTGGAAGGCTTCCATCAGCTTCAGACGCTTGGACAGCTTCTTGATCTTGGTTTCGGAGTTGGTTTGCGGAATTTCTTCGCGCAGACGGCCAATCTCGTGTTCCAGGTCGATCGCGTGCAGCAGTTCACGGACAGCTTCGGCACCCATGCGGGCATCGAAATCGTCGCCGAACTCTTCCAGCGCTTCGAAGTACTGCTCGTCGTTCAGCAGCTGACCTTTTTCAAGGGTGGTCATGCCTGGATCGATTACGACATAGCTCTCGAAGTAGAGAACGCGTTCGATATCACGCAGGGTCATGTCCATCAGCAAGCCGATACGGGACGGCAGGGACTTCAGGAACCAGATGTGGGCAACCGGCGAAGCCAGTTCGATGTGAGCCATACGCTCACGACGGACTTTAGCCAGCGCAACTTCAACGCCGCACTTCTCGCAGATCACACCACGGTGTTTCAGGCGCTTGTACTTACCGCACAGGCACTCGTAATCCTTGACCGGGCCAAAGATCTTGGCGCAGAACAAGCCGTCACGCTCAGGCTTGAACGTACGGTAGTTGATGGTTTCCGGCTTTTTAACTTCACCGAACGACCACGAACGGATCATCTCAGGCGATGCCAATCCAATACGGATGGCGTCGAACTCTTCGACTTGACCCTGGTTTTTCAGCAAATTCAGTAGGTCTTTCAAGGCCTTTCCTCCTGGCGGAGCAGAGGGCGGTCATACCGACCCACCCTCGATTCGCGTCACGTGTTATTCGGTTTCCAGATCGATATCGATACCGAGCGAACGGATTTCTTTGATCAACACGTTGAAGGACTCGGGCATGCCCGGCTCCATACGGTGATCGCCGTCCACGATGTTTTTGTACATCTTGGTACGACCGTTCACATCGTCCGACTTCACTGTGAGCATTTCTTGCAGAGTGTAAGCCGCGCCGTATGCTTCCAGCGCCCACACTTCCATCTCCCCGAAACGCTGACCACCGAACTGAGCCTTACCACCCAGCGGCTGCTGGGTAACCAGGCTGTAAGAACCAGTGGAACGCGCATGCATCTTGTCGTCCACCAAGTGGTTCAGCTTCAGCATGTACATGTAGCCAACGGTTACCGGGCGCTCGAATTTGTTGCCGGTACGACCGTCGAACAGCTGCATCTGGCCGCTTTCTGGCATATCTGCCAGTTTCAGCATGGCCTTGATTTCGCTTTCCTTGGCACCGTCGAACACTGGAGTGGCCATTGGCACACCGCCACGCAGGTTCTTCGCGAGATCCAGGATTTCCTTGTCGGACAGGTCTTCCAGATTTTCCTGGCGACCGCCGATTTCGTTGTAGATCTCGGTCAGGAACTTGCGCAGATCAGCAACTTTACGCTGCTCTTCCAGCATGCGGTTGATCTTCTCGCCCAGACCTTTGGCCGCGAGGCCCAGGTGAGTTTCGAGGATCTGACCAACGTTCATACGCGAAGGTACGCCCAACGGGTTGAGAACGATATCGACCGGCGTGCCATTGGCATCGTGCGGCATGTCTTCAACCGGCATGATCACGGAGACCACACCTTTGTTACCGTGACGACCGGCCATCTTGTCGCCAGGCTGGATACGACGACGGATTGCCAGGTAAACCTTGACGATCTTCAGAACGCCCGGAGCCAGGTCATCGCCCTGCTGCAGCTTGCGTTTCTTGTCTTCGAACTTGTCATCAAGCAGACGACGACGATCAACGATGTAAGCCTGGGCTTTCTCGAGCTGCTCGTTCAGAGCATCTTCAGCCATGCGCAGTTTGAACCACTGACCATGCTCAAGACCGTCGAGGATCTCATCGGTGATGTCCTGACCTTTCTTCAGGCCAGCGCCGCCTTCGACCTTGCGGCCAACCAGAGCGGAACGCAGACGTTCGAAGGTCGCGCCTTCAACGATGCGGAACTCTTCGTTCAGATCCTTGCGGATCTCGTCGAGCTGAGTCTTCTCGATGGACAGTGCACGAGCATCACGCTCTACACCGTCACGGGTGAAGACCTGTACGTCAATAACTGTACCTTTGGTGCCGGTTGGCACACGCAGGGACGTGTCTTTAACGTCGCTGGCCTTCTCACCGAAGATCGCACGCAACAGTTTTTCTTCCGGAGTCAGCTGGGTCTCGCCTTTCGGAGTGACCTTGCCCACCAGGATGTCGCCTGCGCCGACTTCGGCACCTACATAAACGATACCGGCTTCGTCGAGCTTGTTCAGTGCAGCTTCACCCACGTTCGGGATGTCTGCAGTGATTTCTTCAGGCCCAAGCTTGGTATCACGCGCCACACAGGTCAGTTCCTGAATGTGGATCGTGGTAAAGCGGTCTTCCTGAACAACACGCTCGGACAGGCAGATGGAGTCTTCGAAGTTGAAGCCGTTCCATGCCATGAACGCGATGCGCATGTTCTGACCCAGAGCCAGCTCACCCATATCGGTGGACGGACCGTCAGCCATGATGTCGCTACGCTCAACCCGATCACCCTTGCTCACCAGCGGACGCTGGTTGATGCAGGTGTTCTGGTTGGAGCGGGTGTATTTGGTCAGGTTGTAGATGTCGACACCGGCTTCACCGGTCTCAACTTCATCATCAGCAACACGAACCACGATACGGCTTGCATCAACCGAGTCGATAACGCCGCCACGACGAGCCACGACGCAAACACCGGAGTCACGCGCTACGTTACGCTCCATGCCCGTACCCACCAGCGGCTTGTCAGCACGCAAGGTCGGAACAGCTTGACGCTGCATGTTCGAACCCATCAACGCACGGTTGGCGTCATCGTGCTCGAGGAACGGGATAAGCGATGCCGCAACCGATACAACCTGCTTCGGCGAAACGTCCATCAAGGTGACGTCTTCCGGCGCCTTGACGGTGAACTCGTTCAAGTGACGAACAGCTACCAGCTCGTCGATCAGAACTTTCTTGTCGTTCATTGCCGCAGAAGCCTGGGCGATGACGTGATCCGCTTCTTCAATAGCCGACAGGAACACGATCTCGTCGGTAACCAGTGCGTCTTTCACCACACGGTACGGGCTCTCGAGGAAACCGTACTGGTTGGTGCGCGCATAGGCCGCCAGGGAGTTGATCAGGCCGATGTTCGGACCTTCCGGCGTTTCGATCGGGCAAACACGACCGTAGTGCGTCGGGTGAACGTCTCGAACTTCAAAGCCGGCGCGTTCACGAGTCAAACCGCCAGGGCCGAGTGCAGAAACACGACGCTTGTGGGTGATCTCGGACAGCGGGTTGTTCTGGTCCATGAACTGGGAAAGCTGGCTGGAACCGAAGAACTCTTTGACCGCTGCCGCGACTGGCTTGGCGTTGATCAGGTCCTGAGGCATCAGGCCTTCGCTTTCTGCCATCGACAGACGCTCTTTGACCGCACGCTCAACACGCACCAGGCCAACACGGAACTGGTTCTCGGCCATTTCGCCGACACAACGAACACGACGGTTACCCAAGTGGTCGATGTCGTCGACGATGCCTTTACCGTTACGGATATCAACCAGCGTCTTCAGAACGGCAACGATATCTTCTTTGCACAGAACGCCCGAACCTTCGATCTCGGTGCGACCGATACGACGGTTGAACTTCATCCGGCCTACAGCGGAGAGGTCGTAGCGCTCCGGGCTGAAGAACAGGTTGTTGAACAGGGTTTCTGCTGCGTCTTTGGTAGGCGGCTCGCCTGGACGCATCATGCGATAGATCTCTACCAGAGCTTCCAGTTGGTTGCTGGTGGAGTCGATCTTCAACGTATCGGATACGAATGGACCACAGTCGATATCGTTGGTGTACAACGTTTCGATGCGAACGACCTGAGCCTTGGCAATTTTGCCCAGGATTTCGGTGTTCAGCTCGGTGTTGCACTCGGCAATGATTTCGCCAGTCGCTGGATGCACGATGACCTTGGCGGTAGTGCGACCCAGGACGTAGTCCAGAGGCACTTCCAGCTCTTTGATCCCGGCTTTTTCCAGCTGGTTGATGTGGCGCGCGGTAATACGACGGCCTTGCTCAACGATGACCTTACCCTTGTCGTCCAGGATATCCAGAACGGCAATTTCACCACGCAGACGCTGAGGAACCAGCTCCAGGCGAAGGTTTTCACCCTGCACATGGAAAACGTTAGTGGTGTAGAAAGCATCGAGCACTTGTTCAGTCGTATAACCGAGCGCGCGCAGCAACACGGACGCAGGCAGCTTGCGACGACGGTCGATACGAACGAATACGCAGTCTTTCGGATCGAACTCGAAGTCCAACCACGAACCGCGATACGGAATGATACGCGCGGAATAAAGCAGTTTGCCGGAGCTGTGCGTCTTGCCACGGTCGTGGTCGAAGAACACGCCAGGCGAACGGTGCAGCTGGGAAACGATAACGCGCTCGGTACCGTTGATAACGAAGGTACCGTTCTCAGTCATCAGGGGGATTTCACCCATGTAGACTTCTTGCTCTTTGATGTCCTTGATCGCTTTGTTCGACGATTCTTTGTCGAAAATGATCAAGCGAACCTTGACTCGCAGAGGTACAGCGTAAGTCACACCGCGCAGCACGCACTCTTTGACATCAAATGCCGGTTCGCCCAAGCGATAACCTACATACTCCAGCGCAGCATTGCCGGAGTAGCTGATGATCGGGAAAACGGATTTGAAGGCTGCATGCAGACCGACGTCGCGGAACTGATCTTTGGTAGCTCCCGCTTGCAGGAATTCGCGATACGAATCCAGCTGGATGGCCAGGAGATACGGCACATCCATTACGTCCGGCAACTTGCTAAAGTCCTTGCGGATACGTTTTTTCTCAGTATATGAGTAAGCCATCAGCGTTCCCCAGCTTGGTCACCTGCTTGTTTGGCTCCCCCCGACGGGAGCAGCCAGAAAATCGTGCAAACCCCGTGGTTTGCTCCACCATTCCGGTGGCTTTTTTGCACGTCAGAGACGTTGTACAAGCCAATCGTCTATAACGGAAAAAGGCCGGTGGCAAGAGCCACCAGCCATCAGCCTTTCGCTTAACGCTTGGGCTGGACACTCAAAGTCGGTACTTATTTCAGCTCGACTTTAGCGCCTGCTTCTTCCAAGGTAGCCTTGGCTTTGTCAGCAGCGTCTTTCGAAACTGCTTCCAGAACGATGCCTGGAGCGCCGTCAACTACAGCCTTGGCTTCTTTCAAGCCCAGACCGGTCAGCTCACGTACAGCCTTGATCACGTTAACTTTCTTCTCGCCAGCTTCCAGCAGCATGACGTTGAATTCAGTTTGCTCTTCAACAACAGCGGCAGCAGCAGCTGGACCAGCAGAAGCAGCAGCGGCAGTAACACCGAACTTTTCTTCGAAGGCTTTGATCAGCTCAACAACCTGCAGAACGGACATTTCGCCAACTGCGTTGAGGATATCTTCTTGAGAGATAGACATGAATCTAATTCCTGAATTGGGGGACAGCCTAGGCGGCCATCAAAATAAACAAAAATACGCGAGAGGGAACACTCAGCCTTAGGCTGCTGCGGATTCTTTCTGATCGCGAATAGCCGCCAGAGTACGAGCCAACTTGCTGGTAGCGCCTTGAATCACGCTCATCAGCTGGGAGATTGCTTCGTCACGGGTCGGCAAGGTTGCCAGTACGTCGATCTGGTTAGCCGCGAGGAACTTGCCCTCGAACGCAGCTGCCTTGATCTCGAACTTATCCTGACCTTTGGAGAATTCCTTGAACAAACGGGCAGCAGCGCCAGGATGTTCGTTAGAGAATGCAACCAGGGTCGGGCCAGTGAACACGTCGTTGAGCACGTCATATTGAGTGCCAGCAACGGCGCGCTTGAGCAGGGTGTTACGTACAACACGTACGTAAACGCCAGCTTCACGAGCCTCTTTACGGAGTCCGGTCATAGCGCTTACTGTTACGCCACGGGCATCAGCCACGACAGCGGACAGAGCAACTTGGGCAGCCTTGTTGACTTCAGCGACGATGGCCTTCTTGTCTTCAAGCTTAATTGCCACGGGTTTAACTCCTGCTTGTTACCGTTTCATCCAACCGAGGCCGGATGTCGTTTTGGTGTCTGATTCGGTAAGGAACCGGGAGCACCATCTGCGTAGGCTTGAGGTTTAAGACTTGCGCCGCCTACGGTCTTGGATAGCCCCCGCCAGGCAGGGACCCCAATCTTTCATTGGCGCTTTGACACGCCAATTTTGTCTTACGCGTCCAACGAACCCTGGTCGATAACCAAACCTGGGCCCATGGTGGTGCTCAAAGTAACGCGCTTGACGTAAATGCCTTTCGAAGACGCTGGCTTGATACGCTTCAGATCAGAGATCAGCGCTTCAACGTTTTCTTTCAGTTTGACTGCGTCGAAACCGACCTTGCCAACTGAAGTGTGGATGATGCCGTTTTTGTCGGTGCGATAACGAACCTGACCAGCCTTGGCATTCTTGACGGCGTTAGCAACGTCAGGAGTAACAGTGCCGACTTTAGGGTTAGGCATCAGACCACGTGGACCGAGAATCTGACCCAACTGACCCACAACACGCATCGCATCCGGGGAAGCGATAACGACGTCGTAGTTCAGATCGCCAGCTTTCATTTCGGCGGCCAGATCGTCCATACCAACGCGATCAGCACCAGCAGCCAAGGCAGCTTCAGCAGCCGGGCCTTGGGTAAATACTGCAACGCGAACAGTCTTGCCAGTGCCGTGTGGCAGCACAGTAGCGCTACGAACGACCTGGTCGGATTTACGTGGGTCAACACCCAGGTTTACCGCGATATCAACCGACTCGCTGAACTTGACAGTCGACAGCTCAGCCAACAGGGCTGCTGCGTCTGTGAAGTTATACGATTTGCCCGGCTCGATTTTTTCGGCGATAGCCTTTTGGCGCTTTGTCAGCTTAGCCATTTACACACCCTCCACGTTAAGGCCCATGCTACGAGCGGAACCGGCGATGGTACGCACGGCCGCATCCATGTCAGCAGCAGTCAGATCCGCATTTTTTGCTTTAGCGATATCTTCCAGCTGTGCACGAGTCACGGTGCCAACTTTAACGGTGTTCGGACGTGCCGAACCGCTAGTCAGACCAGCAGCTTTCTTCAGCAGAACCGAAGCAGGGGTGCTTTTTGTTTCGAAAGTGAAGCTGCGGTCACTGTAAACAGTGATGATCACAGGAGTCGGCAGACCTGGCTCAATACCCTGAGTACGGGCGTTGAAGGCCTTGCAGAATTCCATGATATTCACGCCATGCTGACCCAGAGCCGGGCCAACAGGTGGGCTTGGGTTAGCCTGAGCAGCTTTCACTTGCAGCTTGATGTAAGCGGTAATTTTCTTGGCCATGAGGCACTCCAGTTACGGGTTCGAACGCCAATCAAGGCTCCCCGGTTACTTGCACGTTTATCCCAGTGACGAAAAAACCCCACAGCCTAGGGCTACGGGGTGTGGGATTCTCGCTCAGCTAGACCTTTTCGACCTGACTGAACTCAAGCTCTACCGGAGTAGAGCGACCGAAAATGAGCACCGCGACCTGAATCCGGCTCTTCTCGTAGTTAACTTCTTCAACCGTGCCATTAAAATCAGCGAACGGACCATCGGTGACGCGAACAACTTCACCTGGCTCGAACAGCGTTTTAGGCTTCGGCTTGTCGCTACCATCAGCAACGCGACGCAGGATCGCATCGGCTTCTTTATCAGTAATCGGTGCTGGCTTATCAGCAGTGCCGCCAATGAAACCCATGACGCGAGGGGTATCCTTGACCAAGTGCCAAGTCCCTTCGTTCATGTCCATCTGGACCAACACATAGCCTGGGAAGAATTTACGCTCACTTTTGCGCTTCTGGCCGTTACGCATCTCAACCACTTCTTCAGTGGGAACCAGAATTTCGCCGAAGCCATCTTCCATGCCAGCCAGCTTCACACGCTCGATCAACGAGCGCATTACATGCTTTTCGTAACCCGAATAAGCATGCACTACGTACCAACGCTTAGCCACGGGACACCCTTAGCCAACAATCAAGGAAACAAGCCAGCCGAGCAGGGAATCAAGCCCCCACAACAGCAACGCCATAACCAGTACAACAGCCACTACAATCAAAGTGGTCTGCGTGGTTTCTTGGCGAGTAGGCCACACGACTTTACGAATCTCGGCGCGAGCTTCCTTTGCCAAAACAAAGAACGCCTTGCCCTTGACCGTCTGCAACCCTACAAAGGCAGCTGCAGCAGCGATCACCAGCAGTACAAGAACACGGTACAGGATCGGTTGAGCCGAGTAATACTGATTACCGACGACACCTACGACCACCAACACGACCACGAGCAGCCACTTAAGCATATCGAAGCGTGAGTCTTGGACTTCAGTCTTGGGAGTCATCTACGGAGATCCTGTGAAAAGAAAGCCAGACACAATTTAATGAATCTGGCAGGTCAGGAGGGAATCGAACCCCCAACCTACGGTTTTGGAGACCGTCGCTCTGCCAATTGAGCTACTGACCTAAAAGCAAAATCAGGCCGACCACTATGCCAGCCCAACAAGAATTTTTCAACAACCTCACAACTCTTTTTCTGATTGAGGCCTGATCGACAGCTAGACAGGGCGAACAACCCCAACCTTCACCACCGCCACACACCCATTTAACTCGCCACCTGAAAAGCCGCCAAACAAAAAGCACGTCATAAACGGGCAACAACATCAGAAACATCTTAAACCTTGACACTTACTTTCAGCCTTCGCAAGACAACAACAAACGAATCACTGATTAAAACAAAGGCAGATATTTTCATATCTGCCTTAATATGGAGCTCTTGAGCGGATTCGAACCGCTGACCTCACCCTTACCAAGGGTGTGCTCTACCAACTGAGCTACAAGAGCGAAACACTTTGCACAAACAGCAAATTTGGAGCGGGTGGCGGGAATCGAACCCGCATCATCAGCTTGGAAGGCTGAGGTTCTACCACTAAACTACACCCGCCTAACTTGCTGCTTAGGCTTAAATTTGGTGGAGGGGGAAGGATTCGAACCTTCGAAGTCGTAGACGTCAGATTTACAGTCTGATCCCTTTGGCCGCTCGGGAACCCCTCCTGAACGAGGCAGCATTTTCAACTCATGCTACCCTTCTGTCAACCTTTTTCTCATTAAAAACCTGAGGTTACAAACGCTGACTGTCGCTCGGCAGTTACTAGGAACTAACCCTACGCTGCTGAGCGGGCGCCATTCTATGCAAACTAATCGGCCGTTGCAATGCCTGAACACAACATAATTTTGTTTTTCAGCTGAGGGAAGTCATGAACAAGGCCCACCAGCAGCTCCTGATCAACCAGGCGCCGGCTGCCTGGAGCTATTTTCAGCCAATAGGTATTTTGACCACCCGATTGCAACGCCTGAAATTGAGACTGGATGTCCAGGCTGATCAGGCGCTGCTCAACGGTACGAGCCTCTTCCTGGCCAGGCAACCCACCCAAGTAAAGACATTTTTCTTCAGCATTACTTTGTAACGCCCCCATCTCGCGAGAAGCATCCGATTCACTCAGAAGATGGATATCCTGTCGCTCTGCCCTATATAGCGATAAAGGCAATACTTCCTTGGCTCGCAAAGGCGCTTCTTGTTGATGCCAGATATAGTAAAAAGCATTTAACATCAGCAATAGCAAAAACAACCAACGCATATAAACCTCAAGGCAAAGGGCAGGCCAGCGCAAGTCCGACAAAGATGAGATCCGGCATAAGCCACGCCCCTGGCAACGATTCACTAACCAGACCCGCATCCCCTCCAGTTACAAAAATCACGAAATCCTCCCCCCAATACTGGCGGGCCATCTCCAACTGGGTGGCAGCAAAACCCTTCAGCATAAGATGGCAACCGCGCTCCACCGCCTCAACTGTCGAACGTCCGGGGGAGTAGCTAGCCAGTGACCGCTTGGCATCCATATCATCGTAGCGAATGCGGCGCGTATGGTTCTTGAGCTGGCTGCGCATTAACGTCATGCCGGGGCAAATGAATCCACCGAGATGCAGTCCATCAGCCGTGACGAAATCGCTTGTCACGGCAGTGCCCAGATCGAGGACAAGACAGGCTTTTCCTGCGAGCTGGTAAGCCCCTACCAACGCCAGCCATCTATCCAGACCTAAAAGCTGATAGTCATCGTATCCGTTCTCGACACCCGCAAGTGCTAAAGCCGGCGCGGCGCACACAGCATCAATTGCAAACCTTGAAGCGAGCGCCAAAATTAGTTTATTCGTTTCTTCGCGGGTGCGAACACTCACCAGCCGACACTGAGTTAACGTCACAGCAGATAACTCAGAAAGCGTAGCGATGAGCGCGTCGTCAGAGTCCGCCACTCCACCTACTGCAGGTCCAGATGCAGGCCCAGAGTCACCATTGGCAATCACTCGCCATTTTATGAAGCTATTTCCACAATCCAGCTCAAGTATCATTACGCAACCTCAGGCTGAGCTCGCCACCACTGTAGCTTTTCTTATCGTCACCAACCCGCAACTGCAGGGCTCCCTGAGCATCAATCCCCAACACAATACCCTCTATTGCCTCAGAACCAGCGAGAAGAGTAACTGCGCGGCCTTGCCAGAGGTGGTTCTCTTCCCATTCCGCCATATACGCGCCAAACCCTTGCACCTGATGCACAGCCAGATATGCAGCGATGTTGGCACTTAGCCTGGCCACCAGTTCGTTTCGATTGGAAGGGACACCAGCCTCTATATGAACTGACGTCCATTCTTGATCGACTTCATCCGAGGCCCGCATGTTCACGTTGATCCCTACTCCGACGACTACGTGACATACGTCCGCAGGATCACCCAATAGCTCCAGCAAAACACCAGCGATTTTGCGCCGCCCCACCAGAACGTCATTGGGCCACTTGAGGCCGGCAGCCTTCACCCCGCTCTCGCGAAGAGTTTTCAGGACCGCCAATCCCACCAGCAGACTAAGACCTTCGAGCTGGCGCATCCCGCCCTCGATCCGGAGTGCGAGGCTGTAGTAAATGTTCTCGCCGAACGGACTCACCCATTTACGTCCTCGCCGCCCTCTTCCAGCGGTCTGGCGCTCAGCCAATACAACCAGGGGCAATGGAGACTTTGAAGCGATAAACCTCATGGCGGCTGCGTTCGTCGAGTCTACCGAATCAAATAGTTGAACAGGCCAGCCCAGAGAAGGCGTCGCAGCCTGGATCTCGGCGCCATCAAGCAGGGAGATCGGGCGTGCCAACTTGTAACCTCGGCCCCGCACTTTATGTACCTCAATACCTAGAGCGATCTCCAACTGCTGCAACTGCTTCCAAACGGCGCTTCGACTTACTCCGAGAGCCCCACCCAGATCCTGCCCGGAATGAAATTTTCCATCCTTAAGAAGCTTCAACAACGTCAGCATTTAGAAATCGCCTGTTAATGAGGCACGCATCATAGCCATGCCCGCTGGCAATGCATAGAAACTCGATAGAGTTTTAATCAGGGTTTACCGAAGATGTGCCGCGCAATAACCAATGGATTTTCCGAGCAGACAAACAAAACCCCTGAACGCGTAAGCGATCAGGGGTTCTGGAATTCAATCTTGACGATGACCTACTCTCACATGGGGAAACCCCACACTACCATCGGCGATGCATCGTTTCACTGCTGAGTTCGGGATGGGATCAGGTGGTTCCAATGCTCTATGGTCGTCAAGAAATTCGGGTACCGACGCGTCTTTCGACGTTTCGGCAAATCGGGTATGTGATAGTCAGGTGTCATTTGTGTGCGTCCGAACTTTCGGTTCGTGTCGTCTTCACAGTCACCGCAATCTGTCTCTTTCGAGTCGCAAATTGCTTGGGTGTTATATGGTCAAGCCTCACGGGCAATTAGTACAGGTTAGCTCAACGCCTCACAGCGCTTACACACCCTGCCTATCAACGTCGTAGTCTTCGACGGCCCTTCAGGGGACTCAAGGTCCCAGTGAGATCTCATCTTGAGGCTAGTTTCCCGCTTAGATGCTTTCAGCGGTTATCTATTCCGAACATAGCTACCCGGCAATGCCACTGGCGTGACAACCGGAACACCAGAGGTTCGTCCACTCCGGTCCTCTCGTACTAGGAGCAGCCCCTCTCAAATCTCAAACGTCCACGGCAGATAGGGACCGAACTGTCTCACGACGTTCTAAACCCAGCTCGCGTACCACTTTAAATGGCGAACAGCCATACCCTTGGGACCGGCTTCAGCCCCAGGATGTGATGAGCCGACATCGAGGTGCCAAACACCGCCGTCGATATGAACTCTTGGGCGGTATCAGCCTGTTATCCCCGGAGTACCTTTTATCCGTTGAGCGATGGCCCTTCCATACAGAACCACCGGATCACTAAGACCTACTTTCGTACCTGCTCGACGTGTCTGTCTCGCAGTCAAGCGCGCTTTTGCCTTTATACTCTACGACCGATTTCCGACCGGTCTGAGCGCACCTTCGTACTCCTCCGTTACTCTTTAGGAGGAGACCGCCCCAGTCAAACTACCCACCATACACTGTCCTCGATCCGGATAACGGACCTGAGTTAGAACCTCAAAGTTGCCAGGGTGGTATTTCAAGGTTGGCTCCACGCAGACTGGCGTCCACGCTTCAAAGCCTCCCACCTATCCTACACAAGCAAATTCAAAGTCCAGTGCAAAGCTATAGTAAAGGTTCACGGGGTCTTTCCGTCTAGCCGCGGATACACTGCATCTTCACAGCGATTTCAATTTCACTGAGTCTCGGGTGGAGACAGCGCCGCCATCGTTACGCCATTCGTGCAGGTCGGAACTTACCCGACAAGGAATTTCGCTACCTTAGGACCGTTATAGTTACGGCCGCCGTTTACCGGGGCTTCGATCAAGAGCTTCGCGTTAGCTAACCCCATCAATTAACCTTCCGGCACCGGGCAGGCGTCACACCCTATACGTCCACTTTCGTGTTTGCAGAGTGCTGTGTTTTTAATAAACAGTCGCAGCGGCCTGGTATCTTCGACCAGCAGGGGCTTACGCAGTAAATGCTTCACCTCCACCGGCGCACCTTCTCCCGAAGTTACGGTGCCATTTTGCCTAGTTCCTTCACCCGAGTTCTCTCAAGCGCCTTGGTATTCTCTACCCAACCACCTGTGTCGGTTTGGGGTACGGTTCCTGGTTACCTGAAGCTTAGAAGCTTTTCTTGGAAGCATGGCATCAACCACTTCGCGCACTAAAAGTGCACTCGTCATCAGCTCTCGGCCTTAGAATCCCGGATTTACCTAAGATTCCAGCCTACCACCTTAAACTTGGACAACCAACGCCAAGCTGGCCTAGCCTTCTCCGTCCCTCCATCGCAGTAACCAGAAGTACAGGAATATTAACCTGTTTTCCATCGACTACGCTTTTCAGCCTCGCCTTAGGGACCGACTAACCCTGCGTCGATTAACGTTGCGCAGGAAACCTTGGTCTTTCGGCGTGGGTGTTTTTCACACCCATTATCGTTACTCATGTCAGCATTCGCACTTCTGATACCTCCAGCAAGCTTCTCAACTCACCTTCACAGGCTTACAGAACGCTCCTCTACCGCATCACCCGAAGGTGATACCCGTAGCTTCGGTGTATGGTTTGAGCCCCGTTACATCTTCCGCGCAGGCCGACTCGACTAGTGAGCTATTACGCTTTCTTTAAAGGGTGGCTGCTTCTAAGCCAACCTCCTAGCTGTCTAAGCCTTCCCACATCGTTTCCCACTTAACCATAACTTTGGGACCTTAGCTGACGGTCTGGGTTGTTTCCCTTTTCACGACGGACGTTAGCACCCGCCGTGTGTCTCCCATGCTCGGCACTTGTAGGTATTCGGAGTTTGCATCGGTTTGGTAAGTCGGGATGACCCCCTAGCCGAAACAGTGCTCTACCCCCTACAGTGATACATGAGGCGCTACCTAAATAGCTTTCGAGGAGAACCAGCTATCTCCGAGCTTGATTAGCCTTTCACTCCGATCCACAGGTCATCCGCTAACTTTTCAACGGTAGTCGGTTCGGTCCTCCAGTTAGTGTTACCCAACCTTCAACCTGCCCATGGATAGATCGCCCGGTTTCGGGTCTATTCCCAGCGACTAGACGCCCTATTAAGACTCGCTTTCGCTACGCCTCCCCTATTCGGTTAAGCTCGCCACTGAAAATAAGTCGCTGACCCATTATACAAAAGGTACGCAGTCACCCAACAAAGTGGGCTCCCACTGCTTGTACGCATACGGTTTCAGGATCTATTTCACTCCCCTCTCCGGGGTTCTTTTCGCCTTTCCCTCACGGTACTAGTTCACTATCGGTCAGTCAGTAGTATTTAGCCTTGGAGGATGGTCCCCCCATGTTCAGACAAGGTTTCTCGTGCCCCGTCCTACTCGATTTCATTACCAAGAGATTTTCGCGTACAGGGCTATCACCCACTATGGCCGCACTTTCCAGAGCGTTCCGCTAATCTCAAGATAACTTAAGGGCTGGTCCCCGTTCGCTCGCCACTACTAAGGGAATCTCGGTTGATTTCTTTTCCTCAGGGTACTTAGATGTTTCAGTTCCCCTGGTTCGCTCCATACACCTATGTATTCAGTGTAAGGTAACCATCTTATGATGGCTGGGTTCCCCCATTCAGACATCTCCGGATCACAGTCTGTTTGCCGACTCCCCGAAGCTTTTCGCAGGCTACCACGTCTTTCATCGCCTCTGACTGCCAAGGCATCCACCGTATGCGCTTCTTCACTTGACCATATAACCCCAAGCAATCTGGTTATACTGTGAAGACGACATTCGCCGAAAATTCGTACGCTTGCTCACTTAAGAGCAACTCACACATTTTACCTTAGCCTGATACCCACCAGTGAAAGTGGCTACCAGTCTATATTTCTATCACATACCCAAATTTTTAAAGAACGATCTAATCAAAGACTAGAAATCAACATTCACCATCACACGATGGAATGCTCATTTCTAAGCTTTACAGGCAACAGAAGCAGTAAGTGGTGGAGCCAAACGGGATCGAACCGTTGACCTCCTGCGTGCAAGGCAGGCGCTCTCCCAGCTGAGCTATGGCCCCGTATTTCTACAGGCGTTTCCCACACAAAATTGGTGGGTCTGGGCAGATTCGAACTGCCGACCTCACCCTTATCAGGGGTGCGCTCTAACCAACTGAGCTACAGACCCAATTTCGAGCTTGTAGCCGCTAGCCTGAGCTATCAGCGTGGAGCTTAAAGCTGCTTCTAATCGTCTTCTTCAATGAATCAAGCAATTCGTGTGGGAACTTACGCTACAGCTAAGGTCTTCGATTAAGGAGGTGATCCAGCCGCAGGTTCCCCTACGGCTACCTTGTTACGACTTCACCCCAGTCATGAATCACACCGTGGTAACCGTCCCCCCGAAGGTTAGACTAGCTACTTCTGGTGCAACCCACTCCCATGGTGTGACGGGCGGTGTGTACAAGGCCCGGGAACGTATTCACCGCGACATTCTGATTCGCGATTACTAGCGATTCCGACTTCACGCAGTCGAGTTGCAGACTGCGATCCGGACTACGATCGGTTTTCTGGGATTAGCTCCACCTCGCGGCTTGGCAACCCTCTGTACCGACCATTGTAGCACGTGTGTAGCCCAGGCCGTAAGGGCCATGATGACTTGACGTCATCCCCACCTTCCTCCGGTTTGTCACCGGCAGTCTCCTTAGAGTGCCCACCATTACGTGCTGGTAACTAAGGACAAGGGTTGCGCTCGTTACGGGACTTAACCCAACATCTCACGACACGAGCTGACGACAGCCATGCAGCACCTGTCTCAATGCTCCCGAAGGCACTCCGCCATCTCTGGCAGATTCATTGGATGTCAAGGCCTGGTAAGGTTCTTCGCGTTGCTTCGAATTAAACCACATGCTCCACCGCTTGTGCGGGCCCCCGTCAATTCATTTGAGTTTTAACCTTGCGGCCGTACTCCCCAGGCGGTCAACTTAATGCGTTAGCTGCGCCACTAAGAGCTCAAGGCTCCCAACGGCTAGTTGACATCGTTTACGGCGTGGACTACCAGGGTATCTAATCCTGTTTGCTCCCCACGCTTTCGCACCTCAGTGTCAGTATCAGTCCAGGTGGTCGCCTTCGCCACTGGTGTTCCTTCCTATATCTACGCATTTCACCGCTACACAGGAAATTCCACCACCCTCTACCATACTCTAGCTTGCCAGTTTTGCATGCAGTTCCCAGGTTGAGCCCGGGGATTTCACATTCAACTTAACAAACCACCTACGCGCGCTTTACGCCCAGTAATTCCGATTAACGCTTGCACCCTCTGTATTACCGCGGCTGCTGGCACAGAGTTAGCCGGTGCTTATTCTGTCGGTAACGTCAAAACCGATACGTATTAGGTAACGGCCCTTCCTCCCAACTTAAAGTGCTTTACAATCCGAAGACCTTCTTCACACACGCGGCATGGCTGGATCAGGCTTTCGCCCATTGTCCAATATTCCCCACTGCTGCCTCCCGTAGGAGTCTGGACCGTGTCTCAGTTCCAGTGTGACTGATCATCCTCTCAGACCAGTTACGGATCGTCGCCTTGGTGAGCCATTACCCCACCAACTAGCTAATCCGACCTAGGCTCATCTGATAGCGCAAGGCCCGAAGGTCCCCTGCTTTCTCCCGTAGGACGTATGCGGTATTAGCGTCCGTTTCCGAGCGTTATCCCCCACTACCAGGCAGATTCCTAGGCATTACTCACCCGTCCGCCGCTCGCCACCAGGTACAAGTACCCGTGCTGCCGCTCGACTTGCATGTGTTAGGCCTGCCGCCAGCGTTCAATCTGAGCCATGATCAAACTCTTCAGTTCAAACATCTTTGGGTTTTGAGAAAACCCTAAACTTGGCTCAGCAATCGTTGGTTATTTCTTTGATTTCTCGCGGAGTAACTTACGATGCTGATAATCAGTTGACTTCAGTCTGACAGCGCAAGCACCCACACGAATTGCTTGATTCAATTGTTAAAGAGCGGTGGGTTGATTCTTTCGTCTCAACCGAGGCGCGCATTCTACAGCAGCACCAGTTACTGTCAAGCGGTTATTTTTCGAAGTTTTCAAAGTTTCCTTTGCAACTTCAACCACTTGCGCTTCGATCAACTTCGCGTTGCTCGTGAGCGGGAGGCGAATTCTACAGCGTTACAATCTGCTGTCAACCACCTTTTTTCACCGCTTTCGATCAACTCATCGAAACCTCTTCCTCGCCAATCAAACCGGCTAACTACTTGATTACCAAGGAGTTTTCCGTTTCATCTGCTCCGGAAGAGGTGCAAATTATAGACAGATTCGAGAGGCCGTCAACCGTTAATTTCATCATTTTGTAATATCTATCTGAAACCCCTTAAAAGCAAAGGGGCGGGCCTCGCGGCCCGCCCCTCTTCATTGCTTATAAGCTAGGGAACGCGAACTGCGATGCCTCATGGCTCGCCCGTTGCGGCCAGCGCTGAGTAATCGCCTTGCGCCGGGTATAGAAGCGCACGCCATCCGGACCATAAGCGTGTAGGTCGCCAAACAGTGAACGCTTCCAGCCACCAAAGCTGTGATAAGCAACCGGAACCGGAAGCGGCACGTTAACGCCAACCATACCCACTTCGATCTCGTCGCAGAACAACCGCGCCGCTTCCCCGTCACGGGTAAAGATGCAGGTTCCATTGCCATATTCGTGATCGTTGATCAGCTGCATGGCTTGCTCAAGACTGTCGACGCGCACGATGCACAGCACTGGTCCGAAGATCTCTTCCTTATAGATGCGCATCTCCGGCGTTACCTGATCAAACAGGCAACCACCCATAAAGAAGCCATCTTCATTGCCAGTCACACTCAGACCGCGACCGTCGACAACCAGCTTGGCCCCCGATTGCACGCCGTCTTCTATATAGCCGCTGACCTTATCGCGATGCTGCCCGGTAACCAGCGGCCCCATATCCAGACCGCACGTGGTACCCGCACCGATTTTCAGTGCGCCAATCTGTGGAACCAGCTTGGCAACCAGCGCATCCGCGATCTGATCACCCACGCAGACTGCGACGGAAATGGCCATGCAGCGCTCGCCGCACGATCCATAGGCCGCGCCCATCAAGGCGCTGACCGCATTGTCCAGATCCGCATCCGGCATCAGCACTGCGTGGTTCTTCGCCCCGCCCAATGCCTGGACGCGCTTGCCACGTGCCGCGCCTTCTTTATAGATGTACTCGGCGATCGGCGTGGAGCCCACGAAACTCAGCGCTTTGACTTCCGGGGCTTCGATCAGCGCATCAACCGCGGTCTTGTCACCATGCACCACGTTAAGCACGCCCTTAGGCAAACCGGCTTCATGCAACAGCTGGGCAATCAGCAGCGTGGAACTTGGATCACGTTCCGAAGGCTTGAGGATGAAGCAGTTACCGCAGGCAATCGCCAATGGATACATCCACAGCGGAACCATGGCCGGGAAGTTGAACGGCGTGATGCCGGCAACCACGCCCAGTGGCTGGAAGTCGGACCACGCATCGATATTCGGGCCAACGTTGCGGCTGTACTCACCCTTGAGAATTTCCGGCGCGGCGCAGGCGTACTCAACGTTTTCTATGCCGCGTTTCAACTCACCCGCTGCATCCTCGATCGTCTTGCCGTGTTCTTCACTGATCAACTGAGCGATACGGCCTTCGTTTTGTTCCAGCAGCAGCTTGAAACGAAACATGACCTGGGCGCGCTTGGCCGCAGGCGTGTTGCGCCAGGCCGGGAACGCGGCCTTGGCAGCATCGATAGCCTTCTGCATCGTTTCACGACTGGCCAGAGGCACTTTATGGATTGCCTGGCCGGTCGATGGATTGAAAACGTCGGCTGTGCGCTCGGTATCAGTGACAAATTCGCCATTGATCAAATGTTGAATGCTGCTCATGAATTAACTCCGAAGGTGTACACAGGCGCGAACGTATCCGCGCCTGCCTTATATAGAAGGGATGCAAGGCGACCGGCGAATCAGTCGACCTGATTGAGCGCTTCGCCCACGGCGTCGAACATACGATCCAGATCGGCAGCCTTGCTGTTGAAGGTTGGCCCGAACTGCAGGGTATCGCCGCCAAAACGCACATAGAAGCCTGCTTTCCACAGCTTCATGCCCGCTTCGAAAGGACGCACGATGGCATCGCCATCACGGGGGGCAATCTGAATCGCGCCGGCCAGGCCGTAGTTGCGGATATCGACAACGTTCTTGGTGCCCTTGATGCCATGCAAAGCGCTTTCGAAATGCGGAGCAATTTCGGCAGCCTGCTGCACCAGATTTTCCCGCTGCAGCAGATCCAGCGCCGCGATGCCCGCCGCACACGCAACCGGGTGCGCCGAATAGGTGTAACCGTGTGGAAATTCAACGGCGTACTCAGGCGTCGGCTGGTTCATGAATGTTTGATAGATCTCGCTGCTGGCAATCACCGCGCCCATCGGGATCGCGCCATTGGTGATTTGCTTGGCGATACACATCAGGTCCGGCGTCACGCCGAAGCTGTCAGCACCGAACATCGAACCGGTACGCCCGAATCCGGTAATCACTTCGTCAAAGATCAGCAGGATGTTGTGCTGGTCGCAGATTTCCCGCAGACGCTTCAGATAACCCTGGGGCGGAACGATCACCCCAGCGGAGCCTGCCATCGGTTCGACGATCACTGCGGCGATGTTCGACGCGTCGTGCAGCTCGATCAGCTTGAGCATTTCATCGGCCAGCGCGATACCACCCGCTTCCGGCATACCTTTGGAATAGCCATTGCTGGCCAGCAAGGTGTGCGGCAAATGGTCGACGTCCATCAACTGGCCGAACATTTTACGGTTGCCGTTGACGCCACCCAGGCTGGTGCCCGCAATGTTGACGCCGTGATAACCCCGGGCGCGACCGATCATTTTGGTCTTGCTCGCCTGGCCTTTCAGGCGCCAGTAAGCACGGACCATCTTCACCGCAGTGTCAGCGCATTCGGAGCCGGAGTTGGTATAGAAGACGTGATTGAGATTGCCCGGCGTCAGCTCGGTGATCTTCTCGGCCAACTGGAACGAGAGTGGATGACCAAACTGGAAGGCGGGCGAGTAATCGAGAATGCCCAGCTGTTTGGAAACCGCTTCCTGAATCTCTTTGCGGGTATGCCCGGCGCCACACGTCCACAGCCCCGACAAACCGTCGTAGATCTTGCGGCCTTTGTCGTCTGTCAGATAGCTGCCTTGCGCTGCCACGATCATGCGCGGATCGCGTTGGAAATTGCGATTCGCCGTGTAGGGCATCCAGTGAGCATCGAGCTTCAACTGGCTGGCAATAGACATGTCGGACGATTCGAGCATATTCATCGGAACGGACCTCGCAGATGCGTAAGCGGTAAGACGGAAGAAAACGCGTGATTGCAGCTAAGTTGCCACGGGGATACAGTCGAGAAAACCCAACATTTATGATCTTCAGTTCAGTGACCACTAAACTATGAGCATCCGCCGCCCCGATCCGCTGGCCCAAGTCAGCGATTTTGATATCCGCCTGTTGCGTATCTTCAGAAGCGTAGTCGAGGCCGGAGGTTTCTCCGCTGCGGAAAGCGTGCTCGGCATCGGCCGCTCCGCCATCAGCCAGCAGATGAGCGATCTTGAGCAGCGACTAGGCCTGCGATTGTGCCAACGCGGTCGTGCGGGGTTTTCCCTGACCGAAGAAGGTCGTGAGGTTTACCACTCGGCTCTGCAATTACTCAGCGCCTTGGAGAGTTTTCGTACAGAGGTAAACGGCCTGCACCTGCATCTGCGCGGCGAGTTGAATATCGGACTCACCGACAATCTGGTGACCCTGCCCCACATGCGTATCACTCACGCCCTCGCCCAGCTCAAGGAGCGCGGCCCGGATGTGCACATCAACATTCGCATGATCGCACCCAATGAAGTGGAACAAGGCGTGCTCGACGGACGACTGCATGTCGGCGTCGTTCCGCAGGCGAGCGCATTGTCCGGGCTGGAATATCAGGCGCTGTACAGCGAACGGTCGCTGCTTTATTGCGCGGTGGGCCATCCGCTCTTCTATATGGAAGATGCGGCACTGGATGACGAACGACTCGCCGCGCAAGACGCCATCGCGCCAACCTTCCGCCTGCCCGGTGAAATCCAGGCGCATTACCAGGCGCTCAACTGCACGGCCAGTGCTTCGGATCGCGAAGGAATGGCGTTCTTGATCCTGACCGGTCGTTACATCGGCTATCTGCCCGATCACTATGCGAGCTTCTGGGTGCAACAAGGCCGGCTGCGAGCCTTGAAGCCCGGCGCCCGTTTTTACGATCTGAGTCTGGTGTCCGTTACCCGCAAAGGCCGTCGCCCTCATTTAGTGCTGGAAAGCTTTCTTGAAACGCTCGCTGCTACGCGATGAAACATTCCAGAGCGCTGGCGCAGGCAAACAACAGCCCTCAGCGCGAAGAAGACCATTCTTATCCAGTTGATTAACAAGACAATACCCATGAACAACCAACAATAACCTGAGCAGTTGGACAGCTTTTTGCAGAGGTGTTGTGCCACCCACCTCGAGAACACGCCATGCAACCGGACGCCGCACCCAATAACGACCTGATCTACGGTTTGAATGACCGCCCGAAACCTGCGCCCGCCATCCTCGCCGCGTTGCAGCATGTGCTGGCCAGTTTTGTCGGCATCATTACCCCGCCGCTGGTGATTGGTTCGGCGTTGGGGCTGAACGCTTATATGCCGTATTTGATCAGCATGGCGCTGATGGTTTCCGGGGTCGGCACATTCATTCAGGCGCGCCGACCGTTCGGCATCGGCGCGGGGATGATTTGCCTGCAAGGCACCAGTTTCGCCTTCCTGGGCGCGGTGTTGTCTGCAGGATTCATGGTTAAACAGCGCGGCGGCAGCCCGGAAGACATCATGGCGATGATCTTCGGCGTGTGCTTTTTCCGCGCTCTGGTGCAGATCGTGTTGAGCCGCTTCATCGGCCAGTTGCGTCGAGTCATCACGCCGCTGGTGACCGGCATCGTGATCACCTTGATTGGTGTCAGCCTGATCAAGGTCGGCGTGACCGATCTGGGCGGCGGCTTCAATGCGCCGGATTTCGGTGAGCCGCTTAACCTGGCGCTGGGTGGTTTCGTATTGCTGGTGATCATCCTGCTCAACCGTTCCAATACGCCGTGGATTCGCTTGTCGGCGATTATTATCGGCCTCGCGGTTGGCTGTGTTGCGGCCTGGTTCAGCGGCAAACTGGTTCCGCATTCCATCAGCGACGTGCCGTTGATCAGCGTGCCCATTCCTTTCAAGTTCGGTTTCGCGTTTGACTGGACCGCTTTCCTGCCGGTCGCGCTGATTTATCTGATCAGCACCATCGAAACCGTCGGCGACCTGACCGCCAATTGCATGCTCGCCCGTCAACCCATCACGGGCCCAAGCTACATCGCGCGGCTGAAAGGCGGCGTGTTGGGCGATGGTTTCAGCTGCATGATTGCGGCGACCTTCAGCGCATTCCCCAATACCACTTTTGCCCAGAATAACGGCGTGATCCAGCTGACCGGCGTGGCCAGTCGCTACGTTGGCCTGTACATCGGCGTCGTGCTGTTCATGCTCGGCCTGTTCCCCACCATCGGCGCCATGCTTCAGCAAATTCCCAAGCCGGTGCTGGGCGGCGCGACCCTGGTGATGTTTGGCAGCGTGGCGGCCGCCGGCGTACGCATTCTGTCCCAGGCACCGCTGGATCGCCGCAGTATGTTGATCATTGCTACGTCGTTTGGTGTCGGGCTGGGTATCGCCGCGCAACCCGCGCTGTTGCACCTGATGCCCAAGCTGGTGCAGAACCTGTTTGATTCGGCAATCACCAGCGGCGGCATTACAGCCATCGTCATGTGCCTGTTGCTGCCTGAGGACAAGTCCACGGCGCTGGAAAAAAATCCTGAAGCGGAGCTGGAATCGCTGAAGCATTGAGCAGCGACGACAATAATTTTCCTCTGCCAACGCTTGTCGGATCGTCGCGGGTGCGCTATCTGTTCACCCGTCGCACACCTTGATCTGTTCGGAACTGCCCATGACCCTCGAAGTCCCAGCGCACAGCACTCACGGCAACAAACCGGCCAGCCGTATTCGGCAGAAAAACGAAGAGACGATCATCCAGGCTGCCGAAGACGAATTCGCTCGTCACGGGTTCAAAGGCACCAGCATGAACACCATCGCGCTCAACGCCGGGCTGCCCAAAGCCAACCTGCATTACTACTTCACCAACAAGCTTGGGCTGTATATCGCGGTGCTGAGCAATATCATCGAGTTGTGGGACAGCACCTTCAATAACCTCAGCGTTGAAGATGATCCGGCCCAGGCGTTGAGCCGCTACATCCGCGCCAAGATGGAATTTTCCCGCCGTCAGCCGCAGGCTTCGCGGATCTTCGCGATGGAAATCATCAGTGGCGGCGAATGTTTGAATGAATATTTCAGTCAGGATTATCAAACCTGGTTCAAAGGCCGCGCGGCGGTTTTCCAGGCCTGGATAGATACTGGCAAGATGGACCCGGTCGATCCGGTGCATCTGATCTTCCTGTTGTGGGGCAGCACCCAGCATTACGCCGACTTTGCCACGCAAATCTGCCAGGTGACCGGGCGCACGCGCCTGACCAAGCAGGATATGGAAGTTGCCAGCGACAATCTGATTCGTATCATCCTCAAAGGCTGCGGCCTCACCCCGCCGACCGCCTGACCTGACGCAACCCTGTCCACAGCTGGAAAACACGCATGCCTTTTACGCTGGTTGGCCCTTGTGAATTTCGTGAAGAGATTCGCAAGAGCCGCTTCATCACCCTCGCCGCTCCCATCGCCAGCCCGGCCGACGCTCAGGCGTTCATCGAGCAGCACAGCATTGCCGATGCCACGCACAATTGCTGGGCCTGGAAACTCGCCGACCAATACCGCAGCAATGACGATGGAGAACCCGGCGGCACTGCCGGACGCCCGATTCTTGCGGCCATCGAAGCGCAGGATTTCGATCAGGTCGTGGTGCTGGTCATCCGCTGGTACGGCGGCATCCAATTGGGCACCGGCGGCCTGGCGCGAGCTTATGGCGGCGGCGCCAATAAATGCCTGCAACAGGCCGAGCGTCTGCCGTTGATCAACCGTGTGTCACTGAACCTGGGATGCAGCTTCGCCGAGTTGCCGCTGGTGAAGCTGCGCGTGGCGGAACTCAATGGATTGGTGCAGAGCGAGGATTTCACCGCCAATGGCGTCGAGCTGTCGATCGCGGTGGGCCCCGAGCAAGTGGAAACCCTGCAGCGGATGCTGGCGGATCTGAGTCGCGGCCGAATCTTGTTGCGGCGAGATTTTGAATAACCGCTGGAGGTTTGCCCGCAAATAAGCCGTAGAAGCGACCGTAGGAGCGACTTCAGTCGCGAGCCTTTCATCAATTGCCCTCCCGGTTAAAGCCGGTCCTACAGCACTCTCTCATTTTGCCCACAACTACTGTGCATCCGGCTGTGGATAACCTGAGCACATACGGCTGTGAGCCTTTGCAGATATGGCTTGCAGCCGTCTGATCATTTTTTGCCCAGGCACTCGTCAAATAATGAAAAGTGCCATTGATACAGCGATTTAGCAGCGCTTATCGCCTGTGGAACCAACCCTCAAGCTGCTTATATCCCTCCTCGCGGCTTAAGCACATTTACTGTGGAACAATCTGTGGATAACAGGTGCAAGGGTGTCGTGGAGGCTTGAACCACCGGGCCGCGCGGAGATTGTACGTTTTTTGTTCAATCGCGCGATATTGAGCCGTCTATCGCCGCCCACGCCCTGAATTGGTGCCTGCAACGTTCGAATTACCCATCTGCAGGTCAGCAACTGGCGGAAATTACGCCTAGCCAGCGCCACAATCGGCAAGAACGCGAAAAAGCTGACTCAATGGCCAGGAAATTGCTTTATCCACTGGCGACCCACCTTACAATTCGAGTCTGTCATGCCCAACCCCGCCTCAGTTCCGCGTCTGCAACTAAGCGCCATCAGCAAGCGATATCCCGGTTGTCTGGCCAACGATGCCATCGATTTAACCATCGCGCCCGGTGAGATTCACGCACTGCTCGGTGAAAACGGCGCGGGCAAAAGCACCTTGATGAAGATCATCTATGGCGTCACGCAACCCGACTCGGGCGCCATTATCTGGCAGGGCCAGGCGTTGAACATGCGTAATCCCGCCCAGGCCAGAGGACTTGGCATCGGTATGGTGTTCCAGCATTTCTCGCTGTTCGAAACCCTGACCGTTGCACAGAACATCGCCCTGGCCATGGGCGGCGCAGCGGGTACGCCGAAACAACTGGAGCCGAAGATTCGCGAAGTCTCCCAGCGCTATGGCATGGCCGTGGAGCCACAACGACTTGTCCACAGCCTGTCCATCGGTGAGCGGCAGAAGGTCGAGATCATTCGCTGCCTGATGCAGGACATTCGCCTGCTGATTCTGGACGAGCCGACATCGGTGCTCACACCTCAGGAAGCCGACGAACTGTTCGTCACCCTCCGCCGCCTGGCTACGGAAGGCTGCAGCATCCTGTTTATCAGCCACAAACTGGGCGAAGTGCGCGCCTTGTGCCACAGCGCTACGGTGTTGCGCGGCGGCAAGGTGTCCGGGCATTGCATCCCGGCGCAGTGCACGGATCTTGAACTGGCGCGGCTGATGGTCGGGGATGCCGAGGGTTTGACCGAGCACTATCCGAAGGTTGAGGGTAACGCGCCATTTCTGCTTGTGGATAAGTTGTCCTGGCACAATCCGGACCCGTTCGGTTGCTCGCTGATCGATGTGAACCTTGAGGTGCGCAGCGGTGAAATCGTCGGGATCGCCGGGGTTGCGGGCAACGGTCAGGATGAGTTGCTGGCGTTGCTCAGCGGCGAACAAGTCCTGACGAAAGACCAATCCGCGCAGATACGTTTTGCGGACCTGAACGCCGGGCACCTGAGGCCCGATGCGCGCCGCAAGCATGGCATGGCATTTGTGCCGGCCGAACGACTGGGGCATGGCGCGGTGCCGGAATTGAGTCTCGCCGACAACGCCTTGCTCACTGCATTTCAGCAAGGACTGGTCAGCAACGGCCTGATTCAGCGCGGCAAGGTGCGTGCGCTGGCGGAGCAAATCATCCAGCGATTCTCGGTCAAAACGCCGGATGCACAGGCCGCGGCGCGCAGCCTGTCCGGCGGCAATCTGCAGAAATTCATTCTGGGCCGCGAGATTCTGCAAAACCCGAAAATACTCGTCGCAGCGCACCCCACCTGGGGCGTCGATGTTGGCGCTGCGGCGGCGATTCATCGGGCACTGATCGCCTTGCGCGACGCGGGAGCAGCGATTCTGGTGATTTCCGAAGATCTGGACGAATTGTTCCAGATCAGCGACCGGGTTGCCGCCCTCAGCAGCGGCAAACTTTCGACGCTGATCCCCACCAGCCAGACTTCGCCTGTGCAAGTCGGCGGCTGGATGGCCGGCCAATTCGACGCCGCGCCTGCTGCTCAATCTCATTTTCAAGCCACCGCGCTTAACTAACGGAGCTTCCGATGCTGCTTTCCCTGGAACCGCGCGGACAACAATCACGAGCCATGTTGTGGTTTTCGCCGCTGTTGGCCGCCATCCTGACCCTGGCGTGCGGCTCTTTGCTGTTCATCATGCTGGGTCTGGACCCGCTGCTGACCTTGCACACCTTGTTGATCGCGCCAGTCAGCGATCTATACGGCGTGTCCGAATTGATGGTCAAGACGCTGCCCATTTTGCTCTGTGCGCTGGGTCTGGCAGTTGCCTATCAGGCGCGCATCTGGAACATCGGCGCCGAGGGCCAACTGCTGCTCGGCGCTTTGGCGGGCAGCGCCGTGGCGATTAATGTCATTGAGATTGAAAGTCGCTGGGCGCTGGCGCTGATTCTGCTCATGGGCACTCTCGGCGGCGCGGCGTGGGCCGGGCTGACCGCCTGGCTGCGCACGCATTTCAATGCCAACGAAATCCTCACCAGCATCATGCTCAATTACATTGCCCTCAACCTGCTGCTGTATTTCGTACATGGCTCGCTGAAAGATCCTGCGGGCATGAACTTCCCGGAATCCGCCATGTTTGGTGAGGCCAGCCGCTTGCCACTGCTCATGGAAGACGGCCGCGTGCATGCCGGGGTGTATTTCGCGCTGCTGGCGTTGGTGGCGGTCTGGGTGTTGCTGCAACGCAGCTTCGTTGGCTTCCAGATCAAAGTGCTCGGGTTGGACAAACGCGCGGCAGGCTTCGTCGGTTTTCGCGAGAAGCGCCTGGTGTGGCTCGCGCTGTTGATCAGCGGCGGGTTGGCCGGTCTGGCGGGGGTCTGCGAAGTCACCGGGCCAATCGGGCAACTGGTGCCGCAGGTTTCGCCGGGCTACGGCTACGCGGCAATTACCGTGGCGTTTCTCGGGCGACTCAACCCCATCGGCATTCTGTTTTCCAGTCTGCTGATGGCCTTGTTGTATCTGGGCGGCGAAAGCGCACAGATGACCTTGAACCTGCCGCAAGCCATCACGCAATTGTTTCAGGGGATGATGCTGTTTTTCCTGCTGGCCTGTGACGTGCTGATCCTTTATCGCCCGCGCCTCAAGCTGCGCTGGGCCAAACGCCAGATGGCGCCAGTCGCGGGAGCCGTGTGATGGATATCGATCTGCTGAGCAATATTTTCTTCGCCATGGTCCGCTGCGGCACACCACTGTTGTTGGTGGCGCTGGGTGAATTGATCTGCGAAAAGAGCGGCGTCCTCAATCTGGGCCAGGAAGGCATGATGCTGTTTGGCGCGGTGATCGGTTTTATCGTCGCCTTGAGCACCGGCAATCTGTGGCTCGGCGTATTGCTGGCGATGTGTGCTGGCATGCTGCTTTCAGGCCTGTTCGCCATCGTGGCGCTGGTGTTTAACGCCAATCAAGTGGCAACGGGGCTGGCCCTGACGATCTTTGGTGTCGGGCTTTCAAGCTTTGTCGGCGCAGCGTGGGTCGGCAAGCCGCTGCAGGGTTTCGAACCGGTTTTGATCCCGTTTCTCAGTGACATCCCGTTGATCGGTCGCATGCTGTTTGCCCAGGACATTCTGGTTTACCTGTCCTTCGCTCTGTTCGCGCTGGTCGCCTGGGCGCTGCTGAAAAGTCGGGTCGGCTTGATCATTCAGGCGGTCGGGGAAAATCCCGATGCGGCCAGCGCCATGGGTTTGCCGGTGTTGCGGGTGCGCGCGCTGGCAGTGCTGTTCGGCGGCGCGATGGCCGGTCTGGCCGGCGCTTATCTGTCGCTGGCCTACACACCGATGTGGGCGGAAAACATGAGCGCTGGACGCGGCTGGATTGCGCTGGCGCTGGTGGTATTCGCCAGCTGGCGCGTGTGGCGTCTGCTGTTGGGCGCGTGGCTGTTTGGTCTGGCCAGTATTCTGCATCTGGTGGCGCAAGGCATTGGCCTGGCGATTCCGTCCAATCTGCTGGCGATGCTGCCGTATGTCGCGACAATTCTGGTGTTGGTGCTGCTCTCGCGCAACGCCCTGCGCACCCGGTTGTACGCGCCGGTTTCGCTGGGCCAGCCGTGGCACGGCAGTTTGTAGGAGCCAACTTGTTGGCGAGGCGTTGTTTCTGAGTACACTCAAGCATTGCCTCGCGAACAAGTTCGCTCCTACAGGAGAACCATTTCATGTCAAATAACAAAACCGCACTGATCATCGGCGCCTCGCGCGGGCTGGGCCTTGGCCTGGTCCAACGCCTGCGCGAGCAGAACTGGAATGTGATTGCCACGGTGCGCGATCCGCAGAAGGCCGTTGACTTGAAATCCGTACCCGGAGTACGCATCGAAACCCTCGAGATGGATGACGTCGCCTCTCTGGACGCACTGACACAAACCTTGAAAGGACAGATTTTCGACGTGCTGTTCGTCAACGCCGGCATCATGGGCCCGCAACACCAAAGCGCCGCTCAGGCCACGGCAGCGGAGTTGGGCCAGCTGTTCCTGACCAATGCCATCGCGCCGATTCGCCTGGCCGAACGCTTCGTCCAGCAAATCCGCCCGAACAGCGGCGTGTTGGCGTTCATGAGTTCGGTCCTGGGCAGCGTCGCCTGTCCCGAAGGCGAAACCATGGCGTTGTACAAAGCCAGCAAGGCCGCGCTGAACTCCATGACCAACAGCTTCGTCGTGCAACTCCCGGAACCACGCCCTACCGTACTGTCCCTGCATCCTGGCTGGGTCAAAACCGACATGGGCGGCGAAGGCGCAGAAATCGACGTCGAAACCAGCACCAAAGGCCTGGTCCAACAGCTCGAAGCCTATTCCGGCAAGGGCGGGCATTACTTCGTGAATTACCGGGGTGAGACGATTGCTTGGTGAGATGGACTGCCTACAAAAGACGTTGAGCTTTCTGAAGCAGAAATGGAAAAGTCCTGCTAATATTTGTTATCGAAACCGATAACAATATGCTTCATCTCCATATGGAAATGAAGCATGAAACCAGTGAAATTTTTAGGCGACTCCCTGGATTGCCTCCGGGAGTTCCCATCGGCGGCACAGTCGGTCGCCGGTTTCCAGTTGGACCGGGTCCAACGAGGGATTGAACCTGAAGATTGGAAACCTATGAGCAGTATTGGCATTGGAGTCTGTGAAATTCGGGTTCGTGAGCCGACAGGCGCTTTCCGAATTCTGTATTTAGCGACACTGCCAACTGCGGTTTATGTGCTGCATGCGTTCCGTAAAAAAAGTCAAAAGACAGCAAAACGCGATATTGATCTTGCTGCCAAAAGGCTGCGCGATCTGATGAGAGGTTAAAAGATGATCGAAGAACAAACTTTTGCCAGCGTATGGGATGCGCTTGCGGACACTGCCCAAGAAGCAGCGCACCTCAAAGTGCGATCTGCACTCATGATTGAATTGAACGAGCGCATTAAAGAATGGGCCGGCAGCGATACCCAAAAGGCCGCTCGCCTTGGGATCACCAAGCCGCGTTTTTCCAATTTAAAGGCCGGTCGGGTTGATTTGTTCAGTCTTGACGCGCTGGTCGATCTCGCAGCAACCGCAGGTTTGGCGGTCTCCCTTAATCTGGCCGCAGCTTGATCAGCCTTGCACTGACGCATTAGAATCCCCTCCCTCGCCAGCCCTGCCCCCGCAGTGCTGGCGACCCTGGATCAGCAGACAGGGCAACACTGAGCTGGCAAACCTGAACTCATTTTCAGAGGAGCCGGCCAATGCCCGCGATCCGTATCTGGTTGAAAAACCCCCTCGCTGTTTTCACCGCCAATGACCTCGATGCCCGGGGAGGATTGGTGATTGAAAACGGCGTCATCGTCGAAATGCTCGCTGCCGGTCAGCAACCCGCTACGCCTTGCGATCAGACCTTCGATGCGCGCGAGCATGTGTTGCTGCCGGGGTTGATCAATACTCACCACCACTTTTATCAAACCCTGACCCGCGCCTGGGCGCCGGTGGTGAATCAGCCGCTGTTCCCCTGGCTGAAAACCTTGTATCCGGTGTGGGCGCGATTGACGCCGGACAAGCTCGCGCTGGCCAGCAAAGTGGCATTGACCGAATTGTTGCTGTCGGGCTGCACCACGGCGGCCGATCACCATTATCTGTTTCCGGATGGCCTGGAAAACGCCATCGATGTGCAGGTCGAGAGCGTCCGTGAATTGGGCATGCGCGCCATGCTGACGCGCGGTTCCATGAGTCTGGGCGAAGACGACGGTGGCCTGCCGCCGCAGCAAACCGTGCAACAGGGCGAAGTCATTCTTGAAGACAGCCAACGCCTGATCCAGCGCTACCACCAGCGCGGCGATGGCGCGCAGATCCAGATCGCCTTGGCGCCCTGTTCGCCGTTTTCCGTAACCCCGCAGATCATGGCCGAAAGCGCCGCGCTGGCCGACAAGCTCGATGTGCGCCTGCACACGCATTTGGCGGAAACCCTCGACGAAGAAGATTTCTGCCTGCAACGTTTTGGCCTGCGTACCGTGGATTATCTGGACAGCGTTGGCTGGCTTGGCCCGCGCACCTGGCTGGCCCACGGCATTCATTTCAACCCGGACGAGATCGCCCGCCTCGGCGCAGCAGGCACGGGTGTTTGTCATTGCCCGAGTTCGAACATGCGGCTCGCGTCGGGCATTTGTCCGACGCTGGATCTGCTCGCGGCGGGCGCGCCGCTGGGCCTTGGCGTTGATGGATCGGCGTCCAACGATGCGTCGAACATGATGCTCGAAACCCGTCAGGCGCTGTACCTACAACGCCTGCGCTACGGCGCCGAAAAAATCACCCCGGAACTGGTATTGGGCTGGGCCACCAAAGGCTCGGCGCAACTGTTGGGGCGCAGCGATATTGGCGAGCTGGCGGTGGGCAAACAGGCGGATCTGGCGCTGTTCAAGCTCGATGAACTGCGCTTCTCCGGCAGTCATGATCCGATTTCAGCGCTGCTGCTGTGCGGCGCGGACCGGGCCGATCGGGTGATGATCGGCGGCCAGTGGCGGGTGATCGACGGCCAGGTTGAAGGGCTGGACCTCAAGGGTTTGATCGCCGATCACAGCCAGGCGGCGCGGGAGTTGATTGCCGGTTAAGTCGACGCTATTTCGTAGGACCGGCTTCAGCCGGGAGAGGGCCGGCACAGCCGTTGCATTTCCTCGATCAAGAAACACGCTCTCCCGGCTAAAGCCGGTCCTACAGAGAGTGAGTCCGTCCTCAAAGCCCCAACAACGACAACATGATGAACGTCGCAAACAACACGAAGTGGGTCATGCCTTCGATGGCATTGGTTTCGCCATCGTTAAGGTTGATCGCGCTGACCAGCAAGGTGATGAAGATCATCACCGTCTGCACCGGGGTCATGGCCATCTGGAACGGTTGGCCGGTATAAAGCGCCATGGCTTCCATGACCGGAACGGTAAGAATCACCGTGGACAACGAAGCGCCAAGCGCAATGTTGACCACCGACTGCATGCGGTTGGCCAGTGCCGCGCGCAGAGCAGTCAGGATTTCCGGTGCTGCAGAAATAGCCGCCACCAGAATCGCAGTCATCACGGGCGGCGCGCCGGTGCCTTCAAGGCCGAGGTCGACGGTCTTGGACATCACTTCCGCCAACGCGCCAATAACCACGATGCCGACGAACAGCGTGCCGATGGAGCGCGTCAGATTGACCGGTTCCTCTTCGACAGCGGGGTCATTGCGCTTCTTTTTCTCCGGGTAGCTGTAGCTGAAGAAATAGCTGTGCGGCCCGACCTGCATGCGCAGGAACAAGGTGTACAAGACAATCATCGCGCCAATGGTAAAGGCCGAATACAGCTTCCAGTCACCCTCGGGAATGAATTCCGGCACCACCATGGAAACACCCATGGCAGTCAGAATCATCACGCTGTAAGTGCGCGCCGAGTCATCGTTGTAGGACTGCTCGCCATGCTTGAGCCCGCCCATCAATGCCGCCAGACCGAGGATGCCGTTGATGTCGAGCATCACCGCCGAGTAGATCGTGTCTCGCACCAGCGTCGGCGAAGGCTCGTTGTTCATCATGATCGCCAGGATCACCACTTCGACGAGCACCGCCGACAGGGTCAAAATCATCGTGCCGTAAGGATCGCCGACTTTTTCGGCCAGCAGCTCGGCATGGTGCGCGACACGCATCGAGGCGCAGACGATAAACGCGACCAGCGCAATCCCCGCTGTCAACGCGATGGCCTGGCCGTTGTTGAGGAACCAGTGTTCGAAGGGATAGGCGACAAATGTCGCGAGTATCGCCAGCAGAAGAAACTTTTCTTGCTTGAGTATTGAGCCCATTAACTGCCTTTTAAACCTTGCGCCGAGTACCGCAGGGCTTCTTAGTGAAACGTTTAAGTGAAGCGTTCATGGCGTTGAGAGTGCTGAGTGTAAGCAAAGGTTTCAAAACCTGCGAAATCGTCCGGCACAGACTGTGTGAAAACGCGAATCAGTCACCGCAGTACGGCAGACGTACCACGTTATCGTTCTTCGCGGGCAAACCCGGCTCCAACGGCTGATGCACCAGTTAGCAGCAGCCGCGGGGCTTGATGCACTGTCGAGTGTCGTCCCGCGCATCGCAAAAACCGCGAAAGACACTGCGCCGCTATTAACTGTCCAGTTGGTCAGTTTTTTGCATTGCTTGAGCAACCCGCTAAGACGGCCATGCCAACAAGACCCCAAGGAGCTAGACCTGATGCATTCCACTCTTCACCCGCGTCGTCCCCTGAAAAAATTGCTGTGCGCCGTGGCAGCAGTCGTCGGTCTGGGTTCGAGCCTGATGGCTGCGGCCGCCGATCCGTTGAAAGTCGGCTTCGTCTACATCGGTCCGATTGGCGACCACGGCTGGACGTATCAGCATGAGCAAGGCCGCAAGGCGATGGTTGAAGCCCTCGGCGACAAAGTGACCACCAGTTTTGTCGAGAACGTTCCGGAAGGCGCGGACGCCGAGCGGGTCATTCGCAACATGGCCAAAGGTGGTTACGACCTGGTGTTCACCACGTCCTTCGGCTACATGAACCCGACACTGAAAGTGGCCAAGCAATTTCCAAAGGTGACGTTCGAACACGCCACCGGCTACAAGCAGGACAAGAACCTCGGCACTTATCTGGCACGCACCTATGAAGGCCGCTACGTCAGCGGGTTCCTGGCGGCCAAGATGACCAAGACCAAGAAGGTCGGTTATGTGGCTTCCTTCCCGATCCCGGAAGTGATCCGCGACATCGACGCGATCCAACTGGCGCTGAACAAGTACAACCCCGGCACCGAAATCAAAGTGGTCTGGGTCAACTCCTGGTTCGATCCGGGCAAGGAAGCCGATGCCGCCAACGCGCTGATCGACCAGGGTGTCGATGTGGTCTTCCAGCACACTGACAGCCCGGCGCCGATTCAGACGGCTGAACGTCGCGGCGTCTACGCTGTGGGTTACGCCTCGGACATGGCGCACTTCGGACCCAAAGCGGTGCTGACGTCCATCGTCAACAACTGGGGCCCGCATTACATCCAGGCCACCCAAAGCGTCATCGACGGCACCTGGAAATCCCAGGATTACTGGGGCGGCCTGAAGGAAGGCACGGTGCAGCTGCCGATCAGCGATGTGGTACCGGCGGACGTGAAAGCTGAAGCAGAGAAACTCATCGCCAGCATCGAAAGCGGCGAATTCCACCCGTTCACCGGCCCGATCAAGGATCAGACCGGCGCGGTGAAAATCCCGGCGGGCAAAACCGCAACCAACGCGGAACTGGCTTCGATGAATTACTACGTCGAAGGCATCAAGGCTGAGTTGCCGAAGTAATCTGGAACACATTACGTAAGACCGGCTTCAGCCGGGAAGGCGGTATGTCCAACAAAGACGACGTATCGGATGTACCGACCTCCTCCCGGCTAAAGCCAGTCCTACGAAAAAACACTATCAGGACAAACACCGTGAACCAGCTCCCGATCATCGATATCGCCCCGCTGTACGGCAACGACCAACAGGCTTGGCAAAGCGTTGCGGCGCAGATTGACCAGGCCTGTCGTGAGTGGGGATTCTTCTATATCACAGGCCATCCGATCAGCGCCGAGCGCATTGAACAGGTGGTCGGCAGCGCGCAGCAATTCTTCGCCCTGTCCCAGGCTGAAAAACTCAAGATCGACATCACCCAGACCCGTCATCATCGCGGCTATGGCGCCATCGCCACCGAGCAGCTTGATCCGAACCTGCCCAGCGACCTTAAAGAAACCTTCGACATGGGCTTTCATCTGCCCGCCGATCATCCTGACGTCCTCGCCGAACAACCGTTGCGCGGCCCCAATCGCCATCCGGACCTGCCGGGCTGGCAAGCGCTCATGGAACAGCACTATCTGGACATGCAGGCACTCGGGCAAACCTTGCTCCAGGCCATCACCGTGGCCTTGGGCATCGAGCGCGATTTCTTCGATCAACGATTCGTCGAGCCTGTCAGCGTGCTGCGCTTCATTCATTACCCGCCGCGCCATACCGCCACTTCCGAGCAGCAACAAGGCGCCGGCGCGCATACCGATTACGGCTGCATCACCTTGTTGCATCAGGATGCGGCGGGCGGTTTGCAGGTGCGCAACGTTGACGGCCAGTGGATCGATGCGCCGCCCATCGACGGTACGTTCGTGGTCAATATTGGCGACATGATGGCGCGCTGGAGCAACGACCGTTATCTGTCCACGCCGCATCGAGTGATCAGCCCGCTCGGCGTGGACCGCTACTCGATGCCGTTCTTCGTCGAGCCCAACCCGGGCACCCGTATCGAATGCCTGCCCGGCTGCCAAAGCGCCACCCGGCCAGCTCGCTACCCGACAACCACCTGTGCGGAGTTTCTGCTGTCGCGCTTCGCCGATACCTACGCTTATCGCCGGGAGCAGCAAGGCTAATTGAACCGCTTGGTCAGGTTTCAGCCTGAAAAGAGCCTGAGTCTGTAGAATGCCGGCGATCTGCGCCTGATGAGAAAAGCACATGTACGATTGGTTGAACGCCCTGCCCAAGGCAGAACTGCACTTGCACCTGGAGGGTTCGCTGGAGCCGGAACTGCTCTTCGCCCTGGCCGAGCGCAATAAAATTGCCCTGCCGTGGAATGACGTCGAAGCCCTGCGCGGCGCCTATGCCTTCAACAACCTGCAAGAGTTTCTCGACCTGTATTACCAGGGCGCGGACGTGCTGCGCACCGAGCAGGATTTCTACGACCTGACCTGGGCCTACCTGTTGCGCTGCAAAGCCCAGAACGTCATCCATACCGAACCGTTCTTCGATCCGCAGACTCATACCGATCGCGGCATTCCTTTCGAAGTCGTCCTCAATGGCATCGCCAGCGCGTTGAAGGATGGCCAGTCGAAACTGGGCATCGGCAGCGGTCTGATCCTCAGTTTCCTGCGCCACTTGAGCGAAGAAGAAGCCGAAAAGACCCTCGACCAGGCGCTGCCATTCCGCGATGCGTTCGTTGCCGTGGGTCTGGACAGCTCGGAAATGGGCCACCCGCCGAGCAAGTTCCAGCGCGTCTTTGATCGCGCTCGCAACGAAGGCTTCCTGACCGTTGCCCATGCTGGCGAAGAAGGCCCGCCCGAATACATCTGGGAAGCCCTGGACCTGCTGAAAATCCAGCGGATCGACCATGGCGTGCGCGCCATCGAAGACGAGCGTCTGATGCAGCGCATCATCGACGAGCAGATTCCGCTGACGGTTTGCCCGTTGTCCAACACCAAGCTGTGCGTGTTCGACGACATGGCCAAACACAACATCCTCGACATGCTGGAACGCGGCGTGAAGGTCACGGTGAACTCCGATGACCCGGCCTACTTCGGCGGCTACGTCACCGAAAACTTCCATGCGCTGTATACCCATCTGGGGATGACCAAGGATCAGGCGCAACGCCTGGCACAAAACAGTCTCGATGCCCGTTTGATCAAGCCCTGACTGATCAAGACTTGCAGCAAGCGCGGTGCCAGTAACCCTGGCACCGCTGCCGTCGCGCGCAAGATCGGCTCAGGCTGCCGAGGCGATTCTGCCGATTTCCCGCTGCCCGCTGGACGAGACCTGCAAGGTGCTGGATTCCTCGGTTTCGCGTAACCAGCCCATCTGAATGAACAGCTGCAACAGCCCCGCGCCCAAGGCGCCGCCCAAATGCGGGCTGCGCTCACTCCAGGCCGGGCAGGCGCACACGGTTTCGCGCTGACGCAGCGCCAACGCCGGAACATAAATCCCTCGCTCGGCAAACTTCGCGACGCCCACGCTGGTCACTTCGATACGCTGTTCCTGCTGCTCGATCCAGCCTGCGCCGAGCAACCGCTGATACAGGTCAGCAGCCATTTCACCCCCCAGATGATCACTGCAAACCCGCGCCCGACGCAGCGGCAAGGCCGGCATGGGCTGGGCGACGCTGCGGCTGATTTGCTCGGCGCTCACCAGCGAAGCATTGGCCATAGCCTCGACAACAGTGCCGACCTCGGGCCCCGCCAGACGAAAGAAACGTTTGCGGCCGCGCACTTCCTGCTTGACCAGCCCACCCGACGCCAACCGCGCCAGATGCGCGCCCGCCGAAGACGTGGTCAGCCCCGCCAGCAGGGCCAATTCATCGGCGGGCCTGGCGGTGCCATCCATCAACGCCCAAATCATTGCGCTGCGCTTGGGGTCAGCCAGCAAGGTCGCAATGTGGCTGATGCAAGGTGCATATTCCATGTATTCACTCCCTGTGATGTCGCTGCAAAGCAAAAGGTGACGAAGTAACCAACCAAGAACAAACAGCACAAGCGCGCAAAAAAACATTCAACCACGATCCACATGTTCGCAGCTCAATGTCGGTATTGGTATTTACCTGCACGATTTTCCGAACTGTCCGTAAGGCAATTCGCTTCGCGCTGTGGGATTCGGATTTGGTTGTGCTGTATCGGCCTGCAGCGGCTTACCTGCTCCACGCTTCACAACGACGCGCGAGCATTTCGCGTAACAAATTAACCGGCTTGCTCAGTTGCGCACGATGCGCGCACAACAGGTTCAGCGGCGTCGCTTCCCCCTGTAACTGTGGCATCAGCACCTTCAATCTGCCTGCGCGCACATCGGCGGCAACATCCAGCCAGGACTTATATGCCACGCCAGCCCCCGCCAATGCCCACAAGCGCACCACATCGGCATCATCGCTGAAGCGGTCGCCGCGCACGGTCAGGCTCATTTCGCGCTTGCCGTCATGAAAGGTCCAATGATCGTGGACACGATTACCCAACATGAACAGCAGGCAATTGTGCTGCGCCAGTTGCTCCACATGGTGCGGTTCGCCGCAGCGCGCCAAATAGTCAGGCGAGGCGCATAACACCCGGCGATTGAGCGGCGCGATGGGCAGCGCGACCAGGCTTGAATCCTCGGGCTCGCCATACCGCAACGCGATGTCCACCGGCTGGCGAAACAGGTCAGCGATGCGATCACCCAGCAACAGGCGAACCGTCAGTTGCGGATGCTCGCGCTGGAATTCATCGAGCCAGGGCAGCAACACGTTGCGACCAAAATCCGAAGGTGCTGAAAGCTGCAGCACGCCATTGCATTGATCCTGGCTGCTGGCCAATAAACGTCGGCCCTCGTCGAGGCTGCTTAAAGCCGAGCGCGCATAGGCCAGAAAACCCTCGCCCTCGGCGGTCAGTCGCAGGCTGCGGGTGGAGCGCGCCAGCAAACGCGCACCCAGCTGCTGTTCGATACGCTTGAGCGCGGCGCTGGCCACCGCCGCCGACAGATCCATGGCCCGCGCGGCAGCGGACAAACTGCCCAGATCAGCCGCACGAACGAACAATTGCAGGTCATCGAAACGCAGCATGGCGGTCCATTATCAATGTTTCATTGAAAGAGCCTGCCGTTTTAGCGGGTTTTATCTTTGAAGGAAATAGCCAATCATCCCCGACATTGAACATCCAGCCAATCTTCAGGAGCCTTTATGAAAGCCATCGCTTATTACCACGCGCTGCCCATCACCGATGAGCAAGCCTTGCAGGACATCGATCTGCCGGAGCCCGCCGCCGGTCCGCGCGACTTGCTGGTGGAAGTCAAAGCGATCTCGGTGAACCCGGTCGACACCAAGGTGCGCCAGAACGTCCAGCCCGAAGGCGGCGAAGCCAAGGTGCTGGGTTGGGACGTCGCGGGCGTGGTCAAGGCGGTGGGCAGCGAAGTCACGCTGTTCCAGCCAGGTGACAAGGTGTTTTATGCCGGCTCGCTGACCCGGCCGGGGGCAAACAGCGAACTGCACGTTGTCGATGAGCGCATCGTCGGCCATATGCCGAAAACCCTGAGTTTCGCCCATGCTGCAGCCCTGCCGCTGACGGCGATCACTGCCTGGGAATTGCTCTTCGAGCGCTTGCAGGTCGCGGAAGGTGAAAGTGCCAGCCCGCAAAGCCTGCTGATCGTCGGTGCGGCTGGCGGCGTTGGTTCGATTCTCACCCAGCTTGCCCGGCAGCTGACTTCACTGAAAGTGATCGGCACCGCATCGCGTGCGGAAACCACTGCCTGGGTTCGCGAGCTGGGCGCCCACGAAGTGCTGGATCACAGCAAGCCGCTGAGTGAGGAACTCAAGCGTGCCGGACTGGAAAGCGTCACTCACGTGGCGAGCCTGACCCAGACCGATCAGCATCTGGACCAACTGGTCGAAGCGTTGCAGCCGCAAGGCAAGCTGGGCCTGATCGACGACCCCAAATCCCTCGACGTGAGCAAGCTCAAGCGCAAGAGCCTGTCACTGCACTGGGAGTTCATGTACACCCGCTCGATGTTCGGCACGCCGGACATGATCGAACAACACAAACTGCTCAATCGTGTCGCCCAGCTCATCGATGCGGGAACCCTGAAAACCACATTCGGCGAGCATTTCGGCACCATCAACGCCAGCAACCTGCGCCGCGCCCATGAACTGCTGGAAAGCGGCAAGGCCAAAGGCAAGATTGTGCTGGAAGGGTTCTGAGGCGCAGCAAACATCGGATCGGTAGGACCGGCTTCAGCCGGGAGGGCGAGAGTTCCGACGACGCAGCTGCTGCGAATGGACTGGCCTCCTCCCGGCTAAAGCCAGTCCTACGCGGTGTATTTGTTTGATAGCAGGGATAACAGCCGAATCTAGACCCGCGCCGCCAGCGCATCGCGCTTGCCCTGCAAACGCCGGGTCAGCACCGACATGCTCACGGCAACGATCCCGCACAGGCTGATCACCAGCGCCATCGGCACTGCGCTGCCGTCATGCAGCACGCCGACCAACGCCGCAGCACCCGCTGCCACGCTGAACTGCAGACAGCCGAGCAACGCCGAAGCGCTGCCCGCTCGCGCCCATTGCCCGTTCATCGCACACGCCGAAGCGTTGGGGATGATGCAACCGAGGCTGGCAATACACACAAACAACGGCACCAGCAGCGGCCACAATTTTTCGCTGTGAACACCCGCGATCCCGAGCAGCACCAGCGCTGCCACCAGATAAACCCAGATCGCCCGCGACAGCAGGAAAGCCGGACCGCGCTTGCCGAGGATCCGTGCGTTGATCTGCGCCACCAGGATGAAACCGGCAGCATTCGCACCGAACAGCCAGCCGTAATGCTCAGCCGGCACGCCGTACAACTTGATGAAGACGAAAGGCGAACCCGCGATGTAGGCGAACATCCCGGCCATGGCGATGCCGCCGGTCAACGCGTGCCCGAGAAAAACCCGATCCTTGAACAGGTTGGCGTACTGCCCAAACGCACCTGTCAGCGGCAGGCGCGGATGAGTCGCCGGCATGCTTTCCGGCAACCACAAGGCGACAGACAGCGAAGCCAGCGCACTGAACGCGGTAAGCGACAGGAAAATCGCCTGCCAGCCGTAAACATTGACCAGCAGCCCACCTAGCATCGGCGCGAGTATCGGCGCCAATCCCATGACCAGCATCAGCTGGGAAAACACCTTCGCCGACTGCACCGCATCGCATTTGTCACTGACAATCGCCCGGGAAATCACCATCCCCGCACAACCGCCCAAGGCCTGCACGAAACGCGCGCCGATCAGCCATTCCAGACTCGGCGCGAAAGCGCAGGCCAGCGATGCCAAGGTGAACAGCGTGACGCCAACCAACAGCGGAACACGCCGACCAAACCGGTCAGCCACAGGACCGTAGGCCAGTTGCCCGATGGACAGCCCGAGGAAATAGGCCGCGAGGGTCAGCTGGACGTGTTGCTCGTCAGTGCCAAACGCGAGGGCAATGGCGGGAAAACCCGGCAGATAGAAATCGATGGCCAACGGGCCGAAGGCGCTCAATGCACCAAGAATCAGGATGCTTCTCAGGTTCATCAGGTATCCAGACAGTATTCAACGCAGCGGGCTAGTCTACCCGGCCTCTCTGGTACCGAACGCCTGATGGGGAAAATTACTGCAAAAAATCTCGGTGACATCATGTTTCCGCAGGACTGGCTTTAGCCGGGAGGACGAAGGTACAAACGCCAGAGCTGCTGTGAGTGTATTGGCGGTCTCCCGGCTAAAGCCGGTCCTACGAACCGATACCTAAACAACCTGCGCCTGATACCCCTCCTCCACGATCAAACCGATGACCTGCTCGGTCGTCAGATCACTTTCAACCAGCACCTCGCCGGTGGGCAGGTCAACCTGGACGATAGCCGCCGCGTCCTGGCCTTTAATGGCATTGGTCACCGCCTTCACACAGTGCCCGCAGGTCATGCCTTGAACGTTGAATCGCTGCATGGTGTTGCTCCTTCAAACGAGTATGGGAAACACTGGCTGCCATGTTTGACCTTCCTGCCGTGGCAAGGTCAAGTTTCTGTTTTACCTGCCGGGCTGGTATTCGGTGCGAGCCTCGGCCAAGCTGCGTCATTACTGTCTACATCAGGAGTATCAGCGATGCGCTGGTCAGTATTGAGCCTCTTCGGCATTCTCGGTTTGTTGGCTGCCTCCCCAGCGGTTCAAGCCGATCAGGATTACGGCGTTCTGATCATTTCCCGCGAGCGCCTGGAAGTCGGGACGTCCTGCGAGATCGGCGTGTATATCCAGGATCAACTGGTCGGGCGTCTGTTTCAGGAACAATCGGCGTCGTTCAATCTGCCCGCAGGCGATGTGTCGATCCGCTTGCGCCTGCTGCCAGGTGGTGTGTTCGGTTGCGATCCGGGCATGGAAGCGCAGAACGGCACGCGGATCAAAATCCGGGCGGGCGACATTCTCAAATTCCGCATTGCTGCCAACCTAAATGGCTTGTATCTCAAGCACGCCGACCTGAACTATTGATCCAGGCTTGACATTGACCTCATAGAAAGGTTGATCCTTGCTGGCATTACGTCTTCAGGGAGTGTTCAAGATGCTCAAGCCGGTTTCTTTCGATTTGCCGATTTCCGGGATGACCTGCGCCAGTTGCGCGGGTCGCGTTGAACGTGCGCTGGCCAAAGTGCCCGGCGTCAGTCGTGTCAGCGTCAATCTGGCCAACGAACAGGCCCACGTCGAAACCCTCACGCCGCTGGACCCGGCGACGCTGATCGCCGCCGTGGTAAAGGCAGGCTACGGCGCCACGACCCTGGAAAACCAACCGACCGAGGTTGACTACCAACAGCACCTGCGCAAGGAACGCTGGGCATTGTTCCTGGCTATCGCCCTGGCGGTGCCTTTGCTGCTGCCGATGCTGCTTGAACCACTTGGCGTGCACTGGATGTTGCCGGCATGGGTGCAATTCGCCTTGGCGACACCGGTGCAGTTCATTTTGGGTGCGCGCTTCTATGTCGCTGCCTGGAAAGCCGTGCGCGCCGGTGCTGGCAACATGGATTTGCTGGTGGCACTCGGCACCAGCGCCGGGTATGGCTTGAGTCTGTACGAATGGGCCAACTCGGCGCCGGGCAGCATGCCGCATCTGTATTTCGAGGCTTCAGCGGTGGTCATCGCCTTGGTTTTGCTGGGCAAATACCTTGAAAGCCGAGCCAAGCGCCAGACGGCCAGCGCGATTCGCGCCCTTGAAGCCTTGCGTCCGGAACGCGCCATCCAGGTCATCGACGGCCAGGAACACGACGTAGCGATCAGCGCCCTGCGTCTCGGCGATCTGGTCGCAGTGAAACCTGGCGAACGTTTCCCGGTCGATGGCCAGGTGCTGGAAGGCCGCAGCCACGCAGACGAAGCCTTGATCAGTGGCGAAAGCCTGCCAGTGCCGAAACAGCCCGGCGATAAAGTCACCGGTGGCGCGATCAACGGTGAAGGCCGCCTGGTGGTGAAGACCACGGCCTTGGGCGCGGAAACGGTGCTGGCGCGGATCATTCGTCTGGTGGAAGACGCTCAGACGGGCAAAGCGCCGATCCAGAAACTGGTGGATAAAGTCAGCCAGGTGTTCGTCCCGGTCGTATTGCTGATCGCCTTGGCAACGTTGGTTGGCTGGCTGCTGGCCGATGCGTCACTGGAAACGGCGCTGATCAATGCCGTCGCGGTGCTGGTGATCGCTTGTCCCTGCGCGCTCGGTCTGGCGACGCCCACTGCAATCATGGCCGGGACCGGCGTGGCGGCGCGCTACGGCATTCTGATCAAGGACGCCGAAGCACTGGAACGCGCCCACGAAGTGACCGCCGTGGTCTTCGACAAGACCGGCACCCTGACGTCGGGCACGCCGCGCATCGCGCACCTGACGGCGGTCGCTGGCAGCGAAGAGCAAATCCTTGAATGGGCCGGTGCGTTGCAACGCGGCAGCGAGCATCCGCTGGCCAGGGCCGTACTGGATGCCTGCAAGGAATTGCATATCAACCCGACCACCGTTGAGAACAGCCAGTCCCTGGCCGGACGCGGAATTGCCGGTACATTTCAGGGCCGCATGCTCGCCCTGGGCAATCGCCGTCTGCTGGAAGAACACGCCTTGCCTATGGGTGAATTGGCGGATGCCGCACGGACCTGGGAAGCCGAAGGCCGCACCTTATCCTGGCTGATCGAACAGAGCCCCAATCCCGCCGTGCTGGGCCTGTTCGCCTTTGGTGACACGTTGAAACCCGGCGCGCTGCATGCCGTGCAACAGTTGTCGGCGCGACATATCAGCAGCCATTTGCTGACCGGCGACAATCAAGGCAGCGCGCGGGTAGTGGCCCAGGCGCTGGGCATCAGTGACGTGCACGCCGAAGTGTTGCCCGCCGACAAGGCCGCGACGGTGATCGCACTGAAAAAGCATCATGTGGTGGCAATGGTTGGCGACGGCATCAACGACGCGCCCGCGCTGGCGGCCGCCGACATCGGCATCGCCATGGGTGGCGGCACCGATGTGGCCATGCAGGCAGCCGGGATCACCCTGATGCGCGGTGACCCACGATTGATTCCGGCGGCGCTGGACATCAGCCGCAAAACCTACGCAAAGATTCGCCAGAATCTGTTCTGGGCGTTCGTCTATAACCTGATCGGCATTCCATTGGCGGCGTTCGGTTTTCTCAACCCGGTGCTGGCGGGCGCGGCAATGGCGTTGTCCAGCGTCAGCGTGGTCAGCAACGCCTTGTTGCTCAAGACGTGGAAGCCCGACGAGCAGGAGGATCAGCAATGAACATCGGCCAGGCGGCGAAAAACAGTGGCCTGAGCGCCAAGATGATTCGTTATTACGAGTCCACCGGACTGCTCAAACCCGCGCATCGCAGCGACAGCGGTTATCGCCTTTACGCGAGCGAAGACTTGCATACCCTGGCGTTCATCAAGCGCTCGCGGGATCTGGGATTTTCTCTCGAAGAAGTCGGCAAGCTGCTGACCTTGTGGCAAGACCGGCAACGCGCCAGCGCCGACGTCAAGGCGCTGGCCCGGCAACACATCGTCGAGCTCAACCAGAAGATCGATGAACTGGCGAGCCTGCGCGATACCTTGCAGGAGCTGGTTGAACACTGCCAGGGCGACGACCGCCCGGATTGCCCGATCCTCAAGGACCTGGCTTCGGGTGGGTGTTGCGGGTGATGGAGATGCTGGCCAATCCGACGCCATCGGGGACAAGTCCCCTCCTACCGGCTTACACAAATCAGGTAGGACCGAACTTGTCCGGGAGACGCTGGCGCAGGCAACGGATGGGTGTCAGGCGAAATACTGTCGGCCAATCCGACGCCATCGGGGACAAGTCCCCTCCTACCGGCTTACACAAATCAGGTAGGACCGGACTTGTCCGGGAGACGCTGGCGCAGGCAACGGATGGGTGTCAGGCGAAATACTGTCGGCCAATCCGACGCCATCGGGGACAAGTCCCCTCCTACCGGTTTACACCCATCAGGTAGGACCGGACTTGTCCGGGAGACGCTGGCGCAGGCAACGGATGGGTGTCAGGCGAAATACTGTCGGCCAATCCGACGCCATCGGGGACAAGTCCCCTCCTACCGGTTTGATTCCTCCGTGAAGGCGTCGGAGCTCATAAAAAACCCGGCCTGAGCCGGGTTTCTTTTTAACTGTCGATCACTGCATCCAGGGCGGAGGCGGTTCTTCGGCGGTTTTCGTCGGTGGTGCTTCGTCGGCGGCGCGAGCGGCCTGGCGACGGTCTTCGTCCAGACGCGCTGCTTCGATTTCACGCAAGACCCCGCCCACATCGGCCAGGTCTTCCGGTTCGTCGAATTCGCCCGTCAACACGGTAGCTGGGGACAAGGTGCCCGCTTCGTAGAACGACCACATTTCCTTGGCGTACTTGGTGGTGCGCAACTCTGGCGCAAAGCGGCCGAAGTACGACGCCATGTTGCCCACGTCCCGCTCCAGCATGCTGAACGCGTGGTTGTTGCCCGCAGCATCCACCGCTTGCGGCAGGTCGATGATGACCGGCCCGGTCGGCGTCAGCAGCACGTTAAACTCGGAAAGGTCGCCGTGCACCAGACCGGTACACAACATCAGCACGATCTGCTCGATCAGGAACGCGTGATATTCCCGCGCCTGATCAGGCTCCAGCGTCACGTCATTCAGACGCGGCGCCGCATCACCGTACTCGTCGGCAACCAGTTCCATCAGCAGCACGCCTTCAAGGAAGTCGTACGGCTTGGGCACCCGTACGCCAGCACTGGCCAGACGAAACAGCGCAGCCACTTCGGCATTCTGCCAGGCGTCTTCAGTTTCCTTGCGGCCAAACTTGGAGCCCTTGGCCATGGCCCGAGCTTGCCGACTGTTACGAACCTTGCGGCCTTCCTGATATTCCGCGGCCTGACGGAAACTGCGTTTATTCGCCTCCTTATAAACCTTGGCGCACCGCAGCTCATTGCCACAACGCACCACATAAACAGCTGCCTCTTTACCGCTCATGAGCGGGCGCAGCACTTCGTCCACCAGACCGTCTTCGATCAGGGGTTCAATGCGTTTAGGAGTCTTCATCAGCTTTTATTCTGGGTCCTTCGTTGCCAAACACGCGATTGTTGCCCGTTATACGGCAATCCTCTGCCAGCGAGTAGTAGGAGCTGACGTTTGAGGGAGATAGTTTGTGTGGGAAAACCCGCCAACCTCCCGGTATCAAGCACCTTTCGTGCCGGAACATGCGCCCGCGACCTGTCTAGCGCAGGCCATCAACACTGTAGGAAGCGTCGAGCATTGGCAACATTATTGAACCAATCGCCTGCAATTATTGTTTGAACAGCTCTCCCGGCGTGAAGCCAAACAAGCCCTTGAATGCAGCGATGAACGCCGAGGTGGAATCGTAGCCACAAGCCAGCGCGGCGGTGGTCACGCTGTCGCCGTCTTCCAGTACGCCGAGGGACGACAGCAATCGCGCGCGCTGGCGCCAGGCGCGGAAACTCAAGCCGGTTTCACGCTGAAACAGGCGCATGACGGTTTTTTCCGAAGTGCCCAGGCGCTGCGCCCAGTCGTGCAAGGTAATCAGCTGGCTTGGGTTTTCGATCAGTTCATTGCACAAAGCCAGCAAGCGCGGATGACGCGGCAACGGCAGCGAGAAACTGACTTCCGGCAACTGCGCCAACTGATCGAGCAATACCTGGACCAGCCGCGCTTCACTGCTGTCGCCCAGCGGGTAGACCGGTGGCAACTGGCAGAACGACTTGATCAATTCTCGGGCCAGCGGCGTCACTTCCAACACCCGGCAACGCTGCGGCGCCCACTCGGAATCTTCCTTGCGCACATACAGGCTGCGCATTTCCGCGCGCATCGACGTCACCACTTGATGCTCCAGCCCGGCGGGGATCCACACGCCCCATTGCGGCGGGGCGAAAAAACTTCCTTCGGCCGTGTGCACACCGAGAACGCCACTGATTGCGTAGGAAAACTGCACCCAATCATGGCGATGCGGCGGCGTCCACGATCCGGCACTGAGACTTTCAGCACGGGCGTACAGCGGGCGCGGTAAATCCGTCAGCGTCGGGATCTGCCGTTCGCTGCCCAAAGGATGAATTCGATGTTGTCCGTTAGTCGGCATGTAATGGCCTTATGTCGCAAGACGGCAGTTTACGAGTGCGTTAGGCTGCGGACATCTATATTTACAAAGAATCCGTCGAGCCTTTTATGCCTGTACTCAAACACCTCAAACGCGTGGTCACTGACTGGTTCCTCTGCGGAATGGTCCTGGCCACCGTGCTGGCTTATTTCATCCCCGGCTTCGGTGCGAAGGGCGGCGGCATGCATGCGGAATACGTGATCAACATCGGCGTCTTCCTGGTGTTCTTCCTGCACGGGGTGAATCTGTCCAGCGAACAGATCAAGCATGGCCTGAAGAACTGGCGCCTGCACATCATGGTGCAAGCCTTCACCTTCATCGCCTTCCCGGTGATCTGGCTGCTGTGTGACAAAGCCTTCGGCTCGCATATTCCGGCACTGTTGATGCTGGGCTTCCTCTACTTGTGCGCGCTGCCCTCGACGATTTCCTCTTCGGTGGCCTTGACCGGCAGCGCAGGCGGCAACGTGCCAGCGGCGATTCTCAATGCCAGTATGTCCAGCGTATTCGGGATATTCATGACGCCATGGCTGGTCAGCCTGGTGGTCGGCACCGGCTCGGGCGGGATCGATCTGGGCTCGACGCTGCTGAACCTGAGCCTGATGATGCTGCTGCCACTGGTATTGGGCCAGTTGCTGCGGCCGTTGCTGGGCAAGTTCTTCGCACGGCACAAGAAGTACACCAACATCATCGACAAGATCGTGATCCTGCTGCTGGTTTACGCGGCGTTCTGCAATTCGATGGTCTCGGGCATGTGGCAAACCCAGGGCAACAGCGTGATTTTGATGGCGTTCGTCGGCAGCGCCGTGTTGCTGTTGGTGATCCTGCTCCTCACGACCACGACCGCCAAACTGCTGAAATTCAACCATGCCGATAAAGTCGCGGCGGTGTTCTGCGCCAGCAAGAAATCCCTGGCGGCAGGCGCGCCCATGGCGGCGTTGATCTTTGGCGATAATCCGGGGCTGGGCCTGATCCTGCTGCCGATCATGATCTATCACCCGCTGCAATTGATCGTCTGTTCGGTAATGGCGGAGAGCTATGCCACCCGCCACAAACAACAGTTGTCCGCAGAAGCACTGGAGGAAGCGCGGGCTGCTTGAGTTCGCGTGTGGGAGACAACTTGTTGGCGAGGCGTCGTGCCTATTCGCGAGCAAGCTCGCTCCCACACAAGTTCGCTCCAATTACTGAGGCGTTTTGCTCAGCGCTCCAGAATCGCCGTAACACCCTGCCCGCCCGCCGCGCAGATGGAAATCAAGCCACGGCCTTGCCCGGCGACGCTCAGCAGCTTGGCCAGGTTGGCGACTATACGGCCGCCTGTTGCGGCAAAAGGATGTCCAGCGGCCAGCGAACTGCCTTTGACATTCATTTTCGCGCGATCAATCGAGCCCAAGGGCGCGTCCAGACCCAGGCGTGATTTGCAGTAGTCCGCATCCTCCCAGGCCTTGAGCGTGCACAGCACTTGCGCGGCGAAGGCTTCGTGAATTTCGTAGTAATCGAAGTCCTGCAGCGTCAGGCCATTGCGCGCCAGCAGGCGCGGTACCGCGTACACCGGAGCCATCAGCAGGCCTTCCGCGCCATTGACGAAATCCACCGCCGCCGCTTCGCCATCGCGCAGATAGGCCAACACCGGCAAACCGCGTTCCTTGGCCCACTCTTCACTCGCCAACAGCACCAGCGAGGCGCCATCGGTCAGCGGCGTCGAGTTGCCAGCGGTCAATGTGCCCTTGGCGCTGCGCTCGAAGGCCGGTTTGAGACTGGCGAGCTTCTCCAGCGTCAAATCCGGACGCAGGTTGTTATCCCGAGTAAGGCCCAGATACGGCGTCATCAGATCGCCTTGCCAGCCTTCGGCATAAGCCGCAGCCATTTTCAGATGGCTTTCCAGAGCCAGCTGATCCTGCTGGTCGCGAGGAATACCCCAGGTTTGCGCCATGAGTTCGCAATGCTGGCCCATTGAAAGCCCGGTGCGCGGTTCGCCATTGCGTGGCAGTTCCGGCTTGAGATTGTGCGGGCGCAATTGCATCAGCGCCTTGAGCTTGTCGGCGGTGGTCTTGCTGCGATTAACCTGCAACAGAATATTGCGCAGGTCTTCGTTCACGCCAATGGGCGCATCGGACGTAGTGTCCACGCCGCCCGCGATGCCGCATTCAATCTGGCCCAGGGCGATTTTATTGGCGACCAGCAACGCCGCTTCCAGGCCAGTGCCGCAGGCTTGCTGGAGATCGTAAGCCGGCGTTTGCGGCGACAGGCGCGAACCGAGCACGCATTCGCGGGTCAGGTTGAAATCCCGGGAATGCTTGAGCACCGCACCGGCGACCACTTCCCCAAGGCGCAGGCCGTGCAGGTTGAAGCGCTCGATCAAGCCCTCCAGGGCGGCCGTCAACATGGCTTGATTGCTGGCAGTGGCATATGGCCCGTTGGAACGGGCGAACGGAATGCGATTACCGCCGACAATGGCGACCCGGCGTGGCTGATTCATGGAAAACTCCCTTTCTTAACGCGAATTCGCTGATGAGCAGCGTAGGACGATCTCGAACGAAGATCGCCTTTTTGTGGTCCACTCCTTTGAACCCCGACTCAAGGAGAGTGTTCCATGTCGTCTGATCGCTACATTGATTTCGCCAATTCCGACATAGGCCGTCGCCTGGTTGGCGCGATTGGCCTGCCCAAGCCGGTCAGACTGGAACGCTGGCAGGCCGGGCGTCTGCGCCCTGTCGAAGGCACGTTGTTGATCAGCGCCGGACCGCTTGCCGATCACGTCAGGCTGTTCGCGCAGCGCCTGACCGATTCGCTTTACAGTTTTGGCAGCGAGATTCCCGGTGCAACTAATTGGGTGGCCGATCAAGGGCCGAAGCTCAAGGCGGTGGTGTTCGATGCCAGCACTTTCACTCAAGTCGATCACCTCAAGCAGTTGCGCGAATTCTTTCAACCGTTGTTGCGCAGCCTGGACAGCAGCGCCCATGTGCTGATCCTCGGTCATGCCCCGGCATCTCTGAAAGATCCGGTTGCCGCCGCGACCCAGCAGGCGATCGAAGGCTTCAGCCGTTCGCTGGCCAAGGAAATGCGCAATGGCGGCACCGTGCAATTATTGCAGGTCGATAACGGCGCCGAAGAACAGCTTGAAGGCGCGTTCCGATTCTTCCTGTCGCCGAAAAGCGCGTTCATCTCCGGTCAGGTCATCCGCCTACGCCGTTGCGCCATCGAAGTGCAGGACTGGAGTCGCCCGCTGGCGGGTCGAAAGGCCCTGGTAACGGGTGCCGCACGCGGGATCGGCGCAGCCATTGCTGAAACATTGGCCCGGGATGGCGCGGAAGTGGTGCTGCTCGATGTGCCTCAGGCCAGGGCTGACCTCGAAGCGCTGGCTGCGCGCCTCGGCGGACGGGCGCTGACGGTGGATATCTGCGCCGAAGATGCGGCGAGCCAATTGATCGAGCACCTGCCGGACGGGCTGGACATTCTGGTGCATAACGCCGGCATTACCCGGGACAAAACCCTGGCCAACATGCCGGCGGATTTCTGGGACTCGGTGCTGGCGGTCAACTTCAACGCACCACAAGTCCTGACGCAAGCGCTGGTCGACAGCGGCACCTTGCGCGACAACGCCCGGGTGATTCTCATGTCGTCCACGACCGGGCTGGCCGGGAATCGCGGGCAAACCAACTATGCCGCCAGCAAGGCCGGGCTGATTGGCCTGGCGCGGGCCATGGCACCGTCGCTGCATGAACGCGGCATCAGCATCAACGCCGTGGCGCCGGGTTTTATCGAAACCAAAATGACCGCCGCCATGCCATTCGCCCTGCGCGAAGCCGGACGCCGGATGAGTTCGCTGGGCCAGGGTGGCCTGCCTCAGGACGTCGCCGAAGCGGTGGCCTGGCTGGCACAGCCGGGTTCCGGCGCAGTCAGCGGTCAAGTGTTGCGAGTCTGTGGTCAAAGTGTCGTCGGCGCGTGAGTGACACGGTTAAAAACGAGCAAGGAGAAACACGATGAGTGCTCATTGGCTTTATCTGGACAGCCTGCCGGCTTTGCCGAATCTTTTCGTGCAGGCGGCCCTGAAGCGCAAAGTGACGGGTACGCAATTGCCGGAACTGGGCCTGCGCTGCTGGATGTCGGTGGACCCGGCCAAGCTGGCGGCGTACCGCCAAGTTTGCGGTTATCCCGACAGCAGCCTGCTGCCGCCGACGTATCCCCATGCGCTGGCTTTCCCGTTGCAAATGCAGCTGATGACTGCCAAGGATTTCCCATTCCCCTTGCTGGGGCTGATTCATCTGGCCAATCGCATCACGGTCCATCGGCCGCTGGGTGGGGTGAATAAGGTCTACATCGGGGTGCATGCGCAAAATCTGCAACCCCACGCTAAGGGTGCCACGTTCAGCCTGCTGACTCAGGTTGAAGATTCGCTGGGCATTCTCTGGGAAGAAGAAAGCACCATGCTGTGTCGCGGGGTTCAACTGGAAGGCGCGGCTGAGGGCGATTTCGAGCCCGCGCCATTGCCGGTCAGCGAAGTGGCGCGCTGGGAGGCAACGGCCGATATCGGTCGGCGCTATGCCAAGAGCTCGGGCGACTACAACCCGATCCACCTGAGCAGACCCAGCGCCAAACTGTTCGGTTTCCCGCAAGCCATCGCCCACGGCATGTGGCTCAAGGCCCGTACCCTCGCCGCTCTGGAAGACCATTTACCCGCGTCGAACCTCGACATCAGCGTGCAATTCCACAAACCGGTGCGGCTGCCCAGCGAAGTGGTGCTCTCGGCCAGTGCCGCAGGGTCGCATGGGCAGCTGAAACTGGAAGGCGCGCAGGGCATCGTGCATATGCTGGGGACTTGGCAGCCGGTGGAATAAGAAATTCACGGTCTATCGTAGGACCGGCTTCAGCCGGGAGAGCACGCCTCGCGGCTAAAGCCGCTCCTACGGCCGAATTGCGGGCAATTCTCATTGCGCCGCGCGCCTCCCACTTGCGTCCCGTCCCGTTCCCCCGGAAGCTATGCGCCTTCTGGAGAACATCATGAACCTCGACGATTTGACCCAACGCATGCATCGCATCCGCGATCAAAACGACTGGAAACAATTTCACAGCCCGAAAAACCTGGCTATGGCCGCCAGCGTTGAAATGTCCGAGCTGGTAGAAATCTTCCAGTGGCTCAGTGAAGACCAATCGCGCCAGCTGCCGCCTGAAAAACTGGCTCACGCCGGGCAAGAAGTCGGCGATATCGTGCTGTATCTGATTCTGATGTGCAGCGAACTGGGTCTGGATATGGACGCCGTGGTGCGCGCCAAGCTGGCAGACAATGAACGCAGGTTCGCCAAATGAGTGACCGCCATTTCGACCAACTGGCGACCCGTTTCGCGGAAAAGATCTACGGCGGCGCCAAGGGTGCGATTCGCCTGGCGGTGTTGCAGGCCGATCTCAGCGAAGCATTGCCGGAGCGCAAGCTGCGCGTTCTGGATATCGGCGCAGGGCTTGGGCATATGTCGCTGTGGCTGGCCGAACGCGGGCATGACGTGACCCTGGCCGAACCCGCCGAGCCGATGCTCGAAGGCGCGCGCCAGCGATTCGCCGAAGCCGGCCAAAGCGCCACCTTCATCCAGGCGCCTTGGCAAGAATTGCCCGGTTTGCTCAGCGAACCCTACGATCTGGTGGTCTGCCACGCGGTGCTGGAATGGCTGGCGGAACCGCACACGATTCTGCCGGTGTTGCACCAACTGACCAAAGCCGATGGCTGGCTGTCACTGGCCTTTTATAATCGTGACGCGTTGGTCTATCGCAACCTGCTCAAGGGTCACTTCCGCAAGATGCGCAAGAACGACATGGCCGGCGAGAAGCAAAGTCTGACGCCGCAACAGCCACTTGATCCGCGTGAATTGGCGGCGCAACTTGAAGGCATGTGGCGAGTCGAAACCCAGAGCGGCGTAAGAGTTTTCCACGATTACATGCCGGTCGAGTTCCAGGCTCGCGTAGAGCTGGCCGACTTGCTGGAAATGGAACTGGCCCATCGTCGCCATCCGGCGTATGCCGGGCTGGGGCGCTACCTGCATTGGGTGTGTCGCCCGGTGTAGAACCACGGTTGTTCACTGCTATCCGAGGCCACTGCGGAGGCCATCATGAAACGCCGCTTCGCTTTGATCGCGCTGTGCCTGGGCATCAGCGCCTGCCAAACCGATAACCCGTACAACGCCAGTTCGTTGCCTTTGCCACCGGCGCCGCCACAAGCAGCCACGACGCTGGACATGAGCGCCTACCCTGCTCCGGCGCGGGATTACGGCCGCTATCGCAGCTGGACCTGGCTCAACAGCCAACTGCCACCCGGTTCGGCATGGGCCGACTCGGCGCAAATCGCCGAAGCCGTGAGCAACGGGCTCGATCAACGCGGCCTGCGACCGGCGCAAAACCCGCAGGCGGCGGATTTGCGGGTGACAGCTGATACCCGACTGGAAACCCGTCTGCGTCAGGTGCGCGACGACTACTACGATCCATACTATGGCGGTGCCGGGCTGGGCTACGGACGCTATAACGGTCCGTATCACAATGGTTATGGTTACGGCGGCTACGCGTCCGTGCCGGTGGTACGCACTTATCAGGAGCAGGTCGTTGTCGTACACATCAGCCTGTTCGATGGGCGCAACGGCCAGCCGGTGTGGAGCGCCAGCGCTGAAACCCGCAGCGACGGAAGCCTGTCCGACCGCACCAAAGCATTGCGGACGGCAGTGCAGAAAGCACTGACCGCTTACCCACCTTCTTGATTGTTTCGGAGAACTGCCATGTTCCGCGGTCTTGTCGTGTTGTCCCTGGCGCTGCTGCTCAGCGCTTGCCAGACCAGCCAGGTCAATCGTGACTTCGATGCCAGTCGCGACTTTGGCGGCTATCGCAGCTGGAGCTGGAAAGAACCCGGCGTGCAATATCAGCCGGATGATCCGCGCATCAAAAGCGACCTTACCGAGCAACGCATTCGTCAGTCGCTCGGCGAGCAGCTGGACCAGCGCGGCCTGCGCATGGCCCGCCCGGGCAGCAATGCCGATCTGAAAATACAGACCTGGCTGATCGTCGAGAATCGCCAGCAACTGGTCAGCACCAATTACGGCGGCGGCTGGGGACCTTGGGGTGGCTACGGTTATTGGGGCGCGCCGATGAGCACCGAGACGCGCAGCGTCGATTACAAAGTGACCACGCTGCAGGTTGATATGTACGACGGCAAGGATGGCAAGCTGGTCTGGCGTGGCAGCACCGAGCAGATCCTCAGCGAAAGATCCGCCAATCCGGATGCCCGCAACAACGTGATTCGCCAGACCGTGGCGAAGATACTGGAGCAGTACCCGCCGCATTGACTTGGGCGCGGCAAATACAAACCTTGTGGGAGCGAGCTCGCTCGCGAAAGCGGAATTCCAGTCGACAAATGTATCGCCTGCGATACCCCCTTCGCGAGCAAGCTCGCTCCCACCCAAGCTCGCCCCACAATCAGGTGTGATTCATTCCACCGCCGTGCGCAACTTCTCGCTACGCCCACGCAACCATTCCAGCACCAGCAGCAATACCACCGAGAAACCGATCAGCAAGGTTGCGGCGGCGGCGATGGTCGGGCTGAGGTTTTCGCGGATGCCGCTGAACATCTGCCGAGGCAGGGTCACCTGTTCCGGTCCGGCAAGGAACAGCGTCACCACCACTTCATCGAAGGAAGTGGCGAAGGCGAACAGCGCGCCGGAAATAACCCCCGGCGCAATCAGCGGCAAGGTCACCCGACGGAACGCAGTCACCGGCGAAGCACCAAGACTGGCGGCCGCGCGCACCAGGTTGTAGTTAAAGCCCTGCAAGGTCGCCGACACCGTGATGATCACGAACGGCACACCCAAAACCGCATGCACCAGGATCAGCGAGATAAAGCTGTTGCCCAGTCCCAACGGGGCGAAGAACAGATAGCTGGCCACCCCGATGATCACTACTGGCACCACCATGGGCGAAATCACCAAGGCCATGACCAACGCCTTGCCGGGGAAGTTGCCACGGGTCAGGCCAATTGCCGCCAGCGTGCCAAAACCCATGGCCAGGATGGTGGCAGCCGGCGCGATGATCAGGCTGTTCTTCAGGGAGCGCATCCACTCGTTCGAGTTGAAGAAGTCCTGATACCAATGCAAGGAAAAGCCTTGCAGCGGATAGACCAGAAAACTCCCGGAGTTGAACGACAACGGAATGATCACCAGTACCGGCAGCACCAGAAACAACAGGATCAGACCGCACATGATGCGCAGAGCGTAAAACCAGACACGCTCAAGAGGCGAAGAATAAGGACTCAACATGGCGACTTTCCTCAGCTCAGGCGCAGGCGGCTGGCGCCGACCAACCAGTTATAAATCAGATAAAGCACGACGGTCGCCAGCAACAGCAGGCCGCCCAGCGCTGTGGCCATGCCCCAGTTGATGCTGGTGTTGGTGTAGAAGGCGACGAAGTAACTGACCATTTGATCGTTCGGGCTGCCCAGCAACGCTGGGGTGATGTAGTAGCCGATCGCCAGAATGAACACCAACAGGCAACCCGCGCCAATCCCGGCGTAGGTTTGCGGGAAGTACACGCGCCAGAAGCTGGCAAATGGATTGCAGCCCAGGGAAATCGCCGCCCGCATGTACGTCGGGGAAATGCCCTTCATCACGCTGTAGATCGGCAGAATCATGAACGGCAGCATGATGTGCACCATCGAGATGTACACGCCGACCCGGTTGAACACCAGCTCCAGCGGCTTATCGATAATGCCCATGGCCATCAACGCGCCATTGATCAGCCCGCTCGATTGCAGCAACACGATCCACGCGGCGACCCGCACCAGAATCGAGGTCCAGAACGGCAGCAGCACGAGAATCATCAACAGGTTGCTTTGTCGTGCTGGCAGATTGGCCAGCAGATAAGCCAGTGGATACGCCAGGACCAGGCAGATCAGGGTGATGACAAACCCCATCCAGAAGGTGCGGGCGAAGATATCCAGGTAAATCGCTTGATCCGGGGTCGCAGGCGCCACTTCACCGAGGTCATCGATGCGGTGGTCGACAGCGGCCAACAGGTAATAGGGGGTAACGCTACTGGTATTGCGACGGAGCACCTGCCAATAGGCCGGATCACCCCAACGTTCGTCCAATGCTTCGAGCGCATCTTTATAAGAAGCCGGTTCAGTGGCAAACGGCAAGGCGCGAGCGGTGGTCATCAGCAGGCTGCGGTAGCCGGCCAGTTCCATGTTCAGACGCTTGGACAAATCGCCCAGGGTCGAATTCTTGCGGGTTTCAGCCAGCTCAAGGCTCAGGGTTTTGTAGACCGACTCGGAAGGAAGTCCTTTGCCGTCCCATTGCGCGACCTGCACGACAGTGGCCGGCAAGGCGTTGACGACTTCCGGGTTGCCGACGCTCTTGTAAAGCAGCGCAACGATTGGCACTAGAAACACCAGCAACAGGAAAATCACCAGTGGCGCAATCAATGCCTGGGCCTTCCAGCGGTTGACCCGTTCGGCACGAGCCAGGCGCTGTTTCAAGGTGGGGCTGGCGCCGTCAGGCAGGGGCAGGGCGAGGGCCATAGCGAACTCCGAAATCTGTCAACGAGGGACGCGCTTCCCACACAGGAAACGCGCCCGGATCTAACTCAACTTGATGCGCTTACTTGGCAGCCCAGGAATTGAATCGCTGTTCGAGTTGCTCGCCATTGTCGGCCCAGAATGCCACGTCGATCTGCACCTGATCCTTGATGTTCTCAGGAGTAGTCGGCATGTTCTCCAGCGTTTCAGCGCTCAACAATTTGACGGCTTCGGTATTGGCCGGACCGTAAGCGATGTTTTCCGAGAAGGTCTTCTGCTGCTCAGGTAGCACGCTATAAGCGATGAACTTCTTCGCCGCGTCAGCTCGGGATTTATCCAGACCTTTCGGGATCGCCCAAGCGTCGAAGTCGTACACGCCGCCAGTCCAAACCACTTTGAGTTTGCTTTCCTTGGCTACCGCTGCGATGCGGCCGTTGTAGGCCGAGCTCATCACGACGTCACCCGATTGCAGAAACTGCGGAGGCTGGGCGCCCGCTTCCCACCACTGAATGCTTGGCTTGAGCTTGTCGAGCATCTTGAATGCACGGTCCTGACCGTCTTTTCCGGCCAGCACTTTGTAGACGTCTTTTGGCGCTACGCCATCAGCCATCAGGGCGAATTCCAGGGTGTACTTGGCGCCTTTACGCAGGCCACGTTTGCCGGGGAATTTCTCGGTATCCCAGAAATCCGCCCAGCCGGTCGGAGCCGATTTAAGCTTCTCGGCGTTGTAAGCCAGCACCGTGGACCAGACGAAGAAGCCTACGCCGCAAGGCTGAATGGCGCCTTTGACATACTTTGCCTTGTCGCCGAACAATTTCGGATCGAGTGGTTCGAACATGTCTTCATCGCAACCGCGAGCCAGTTCCGGCGATTCGACTTCTACCAGATCCCAGGACACGCTTTTGGTGTCGACCATGGCTTTGACCTTGGCCATTTCACCGTTGTATTCACCAGCGATGATCTTGCCTTCGCCAGCCTTTTCCCACGGGGCGTAAAACGCTTTTTCCTGGGCAGCCTTGTTGGCGCCACCAAAGGACACGACGGTCAGATCGACAGCCATGGCTTGCGCCGCGCACATCATGCCCAGCGTAATGGCGGTGAGTTTCAAAGATTTGAGCATTTGGTTGTGTTCTCCACGAGCAGTGTTGGTTTTATGCGTTGAGGGCGATCTATCGCCTCTGGCTGATGCCTTTTTATTGGTGAATCAATGCACTTGCTGCAAGGGATCGAGCGCGCGAACGTGCTCGATTTGCCATCCAATTGGCACAACGTCGCCAACGCTCAACGCCGGATCCAGCTCGGCGATGGGCTGCTTGACGAAGAAATCGGTCTTGCCTGCCACTTCCAGACGCACACGAACGTGGTCGCCCAAATACACAAACTCGGCCACTCGGCCGGAGAAACGGTTCACGCAGCTTTCGCTGTTGCCATTGAGGCTGATGCGCTCGGGGCGGATCGAGAGGGTCACGTCATCACCGACCGCACCGACGTTGACGGCCAGGGCTTCGACTTTCTCGCCGCGACCCAGCTCGACCACGCAACGGTCACCGGAATGGCTGAGCAACTTGCCATTGAGGCGGTTGTTCTCGCCGATGAAGTTGGCGACGAAGGTGTTTTTCGGCTCTTCATACAAGGTGCGCGGCGCGGCGATTTGCTGGATTTCGCCTTGATGGAACACTGCAACGCGGTCGGACATGGTCAGCGCTTCGCCCTGATCGTGGGTCACGTAGACCACGGTCACGCCCAGGCGTTGGTGCAGATGTTTGATTTCCATCTGCATGTGTTCGCGCAGTTGCTTGTCGAGCGCGCCCAAGGGTTCGTCCATCAGCACCAGTTGCGGCTCGAACACCAGCGCGCGGGCCAGCGCCACACGCTGTTGCTGACCACCGGAGAGTTGCGCCGGGTAGCGATGGGCGAAGGTGCCGAGTTGCACCATGTCCAGCGCACGTTTGACCTTTTCGCTGATGTCGGCCTTGCTCAGGCCGCGCACCGACAGCGGGAACGCAAGGTTTTCCGAGACGGTCATGTGCGGGAACAGCGCGTAGTTCTGGAACACCATGCCGATGTCGCGTTTGTGCGGCGGCACGTTATTGATGGAACGGCCGGCGAGGAGAATTTCGCCGGCGGTCGGGGTTTCGAACCCGGCCAGCATCATCAGGCTGGTGGTCTTGCCGGAACCGGAAGGCCCGAGCAGGGTCAGGAATTCGCCTTTGCGAATCTCCAGGTTGAGGTCTTTGACGATGAGGGATTCGCCGTCGTAGCTCTTCTGCACACCACGAAAGCTGACCAGAACATCGTTTGCCCCAGCGCTTGAATCGACGTTGCTCATTACCCACACCTTTGTTTTGTCTGCGTGGGACAAGCCTAGGCCAGGCGTCACGCCACGCAAATCGGGGCGCAGGAGAGATTGGGGTAGGGATTGCCCTACAGGGATGGCGGGATTAGATATGTCATCAGAAGAAAGCGTCTATCGGACCGACGCGTTAGCGGACGCCATGCAATCCGTAGGACCGGCTTCAGCCGGGAGCAGGCCGTGACCTTTACTGGATCTGCGGCGCCAGAACAGCCGCCCTCCCGGCTAAAGCCGGTCCTACAGTATCCCCATCAATGAGGTCTGAGACATGTCGTTTTCAGACTCAGAGCAATTTGTGTTCCATGGCGTACTTGACCAGATCCGCCAGGGAGTTGAGGTTCATTTTCTGCATCAGCCGCGCCTTGTGGGTGCTGATGGTCTTGCTGCTCAGCGCCAGTTGCTGGGCGATGTCGTTGACGTTGGCGCCTTGGGCCAGACGCTCGAACACCGAAAACTCACGTTCGGACAGCAACGCATGCAGCGGGCGGTTATCGGTCAGGCCAACCTCGAACACCATCCGGTCGGCCAGATCCGGATCAATGTAACGCCCGCCCGCCGCCACCCGACGAATCGCCGTCAGCAACAACGCAGGATCGCTGTCTTTGGTGGCATAACCAGCGGCACCGACTTTCAGGGCGCGCGCGGCCATTTGCGCTTCGTCGTGCATCGACAACACCAGAATCGCTGGCGGATTGTTCAGCGCGCGAATTCTCGGGATCGCTTCCAGGCCGTTGACGCCGGGCATGGAGATGTCCAGCAGCACCACTTCGCATTCCACGTGGCGCAGGGTTTCCAGCAGTTGCTCGCCATTGCTGGCCTCGCCCACCACCAGCAAATCCTTGGCCAGGCCAATCAGCTGCTTGATGCCTTCGCGAACAATCGTGTGATCTTCAGCTACCAGTACACGAATCACTTTTCTCGCTCCTGCCCGACTTGATCCAGCGGAATGTATGCCCGCAAGGTTGTGCCTTCACCGGACTCGCTGTCCAGTTCCAATCGCCCACCGAGCATCAGCACGCGCTCGCGCATGCCCACCAGTCCGAATGAAACAGGCCTGCCCTGCTCCGGCACAAAACCACGGCCGTCGTCGGCGATGGTCATGCACATCAGGCCATCATCCAGCGTCAGGCTGACCTCCACGGTATGCGCCTGGGCGTGACGCATGACATTGGTCAGCGCCTCCTGAAGAATCCGGAACATGCCGATGGCGCGGGCGTCGCTCAACGCCGGAAGGTTATCCGGCACCTGAACCAGACACGGAATCTGCGTGCGCGTCTCGAAACGTCGCGCCTGCCATTCGATCGCCGAGGCAATGCCGGCATCCAGAATCGGCGGGCGCAGGGCGGTGGCCACGTCGCGCACCAGCTGGAATAACTGTGAGATCAGGCGCTTCATGCTGTTGAGGCGCTCACGCAAACCCGGATCAAGATCGGCGTAAGACAGCTCGCACATGGACGTTTCAAGCTTCAGCACCGTGAGCATCTGCCCCAATTCGTCGTGCACTTCCCGGGCGATGCGCGCCTTTTCTTCTTCGCGCACGCTTTCCAGGTGCGCCGACAATTCACGCAATTGCTCGTGATAGCCGCGCCGATCGGTAACGTCGGTGAGGAACACGACGAGGTATTCGGATTCCTGAAAGCGCAGGAAACTCAGGGACACATCAGCGGGCAAAATGCTGCCATCGGCGCGAACACAGTTGGTTTCGAAGGTCTGCGCCACGCCTTCGCTGGACCGCGCGCTACGCCACAGCCCGAGCCAGCGGTCCATGTGCAGGCTGGGTTCGAAGTCGATCAACGGCCGCTCAATCACACCACCCGCCGGATAACCCAACATCGCTTCGGCGGCCCGATTGGCGTAGCGCACGCGGCTGTCCCAGTTGACCCACAAGATGCCGACAGTGCTTTGATCAATGGAAAACTGCGCCAACCGCAACGCTTCTTCGCCCGCCGCACGGCGCGCGATGTCTTCGCGGGCGACCAGCACTTCGCGCTCCAGCGCCTGCTGTTGGCGACGCTGCCAGATGACGATGGCAAAACAGGCGAGCAGCAGCACCAGCAACAACAGACAGATGTTCTGCCAGAAACCGGGGGATTCGCTGGCTTTCACTGAATTGAGCGGCAACCAGCGCGCGTGGAGCTGATCCAGCTCCCGAGCAGGAATGGCCTGCAACGCAGCGCTGATGATCTCGGCCAGTTCCGGCGCATCCCGCCGCGAGGCAATGCGTAGCAGTTGTGGGAAACCGATGTCGCCGACGATGCTGAGCCCGGCAAACTCGGGCTCACGGGACAGTCGACTCAGTTGCGCTTCGTCCAACACCGCGTAGCGCGCCTGCTGACTCAAGAGCAATTGCAACGCCTGTCGCTCAAGCGGCACGCCTTGCAGGTTCAGGTGCGGATAATTGCCACGCAAGTAATCGGCCGTGACGCTGGGCATCCGCACCGCCACGCGGGTACGGCTGTCGAGTTTTTCCAGATCCACTACGCCGGTGCCGTCCCGTTCGCCGACCACCAGTTGCGACACGCGCATGTACGGATCGGAAAACAGCCAGGTCTTCAGCCCCGCCGGGGTTTGCGTCAGGCCGGGGACGATGTCCACAAGACCTTGCGCCAGCGCCTCTTCGAGGGCCGCCTGATCGGGAAAACTGCGCCACAGCAGCTCGACTTGCAGGCTCTTGCCCAGCAGGTTCATCAGGTCAACGTTGGCACCGGAAAGTTGCTGCTGGCGGCGGTCAAATTGCGCGTACGGCGCTTGCATGACCAGGCCGACCCGCAACTGGCCGCGCTGCTCAAGCCAGCTGCGCTGCTGCGGCGTCAGCACCGAAGGCGTGGGAACGGCTGGCGCAGACTGGGCGAGTCCAGCGCCGATCATCAAGAGCACGGCCAGACAGCCGATAACACCCGTGCGCAGCAGGCCAGTCATTTATGTGTTGTTCCTGTGTGCGATCTGAGACGCGTTGCCTGACAAATGCCGATCAACCTATTAGGCTGCGGAAATAGTTTCTGCTTTGGAATACTCAATGTCCTACACCTTTCGCGCAATGCTTCCTGCATTGTGGCTAGCGCTGATCTTACCCTGTGCGCCGTCTGCAAGCGCTGCTGATCCTGAACCGGGCAAAGAACCTGCTGCCGAGCCCGCCATCGAACGGCCTCCGCTGTTGCCACGCAGTCAGGAAGACTCGCTGGCCCTTGAAGGTCGTCTGCCGCAGGCCGATCAACAACAATTGCAGGCCGGGGACGAGACGTTTCTTGCACTGTGGAAGCCAGCCAACAGCGATGAGCCAAAAGGTGCAGTGATTATTGTGCCGGGGGCCGATGAATCGGCGGACTGGCCCGATACGGTTGGCCCGCTGCGTCGGCGTTTTCCGGATATCGGCTGGGCCAGCCTGAGCCTGACGCTGCCTGACGTTAAAACCGATTTCAGCCAGCCGCGAGAGGTCGAAGCGCCACCGGCTGAAGGCACCGACAAGCCCAAGGAAGCGCCCAAGAACGCCGCGCCTAAAGATGCTGCCGCTCTGGAAGCCGACAAAGCCGCTGCTGCCGAAAAAGAAGCCGCCGCCACTGCCGCGAGCGCCGCCGCAGCTGAAGAACAGGCCAAGGCCCAAGCCGAACAAATCTTCGCCCGCATCGAAAGCGCCATCAGTTTTGCCCAGCAGAACAAGGCACGCAGCATCGTGCTGCTCGGCCATGGCAGCGGCGCGTATTGGGCCGCACGCTTCTTGAACGAACGGCCTTCGCCACTGGTGCAGAAATTCGTCATGGTCACCGCCCACGAACCGCTTGATGCCAAGCCGCCACTTCTGGAGCTGATTCCGACCCTGAAAATGAAGACTTCGGACTTCGTCTACAAGGAACAGCTCCAGGCCCGCGACGCTGCAACCGCACGGCTGCAAGTCAGCAAAAGGACGAAGAACGCCGGGTTTACCCAAGTTGCGCTGACAGCCATTCCCGGCAATGAAGAAGCCGAACAGGAACAGATGTTTCGCCGGGTGCGAGGGTGGATTGAGGCGAAGTGATGATGCGCTGTTGTGGGAGCGAGCTTGCTTGCGAAGGCAAAATACGAGACTCAAAAAATACGTCGAATGTACCTGCCCCTTCGCGAGCAAGCTCGCTCCCACCGAGCTCGCACAAGGCTGCAGTTTTTTACCCGGTACTCACCGAAACCCGCGCCGTTCCTTGATCAAGGTATAAGCGCTGTGTAATTCCCGGGTGCGGTCGGTGGCGTCGCGGACCTGGATCTGGCTCGCGCCGGAACCGGCGATCTTGTCCGGATGGTTGCGACTGAGCAGACGCCGATAGGCGCGTTTGATTTGCGCAGGTTCAGAATCGGCTTTCACGCCCAATAACGTCAGAGCGTGCTGATAGTCATTGACCTTGCTGGTCAGCGGCTTTCTCTGGGTGTCATGTTCAGCGGCCAGCGCCTCGACTTTCGCTGCAGGCCAACCCAGCCATTTTCCCCACAGCACAATCAGCTCGCGCTCGTTGCGTGTGGCCCTGCCGTTGGCCCAGGCCATGCGCCAACAAGCACGCAGCAAACCTTCGGCGGCATGGGGTTGCGCCCGAAAGCGCCGCAGATAACCGCGCAGATGATCGCGACCATCCTTGCCCCGGTTGAACGCCGCAATAGCGCGGCGCTGCGCAGGCTCGCTCATGTCCAGCCGACGCATTTCCACGCGGGCCTGCTGGATATGTTGCTCGACGACACGGCCGTCGCGTTTGGCCAGTCGCCCCAGCAGCAGGAACAGCAGCTCATCGTCGCGGGGCACCTGCCGACCGCCCAATCGAGCGCGCAGTTCAGCCCAGCTTTGCAGGGCCAGACGTCGGTCGAGCGCCTGCCCCAGCAAAGCGCCGAGCATGGCGCCCGGAATGCTGGCGATCAGATAACCTGCGCCCGCTCCCAGCAATGTGCCCGGCCACAACATCAGCCGGCCACCGCAAGCAGTCGCTCGACTTCAGCCAGCCGCTCGTGAGTACCCACATCCACCCAACGCCCGCTGAAATGCTCGCCGGTGACCTGGCCCTGTGTCATGGCTTGACGCAACAACGGCGCCAGCTTGAACGCGCCCGCTTCGCAACCGGCAAACAGACGCGGGTGCAAAATGGCGATGCCGCTGTAGGTCAGCCGCGCGCTTGCCGAGTCGTCATCACGAACCTGCCCGTCGACCAGGGCAAAATCACCACTGGGGTTGTGAGCAGGGTTATCGATCAGCACCAGATGCGCGAGCCCGGCGATGGGCATGCGCAAACCGGCGAAGTCGTAGTCGGTCCAGATATCGCCATTGACCACCACAAAAGGCTTGTCGCCCAGCAACGGCAGGGCACGGAAGATGCCGCCGCCGGTTTCCAGCGGTTCACCTTCCGGGGAATAGCGAATGCTCAGGTTCAGGCGCTGCCCGTCACCCAGGTAATCCTCGATCTGCTGACCGAGCCACGCGTGGTTGATCACCACATCGTGAAACCCGGCGTGGTGCAGGGCGCGCAAATGGTATTCGATCAGAGGTACGCCGCCAGCGCGCACCAGGGGTTTTGGCGTGTGCAGGGTCAACGGGCGCAGCCGTTCGCCTTTCCCTGCAGCGAGAATCATCGCTTTCATTCCAGCCTCTTCAACACTTGCAATACCCTCTTGTTGTAATGGCCTTGGTACTAATGGCCTTCATACAGCGTGTGTCACCGGCTGCTTCAGGCTGGTCAGCAGTTGACCCAGCTCGGCCAGCTCGGGACGCCTGGACAACACCGCTTCTATATAAGCAAAGAATCGCGGGACGTCGGCCAGGTAGCGCGGCTTGCCGTCACGATGGCAGATGCGCGCGAAAATCCCGATCACCTTCAAATGCCGCTGCACGCCCATCAAGTCGCTGGCCCGCACAAACGCGGCGAAATCGTCCTGCACCGGGATGCCCAGGGCCTGCGCCTTGTCCCAGTAAAGCTTCAGCCAGCCTTGCACACGATCTTCGGGCCAGCTCAGGAATGCATCCTTGAACAGGCTCGTCACGTCGTAGGTCACCGGGCCGTACACCGCATCCTGGAAATCCAGCACGCCGGGATTGGGCTCGCTGAGCATCAGGTTGCGCGGCATATAGTCGCGATGAACCAATACTTTGGGCTGCTCAAGCGCACTGCTGATCAACAGGTCGCTGAATCGCTGCCACATGGCCTGCTGTTGCGGGTCAAACTCGATGCCCAGCTCCCGAGCGACATACCACTGCGGGAACAACTCCAGCTCGCGGCGCAGCAAGGCCACGTCATAGCTGGGCAACGGCGCATCCATCGGCAACTGCTGAAAAGCCAGCAGCGCATCAAGCGCGTCGGCAAACAAAGCGTCGGCGTTGTCTGCATCGAGCACGTCGAGCCAGGTTTTCTGACCCAGATCGTTGAGCAGCAAAAAGCCCTGCGTCAGGTCTTCGGCATAAATTTTCGGAACATTAATCCCTGATTTACTTAATAAACCTGCGATATCCACGAAGGGTTTGCAGTTTTCCTGGGGCGGCGGCGCATCCATCACAATAAAAGTTCGCTCGCCCCCCTGCCAACGGAAGTAACGGCGAAAACTCGCATCACTACTGGCCGCGGTCAACGTGGCCGGGGGAATCGCGCCCCAGCCTTGCGTTGCGAACAGCGCGGGAAGTTGCTCATCGAGCCAAGTTTCGAGGTGTTGCAGGCGTACATCTTGATCTGGCATTGCAAGGGTCTCCGACGGCGCTAGCCGTCAAGCGGGTCATGCTTTATTATCCGACATCTTTTTCAGCCCATCGAGAGGCGTGCGGCCCCCCCGCGGGCAGATGGCGCGCAGGAAGCCCGGATTAATAAGATGGCATTGAAATCCCCCGCGTTTCGTAAAAAATTTCCGTTGCTCGTAACCGGCAGTTTGCTGGCGATGCAACCTCTTGCCACTCAGTTCGCGGTCGCAGCGGAACAGTATGACTGTTCAGTGTCTGCTTCGGGCGCCTGGGATTGCGCGCCGAAAACCAACGCCCTCGAATTGCCTCCGCGCCCCGTGCATAGCACGACGTCGGTCAGTTCCAACGGCTCGGTCACTTCGGACAGTGGCTCCACCAGTGAACCTGCTGTCGCTACCACTAAGCTGGTAACCGAAGCCAAGGGCAAAGGTCTGAAGTCGCGTAGTGCAGACTACAGCCACCTTGATTGGGTTCCTCGCGAAAAACTGACTCCTGCGCAATTGGCCGAAACCGGTCCTTATTGCTCGGGCGCCTATGTCGAGCCGATCCGGCCTGGCATGGACGACAAGACCAAGATGAGCGAAGCGCCAATGTTCATCGGCGCCAAGGCTTCTCGCTACCAGCAGGAAGAGCAGATCGCCACGCTCGCCGGTGACGTTGTATTGCGTCAGGGCAGCATGCAGGTCCAGGCTCAGGAAGCGAGCCTTCATCAGACCGAAAACCGTGGCGAGCTGAACGGCGATGTCCGTTTGCGCGACAACGGTGCCTTGATCGTCGGCGACCACGCCGAACTGCAACTCGACACCGGCGAAGCCCAGGTCGACAACGCAGAGTACGTGCTGCACAAATCGAATATTCGCGGTAACGCTCTGTACGCCAAGCGTGCCGAGAACGCGATCATTCGTTTGAAGGACGGTACGTACACCACGTGCGAACCGGGCAGCAACGCGTGGACGCTCAAAGGCAACAACATCACGCTGAACCCGGCTACCGGTTTCGGCACCGCGACCAACGTCACTCTTCGGGTCAAGGACATACCGGTACTCTACACGCCGTATATCTACTTCCCGATCGACGACCGTCGCCAGTCAGGCTTCCTGCCGCCAACCATCGGCACCGGCAGCGATACCGGCCTCATGCTGGTTACGCCTTACTACTTCAACCTGGCACCGAACTACGATGCCACGCTCTATCCTCGTTACATGGCCAAGCGTGGCCTGTTGATGGAAGGCGAATTCCGTTACCTGACCAAAAGCAGCGAAGGTCAGTTCGGCGGCGCTTACCTGAACGATGATGAAGACGAACGTCGTCGTCAGACCGATTACGAAAAAACCCGCTGGATGATCAACTGGCAGCACAAAGGTGGCCTGGACTCGCGCTGGTTGACTCAGGTCGACTACACCGACGTCAGCGATCCTTATTACTTCCAGGATCTGAAAACCGATCAGATCGGCGTTGAAAACCGCGACTACATCAACCAGCAGGGTTCCCTGACCTACCGTGGTGACACCTACACGGCAGCCGTCAACGCCCAGGCCTACAAGCTGGCAACCGTCGCCAACATCACCCCGTACAACCGCCTGCCGCAGATCACCTTCAACGGTGCACTGCCTTACAATCCGGGCGGCCTGCACTTCGATTACCAGACCGAACTGGTGCGCTTTGACCGCGACCTGGAAACCGGCAACTACGTTGACCAGGACGGTGTTGCAAGCCCTCGTCTGGACACCAACGTTGTCGGCCTGGCGCGTGCAAACGGCGACCGCCTGAACCTGGCACCATCGGTAAGCTTGCCGATGAACTGGACCTACGGCTTCCTGACGCCGAAGTTGAAATACGTCTACACCCAGTACCAACTGGATCTGGACGGTCGCGGCAAGCAAACCCTGCTCGCCGACGAAGAATTCAACAGCAGCGAAAACCGCGCCGTACCGATCTTCAGCGTCGACAGCGGCCTGTACTTCGACCGCAATACGCAGTGGTTCGGCAAGAACTATCGCCAGACTCTCGAACCGCGCCTGTTCTATCTCTATGTTCCCGAGAAAGACCAGAGCGACATCCCGATCTTCGACACGGCTGAAACGACGTTCAACTACGCGTCGCTGTTCCGTGACAACCGTTTCGTCGGCTCCGACCGTATCGGCGACGAAAACAAGTTGTCCCTGGGCATCACCAACCGCTGGATCGAAGACAACGGCTTCGAACGTCAACGCTTCAGCATCGGTCAGGCGTTGTACTTCGCTGATCGCAAGGTTCAATTGCCGGGCATCGAGTTCAAGGACCGTGACGACGCACAAGCGAACGTCTCGCCGTATGCACTCGAATACGAATACCGCTTCAACCGCGACTGGCGTGTCAATTCGGACTTCAACTGGGATCCGGACAGCCACAGCACTCGCTCCGGCAGCGCAATGTTCCACTACCAGCCTGAAGACAACCCGAACAAGGTCGTCAACCTCGGCTACCGCTACCGCAATGACCTGGTGCGTTACGACCAGACCACCGGCAAGTGGAGCGTGGGTGGTGGCGATTACGGCACCCCGGGCAGCCCGAACTACGTCAAGGATTACTACAAGATCCAGCAGCATGACTTCTCGGTCATCTGGCCAATCGTTCCGCAGTGGAACGCCATCAGCCGCTGGCAGTACGATTACAACCGCGACCGCACGCTGGAGGCCTTCGGTGGCTTCGAGTATGACAACTGCTGCTGGAAACTGCGCTTGATCAGCCGCTACTGGGTCGACTACGACGAGTTCAGCCAGGACGCTCCTCAGAACGAGAAAGGCGACCACGGCGTATTCCTACAAATTGTGTTGAAGGGACTTGGTGGCGTTACCGGCGCCAAAGTAGAGAGTTTCCTCGACAAAGGCATTCAAGGTTATCGTGAACGTGAAGACCAAGCTTTCTGATTGTCTGCGCCCGCTGCTGCTGGGCGCGTTACTCCTGGGGACTGCAGCGCATGCTGCGGTCCAGCCGCTGGACAGCGTGGTGGCCATTGTCGATAACGACGTGATCATGAAGAGCCAGATGGACCAACGTGTCCGTGAGGTTCAACAGACCATTGCCAAACGCGGTTCGGGCGTTCCACCTGCAGAAGCGCTGCAACCGCAGGTTCTGGATCGTCTGATCCTGGAAAACCTGCAGTTGCAGATCGGCGAGCGCTCCGGCATCCGGATCACCGACGAAGAGCTGAACCAGGCCATAGGCACCATTGCCCAGCGTAACAACATGACCGTGGACCAGTTCCGCGCCGCGTTGTCCCACGATGGACTGTCCTTCGACGATGCTCGCGATCAGGTTCGTCGCGAAATGATCATCAGCCGGGTACGTCAGCGCCGGGTTGCCGAGCGCATCCAGGTCTCCGAGCAGGAAGTGAAGAACTTCCTCGCTTCCGGCCAGGGCAAGGCTCAGCTGTCGGAAGAATTCCACCTCGCCAACATCCTGATCGCCACCCCGGACAGCGCTTCCTCGGACCAGATCCAGACCGCTGCCCGCAAGGCTCAAGACCTCTACGGCAAGCTTAAGCAAGGCGCTGACTTCGGTCAGATGGCAATTGCCAACTCCGCCAGCGAAAGCGCACTGGAAGGCGGCGACATGGGCTGGCGTAAAGCCGCTCAACTGCCACCGCCGTTTGGTGACATGCTCGGGACCATGCCGATTGGCGACGTAACGCCTCCAGCTCGGACGCCAGGTGGTTTCATCATTCTCAAGTTGCTGGAAAAACGCGGCGGTGAAGGCCAGGCTCAAATGCGCGATGAAGTGCATGTGCGTCATATCCTGATCAAGCCAAGCGAGATCCGCAGCGAAGAAGAAACCAAGCGTCTGGCGCAGAAAATCTACGACCGCATCCAGAATGGCGATGACTTCGGCGAGCTGGCGAAGAGCTTCTCTGAAGATCCGGGTTCGGCACTCAACGGCGGCGATCTGAACTGGGTTGATCCTAACTCGCTGGTTCCGGAATTCCGTCAGGTGATGAACGACACGCCGCAAGGCACGTTGTCCAAGCCGTTCAAGACCGCTTATGGCTGGCACGTACTGGAAGTCCTTGGCCGCCGCGCCACTGACAGCACCAACCAGGCCCGTGATCAGCAAGCCCTGACCGTGTTGCGTAACCGCAAATACGATGAAGAGCTGCAAACCTGGCTGCGTCAGATCCGCGACGAAGCCTACGTTGAAATCAAGCTCCCTGGCGCCGCCCAGGCTGCGCAGTGAAACCAAAGCGTTTCGCCCTGACACCCGGCGAGCCGGCCGGCATTGGTCCTGACCTTTGCCTGCTGCTCGCCACGCAGCCTCAGCCACATCCCCTGATTGCCATTACCAGCCGCGACTTGCTCACCGAGCGGGCCGCGCAACTGGGCGTGGCCGTCAAGCTGATTGCTGTCACGCCCGATGCCTTTCCTGATGAGCCTTCGCCAGTCGGTAGCCTCTACGTCTGGGACACGCCATTGCGCGGACCTGTCGTTGCGGGCCAGCTGAACACCGCCAACGGCCCGTTCGTCGTGGAAACCCTGACGCGCGCCGGGCAAGGCTGCATCGACGGCGATTTCGTCGGCATGATTACCGCGCCTGTTCATAAAGGCGTGATCAATGACAGCGGCATCCCGTTTTCAGGCCACACCGAGTTCCTCGCCGAACTGACTCACACCGAACAGGTGGTGATGCTGCTGGCGACCGGCGACTTGCGTGTCGCACTGGTCACCACGCACCTGCCTTTGCGTGATGTTGCCGATGCGATCACTGCCGAGCGACTGGAGCGCGTAACCCGCATCCTGCACGCCGATCTGGTCAACAAGTTCGGCATCGCGCGTCCACGCATCCTGGTGTGTGGGCTGAACCCGCATGCCGGCGAAGGCGGACATCTGGGCCGCGAAGAAATCGACATCATTGAACCTACTCTGGAGCGTCTGCGCAGCGAGGGCCTGGACTTGCGTGGCCCGCTACCCGCCGACACTCTGTTTACCCCAAAATATCTGGAGCACTGCGACGCAGTGCTGGCGATGTACCACGACCAGGGCTTGCCCGTGCTGAAATACAAAGGTTTCGGCGCCGCAGTCAACGTGACCCTCGGTCTGCCGATCATTCGTACTTCTGTCGACCACGGCACCGCGCTGGATCTGGCGGGCAGTGGCAAAATCGACACCGGCAGCCTGCGAGTCGCCCTGGAAACCGCCTATCAGATGGCCGAGACCCATTCATGACCGAGCAATTCCAACACAAGGCGCGCAAACGCTTTGGGCAAAACTTCCTGCACGACGCTGGCGTGATCGACAAAATCCTGCGCGCCATTCGTGCCAAGCCGGAAGACCGCCTGCTGGAAATCGGGCCGGGCCAGGGTGCCCTGACCGAAGGCCTGCTCAACAGTAATGCGCAACTGGATGTGGTTGAGCTGGACAAGGACTTGATCCCGATCCTGGTTCACCAGTTCGGCAACAAGCCGAACTTCAACCTGCATCAGGGCGATGCGCTGAAGTTCGACTTCACCAGCCTCAACGCGCCAGCCAACAGCCTGCGCGTGGTGGGTAACCTGCCCTACAACATCTCCACGCCGCTGATTTTTCATCTGCTGCAAAACGCCAACCTGATCCGCGACATGCACTTCATGTTGCAGAAAGAAGTGGTGCAGCGTCTCGCGGCAGGCCCCGGCGGCGGCGACTATGGTCGCTTGTCGATCATGGTTCAGTACCACTGCCGCGTGGAACACCTATTCAACGTCGGCCCAGGCGCGTTCAATCCGCCGCCGAAAGTCGACTCCGCGATTGTTCGTCTGGTCCCGCACGAAACCCTGCCGCATCCAGCCAAGGATCACCGCCTGCTCGAACGCGTCGTCCGCGAAGCCTTCAATCAGCGGCGCAAGACCTTGCGCAACACGCTCAAGTTGCTGCTTACCAGCGACGACATTGCCGCCGCTGGCGTGGACGGCAGCCTGCGTCCGGAGCAACTGGACCTGGCTGCGTTCGTACGCCTGGCGGACAAACTCAGCGAGAAGCCGGTCGAGGCCTGATGCACGCCGGACGTGTGGGCGATAGTCTATCCCGCCCACATGTCCTAGACTGACTTCGCCGAATGTCCGGTTTTTATTCGCATTTGCTTTCAAGGCCTACTGCATGTCTGATTCCCGTTACCAGGTCGACGTCAGCGTCGTCACGCGTTTCCTCGCAGAACAGTCGCAACCCGATCAGAACCGTTTTGCGTTCGCCTATACCGTGACAGTGCATAACAGCGGCGAGTTGCCGGCCAAGCTTCTGTCCCGTCATTGGGTGATCACTGACGGTGATGGCCATGTCGAGGAAGTGCGCGGCGACGGCGTCGTCGGTCAGCAACCCTTGATCGATGCTGGCCAAAGCCACACCTACAGCAGTGGCACAGTGATGACCACCAAGGTCGGCAACATGCAGGGTACTTACCAGATGCTCGCCGAAGACGGCAAACGCTTCGACGCCGTGATTGCGCCGTTCCGCCTGGCTGTGCCGGGGGCTCTGCACTGATGACGGTATATGCCGTTGGCGACCTGCAAGGTTGCCTTGAACCGCTGCAATGCCTGCTGAACCATGTGCAATTTGATCCGGCCAAAGATCGCCTCTGGCTGGTGGGTGATCTGGTCAACCGCGGCCCGCAATCCCTCGAGACCTTGCGGTTCCTGTACAACATCCGCGAGTCCCTGGTCTGTGTGCTGGGCAATCACGACCTGCATCTGCTGGCGGTCTCACGCAAGATCGAGCGCCTGAAGAAGGGCGACACCCTGCGCGAGATTCTCGACGCGCCGGATCGCGATGTCCTGTTGGCGTGGCTGCGCCAGCAAAAGATGATGCATTACGATGCCGAGCGTAACGTCGCGATGGTGCATGCGGGCATCCCGCCGCAATGGACGCTGAAGAAAGCGCTCAAGCACGCGGCCGAAGTCGAAACCGCTCTGCATGACGATCTGCTTTACGAGCCGTTCCTCGACGGCATGTACGGCAACGAGCCCAACAAATGGGACAGCGCGCTGCAGGGCGTGACGCGCTTGCGCGTGATCACCAACTACTTCACTCGTATGCGGTTTTGCACCAGCGAAGGCAAGCTCGACCTCAAAGGCAAGGAAGGCGCAGAAACCGCCCTGCCCGGCTACGCCCCATGGTTCAGCCACAAGGAACGCAAGACCCGCGACGTGAAGATCATCTTCGGTCACTGGGCTGCGCTGGAAGGTCGCTGCAACGAGCCCGGCGTGTTTGCGCTGGACACCGGTTGCGTCTGGGGGGCAGCCCTGACGCTGCTCAATGTCGATACGCTGCAAAGGCATCATTGCGATTGCGACGCCCAGGGCAACGCAGAATCCGGTTCCGCCAGGACCATTACCCAAAGTCCTGTCATCCCGGCCGGACGCTAGAATCAATACACCCACAAACAGGAGCCAGACATGACCGAGTTCAAACGCATTCCTCCCGAACAGGCTCAAGCCTTGCGCGAACAAGGCGCTGTGCTTGTGGATGTACGCGACCCGCAGACATTCGCCAGCAATCACATTCCGAATTCGCTGCACCTGGATAATCACTCCATCTCGGACTTCATCCGCGAAGCCGATCTGGACAAACCCCTGGTCGTTGTCTGCTATCACGGTAATTCCAGCCAGAGCGCTGCGGCCTACCTTGTGAGCCAGGGTTTCTCGGAGGTGTACAGCCTGGACGGCGGATTCGAGCTATGGCGCAGCACCTTCCCAAGTGAAACAGCCCAAGGCTGAGCGAAATATTTTTTATTACAGCTGATCCCGCGTCCTGCGCGGGTTGGCGGGCCAACTGACGAACGGTTGGCCTGACTTATTGTTCATCCCTTCTTTATCTTTCCGATTCCGAACTATCCTTAGCCTCAGGCCATCCGTAATCAGGGGAGAGCCGGTACACCGGCGCGTGGGTCATCGGTAGCTACTTTTATGGTGTTCTGGGGGGTAAACGGCAACTGGATTCACAGCTGCTGCCAGCATCGACTGACGATCCGCCGCCGGCTCTACGTATCGAGCGAGGTGACGTCATGAGTATTTTTAGCCACTTCCAACAACGCTTTGAATCGACACGCCAGGAGGAGCTCTCCTTACAGGAGTATTTAGAGCTCTGTAAGCAGGATCGCAGCGCATACGCGTCTGCGGCAGAACGCCTCTTGCTGGCCATTGGCGAACCGGAGCTGGTCGACACGTCGGTCAATTCCCGGTTATCGAGAATCTTCTCCAACAAGGTGATCCGTCGCTATCCTGCCTTTGCCGACTTCCACGGGATGGAAGAGTGCATCGATCAGATTGTGTCGTATTTCCGCCATGCCGCTCAGGGCCTGGAAGAGAAGAAACAAATCCTGTATCTGCTCGGCCCGGTAGGTGGCGGCAAGTCATCTCTGGCTGAAAAACTCAAACAACTGATCGAAAAGGTGCCGTTCTACGCCATCAAGGGCTCGCCGGTTTTCGAGTCGCCGCTGGGGCTGTTCAATGCCACCGAAGACGGAGCGATTCTCGAGGAAGACTTCGGTATTCCCCGACGCTACCTGAGCACCATCATGTCGCCCTGGGCGACCAAGCGTCTGGCTGAGTTCGGGGGCGACATCAGCCAGTTCAAAGTCGTAAAACTCTATCCATCCATCCTCAATCAAATCGCCGTCGCCAAAACCGAACCAGGTGACGAGAACAACCAGGACATTTCTGCGCTGGTCGGCAAGGTCGATATCCGCAAGCTGGAAGAATTCCCGCAAAACGATGCCGACGCCTACAGCTACTCGGGCGCACTCTGCCGGGCCAACCAGGGCTTGATGGAATTCGTCGAAATGTTCAAGGCGCCGATCAAGGTGCTGCACCCACTGCTCACCGCTACCCAGGAAGGTAACTACAACAGTACCGAAGGCCTGGGCGCGATTCCGTTCACCGGCATCTTGCTGGCCCACTCCAACGAATCGGAATGGCACAGCTTCCGCAACAACAAGAACAACGAAGCCTTCATCGACCGTATCTATATCGTGAAGGTGCCGTACTGCCTGCGCGTAAGCGACGAAATCAAAATCTACGACAAGTTGCTGTTCAACAGCTCGTTGGCCAAGGCGCATTGCGCACCCGACACCCTGAAAATGCTTGCGCAGTTCACCACGCTGTCGCGCCTCAAGGAGCCGGAAAACTCCAACATCTACTCCAAGATGCGTGTGTACGACGGCGAGAACCTCAAGGACACCGATCCAAAGGCCAAGTCGATCCAGGAATACCGCGACAACGCTGGCGTCGATGAGGGCATGAACGGTCTTTCCACGCGCTTCGCGTTCAAGATCCTCTCCAAGGTGTTCAACTTCGATCCGCACGAGATTGCCGCCAACCCGGTGCACTTGCTGTACGTACTCGAACAGCAGATCGAGCAGGAACAATTCCAGGCCGAAACCCGCGAGCGCTACCTGCGCTTTATCAAGGAATACCTGGCGCCGCGCTACATTGAGTTCATCGGCAAGGAAATCCAGACGGCCTACCTTGAGTCCTACAGCGAGTACGGCCAGAACATCTTCGACCGCTATGTGCTTTACGCAGACTTCTGGATTCAGGATCAGGAATACCGCGATCCGGAAACCGGAGAAATCCTCAACCGCGTGGCATTGAACGAAGAACTGGAAAAAATCGAAAAACCGGCCGGGATCAGCAATCCGAAGGATTTCCGCAACGAGATCGTCAACTTCGTATTGCGCGCCCGAGCCAACAACAATGGCAAAAATCCAACCTGGCTCAGCTACGAGAAGCTGCGTGTGGTGATCGAGAAGAAAATGTTCTCCAACACCGAGGACTTGCTGCCGGTCATCAGCTTCAACGCCAAAGCCAGCAAAGAGGATCAACAGAAACACAACGACTTCGTTACCAGAATGGTCGAGCGGGGCTACACCGACAAACAGGTACGGCTTCTTTCCGAATGGTACCTACGGGTCCGGAAGTCGCAGTGAAGCAGCTGCAAGCTTCTAGCTACAGGCTGCAAGGGAAAAGCGGTTGAGTCCCGGACTCGGGAGTTGACGGCGCATTCGCTTGCAGCTTGAGGCTTACGACTTGAAGCTCCCCGGAGGGGCCTATGAGCTATGTGATCGACCGACGTCTCAATGGCAAGAACAAGAGCACGGTGAACCGCCAGCGGTTTTTGCGGCGCTACCGTGACCACATCAAAAAAGCAGTTGAAGAGGCCGTCAGCCGGCGCTCCATCACCGACATGGAGCACGGCGAACAAATCAGCATTCCGGGTCGCGACATTGACGAACCGGTGCTTCATCATGGCCGTGGCGGCAAGCAGACGGTGGTCCATCCCGGCAACAAAGAATTCACCACTGGCGAACACATTGCCCGCCCACAAGGTGGCGGTGGCGGCAAAGGCCCGGGCAAGGCGAGCAATTCCGGCGAAGGCATGGATGAGTTCGTATTCCAGATCACTCAGGAAGAGTTTCTGGAATTCATGTTCGAAGACCTCGAACTGCCCAATCTGGTCAAACGCAATCTGACCGGTACCGACACCTACAAGACAGTCCGCGCCGGTATCAGCAACGAGGGCAATCCCTCGCGCATCAACATCATCCGCACCTTGCGCTCGGCCCATGCGCGACGCATCGCGCTGTCCGGCAGCAGCCGTGGCAAGCTCAAGGAAGCAATCAGCGAACTTGAGCGCATGAAGCGCGAAGAACCGGATAATTTCGGCGACATTCAAGAGCTGGAAGTAGAAATCGAGCGGCTGCGGGCGCGAATCAAACGGGTGCCCTATCTGGACACCTTCGACCTCAAATACAACCTGCTGGTCAAACAGCCCAACCCAAGCTCCAAGGCTGTGATGTTCTGCCTGATGGACGTCTCCGGTTCCATGACCCAGGCGACCAAGGACATCGCCAAGCGCTTCTTCATCCTGCTGTATCTATTCCTGAAACGAAATTACGACAAGATTGAAGTAGTGTTCATCCGCCACCACACCAGCGCCCGGGAAGTCGACGAAGAAGAGTTCTTCTATTCGCGGGAGACCGGCGGCACCATCGTTTCCAGCGCATTGAAACTGATGCAGGAGATCATGGCTGAACGCTACCCAACCAACGAATGGAATATCTACGCCGCCCAGGCTTCAGATGGCGACAACTGGAACGACGATTCGCCGATCTGCCGCGAAATCCTGATCAAGCAAATCATGCCGTTCGTGCAGTACTACACTTACGTGGAAATTACCCCACGGGAACATCAGGCCTTGTGGTTCGAATACGAGCGCATCGGCGAAGCCTTTGCCGATACGTTTGCCCAGCAGCAGCTGGTCTCTGCCGGTGATATCTATCCGGTATTCCGTGAACTCTTCCAGCGCAGGTTAGTGACATGACCGCTAGAGAGCAGAAGCGCCAACCCCTCTCCACGGGTTCAGAGTGGACGTTCGAACTCATCCAGGCCTATGACCGCGAGATCAGCCGTATTGCGGACCGCTACGCCCTGGATACCTACCCCAACCAGATTGAAGTCATCACGGCTGAACAGATGATGGACGCCTATGCCTCGGTGGGGATGCCATTGGGCTATCACCACTGGTCCTACGGCAAGCACTTCCTCAGCACGGAAAAATCCTACTCACGTGGCCAGATGGGGCTGGCCTATGAAATCGTCATCAACTCCGATCCGTGCATCGCGTATCTGATGGAAGAAAATACCATCTGCATGCAAGCCCTGGTCGTCGCTCATGCCTGCTATGGCCACAACAGCTTCTTCAAAGGCAATTACCTGTTTCGCACCTGGACCGACGCCAGTTCGATCATCGATTACCTGGTGTTCGCCAAGCAGTACATCATGCAATGCGAAGAGCGCCACGGCATCGACGCCGTCGAGGACCTGCTCGATTCCTGCCATGCCCTGATGAATTATGGCGTCGACCGTTACAAGCGCCCTTATCCGATCTCGGCCGAAGAAGAACGTCGTCGCCAGAAGGATCGCGAAGAACACCTGCAGAAACAGATCAACGATCTGTGGCGCACCATTCCGAAAAGCGCGGACAAATACAGCAAGGAGGACAACGCACGCTTCCCTGCCGAGCCGCAGGAAAACATTCTGTACTTCATCGAAAAACACGCGCCATTGCTGGAGCCCTGGCAGCGTGAGGTCGTGCGAATAGTGCGCAAGATCGCGCAGTATTTCTATCCGCAGCGCCAAACCCAGGTGATGAACGAAGGCTGGGCAACGTTCTGGCATTACACCCTGATGAATGACCTGTATGACGAAGGCCTGGTGACTGACGGCTTCATGATGGAGTTTCTGACGTCCCACACCAGCGTTGTCTTTCAACCCGGCTTCGACAGTCCGTACTACAGCGGGATCAATCCTTATACCCTCGGTTTTGCGATGTATCGCGACATTCGACGGATCTGCGAAGAGCCTACTGACGAAGATCGCCACTGGTTCCCCGACATTGCCGGCACCGATTGGCTGACTGCGGTGAAGTTCGCCATGAGCAGCTTCAAGGACGAGAGCTTCATCCTGCAATACCTGTCGCCCAAGGTCATCCGTGACCTGAAGCTGTTCAGCATCATGGATGACGACCAGAAAGACGATCTGCTGGTGCCTGCGATTCATGACGAACCCGGCTACCGGATTATCCGGGAAACCCTGGCAGCCCAGTACAACCTGGGCAATCGCGAACCCAACATCCAGATTTACAGCATTGATCGCCGTGGCGACCGGTCACTGACACTGCGCCACCAGCAACACGACCGCAAACCATTGGGCGACTCGACTGACGAGGTACTCAAACATCTGCATAGGCTATGGGGCTTCGATATTCATCTGGAAACCGTGCAAGGCGACCAGATCGTGAAGACTCATCACGTGCCCCCCCGGGGTGAGCACGACAGTGAATATCCCCGGCTTGATTTGGCGGTAGTTCACCTCTAGGAGCCAGATCCGCCAGCGTGCGTTTCTGAACGCTGGCTGATATTGATTCGGTTTTACCTCCGCGAGGGCGACGCAAGGTTTATCCTGTCGCGCTTACGGAGGTTTTTTATGCAGATTTATAAAGTTGGCGGTGCCGTTCGCGATCGCCTGCTGGGGAAACCCGTTACCGATGTCGATTGGGTCGTGGTTGGCGCGACCACTGAAGAAATGCTGATCAAGGGTTATCGCCCGGTGGGCACCGACTTCCCGGTGTTTCTACACCCGCTGACCGGTGAGGAATACGCCCTCGCCCGCACCGAACGCAAAAGCGGACGCGGCTATGGCGGCTTTGTTTTTCATGCCAGCCCGGAAGTCACCCTCGAAGAAGACTTGATCCGCCGCGACCTGACGATCAACGCCATTGCCGAAGACAAAGACGGCAACCTGACCGATCCTTATGGCGGCCTACACGACCTCGAAGGGCGCATTTTACGTCACGTATCCCCGGCGTTCGCCGAAGATCCGCTGCGTGTACTGCGCGTCGCACGCTTCGCCGCGCGCTATGCACCCGACGGTTTCAGCATCGCCCCAGAGACGCTGGAATTGATGCGTCAGCTCAGCGCATCGGGCGAACTTGAAGCACTGACGCCCGAACGCAGCTGGAAAGAAATCTCCCGCGCACTCATGGAAAGCCAGCCTCAGGTGTTCATCGAAGTGCTGCGTGAATGCGGCGCGCTGAAAGAGCTGCTGCCGGAAATCGACGCGCTGTTCGGCGTTCCGCAGCCTGAGGCCCACCACCCGGAAATCGACACCGGCGTGCATGTCCTCAGCGTTCTGCAACAAGCCGCCAGACACCAACAACCGCTGAGCGTCCGCTGGGCGTGCCTGCTGCACGACGTCGGCAAAGGCCTGACACCGGAAGCTGACTGGCCACGGCATATCGCCCATGAACACACCGGCCTGCGCCTGATCAAGGATATGAACACGCGCTTTCGAGTACCCAGGGAATGTCAGGAACTGGCCTTGCTGGTCGGGCAATATCACACCCATGGCCACCGCGCCCTTGAACTGAAACCCTCGACCTTGCTGGACCTGCTGCACAGTTTCGACGTCTATCGCCGACCACAGCGCTTCGAAGATTTCATCGTGGCCTGCGAGATGGATGCGCGGGGACGTCACGGCTTCGAAGAGCGCAGCTACCCACAAGCCGATTACCTGCGCGGTGCGGCCCAGGCGGCACGCGCTGTTTCGGTACAACCATTACTGGAGAAAGGCCTGAAGGGCCAGGAACTGGGCGAAGCGCTCAAGGTAGAGCGACTGGATGCGCTGAAGATTTACAAGGCGGAGTACAACAGCTGAGCGGGTTCCGAATTTGTGGGAGCAAGCTTGCTTGCGAAGGCAGTATTTCAGACCCTGAAATTTGCCGTATGAGTCGACCTCTTCGCGAGCAAGCTCGCTCCCACAAAGGTCAGTCTATTGGCCGCGAGCCAGCCTGCAACAACCCTTCCGGCGTCAGCTGCGCGCCCCGCCATGCGAACGCCACCGGCCACAATTCTTGCTCGATCTGCGCATCTGCCCACAGCTTCGCGAACGGAATGCCTACACCAGGATGCGAACGATCCGCGGCAATCAGCGACAAGGGCCACAGCACGAAAGCATTCTTCAGAATCTCGGCCCGAGGCAGGATCAAACCGTCGAAGTTACCGACCTGATCGCCGTACAGCAACACGTCGATATCCAGCGGCAAACCCTTGCGTTCCGGGGCGTAGCGGCCGTTGTCGGCTTCGATGAATTTCAGGCGGCGGTCCAGTTCCATCAAGGGCAGATCGGTCAGGCCGGTCACCACCAGATTGAAAAACGGGCCGCTTTTGATGCCCACCGGCAGGCTCTCGAAAACCGGCGAACAGGTGATTTCGCTGACGAATCCGTCCAGTGCCTCGAGCCCCGCAACCAGGTGCTTTTCGCGCTCGATATTACTGCCGAGACCTAGGTAAATCCGGGTTAGCGACATCCGCGCTCGATCTCCACGCCCACACCAGAAGCTGCCGCAACGGCGCCGGGCTTGGTCAGCTTAAGGTGCAACCAAGGGATATTGAATTCGCTCATCAGCACTTCGGCCAGGCGCTCGGCAAAGGTCTCGACCAGCTGGAACTGCGCCTGCTCGGCAAATGCCTGAATGCGTGTCGAGACGCTGGCGTAGTCGAGCGCCTTGCTCAGATCATCGCCGGCAGCAGCGGGCCGGTTGTCCCAGCCGAAGCTGAGGTCCAGACGCAGGCACTGGCGAATGCCGCGCTCCCAGTCATAGGCGCCGATCACCGTGTCAACTTCCAGACCTTCGATGAAAACTCTGTCCAAGCACTTACTCTCCACTGCACGACAAGGGCGCGATGCGCCGTTAGAATCAGGGCTTCCTCGCCCGGAATGGTTAGCATGTTTTGGTTACTGGCGATCTTCGCCTACCTGCTTGGCTCACTGTCCTTCGCCATATTGCTCAGCCGCCTCACTGGCAGCCCGGACCCGCGTGCCAGTGGTTCCGGCAACGCCGGCGCCACCAACATGTTGCGCCTGGCCGGCAAGAAGCTTGCGATCCTCACCTTGATCGGCGACTTGTGCAAAGGCCTGATCCCGGTACTCATCGCCGGACTTTGCGGCATGAATCCCCGGGAACAAGCCTGGATCGGACTCTGTGCCGTGCTCGGCCACCTCTTCCCACTGTACTTCCGCTTTCGCGGCGGCAAAGGCGTCGCCACGGCAGCCGGCATGCTGCTGGGTCTGTATGCCCCGGCGGCGGCCCTGGCGATCAGCGCCTGGGCGCTGGTGTTCTACATGACCCGCACCAGCTCGCTGGCTGCGTTGATTGCGACGCCGCTGACCCTGCCACTGCTGGCCTGGAAAGAACCACTGGCGCTGCTGCCCATGAGCGTGCTGACGCTACTGATCGTCTGGCGCCACCGAGGCAATCTACGCGACCTGTTCGCAGGGCGCGAACGGCATTTTTGAATGCGCCCGGTGAATCCCGCTCAGGTTGGCAAAGTGCGGCCTACAGCCCGGACAACTGCTCCATTGGCCAGCGCGCTTGCACCGTAATACTCAAATCTTCCTTCTGCCCGGCCTGTAAACGCTGGCAACCGGCAAAGGCAATCATCGCGCCGTTGTCGGTACAGAATTCAGGACGCGCATAAAACACATTGCCGTGCAGATCACCGAGCATTTTTTCCAGTGAGGTGCGCAGCGCCTTGTTCGCGCTGACGCCGCCAGCGATCACCAAGCGTTTCATCCCGGCCTGCTTGAGGGCTCGCTTGCACTTGATGGTCAAAGTCTCCACCACCGCCGTCTGGAAGGCCAGCGAGATGTCGCAACGGGTTTGCTCGTTGTCGTCCCCAGCGCTTTGGCACTGCTGCCAGGTATTCAGAGCGGAGGTTTTCAAGCCGCTGAAGCTAAAATCCAGACCCGGCCGATCAGTCATGGGCCTGGGGAAGACGAAACGTCCCGCCACACCCTTGGTAGCCAATGCGGCGATCTCCGGACCACCGGGATATTGCATGCCCATCATCTTGGCCGTCTTGTCGAATGCCTCGCCTGCGGCGTCGTCCAGAGTGTCGCCCAGCAACTGATACAGGCCGATGCCATCAACACGAACCAGCTGCGTATGACCACCGGAAACCAACAAAGCGACGAACGGGAACTCGGGCGGCTGTTCTTCGAGCATCGGCGCCAGCAAATGGCCTTCCATGTGATGCACGCCCAGCGCCGGAATGTCCCAGGCAAACGCCAGCGCCTGCGCACAGGACGCGCCGACCAGCAACGCGCCTACAAGGCCCGGCCCTGCTGTGTATGCGATGGCGTCGATATCTTCGGCGACCGCATCGGCGTCAGCCAGGACCTGACGAATCAGGGGCAGCATGCGCTTGACGTGATCACGCGAAGCCAGCTCTGGCACCACGCCACCGTAGGCGCGGTGCAAGTCGATCTGACTGAATAATGCATCGGAAAGCAGGCCGCGCTCACTGTCGTAGAGCGCGACGCCGGTTTCGTCGCAAGAAGTTTCTAATCCCAGTACTAGCATGGGTTTGCGCCTTGTAGAGGCTGAATTCGAAGGCGCGCATAATAGTCGTCACCCAAGCCCCCGACCAGCGGTTTTCGATCAGAGGCTTTGCATTCCTCTCAATGAGGGGTTAACATCCGCAACCCTTAAAAACCGACGTACTTATGTGCAGTTTTTGCACGAGGCGTTGACCCCGGTAATAAATGAAGGTAGCTCTGGATGCCAGCCGTCAAAGTTAAAGAGAACGAACCCTTCGACGTAGCTCTGCGTCGTTTCAAGCGCTCCTGCGAAAAAGCCGGTGTTCTGGCTGAAGTTCGTAGCCGCGAATTTTACGAGAAGCCGACTTCTGAGCGTAAGCGTAAAGCAGCAGCCGCTGTTAAGCGTCACGCCAAGAAAGTACAGCGCGAACAGCGCCGCGCCGTTCGCCTGTATTAATTTACAGACGTCCGTCGCAAGCTTCTGCAACGCCCGGCCTCAAAGCCGGGCTAGCGGCAGTTAAAGCACAGCATAACGCTATATTGACTGAGGCTGTTTGAGTCGCCCACGCGACCACATCCGGCATTAACACTCCGTCAAAGCACGTCCAGCCTGAACTCAGGCCACTTTGATTTCGTCGATACCGACGAGAGCAAATCAGGGTGCATGACGAGTATGCCTTGATGACCTTCGCAAGAAGTTCAGCCAAGGCAGCGTCCTTCTCGACCGCTGAGCGAAAACCGAGGCCGCAGGCCGAAGTCCAACTCGCAGCCTTCAGCTCGCAGCAGCAGCCGAACCAAAAAAATACCAAGCCCTGACTGCCTGATCTAGATAGATACCCACAGGTGGATTTGCTGGCAGCTACTCTTCCGGATAATGATGAGTCGGCACTGGTGCTCAATGGCGCATGTCTTTCAGGCATGATCTGCCAACCAGCCAACCGTCGCTGTATTCTGGATTCGCCACGATGTTCGCGGCGAAACGCTTGATGATGAGAATTCCATGGCCGGGCTTATTCCTCAGAGCTTCATTGACGACCTTCTGAACCGCACCGACATCGTCGATGTTGTCAGCTCACGTCTGCAATTGAAGAAAACCGGGAAGAACTACAGCGCCTGCTGCCCGTTCCACAAAGAAAAGACACCGTCGTTCAGCGTCAGCCCCGACAAGCAGTTCTATTACTGCTTCGGTTGCGGCGCGGGCGGCAATGCCCTCGGCTTCATCATGGATCACGACAACCTGGATTTCCCCCAGGCCGTCGAAGACCTTGCCAAAGCCGCCGGCATGGAAGTACCCCGCGAGCAGAGCGTCAAAGGCCAGAAACCCCGCCAGCCGACCGACTCGCCGCTGTACCCGCTTCTGACCGCCGCTGCGGAATTTTACCGACAGGCACTCAAGAGTCATCCGACCCGTAAATCGGCGGTGGATTACCTGAAAGGCCGTGGCCTGTCTGGCGAAATCGCCCGGGACTTCAGCCTCGGCTTTGCCCCGCCCGGCTGGGACAACCTGCACAAGCATCTGGGCAGCGACACGCTCCAGCAAAAAGCCATGATTGATGCCGGACTGCTGATTGAAAACGCGGAAACCGGCAAACGTTACGACCGGTTTCGTGATCGTGTGATGTTTCCGATTCGCGACAGTCGCGGACGAGTCATTGCCTTCGGTGGCCGGGTATTGGGCGACGACAAACCCAAGTACCTGAACTCACCGGAAACCCCGGTATTTCACAAAGGCCAGGAACTGTACGGCCTGTTCGAAGCGCGCAAGCACAACCGCAGCCTCGACGAAATCATCGTGGTCGAAGGTTATATGGACGTCATCGCGCTGGCTCAGCAGGGCTTGCGCAATGCCGTCGCCACGCTGGGCACTGCTACCAGCGAAGAACATTTGAAGCGCCTGTTCCGGGTCGTGCCGAACGTGCTGTTTTGTTTCGACGGCGACCAGGCTGGCCGCAACGCCGCATGGCGCGCCCTGGAAGCGACGCTTTCCAGCCTTCAGGATGGACGACGTGCTCGCTTCCTGTTTTTGCCCGAAGGCGAAGACCCGGACACGCTGGTGCGATCCGAAGGCACCGATGCGTTCAAGGCGCGCATCAACCAACACGCGCAACCGCTGGCCGATTACTTCTTCGAGCAGCTGACCAAGGAAGCCGATCCGCGCTCACTGGAAGGCAAGGCCCACATGGCCACGCTTGCCGCGCCACTGATCGACAAGGTGCCCGGCGCGAACCTCAAGACCCTGATGCGTCAGCGCCTCACGGAAATAACCGGGCTCAACAGCGAGGCCGTCAGTCAACTGGTGCAGAACGCTCCCGCTGAAGCGCCACCCAGCTACGACCCGAACATCGATTATGACGCAATGCCCGACTATGCTGATTATCAGCAACCTGGCGGGTATGAAGGACAGCAGGACTGGACGGCGAAGAAAACCGCCGGCCAGGGCCAGAAAAAGTGGGAAAAGAAGCCGTGGGACAAAAAAGGCAAGCGACCTGACTACGAACCACGTGTCCCGCGCACGCCGACCACCGTCGAACCACCAACACTGACAGCTTTACGGACGTTACTGCATCATCCAGAGCTGGCAGCAAAGGTCGAAGATGCCAGTCATTTCGCGGCAGAAGATCACATTTATGCACAATTGTTGGTGGCTTTGCTTGAAGCTTTGCAAAAAAACCCCAACTTAAGATCACTGCAATTGATTGCACGCTGGCATGGCACCGAACAAGGTCGCCTGTTGCGAGCACTGGCAGAGAAGGAATGGCTGATCGAGGCCGATAACCTTGAACAGCAGTTTTTCGACACTATAACTAGTTTATCCGCCCGCCAACGCGAGCGTAGCCTGGAACATCTGATCAAGAAGGCACGTCAGACCGAGTTGAGCGCTGAAGAGAAAATTCAGCTGCGTGACCTGCTAATTCGTAATGTTCCTGCACAAACCCCGACCTCAACTGGCGCGTGAGGTCATAGCTCGGGTATAATCCTCGGCTTGTTTTTTGCCCGCCAAGACCTTCAGTGGATAGGGTGTTATGTCCGGAAAAGCGCAACAGCAGTCTCGTATCAAAGAGTTGATTACCCTGGGTCGTGAGCAGAAGTATCTGACTTACGCAGAGGTCAACGACCACCTGCCTGAGGATATTTCAGATCCCGAGCAGGTGGAAGACATCATCCGCATGATTAATGACATGGGGATCCCGGTACACGAGAGTGCCCCGGATGCGGACGCCCTGATGCTGGCCGATGCCGACACCGACGAAGCAGCCGCAGAAGAAGCGGCAGCAGCGTTGGCAGCGGTTGAAACCGACATCGGTCGCACCACTGATCCTGTGCGTATGTACATGCGTGAAATGGGTACGGTCGAACTTCTGACCCGCGAAGGCGAAATCGAAATCGCCAAGCGTATCGAAGAAGGAATCCGTGAAGTGATGGGCGCAATTGCGCACTTCCCTGGCACGGTCGACCATATTCTCTCCGAGTACACACGTGTCACGACCGAAGGCGGTCGCCTCTCTGACGTCCTGAGCGGTTACATCGACCCGGATGACGGCATTGCGCCGCCAGCCGAAGTGCCGCCGCCTGTCGACCCTAAAACAGTCAAGGCTGCCGAAGGCGACGAGGAAGAGGAAGAGAAGGACGATTCCACTGACGACGAAGAAGAAGTCGAAAGCGGTCCGGACCCGGTCATTGCTCAACAGCGTTTCGGTGCTGTTTCCGATCAGATGGAAGTCGCCCGCAAGGCCCTGAAAAAGCACGGTCGTGGCAACAAGCTGGCAATGGCCGAGCTGGTTGCACTGGCTGAGCTGTTCATGCCGATCAAACTGGTTCCTAAACAGTTTGAAGGCCTGGTCGAGCGTGTCCGCAGTGCACTTGAGCGCCTGCGTGCTCAGGAACGCGCCATCATGCAGCTGTGTGTACGTGATGCACGTATGCCACGCGCTGACTTCCTTCGCCAGTTCCCCGGCAACGAAGTTGACGAAAGCTGGAGCGAGGCGCTGGCCAAAGGCAAAAGCAAATACGCTGAAGCCATTGGTCGCCTGCAACCTGACATTCAGCGTTGCCAGCAAAAGCTGACCGCTCTGGAAACAGAGACCGGCTTGAAGATTGCCGAAATCAAGGACATCAACCGTCGCATGTCGATCGGTGAGGCCAAGGCCCGCCGCGCGAAGAAAGAGATGGTTGAAGCGAACTTGCGTCTGGTTATCTCCATCGCCAAGAAGTACACCAACCGTGGCCTGCAATTCCTCGACTTGATCCAGGAAGGCAACATCGGCTTGATGAAAGCGGTAGACAAGTTCGAATACCGTCGTGGTTACAAGTTCTCGACTTATGCCACCTGGTGGATCCGTCAGGCGATCACTCGCTCGATTGCCGACCAGGCCCGTACCATTCGTATTCCGGTACACATGATCGAGACGATCAACAAACTCAACCGTATTTCCCGGCAGATGTTGCAGGAAATGGGTCGCGAACCGACCCCGGAAGAGTTGGGCGAACGCATGGAAATGCCTGAGGATAAAATCCGCAAGGTATTGAAGATCGCTAAAGAGCCGATCTCCATGGAAACCCCGATCGGTGACGACGAAGATTCGCACTTGGGTGACTTCATCGAAGACTCGACCATGCAGTCGCCAATCGATGTCGCTACCGTTGAAAGCTTGAAAGAAGCAACCCGCGAAGTGCTGTCGGGCCTTACTGCCCGGGAAGCCAAAGTCCTGCGTATGCGTTTCGGTATTGATATGAATACCGACCACACGCTGGAAGAGGTAGGCAAACAATTTGACGTGACCCGTGAGCGGATTCGTCAGATTGAAGCCAAAGCTCTGCGCAAGTTGCGTCACCCGACAAGAAGCGAGCATCTGCGTTCGTTCCTTGACGAATAAGCTGACAAGCTGACACCAAAACCCCCGGCATTGCTGGGGGTTTTGCATTCTGGCTAATAAGTTTTACATCCCGTGTCACGCTTTTCTCAGTACGGCTACACTCGTCTCATGCTATCTGCGACCCTTGAGGCTGCCATGTCACGACTGCCGGCCATTATCTTTACTTACTTGATTGGCCTGCCGTTAGTTGCCAACGCATTGACCCTTACAGATCCTGAACGTATCTGGTCCAGCGTTCGTCATGACCTCGACATAGCCATCAGCACGCTCTCGCCCGTCCCGGAGTTTCAAAGATCAACGCTGAAATCACTGGTTTTTCACGAAGACGAACTCCTGGCCAGCGCTACCGCTCCGCAAATCACAGTGGATCAGGCCGTCCGCACTGGTAGAAACCCTGAACGCCCTCGATTCTGGGAGAACTTTCTGCTCTACGGCTTGCCCGGCCTGCTGCTCTTGTCCACGGTGCTGGCGATTGTGGTTCGCACCAATCGCAAGCTCAGTTCGGAAATTTCCCGGCGGGTCGCCCTGGAACAGGAACTGCGCAGCAGCGAGTATCACTATCGCGGCCTGGTAGAAAGCCTCTCGGCCATTGCATGGGAAGCCAACGTCCGCGACTACACCTACAGCTACGTTTCGCCTCAGGCCGAACGACTGCTGGGCTACCCACTCGCCAGATGGATGGAACCCGGCTTCTGGCGCAGCATTGTCCACCCGGACGACCTCCCCCACACCGAACATCTTTGCGACAGGGAAACCCGTAACGGCAACGATCATAGCGTCGACTATCGAGTCTTTAGCGCCGACGGCCGGATGCTCTGGATCCGCGATATCGTCAGCCTGATCCGGCATGGACGCGAACCCTTGATGCGCGGGCTGATGATCGATATCAGCGAGACCAAGCAGACCGAAGAAGCCCTGCGCCTGTCCGAAGAGAAGTTTGCTTCGGTGTTCGCCCAATGCCCCGACATATTGGTGATAGCCCGCCTCAGCGACGGCTGCTTCCTGGAAGCCAACAAAGCGTTCGTCGAGCAAATCGGACTCAGCGCCGAACAAGTCATCGGCAAAACGCCTACCGAGCTCGATATCTGGGGTGTTCCCGGTATAGGTCCCGGACTGCTTGAGCGGCTGCGAAACGGCAGTATCCGCAACCTTGAAATGCCCTTTCGCCGCAAGAACGGCCAGACCTTCTCCGGGCTGTTGTCCGCCGAACCTTTCGATCTGGATTCCACTCAGGCCGTGGTGGTCGTGGTTCGCGACATCACGCAGCTCAAGCAGGCCCAACAACTGCTGCAATTGTCGGAAGAGAAGTTCGCCAAGTCGTTCCACTCCTCGCCAGACGGCATGCTGATTACCCGCCAGAGCGACGGCTTGCTGGTTGAAGTCAACGAAGGCTTCACCCGGATCACCGGCTATGACGGCGCCGCTGCAGTCGACCGCTCGACCATCACCTTGGGAATCTGGGTGGATCTGCAAGAGCGCGAACAACTGCTGAAGTTCTTGAATCGGGATGGCTATGTTCGAGATTTTCGCAGCCACATCCGACGCAAGGACGGCCAGATCCGAGTATGCGAGATCTCCTCCCGCCCGCTGTTGATTGCCGGCGAAGACTGCATGCTGACCATCGCCAGGGACATCACTGAACGCCAGCAGATGCAGGAAAAGTTACGACTGGCCGCCACTGTTTTCGAGAGCACCGCCGAAGGCGTGTTGATCACTGACACCCGCCAACGCATCAACGCCGTCAATCGGGCCTTCAGCGAAATCACCGGTTACAGCGAACACGAAGCCATCGGCCAGACTCCCCGCCTGCTCGCGTCCGGACTGCACGACAGCGCCTTCTACGCGGCCATGTGGTATCAGCTCACCGCCGAAGGTCATTGGCAGGGAGAAATCAGCAATCGCCGTAAGAACGGAGAGATTTACCCAAGCTGGCTGACGATCAGCGCTGTACGAAACAGGGATCAGTTCATCACCCATTTCGTCGCGGTATTCGCGGATATTTCCAGCCTCAAGCACGCCCAGGCTCGACTCGATTATCAAGCGCACCACGATCCCCTGACCGGACTGCCCAATCGCACCCTTTTTGAGAGCCGCCTGCAGGCAGCGCTGATTCACAGCCTGGAATCCAACAGTCTCGGCGCAGTGCTGTTCCTTGATCTGGACCGCTTCAAACATATCAACGACAGCCTCGGCCATCCGGTGGGCGACTTGCTGCTTCAGGGCATCGCCCAGCGCCTCAAGGAACATCTGCGAGATATCGACACGGTGGCGCGCCTTGGCGGCGATGAATTCATCATCCTGCTACCGGGGCTGCAAAACTCAAGTGACGCCGAGATCATCGCGACCAAATTGCTGGTTTGCTTCACCGCGCCCTTCCAGGCCGGCGAACACGAGTTTTTCATCAGCGCCAGCATCGGCAGCTGTCTGTTCCCGACTGATGGTGAAGACGTCGCCACCGTCGTCAAGAACGCCGACGCCGCCATGTACCGCTCCAAAGCCAAGGGCCGCAATCGAGTAGAAAGCTACACCCGCGACCTGACTTCCCAGGCCAGCGAGCGCATCGCGCTGGAATATGAACTGCGCAGAGCCATCGAGCGCAATGAACTGAGCCTGAGCTACCAACCCAAGGTCAGCCTGATCACCCACAAACTGGTGGGCGCCGAAGCCCTCTTGCGCTGGACCCACCCGACCTTTGGCGAAGTGCATCCCGAGCACTTCATCACGTTGGCGGAAGAGAACGGCATGATCCTGCAGATCGGCGACTGGGTGCTCGAACAGGCTTGCCAGCAAATGTGCGAGTGGAACAAAACCTACAAGCCTTTTGGCCCGCTGTCGGTGAACCTCGCCGGCGCACAGCTGCGACAACCCAACCTGCTGGCGCGCATCGAACAACTGCTATCGAAAAACCAGTTGAAACCCGGCTACCTGCAACTGGAAATTACCGAAAACTTCATCATGAGCCAGGCCGAAGAAGCCCTTATCGTCCTGCACAAACTGAAAAAGCTCGGCGTACAACTCGCCATCGACGACTTCGGCACCGGCTACTCCTCACTGAGCTACCTCAAACGCCTGCCGTTGGACATCCTGAAAATCGATCATGTTTAGGACTGAGATAAATCTACAGGGGAAACTAAGATAATTGCGGGATAAAGCGAGAGATAGTGGTTGCGAGTGGGATGGGTGCTGCAATAACGTTGCGCGGGGTGCAATTCTGGGGAGCCCGACCAGATGCTGCTGGCCGGGGTGCAAATCCTACTGGTCTAGGGCAGCTCTTCCTCCTCTGGCGGCGCGAATAGATCGTGCTGGTCTCTGGCAATAATTGCCAGGCGCATCCGCTTCACTACTGCGTAAACATGCTGGACCGACACACCGTGCTTTGTTGCCACTTCGTGGTGGTTGCGACCAGTCCAGTCATCGAAGATCTTCTGATGCAGCTTAGATGCCTGGATGCAAACGCCTTTGGGGACGTAGACCACCTGGCCGCCCCAGAGGTGAGCGAAGAGCATCGTAATCTCAATGCTCGTTGCTTCTGCCAACTCCGCGTTAACCCCCAGCGTCTGCTGGATTACCTTCGCAATCGGCGCGACTGACTCACTCAAAAGGTCACTAGCTCGGATCGTGCTCATTGCTGGACTCTCCCCATCCACTGTTTCAAGGTTTCAATTACATGGCTCGCCTGCGGGACTGTCAGCCATTGCAGTGCCTGCACCTTGGCCATGGTCATCACATACTTCGCCAATGCGGCTTCAGACGGATCTCGAACAACACCCATCTCGTGTAGCTCCAGCCAAAGCGACCGGATCTTTTGTGCTTGCGGGTCAGCTGCCAAGGTGCGCGCTGGTTTTTTGTTTGGACGAACCTTGAAGCCTTTCAATTTGAGCTGTTCCAAAACCAACCTAAGGTTTGGAACGCTCAGATCGGCCGTGGATGTCGCGCCGCCCAATCCCTTCATGCTTTTGAGCATGAGGCCGTATGTGTCGCGATCCATGCCCAGCTCACGTCGCGCCACGTGGATAAGCTTGATCAGCTTCAAGCGTTCGTCCGTCTTCATGCTTCTGCTCCCAGTAATGCTGCGATGCGGCCCTCACCGTCCTCTTTACTCAGGATCCCCAGCAACACGTCACTGTTGATCCTGCCAATTTGCTCCTGGTGCAGCTGCTGCGCGGTCATGCGTGATCTGACCTTCTTGGGGTCCGACTGATGCACCTTGGCGGCAAGCGCAGGATCATTGGCAATGCCGAACACCACGGCCCGCAAGTAATGGTGATTGTCCAGCGGCAAGCTAAGCCGCTCCCGCTGGGCAAGCATTTGATCAATCCCAGCCGTCCACATAGCCGGACTGGCCGGTTTCGCCTCGGCGGTCCTGGCATCGCGAGTAACCGTCCCAGCGTTGATGGCGGTCATCAGCTCCTCAACCAGCTTGATGGCCCGAGTGGTGCGCAGCCCACGCTTAGCCGGGCTGAACAAACGCAAGTAGCCAAGGATCGCTCGACCCAGGCGCGGCTCGATATCGGCAAACTGAGCAGCCAGACGCTTACCCTCGTCATCGAGAAACCCGGCTTCCAGTGGGAACTGTTCGCCGCAGCAAGGGCATTGAACGCGCATCTCAGACTCCTGCAGTCAGGCGGGCACGAGGCCGGTGATTCACCGCCTGGTGCAACTGGGCAGACTGACCGGCTTGATAGCCAGCATCTGCGGCAACCTCATCGCGTGACTTGAGTTTTCGACGCTTGACTTCGAAGCTCTCCAGCTCTGGGTGGTTTTTCTTCACAAACGCCTCGATTGCCTCCGCGATATTGTCTTCAACACCGGCAAACTCATCGATTTTTATCAGCACCGCATCGATCCAGGCGTTCGCAAATGCATCGCCGCGAGCCACTTTCGTGGATCGCTTGCAGCGCTTCTGAGTATCCAGGTACTCGCGTCGCGCCTTTTGCAGCTGGCGGGCCAGCACTTGATATGCGTAACCGGTCAACTCGGGTGCAGCTGAGCAGCCGATCAGGAGAAAACGTGCGGCTCTGAACCTGCCGGTGGTAACGATCACCTTGGTGCCGAAGGCCAGCGTGGCGACCTGCACCAGTCGAACCCGCCATGCAGGCGGCGGACCTTCAGATCCCGCGAGTATTGAAACCTCGCACGCCATGCTGGCTAGAACATCACCTTGCTCCAGGTTGTATCTCTCCATCAGCAGGCGTGCTTGGCGCAGCGCAGTCTCAGCCTCATGGGGGTTGCTGGTTTTGGACTTGGCCATCGCCAAGCACTTTTTGATCTTGTCGAGAATGCGGTTCTCTTCCATGTCACACCCCCGCAATATCAAGGCTGATGGCACGGTACTGGTCCGAGTCGCCGATCCGCTCGTACACGCGGATATAGGACTTCGAGCCGACCACCTGGCACGCTTCGCCGATCGCCTGCATTGCCCGCTGCCAGCGTTCGTCCTTGATATCCAAGCGGCGCAGCGCAAGCACGCGGGCGGTGCGGATTTCGCCCTGGGAGTCGGTGCGGAATGCGTCGTTGGCGAGTGTGGCCACCTCTGGACGCGCTCCCTGCGTCCAGTCACGCAGGCATTCGTCGATCAAGGCGCGTGCCGCCTGCAGCCTTTCGTCGAAAGCAATCGACTCCTGCACCGAACGCTGGATCTTGAAGCGACCATCGAAGCTATAAAGGGTGACATTGCCCTTCTTTCCACCAAGTGTAATGCCGTACTGTTCAGCGCTAAGCTCGATAAAGGCCTCGATATCTCCGAACGCGGCGGCTTTGAGGTTGGCCAGCTCGCCACTGAGTTTGTTGGCTGAGCCCACCAGCTGGCGAACCAGCCGGTCACGCTCGATATCAATCGGCTTGATCAGGCTTTCTGGAACCATACGGCCTTGGGCGTCTTGCCAGAAGCCAGCCGGTACTGATGTTTGCTGGGAGTTAATCACGGGGTTTAACCTCATACTGATTGCAAATAGCGGTCTTGCCGGTGGCAAAATCGCCCAAGGTGCAGCGGTAAATAACTGACTCAAACGCAGAGTCGGGGTTATTGAATTTCTGCTCGCCGTTTTTGCAGTTGCCGCACTGGGGTCGCTGGGTCGCGGTGAGCCAGCCTTGAGTGAAGCGCTTCTGCTCTGCCATGGTTCCGCACTGATTGGCCTTCATGGGCGGATCCCCGGAGGGCTTGCTAGGTTGGATATCTCGTCCGATAAGGCGTCCTCTGTTGACCAGTTCGGCTCACATCCCCGACCGATCAGTACGCCGTTGTAGAGCCCGGCCAGAACGCGACCATCGCTTTTGGCGCGGTCACGCTGATCTGCGGTAATCCCCTGGATCACGACCATGGCCACAAACGCGGCGAATAAGATCCAATTGGTCTTAGTCATGACTTTTCACCAGTGATGGCTGGGGCAAGCCCCGAATGGTGTTGTTGAGCACATCGACGATGTTGTTGATGCCCAGTGCGTAGCTCTCTGGCTTGTTCGCTGCTGCGGCATCGAGACGCTTGACGGCGTCCGAGAGCCCCTTAGGGCTGTAAAGTTGCTGCCCAAAAGACTCGACGAGGTCGAGCGCGAACTGACGCCCCTGCAGCAGGAGGTATTGGTCGGTGACTTGCCGAGTGCTTATGCCCATTTCATGCGCTCCATCAGCTCAACCGCAGCCTGTTCGGGGTTTTCGATGTCGCCATAGGACAGGCTGCGAATGAAGTCTTCGAGCTCGCCCATGGCGGTCAGTGCGTGCCCATCAGCCCAGGCAACCACCCGGCCACCATGGATCGGGGTTTGCAGTTCGACGGACTTCGGGTTTTTCACCACGAACGTTTGATAATCGGCACTCACCGGTCTTGCTCCTTCACCAGGGAAAACCAAGTGACGTAGATCCCGCGAATCTTCACCGAGTGACGCGTCTCGCCATCCTGCGTCTTGCTGCTCTGGCTGCGAATTTCGTGCGCAAAGCGACGTGCAATGACGTCGATATCGTCAATCGATACCACGATGCGGTTGTCGAGAAAGCGAAGCCCCTGGATCGCGACACCAGCGTTGCGGATGTCGCGGGTCAGGTCATTAAATGTCGAAAGCAGGGGCTGAAACTCGGGAGCCAAGAGGCTCAATCGTGGCTTGGGTCGGGCTGGCACCAAGGAAAGATGTGTCATGTCAGACCCCCTTCACGATGTCGGCGTTAACGACGGGCACACCCAGCTCGGCCGCAAGGTTCATCGCGGCAATCACCAAGTTGCCGATGGCCAGCGGGTGCAGAAGCGAGATCGACTCATCGCGGCCCCCACGTCGCCCGGTCTGTGACAGTCGAGCAGCAACGGCTTGGATGCCGCTTTCGTCGATGATTTCGCGCAGGTCTTTACCTGCGCGTTCAAAACGGAACCGCAGGAACTCGTCGAGACGACCGCCCTCGATCGCGGGCAATGTCACGCGCTCGCAGCGCTGCACGACTTCACGCACGTCAGCGTTGCGCTCGCTCAGTTTTACGCCCAGCTCCGGCTGGCCGATCATGATGATGCTGACCAGTTTGGTAAAACCGATCTCCAGCTCCAGGATGCGCTTGAGATGCTTGAGCGTCGGGATCGGAAGGCTGTGCGCCTCCTCGATGACTAGGCAGTGGCGATAACCAGCGGCGTGGGACTCTTTCAGGACGCGGTGCAACTGGGCGAAGCGCGCCTCCGGGCTGCTTTTCGCTCTTTCCAGTGGCGCTACTGCTGCCATCATTGACTCAGCGATGTGAGTGCTCTTCAGTGATTTACCCTTGGTGTCATTGTCTTCGGACGCGAGCACATAAGGTTCAATGATGATTATCGGGTCGTTGTTTTCCTGAATGCGGTTGATCAGGTCGCGGCGCAATGTGCTTTTCCCCGCACCTGATTCGCCTTCGATGGCCAAGAAGCCGCCATGCCGAGCGACCTGGTACATGGCCTCGCGGACATAGCGAATATCAGGGCTGACCCACATGTCTTTGGCGCTCTGAAGCTCGTCAAAGGGGTCGCGGAACATCCCAAATACCTTGCGGGTCGATGCCTTGAGTGTTTGTTTTGGTAGTAGCATGGGTTCGTCCTCCCCGGACGGCTCTTCATTTAGGGCCGGACCTGCCGTGTTGACGTACGGCGGGTCCACTTTTTCAAATGCGTTGGCGATGTCAGAATCGTTGGCCCCTGACTCGACCAGGAACGCTCGAATGCGCCCTTGCAAGTCCGCACTGTCCAAGCTGCGAGGCCATTGACCGTGGTTGATCAGCTGGGCGATGGTGGCTGCGCTGAGTTTCAGCGACTCAGCCAGAGCCGACTGAGGTCGGCCAAGCCCTTTCAGTACTTGCTTTAGCTTCAACATCACTCGCCTCCAGCAGCAGAGCGCACCAGGCTGAGCGGCTGACGCATCACCTCTGCTGGTCGGTTCAGCTCAGCCTCAATGGCGTCGAGCTGTTCAGGCGGCACGCCTTCAGGGAATCGTTTCTGCAGCCAGGAGAAGGTTTCGCCTGACCACGTAGAACCCAATCGGGCGCGAAGAAGCTTGGCTGCCTCCACATGCGTGAGTGGCGCATGGTCAACGGTGGGCACGTTCACGCTCAACGAAGTGCCACGGCGCGGCATGTAGGCAGGAAGAACGGTGTCGGTGACATGCTTGTGCGGATCGATCATGCCGCCAAACGGTAGGGTCTTGGCCTTGCGTGCAGCCTTCGCGTCCTCCTCGTTGGTTGTGCCGGTGGCGAGTTGTTCAAGCACCTTGCGCGATAGCTGAGCAGGAGTCTGAGCGTGGCTTTTGAAGCTTTCGCCAATCAAAGCGGAAGCCTCGGAAAACCCAAACTGGTCCACGTCGAGACGCTCGATGACGTGATAGCGCTCACGGCCGTCCTCGCCGATCCGCAGTACCAAGGCGGCGTCCTTGTCCCGCCAGCAGTTACGCGTCACCAACACTTTTTCGCCGACCATCACGCCTGGCACGTTGCTGACATCGAACTGAGCGCCACGGAACGAGATGCGCAGCATGGTGGTGACCGTGCGCTCCTCAGGGGTGCTGACCGCCAGTTCGCGGCAGACAGCTACGCTCGGTGCCAGGCGCAACTGGTCAGCCTTGATCAGTTGCCAGACGCCGTATCGAGTACGCTGAGTGCGGGTGTGGATAGCAGTGGCGTTGTAATAACGCATCCACTCACCTGCCCACTCGTTGACCTGCTCCAGGCTGGTGGCCGCCTGGAATTTCAAAGCGCTTTCGAATTCCCGCTCCACCAGGTTGTGAGCCTGCTCAACCTGACCCTTGGCGCGGGCGTTGCCTACCTGATTGATGATCAGCTCGATGGACATGGCGCGGCATAGGTTGCGAAAAATGCCGCTTGTCATCGCTGCGCCTGGGTCGGTCATCAGCATCCAGGGCACACCGTGGAACGGGTCCGACTCATGCCGTTTTTGCATAGCATTGATCAAGACGTTGCACAGGTTTTCCGAAGATTCGGCGCCCAGCACATACTCCAGGTAAAGCGTGCCGCTGGTGTGGTCGGTGATGACATAGCGCCAAAGACGCTGGCGCTCGATCTTCTTCAGGTTGGCGGGCTTGCCGTCATAAAACTCGGCAGGGTTCATTGCCCGTGCGCCATCATCTGCCAAGTAATACTGGGTAGAAATGGATGCATCGACCTGCCAGACGTGGTTGGGATGCTTGCTGGCGAGTGATACCGAGGGTGCGTCGTGCAGCAGCTGTTCCGGATGCAACTTATAAGTGCGCAATGCGCGAGTGATCGCGCCGGTTGAAAGCTCTGTGAATACGCCTGTTTTTTCGTCCAGACGCCCGGCGATGATCATGTTGTTGCTGCGCAGGCGCTCAACTGCGCGCTCGACAGTCGACAATTGTTTGTTGTTGGCCCGGATCGACTCCAGAAGAACCGCCGAGATCAGTTGCGCTTCGTTCAGAGGCAGCGCGCTGCAGCCTGAATCGCTTCGGCGCTTGCGTGGCTTGGTCATGGAGGTGTCCTTCAACTTGCGCTGTAAGGTCTGGATCGATACGCCCAGCTCGACTGCGCCTGCCTTGTAGATCGCAGTGCGCTGGCCATGCGGGGCATTGGCTGCCTGTTGGGCAATTCGAGCCAAGAGCTGGATTTGTACCGGCGTCATGGATTAAGCCTCGGCCGTGTTTAGCCAGACGGGTGTACTAACTAGGGCGTCGGTCAGATAGAACTCGCTGCGGACGGCGGCGAGGGTCAGCTCAAGGTTCTGAAGCAAGCCAGCCTGGAATGTGCGCTGGTCTTCACCGGTTTCTTCGGCATGCTTCGAAAGCTCTGTGAGGGCTTCACGTAGCTCGCCAAGGATGCTGGATTCGACGGCAAAGGCTTGTCTGCCCGCTTCCTGCCGAATCATCTCGGTGACTTCGTTCGGGGCCAGCTTCTGAATGTGGCCCCGGACTTTCTCCAGCTCGATCTTGGTTTTATCCAGTTCCATGGTTTTCGCCGCCATAACTTCGCCCTGGGCGTCGTAGTCCGCGTTCACTTCGTCGAGGCGCAGGGTCAGCGCTTCTTTTTCCTTGGCGTGCTTGGCGATGATCTCCTCGGCCAGATCAATGAACGCCTCCTTGTCGCCGGTTTTCGCGACCTCGATCAGTGCTGCCTGGTGATCTTCCGGCAGGCGGCGATACTGGCGCATTTCGCGGTAGCCGATGCCCATGCGGGACATGGATTCAAGTGCTTCTTCGCCAAGCGATCTAAGGTTGGCAATGTCTTCATCAATCTGGGCGACAGATCGCCCGAGAAGTCCGCAAAACTCGTCCCAGGTGCCAGACAGAAATCCCTGACCGTCAGGAGTTTTTTTGCCCTTCAGCGCCTTGTAGAGCTTGTTTTCTTTGACATATGCAAGCTTGGAAGTCCTGACGGTCAGGGAAAACTTGGCAAACGAATCAGCCATTTGTGCCTGGCCGAGCAACTGATTCAGCAGGTCGCGCTCATCGCTGTGAGAGTCAATCATTGCAGCCATCAGGTTCTGATTCGCTGTCAGCGTCTCACCGTCCAGTGCGGGAAGTTCGATTTCAGGTGTGACTTCCAGTTTTGTACGCGCCATGGTGTTCCCCTTAATTCGTCGAGCCAGCCGCAATGCGCTGGTTAATTTCCTGCATCCGGCCTTGCAGTCGCGCCATGTGCTCGGCGTGAGCCTGGGCGATCTGTAGCATTCCAACCGAGTGTGCAAACCGTCCGTTGTCGAGCTTCATCGCGAGCCCTTCTTCAATAAGGGTTTGCATGGCGCGGGTAATATTGCTCGGGCTGTCGCCAGTCAGCTTTGCAAGCTCCGTGTTGCTGAGCCCTGTGACGGTGTGGCCTTTTAAGGCCTTCAGAACCCGTAGAACACGCGCTGACGCTGAGATCGTTGCGCTCATGGTTGCTCTCCAAAGTCGAGCTGTGGGTTGCTGCTCTGGCTTACGTTGCCTCGGTGCCAAGCCAGCGATTCCATTGCTGACTGAATGGCTGAGAGGGTCTCGTCGGCTTCGCTGTTTTTTGCGTAGAACGCCATCAGCTTTCCGGCAGCGGTGTTCAGCAACTCCTGCAATGCCTGCATGTCTTCGGCTGCGCATTTGCGCCCCGACGGTATTTCGATGGTGAGACGGCCAGCGCTTGCAGCGATCCAGCGGGTGATGTAATCGCAGCCGCAAGCCTGTTCGTAGGGACGAATCATGCAGGCTGGCATGCGAGCCGTTTGGAGCCACTTGTAGACGGTCCAGTGGTCAGTAACGCCCATCTCGTCGGAGATGCGTTGCATGCCCTTGTTATGCACTTCCCGTGCGTACTCCTTGCAGAGCTCCATGGCATTACGCAAAGAGGTTGGACGAATCAGTTTCCAGCGACGCTTGCTCATTGGAATGCCTCCAAAACAAGCCTTTCCAAACAAAGTCCGTGTTTGCGCCTATGCAAAGTGCTTGCACTGGATGCAATGTTTAGGGGTAAATTGACAAACGGAGTCATGACAATGACCACGCAGGAATTTGATGAATTGGCTGGCCGCATTGAGGGCATTGCCCGCAGCGTGATGATTCTGGCCGGAACGCTTCAACGTAACGGCTTGCTTGATGAGCAAAAGCTACAGGCAGATCTTCGGATTGCTGGTGAGCGGCTTCGTCTTGAGGTGCCGAATCGAGCAACGGTTGTGCAGACGCTTGAGGAAGTGGCTGATCAATTGCTTGCTGACTTTCGGTACGTGAAGACGGGAAAACGTAACCGTGACCAGTGACGGACCGGTGCATGTCGAAACCGAACTCGTAGGGTAAGGTGCCGTTCATGCTGCAATTGCCGCGAGTTGTTCGACAGAAAGCTTCATGCCCAGCTTCAAGGCGACTTCGTGACATTTGCCGCGATTGCCTTTGTATTGGCCGCCGATGACGCAGTACACCTGGTGCCGGGTATAGCCGTTTGCCTCGGCCCAGCTTGAAATTGATACGCCCGCAGCATTGAAAAGCTCTCGAACGCGGTCTGCGGTATAGGGTTTGTTTTTTGGTGGCGGATAAGGGACGTTCATGGGTGGGTTCCTATGGGCGCTGTGATTGCTAATCAGTTAGTCGTTGGTGCGGCGCTGATTGGTGTTTAGTCATATTGGGTAGTTTTCTACCCATAGTCAAGGTGGTTTATGGGTTGTTTTATACCCATCGGGGTGCGTCTGCGTGAGCAGCGCGAAGGTTTGGGAATGAATCAAACGGATTTTGCGAGCGCTGCGGGGGTTAGCAGAAAGACGCTTTTCGGCTACGAGACAGGCGAAAGATCTCCTGACGCTGCTGCGTTGGCCGCTTGGGGAAAGCTGGGGCTGGATATTCTTTACGTGGTTACTGGAGAGCCGATCGCATCACCATTAGCTGCTGGTGTGGCGGCGGTTTCAGGGCGGCAGCCGCATATCGACGTGGCAAGGCTTGAGCGGATCTGCGGCATGCTAGAAGAGGTTGCGCTGAAAGCACGGAAGCGCTGGCCCGCACAGAAGCTCGCGACCATATCCGCCGAGGTATACAACGCACTTATCGAGGATCGGGACTTTGATGAGTCACGTGTAGATCGTATTCTTAAATTGGTAGTGAACCGCTGATGTAAAACGGGAGTGTTATGCGGAGTGGGGACGATGAGTTGGTGCAAAAACTCTCAGAGCGAGTAGCGGAAGAAATTGAAAGCCTGCCCCGTGATGGCAAGGATCATGAGATCAGAATAAAAATCAAGGGCAGCCATAACAACGTCAACCTTGGTAGTCAGACCTTTGAAGTAAAGCCGGGCAAAGAACTTCCGCCAGAGGGAAGTAATCGTGAGCGTGTATGCCCGCAGTGTGAAAAACCAACGTGGCGTTTTACGCAGTTATGCATGCACTGTGATTACGACCATCACCGCCACGATCAGATTGAAGCAGAAGAGCAAGATGCGCTTAGGAAAAAGCGAAATGAGCTGCGACTGCTCGTCGTTTGTGTGGCAAGCATAGCAATAGCTTTTGGAGGTTTTTCTTTAAAAATATACTTCCCTGCGGAGTATCAAGGGTGGGTTGCGGGGTTCTCAGCATTGGCAGGCTTCATCGCTTTTATGATATTGCAAGCCGTCCGATGACAAACCGGCCTAGTAGTACAAACCATCATTCATACATCAACCTCACTGCCCCGAACTCATGGGCTAAAAAGGAATTGACATGCGTATTGCAGCAGTGATTTTGGCGTTACTGGGCTGTTTGTTCTTGCTACTGGCATATGTCGGCCTTCTGAGGCCGCAGATATTCAGGAACAAAAAAACTGGTGTAGTTCCTGGACGATGGAAGCTTTTGGGGGGCGGGCATCTCGTCGCGCTCATCGTCTTTGCCGTAGCGATCATCATCATGCCAGCGCGGTCTGAGGTAACGCTCGAAGATCAAGCGCAGCCTGATTTGGTTGACCGCACGATCATCACCGCCGCACAGCAAGAAAAAGTGTCTCAGGCTCCTGTTTCAAAGCCTGAGTCCGCTCATGCAGAGCAGCTCACGAAGGCAAGCCCAGAGTCTCTGGCGCAGGCCAATAAGCAAATGAATGCACTCAACAAAGCGATGAAAGATGGGGTTTCTATACTTCAAAGCGGAGAGCTGGCCGCCATCAGCGCTCACAGCAAATATATTTCGGCACTAGTTAAGGTCGGAGAAAGCAAGTTTGGTAGCTCTATTTTCGAGCCGCTTGGAAGGTGTTTTGCCGCTGGTATTGATTCGCGCAGCTGGTGGAGCAACCAATTGTCTTCGGTTCAAAATGGTGGCGTCGAGAGAATACCGGGGTCAATAAAAAGTGCGTTTGATAGCTATCAGGTGAACCGTGCTGACTGCTTACTAGCGGCTGATCCCGTGGCATCTGCTAAGGCTGAAGCTGCGAGCGATGCAGAGCTTAGGGAAAAGCTAGGGGGCGGCCGAGAATGCTTAACTGTGTTTGACGTGAATCCAGAAACGAAAGAAGTGTTTGCGCTACCGAAACCGTCGCACTGTAAAGCCTGATCTGTTCTCTATTCCATAGAGCAACTGCTCCTGGCAATCTCTTTAAACACGATTAAAAGCTCTCCTGCACCGCGCCGCCGATCATGGCGGCGTGTGTATTTCTGGCATCCGCAATCACGACGGGTGCCCGGCAGGAGACGTGTATGCGACCCCAGAACCCCCGTGGTATCCGCAACTTCAACCCCGGAAATATCCGTCACGCCCAAGGCGTGCGCTGGCAGGGTCAGGCCGAGGTCCAGACTGATTCTGCGTTCGTGCAATTCAATGGCCCGCGCTGGGGTATCAGGGCACTGGCCCGCGTTCTGATCACGTACCAGGACAAGCGCCGCGCCAACGATGGTAGTCGGATTGACAGTGTTCGCGAAATCATCGAGCGCTGGGCCCCACCCAACGAAAACGATACCGAGTCCTACGTGGCGACAGTGTCGCGTGTGCTGGGAGTTGCTCCAGATGATGGCGTTGTCGACGTATACAAATTCGAAACGATGCGCGACCTGGTCACGGCCATCATCCGTCATGAGAACGGTCCTGGCTCGTTGCCGGGTGGCCTGTGGTATGGCGACTCAATCATCGCCGATGGCCTGCAGTTGGCTGGCGTGGTTCGAGGGGCGCAACACGGCCAGACGGCAGGTGCTCAGGCATGAAGCTGATTCCTGAGTGGCAACGTTGCTATCGCCTTTACAGCGTCCAGCTCGGGCTGCTGATTGCCGCATTCGGCTTCGTCCAGATAACGCTGCTGCCGATGTGGCAAGCCCAGCTTTCGCCGAACGCCTATGCGGCAGCCAACAGCATCCTGGCCTCGCTGCTGTTCGTCGTGCGCTTGATCAAGCAAGGCCCTGATCAGGAGGCGGCATAATGCATATCCTCGTGATCGGATCCTCGTTCGGCGCACTGCTGCGCTCTTGCATCACTCATGTATTCAGGGCGCATCGCTGGGTCATTCCCCATCTTTCAATAGCACCGCCCAACCTGTTGAGCGGGACCGGGATTGCTGCACCAGGGCGATGGGGCCACCACTCACCGCTCCCGCAATACCCCCTCGGAAAGACCTCCATAGCCGCTGCAAAGCGCCGCGCCAGGAAGACTCGCTACTGGCAGGGGGTAGGCCATGGCGATGCTTGAAGGCTTGCTGAAATGGTTGTTCGGTAAATGGCAGGTGCTGGCCGTCATCTTGTATGTAGCCGCCTTGTTAGCGCATGGACATGCGCAGTGGAACGGTGGTTACAACCAGGCCAAGGCCGAAGGCGACCAGGCCTTGGCTGAACTGAAACTGAAGCACGCAGAGCAGGCGCTGCAGGTCACGGCCGAAAGCCAGCAGCAGCTCCTGCAGCAGGTCATTCGCGCCAACCAAGCTGAGGATTTGTTGCTCTCCACGTTTGATCGCCATGCCGAAGAAGTGCAACTGCTCAAGGAGCGCATCCCCAATGTCACGACCATCTACCGCCCGACGCCTGGCGCTGCTGCTCAGCCTATCCCTCATTGCGTTTTCACTGCTGGCTGGCTGCGCGACTACAACGCCGCCCTTGGTGTGCCCGCCGCCAGTTCGACTACCGCTACCAGTGCTTCTGCAAAAGCGGCCAGCGCCGCCCCCAGCACTGACGCCGAACTATTGGAAAGTGGCGTTACCCCTGCAGACATTCTTGCTCATGCCCAGGACTACGGGCGCTGGGCCCGAGACAACCTGGCTCAACTCAACTCGCTGCTCGACCTGCAAAAGGACTGACCCTGCATGGATTTTGTAGAACCTGTCACGGATGACACCGACGAAGCTGAGGCGATACAGCACGTCCGGCGCAATGCGCTGCAGCACCGATCGGGCAGCTCCGGGTATCGTTGCGAGGAATGCGGCGATGCGATCCCGGAGGATCGGCGTCAGGCAGAGCCTGGCACCGAGCATTGCGCTGAATGCGTTTGCACCCTGCAACTGTTGAGTGAGGCATGTGATGAACTTTGACGAAGCCAGCTTCAGCCTCAAGACCGTTCAGTGGGTCGTTATGGCCGTGCTGGGGGTTTACACCTGGTTCACCAACCGCCAGGCCGCCAGTGCTCAGGAAATGATGGTCTTGCGCACCCGCATCATCGCTCTTGAGGAGCACGTTCGGCACTTGCCAGACCATTCGGCAGTGACCGATCTACTCGGCGACATGAAAGCCATGCGATCCGAACTGACGGGGGTCAAGGATGCTCTGGCCCCTTTGTCCCGATCGCTGGACCGGATTAACGATTACCTGCTGCGAGATAAAAAATGACAGCCTATTCCGAGTTTCTTCGCCATGACATCCGTCTGGTAGTACTGCGCCTGCTGGTCGAAATGACGGCCTATCGGGCTAACAGCTCCGTCTTGACCATGGCCCTGGACGACTACGGTCACACGCTCAGTCGTGACCAGGTCAAGACCGAGCTGCACTGGTTGGCCGAACAGGGAGCACTGACGCTTTCCGATGTGGGTCCGGTGGTCGTGGCAACCCTGACTGAGCGCGGCCAGGACATTGCTGCAGGGCGTGCCCGCGTTCCAGGCATCAAACGGCCGGGGGCCTGACCCATGGCTGGCAAGTCCTCAATCGATCGCCTGCAGCCAATGGTCAAGAGCTACATCCAGAAGCTGCTGCGCGAAGACCGCCTCACCCTGGATGACATGCTCGATGATATTCGGGCCCGCTTTCCCAATGAAAAAGCCCCGAGCCGGAGCGCCCTGGGACGTTTCAGGCAGGGGTTCGAGGAGCTGACGCAGAAGGCGCGCCAGCAGCGCGAAATGGCGGAGGCGTTCGTGGGCGCCTTTGGTGAGGACGCTTCGGACAAGACCGGCGTGCTGCTGGTCGAGGCGATCTCGACGCTGACCTATCAGGCGGCCATGGGCGCGCATGAGAAGGATGACGTGACCATCGCCGAAGTGACGGCCCTGGCGCGTGCCGCCAAGGCCACCATGGAAGCGCGGACTATGAGCGTCAAGGAGCGCCAGACCATCGAGAAAGCAACTCGTGAGCGGATCCTCCAGGAGCAAGCCGCCGAGCTGGACAACACGGTCAAGGCCAAGGGCATGACCGAAGAGCAGGCACTGTTCTGGCGTCAGAAGTTTCTGGGGGTTCGATGAGCGCCTCAGTAATCAAGCCGTCCTCCAGCACTTTGCGCGTCATCGAATGGGACGAGCTGCCAGAAAGCGTTCGGCTCATTCCCGAAGGGTACGACCCGCTGGGTGACGGTGTTCTGATGGCTCACCAAGCCGAGTGGCTGGGTATCCGGGCGCAGATCAAGCTGTGCGAGAAAGGCCGCCGCACCGGCATCACCTTCGCCGAAGCCCTCGACACGGTCATCACCGCCGCGTCGCAGAAAAGCGCCGGGGGCATGGATGGCTTTTACATCGGCGACACCAAGGAAAAGGGGCTTGAGTTCATTGGCTATTGCGCCAAGTTCAGCCGGGTGATGGCCGAGGCTCAGGCGTCCGGGGTCAGTGCGATCGAGGAGTTTCTCTTCGAAGATCAGGACATCAGCGGCAGCACGCGGCAGATCAACGCCTACCGGATTCGCTTCGCCTCTGGCTTCAAGATCGTCGCTTTGTCCAGTAACCCAGCCAGCCTGCGTGGCTTACAAGGCAAGGTGATCATCGACGAAGCGGCCTTTCACCGGGACGTTTCCGCCGTGCTCGATGCCGCAACCGCCTTGCTGATCTGGGGCGGCTGCATCGTCATCATCAGCACCCACAACGGCAAATCAAACCCCTTCAACCAGATGGCCAGCGACATCCGCGACAACCGCTATGGCGACACCGCCAAGGTCTATCGAGCAACGTTCGACGATGCGGTCGCCAATGGGTTGTATGAGCGCGTGTGCTTCATGACGGGTGAAGCGCCAACGCCGGAAGGCAAAGAGGCCTGGTACAAGAAGATCCGCAATGCCTATGGGCCGCGCAAGGCGCAAATGCGTGAGGAGCTTGACGCGATCCCGCGTGATGGCAATGGCGTCTGTATCCCTGGTGTCTGGATCGAGGAAGCCATGCGTCCTGACCGCACCGTGCTGCGGCTGGCGCTCGATGACGACTTCACGCTGCAGCCTGTTTATCGTCGCGAAGCCTACGTTGACGACTGGATTGAGCGCTATCTGGCTCCTTTGATCACAACGCTGAATGGCTCGCTGCGCCATTTTCTGGGCATGGACTATGCCCGCCACCGTGACTTTTCGATCATCTGCCCAATGTCGGTAGATCACGCACGCCACCGCGACGTGCCTTTCGTAGTCGAGATGCACAAGGTGCCGACCCGCCAGCAGCAGCAGATCCTGTTCTACATTTTGCGGCGTCTTCCCCAGTTCGTGGGTGCCGCACTGGATGCCACCGGCAGTGGCGAAACCCTCGCCGAAGATACCGCTGATGAATTTGGCCGTAACCGAATTCACCAGGTGAAGATCAGTCGGGCCTGGTACGGCGCATGGATGCCGAAATTCGTGCAGCTGTTCGAAGACGCCACGATAACGATGCCCAAGGACGACTCACTGCACCAGGACATACGCTCCATCGAAACCGTGGACGGCATTCCTATGATCGTCAAAGCCCGCTCGCAAGACCTTAAAGACCCTGACTTGTACCGCCACGGCGACTTTGCAGGTGCTGGTTCGCTCGCCAACTTCGCCACGCTTGAAGTGACCTCCGGGCCGGTGAGCGTCAAATCTCGCAGCCCCCGTCAGGGCCGGAAAATTACCCAGGGGTACGCATGAAAAACCAAGGTGTGTGGGTCAGCCCCACCGAGTTTGTACGCTTCTCCGAAGCGAAGCGGTCGTCCAGTCTCACCAATCACATCGCCACACGCGGTCGCATCGATGCGGGCAGCATGGGCGGCGTCAACCTGCCGAACCCTGACCCGATCCTCAAGGCCCAGGGCAAAGACATCACCGTGTATCGCGACCTGCGTAGCGCCGCCCTGGTCGGCGGTAACGTCCGTCGACGTAAGTCTGCTGTGCTGGCCTTGGAGCGCGACCTGAAACGTGCCAATGCGCCGACCAAGGTCGACCGTTTCATCCGTGACTGGCTCACCGACCTGGATCTGGACCGGATCATTCGCGAGCTGCTCGATGCGCCGCTGTTCGGGTACCAGCCTGTCGAGTTGATGTGGCAGCCAGTCGGTTTGTTCACCGTGCCAGAGGATGTGCTGGGCAAACCGGCCGAGTGGTTTTTCTACGACCAGGACAACGCGCTACGCTTTCGTTCCAAAGAGGCAGGCCAGGACGGCGAACTGTGCGACCCGATGCGCTTCGTCGTGGCCCGCCAGGACGCGACCTACGCGAACCCTTACGGCTTCCCCGACCTGTCCATGTGCTTCTGGCCTGCCGTGTTCATGAAGGGCGGCTTAAAGTTCTGGGTGCAGTTCACCGAGAAATACGGCAGCCCTTGGGTAATCGGTAAGCACCCACGCGGCGCGACCAATGAAGAAACCGATCTGCTGCTCGATAGTCTGGAAGCCATGGTCCAGGACGCGGTTGCCGCGATCCCGGACGACTCCAGCGTGTCTATCGTTGAGGCAGCAGGCAAGGCCGACAGCGCCGACGTGTACCGCGAGTTGCTGGAGTACTGCCGCAGTGAAATCAACGTGGCCATGCTCGGGCAAAACCAGACCACCGAGAAGGAAAGCAACCGGGCCAGCGCGACAGCTGGTGCCGAAGTCACCAACGACATTCGCGACGGCGACGCAGGCATCGTGGCCGCTGCGATCAACGGCGTTATTCGACGGATCGTGGATCTCAACTTCGGCGAATCCGTGGCCGCTCCCCTGTACGACTTGTGGGAGCAGGACGAGATCGATAAAACGCTGGCTGAGCGTGATAAGAACCTCACCGACGCAGGCGTCAAGTTCACCCAGGCTTACTGGATGCGTACCTACAACCTGCAGGAAGGAGACCTCGCTGCCCCAGAGGTGGCCACCGCACCCACGGCAGAGTTTGCCGAGGCCACGCTCAAGCCGGTTCTCGACCAGGTCGCGCTTGATCAGGTCATTGATGCGTTGCCCGCGCAGCTGCTGCAGGAGCAAGCCGAAAAAGCGATCGCGCCGTTGATCGAAGCCTTGCAGCAAGGCCGAACTGAAACCGAGGCATTGGGATTGCTGGCTGAAGCCTATCCGCAGATGGACGATCAGGCGCTGCAGCAGACACTCACCAAGTTGATGTTCATGGCAGACATGTGGGGCCGATTGACAGCAGCTGCCGATCGGGAGGACTGACATGGCCACCTCATCCAAAATGCCGTCGCCTGCCGACCTCAAAGCCATCTTTGGCCTGGAGCCGGAGAATGCGGTGGAGTACATGAAATCGAAGGGCTATGCGATTACCTGGAACTGGCAGGAGATGCTCGACCAGGCGCACGACCAAGCATTCACCGTCGCCAAGGCTATGCGCCTCGATCTGCTGTCGGATATTCGCGGCGCACTGGAAACGGCGTTGCAGGATGGTCAGACCCTCAAGCAGTTCACCAAGGCATTGCAGCCTGTCCTGGAGGCGCAGGGCTGGTGGGGCAAGCAGGTGATCGTCGACAGCAGCGGCGGTGCCGAGATGGTGCAACTGGGCAGTCCGCGCCGCCTGAAAACGATCTACCAGACCAATCTGCAGAGCGCCTATATGGCTGGTCGCAAGGCCAGCATGGAAGAGACGGCAGATACGCACCCTTACTGGCGTTATGTCGCCATCCTGGATGGCATGACGCGGCCCAGCCATCGCGCACTGAGTGGCAAGGTCTATCGCCATGATGATCCTGTGTGGTCATCGATCTATCCGCCCAACGGGTTCAACTGCCGATGCCGTATCACGTCGCTGACTGAGGCCGCCCTGAAGCGTCGTGGATTTACGGTCGACAGCAGCGAGGGTCGCATGCAAACAAGAACGGTTGAAATCGGCGCGGACAAGCGTACCGGCGAGATCCGCACCGCCCAGGTGACATCCTTGCGCACCACCGATAGCGAAGGTCGGGTCGCGGTTTTCAGCACCGATCCGGGTTTCAATCACGCACCAGGTGCAGGTTTGGCCGAGGCGCTCAAGCGCAAACAGGCAGCCTCCGCCCAGCAGGAGCAATGACATGTTCACCGTCGAGCTGGATCAGCAGCGCTTGCAAGATGTGCTGCGCAAGGTTGAATGGGCTGTAGGAGATCTCGCGCCTTTGATGCGATCAGTTGCCGCAGAGCTGGGCAGCATCACCGAGGAGAATCTGGAGGAGCAAGGCCGTCCAGATTGGGCCGATTTGTCTGACGTGCGTATCGGCCAGCGCGAAAAGGATGGGACGTGGCCAGGTCAAATGCTGCAGGTCAGTTCCGCTGGCTTGGCAGCATCCATCTCCACCTATGCCACCGATAGCTCAGCCGTGGTTGGCAGTAACAAGCCCTATGCGGCCATGATGCACTTCGGCGGTACCAAGGCGGAGTTCCCTCATCTCTGGGGCGATATTCCCGCTCGACCTTACCTGCCGATGGACGCCGAGGGTGTCGTGCAGCCCGAAGCCGAGGAAGCAATCCTTGATCTGGCGATGATGCGCCTGGGAAAAGCGGCCCGCGTGTAAGGCCGCAGGAGGCGATTAGGGGCGTTCAGCGCCCCGGTTCATCACGCCACACCCCCGAAGTCCGCTGTATATGCTTTATAAATCCCCGCTGCCGTCCTTTGCCCCTGTTGATCGGGTGCATATCCCGAACACTTCATCACATTCCCTCGCGATAACTCTTTAAAGCCGATTAAAAGTCTCTGGCAGTCCATTGCATCAGGCTGTGTGCTTACCCCATCAAGCGCACGCCAATAGCCATGAAGCCACTCCATATTTTCAAGCCGGGTACCCATACCGCCATGAGCGGTGCCAGCTTCAACTTCAGCGAAAGTGATCTGGCCGCCACGGTGAGTGCTTACTCACCGGCATTGCACGAAGCGCCATTGGTGATTGGCCATCCCAAGCACGATGACCCGGCAATGGGCTGGGTGAAGTCTCTTCAGGCAACAGCTGAAGGCTTGATCGCCGTGCCGCAGCAGGTCGACCCGGCGTTCGCCGAGCTGATCGGCAAAGGCAGCTACAAGAAGATCTCCGCCTCGTTCTATCACCCCGACTCACCGAGCAACCCAGTGCCTGGCGTGTACTACCTGCGCCACGTCGGCTTTCTCGGAGCCCAGCCGCCTTCGATCAAGGGGCTGCGTTCCATCGATCTGGCTGACACCGATGAAGGTGTCGTCGAGTTCGGCGACTACGGGCACGAGATCAGTTCGGGCTTGTGGCGCAAATTCCGTGAGTTCCTGATCGGCCAGTTCGGCGCTGAAACTGCTGACAAGGTGGCTCCGTCCTGGGAGATCGACAGCCTTGCCGAGCAGGCGCGCCGCAATGACCTGGATGCAGGCCCTTCCTATTCAGAACCCAAACCCACCACTGAGGTAAATCCCGTGACCGAGGAAGAACAGGCCGTATTGACGGCGGACAACGAGCGTCTTAAAGCCCAGATCGCCCGCCGCGACAAGGCCGACAAAGCCGCGACCCAGGAAGCGATCCATACCGGCAACACAGAATTCGCCGAGCAGCTGGTGGCCAGCGGCATGAAGCCTGCCCACGTGGCCGCTGTGGTCGCTGCGCTGGACTACGCCGAGGCCGGCGACAAGAGCGATAAGCCTCTGGAGTTTGGCGAGGCCGACGACCGCCAGCCGCTCAGCGAAGGCTTGAAATCCGTGTTCAAGGAGCTGACCGGTGCTGTCAGCTTCAGCGAGCAGGCCTCCAAGCAACGTGCTGGCAAGGTCCTGGACAAATCCATTAACCCGCTTGTGGCTGACGCCGAAGCCCGCTCGAAACGATAGGAGGCTCCATGCCTACTTACACACCACCCAAAACGCTGGGTGATTTGCTCCTGGTTGAAGTCGCTCCCGGCTGGACCAAAGAAAAAGCGCTGCTCGCGATGGGTGCCGCTTACCCACTGGGCACGGTTCTGGCCAAGGTCAACGGCAAGTGCCAAGCGCTTGATCTGGCGGGCGCGGGCGCAGCCAAAAAGGCCGTGGCTGTTCTCGGTGAGAGCGTGGATGCCACCGCCGCTGATACGCCTGGCGTGGTCATCGCTCGGGGTGCAGTCGTCGAGCTGGTAGAGCTGCACTGGCCTGCCGGTATCACCGATGTCCAGAAAGTCACCGCCCTGGACGAACTTAACGCCCTGGGCATCGTCGCTCGTGCGGCGCTCTGATAGGAGTTGTACATGAATCTTCAAGACCTCTTCACCGTTGCAAGCCTTAGCGCATCCATCAACAAACTGCCGGTCATCCCGAGCAAAGTCGGTGCGATGGGCATCTTCGAAGAGAAAGGCGTCACCACCACGTCGGTGGTGATCGACGAATACGAAGGCCGCCTGGTGTTGGTCCCGAACACTTCCCGCGATGCCGATCCGGCAGCCGTGAAAGCTGGCAAGCGCGCCCGGCGCACGTTCGAAACGCTGCACTTGCCAATCTCTCGACCTTTGCTCCCGAGCCAGCTTCAAGGCATTGCGTCCTTCGGCCAAGAGACTGCGACCGTCCCGCAGGCAACGATCATCAATGATCACCTGCAGGAACTGAAGAACAGCATCGAGTCCACCCGTGAGTTCCAGCGCGTGGGTGCGTTGCGAGGCAAGCTGCTTAATGCCGACGGCTCGGTGCTCTTTGATCTGTTTAGCGAGTTTGGCGTTGAACAGAAGAAGGTCACCGTCGCCCTGGGCACGGCATCCACCAATGTTCGCAAGGCCTGCCTGGACGCCAAGCGTCACGCCGAATCTAAACTCGGTGGTGTCATGGTCACCGGCTTCCGCTCCTTCTGCGGTCCCGACTGGTTCGACGCCTTTACCGAGCACGAGAAGGTCAAGGCTGCGTTCGCTGGTTACCAGGAGGCGCAGGACCGTATTGGTGGCGATCTGCGTTCGGGGTTCACCTTCGGCGGCATCGAGTTTGTCGAGTACGACGTAACGGTCAGCGGCCAACGCTTCATTCCGTCCAACGTCGCCCAGGTATTCCCGGTGGGCAAAGGCGTCTTCAAGATGTTCAACGCCCCGGCGAACTACAACGAGACGGTCAACACCGTGGGCTTGCCGTTCTACAGCAAGGGTGAAGAACGCAAGATGGGCAAAGGCTGGGACGTAGAAGCGCAGGCTAACCCGTTGGCCATGTGCTTGTTCCCTGAAGCCCTCGTCGAACTGTCGTTCTAGGCCATGCGCTACTGCACCCGCGCCGATATCGGCAGCGCCATCCCAGAGATGACGCTGATTCAGCTCTCCAACGATGACCCCTCGGCCATGCAGCCGAACGAGTCCGTGATCGAGGATGGCGTGCGCCAGGCCGAAGAGCTGGTCGACGGTTATCTGCGCGGGCGCTACACCTTGCCGCTCGATCCGGTCCCCACGGTGCTGCGCGATGCCGTGGTCTATCTGGCGCGACACTGGCTGTATCAGCGTCGCCCAGAAGGCTCGTTGCCGGATCCAGTCAAGGACAGCCGCAAGGACACCATCAAGCTGCTGGAAAGCATCCGTGATGGTGTCGTCACCCTGGGCATGCCGTCAGGCAAGGCGGCTCCTGAGCCCGGTGAGATCCGGGTCCGCTCCCGTCGCCAGCAGTTTGGCAACGATTTATGGAAGAGCTACTGATGAGTCAGCCCCTGATTCAGCCAAAGACACAAACCGAGCAGCTGATGCTTGCCATCGTGGAGCGCCTGAAAGCGCACTTCGATAAAGAGCTGATGATCGAGTTGTTCCCGGAAAGCCCGGCCCAGTACCGGCTTAACCATCCTCGGGGCGCAGTGCTGGTGGCCTTCGGCAAGTCATCCTTCGACGATTCCGAATCGTTGGATGCCATGTTCCAGGCCCGCAAGATCGTGCTGCGCTTGACCTTTGTGTTCCGGCAGTTGAACGGCAAGGACGGGGTGATCAGCTTCCTTGATCGCGCCCGTGGCGCGCTGGCTGGCTGGAAGGCTCCGCACTGTGATGTTGCCTGTCGCCCGCTCGCTGAAGCGTTCATCGGTCAGGTCCAGGGCATCTGGCAGTACAGCCTCGACATTTCCACCCGTGCAACTCAGTTGCAAATCATGGAGCCCGAAACCGGGCCTCTACTGACACAGACCCGTTTCGAGGAATACCAGTGAAACTGACCCGCTATTTGTACAAAGGCCCCCAGAGCGCGGCGACGCTTCGCTTAGTGGCTGAATCCGGCAAGCCTGCCGAGCTGCTCGAAGTACAGCTGATCCCTGGCAAGCCTGTCGAGCTACCTGAAGATCATGAGTATGTTCAGGTACTGCTCGTCCTCAAACACCTGGAGTTGCTTCCAGGCGATGCTGCCGAAAGCGCTGTGGTCGATGCGCCAACTGCGCAAGACAAGAAAGGAGCAAAAGCCTGATGGCTGCTAACTATTTGCACGGTATTGAAACCCTTGAGATCTCCCGAGGGGCGCGACCCATCCGCATTGTGAAGTCGGCAGTCATTGCGCTACTCGGTACCGCACCGGTCGGGGCGGTGAATGCGGTCACGCTGTCGCTGAACGAGACCGACGGCGCTCAGTTTGGTCCTGATGATCTGGACGGCTTCAGTATCCCCAAGGCGTTGTCGAGCATCTACGACTTCGGCGCAGGCACTGTGCTGGTGGTGAATGTTCTGGATCCGTTGATCCATCGCACCAACGTTGTGGGCCAGGCCCGCTCCTTTGGCGACAACGAACTGTTGCGATTGGGTCATGGCGCACTGCAGCTGCTGGAGCTAAAACCGGCTACTGGCAATGGCGCTGCCTACGCACTCGGCGTCGATTACACCGTCGATATGCTGACTGGCAAGGTCACCCGATTGGCCGCTGGCGCCATCCCGGTAAACGGTTCGGTCCTCGCCGACTACACCCATGCAGATCCGAGCAAGGTCACGCCTGCCGATATCGTCGGCGCGGTCAACATTGCAGGTCAGCGAAGCGGGCTCAAAGCGTTCCAGGACAGCTACAACACCCTGGGCTTCTTCGCGAAAATCTTCATTGCACCAGGGTTCAGTCAGCTCAATTCGATCAGCGTCGAGCTGATCGCTGCCGCCACTCAGGTTGGCGGGGTCGCTTACATCGATGCGCCGATCGGCACCACGGTGCAGCAGTGCATTGCCGGTCGCGGGCCTGCAGGCGCGATCAACTTCAACACCAGCAGTGACCGGGTACGCTTGTGCTATCCCCACGTGAAAGTACTCGACACCGCCACCAGCGGTGAGCGCCTGGAGCCTTTGTCGATCCGCGCCGCTGCTCTTCGGGCAAAGATCGACAATGACAAGGGTTACTGGTGGAGCAGCTCCAATCAGGAGCTGATTGGTGTGATCGGGCTGGAACGGCCATTGACCGCTCGTGTTGACGACGCAAGCAGCGAAGTGAACTTGCTCAACGAAAACGGCATCACCACCGTGTTCAACTCCTTCGGTACCGGGCTGCGCTTGTGGGGTAACCGCACCGCTGCCTGGCCAACTGTTACGGAGATGCGCAACTTCGAAAACGTCCGTCGCACCAAGGACATCATCGACGAATCCATCCGCTACAGCTCGCTGCAGTTCGTTGACATGCCGATCACCGACTCTCTGATCGACAGCATCACCGAAAGCGTCAATCTGCTGTTTCGCAAGTTGATTGGCGATGAAGCGCTGATCGGTGGTGAGTGCTGGTATGACCCCGCTCGCAACCCACAGACAGAGCTGCAGCTCGGTCATGCGCTGTTCAGCTACAAGTTGACCGTGCCTTTGCCGCTTGAGCGAGGCACGTTCGAAACCGAAATCACCAGCGAATACCTGGTCAACCTGGGAGCACCATAATGGCCTTCAGTGCGCACCGCATTTCCAACGCTAACATCTACCTGGACGGGGCCAGCTTCTTCGGCAAGGCCGAAGAGATCGACCTTGGCTCCGTGAAGGCGGTGATGTCGGACTTCCAGGGGCTGGGCATGATCGGCCTGATCGAGCTGCCCGATGGCTTCGACAAGATCGAGGGCAAAATCAACTGGAACAGCCTGTACGGTGACGCCGCCACCAAGCTCGCATCGCCTTTTAAAAGCGTTGCGCTCCAGTGCCGATCGAATGTCCAGGTATTTGACAGTACTGGTTTGGTGAGCGAAATCCCGCTGGTCACGATGATGACCATCACCTTCAAGGATTACAAACTGGGGAGCCACAAGCCTCGTGATCCTGCGAAGTACGAATCCCCATTCTCTGCCACCTATGTGCGTCAGGTGCTCGATGGTGAAGAAGTCCTGTTACTGGATTACTTGGCGAACATTTTCAAGGTAAATGGCGAAGATCAGCTGGCGACATACAGGAAGAACATCGGCCAGGCTTAACGGTAGCGCTGGATGCGCCTGATCTGAATAGCCCCATGGACGGGGCAGCATGGATGCAACCCTGAAGCCCCGCCACCGTGCGGGGCTTCTCTTTAAAGCGTATTAAAAGCCGAATCGCTCACCAGGTGCGAACCTCTGGACTCTTTCAGAGCACTCCCACTTCACCTGGAGCAACAGCGATGGCCGCTTCCCTCAGTATCTCTCTTAAATTTCCCTTCACGACCGCTGCTGGCGTCTGCCTTACCTCACTGCCTATCACCCGCCTCAAGCGCAAGGACATCGGCAAGGCTCAGGCCTACAGCAAGGACGAAGGGCTGCAGGAAGACTTCCTCTTTGCCAAAATGACCGGCATGACGATTGAAGATTTGGCAGAGCTGGACATCGCCGACTCCAAAGTCGTTACCGAGGTGTTTCGGGAAATGGCTGATGGACGAGACCTGGCTGCACTCCTGGGACGAAGCGCTGTTGATGGTGCTAAAGATGCAGCCATCAGAGATAGCGAACCTGGAGATGCCGGAGTACCTGCGGTGGGTTGATGCGTGCAGTCGAGAAATCGACCGACGTATCGAAGCTGCAGAAAAGATGCGCTCGCAATGAGTGTCATCGTAGAGGCCGGGCTATTGGCTCGGCCGGTCTAGGTCCAAGCTCCAGGCGTAATCAATATGGCGAATGAAGTTCTTGTCGGGCTACGGATCGGTGCTGCGGTTTCCGGCACGCTGCAGTCAGCATTCGGATCTGCACGCTCCACTGTCCAGCAGCTCGGGCGAGCAACTGACAGCCTGACCTCCCGACAAAAACTCATTGGTACGGAGCTTGCCGCGTCGCTCGCACGCGGCGGCACGGGTATCGAGCGCCTGCGCAATCAATACACGCAGGTTGGCCGCACCATCGACCAGTTGAAGGTGAAGCAGGAGCAGCTTAATACCAGCATCGCTCGCGGCGAAACCCTCAAGAACCGGCGTGGAGAGTTGCGCGGCCAAGCTATGGAAACGATTGGGACGGCTGCCGTGCTTGGCGCTCCAGTCGTGCAATCCATGCGCACCGCCATCGACTTCAAGGATCAAACCAACGACATCGCCATCACCGGCGGCTTTGATGCTGCTGAGGAAGAGCGTCTCGGCGGCGTAATGCGTGGTGCTGCGCTGAGGTGGAATCAGACTCAGACTGAAGTGGCAAAAGGTACTGCAGTGCTGATCGCTGGCGGCATATCCAGCGCAAAAGAGCTGGCTGCTTATGCGCCAGTGATGGCAAAAACGGCAACTGCTACGCGGGCCAGCATGGATGATTTGGGGTCTGTGGCCATCGCGCTGAATGACAACCTCGGCATCGGCGCTGCGGGTCTTGAGCGCTCCATGAACATGCTGGCCTACGCCGGTAAGCGAGGCCAGTTCGAGCTGGCCGACATGGCTAAATGGCTGCCTCAGTTGACTCCGCAGTTTGCCGCCCTGGGCATAACGGGTGAGCGAGCCGTTGCTGAGATTGGTGCATCGTTGCAAATTGCGCGTAAGGGTGCGGGTAGCAACGACGAGGCGGCCAACAACTTTAAAAACTTTTTGTCGAAAATTACTGCGAAGGACACTTTGAAGAGTTTCAAAGACGCAGGTATTGACCTAAAAGACGCTATGAAAAACATGGTCAGCCAAGGTATGACGCCGATGCAGGCCATGCTCGAAATCATCACCAAGTACATGAGCACGAAGGGGCCAAAGGCAGCTGGTGAGTTTCAGAAAGTGATGGCCCTCAAGGATGATAAAGAGCGTGAGACGGCACTGGCCCGGCTGAACGAATCATACAAGTTGGGTGAATTGTTCGCGGACCAGGAAACGCTGGCTTTTATTCGTCCCGCTATCGCAAACCGAAACGAGGGCGCAGATATTCAGAAAGGTAGTTTTGGCGCCGCCGACCAGGGCGGTGATGGCGATTGGAATAAGCGGATGGAGAGCCCGCGAGAGCAAATGAAGGCGCTCTCGATAAATCTGTCGGAACTGGGCATCACTGTTGGCAGCGTCCTGTTGCCTGCACTTGTAGACATAACTAAGGCAGCTCTGCCAGTCGTCCAGTCATTCGCCACTTGGGCAGGTGAAAACCCAGCCCTGGTGAAGGGTGTGGTCGGTCTGGTCGCGGGCTTGCTGACAGCCAAGCTGGCGTTCATCGGCGTGGCCTACGGCGCTAACCTGGTGATGTCGCCCTTCGCAGCGGCAACGACCGCCGTCACGTCGATGTCCTCCAAATGGCTGCTGCTGCGGGCCGCGTGGCAGATGGGCAAGTTTGCTCCGGCGATCTCGGGCCTGAAGATGCTGGGTGGCGGACTGATGACCACGCTCAGATACAGCGGCATATTCCTGCGTGGTATCGGCATGGCGTTTGGTGCGCCGCTCATGATGGCTGCTCGCGGCGGTCTCATGCTCGGCAAAGTACTGGGAGGGACATTGCTGTTCGGCCTGAAGCTCGCAGGACAGGCCATTCTTTGGCTTGGCCGCGCACTGTTGATGAACCCCATCGGTTTGGCCATTACCGCTATTGCGCTGGGTGCCTATCTTATTTACCGATATTGGGAGCCCATCAAAGGCTTCTTCGGAGGTCTTTGGAGCGAGATAAAGACTGCCTTTAACGGGGGATTTGCGGGAATTGCCGGACTGATTATTAACTTTTCCCCGTTGGGCCTGTTTTATCGGGCCTTCGCCGGAGTCATGAGTTACTTCGGAGTTGAGTTGCCTAGCAAGTTCAGTGAGTTCGGCGGCAATATCATCAGCGGCCTGATCAGCGGCATCAGCGCCAAGCTTGAAAGTGCGAAGGAAACCGTGGTCGGCATTGGCACTTCGATCAAGGGCTGGTTTACCGAGACGCTGGGCATCCAGTCGCCGAGCCGGGTGTTCATGGGCTACGGTGCCAACATCAGCGAAGGTGCCGCCATCGGTATTGCCTCGCAGTCCGGCCTCGTTCGCCAGGCAGCACTGGGCATGGCCGACCAGACGGGCGTCGCGATGCGCCTTCCTAATCTGAATGCGCTTACTAGCGCCAACATGGCGGGCGCTGACGGATCCGCAGGTGCGGGCTCCATGGGCGGCGGAGCTGGCGCGCAGCCTCTGCAGGTGACTTTCTCTCCGGTCATCAACGTGCCGGGCGGTGAAGGCGTTGGCAACCAGGTTTCCCAAGCATTGAACACAAGCTATGCCGAGTTCGTCAGGTTCATGGAGCGCTTCCAGCATGACCAGGGACGCCGCAGCTACGGACCACCAGCTGGAGGACGCACCTGATGTATGCCGTATTGGGAAAGATCGAATTCGAAGTGGCCAGCGGCATCACCGGCATGGAGCAGAGCAGCACTGCCGATTGGGCTGAGCATTCGCTGATCCAGGGCAAGCCGCTCCTGGAGTGGGTCGGCGACGGCCTCGACGAACTTAAATTCAGCATGCAGCTGCATCCATGGCTGGGCGACCCCGAGGCACGCCTGCGCACCCTGCGCGAGGCAAAGAGCAAACACGAGCCGCTGGCGTTTGTCCTGGGCAGTGGGGAATACGTTGGCGCTTTCGTGATTACGGACATCAGCAACACGCCTCGTCGGACCTCGGCTGACGGTCGGCTTTATTCGTCGAATGTTCAGGTCACTCTGCGCGAATACGCCGGGCCATTCACGCCCAAGGTCGTTAAGGCTGGCCTGATTGATTCGGCGGTGCAGTCCACGGCTGCAGCGAAGATCGCGACCCCAGCATTGATCTCGAAGCTCGCGCCCGTGTTGTCGTCTGCTCAGACAGTGGTTGGTTATGCGCGCCAGGCCGGGACCATGATCCAACAGGCAAAGACCATCTATGACGCGGTCAAGAACTTCAATCCGATGACGCTGCTGACTCAGGCACCGCAACTCGCTGCGCTGACTGAGCGGGCGCTGGGCCCGATCGCTGGCCTGACTGAGGCTGCGAGCTTTATTCATGAGGGGGAGGACATCGCCCAGCTGGGTCAAAGCCTGTATGGCAGCGTCAGCGGCGCACGCTCTAGCCTGACCCCGCTGGACCTGGGCAATGTGGCCGACAGGTTCGAGACCTCTGGCAACTACATTGCCCAGGCATACGACCGGCTCGACGGGGCTTCAACGCGCCTGACCGGCCTTGCCGCTCAAGTCATCACCAGGAGAGCCTGATGTTTCTGACCCATGTCACAACTGAGGGCGAGCGCTGGGATCAGCTGGCCTGGAAGTACTACGGTGACGCACATCGTTACCCGCCGATCGTTGAGGCCAACCCCCATGTGCCGATCACGGGAGCATTGCCCGCAGGCTTGATCCTGGCTATTCCGATGCTCGATCCCGTTGTATCGAGCGAGGATCTGCCGCCATGGATGCGCTAGTACCAGGAGAAGTGCCCGAGGCTCGCTTTGTGCTGACCTACCAGCAGCGAAATATCACCCGCGATATCAGTAAAAACCTGACCTCAATCTCTTACTCGGACTTTTTGACGGGCCAGGCTGACACCTTAGATATCGAGCTGGAGGACGCGGAGGGGAAGTGGCTCGATGCTTGGTATCCGGGGCATGGCGACGCACTGGCTTTGTCCCTGGGTTGGTCCGGCAAGCCGCTGCGCACGCTGAGCCGCCTGGAGATTGATGAGGTGGACTTCAGTTCTGCCCCGGCTACGGTCGGCATCAGGGCGATCGCAACAGGCATCAACACGGCGCTGCGCACCACCGAGCACAAGGCATACGAGAGCACCACGCTTGCCGCCGTAGCCCAGGAGGTTGCGAGTCGCCTGGGGCTGACTCTGGTAGGTAGTATCGAGCCGATCAAGCTGGATCGCCTGACGCAGCAGGAGTCTGATCTGGAGTTCCTGCGCAACCTGGCAGATGAATATGACTACGCCTTTAAAGTGACCGGTTCGCGCCTGGTGTTTCACGCCATCAGCGAGCTGGCCAAGGGCAAGCCGGTCGCTCAGTTGATGCTCAAAGACTTGAGTAACGTGCGCTTGCGGGACCAGATCAGGACCGTGCCGGAGAAGGTGTCAGTCAAACACAAGGATCCGGCCAAGAAGAAGCTGATCTCCTACGACATTAAGAACGGTGAGACTGTGGCGGTCCCCAGCAGCAGTAGTGGCGCGACCACCAGTGCTGACACCAAGAAACATCGCAAGCGTTCGGCCTCTGAGGAGGAATCCAAGGCCAAGGCCAAGGCCGATCTGGCTAAAGCCAATCGGGAGCGCACGACGGGCAGCTGGTCATTGATGGGTCAGCCCAATCTGGTCAGTGGCAACGTCGTCACCCTCGTCGCAGCGGGCAAAATGGGCGGCAACTACCTGATCCTGTCCGCGCAGCACCGGATTACCCGTGGTGGTGGCTATACGGTTGAGCTGAGCCTCTGCCGTGTATCCGCGACCTCGATATCACTGTCATTCGACGCCTCCAAGCCTGATCTGGCGCTTTCGACCTATGGCTTTCAGCAGGATGGTGCCCTTGCATAACCTCAAAGCAGCAGGAAGCCTTAGCCATGGGCGTTGAATTGGAATACGGCGAAGTGAGCGCGGTCGATCACCAGGCCTGCAGGATCCGCGTGCGTCTGGATGACCGGGATGGCGTGGAGAGCTTCTGGCTGCATGTGCCCCAGCGCAACACCCAGGGCACGCAGCGCCGTCCGTTGATGCCCGAGCTGAATGAGCAGGTGGCGGTGCTGCTCGATGCGGATGGCGTCGGTGGTGTTTGCCTGGGAGGCATCTACTCGACTGCTGAGCCGCCGCCAGTCATCGACGAAGACACGGACTATGTGCGGTTCAGCGACGGCACGACCCTGACCTACGACCGTGCTGCGCATGTGATGGCGTTGGATTGCGTCGGTGCCACGACGCTGAAATGCGCCAAGAACCTGGACATACGGTGCGGTGAGCCCGTGTCGGTCAAGGCCCCATCCGCCACCCTGGATGTTCCTGAGGTGCATCTGAATGGCAACCTCAGGGTGAGCGGCAATGTGGAGGTCGGCGGTAACGTCAATGCGGGCGGCACCGTGATGGATGGTGGCGGCAACTCGAATCACCATAGTCATTGAGCACCCTATATATAGAAGGATGTTCGGCTGACCGGCCTGCACGGGAAGCTTTAAACCAGATTAAAAGCTAGCAGGCGCGCACCTCCTCAATATGGGCGCATGACGACGCCTATCTCCTATACCAGCATCACCGCAGCCCACTGGCAGCCAGCACTTGGCACTGCCGGTGCGGTCGTGGAAGGCCTGCGTGATATTGACCAGGCTATTCGCATCATCCTCACGACGCCCAAGGGCAGCGACCCACACCGCCCGACCTTTGGCAGTGACATCCACCTCTATATCGACTGGCCTGTTAATCGGGTTGTGCCGCACCTGGTGCGCGAAGCTGTGGACGCTATACGCCTTTGGGAAACTCGGGTGACAGTGGTGCGGGTCAATCCAGCCATTGAAGCCGCCCAGGTCACCCTGACGGTTGTATGGCGGGTCGCAGACGGTGTGCCTCAGTTGACGGAGGTGCCGTATGCGCGAGCTGCCTAAGCCAATATTCGTCACGATCGATCCTGCCGCCACCGAAGCGGATCTGATTGCGCGCTATGAAGAGAAGTCGGGCAAAACCCTGTATCCGGCGCAGATCGAACGTCTTTTCATCGACCAAATCGCGTACGCCACCACCGGCCTGCAGATGTCCATTCAGAATGCTGGTGAGCAGCTATTGGTGCGGCACAGCAACGGCCCGATTCTGGATTACCTGGGTGAGCTGGTCGCCACCCCTCGATTGTTGGCGATAGCGGCACGTTGCACGGTGCGCTTCACCATTGCGCTGCCTGCAACTCAGCCGATCCTGATCCCTGTCGGTACACGAGTGGCCACCCAGGACGCCAAGCTGGCATTCGCCACTGATGAAGACGTGCTGATCCCTGCTGGCCAGGCTCAAGTCACCGTCACTGCGACCTGCAGTACGGTCGGCGCAGCTGGTAATGGTTGGGCGATCGGGCAGATCAGCGTCATCGCCAATCCACCGTTCGCCGGTCTGCTGGCCACCAACATCACCGTGAGCTATGACGGCGCGGAGGATGAGGACGACGATCGCTACCGTGAACGCATCATTCTCGCCCCTGAGGCTTACTCCAATGCTGGCAGCCGTGGGGCGTATCGTTATCACGCCATGGCCGTGCATCAATCGATCAAAGATGTGGCGGTGCATGGTCCGGCTGAAGGCCAGCAACCCGGCCATGTCGCGCTGTTCCCGCTGACCACCAGCGGATTGCCGACCGCAGACCTGCTACAGCGCGTACTGACCTTGGTGAGTGGCGAGAAGGTGCGGCCCCTCTGTGACACCGTGCATGCGCTGCCCCCGGTGCAGGTCGATTACTCGATCAGCGCTCGCATCGTCTTCTTCAACAGCGCCGATCGCGTCACCACGATGGCCCGAGTACAAGCTGCTGCCGATGCGTACGCGCTTGAGTTGAGTGTCGGTTTAGGTGTCGATATCGTCCCTGAGCAGCTGATCGCACGGCTTCAAGTGGCCGGTGTGTATCGGGCCTTTGTCGAGCAGCCAGCGGTTCCGCGTGAATTGCTGGGCAACGAATGGGCGGTCTGCTCCTCGATCCAGCTGATCGATGCAGGTACGTCCAATGGCTGATCAACAGCTGCCTCCGGCGCTGGCCGGTGATGAGCGCTTCGTCTGGCTGAATGAGCTGCTCAACGAGAACATGCAGCGCCTCGATCTCGACCCGATGCTCGTCTACCTAGTCGACCTGGTGCCGTCTTCGCTGCTGCCGATCCTTGCCGAACAGTTTTCCATGTTGGAAGAGGCGACTTGGCCGGTGGCAAGATCCGATGATGACCGGCGAGCGCTGATCAAAACCGCGATCATGCTGCACCGCTACAAGGGCACGCCCTGGGCAGTCAAGCAGGCGCTGGCCACCATCGGTTATCCGGTCCTGGAGCTGATCGAGCAGAAGACTTACCAGGCCGAATGGATCGCTGCAGGAGGCAAGACCCTCGATGGCACCTGGCTGCTCGATGGCAGCGTCAGCCTCACGCCGCCCGCGACTGGCATCAACGGTCAAGTCATGAAGCGCATCGCCATGAGCCACTGGGCTCAGTATGCGATCCGCCTCAACGCCTCGGAAGGCGACTGGTCTCGCGACCAACAGAAACGCATTCGCCAAGTCGCAGAAGCCTATGCGCCCACTCGCGACGAGCTGGTCGGCATCATCATTGCGCTGCAGGCAAAGTTCGATTCACGAATCACCATCAAGTCGATGGCTGCGCGCCTGCGCTTGAAGTACTCCAGGTGCCAGCGTTTCCAGCCTGCAGCGCGCCGCACGCTGGATGGCTGCTGGAAACTCAGCGGCGGGTATGCCGACGTGTTGCTTGACGGTGGCTGGTCTCTTGACGGGCGGCCTCTCAATGGGCGCACACCGACCGGCGCGACCCTGGACAACAGCCACATCACCACTCATCAAAAGATCACCCTGCGTGCCGCCATGGCCATGGGTGGCCCGCGCGCTTCTGAACCGGTCCTCTTAGGCGATCGCTTTCTTGCGCTGGATGGCCGCTGGGCTCTGGACACCCAAACACTTCAGGGCTGGCCGATGGATGAAGGCCGAAGCCTTGCCGATGCCCAGCTCGACCGCGTTGGCCTGCATCGCCTCGACGGCACCTGGCTGCTGGGCGGCGAACTGGGCGGACCAAGCATCAGATTCCGCGCCACTTTGCGCGTTAAACACAACGGCATTACGACCCAGGAACCGCTATGAGCAATCCGACTGCCACACCCACCACGCTGGCCTATCGGCACCAGGTCGCGGTTAGCGCCGCAACTGGTGCAGCAATTTCCAAAGCCGCCTGGATGGCCTTCGGGTCGGGTAGCAAGGCGTATTCGCCGGACGAGGACGTGGCCCTCGTGGCTGAGTTCGCCCGCGTTCCAGTGACCAACATCGTGGTAGGCGCTGTGCTGACAGTCAGGGGCAACATGGGCGGAATCCTGGCTGCAGACAACGTCCTGCGCGAGTTCGGTGTGTTTACCGAGTCGGGCGTGCTGATGGGTCGCCGCGTCGTTAAGCCAAAAGAGTTCGAGTCCACCAGCGAGATCGAACTCGATCTTGATTTTGAATACTGAGGAACACCGTCATGCCGTTGACCCCAAGTCCAAATCCGATTTTCTCCGCCAGCATGCCGGCGCTGACAACCTCCAGTGTCGCCCACCCGGACACGTGGAATCCGATTCACCAGGCGCTGCTGGACAATGACGCAGCTATTAATAAGGCAGTTGGCGATAACAAGGCCGCAGCCGATCTGGCCATCGACTCGCTGGATGAGCGCCTTGGCGGCGTTGAGTCGTCGAGCGCTGTTTCAGTTCAAAAGGCCGTTGATCTTGACTGGCTGTACCGCAACAACGTCGTCCGCTTCGAAATGTTCGTTTCAGGCTACACGCTGATCGATCTGGAGCCGGTCACTGTTATCCAGGGCGTCAACGGCGATGACTCTATCGATCTGGCGTCCACGTCCCAGCTGCGCCCCGGCGAGTTTTACGTCCTCAGTGATCCGGCTGCGGTCGATGCCAATGGTGACCCGGCCCCGGCATCCGCGCTGGTGCAGGTGCAAACCGTACTGTCTGCGGCCCGCATTCGTCTCGCTGCCAACCTGTCACGCGATTGGGGCCCATCGGCAACCCTGCGCCGCTCCAGTATCAAGGTGCTGGGCGCTTCCCGCGCTGCTGCCATGCCGGGCGACATCTACCTGACGCGCTCGATCAACATCGGCACCGACACCGCTGGTGGCGCGGTCGTGATTCGCCGCTCGCTCAACTCGGGCATGGCCCGTCTGTATTACCGCGACGGCTACCAGCCTACGTGGAAAGAAACCGGCTGGTCGTTGCGCCGTACCGATGGCGATATCCCGACCGGCTATGCCGACTATGAATACATTCTGCCAATGCGCGGTGATGGCTGGCTGCGACTGGACATCTCGGGCGAGGCTATGAGCATTGCCCACCTGGTGGCCTTAGGCACGCCAACTGGCCTGGGCGGCTTTATCAACCCGGATCTGCGTCCGGCAACGCCGCTGATCAGCACGCCTGCCGCCGCTGCAACCGGGGTCATGGAGCGTCCAACGCTGGCCTTGTCGGGCTACAGCTCGCCATCGGGCAACACCCAGGCGGCGGTCCAATTCCAGCTGTCCACGACAGCCGCCTTCGTTTCGATCCTGCATGACTCTGGCGTCCTCGGCTCCGGGCTGTCGTATGCATTGCCCGCTGCGGTGCTGGTCGCTGGAGCGACTTACTACTGGCGTGCCCGCGTCCAGGACGTGGCGGGCTTATGGTCGGATTATTCGGCTGTTTCCAGCTTTGCTACGGCTGCCTCGTTTGTGTATGTAGCCGCGCCAGGCATCACCGGGCCTGCCGCAAACGCCACGGACGTGCCTGAGCAGCCGACGCTCACCAGTTCAGCCTTTGTCGTGTCGGGCGGCACGGATACGCATGCAGCTAGCCAATGGCGGATTCGCGCTGCAGCGGGAACCTACACAGCGCCGGTCTGGGACAGCGGCACCGATGCGGTGAACAAGCTCACGGCAGTAGTGCCTGCTGGCAAGTTGCTGCCGGGTCAGTTGAGCTATTACCTGCAGGTGCGCCATCAGGGTACCGCCAAGGGCTGGTCGGAGTGGTCGACCGAAAGCAAGATCACCACTAAGGCGCAGTTCGCCAACGTGATCGGCATTGCGATGCTCGCCACGGGCGGCGGCGGTGGCACTTGGGCTCGCGTTGATGAAAACGGCGCAACCAAGGTGACAGACGCTTCGTTTTTCAGCTCGCACGCCACGTACGGCGCAATCCAGGATCAGGTGGTCGACAGCCAGAACATGGTCAGAATCCCGGCCTTCTATGTGAAGCGCGGCACCATCGCCTCGGGCGCAAACGTCGGCAAGAAGGCGGTATGGATTTCCGACCAGCCAGCGACAGGCTTCACCTTGCACCCGGCATTCAAGAATGCAGGTGCGGATCTCGCGCAGTTCTGGATCGGCAAATACCAAGGCACGACTGACGGGGCGAAGCTGGGCTCCAAGCCGGGCCTGATGCCGCTGGCCAGTATCGATTTCCCGACCATGCAGGCCCGTGCAGCAGCACGCAACACGGCGGGCGTCAGTGGTTTCGCGCTGTGGTCGATCTACCAGCTGTCCGCCATTCAGACGCTGGCCATGATCGAAATGGGCGGGTCGGATTCACAAGCGCTGATCGGTCAGGGCAACGTCAGTACCAGCGCCGTGCAGGCGGTAGACAGTGCCATGGTTGCGCAAGCCACCTGGCGCGGCATCGTCGGGCTGTGGGGCAACGTCTACCAGATGGTTGACGGCCTGCAGACTGATGCGTCGAGCAGGTTCATGGTCTGGGATCGCAACGGCAACAAGTCGTATCTGACCACCACGCGCACCGCGCCCTCTGGCGGCAGTTACCCGGTGACCATGGCGGAGGACGCAGGGGCCAACTACGACCTGCGCGACATCTTTGCGCCCGCAACGGTGGATTCCACGGCCAGCAATGGAACATACGGCGACTACTTCTATGCCAACCCGAACTGCGTGGCGTTCCACGGTGGCTACTTCGGCAGCGGCTCGACCGCCGGGCTGTTCTATCTGGTCGTCAGCAACGCCTCGTCGAGCGCGAGCACGTACGTCGGCGGCCGCCTCGCAAAGGTGTAATGGGTCCTGTGACCTGAGTCATGTCTTTGGGCTAGCCCGCCGAGCGGGCGCCCTTTGCTCTTAGGAGAGCGCTTTGAAAATTGAAAATGGAACATTAAGCGTCAACGGCCAAACCATTGCTCTGGCCGATATCAGCGTTGACGGGCTGGTCCGCGTCTGGCTGGTACCGTCCGAGTACCGAGCGAACGGCCTGTTTGTCGCCGTGATCTTGCCGGGCCAGCCGGACGAAGTCCCGGCCTGCTCATTTGACGCCGCCGAGTATCTGGGCGAGATCACATACGAAGCTGCTGCCCCGCACAAGCTGGCCGCCGCCAAGACCGCCAAGCTGGAGCAGATCAACGCAGCGTGCGATCTGGCCTTAGCATCACTGACCAGCACCTATCCACCCGGTGAATTGCAGAGCTGGCCGCAGCAGGTGCAGGAAGCGGCGGCGTTTCTGCTCGATCCACCAGGCCCCACACTGCTGTTGTCGGCCATTGCCGAGGTGCGCGGCTTGACGGTCGCGGATCTGGCGGGGCGTGTACAGGCCAAGGCCGAGGGCTACGCCGCCTATTCGGGGGCAATCATCGGCAAGCGCCAGGCTGCCGAGGATCTCCTCGACAATGCTGAGTCGCTTGAAGAAGTGGCGGCCATTGTATGGTGAAGCGTATTGCGCTGGGCCTGGTCCTGCTGTTGCTCTGCGCGTTCGTCACCTTGGTCGCGCTTTGTTGGATGTTCTTTGCTGTGCTCGGTAACAGCACGCGGGCCTGGCGCTTGGCCGTTTCATTTGACCAGTTGGCCAATACCGCATTTGGCGGCAGCGAAGATGAGACGATCAGCTCTCGCGCAGGCAAGGCTGCTCGACAGGGAAAGCGATGGGGCTGCGTGCTGTGCGGGCTGCTCAATCGCTTCGAACCCGACCACTGCGAGAAGAATATCGAAGCAGATGAAGGGAAGATGTCAGCGTGAGTGATGCCCAATTGACCCTGCTGACCAAGCTTGAAGAGCTGGACGCATACACGCATACCGTATTGCACCAGTTCCCAAAGCTTGAGCGCCACCTGCTTTGCGCCGAGCTAAGGGCTGTAACCAATCATTTATTGCGTCTTACGGTGGTGGCTTGGAAGCGCCGCCAGAAGACGGCGGCACTGTTTGATCTAGATGTTGAGATTGAGATATTCCGCCACCTGGTGCGCAAAGCTCACCGGCTCACCTACATCAACACGCACCGACTGGACGTATGGATGCGTCACGTCAACGAGGTGGGCCGGATTGTTGGTGCGTGGATCAAGCACGAAGGATTAGCACCAGTTAAGAAGTAAAGAGCATTGGGGGGAGGCTTATTACGGTGGCAACTACGGCAACGGCTCGAACGCCGGGCTGTTCTATCTGAACGTCAACAACGCCTCGTCGAGCGCGAACACGAACGTCGGCGGCCGCCTCGCAAACGATTATCGCCAGAAGGCATCAGGCCCAAGGGCCTGTGTCCAGCGCGCTTCCTTTGGAGCCCCTCTCCAGACCATGTAGTCAAAGATTTACAGGGCATCGCGGCTACTAGCTTCGGCGAATGTGGCGATGCCCGCCCTCATTTTTCGCCCTCATATGGGCTAAGGCTTATGTTGTGCCGATCACCACTAATGGCCTCTGGGGCCAGATAATTGATTTTGATAACCTGTACCAAGCCTATCTAGAGGCGCGTCGTGGCAAGCGGGATCGATCCTCTGTCATGCGCTTTGCCGCCAATGTCGAAGAAAATCTCGTCAACCTGCAGAACCATCTGATCTGGAAAAGCTGGGCACCCGGCAAGCCTCGCGAATTCGTGGTTAAAGAGCCCAAGCTGCGCCTGATCCAGGCTCCACCGTTTGCCGACCGCGTCATCCATCACGCCCTGGTGCGAGTGGTCAACCCTCTCTTCGAGCGCAAGTTCATCAGTGACTCCTACGCCTGCCGCGTCGGCATGGGCACCCAGGCGGCTGTGGCACGAGTTCAGCACTTCATTAGGGTTGCGAAGCGCAACCACGGCGACAGCGCGTATGTACTCAAGGCCGACATCAGTAAATTCTTCGCGAGCATAAGGCATCACGCCTTGCTGCGGGAAATTGAGCGCACCATCTCCGATAAGAACGTGCTGTGGCTTTGGCGGCAGATCATCAGCGGCTACGGTAATGAGACCGGCATCGGCTTGCCGGTTGGCGCGCTCACCAGCCAATTAGGAGCCAACATCCTGCTCAGCCGACTGGATCATGCTGCCAAGGATCAGATGGGTATCAAGCACTACGTGCGGTACATGGATGACTTCATCGCAGTGCTGCCCAATAAGGAGTGCGCCGCAGCGGCTCTGAGCGAGCTGGCAACGGAAGTGGCGGCGCTCAGCTTGGAGTTGAACCCTAAGACGGCAATTCATCCTTGGCAGCGCGGCTTGGACTTCTGCGGTTATCGCATATGGCCAACCCACATCTTGCCCCGCAAGCGGAACATCAAGCGGGCGCGGTCATCGTTCCGGGCATTGATGGCGAGATATAAGGCAGGGCTGATCAGCCAGCAGCACGTCAGGCAGCGAGTCTGTAGCTTCCTGGCGTACACGAAGCACTGCAACGCTAGTCGCACCGTAGAAGGAGTACTTGGTGATTTGAGGTTGGTGAGAGGACGCGGATAACTCTATAGGCATTTGGTGAGTCGGGAGTCACACCTGGCCACCGTTTTCGTTATTCTGTTGCAGTGGATGCAACAAATCCAAAAACGATTTATCTCAGCAAAGCCTCTTCATTTTTCGCGCCGCGCATCACGATCAATCCTTCATCCGCGGCCTGCCTGACGACCCCCACGACGCCGCCATCGCCCGCGCCATCATCGCCTTGGGCCGCAGCATGCAACTGACCGTCATTGCCGAAGGCGTCGAGACAGTGGAACAACGGCAATTCCTCACCGACGAAGGCTGCGAACAGATCCAGGGCTACCTGATCAGCCCGCCGCTGCACCCTGACGAATTCAGCGCGCGGTTTCTTCTTATGAGTCTTTCAGACTATTCGGATAGCACAGCCGCGAAACCGCCGTTATAATCCGCGGCCTACTGAGGGCCTATAGCTCAGTTGGTTAGAGCAGGGGACTCATAATCCCTTGGTCCACGGTTCGAGTCCGTGTGGGCCCACCATCTTCGAAGCCGCGCATTGCGCGGCTTTTGTCGTTTTTGGTCTATGGGTTTTGTTTTCAAAACGGAAACCCCAAAAAGCGGCCACGCTGATTTGCGCTACCGCAGGCTTTCCTGACTGCCCACGACCACCATTCACACCAAATAAATGTCAGCTTTCCATGCTGGACTCCGTAGCGGCGTTTACAAATCAAACCGTCCTTCATCACTGAAAACACTCGGACGATCGCGCAACAAGTCCACATCAGCCTTAGGCAGTTCAGCCAGTGACAGCCAGCTCGGACGCACTGGCCGTAGGGTAATCGTGTCACCTATGCGGGTAATTTCGAGCTCATCAATACCTTCATAAGCCATATCGTCAGGCAAGCGAATCGATTGGTTTTTACCGTTTTTGAAAATTGAGACGGTCCGCATAACACCTCTCCTTTATATATGTCGGATACAGGCATCAGCCTTGCGCGTCGCGGCCGTACGCCCTATCGATCCATCACTAGTGGCGATCAATCCGACGGGCATAACAACACGCCCCCTTTGCGCGTGACCTTCATTAACTGAAACCTGCTCAATGCAAATCGCGGCGCTGTTTCCAGCATCTGGAGGCACGCCACTGAATCATCTAGCGGTAGCTTGTGCAGATCCTCAACAGCCATCTCCCACCATTTGCAGGCCAGCAATCGCTCGACGACCTCTGGCGGGTATCGATATTTGATAACCCTGGCCGGAACGCCGACAACTACCGCGTAAGGCGGCACGTCTTTCGTGACCATCGTTCCGGTTCCTATGACGGCCCCGGTACCGACCGTCACGCCTTCCATGATCGTCGCGCTGCGCCCGATCCACACGTCGTGCCCGATGACAGTCAGCTCGGTTGGAGCGTGAAAAGACAGTGGCGAGTTTGTGTACTGAAACGGATGGGTACTCAGCCAATTGATTGGATGAGTGTGCTTCTCCTGACCGATGAAAACATCGCCGCCGATGGAGCAAAAACGACCGATAGATGACACCAGGGATAGATGGCTACCGCTACGTATGTAGGTGTGAGCGCCAATCCTGACGCAGCGGGCTGTAATATCCACGTCACCGAGCCTGACGCCCACTTCGATCAACAGCTCGGTTTTGCCCTGCACCGACAGCAGCCCACGAGCCAGCTTGCAGCCGTGCCGCCTGATCCAGCGCTTCCAATAAAGATTCTTGAGGTAGAACACCTGACCGCTTCCTCGTCGGCTTGGACGTGGTTGAGATGTTCCGTTTTAACAAGGTTTGGAGGCGGGGTCTGTCAGAGGATTCTTAAATTTAAAGCATGAAAAGCGTCGAGGGACTGAGGCTTAGGTAAAGCGTATCTGCGCCGATTTGAATGTCGAGCTGAGGCCACTCAACCGTCCAACCGTCATCCCCCAGACTTGCACCGGCAAAAGCCTTGCGATCCTGCAAGGGTTTCAGGCCGGGGTAGTTGGCGACATCCTGACTCATGTCCAAGTGGAAACGCTGCCCATCAACAAATGTGAGAACCAGAACAAAGCCAGGACGTGCCTGCACGGCCTGCAGGCGGGGGCGTTTCGTGAGCACGATAAATTCCACTCAGTTCGTCACTTAGCAGCTGACTCCATTACAACCGCTTCAATCTAACCGAACTTGAACAACCCTACGCTAAGCAAATGCCGAGTCATGGCCTCAGGACAGCCCACCCTTTATCAGACGCAATACCGTGATCTTGCTTCGTGGCGGCATCTGCACAAGCAGATCCGGCGCGAATGTTTGCGCCGGGAAGTAGTCCGGGGCTTCGGCTCTGGACCTCGGCATGAGCTCTTCCCAGCCCGCGTCATCCAGTGCGAAAAGCTTTGCCTGGGTTTGGTCCGCCCGCAGTTCGAGCGCCATTAGGTTTGCTGCAATTTCTTCAAGGGTGCTCAAGGCTGTCTCCATGACATTGCTCTCGTGGAGCACGTCGGTGCGTAGATATGGAAAGTTGCAAAGCGTCAGGTTTCCGTTGTTCAAGACGCTTGAATGGGACTTTTGCAAAGTTCGCACCAATTGCCCGGACGCAGATTTCCATCCATCGGTTTGATTTGCTCCTCAAGCTGAAACGTTTCAGGTCGATAGTCTGTCATCGCTTTTTATACTCCGACGGGGCCAAGACATGAACCTGAGACACCTCAACATCGCACCCCGCTCGCTGCTCTGCTTCGGCTTTTTTGCCGTGCTGGTCACCGCGTTCGGCCTGTTTTCATTGGACCAGTCTTCGGACTTGAAAGAGTCCAGGGATGTCCTGCAAGACAATGTGCTGCCTACCGTCCAGGCGGTTGATCAGATCAAGGCCGATCTGCTGACTATCCGGTTATGGAACGGCAGCTTGCGTATGGCCAAGGACATCGACACTGCAGATTCGGCCCGTCAAAAAATCATGCAGGCGCGCAGCGGCCTTGAAACCGACGTTCGCAAACTGGAGCCCCTGATGACCAGCGATCAGGGCAAGCAGGCTTTCATTAGCATGACGCGCAACATAACCAGCTATCTGAGCGTGCATGCACGCTATATGGATGCGGTGACCCAGAAACGTGAGGACACGATTACGGCCCTGACCCAATCAACCGGTGAAATGACCCAGGCAGCCGAGCTGCTGGCCAAAGACATCAACGAGGTTTCCCGTCTGATCGATGTCAGCGTGGCGCAAACCGATGCTGCGGCCGATCAGACCTACGACCAGGCGCGCAACGTCACTATCGCGGCGATTCTCGTGGCGCTGGCTGCCACACTGGCGCTGGCTGCCCTTTTCACTCGCAGCCTGACGGCGCCGATTGCCAAGGCATTGGCGATTGCCGAGCAGATTGCCACCAACGACCTCAGCAAGCCAATTTATGTCGACGGCCGCGATGAGCCGGGCCGGCTGCTGGCTGCGCTGTCGATCATGCAGCAGAATCTGCGCCGCACGCTGGGCGAACTGGGGGATTCCTCGAACCAGCTGGCCGCCACCTCCGAAGAAATGACTGCGGTCACGGAAGATGCCTTGCGCGGCGTTCAGCGCCAGAACGATGAAATCAATCAAGCCGCCACCGCGATCAATCAGATGAGCGCTGCGGTTGAAGAAGTGGCGCGAAACGCGGTGCTGGCTTCCACGGCCGCGCAGGACTCAAGCCAGTCGGCGGCCCATGGTCGTCAGCGCGTGGACGAAACGGTCAGCGTGATTCATGAGTTGCATCAAGCCGTCGGTGTGACCGCCACAGAGATCGATGGGCTGGCGGTGCAGGTTCAAGGCATCAGCGGCGTGCTGGATGTAATTCGCGGTATCGCCGACCAGACCAATCTGCTGGCACTCAACGCCGCCATTGAAGCCGCGCGGGCCGGGGAAGCCGGACGTGGTTTTGCGGTGGTTGCCGATGAGGTTCGGGCGCTGGCGCATCGTACCCAGCAGTCGACTGCCGAGATCGAGAAAATGATCGCGTCAATTCAAGGCGGCGCGAGTAAGGCTGTGAGCGCGATGAGTCATAGCAGTGAGCGCGCCCGCGCCAGCCTGGACGTTGCCGAGGCGGCCGGTCACGCGCTGGCTGATATCACGGCGGCAATCGTGCAGATCAACGAGCGCAACATCAGCATTGCTTCAGCCACCGAAGAACAGGCGCAGGTTGCACGGGAAGTGGATCGCAACCTGACCAGCATTCGCGACTTGTCGGTTCAGACCGCCGCAGGTGCCAACCAGACTTCAGCCGCGAGCAACGAATTGTCGCAGTTGGCGGTTGGCCTCAATCAGTTGGTCATCCGCTTCAGGATGTAAACCCATCAGGCCTGTGGACACCCTGTCATCACAGGCCGATTCAGACGGCTGACCAGATACGGCGTCAGGCTCAGCAACCCAGCCAGCGCCAGCGCCGTGCCCACCCACAGCGGCGAACGCAACCCGTAACCGCCGTCGATCCCCGCTCCTCCCGCCCAAGTACCCAATGCCAAACCGGCGGTGATAATCGAAGTGTGCATGGTGTTGACCAATGGACCCGGCGACGCCGCACGCATGACGCGCGCCGCCATTGCCGGATTCAGCGACACGCCCGTCAAACCAATGACCAGGAAAGCGCCGACGCTGACCACAGTGTTTTCCGCGAACAGTGCAAACGCCGCGAGCCCGGCACAGAGCAGGGCCAAACCACCGGCGAGAACGGGCAAGGTATGCCGATCCGCCAGGCGTCCGACCACCATGTTGCCGACAATGTTGGCGACACCGTAAAGGGCCAGCATCCATGGAATCGAGGCCGCCGAGAAGCCGGTGACCTCGGTAAAGATCGGCGAGAAATAAGTGAATGCAGTGAACGTCGCCCCAATGATCAGGCCACTGGTGACGTAGGCCGCCCACAGCTTGCCGTTCAGGACAGACTTAAACTCCGCAGCAAGGCTGACCACCGCCCGGCTTTTCGAAGCGGGAACCAGCAGAGCCACCACAGCGGTGCAGATCATCGACAGAATGGCAATCGCCCAGAAACTGGCGCGCCAGCCGAAATGCTGCTCGATCAGCGCGGTTGCCGGAACGCCCAGCACCGGCGAAAACATCAGCCCACCGAGGACAAATGAAGCCGCTCGACCACGCGCGTGTGGCTCGACCAGATGTGCGGCGATAGTCAGCGACACGCCGATGCAGGCGGAACTGGCCACGCCCATCAACACCCGCGCCACGGCCAGCACCTCGTACGTCGGCGCCATCGCCGCCAGCACGCCACCCACAACGTTGAGCATCAGCAGCCAGAACAACGCCGGTTTGTTCTGCATACGCAGCGCCAGCACCAAAGCAGTCAACACCGGCCCGCCAATCGCCATGCCGACCGCGTAAAGCGAAATCAGGTACCCGACCTGCCCGACCGAGACATCCAGCGCCGCCGCCAGCGACGGCATCATGCCGGCAATCATGAACTCGGCGGTGGTCAGCGAAAAAATCGTAAGGCCCAGAAGGTAAACAACAAATGGCATGAAGGGTTCTTTCTTACAGGAATGGGCGCGTAATCATACGGAAAAGGTGAAGGGCGTGTCGGAGGGTTTCGACTGTAGCGCCCAGTTCCAGTCCAGAAACCGGGCCCCGTATCGGCATCAGTTGGGTTGACGAAAAATTGCTTTCAAGATTACAGTTCCCAAAAAGGGACTTATCGTTCCCTTTTAAGGACCCTTCAGTCGATGACGCAATCAATTCCGCTAAGCGACGCCCTGTTCACGGCCACTCAACAAAAAGTGTTGGGCCTGCTGTACGGGAAACCAGACCAGAGCTTTTACGCGAATGAGATTGCTCGCTGGGCACAGGTAGGCAAAGGCAGCCTGATGCGTGAGCTGGATCGCCTGTACAGGTCGGGCATTCTGAGCATGCGACGTCAAGGCAATCAGACTCATTATCAGGCCAACCCGGATTGTCCGATCTATAGCGAACTTCTGGGTATCGTGCGCAAATCTTTCGGAATCGCCGAGCAGGTCCGCTTGGCGCTGGAGCCCATCGCCGGGCAGATGGTTTGGGCGTTTATCTACGGCTCAATCGCAAAAGGCAGTGAACATTCGGGTAGCGACATTGACCTGATGCTGATCGGCGAGAATCTGGTCTACAGCGATGTGATGGAGCGCTTGCTGCCCTTGGAAGAACATCTTCAGCGAACGATCAATCCGACGCTGTACACGCCCGAGGACTGGAAAGCCAAGAAAACAGCAAGCAATAGTTTTGTTGTTCGGGTGGAGCAGCAAGACAAGATAGATTTGCTGGGTCGCAATCCAGACCTGACTGCCAATGACCAGTAACGAAAACCTCGAAAATTTAGTACGTAGCGGTGGCCTCAAAGCCGAGCCTGCAGACCGTAAAGAATGCGCTGGACTACTTGCGTCAGCAGAAGACCGCTTGAAGGATGCTCATAGCCCGACGCTCTCATTTGCCAGTCGTTTCGACCTGGCCTATAACGCAGCTCATGCGCTGGCGCTGACGGGCATGCGCCTGAAGGGATATCGGTCCGACCGTCGCTACCTGGTGTTTCAATGCCTCACACATACCCTGGGCCTGAGCAAAACTCAGGTACGCCTTTTCGCGTTATGCCACGAACGGCGCAACCTGGCTGAATATGAAGGCTATATGGATGTGGACGCTGCCTTGCTCGGTGAGCTATTGGCTGCTGCCGATGCGTTGCTGCCTCTCGTGCAAGACGCCATGACTTCCTGCAAATAACCCCAACCTCAATCAATGACCACATGCGGCAGGAACCGGCTGCTGTCCTTGGTGATCAGGCTGTCGTCTTCGCGGATGCCGATGCCGGATGCGGCGTCGCCCACCACCCATGAGCCGATCAGCGTGTAGCTGTCGCCGAACTTTGGCAGCGGGGCGAATTTCTGCAGGATGTAGGGCGCGTCGTTGTAGGGGCCGTCTTCGAAGATCACCTGATCGCCGGGCGTGCGGATTTCGATGTTGGCGCCTTCCCGGGAGAAGTATGGTTTGCGCACCCACCCCTTGGGCACCGGCGCGCGCGGATCTTTGTCGACAAAGGATGGCAGCAGGTTGGGATGCCCTTCGTTGAACTCCCAAAGCAGCGGCAGGATGCCTTTGTTGGAAATGATGGATTTCCACGCCGGCTCGATGAATTGCGTATCGCAGCCCGGAATGGCCTGGCCGTGGGGCTCATGGAATACGTGTTCCCACGCATGCAGCTTGAAAATGCGCTCGATCCAGCGGCCTTCAAGATCGACGAAGCGACCGTCCGGCGTGAGACCAATGTCTTCGATATCGATATGACGCGTCTCGATGCCGACATGTTCGGCCATCTTGCGCAGGAAATCCGTGGTGCCACGATCTTCAATGGAGCCGGACATGGCCGAGAAATAGAACGGCCCGCCGTCCTTGATCGCGGCGAAGGCGCGCACCAGATCTTCAGCCATTGAGTTGAACTGCGTGGCTCGCTCAGGTAACACGCCGCGTGCGATCTGCTCTTCCAGCCAGATCAGCTGAAACGCCCCGGCTTCATAAGCCGAGGTTGGTGTATCCATGTTGCCTTCCAGCAGTTTGGCCGGATTGACGCCGTCGTAGCTGAAGTCGAAACGGCCATACAAATGTGGATGGCCTTCCTTCCAGGAGGTACGAACCAGATCGAAGAACGCCGGAGGAATCGCGAGCCGGGTCAGCAGCTCCTCACTTTCCACTACCTTTTCGACCACATCCAGACACATCGCATGAAGCTCCTGGGTAGGCGCTTCGATGTCTCGGGTGATCTGTTCTTCCGTGAACTGGTAGTACGCGCGCTCATCCCAGTAACGCTCGCCGTCGATAGTGTGGAAATTGAATCCCTCACGCTCGGCGGTCGCACGCCAGTCCGGGCGCTCTTCGATGCTGATTTTTTTCATGGATAACGTTCCTGTCAGCCGCCGAAACTGGAGCCGCTGCTGCTCTTGCCGCCCCAACCGCTGCGCGCGCTCGCCTGACTGCCGAAACCGCCACGCGAAATGGACGACGATACCGACGAGCCTTTGCCCAGGTTGCGGCCCAGGGTGCTTTGCGAATAACTACCGGTCGAACTTGAGCGGGCCTGCGTCGACTGACCGAAGGTCTTGCCTTGTTCGATCTGCTTGGAAAGCGTGGAGCTTTGATAGGCGCCACGGGAGTCGCGGGTCTGGTAGATCGGCTGGGAGTAGTAGCGCCCGCCGCCCATATTACCGCTGAGCATGTTGCCGATCAGCAAACCGGTCAGCAGGCTGGTGCCACTGAAGCCACCTCCCCCGCCGCCACCTTCACCGCCGCCCTGAGCCTGAGCTGCCGCAACCTGAGACTTGGGAACCTCACCAGACAACGACAGTTCAAAACCGCCCAGCTTGGGCATGAATTTGCCGTCTGAAGTCTGCTGGCAGTAGTCCGGCACGAAGTCCGCGTCACAGGCAGCGGCGCTGTCGTACGTCGGGGTAATGCGCCGATGGTCCGCCAGGGCATTCATGTAGGCATCCGAGCAGATATCCACCGGGACTTTCTGCTCCACGCAGGCCTGGACGGTCGGGAACGTCTGCTGGGTGTTGACCTCCACCGTTTCCTCGGACTTGCTGCACGCAGCAAGCGCCAACGGCAAAGTACTGGCCAGGACCAGCTTTATAGAACTACGTCTCATCGAATACTCCTTTCGATAGCTGGCAATCAGGTCGACGGCGTCATGCAGGCCGAGTTGAGAAACCCGACGCTGATTGCAACGCTGGCGGCATAGATGGCAGCAGCCATTTCGCCTCTGGCGATTCGAACCGACAAGCCTTTCAAGACAAGACTGGTCATGGTGAAGGTGAGCAATTGCACGACGGCGGCAATCAGCGCCCAGACCACGGCGTCCAGCACGCTGACGCTGTAGGAAATGATATTGCTCGCCGGCAGGGCGAAGCCGATCAACGCACCGCCCAGGGCCACAGCCGCCGCGACGTTGCCTTCGCGGATCAGGGCAAATTCCTTATGCGGGGTCAGTCGGGTGTAGGCGAACTGGAACAACCCGAACAGGATCGCAGCGACGACGATATAGACGACGAAGCTGAGCACTGACTGTGCGTTGAGGGACATGCGAAGCGCTTCAAGCATGGTTTTTACTTCCTTTTAGATGACCGTGAAGTCGGTGGATTGCAAAGTGACACCAATCGACGTGGTGAGGGAAATGTTGCCCTCCTCATCCTCTTCGACCGACAGCAGCAGAAACTCGCGGCGATCAACCAGGCCCGTGTCCCGCGCATACAACATGCTCAGGTGTTGAATCCGGTAGGACTCTTCGGGGCTGGTCACCACTTCGCTCATCGGCGTAAATTCGGTCTGCCCTTCTTCCGTGCCCCACTGCCGCTCGTATTCGTAGCCTTCGTGGGCGTAGATCGGCAGGCCGATTTTCGAGTCCGGCCCGACCAGACGCTTGAGCTCTGCCTCGCTACTGATCGTCACCACGCTGTTATAACCGAACAGGATGACGTCGAGCACGTCCTCTGCTGTAGGACCGTTCATCACGACTTGTAGCCAGTAATCTTCATCTTCAAAATAGAAGCGAACCATGCGCATGGATTGCCCAAGGTCCACCTGGCCCACCGACCACACCACTTCCTCGTTGGGCACGACCAGCTCGGAATGGCCGTCGAGCATGAGTTTGAGAGAGTCATCCAGATCGAGCATGCGGCCCGAGGCCAGCCCGAACGGGTTTGCCGCAAGCGCAGCCCCATCAGGGGACACGCCAAGCGATGAACCCGGGGCCGGCTTCGGCGCTTCCATACCCAGAACTCGTTTGATCCAGCTCATAGTGCTTTTCCTTCAAGTCGCGTCGATGCGATGTAAAAAATCTCGCCACCCAGCACCGCAATATCGTTGCCAGGATTGATGTCAAACTCAGTCGATCCGGGGGCGCGATAGCCGATCAAGGTCGCGCTGAACTCTTTGCGCAAACGTATATAAAGCTCGCCGCAGGTCGTGGTCAGATCGTTCCGCAAGGCATGTCGATACTGGGTAGCGCCTCTGCCCACGCACAGCAGCTCGTTGATAACAATGCTAGAGCCTGGATCCTGCGAAGAGCGCACCAGCATTTCGATGGCCATGTTTGAGGTGCATTCAAGTTCCGGCGCGTAGCTCTTGGCTAATGAAGCACGCTCCGAATTATTGAAGTGCGCCACGACGTGACCGCGTGGCCCCAGTTGTTTCAGTGTCAGGACGATTGCCAGGGTCAAGCTGTCGGATTGAGTGTGGACCAGCACCCGTTGCGCGCCGACGACGCCTGCCCGTGTCAGCAGGACTGGCGAATCCAGCGAGTCGCCTTTGACGAACGAAGCTTTTCCCGGCAATGGGTTTTCGCTGATCAGGGTGTCGCAGATGACCAACCCGTCGCCGCTTGAGGCCACGTCCTGATACAGCAAATCCACGATTCGCTCGCTGGACTCCCCGTCCCAGCCGATCAGTACCGTATGCCCGGCAAGGCGTGAATAGTCGCCTAATCCTTTCATTTTTCTTCTCCATAATTCGCCTACCGAAGTCGACGCCTTACCGATAACCGTGGTCAGCAAGGCAATGCCGCCGAGCATGATCCATAACGTTGTGACTACTTTGCCGACGTCGGTCTTCGGCGAAAGATCGCCATAGCCCACAGTAGTTGCCGTGGTGAGGTAGAAATAGACGAACTCCAACGGCCTGAGCAGATGCTCCTCGCCTGCGAAAGCCAGCAGTATGTAGGACATTGCGAAATGAACCGCTAGCAATATCCCGATTCCGGCCCAGCCGAACCGCTCGAAAAAAGCGGTGGTTTGCAGCCTCAATATCAACAGCAACGACATTCATGTCATCCCTAGGTGAAGGCATCTTCATGCGGGGCATTCAAGGACTATCGCAAACTGCGTGAAATGTCACGAGCGAAGGCAAAATGAGACAAGAAAAGACAAATAACAGGCGAAAAAATGCAATCTAGGTACCCTAAAGAGCTTTTTTCTCCTGTTTTTATCGCAATATTGTCGAACGCAGTTGTTTTCATACGATCTGATTGGCAACCAAGCGTTTGGAGTGCATCAGCCAAGCCACGAAGATACCGGCTAACGCCCCGCAAAAGTGTGATTCAACTGAAATGCCGGGCACCGGTATGAAACCAAAAATCAACCCGCTGTAGCCCAGCAGCGCAATGATTGCGATGCCAAAACTGATCAGGCTGCGCTGATACCAGGCGCGGGCGAGTACATACGTCCACAGACCGAAAATCAGACCGCTGGCGCCGACGTGCAATACCGGCCGCCCCATCACCCAGACCATCAGACCGCCCAGCAGTGAAATCAGCAGCACCACGCGGATATAGCGTTGCAGCCCTTCAGTTGCCACCAGCCAGCTCAGCACCACGAACGGCAGCAAATTGCTGAGCAGATGCCGCACCGAACCGTGCAGGAACGGCGAGAACACGATGCCTTGCAGACCCGAGAACGTCCGTGGAAACAGGCCGTGGTAAACAAGGCTGTTGGCGGTGAAGGTGTTGATCACCTGAACCACCACCATCACCGCCGCCAACCCGAGGATTACCCGCAGGCCTTGTCCAATCGCCATGTGTACTCCACTGAAATGCAGGTAAAAACTGCAGGCCAAAAAAAGGGAGCAGACGGAAACTCCGCATGCCCCCTGATCACAGCTTACTGAGCAGGCTTGTCAGCCTGACTTTGGGCTTTCAGACGGGCCAGTACGTCGGCGGCACCGCCAGTTTTGGCGCCGATGCCGGCTTCCTGCAGACGACGCTCCAGATCACCGCCATTCGCAGCAGCGTCCAGTTCTTCTGCGGCTTCGAGCTTGGCGTCCTGTTCGTCCTGACGCTGCTTGATGCGCGCCAGGGAACCGACTGCAGTTTCCAGACGACCGTTGGCACCGCCAGTGGCGGCAGCGGCGTTGATCTGCGCTTTCTGCACGCTGTCGCGAGCTTTGGCCATGTCCGCCTGCTGACGCAGACCCTTGATCTGGCTTTCAGCCTTGGTGACTTGAACGGTCAGCTTGGTGACCTGCGCACCAAACTGATCAGCAGCGGCCTTTTCCTGATCGCGCAGGGCGGTCAGTTCGGAAACCTTTTCCGCGCACTCCAGAGCCAGTCCGTCCTGACCCTGATTCATCGCTGCGACTGCCTTCTGTTCCCAGTTGGCGATGTTCTTGTTGTGCTCTTCAACACGTTGCACGGACAGCTTGTGCTTGGCTTTGATCTGAATCAGCTGGTTGCGCGCGGCAAGCATGGAAGCGTCCGCGTCGCGGATTTCCTGATCAAGAATGCGCAAGGCCTGAGCGTCGACGATTGCTTCGCCAACTTCGGAAGCTCCACCACGCAGAGCCGTAACCATTTTTTTCCAAAGACTCATTCGATTTGACTCCCGATTACTGTGGATCAACTGTTAAAAAATCTTCGTAGGCATCAGCGGCGCGAATCACGTTATCCGCCAGCGTCAGCACTTCGTGGACGATCACGGTCAGCGAGGATGCAGCGCTGAGTGCGCCGAACATGCTGTAGACCGTTTCGCCATTGGGCATGGTTTCGATGCCGATGGAGGACAACGGAAAGATGTCGCGACTGCGCAGCACGGTGTCGTTGAACGTAGCGACATCCCTGACTTGCGAGGCGTACACCAGTACCGAATCCACCAGTACCTGATCACCGGAAATGGCGATGGCGATGGGCAGCCCACCGAAGTTGTGCATCGTCAGCCCAAGGCTTGGTTCGGTGCCTTGAATCAGGTTCAGCTCGATTTCGTTACTCTTCACGGCATCCAGCTCGACAAGCGCCGCGTGAAGCGTATCGATCGTCCAGTTCGTATTTTCAGTCATGAATTCCTCCAGTTTGATCCGGTTGCCCAAATAGGGCTGGCGTAACACTTTTTCTATGGTTCTGAGGACATCCGCGTTTTCCGGGAGAACGTACAGCTCTCGTTTCACATAGCCGGCCCCCGTCAGCCGGGCACGCATTTCACGCATGTAATCGGTTGAAGTTTTCCGAGCCATTTCGGCGTCCTCGCTTACATCACATGTGAGGCACACTACGCTCAATTCTCAGGATGCACAACACCTCACATGTGATACAAAATGCGTCAGAAATTTCCTCAACAATCCACAATGCCCGCCATATATGGCTTACTGACGACCATTCACTCATTGATTTCCGGGATTCATTCCCGCCCTGCGCGGTCTTTTACTGCATGACGACTTCCAACGCCTCCTGGCTTCCCTTCTGGCTTCGCCGTGTTTTACGTCCTTTGCTGGACCCCTATCGTCGCTACCGCCATGCGCGCTACATCCATGCCGGACGCATCGTCATCGGCCTGCTGGTGTCGATTCTGCTGACCACCGGGATCAATCTGCCCCATGGCGAGTGGGCATCGGTGACCATGCTGATCGTGATCGGCGGTTTGCAGCATCACGGCAATATCGGCAAGAAGTCCGTGGAGCGGGCTTACGGCACATTGATCGGTGCGGGACTGGGGCTGGCGGTGGTCTGGCAGCAGGACTATTTCGAACTGTCGTTGCTGACGTATCTGATGATGTCACTGGCCTGCGGCTTCTTCGCTTATCACGCCATCGGCAAGGGCGGCTATACCGCGCTGCTGTCGGCCATCACGCTGTTCATCGTCGCCGGGCATGGCGACAACCCGTTGAGCGACGGCCTGTGGCGCACGGTGGATATCCTGATCGGCATCGTTCTGGCGTTGGCGTTTTCCTTCGCGCTGCCGCTGTACGCCACGTTTTCCTGGCGCTACAACCTGGCCAGCGGTTTGCGCGACTGCGCCAAGGTTTACGGGCGTATCAATCAGGGCCAGCCAATCACTGCCGATGAGCATCTCAAGCTGATGGCGCGGCTGAACGCCACCATGCTGCAACTGCGCTCATTGATGCCTTCGGTATCCAAGGAAGTGCGGATTTCCATGGTCGAGCTGGACGCCATCCAGGGCCATTTCCGCATGTGCCTGAGCACCCTTGAAATCCTGTCCAACATTCGCCCTGCGGACCTTGACCAAGTGGCTGGCGAAGAGTGGAAAGCGCGATTGGATGCCGAATACCGCCAGACCCGGCGCCAGTTGATCGGCATGGCCCGGGCGCTGCAAACCGGCGCCACCGAGCGCCTGGATCGCAAAACCGACGGCAACACGCCCTTGCCGATGCCGAGCAGTCCGGTGCCCACTGAATTGACGGGCTATCACTTGTTGATGCTGCAACTGGCGAGCAACCTTGATGGGTTGCAACAGCGACTGGCCAAGACGGCCAAGCGCTGGAAGATCTGACGAAACCGCCCGCTGCTTTTATTAGGAGAGAAACTTGTCTGCCGTACGCCCGCCTGTCCTGGATGAAATCGACCGCCAGTTGATCGCCGCCTTGCAGCTCAATGCCAGGGAAAGCGTGGCCATGCTTGCCCGGCAACTGGGCATCGCCCGCACCACCGTAACCTCGCGACTGGCGCGTCTGGAAAGTGCGAAGGTCATCACCGGTTACGGCGTGCGTTTGAGTCAGCGGGTGGTGGATGGTGGCTTGCAGGCTTATGTCGGGATCACCGTGCAGCCGCGCTCCGGCAAGGAAGTCTTGCGCCGCCTCAGTACCCTCGCCCAGGTGCAGCAGCTGTGTGCGGTCAGCGGCGAATTCGACTACGTGGCCTGGTTGCGCACCGAATCGCCGGAACAACTGGACCAGCTGCTCGACCTGATTGGCAGCGTCGATGGCGTCGAGAAAACCACCACCTCGATCATCCTCAGCAGCAAGATTGATCGCGGACAGCCGCTGTAAAGCGTACAGATGATCGTAGGACCGGCTTTAGCCGGGAGAACGCCCTCCCGGCTAAAGCCGGTCCTACGGACAATGAATGACCACCAAGCTCGTCATATCGCACAAAAACACTGCAAAACGACGACACTTTGCGTCTTATTAACGCCTCTACACTTAACTAGACTGTCTGCATTCGCGTCCCCGCAAAACAAGGTCAACCATGATTAACAATCGCCATCCTGCAGACGGTAAAAAGCCGATCACGATTTTCGGTCCGGATTTCCCCTTTGCCTTTGATGACTGGATCGAGCATCCGGCCGGGCTGGGCAGCATTCCGGTGGAAAATCACGGAGCCGAAGTGGCGATTGTGGGCGCGGGTATTGCCGGATTGGTGGCAGCTTACGAGTTGATGAAGCTGGGCCTCAAGCCGGTGGTGTACGAAGCCTCGAAGATGGGTGGCCGCTTGCGCTCCCAAGCGTTCGAAGGCACCGAGGGGATCATCGCCGAGTTGGGCGGCATGCGCTTTCCGGTGTCGTCCACGGCGTTTTATCACTATGTCGACAAGCTCGGACTGGAATCAAAACCCTTCCCGAACCCGCTGACGGCTGCGTCCGGCAGTACCGTTATCGATCTGGAAGGCACCACGTATTACGCACAGAAACTATCGGATTTGCCCGCGCTGTTTCAGGAAGTCGCTGACGCCTGGGCGGACGCGCTGGAAGAAGGTTCTGGTTTCAAGGATATCCAGCAAGCCATTCGCGACCGCGATGTGCCACGCCTCAAACAACTGTGGAACACCCTCGTGCCGCTGTGGGATGACCGCACGTTCTACGATTTTGTCGCCACTTCCAAGGCGTTCGCCAAGCTGTCGTTTTACCATCGTGAAGTGTTCGGCCAGGTCGGTTTCGGTACCGGCGGCTGGGACTCGGACTTCCCCAACTCGATGCTGGAAATCTTCCGCGTAGTGATGACCAACTGCGACGATCACCAGCATTTGATCGTCGGCGGTGTCGAGCAAGTGCCGCTGGGGATCTGGAAGCACGTCCCGGAGCGCTGCGCACATTGGCCCGAAGGCACCAGCCTGGCGACGCTGCACCACGGCGCGCCGCGTACCGGGGTCAAGCGCATCGCCCGCGCCGATGACGGCCAGCTGGAGGTCACCGACAACTGGGGTGATACTCGCCGCTACGCCGCGGTGCTCACGACGTGCCAGAGCTGGCTGCTGACCACCCAGATCGAGTGCGAAGAAAGCCTGTTCTCGCAAAAAATGTGGATGGCCCTGGACCGCACGCGCTACATGCAATCGTCGAAAACCTTCGTCATGGTCGACCGGCCGTTCTGGAAAGACAAAGATCCGGAAACCGGGCGCGACCTGATGAGCATGACGCTGACGGATCGCCTGACGCGCGGCACGTACCTGTTTGATAACGGCGACGACAAGCCCGGCGTTATCTGCCTGTCGTATTCGTGGATGAGCGACGCGCTGAAAATGCTGCCGCAGCCCATCGAAAAACGCGTGAAGCTGGCACTCGATGCGCTGAAGAAGATCTACCCTAAAGTGGACATCGCGGCGCGGATCATTGGCGACCCGATTACTGTGTCCTGGGAAGCCGATCCGCATTTCCTCGGCGCGTTCAAAGGCGCATTGCCGGGACATTACCGCTACAACCAACGCATGTACGCGCACTTTATGCAGCAGGACATGCCCAGCGAGCAGCGCGGCATGTTCATCGCCGGCGACGACGTTTCCTGGACGCCGGCCTGGGTTGAAGGCGCAGTGCAGACCTCGCTGAATGCGGTGTGGGGCATCATGACCCACTTCGGCGGCAAGACTCACGCAGCAAATCCCGGCCCTGGCGATGTGTTTCACGAAATAGGCCCTATCGCCCTGGCCGATTGAACAGGAGGCATGAAGCCATGCACATCGCGCTCTATCAATGCACGCCGCTGCCGCTGGATATCAACGGCAACCTGCAACGACTGGATCTCCAGGCCCGGGAAGCCGCGAGTCTGGGCGCCGATTTGCTGGTCTGCCCGGAAATGTTCCTCACCGGCTACAACATCGGCGCCCAGGCGGCCGGCGCACTGGCGCAGCCTTGCGATGGCTTCGCGGCCGCGCAAGTCGCGGCCATCGCCCAGGCTAACCACATCGCCATCCTTTACGGATATCCCGAACGCAACGCCAACGACCAGATCTACAACTCGGTGCAACTGATCGATGCCTACGGTAAAAGCCTGTGCAATTACCGTAAGACGCATCTGTATGGCGAGCTGGATAAGTCGATGTTTGCTGTCGGAGAGGATCGCTTCCCGGTGGTGGAACTCAATGGTTGGCGACTCGGATTGCTGATCTGCTACGACGTCGAATTCCCGGAAAACACCCGCCGCCTGGCGCTGGCCGGAGCCGAAGTGATTCTGGTGCCCACCGCGAACATGGCGCCCTATGACTTTGTCTGCGAAGTGACGGTCCGCGCCCGCGCCTATGAAAACCAGTGTTACGTGGCCTACGCCAACTATTGCGGCAGCGAAGGCGCTATCCAGTACTGCGGCCTGAGCAGCATCTGCGCGCCGGACGGCAGCCGTTTGGCAGTCGCAGCTCGGGTTGAAGAACTCATCAGCGGCAAGCTGGATCGCCAATTGATGACCGATTCCAGGGCGATCAATACCTATTTCAATGATCGACGCCCGGGGTTGTATGCGGGGTTGGGTCAGGGTTGATCCAATCAGATCGTAATTCCGTGTCGTGTATGGCTCGGTAGGACCGGACTTGTCCGGGAAAGCGTCGGGTCTGCCGAGGAATATTTTCAGCGCTTGCGCTGGCCTCTTCGGGGACAAGTCCCCTCCTACCGGCTGTGTTGAGGTTCAAGACGGTTGCGTCACAGAATCCGAACTCGTTCATTCACAATTCCGCTAGCATGACCCGCTGATCCCCATCGGAAATCCCATGCCTGCCTCACGCCTGCCCGCCATCGAACACTTTACGCTCGCCAACGGCCTGCGCGTGGTGGTGTGTCATGCGCCGAGGCTCAAACGCGCGGCCGCGTCGTTGCGGGTCGCGGCCGGTAGCCATGATGTGCCGCTGGCATGGCCGGGGCTGGCGCACTTCCTTGAGCATTTGTTCTTCCTCGGCACCGAGCGTTACGCCGACGACCAGAAGCTGATGACTTTCGTGCAGCGCAACGGCGGGCAGCTCAACGCCAGCACCCGCGAGCGCACCACTGACTTCTTCTTCGAACTGCCATTGGCGGCGTTCGGTGAAGGGCTGGATCGTCTGTGCGAAATGCTCGCCCACCCACGTATGACACTGGAAGATCAACTGCGGGAACGGGAAGTGCTGCATGCCGAATTCATCGCCTGGTCACGAGACGCCAAAGCGCGCGAGCAGATCCGGCTGCTCGACCCCATCTGCGCAAATCATCCACTGAAAGCCTTTCATGCAGGCAACCGCTTCAGCTTGCCGGTGCCGCGTCAGGCGTTTCAGCAAGCGTTGCGGGATTTCTACCAACGTTTTTATCAAGCCGGGCAAATGACCTTATGCCTGACCGGCCCGCAATCCCTGGCAGAGCTGAAAGCGCTGGCGTCGAACCATGGCGGGTATTTCATCGCGGGCGAAGCGTTCCGGCAGATCGAACCGCCACGGCTGTTGCAAAGCGAAACGGTTGTGCAATCGGTAGACAAATCGGGTGGGATGAATCTGCTTTTTGCCTGCGAACATTTACCTGACGCCGCCGATGAATCCGTGACGTTTCTCTGCCATCACCTGAACTCAGCGCATCCGGGCGGATTGGTTGCGCTGTTGCGCGCGCGCGGGTTGGTGGAAACGTTGAAAGCTGAGGTGCTTTACCAGTTTGCCGGGCAACTGTTGATCAATATCGAGATGGTGAGCGGGCATGACAGCGCTATCGCGAGCAAGCTCGCTCCCACAGGTGAGTCGCATCCAGCTATCGCGTTGATTCTGGACTGGTTCAGGTTTCTCAGATCCAGTTGGCCAGCCGCCCGCGCCGACTACAACCTTCTTCAACAGCGTCGTCTGGATACCTGCGGCGCGCTGGATCTGGCCCAACACTTTGCGCGAAAAGCGCCGCAAGGCTTGTCGGAAAGCGGCGGCAAAGCGCTGATTGCACTATTGGAACAACTTACCGCCCATTCGGAATCCGCCGTCGAGAAAGTCGACTGGAAACTACCTGAGCCGAACCCTTTTCTGACATCTCAAGGCGAGAATAGCGGTGCTGAGGGCGCGATTTACCTACGCTGGACCTTGCCCGCACCACAACCGGCGTTATGGCAAATGCTTGAGCAAAGCCTTCATGCTCTTGCTGAAGATGCAAAACAAGCGGGGGTGAATCTGGCTTTCACGGCGTACGGCAATGATTGGCAGCTCAAGCTCGTCGGGCTGAATGCGCCGCTGCCGATGATTCTCGACCACGCGTTAGCGCTGCTCAGCACGCCGAACGATGCAGTTCTGTCGCGCTACGGTCAGCTCGATCAGCAACCCGCGCTGATCCCGATCCGGCAGTTGCTCAAATCCCTGCCTGATCATTATTTGAACAGCGTACCGGGGGAAATCATTCAGGATGTTCAAGCGCTGTGGGCGTCCGCGCGCTGGATGAGCTTTGCGACCGGCCTGTCGGAGCAAACCGAGCAGGCGACCAACGCAGCGCTTGGGCTGACGCCCGGCAGGCAGGGTCAGAGCGGGCAGCAGGCAATCGTCCTGCAACCCGGCAAGCATTGGCGATCAGAAGCGTCGGACTCTTCCGAGAGCGCTGTATTACTGTTTTGCCCGACTTCCAGCCTGAGCGTTGCCGACGAAGCCGCGTGGCGCATGCTGGCGCATTTGGCTTCGGGTCCGTTTTATCAGCGCTTGCGGGTCGAGCTGCAACTGGGCTACGCGGTATTCAGCGGTTTCCGACAGATCGCCGGGCAAAGCGGATTGCTGTTCGGCGTGCAATCGCCCAGCGCTTCGGTGCAGGCATTGGTCCAGCACATCACCGATTTCATTGCGCAAGTCCCTGAGTTGATCGGCAGCGCCGATCTTCCCCAGCAACAACAGGCTTTGGCGGCGCAGCTGGACAGCGCGGGCATGGAGAGCGCCAGCGAAGCCGAAATGCTCTGGCAGGCGCATCTTGCCGGACACGGCGCGGATTACCCGAAACGCTTGCTCGCAGCGGTCATGGATCAGCAGAAAACCGCGCTGCTCAACGCTGCGGATCAGCTGGAAGAGGCCAGCGCTGGCTGGCTGATCCTGAGCAATTCTTCCTCCCGCAGACATTGATCATTACCGGGAATGCAAAAGTTTTGTTCAGGATGATGACAGCCAGGAATTGTAAAATTAAGTAACATAGCTCCCTAAGCATCGAACGATATGCCCTCCGGGGTGTACTAAAGATGTACCTATCCACCGCTGCAATCACCCAAAAGGAGTCTTCTATGTGGACTAAACCTGCTTACACTGATCTGCGTATCGGTTTCGAAGTCACCATGTACTTCGCAAGCCGTTGATTACGACGCGGTGCAAAGCCTCGGTTCGCCGGGGCTTTTTTTATTGGCATGACCCTTTTTATTTTTGCGTTTCACGACCTCGCGGCATGGAGCTGACATGTACATCCAGATTCTAGGATCTGCCGCCGGTGGCGGATTCCCTCAATGGAACTGCAACTGCGCCAACTGCGCGGGCTTTCGTGACGGCAGCCTGCGGGCTGTGGCGCGCACCCAATCGTCCATCGCGCTGTCCGACGATGGCGTCAATTGGGTGCTGTGCAACGCTTCGCCGGACATCCGCGCGCAACTCGCCGGCTTCGCGCCCATGCAACCGGGCCGCGCCCTGCGCGATACCGGGATCAGCGCGATCATCCTGATGGACAGCCAGATCGACCACACCACCGGCCTGTTGAGCCTGCGTGAAGGTTGCCCGCATCAAGTCTGGTGTACCGACATGGTTCATGAAGATTTGAGCACCGGCTTCCCGCTGTTCACTATGCTCAAGCACTGGAACGGCGGCCTGGACTGGAACCGTATCGAGCTGGACGGCAGTTTTGTGATTCCGGCCTGCCCGAATCTGCGCTTCACGCCCTTCCCGCTGCGCAGCGCCGCGCCGCCGTATTCGCCGCACCGTTTCGACCCGCATCCGGGCGACAACATCGGCTTGCTGGTTGAAGACCTGAAGACCGGCGGCAAGCTGTTCTACGCGCCGGGCCTGGGCAAGGTCGATGACGCGCTGATGGAAAAAATGACCGGCGCCGATTGCCTGCTGGTGGACGGCACGATGTGGGACGACGACGAAATGCAGCGCCGTGGCGTGGGCACCCGGACCGGCACCGAAATGGGCCACCTGGCGCAAAACGGTCCCGGCGGCATGCTCGAAGTGCTGGAACGCCTGCCAAAGCAGCGCAAGGTGCTTATCCACATCAACAACACCAACCCGATTCTCGACGAAGATTCCGCCGAACGCGCCGAACTGGCGCGCCGCAACGTCGAAGTGGCTTTCGATGGGATGAGTATCGAGCTCTAGCGAGATTTTGTAGGACTGGGTTTAGCCGGGAGGGCTACTTCCCGGACGAAAGAAATGCAGGGAATGTACCGGCCTCTTCGCGGCTAAAGCCGCTCCTACGGAACGTTCACTCCATTCTGATGATTAATAGGAGCCCCAATGAGCGAAGCAACGCCGCTGTCCCCCGCTGAATTCGAGCAGGCCCTGCGCGCCAAGGGCGCGTATTACCACATCTATCACCCGTTCCACGTGGCGATGTACGAAGGCCGGGCGACCCGCGAGCAGATTCAGGGCTGGGTTGCCAACCGCTTCTACTATCAGGTGAACATCCCGCTCAAGGACGCCGCGATTCTGGCCAACTGCCCGGACCGCGAGATCCGTCGCGAGTGGATTCAGCGTTTGCTGGATCACGACGGCGCACCGGGCGAAGACGGCGGCATCGAAGCCTGGCTGCGTCTGGGACAGGCTGTTGGCCTGGACCCGGACCAGCTGCGCTCTCAGGAACTGGTGCTGCCCGGCGTGCGCTTTGCCGTGGACGCTTACGTGAATTTCGCGCGCCGGGCCAACTGGCAGGAAGCGGCGAGCAGTTCCCTGACCGAGCTGTTCGCGCCGCAGATCCATCAGTCGCGCCTGGACAGCTGGCCGCAGCATTACCCGTGGATCGACCCGACCGGTTACGAATATTTCCGCACTCGCCTGGGCCAGGCCCGCCGGGACGTGGAGCACGGTCTGGCGATCACGCTCAAGCATTACACGACCTACGAAGGCCAGCAGCGCATGCTGGAAATCCTCCAGTTCAAACTCGACATTTTGTGGAGCATGCTGGACGCCATGAGCATGGCCTACGAGCTGAACCGCCCGCCCTATCACAGCGTGACTGACCAACGAGTCTGGCATAAGGGAATCGCCCTATGAGTTTTGATCGACAACAAGTCCCGCGCTGGCGCCAGGGCTATCGTTTCCAGTTCGAGCCCGCGCAAAATGGCCATGTGCTGCTTTACCCGGAAGGCATGATCAAGCTCAATGAAAGTGCCAGCGCCATCGGTGGCCTGATCGATGGCGAACGCAGTGTTTCAGCGATCATTGATGCGCTGGACCAGCAGTTCCCAGGCTTTCCCGAGCTCGGCACCGATGTCGAGCAATTCATGGAGGTCGCCCGTGGCGAACACTGGATCGAACTTGCCTGATTCGACGCTCAGCGCTTCGTCTCTGGCAATGCCGCCCAAACCTGAAATCGGCCTGCCGCTGTGGCTGCTGGCCGAGCTGACCTATCGCTGCCCGCTGCAATGCCCGTATTGCTCCAACCCGCTGGACTTTGCCAAGCAAGGCCAGGAATTGACCACCGAACAGTGGTTCAAGGTGATGGCCGAAGCGCGGCAGATGGGCGCGGCACAGATCGGTTTTTCCGGCGGCGAACCGCTGGTGCGCCAGGACCTGGCCGAGCTGATCGCCGAAGCGCGCCGGTTGGGTTACTACACCAACCTGATCACTTCCGGCATCGGCCTGACCGAACAGAAAATCATCGATTTCAAGAAAGCCGGGCTCGATCACATCCAGATCAGTTTCCAGGCCAGCGACGAGCAAGTGAACAACATGCTCGCCGGCTCGAAAAAAGCCTTCGCGCAAAAGCTGGAAATGGCCCGCGCGGTGAAAAAGCATGGCTATCCGATGGTGCTGAATTTCGTCACCCATCGGCACAACATCGACAAGATTGATCAAATCATCGAGCTGTGCATCGCCCTGGAAGCGGATTTTGTCGAGCTGGCGACCTGTCAGTTCTACGGCTGGGCGCACTTGAACCGTGAAGGTTTGCTGCCGACCAAAGACCAGTTGGTGCGCGCCGAACGCGTCACCAATGAATATCGCGACAAGCTGGCGGCGGAAAACCACCCGTGCAAGCTGATCTTCGTCACCCCGGATTACTACGAAGAACGCCCGAAAGCCTGCATGAACGGCTGGGGCAGCATCTTCCTCACCGTCACGCCGGACGGCACGGCCCTGCCCTGCCACGGCGCGCGGCAAATGCCGGTGAAATTCCCCAATGTGCGCGACCACAGCATGCAGCACATCTGGTACGAATCTTTCGGCTTCAACGTGTTTCGCGGCTACGACTGGATGCCCGAGCCGTGCCGCTCGTGCGACGAGAAAGAAAAGGACTTCGGCGGCTGTCGTTGTCAGGCGTTCATGCTGACCGGCGATGCGGCCAATACCGATCCGGTGTGCAGCAAGTCGCCGAACCATGGAATGATTCTCAAAGCCCGTGAAGAAGCCGAGTATGCTACGAAGACCATTGAGCAGTTGGCCTTCCGCAATGACCGAAACTCTCGCCTTATCGCCAAATCCTGAAACCCTCAGCGCCGCCAATGCGGTGGCCGCAGGAATCGACTTCGCCGAGCTGGAAGTCAGCGCGGCGGGCTTGTTCTGGAGTGAATATCGACCGCAAGACGCAGCCAGTCGCATCTGGCGCTGGTTCGAAGGACGCACCACTTGCCTGACGCCTGACGGCTTCAGCGTACGCAGCCGGGTTTACGAATATGGCGGCGGTTCGTTCTGCCTCGCGGATGACGCGCTGGTCTTCGTCAACGAAAGCGACCAGCAACTGTATCGCCAGCTTTTGACCGGCGATGCCCCGCAACAACTGACCTTCGACGACAAACGCTACGGCGACGTCCGCTTTGCCTGCGGGCAGATTCTGGCGGTCGAAGAGGATCGCGCCACGCATCGACTGATCGCCATCGACATCGCCGATGGCACGCGTCAGCTGTTGGCCGAAGGTGCTGACTTCTACGCCGCGCCGACCTTGAGTCTCGACGGGCAACGCCTGGCCTGGATCGAATGGCAACGCCCGCACCAGCCGTGGACGTCGACCTCGCTGATGTGTGCCGAGCGCATCAACAACGGCTGGTCAACGCCGCGCTGTGTCGCGGGATATGCCCAGGAAGAATCCCTGCAACAACCGCGCTTCGACCGACAAGGTCGGCTGCATTGCCTGACAGATCGCGGCGGTTTCTGGCAGCCATGGCTGGAAACCGCTGAAGGCCTTGAAGCGTTACCGGCCGCCGCAGCCGATCATTCGCCCGCGCCTTGGCAATTGGGTGGCTGCACCTGGCTGCCGCTGGGCAATGGCGGTTATCTGGCCAGCTGGTCCGAGGACGGTTTCGGCGTGCTGGGACTGCGCGCGGCTGACGGCTCACTGGAAGATTTCAGCGGCGCTTACAGCCGTTTTCGCAGCCTGGCTGTCGACGATCAATACCTGTATTGCATCGCCGCTTCGGCCGTCAGCCCATCCGCAGTGCTGGCGATCAGTCGTGATGATCACAGTATTCAGGTACTCGCCGGTGGCGTTGCGCTGCTGCCCGCCGAACGCATCAGTCGCCCGCAATCCTTGCGTTACCCCAGCGGCGCCGCCGAAGCGCACGGCTATTTCTATCCGGCCATGAACGGCGGGCCAACACCGCCTTTGGTGGTGTTCATCCACGGCGGCCCGACTTCGGCATGCTACCCGGTGCTTGATCCGCGCATTCAGTACTGGAGCCAGCGCGGCTTTGCCGTGGCCGATCTGAACTATCGCGGCAGCACCGGTTATGGCCGCGCCTATCGGCAAAGCCTGTACCTGAACTGGGGCGTGGTGGACGTTGAGGATGCCTGCGCCGTGGTGGCGCATCTGGCGGAACGCGGGCTGATCAACCCGGATCAAGCCTTCATTCGTGGCGGCAGCGCCGGCGGTTATACGACGCTGTGCGCGTTGGCCTTCCGCGACGTATTCCGCGCCGGTGCGAGCCTGTATGGCGTCAGCGATCCGGTGGCGCTGGGCAAGGCGACGCACAAGTTCGAAAGTGATTACCTGGACTGGCTGATTGGCGACCCGCAAACGGATATCGAACGCTATCGCGCCAGAACGCCACTGCTGCATGCCGACCAAATCCACGTGCCGGTGATTTTCTTCCAGGGCGAACTTGACGCTGTGGTCGTCCCGGAACAAACCCGCGCCATGCTCAAAGCCCTGCAGGACAATGGCATCCCCGCCGAAGCGCACTTCTACCCAAACGAACGCCACGGCTTCCGCCAAGCCGCCAACCAGGCGGACGCGCTGGAAAAAGAATGGGCGTTTTATCGGCGGGTGATCGACGGACAGGGTTGATTGCTGGCTCATATCGATCAAATGCCGAATTGAAAGGCAACCCGTTGGAGCGAGGCTTGCCCGCGAATCGTGCTTCCAGTCGACCTCGTTATCGCCTGGAATAACATTTGGTAGGATCCCATGCTTGCTACCGACAGCACGGTCTGCAGGTCGGCATCCTTATTCATTTACAGACTCTCTCAAAGATCATGTCACCACCAATCACCGTCAAACGATTGGGTGGCAACTGTGTGCAGGTTGACGGACCGGTGAGAGAAACCCGGCGCACCCTAAAGTGCCCCACACACAGCCGCCATAGACGTCCGTCCCGCGCAGACATGTGCACGAACGAAACGAAAGAGGCTGCGTTGGAAACTCTCAAAATCCAGGCCGTCAAACCCGATCACGGATGTGCCGTAACGCTGGCGAAGACAAGAGTCAGCGGCGCCTTGAACGTATGTAGCGCTGCAAGATTCTGTGGGAGCGAACTTGTTCGCGAAGGCGGTGTGTCAGGCCATGAAGAGCTAACTGAACTGGCGCCTTCCCGGATGAATCCGGTCCCACGAAAGACAGGCGGTGTTACTTACGGCTGGCGATGATGTAGACCGCGTGAATGATGCCCGGGAAGTAGCCCAGCAGGGTCAGCAGGATGTTCAGCCAGAAGGCGCCAGCGAAACCGACTTGCATGAACACACCGACAGGTGGCAGCAGGATGGCGAAAATAATACGAATGATGTCCATGGTGTAGCTCCAGATTAAAGCGGCTCTCATAAGCCACACAGCTAATCGACCTGCGACAAACGGCGGAGGTTCCCTAATCTCTGGCTACGAGCCATTACTGCATGTAAAAAAGCCCCATGCCAAACGAATCCGGCACAGGGCGACGCGCATATAACGCGAGACGGTTCGGAAATTCGGGACTCAGGCCAGTAAGCCTCGACTGGCCTTCAATTGCGCGGTTTTGACTCGACTCAATGCTCGGGCCAACCGTTGCAGCATCTCGTCGACATTGGCCTGGCTAACGGTCAGCGCCGGGGAAAACCTCAGGCAATCCGGCTGCGGCGCATCAATCAACAAGCCCTCGGACTGCGCAGCCGCCACCACTTGCGCCGCTCGGTCCTGCTCCAGGCTCAAGCCCCAAAGCAGGCCTTGGCCGCGCACCTCGCCGAGTCGAAAGCGTTGGGCAAGGCGCGTCAGCCCCTCGCGCATGTGCTCGCCGCAATCGCGAACCTGGTGCAGAAACTGCGGCTCCTGAATGCTGTGCAGCACGGTCAGGCCAGCGGCGATCATCAATGCATTGCCGTCAGCCGCGCCGGGAAACGCTCCGGCCTCGATGCGACATGCCGTGCCCCGCGCCAGCAGCGCCGCCAACGGCACACCACCGCCCAGGCCTTGGCCGAGGACGACGATATCGGCGCGCACGCCATAGGTAACTTCGCACAGCAAGCTGCCACAACGGCCAATACCGGTTTGGGTTTCGTCGAGAATCAACAGGATTCCCAGTTCACGACACAATTTCTCCACGCCCTGCAGGTATTCACGAGTTGCCGGAATCACGCCCGCCTGACTCTGAATCGGTTCCAGCATGATCGCGACCGTCTGGGCGTCGACCGCCGCGTGCAATGCGCCCAGGTCGTTGAACGGCACCTGATTGGCCGCGGCGCTCGCGTGCATGCCGAGGCTGGCCGTGATGACTCCGCCAGCGCCAGCGCGATGCACTTCGCCCCACTTGCGGGCCAGGTCAATAGCGCCTTCGCAGGCCTGACTGGCGCTACTGAAGAACCAGGCCTGATCGCTGCGAGTGCTCAGACACAAGCGCCGCGCCAGCTCCAGCCCGCTGCGATGCGAATGGCCGGGGCCGGGGCTGATCAATGTTTGCGCCTGAACGTTGAGCGCCTGGAGCAGGACCGCCGGGCTGTGGCCAAGACTGTTGGCCGCGCCAGCCTGCATGAAATCCAGATACACGCGACCTTGCGCATCCCACATCCATGATCCCTGACCGCGTATGAATACCGGGTCGCTGTGGTCAGGTTGCGACACTTGGCGCTCCTCGGGTTCGGTAACGGGCACGGATTGAATGCAGGGCAGTTCGTGCGCATCGGCATTGTTGCGCAGTAGCCTGAGCAGGTTCATGGGCGAAATCCTCGGTTTTCACCGGGTTCCTGGTTTTTCGCTTTTCCTATGTAAGCGCTATCGATTCTTACGCTGCTCATCGCGACTTCCGGCTCTGTGGCCCTTTGGATACGCGCTAGACTATGCCGTCGCTGGCTTCCCAGCCATTTCGATTTTCCAGCTTTTTCAATAAGGTTTACTTATGGATTTTCGCCAACTGCGCTATTTCGTCGCGGTCTACGAAGAGGGCCATGTGGGGCGCGCCGCAGAACGGCTTTCCCTGTCGCAACCTGCGCTGTCGCAGCAGATCCGCCATCTGGAAGAGAGCCTGGACGTCAGCCTGTTCGAGCGCAGCAGCAAACGTCTGCTGCCCACTCTCGCGGCCCATACGCTGTACAACCACGCTGTGCCACTGCTCGATGGTCTGCAGCAGGCCCGCGAAGCCTTGCGCAATTTCAAGGGGCAGTCGTTGCGCACCTTGGCGATTGGTGTGCTGCAAACCGTGCATTCGGGCCTTGTTCCGCAAATGCTCGAACGCGTGCGAACGGCCCAGCCGCATCTGGTGGTGCAAATCTATGAGCTGAGCGGGATGGAAGTCGAACGACGGCTGCTCAATGGCTCGCTGGACATCGGCATCAGCTACTTGCCGCCGCGCCAACCGGGTTTGCATGGCCTGCCGCTGTATGAGGATGAATTGAAACTGGTGATCCCGGCCGATCATCCACTGCGCGAATTCAAGAAAGTCTCTCTGGCCCAGGCCGCCGAGCTGCCGATGTTGCTGCTCGGCGAAGAGTTTCAAGTGCGACAGATCTGGCAGACACAACTGGCCAACCTCGGGCGACGGGCACATGTGCAGGCCGAGTTGAACAATATGACGGGGATTCTCGACAGCCTGGCGCATACCCGACTGGTGACGGTGTTACCGGGGAGAGCGCAGCACCTTCAGGAAAACACCGAGCTGCTGTGGAAACCCCTGAGCGAACCACGCGTGCCACTCAAAGTCGGGCTGGTGTATCGCGATGCACAGCGGCAACAGGCCACGCTGGAGTTGTTGCAGAGGGTATTGGCAGAAGCGCTGCAGACCAATCGTGGCGAAACGCCCGGCGAGCACTGAATTGCGGACATTCAGGACATTTGAAAACGTAGCGAGCGAAGGCAAGACAAGGCAAAAACAGGCGAGAAAGCGGAGTTTAGGGAACCTAAATGAGCATTTCGAGGCTGTTTTTAACGCAGTATCGCCGACCGGAGTAGTTTTCAATGATCTGAAAAAGAAAACCCCGCCGAAGCGGGGTCTTACAGACTGTTTCCCTGACATCCATTTCTTCCCGCCATCCTGGCAGGCTTCCTTACGTGTCCCTGTTATGTCTTGGTGCGCTTCCTGCGCTACGTCCATGGATTTAGATTAGCTTTGGATCCAGTTACGCGATAGGGCCAATCGGCACCAGGGCATGTAAGCAAATGCTTACACGTTGTAGTCCGCGTCAGAATTGCGACGCTTCCAAAAGGAACAGTGTTTCACTGCCCGCTTTCACCGACGCGCTCAGTGAATGAATGCGCGGCAGCAGACGGGCGAAATAGAAGCGCGCGGTACCCAGTTTGCTGGCGTAGAAGTCGTCCTGAGCGTCCTTGCCCGATGCGGCCTTGGCCATCATCGCCCACATGTAGGCATAGGCGGTGTAACCAAATGCATGCAGATATTCCACCGATGCCGCGCCGATTTCGTTGGCGTTGGTACGCGCGCGATCCACGACCCAATGCGTCAGTTCGTCCAATGTATCCAGTGCGGCGCTCAATGGCTGCGTGAATTCGCTTTGAGAAGCGTCGGAGCCGGCAATGAACTGGCGGATTTCATCGGCGAACAGCTGGTAATACGCACCGCCGTTAGCGACGATTTTGCGCCCCATCAGGTCCAGCGCCTGAATACCGTTAGTGCCTTCGTAGATTTGCGTGATGCGCACGTCGCGCACCAGTTGCTCCTGGCCCCATTCGCGAATATAGCCGTGACCGCCGAAAACCTGTTGGCCGTGAACCGTGGTTTCCAGGCCCAGATCAGTCAGGAAGGCCTTGGCTACCGGCGTCAGCAGGGCGACCAGATCGTCGGCGCGCTGGCGGGCAGCGTCGTCTTCACTGAACTTGGCGATATCCAGCTGCATGGCGACGTAGGTCGAGAACGCGCGGCCGCCTTCGTTGCTGGCTTTCATGGTCAGCAACATGCGACGCACGTCGGGATGGACGATGATCGGATCGGCGATCTTGTCTTTGTGCTGCGCGCCTGTTGGCGAACGGCTTTGCAGGCGATCACGGGCGTAGTCGACAGCGTTCTGATACGAGCGCTCGCCGGACGCCAGGCCTTGGATGCCAACGCCGAGACGCTCGTAGTTCATCATGGTGAACATCGCCGCCAGGCCTTTGTTCGGCTCGCCGATCAGATAGCCAACCGCCTCGTCGAAGTTCATCACGCAGGTCGCGGACGCCTGAATGCCCATCTTGTGTTCGATGGAACCGCAGGCCACGGTGTTGCGCGCACCCAGGCTGCCGTCGGCGTTGACCATGTACTTGGGCACCAGGAACAGCGAGATGCCTTTCGGGCCAGCCGGTGCGTCCGGAAGTTTGGCCAGCACCAGATGAATGATGTTTTCGGTGAGGTCGTGTTCGCCGCCGGTAATAAAGATTTTGCTGCCGGTTACCTTGTAGGAACCATCGCCTTGCGGTTCGGCCTTGGTGCGGATAATCCCCAGATCAGTGCCGGCGTGGGCCTCGGTCAGGCACATCGAACCACACCAGATGCCCGCGTACATGTTGGGCAGATACGTGGCTTTCAGCTCTTCAGTGGCGTGGGCGTTGATCGACACGCAGGCACCGGAGGTCAGCATCGGATACAGGCCGAACGCCAGGGTCGCGGAGTTGAGCATTTCCTCGACCTGGGCCGAGACCGCCTTGGGCATGCCCATGCCGCCGAATTCCGGGTTGCCGCCAACGCCGACCCAACCGCCTTCGGCATAGGTTTGATAGGCCTGCACGAACCCGGCTGGCGTGGTCACGACGGTGTCCTTCCAGTGGCAGCCTTCTTCATCGCCATTGCGGCTCAACGGCGCAATGCTCTTGCTGATGACTTTGCCCGCTTCTTCGAGGATCGCTTCGACGGTTTCGGCATCGACAGTTTCAGCCAACGCCGGGAGCTGCGCCCAGAGTCGGGAAACGTCGAAGACTTCGTTGAGGACGAAGCGCATATCGCGCAGCGGAGCTTTGTAGTCAGCCATGGCAAACCTCGCAAGAACAGGAGCAGTACGCCTGAAAGAGTGATCCGCAGACGCTGTGCGGACCTCGGTATCGATTGGGCTGAAGTGTAACTGAACACCGGGAGCGACACATAGGGTCAACTCGTGACTATTATCAATACTTTAGTCACATGTTTCCTGTGGACGAAAAAAACTCGGCGCTCGCCAGCCTCCGTACCTTGGGAACTCCAGTGTGATCAGCCTGCCGCGCCGACCATGCGTACCGCGCCACGTTTGTTGACGTTACCGTTGGACATGACGCAGTTGCGACCGGCGCCTTTGGCGGCATACAGCGCCTGGTCGGCGGCCTTGAGCACTTCTTCCGGCGTGCGATGCTCCGGCTGACGTTCGGCGACGCCAATGCTGATGGTCACTGACACGCTGGAAGCCTGGGCGGCACCCCGGCGCTGACGACCTTGATGGTCGTCTTGAGGTCGGTTGTCATTGTTGCGCAACAGGATGTCGTAGTTGGCGATGGACTCGCGGATCACTTCCAGATGCGGCAGGCATTCTTCCAGTGTCTTGGCCGCGAACACGATGGCGAACTCTTCACCGCCATAGCGATAAGCCTTGCCGCCGCCGCTGGTGATCTTCGACAGCTTGCTGGCCACCAGCCGCAGCACCTGATCGCCTACGTCGTGGCCGTGGGTGTCGTTGAATTTCTTGAAGTGATCGACGTCGCCCATCGCCAGCACATAGTTGCGACCCAGGCGTTGCATCCGCTCGTTGAGCGCGCGCCGCCCCGGCAGGCCGGTCAGTTCGTCGCGGAAGGCCATTTGATAGGCTTCGTGAGCCACCGCTGCGGCAATCATCAACATCACCTGACTGCACAGGATGTTCAGGGTAAACGGCAGAATGAAGGTTTTTGGCAGCGCCCAGAACAGCCCGATCAAGCCGACCAGCTGCGCGGCGTGCAGCGGCCTCGGTTTGCGCACGTACTGCACGACCAACAGGCTGAAGGTGATCAGGAACATCAGGTAAGAAAGCTGGATCAGGCTCATCCACGCGCCATGCAGCGCGGGCCAACGGATCTCGGCGAGCGAGCGAAGAACGGTGTCCGGATAACTTTGCTCCAGCCCCAGCGCAACAGCACCCACCGCAACCAGCACCGCGAGCCGGGCAATCATGTCCTGGAAAAGATGCGTGCGTTCTTCCCAGGCGGCGTACACACCGAACATCAACGGCAGCAGCAGGCACACCAGATGAAAGACCACTGCGGCGTCTTCGCGCACCTTGCCGAAGTCGCGGAAGTAATCGGTCTGGGTGTCGAGCAGGAAGTAGGCAATGTACACGGTGATCATCAGAAACAGCTCACGCTGGCGCCGATAAACCCCGCAATACGCACCGCCGAGCAACAGCACCAGGGTCGGCAGGACGTTGAACAGGGAGGTAAAAAATACGTTCAAATCTTTCACGTACGCAGCCGCAAGCCCCGCAAGCAGCAATACCAGCGATGGCAGGAAATGGCTCAGACGTGCAGATGAAGGACGCAGCAAGGTGATTGTCTCCTACCCGGCATTGGGCAAAGATCTCAGTTGATGGCATTGTGCCCTCATAACCCGATAGCAGGCTACATTCTTTAACGGCAGGAGACGGGAAAGGTTTATTGGCGCGCCCCGGTTAAACGGTAGGAGGGGACTCGTCCCCGATGCGGTGGCACAGGCAGCGTTAATGTTTCGGGTCGGTTGTCGTCTGCAAGATAGCCTCGGGGACAAGTCCACTCCTACCCACAGCGTGCACAAAAAAGCCGCTTCCCCCAACGGAGGAAGCGGCTTTGGATAAAGCCAGCGGTGCTTAGTAAGCCAGGCCGAAGTCTTCTTCTTTCATGTCCATCAGGTTGCTGGCGCCCGACAGCATGGTCGCGACGTGGGTGCGGGTACGCGGCAGGATGCGCTGGAAGTAGAAACGCGCGGTCTGCAGCTTGGCGGTGTAGAAGGCTTCTTCGGTGGTGCCCGCAGCCAGTTTTTCGGCTGCAATGCGCGCCATGTCAGCCCAGAAGTAAGCCAGACAGGCGTAACCGGAATACATCAGGTAATCCACCGAAGCGGCACCGACTTCTTCGCGATCCTTCATGGCGGCCATGCCGACTTTCATGGTCAGCTCGCCCCACTCTTTGTTCAACGCAGCCAACGGGGTGACGAATTCCTGAACGGCTTCGACGCCTTCGTTGTTCTGGCAGAACTTGTGGACGATCCTGGTGAAGCCTTTAAGCGCCTCGCCTTGGGTCATCAACACTTTACGGCCCAGCAGGTCCAGCGCCTGAATGCCGGTGGTGCCTTCGTACAGCATGGAAATGCGGCTGTCGCGAACGTTCTGCTCCATGCCCCACTCGGCGATGAAGCCGTGGCCGCCGTAGATTTGCACGCCATGGTTGGCGGACTCGAAGCCCACTTCAGTCATGAACGCCTTGGCAATCGGCGTCATGAACGCCAGCAGTGCGTCGGCTTGTTTCTTGGCTTCTTCGTCCTGGCCGTACTTGACGATGTCCACCAGCTTGGCGGTGAAGTAGACCATCGCGCGGTTGCCTTCGGCGAACGCTTTCATGGTCAACAGCATGCGGCGCACGTCAGGGTGAACGATGATCGGGTCAGCGGCTTTTTCAGGCGCTTTCGGGCCGGTCAACGAGCGCATTTGCAGGCGATCGCGAGCGTATTTCAGGCCGCCCTGGAAGCCGATCTCGGCGTGGGCCAGACCTTGCAATGCAGTGCCCAGACGCGCGGTGTTCATGAAGGTGAACATGCAGTTCAGGCCTTTGTTCGCCGGGCCGATCAGGAAACCGGTGGCCGCGTCGAAGTTCATCACGCAGGTCGCGTTGCCGTGGATACCCATCTTGTGTTCCAGGGAACCGCAGGTCACCGCGTTGCGCTCGCCAACGCTGCCGTCAGCGTTGGGCATGAACTTGGGCACGATGAATAGCGAAATGCCTTTGGTGCCAGCCGGTGCGTCCGGCAGGCGGGCCAGCACGATGTGGACGATGTTATCGGCCATGTCGTGTTCGCCGGCCGAGATAAAGATCTTGGTGCCGCTGACACGGTAAGAACCATCAGCCTGAGGCTCGGCCTTGGTGCGCAGCATGCCCAGGTCGGTGCCGCAATGCGGTTCGGTCAGGCACATGGTGCCGGTCCATTCGCCGGACACCAGCTTGGTCAGATAGGCATGACGCTGCTCTTCGGTGCCGTGCTCGGAAATGGTGTTCATCGCGCCATGGGACAAGCCTGGGTACATGCCCCACGACCAGTTGGCTTCGCCGACCATTTCGCTGACCGCAAGACCAAGAGACTCAGGCAAACCCTGGCCGCCATGCTCGATGTCATGGGCCAGGCTTGGCCAGCCGCCTTCGACGAATTGCTTGTAGGCTTCCTTGAAACCGGTTGGCGTCTTCACGCCCGATTCGCTCCAGGTACAGCCTTCGATATCACCGACACGATTCAGCGGCGCCAGAACCTGCTCACAAAACTTGGCGCCTTCTTCAAGAATGGCGTCAACCATGTCGGGAGTAGCGTCCTGGCAAGCCGGCAGACTTTGATAGTGCGCTTCGTAGCCGAGCAGTTCGTCACGAACGAAGCGAATATCACGCAAGGGGGCCTTGTAGTCAGGCATAGCGATAAACCTCTGCTGTTGAATCCTGGAATGTATGACCGATCGGTCGCTGCGGGAAGGTTCCCCAACCACCGGACAAACTCGGATGCCTAGCGGTCAAACAGGTGTTTGAAACATACGTTTACGCCTGGGCCTTGTCAAGCGTGCCTAACGCGCCGTTCATCGTCGACTTCGCTACAAACCTTGCAGGCAAAGGGATGCAGCGCAGGATGAAGAATCCGTCGATGGCGTGAGTCTAGTTCAGCGAGTGGACGCAGCGGATTGGGCAGCAGATGGATAGAAGCGCGTGATGACAGGGGATTCAGCACGCAACGCCGTGCACGATTGCACGGCGAGAAGGGTCGATCAGGCGTAAGTGTCGATCAAGGTACCGAGCGCTTCGTCGCTGGCTTTTTGCACGGCTGCGCCAGCTTGGAACTGGGACTTGGCCGATTCCAGCTCAACGATGTTGGCCGAGAGATCACTGCGCTGGGAACGGTCGACGGAACGCAGATTTTCCAGCTGGAAATCCGAAGACTGGCTTCTGCCGGAAACTTCGATATTGCTGCTGGCGATCTGAGTGGCCGCTTGATCGACACGAGATTGCCCAACCTCCATCGCGCTAAGGCCTGGATACAACGTGTTGTTCATACTGATTTGCATGTGTCGATCCTCCTGTTCTGATAACGAACACCTGCTATTGAAGCAGTAAAACTGGTAAATAGCCTGACAATTAGACTAATGGCACTTCGCCGCCTCATAGACTGAGTCTTGGCACCCCCTGACTCAAGCACGCAAATGTTACCAAGCGTGGCAGAGAGTGACAGCTCAGTGCTCATTCGCCTGAAAACGGTGCACGACCCAGCGCGCTCGAATCAGGCTATACCTAGTCTACGCAGGCGCTCGTGGTGGTGATGGTCAAAATTTGTGCAGTGGCGCACATCCTGCATCTTTTCCTCAACCTCCTTCAGTGGATTCAGCCGACCCAAGCCCTCCCATGCGCCCAAAGGAACTCAAACACTGGACCACCGGCATCGCCCACCTCCTCGATCTGCCGATGGGCGCCGCGCGGCTGAGCGGATTGAGCCAGTGGCTGAAGCAGATATGCCCGGTCGATCATTTCGTGCTGTTCGTTTATCAGGGCAATCACCGGCCGCTGGCCTTGTTCGATACCTTCACGCCGGACAAGCGCAAGGTCTACGTCGATGATTATCAGTGCGGACCGTACCTGCTCGACCCGTTCTATCTGGCCTGCACCCGCCGCCAACCGCCCGGTCTGTGGCGCTTGCGGCAGTTTGCGCCTGATCACTTCTACCTGAGCGAGTATTACCTGGCGTATTACCAGCAGACCGGTCTGGCCGAAGAAGTGGCGTTTTTTGTCGATCTGGGCGACGACACCACGGCGGTTTTGTCGTTGATGCGCGCCACGTCCAGCTGCGCCTTCAGTCGGGACGAATTGCAGTTGATGGACTGCACGCAACCCATCGTCGAGCAGATCATCGGCGAGGCGTGGAGCCAGTTCCACGCCGACAAACCGCGTCCGGCGCAGGATCTGGACTTCAAGATCCACGCCGCATTCGATCATTTCGGCGCGCATATCCTGACCGGTCGCGAGCAGGAAATCGTCCGCCTGCTGCTGCGCGGCCACTCCAGCGCCTCGGTGGCTGAGCAACTGTCGATCAGCCCCGGCACGGTGAAAATCCACCGCAAGAATATCTACGCCAAGCTGGGTATCTGCAGCCAGTCGGAGCTGCTCGGGTTGTTCATTCGCGAACTGGCCGGGCCGGAGATGGCGGCGACGGGGTGAATACATCTAAGATCGCACGGCTGTAGATACGCTTTTGATGCTGGTTAGAACTTGCACACTTCCCGTAGGACTGGCTTCAGCCGAGAGGAGTCCGGTACATCCGCAGCAGATCCTTCGTCAGCCTTTTCGCCCTCCCGGCTAAAGCCGGTCCTACGAGATGACCGCATTTCAATTGTGGGAGCGAGCTTGCTCGCGAAAAGGCAGATACATCCGGCACATTTATCGATATGAAATACCGCCTTCGCAAGCAAGCTTGCTCCCACAAATCCGTCCTTCTCTATCCCCCAAGGGATATATACAGCGCAAAACCCCGGTTGCTAGTTTGATCGCCATTGCAGAGACCGATGCACTGGAAATCACGCGAGCGCCGACGATGAGTGACAACAGCCACGCCAACGATATCGAGTTCCGTCACGTAGAGAAGCTCTACGGCAATCTGAAAGCCGTCAACGACCTGAGTTTTCAGGTGCGGCGCGGCACGTTCCATTCGTTTCTCGGCGGCTCCGGCTGCGGCAAGACCACCACGTTGCGGATGATTGCCGGCTTCGATCAGCCCAGCTCCGGGGAAGTGTTGCTGGCGGGCAAGAACGTCGCGGGTGTGCCGGCGTTTCAGCGGCAGGTGAACATGGTGTTCCAGCATTACGCACTGTTCCCGCACATGACCGTCGCCGAGAACATTGCCTACGGCCTGCGCTACAGAACCCCACGCCCGGACAAGAAAGAACAACGTCGCCTGGCGGATGAAGCGCTGGAGATGGTGCGTCTCAACGGCCTCGGGCATCGCAAGCCCAGCGAATTGTCCGGCGGCCAGCAACAGCGGGTGGCGCTGGCCCGCGCGCTGGTCAACAAGCCAACGGTGTTGCTGCTGGACGAACCGCTGGCCGCGCTGGATCGCAAGTTGCGCAAGGAAATGCAGTCCGAACTGCTGCGCTTGCAGCGCGAAGTGGGGATCACTTTTGTGCTGGTGACTCACGATCAGGAAGAAGCGCTGTCCATGAGCGACAGCATCAGCGTGATGCACAGCGGCTCGATCATTCAGACCGCCACCCCTGAACAACTCTACGAAGCGCCGGCCAATCGTTACGTGGCGGACTTCATCGGCGAATCCAATCTGTTCAACGGCACAGTCCGGCATTTGACTGGCAACTCGGTGGTATTGCGCACCGATCACGGCCTTGAACTGACCAGCCCGCAAACCCCGACCGGCATGGCGCTGAGCGCCAACACACCGGGCTGCATCGCGGTGCGTCCGGAACTGATCAGCATTGCCGCGCCCAACGGTCTGCTGGCCCGCGATGTGACCCTGAACGGCTGCGTCGAGGACCGGATTTATCTGGGCAACCTCACTGAATACCGCGTACGCACCGAACCGTTCGGCATCGTCTGCGTCCGGGTGCCGCGCCATCTGGGCCAAGCCGGACCAGGCACTGATTTCGGCGGTTTTGAACACGGCGCCGCAGTGCGCGTTGGCTGGGATAACGCCAGTGGCCTGGCCATGGCTTTGTAAAAACTCACTTCACGCTGCTTCGAACACCGCTCACTTCGAACACACATCAGACCGGGAGATTGCCATGGACCAGAAGACTTTTATCAAGACGATGCGCAGCTGGCAGAACGGCTCGATCAGCCGTCGCGAATTTCTCGGCCGCACCGGTCTGGGCGTTGCCGCCGCCGTGGTTGCGACCAACATGCCCGGCCTGTTGATGGGCACCAAGGATTCGAGCGCGGGTGCCGCAGAAAAGAATATTGGTGATCGTCTCGGCCTGGCGACCTGGCCGAACTATCACAGCCAGGACAACCTCGATGCCTTCGCCAAAACCACCGGCGCTCGGGTGGCCATGAGCGTGTTCGGCTCCAACGAAGAAATGCTCGCCAAGCTGCAAGCCGGCGGCAGCGGTTGGGACGTAATGGTGCCGACCAATTACACCATCAGCACCTACGTGAAACTCGGTTTGATCGAGCCGCTGGACCTGTCGCGCATCCCCAATTTCGACCCGGCCGCTTTCCAGGAAAAATTCATGGCTCAGGGCACCGTCGATGGCAAGGTCTACGCCGTGCCGAAAAACTGGGGCACCACCGGCATGGCCTACGACAGCGCCAAGCTCAAGGCCAAACCGACGTCATGGAAAGAATTCTGGGCCCTGGCGCAAGGTGAAGGCAGCGGCCGCACCATGATTCACGACTACCAACTGACCGCCATCGGCAACGCGCTGAAATCATTCGGCTACAGCTTCAATTCCCTTGACCCGAAGGAGCTGGCCGACGCGGAAAAACTGCTCATCGAGGTCAAGCCGCATCTGTTTGCGATCAACTCCGACATTCAGCCCTCGATGCGTAGCGGCGACGCGGTTCTGGCCATGTCGTGGACCGGCGATGCCTCGCAGCTGCATCGCGACATCCCGACCATGCAATACGCGCTGGGCAAGGAAGGCGGCGAGTTGTGGAGCGACTTCTTCGCCATTCCCAAAGGCGCCGAGCATCGCGATGCGGCCTACGCCTTCATCAATTACCTGCTCGATCCGCAGCACAACAAGCTTGAAGTGTTGAGCCACGGTTATCCGAGCGGCGACAAGCGCGTTGATGCGCTGCTGCCCACGGCGATGCTCAGCGACCCGATCATGTACCCGGCCGCCGAGCAGTTGAGCCCGCTGGAGTTCGGTGCAGCCGCAACGCTGACCAGCCCGTTGCGTGCCGAACTGATGGCCCGTTTCAAATCCGCCTGACCCATCGCCATGCGTAGCAAGGACCCGTCCATGAACGCCGTAGCCTCATCCGAAACGCTTCTTGATGAAGCCGACGCCTCGCCTGCGCAACTTGCCCAGGCCCAAGGCAAGCGCCGCAGTCTGCGGCGACGCATCACGATGCTGATGTTGCTGCCGTCGACGCTGTGGTTCTTGCTGCTGTTGGTGATGCCGCTGCTGATCATTCTGGTCTTCAGCTTCGGTGAGCGCAGCGCCGTCGGCGGTTATGCCGGCGGCTTGACGCTGGCCAACTACATGAATCTGAGTTCCCGCGCCGCCGCGTTCAGCAACACGCTGATACTGGCGCCGCTGGGGACGTTGGTGTGTTTGCTGGCAGCTTATCCGCTGGCCTATTTCCTCGCAGTGCGCGCTGGCAAAAATCGCTCGCTGCTGCTGACGCTGGTGATCGTGCCGTTCTGGACCAGCTTCCTGATTCGCACCTACGCGTGGATTTTCATCCTCAGCGGCAAAGGCATCCCGGCCATGCTCGCCAGCCTCGGGCTGGACGGCGTGCGCCTGATCAACACGCCGACTGCGGTGCTGATCGGCATCGTGTACGGCTACTTGCCGCTGATGGTGTTCCCGATCTACGTCAGCCTGGAAAAGCTCGACAAACGCCTGCTCGAAGCCTCCGCCGATCTGGGCGCCAGCGCGTTCGAAAGCTTTCGGCGTATCACCTTGCCGTTGTCGGCACCGGGGATCATCACCGGGGTCATGCTGGTGTTCATCCTGTTGATGGGCGAATTTCTGATCCCGGCGATTCTCGGTGGCGGCAAAGTGTTTTTTGTCGGCAATGCGCTGGTCGACCTGTTCCTGCAATCGCGCAACTGGCCATTCGGCAGTGCGCTGGCCATGACACTGGTGGCAATCATGCTGGCAATCATCGGCATCTACCTGAAACTGGTGAAACGCTACGGCGGCACCCCCGGCGATGGAGCCTTGTGACATGTGGCTACGCAGCTATTCAACCTCGCTGTACCTGTTCCTCTACGCGCCGATTGCGCTGATCATGCTGTTCAGCTTCAACGCCGGGCGCAGCGGGCTGGCGTTCGAATGCTGCTCGGTGCAGTGGTTCGGCCGCGCGTTCAGCAACCCGTTCATCATGGAGGCGCTGGGCAACAGCGCGATGATCGCCACCTGTTCGGCCGTGCTGGCGACGCTGTTCGGCACCTTGGCAGTGTTCGGCCTGCAACGCGCCGGACGCAAGATCCGCCTGCTGTTCGACGTGCTGACCTATTGCTCGATCATCATTCCCGGCATCGTCATCGGCATCTCGACGCTGATCGCCTTCATCAGCCTGTTCGATGTACTCAACCCGTTGCTCGCCAATCTGATGCCGGGCTTCCCACGTCTGAACATGGGTTTTTTCACGGTCATCGCCGCGCACTCGTTGTTCACCATGGCGCTGGTCATGGTCATTGTCCGCAGCCGGGTGGATTCGCTGGATAAAGCCCTGCAGGAAGCCTCTGCCGATTTGTACGCGCCGCCGCTGGAAACCTTCTGGCGCGTGACCTTGCCGCAAATCACCCCGGCAATCATGGCCGGCTTCCTGCTGGCGTTCACCTTCAGCTTTGACGATTTCATCATTGCGTTCTTTGTCGCGGGGCCGGAAACCACCTTGCCGATCTACATCTTTTCCTCGATCCGCCGGGGCGTGACGCCCGAGATCAACGCGGTTTCCACGGTGATCATCTGCGTGTCACTGGCGCTGCTGTTCACCTCCCGTTATTTGCAGAATCGCCGCACAGGAGCCTCACATGCGTGATCAGTTGTACATCAACGGCGAGTGGGTCAGCCCCGACCTGGGCGGCTATCTGGAGGTCATCGATCCGGCGACCGAGCAGACGTTGCAACGGGTCGCGGCAGGCACCGAAGAAGACATTGATCATGCGGTGCGCGCCGCACGTCGGGCATTCGACAGTGGCTGGAGCCAGAGCAGCGGCGCCGCGCGCGCGGTGTGGCTGGAAACCCTGGCGGACGAACTGCAAAACAGTCAGGACAGCATCGCCCGGCTGGAGGTCAGTGATAACGGCAAGCCGCTGCCCGAAGCGCAATGGGACATCGCCGACGCGATTGGCTGTTTTCGTTATTACGCAGGCCTCGCGCGGGAGCTGGACGGTCGGCAGGATCAGCCGCTGGCGCTGCCGGACGCGCGTTTTCGGTGTCGCACGCGCCTTGAGCCGATCGGCGTTGCCGGGCAGATCATTCCGTGGAATTACCCGCTGCTGATGGCCGCCTGGAAAGTCGCACCGGCGCTGGCGGCTGGCGCGGCGGTGGTGTTGAAACCGTCGGAGCTGACCCCGCTGACCGCCCTGGAACTGGCGGCCGCTGCCGACCGCATCGGCTTGCCCGCTGGCGTGCTCAACGTGGTGACCGGGTTGGGCAGCGATGCGGGCAGCCCGCTGACGTTGCATCCCGGCGTCGACAAACTGGCCTTCACCGGCAGCGTGCCGACCGGCGCGAAAATCATGTCGGCAGCGGCCCGCGACATCAAGAACATCAGCCTGGAGCTGGGCGGCAAATCGGCGTTCATCGTGTTTGATGACGCGGATGTCGAGGCGGCGGTGGAATGGATTCTGTTCGGGATTTTCTGGAATCAGGGCCAGGTGTGCAGCGCCACGTCGCGCTTGCTGGTGCAGGAAAGCATTGCGCCGCGGCTCATCGAAAGACTGGTCGAGGAGGCGCGCAAGATCACCATCGGCCCGGGCATGGAACCGGGCGTATTGCTCGGCCCGCTGGTGAGCAAAAGCCAATACGACAAGGTGCTGGGCTTTATCGATCAGGGCCAGGCCAGCGGCGCCAAGCTGCTGACCGGCGGCAAACGCCCGGCGCATCTGGGGCAAGGCTATTTCATGGAGCCGGCAATCTTTGACGAGCCTGCCGAAAACAGCATCGTCTGGCGCGAAGAAATCTTCGGCCCGGTGCTGTGCATCAAGCGCTTCAAGGATGAACAGCAAGCCCTGCAAATGGCCAACGCCAGCCGCTTCGGCCTCGCCGCCGCCGTGATGAGCGCCGACCCGCAACGCGCCACCCGCGTCGCCAACCAGCTGCGCGCCGGGATCATCTGGGTCAACTGCTCACAACCGACCTTCGTCGAAGCGCCCTGGGGCGGCATGAAACACAGCGGCATCGGCCGCGAACTGGGCCAATGGGGCCTGGATAATTACCTGGAGGTCAAACAAGTCACCGAATACATCGGCGAAGAGCCTTGGGGTTGGTATTTGAAATGAACCTGCAACGGCAGATCCGGTAGGAGGGGACTTGTCCCCGAAGGCGCCAGTTCAGGCGACAATGCTTTTTCGGATGATCTCGTTGCCAATTCAATTGCATTCGGGGACAAGTCCCCTCCTACCGATCCTCAGCAATAGGCGGGAATAATCCCAGTCCTAATCCAGCAACTCCAGATGCAGATACTCCGCCACCCCTTCGGCGCTGGGTTTCTTCAGGCGTGGTACGCGGCCCAGGCAGGGCGCGGGCAGGCGCTCGGCGAGGGTCGCTAGGTTTTCTTCCAGGCGCGAAGTCTTGGCGTCGACGATATTGGCAACCCAACCCGCCAGTTGCAGCCCGTCCTGAGCGATGGCCTCGGCGCTCAGCAGCGCGTGATTGATGCAACCCAGGCGCACACCAACCACGAGAATAACCGGCAATTGCAGCGCGACAGCCAGATCGGACAGGTTGGCCTGATCCGCCAATGGCACACGCCAGCCGCCAGCGCCTTCGATCAGGCTGAAATCCGCGTTGCGCGCCAACAACAACCGCATCGGCTTGAGCAAACCTTGCACCGTCAGCGCCACGCCCGCTTCCCGCGCCGCCAGATGCGGGGCGATGGCTGGCTCGAAGGCCACGGGGTTGACCTCGTCGTAACTCACGGCAACCGAGCATTGCGCCAGCAGGGCCAGCGCGTCGTCGTTGCGCAAGCCATTGGGAGTCACCGCGCAGCCGGAAGCAACCGGTTTGCCCGCCACAGTGCTCAAACCTGCCTGTCGCGCGGCGTACAACAGGCCAGCGGCGACCGTGGTCTTGCCCACGTCGGTGTCGGTTCCCGCGATGAAGTACGCACGGCTCATCTCGGCTTTCCTCTGCTGCATCCTAAGTTCACCGGCTTTTTTCCAGCACGGTGTAGACCACCTGATACGTCGCGGGCAAGCCTTCAGGCTGACGGAAGCCCTCGTAAGCGTTGATCAGCGCCAGTATCCGCGCCCGCCCGGTCAAGCCGCCAGGCCTGCCCGGATTGAGATTGTGTGCGCCCAAGGCTTTCAGCTCGTGGGTCAGGCTGCGCACGTCCGGGTAATGCAAAACATGCGGCTGCACCTGCAGAGAGCTTAGGCGCAACCCGCTCGCCGCGCACAACTGCTGATAATCCTGCAACTGCCGGAAGCGGTTGACGTGCACCAGACCGTCGACGGTTTGCCAGCTGTCACGCAGCTCAAACAGCGTACCGACGCACAAACTTGCGAAGGCGAAAACCCCGCCCGGCTGCAATACACGCCTGACTTCGCTGAGCACTGCGGCAAAATCCGCGCACCACTGCACCGCCAGGCTGGAGAAAATCAGCTCGCAGCTGGCATCCCGCAACGGCAAGCGCTCGGCGTCACCGGCGACAAAATGTTCAGCGCCACCCAAAGGCTGCGCATGCCGCAACATGCCTTCGGCGATATCCAGCGCCACGCCGTGACCCCGGGGGAATTTTTCCGCCAGCACCCGGCTGAAATAACCGGTGCCGCAGCCCAGATCCAGCCAGCGTTGCGCTTGCAAACCTTGCGGCAAACGCGACAGCAGCTCGCCGCCCACGTCGCGCTGCAACTGAGCGACGCTGTCGTAACTGCCCGCCGCGCGGGAAAACGATGCGGCTACCTGGCGTTTGTCAGGCAAACCGCCTGGCAACTTCGGATGGGATAAATCAGTCATCACCGGACTCATGTAGAAACGCCTGGATCGCCGCCGCGACACCGTGAGGATTTTCCAGGAGGAAGGCGTGGCTGGCCTGCTCGATGACGCCGACTTCGACGTCCGGCAACAGCGCCAGCAAATCGCCCGCGGCTTCAGCGGGCACGAAAGCATCAAGCCCGGCAAACAGGTGCAGCTGCGGCCCGCGATAGGTTTGCAAGGCGCTGCGCGTATCCAGTTGCTCCAGCAATTGCAGGCTGTGGACCAGCGCCGCACTGGATCCATGCGGTGCGCCAGCCTTGAGCAGGCGCGCAATACCGCGCGGATCTTCTGCACCCTGGGCGCACAACAGGCTGAAACGCTTGAGCGTGCCATCGGGATCGTCGATGCAACCGGCCAGGAACGCCTCGAAATCCCCGGCCGCCATCGCGTTGGGCCAGGCGCCGCGCGTCACGAAACAGGTATTGCTCGCCAGCGTCACCAGCCCGCAGCAACGCTCGCCGCGCCGCGCCGCCAGTTCGGCGGCCAACATGCCACCCAACGACCAGCCGCCCAGCCAGGCGTTGTCCGGCAGATTGGCGTCCAGTTCGTCGAGCCATTCCTGCGGGTCGCTGCTTTCCAGCTCAGGCAGCGGCTCGATTTCCACGCGCAAATGCTCGTCCAGGCCACGCAATGCAGCGGCCAATGGCTCCAGCGGCGAAATGCCCAAACCCCAACCGGGTAGCAGGATCAACTGATCACGCATGATGTGGCTCCACCGAATCGCGCTTATCCAGCAGCGGGTAACACTGCGCCAATGCATTCAACAATAGCTGCACTTGCGCCTGCGTGTGGGCGGCGGAAAAGGTGACCCGCAAACGCGCGCTGCCCGCAGGCACGGTGGGCGGCCGGATCGCCGTCACCAGCACGCCGCAATCACGCAACATCTGCGACAGGCGCATGGCGCGGCCGGCGTCGCCGATCAGGATCGGCTGGATCGGAGTAAAACTGTCCAGCAAGGTCAGGCCGATCTGTTCGGCACCGCTGCGAAACTGGGCGATCAAGCGCGCCAGATGCTCACGGCGCCAATGCTCGGTGCGCAGCAGTTCGAGGCTTTTCAGCGTTGCGCAGGCCAATCCCGGTGGCTGGCTGGTGGTGTAGATGTACGGACGGGCGAACTGAATCAGGGTTTCGATCAGCTCTTCGCTGCCCGCAACAAACGCCCCGGCAGTGCCGAACGCCTTGCCCAGCGTGCCGATCAACACCGGCACGTCGTCCATGCCCAGGCCAAAATGCTCGACGATACCGCCGCCATTGGCACCCAGCGGGCCGAAGCCATGCGCGTCATCGACCATCAGCCAGGCGCCTTTGGCTTTCGCCGCTTGCGCCAGCGCCGGCAGGTTGGCCAGATCGCCGTCCATGCTGAACACGCCATCGGTGACCACCAGCGTATCGCCGCTGGCTTTCTCCAGACGCGCGGCCAGGCTCTCGCCATCGTTGTGCAGATAACGGGAAAACCGTGCGCCGCTGAGCAAACCGGCATCGAGCAGCGAAGCATGATTGAGCCGGTCTTCCAGCACCGTATCGCCCTGCCCGACCAGCGCCGTCACGGCACCGAGGTTGGCCATGTAGCCATTGGAAAACAGCAGCGCCCGCGGGCGGCCGGTCATTTCCGCCAGCGCCACTTCGAGTTCGTGATGCGGGCCGCTGTGGCCGATCACCAGATGCGAAGAACCGCCACCGACGCCCCATTTTTCAGCACCGGCCTGCCAGGCAGAGATGACTTCGGGATGATTGGCCAGGCCCAGATAATCGTTGTTGCAGAACGCCAGCAACGGCTGACCATCCACCACCACATCCGGCCCTTGCGGGCTTTGCAGCAGCGGGCGCTGGCGATAGAGATTGTCAGCACGGCGGGCAGCGAGACGTGCGAGAAGATCGAAGGACATGCAGGCCTCGGGGGAAATTTAAGCTCCCGTAGGACCGGCTTCAGCCGGGAGCGGGCCAGTCAGGAAAGAGGCCCTCCCGGCTGAAGCCGGTCCTACGGTCGGTAGTCAAACCGCAGCGTTATAAAACTGCGCGCTGCTCTTCTGTTCGACCAGCGCCTGTTCAATGGCGGCCTGATGCACTTCGTCAGCGTGTTCTTCGCGGGCTTCGGGTTTGATACCCAGGCGCGAGAACAACAGCATGTCCTTGTCGGCTTGCGGGTTGGCGGTGGTGAGCAGTTTGTCGCCGTAGAAAATCGAGTTGGCTCCGGCGAAGAATGCCAGCGCCTGCATCTGCTCGTTCATCGCTTCGCGACCGGCCGACAGCCGCACATGGGATTGCGGCATCAGGATGCGGGCCACGGCGAGCATGCGGATGAAGTCGAACGGGTCGATGTCTTCGGCGTTTTCCAGCGGCGTACCGGCAACCTTGACCAGCATGTTGATCGGCACCGATTCCGGATGCTCCGGCAGATTGGCCAGCTGGATCAGCAGATTGGCGCGGTCGTCGAGGGATTCGCCCATGCCGAGAATGCCGCCGGAGCAGATTTTCATCCCCGAATCACGCACGTAGGCCAAGGTTTGCAGGCGCTCGCCGTAAGTACGGGTGGTGATGATGCTGGAGTAGAACTCTGGCGAGGTGTCGAGGTTGTGGTTGTAGTAATCCAGACCCGCCGAAGCCAGCGCTTCGGTCTGATCCTGATCCAGACGACCCAGGGTCATGCAGGTTTCCAGGCCCAGGGCTTTCACGCCTTTGACCATCTCCAGCACGTAAGGCATGTCTTTGGCCGAAGGATGCTTCCAGGCCGCGCCCATGCAGAAGCGCGTCGAACCGATGGCCTTGGCGCGCGCGGCTTCTTCGAGAACCTTCTGCACTTCGAGCAGTTTTTCTTTCTCAAGGCCGGTGTTGTAGTGGCCGGACTGCGGACAGTACTTGCAGTCTTCCGGGCAAGCGCCGGTCTTGATCGACAGCAAGGTCGAGACCTGCACGCGGTTGGCGTCGAAATGAGCGCGGTGCACGGTTTGCGCCTGAAACAGCAGGTCATTGAAGGGCTGTACAAACAGCGCCCGAACTTCGGCTAAATTCCAGTCATGACGCAAAGTGGCGGTAGTGCTGGCGCTCATCGGGCGGCTCCTCGGGATTTTCTTTTAGCAGGCGACCGGCAGCTCAGCATTATGCAAACGCTTAAAGTCCACAGGCGCGACACGGATGTTCGGCATATTTAAGGAAGAGCCATGCGCTGTCAACCACAAAGCCAATACCCGGTTTACATCTGGTTAAAAAACAAACAAATCTGTTTGCTGTGCGATGAACGTACCGATTCACTGTTTGCCATCTGCGTACCTTGCGAAGCGGAGCTGCCGTGGCTGGGCGATCAATGTCGGCATTGCGCCCTGCCGCTGGCAATGGCCGATCTGAGCTGCGCGCAATGCTTCAACCATCCGCCTGCGTTTGATGAAGTGTTGGTGCCGTGGCTCTACGACTTCCCCGTGGACAGCCTGGTGACGCGCTTCAAGCATCAGGGCAATTGGCCCATGGGCCGCCTACTGAGCGAACTGCTCGGACAATTCCTGCAACACCGCTTCGACGAAGGTCAACCGAAGCCAGACGTGCTGCTGCCGGTGCCGCTGGCCAGCAAACGCCTGCGTCAGCGCGGCTATAACCAGGCCGCAATGCTCGCCGACTAGCTTGGCCAACAATTACAGCTGCCGGTACAACCTCGCTTGCTGATCCGCACCCGGGAAACCCCGGCGCAACAAGGCCTGAACGCCAAAGCCCGCAAACGTAATCTGCGTGGCGCCTTTGCCTTGGTCGAAGCTGAGAAAATCACCGGCCAGCATGTGGCGCTGATCGATGACGTACTGACCACCGGCTCCACCGCCGATGCCATTGCGCAGGTGCTGCTAAAGGCCGGGGCGCGGCGGGTGGATGTCTATTGCCTGGCGCGAACGCCCAAGCCGGAGGATTAGCAGTCACGAGGATATTCAAGGTGGTGAGCTTGCTCGCGAAGGCAATATTCCAGGCTCGAAAGATTCAGGGTACCGACTCCTTCGCGAGCAAGCTCGCTCCCACTGGGATATCGCAAACTGTGCCCCGGTTTTTTCCCCAACATTTATTTTTTCCTTACACTCGCCCTCATCATCAAACAAAAAGCCGCGCCCATGCCCCTTCCTTCCTTGCTCACCCAACACATGGTCCGTCGCCCGCAGCGCATTGCGTTGTTGCAGCACATTGCCGAGCAGGGTTCGATCACCCGCGCGGCGAAAAGCGCAGGGCTGAGTTACAAGGCGGCGTGGGATGCCATCGATGAGCTGAACAATCTGGCGCAAAAGCCGTTGGTCGAGCGCAGCGTTGGCGGGCGTGGCGGCGGTGGCGCGAAACTTTCCGCTGAAGGCGAGCGCGTCTTGCGCCTTTATCATCGCCTGCAAGCCTTGCAGGCCCAGGTGCTGGAAGCCACCGAAGAAAGCACCGACCTGGAACTGCTCAGTCGCCTGTCATTACGCACCAGCGCGCGCAATCAACTGCTCGGCCGCATCGAGGCGATAACCGCTCACGGTCATAACGATCTGGTGCGCCTGCGTCTGGCTGGCGATCTGTTCATTAATGCGCAGATCACCCACGACAGCACGCTGCGCCTGGACCTGACAATTGGCACCGATGTCGTCGCGCTGATCAAAGCCGGATGGCTGAGTTTGCTCGGCCCCGACCAGCCCGCAACAACTGGACACAATTCACTTCACGGCACAATCGACGCCATTCTCGGTGCCGAGGACGGCCCCAGCGAGGTCCGCATCGCCCTGCCCAGCGGCCAGACATTGTGCTCGCTGGCCGAGCCCGCGCAGCTTGCCGCGCTGGAGCTGGTTGTCGGTAGCCCGGTGCAGGCGCAATTTGCCCCCTCACTGGTTCTGCTGGGCACCGCGCAGTAGCCGCAGCACGTCACCCTTTCGAAATGTTTTCGTCATAAAGCCTGACTAAGGTAGCTGCCACATCTGCTGGGAGCCGTGATGATGAAACTATTAGAAGAAAACCAAAGCACCGATCTGGAAAACATGGTCGGCCTCACTCGTCGAGGTTTCATCAGCGCGGGCGCCTTGTGCGGCGCCGCGATGTTCCTCGGCGGTAACCTGCTGAGCCGCAGCACAATCGCCGCCAGTGTCAGCGCCGCCTCCGGCACCTTGCTGGGTTTCGACAGCATTCCCGCCGCCACTGCCGACAGCATCAGCTTGCCGCCCGGCTATAAGTCATCGGTCCTGATCAGTTGGGGCCAACCGCTGCACAGCGACGGCCCGGGGTTCGATGCCAGCGGCAAAGGCAGCGCCGAGGCGCAGGAAGTGCAGTTCGGCGACAACAACGATGGCATGAGCCTGTTCCCGATGCCGGGCAAGCCAGACCGCGCGTTGATGGCAATCAACAACGAATACACCAATTACCGCTACCTGTTCGATCACGGCAAAGACCCGCAATCCGCCGAGGAAGTGCGCAAGGCGCTGGCCAGCGAAGGCGTGTCGGTGATCGAAGTCCAGCACAAGGACGGCAAATGGCAGTTCGTGCAGGACTCGAAATACAACCGCCGCATCCATGGCAACACGCCGATCAACCTGAGCGGCCCGGCTGCCGGGCACGACTGGCTGAAAACCGCCGCTGACAGCACCGGCAAAAAAGTGCTCGGCACATTCCAGAACTGCGCCAACGGCAAGACGCCGTGGGGCACTTACCTGACCTGCGAAGAAAACTTCACTGACTGTTTCGGCAGCAGCGACGCCGAGCAGAAATTCGATGCCGGCATCAAGCGTTACGGCGCGGTTGTCGCCAGCAAAGAGATCAACTGGCACCACCACGATCCGCGCTTCGATCTGGCGAAAAACCCCAACGAGCTAAACCGCCACGGCTGGGTCGTGGAGATCGATCCGTTCGATCCGAAATCCACGCCGGTCAAACGCACGGCGCTGGGTCGCTTCAAGCACGAAAACGCTGCCCTGGCCGAAACCAAAGGCGGCCGCGCAGTCGTGTACATGGGCGACGACGAGCGCGGTGAGTTCATCTACAAATTCATCAGCCGCGACAAGATCAATCACAACGACCCGAAAGCCAACCGAGACTTGCTCGATCACGGCACGCTGTATGTCGCGCGTTTCGATAACGGCGACGGCAATCCGGACCGGCCCAAAGGCAAAGGCGAGTGGATCGAACTGACCCACGGCAAGAACGGCCTGGACGCTGCCGCAGGTTTTGCCAATCAGGCTGAAGTGCTGATTCATGCGCGTCTGGCTGCCAGCGTCGTGAATGCCACGCGCATGGACCGCCCGGAATGGATCGTGGTCAGCCCCAAGGATGGCCAGGTTTATTGCACGCTGACCAACAACGCCAAACGCGGCGACGACGGGCAACCGGTTGGCGGGCCGAACCCGCGCGCGAAAAACCAGTACGGGCAGATCCTGCGCTGGGCGGAAAACGAGGGCAATGCCTCGGCCATGGAGTTCGACTGGGATCTGTTCGTGGTCGCGGGCAACCCGACAGTTCACAGCGGCAAACCCCAGGGCGGTTCAAGCAATATCAATGCGCAGAACATGTTCAACAGCCCGGACGGCCTGAGTTTCGACCAGGCCGGTCGTCTATGGATCCAGACCGACGGCGACTCCACCAACAAAGGTGATTTTGCCGGCATGGGCAACAACCAGATGCTCTGCGCCGACCCGCAAAGCGGCGAGATTCGCCGTTTCATGGTCGGCCCGATTGGCTGCGAAGTCACCGGCATCAGCTTCGCACCGGACTACAAGACGCTGTTCATCGGCATCCAGCACCCCGGCGAAAACGGCGGCTCGACCTTCCCCGAACACCTGCCAGACGGCAAGCCGCGTTCGTCGGTGATGGTGATTACCCGGGAAGATGGCGGCGTGATCGGCGCTTGATTAAATAGTCGCAGCTGTTGGAGCGAGCGGGCGCCTTGGTGGCCCAGATCCACCGCGTCATCGTTCTTCGCGAGCAAGCTCGGCTCCCACAGGTCCAGATCGTTGGAGCGAGGCTTGCCCGCGAATCAGGCGACTCGGTGGCCCAGATTCACCGCGTCATCGTTCTTCGCGAGCAAGCTCGGCTCCCACAGGTCCAGATCGTTGGAGCGGGGCTTGCCCGCGAATCAGGCGCCTCGGCGGTCCAGATCCAACGCGTCATCGTTCTTCGCGAGCAAGCCTCGCGCCAACGGGTTATCGCCGCTCAATCAATCAACCCATTCCCGTCATAAAACGGATACGGCCCCGGATACGCGCCGAACACCGCGTTATGGGTGACCAAGCCCTCCACGGGATGCCAGCGGTGCAACAAGTAACCCGCTGGCTCCAGATTGAAATGTGCCGGGGCGTCTTCCTGTAGATCGAGCACGATCTGATGTGAAGTGCCGGGGCAGATGCAGCTCAAGCTCCCGGCGAAACGCCGCTGCATCGGCCGGTGCAAATGCCCGCAGAGTAGACGCTCGACGTGTGGGTGCCGAGCAACCACTTTTTCAAACTCAGCCCGATTGATGAACGGCTCGCGGTCCATATGCCCGATGCCGGTGATGAACGGCGGATGATGGAGAATCAACACGGTCGGCGTATTCGGGCGCTGGGCCAACTGCTCATCCAGCCAGACCAACTGACTCTCCATCAGTTGCCCGCCATGGGAGCCGGGAATGCTGGTGTCCAGTCCGATCAGGCGCACGGGGTATTCCTCGACGACCCAATCCAGCGGCTGGTCGTGACGGATTGGCAGATAAGCCTGATCGGCAAATTCAGCCAGCAGGTGCGCGCGATCATCATGATTGCCCGGCACCAGATAAAACGGCATGTGCAGCCGATTGAGTTGCGGATGCAGCACGGCGTATTCGTCCGGGCGACCGAAATCCACCAGATCGCCGCTGATGACCACAACATCGGGGCGCGGCACGCTGGCGTTCAGATGATCAACCGCACGACGCAAGGCGCCCAAGGTGTCGACGATTCCGTAGGTCAGTTTTTGACCGGCTTTAAGGTGCAGATCGCTGATCTGCGCAATGAGGAATGGGTGGTTCAAAATAGGTTTCCATAACTGAAAGCTGCTGAACTGATTTGGTTCTTGTGGGAGCGAGCTTGCTCGCGAAGAGGCCGGTGCATCCGGAAAATTTCCAGAACCTGACAAATTGCTTTCGCGAGCAAGCTCGCTCCCACACAGTCTGCATAGGTCAATCTTTCACAAGGTAAACAACACCTGCGGCTCGACCGCCAGGGCAATCAGTGCACCCGGCAAATGAATGACGTTGTCGGTGCTGTCGACCAGCAACGGCTGCGCGGCGCCGATATCCACCAACAGGCGACTCTGCGCGCCCTGGAAAAACTGTCCGACCAGACGCCCGCGCACGTGACCTTCGCCGTCCATTACCCGCAGATGCTCCGGGCGGCAATACACGGTTGAAGGCAGGTTCGAGCCCGTCCACGGCAGCTCGCCACCGCTGACTTTCAGGCCATCAGCCGTGCGACCGTCCACGGCAAATGCATTGAGATTGCCGACAAAACCGGCGACGAAGGCGTTGGCTGGTTGCTGATAAATTTCTCGCGGGGTCGCCAGTTGCGCGACGCGGCCTTGCTCCATCACCAGAATGCGGTCGCCCAGCGCCATGGCTTCGCCCTGATCGTGGGTGACGAACACGGCAGTGATGCCGAGCCCGCGCAACAGCTGATCCAGCTCGCTGCGCAAACGCTCACGCAACTGGGCATCGAGGGCCGCCAGCGGTTCGTCGAGCAGCAGCACCCGAGGCCGTGGCGCCAGGGCGCGAGCCAGGGCAACCCGCTGGCGCTGGCCGCCGGACAGCTCATGAATGCTGCGCTTGCCGTGTGCCTGCAAACCGACCAGTTCCAACAATTCGGCACAGCGCTTGTTGCGTTCGGCGGGCGACATGCCGCGAATCTTCAGGCCGTAAACAATGTTGCCGGTCACATCCAGATTCGGGAACAACGCGTAATTCTGGAACACCATGCCGACATCGCGCTTTTCGATGGGCAGGCGAGTGACGTCAGTGTCATCGAAAAACACCTGCCCGACGTCCGGACTTTCCAGCCCGGCGATCAGCCGCAATGTGGTGGTTTTACCGCAGCCGGACGGACCGAGAATCGCGAGGGTTTCGCCAGGTTCGATGGTCAGGTTCAGGTCCTGCACGGCGACGGTGCCGTCAGCGAATGCCTTGCGGCAGCCCTGCAGGCGAATGGTGGTTCCGGTCATCGACTCTCTCCACGGGAAAGACGGGCGCTGATGGCCTGCAACGCAATCAACAGCGGCACGATCATCAGCAGAAATATGAGGGTGTAGGCGCTGGCGACTTCCAGCCGCGCCGAGGCATAGCTGTCGGCCAGCCCCACCGGCAGGGTTTTGGTCATGGGCGTGTGCAGCATCCAGGTCAGGTTGAATTCACCCAACGACAAGGTGACGACCATCAACACCCCGGCGAGAATCCCGGCGCGGCAATTGGGCACCACAACGCTGAAGAAGCGCTTGATCGGCCCCGCACCCAGACTGGCGGCAGCCTCCTCCAGCGTCGGTAAATGCTGGCGCTGCATCACCGCCATCACCGGGCGCACCAGAAAAGGCAGCGTGAACAACACGTGGCCGACCAGAATGAACAACCAACTGCTGCGAAACCCGCCGAACTGGCCGTAAGTCAGCAGCAACGCCAGGGCGCTGGCCAGACCGGGCATGGCCACCGGCAAGACCATCAACTCTTCGAAGGCGCGGCTGAAGCGATTGTTCATGCGTACCAGCGCGTAAGCCGCTGGCACGCCAATCACGCAAACGCATACCGCGCAGGCCAGCGCCAGTTGCAGCGACAACCAGACCGTGGGCGAGTACGCCTGCCAGACTTGAATCAGCCAGTCGAATGTCAGCCCACTCGACAAGCCCTGAAAATAATTGCGCGTCAGCCCGGCCAGCAAGGACATAACCACCGGCACCAACATGAAGGCGCAGACCAACAAGGTAAACAGCAGCTGCGCGATAAACAGTGTGGAACGCTTCACAGAACAGTCCCCGAATTTTTCACCAGCCGTCGAGCCAGCAACAGCACGGCCCAGGTCACCGCGCCCAGCACCACCGACAACGCCGCAGCAACGGCGAAATTCGCGTAATTGGTGAACACGTTGTAGATGGCAATCGGCGTCACGTTAAGCCGGGTGCCCAGCGTGAAGGCGGTGCCGAACGCGCCCATGGAGGTCGCGAAACAGATCGCACCGCAGGACACCAACGCTGGCGCAAGGCCCGGCACGATCACATCGCAGACCACTCGCCAATGCCCGGCACCCAGGGAATGGGCAGCTTCTTCCAGGCTGCGGTCGAGACTTTCACAGGCGGCCATCACCGTGAGGATCACCCGTGGAATCGAGAAGTACAGGTAACCGATGAACAGGCCGGTCAGCGAGTAAGCAAATATCCATCGCTCCCCCGCCAGCTCCATGCCCAGCATGGCGAACAAACCTTGACGACCCGCCAGCAGGATCACCAGAAAACCGACGACCACACCGGGAAATGCCAAGGGAAAGGTCAACAAGGCAACCAGCGCCGAGCGGCCGAAAAACCGCTGCCGGGCAAGAAAAACCCCGCTGATGCCACCGACCAGCAACGCCGCAAGCGTCACCACCACGGCGAGCACGCAGGTCTGCACCAGGCTGCCCAGATATTGCGCGCTGCTCAACACTTGCCAGTAACCGCTGCTGCCGTCGCGGTTTTCGCCGCCCAGCAAAACCAGATGCGCCAATGGCAGCAGCCAGAAGGCGAACAGCACGGCCATTGCCGGAGCCAGCGCCCAGGCCGCAGTCGGACGCAGACGCAAAACTGCGCGTCTGCCCGAACCAGCGGCCTGAACCTTCAGAACCGAAACGGTCACTTATTTGACCTCACTCAGATAGCGCGCGGCGAAAGCTTCCTGAACAGCGGCCATGTGCTCGTAATTCACCACTCCGGCGCGGGCGTAATCATTGTCCGGAAGAAATTGCGCGGCGACATCGGCAGGGATTTTCACGTCACGCACCGGGCGCAGGTAAGCCTTGGCCCACAGCGCCTGACCTTGATCGGAGAGGGTGAAATCCAGCACTTTCTCGGCATTGGCCCGATGTGGCGCGTTGTCGACGATGCTCATCACGTACGGCACGCTGATGCTGCCTTCCTGAGGGATTACGAAGGCGACGTTGGCCTTGTCCTTGTAACGAGCGCGATAGGCGTTGAAATCGTAATCCACCAGAATCGGCAGCTCGCCGGACAGCACTCGGGCATAAGCCGTCTGCTTGGGAACGATGGGCGAGTTTTTCGCCAGTTTCTGGAAGTAATTGATGGCCGGCCCGAAGTTATCCAGTGTGCCGCCCATGGCCTGGTTGATCGCCACGGCGGACACGTAACCGACAAAGGCGCTGGACGGATCGAGGTAGCCGACCATACCTTTGTATTCAGGCTTGAGCAGATCGGCCCAGCTTTGCGGAACCGGCAAACCGCCCAGCGCATCGACGTTGACCATGATGCCCAAGGTCCCGGAGTGAATGGCAAACCAGTGGCCTGCCGGGTCTTTCAAACCGACCGGAATCTGCTCCCAGCCCTTGGGTTTGTAAGTACCGACCACGCCGGCCTTCTGCGCCTGCAAGCCGAAGGTCACGCCGTAATACACCACGTCAGCCACTGGCGCGGCTTTTTCCGCGACGATTTGTGCCAGCGACTGGCCGGAATTCTTGTTGTCCAGCGGCACCTGCACACCTGTGGTGTCGGCGATTGCCTTGAGCTGCGCGCCCCAATCCGCCCATTCCGGTGGGCAGTTGTAACAAATGGCCGTTTCGGCAGCCTGAGCCAGACCGGCTACGCCGCACAACAACAGGGCTGCCAGAGTTTTACTGAAGCGGATCATGGAGCGTCTCCTCGTAGGGCTGTGTACTTTCACCCGGCCGGATATGGCAAGGCAGGCAATGGGAAATCGGTGCAGCGCCAGCAATCTGGGCCAGCAACTGATCGATCACAGTGCTGGCCAATGTCGCAATGGGTTGCACGACGCTGCACAGCGTCGGATGCATTTGAGTGCCGAGGGCGATGCCGTCAAAGCCGATGACCGAAAGCTGGCCCGGAACGCTCCAGCCGTTGCGGCGCAGCTCGGCAATCAGGCTGATCGCCAGCAAATCGTTGGAACAGACCAAGGCGCTCGGCGCGTTCGGGCCGCGCAATGACGCCTCGATCACGGCGAAATCAGCTTGTGTATGCGCAGGCATTTCGATCACCGGCAGGCTCGGCAAATCTCGCTCAGCCATGGCGTCGCAATAACCGGCGTAGCGCAGGCGGGCGCGGTCTGACTGCAACGCGGGACCGGCCACCATGCCGATCCGGCGATGGCCGCAATCGAGCAGGTAGCGTGTCGCCAACGCCATACCGGCGCGGTTATCCACAGACACGGCGCTGTAATGCGGATTGCCCGGCTGGTGATAAGCCAGCACGAACGGCGTGTCTTCACTGACCAGGCTTTCCAGAACCCGATTGCTCTCGGCATCGGTGACGGTCAGCACCAGGCCATCGACCCGCTGGCGCAGCAATTCCTCGACCACCGCGCTCTCGCGTTCGCTGCTGTAGTCGGTGGTTGCCAGTAGCAAGTTGTAACCCTTTGCCCGCGCAGCACGTTCCATCGCCTGGAACTGCTCGGCGAACACCGGGTTAAGCAGATTGGGCACGATCACGCCGATCAGATTGGTGGTTTGCAGACGCAGCTGGCGGCCTAGACGATTGGGTCGGAAACCCAGTTGCCGGGCGGCGGCGAACACCTGGTCGCGTGTCGCAGGACGTACCACGTCGGGGGAAGCAAAGGCGCGCGCGGCAGTCGCCCGGGAAACCCCGGCCAGCCGCGCCACCTCTTTCAAATCACTCATGTTCACGCCTTTGAGATCGATCTCATTGGCGACGACACTACTGCTGCAACATGGCGTTACGGCGAACAAACGATGACAGTTTGGTTGCAGCGAAAGACTTTGCTGTAAAGCCGACGACCCATGCGACCCCGGTCTGCGCTACCATCACGGGCCCGACGCGGCAGCCTGCTGCGCGCAGGAGTAAGCATGGCTCACCCGTTTGCAACACTTACGCCGGACCTGGTCCTTGATGCCGTTGAAAGCATCGGGTTTCTCAGTGACGCCCGCATTCTCGCGCTCAACAGCTACGAGAACCGCGTCTATCAGGTTGGCATCGAAGACGGCCAGCCGCTGATCGCCAAGTTCTATCGACCGCAGCGCTGGACCAACGAAGCGATCCTTGAAGAGCACAGCTTCACCTTCGAGCTGGCGGAAGTGGACATCCCGGTCGTCGCGCCCATGGTGCACAACGGCGAAACGCTGTTTGAACACGCGGGCTTTCGCTTCACCCTGTTCCCGCGTCGCGGCGGCCGGGCTCCGGAGCCGGGCAATCTTGACCAGCTGTATCGTCTCGGCCAATTGCTGGGGCGGATTCATGCAGTGGGCGCGACCAAACCCTTCGCGCATCGCGAAGCACTGGGCGTGAAAAACTTCGGTCAGGACTCGCTGGATTTCCTGTTGCAAAACAACTGCATCCCGCGCAGCCTCTTGCCGGCTTACGAGTCAGTGGCCAAGGATCTGCTCAAGCGCGTCGAAGATGTCTACGCCGCAACGCCGCATCAGAACATCCGCATGCATGGCGATTGCCACCCTGGCAACATGATGGCCCGCGACGAGATGTTCCACATCGTCGATCTCGATGACTGTCGGATGGGGCCTGCGGTGCAGGACATCTGGATGATGCTCGCGGGGGATCGTCAGGAATGTCTGGGGCAGTTGTCGGAATTGATGGACGGCTACAACGAATTCCACGACTTCAATCCGCGCGAACTGGCGTTGATCGAACCCTTGCGTGCGCTGCGTCTGATGCATTACAGCGCCTGGCTGGCGCGGCGCTGGGATGACCCGGCGTTCCCGCACAGTTTCCCGTGGTTCGGCACCGAGCGTTATTGGGGCGACCAGGTGCTTGCCCTGCGCGAGCAATTGTCGGCCCTCAATGAGGAACCGCTGAAGCTGTTCTGATTTCCGGCATGCCGCGCTTGCCAAGGCGCGGCAACGCTGTGAAGGACACTGCGTTTACAGAATCAATCTTGCACACAACGACAACCTGCCAACAGGACCCCTTATGCAAGCTGCCAACCCGCGTCGCGGGTATATTCTCGGCCTGAGCGCCTACACCATCTGGGGCCTGTTCCCTCTTTATTTCAAAGCCATTGCCGAAGTGCCATCGGTGGAAATCATCGTCAACCGAGTGCTTTGGTCGGCGTTGTTCGGCTCTTTATTGCTGATGGTCTGGAAGCATCCAGGCTGGTGGCGCGAGTTACGCGAGAATCCACAGCGCTTCGCGGTGCTAGCCGTCAGCGGCTCTTTGATCGCCGGCAACTGGCTGGTGTATGTCTGGGCGGTGAATAACGGGCGCATGGTGGAAGCCAGCCTCGGCTACTACATCAACCCGATAGTTAACGTGTTGCTGGGGATGGTGTTGCTCGGCGAGCGCCTCAGGCGTCTGCAATGGCTGGCGGTGATTCTGGCTGCAACCGGCGTTGCGCAACAGGTCTGGCATTTTGGCAGCCTGCCGTGGGTGTCGCTGGTGCTCGCGCTGACCTTCGGCTGCTACGGGCTGATCCGCAAAAAAGCGCCGGTCGCGGCGTTGCCGGGTCTGGTGGTGGAAACCTGGTTGCTGGTGCCGCTGGCGGCGGGCTGGTTGCTGCTCAATCCCATGGCGCACAGCGCGCAACCGGAATTCTGGACCACCTCCCAGGCGATCTGGCTGGCAGCGGCCGGACCGGTGACGTTGGTGCCCCTGGTGTGTTTCAACGCAGCGGCACGTCACTTGCCTTATACGACGCTGGGTTTCCTGCAATACGTCGCACCCACGCTGGTGTTGGCGCTGGCCGTGCTGGTGTACGGCGAACAGCTGACCACCGCCACGCTGATCACCTTCGCATTCATCTGGAGCGGGCTGGCGATTTATAGCGTTGATGCCTGGCTGACCATGCGCCGCAGGGACTGATCAAAAAACAAACACCCCGTTGGAGCGAGGCTTGCCCGCGAATCAGGCGCCTCGCTGGACCAGATCCACCGCGTTATCGTTCTTCGCGGGCAAGCCTCGCTCCAACGGGTAAAGCTCCAAACAGATCAAAGCTCGGTGCGCAGCACCAGATCCACCATCAAATCATCCGCCAGGGTTTCCAGACGTTCCTGCAATAGATCCAGAGAAAGCGTCAGCGGTACGCCAAGTATCGCTTCAGCGTGGAACAGCGGCTCGCTGCTCATGGGCGCGGGATTGACTTCGGTAACCAGCTTTTCGACGTTGACGCCCAGTTTGGTCAGCAACCCGGTGATGTCGCGGACGATGCCGGGGCGATCATTGCCCACCAGCTCCATGCCAATGGATTTCCAGCCCACCAAAGGTTCGGTGCTGCTTTCAGCAAACAACACACGAATGTCCTGCTCGGCCAGCGCCTGCAATGCGCTCTTCAATTCTTCCCGGTTATCCGCCGGCACCTGCACACGCACGATCCCGGCGAATTGACCGGCCATTCGCGACATACGGCTTTCCAGCCAGTTGCCGCCATGTTGCGCAATGCAATCGGCGATGCGCTCGACCTGGCCTGGTTTATCCGGTGCAACAACAGTGACGACAAAATGATCCACAGGTAACTCCTTCTGCTGACGGGTAGTCGTCGAGCAAGTATAGGCAAGGCTGACAAGAGCACCTCACGACGCTTGAATAACCAGACTGTGTACGATTTCCAGATTTAACTGGAACAACTGCGCACGATTTTGAGAACATCCTGCTCTTTATCGTGACCGTCCATGTAAATCCAGTCGCTTGGTGACATATTTAGTCTCGTTTTCACCCGACGGCGCTTCATGTAGTATGCCGCGTCGCGCACTACACAACGTTGATCCCTAATAAAAGAGCGCTCCCCTTCGAGCGTAAAAAGCTGAGCAGAGTGAGGCAAGTGCAATGACTGAACACGTTCAAGTCGGTGGCCTGCAGGTCGCCAAGGTGCTGTTCGACTTCGTGAACAACGAAGCGATTCCCGGAACCGGTCTGAATACTGAAGCGTTCTGGGCCGGTGCAGACAAGCTCATCAACGAGCTGGCACCCAGGAACGAAGCCCTGCTCGCCAAACGTGATGACTTGCAGGCGCAAATCGACGCCTGGCATCAATCCCATGCCGGACAGGCTCACGACGCCGCGGCCTATAAAAGTTTCCTTCAGGAAATCGGTTACCTGCTGCCAGAAGCCGCAGATTTCCAGATCACGACGCAAAACGTCGACGAAGAAATTGCCCGCATGGCTGGCCCGCAACTGGTGGTGCCGGTGATGAATGCCCGCTTCGCCCTCAACGCGTCGAATGCCCGCTGGGGCTCGCTGTATGACGCACTCTATGGCACCGATGCCATCAGCGAAGCCGACGGCGCCGAGAAAGGCAAAGGCTACAACAAGGTACGCGGCGACAAGGTCATCGCCTTTGCTCGGGCCTTTCTTGATGAAGCCGCGCCATTGGCTGCCGGCTCGCACGTGGATTCCACCGGTTACAAATTGATCGACGGCAAACTGGTGATCAGCCTCAAGGGCGGCAGCAATACCGGCCTCAAGGACGACACCCAGCTGATCGGCTTCCAGGGCGACACCCCCGCGCCGTTCGCCGTGCTGCTCAAGCACAACGGCCTGCACTTCGAAATCCAGATCGATGCGACCAGCCCGGTGGGTCAGACTGATCCGGCCGGCGTTAAAGACGTGCTGATGGAAGCCGCGCTGACCACCATCATGGACTGCGAAGATTCCATCGCCGCCGTCGATGCCGACGACAAAGTCGTGGTCTACCGCAACTGGCTGGGCCTGATGAAAGGCGATCTCGCCGAACAGGTTGCCAAGGGCGGCGAAACCTTTACCCGCACCATGAACGCCGACCGCGTCTACACCGCACCGAATGGCGAACAAGTCACGCTGCACGGTCGCTCGCTGCTGTTCGTGCGTAACGTCGGTCACTTGATGACCATTGACGCGATTCTCGACCAACAGGGCCAGGAAATCCCCGAGGGCATTCTTGATGGCTTGTTGACCAGCCTCGCCGCGATTCACAGCCTCAACGGCAACAATACCCGCCGCAACAGCCGCAGCGGATCGGTCTACATCGTCAAACCAAAGATGCACGGCCCGGAAGAAGCGGCCTTTACCAACGAACTGTTCGGTCGCATCGAAGATGTCCTCAACCTGCCGCGCAACACGCTGAAGGTCGGGATCATGGACGAAGAGCGCCGCACCACGGTCAATCTCAAGGCCTGCATCAAGGCAGCGAGCGAGCGTGTCGTGTTCATCAACACAGGTTTCCTCGACCGCACGGGCGATGAAATCCACACGTCCATGGAAGCTGGCCCGGTCGTGCGCAAGGCGCAGATGAAGGCGGAAAAGTGGATCGGTGCCTACGAGAACTGGAACGTCGATATCGGCCTGAGCTGCGGCCTGCAAGGTCGGGCCCAGATTGGCAAGGGCATGTGGGCCATGCCGGACTTGATGGCAGCAATGCTCGAACAGAAAATCGCTCACCCGCTGGCCGGTGCCAACACCGCCTGGGTGCCATCGCCAACCGCTGCTGCGCTGCACGCGTTGCACTATCACAAGGTTGACGTGTTCGCGCGTCAGGCGGAACTGGCGCAGCGAACCCGCGCATCGGTGGACGACATCCTGACCATCCCGCTGGCCACCAATGCCAACTGGACGCCGGAAGAGATCCAGAACGAACTGGACAACAACGCCCAGGGCATCCTCGGGTATGTGGTGCGCTGGATCGATCAGGGCGTGGGTTGCTCGAAGGTGCCGGACATCAACGACATCGGCCTGATGGAAGACCGCGCGACGCTGCGTATCTCCAGTCAGCACATGGCCAACTGGCTACGTCACGGCGTGGTCGATCAGACTCAGGTGATGGACAGCCTCAAGCGCATGGCGCCCGTGGTTGACCGACAGAACGCCAATGATCCGCTGTATCGCCCTTTGGCACCGGACTTCGATAGCAATATCGCATTCCAGGCTGCAGTGGAGCTGGTCATCGAAGGCAGCAAACAGCCGAACGGCTACACCGAGCCGGTCTTGCACCGTCGGCGTCGGGAGTTCAAGGCTAAAAACGGGTTGTAAACACGCACCGCGCCGTAGGACCGGCTTTAGCCGGGAGGGCAATCTCCCGGCTAAAGCCGGTCCTACGAATCGTGTATCAGTCGGGGCTGCCGAGAAAGATCTTCAGCGTTTGCACCGTCCTCTTCGGGGACAAGTCCCCTCCTACCGGGGTGTATACCCCCTTCACACCAACCCCAACTCCCGCTTGACCAACTTCAGCAACTGCTTGGTGTTGATCGGCTTGAGCAGGAAATCCACCACGCTCAAATGCATCGCATCGATGGCATCGCGCACGTTGGCGTCGCCGGAAATGATGATGATCGGCAACGAAGCGCGTTCGGATTCACGCACCTTGCGGATCAGGTCCAGGCCGTTGCATGGGGCCATGCGCAGGTCGGTGATCAGCAGTCCGATGGACTCCCGCGTTTCGATCAAGTGCATGGCGCTGGTGCCGCCAGCGGCGGTCATACAGCTGATGTCATTGAGGCTGAGAATCTCGGCCAACAACTCACGAGCATCGCGATCGTCGTCGACGATCAACACCCGCTGCGGCGAATCGGGCAATGCGGCGAGCATCACTTCGTTTAGCGCTTCGCGCTCTTCATCGCTCAAAATATCGTAATCGAACATCTGCGCCTGATTCCCTTGCCCTGAGACTGGCAGCCAACCGGACACCTGGCCGGTTACGTCTGCATGCTGTGGTCGGCGTCCTGCCGGCGATTGTTTGCTGTCCAAAGCCTTCGCGTAACTGCTTTTTACACCATGCCGCTGGTCGCTAGAAATCTTTTCGTCAATGTAAGACTTACGTCCAATGGGCACTGTCCGACAAGCGGACGACCATGACCATCAATAAGAAGACGCGGTACAGGTCATGAGCAAAGCGGATGCATTCGCCCAGGCGGGCAAAACAGCGGTGTTGCAGAACATCCACGGCACCATGCAGTTCCTGCAAAAATTCCCGCCATTCAACCAGATGGAGAGCGCTCATCTCGCGTATCTGGTCGAACAATGCCAGCTGCGTTTTTACGCGGTGGACGAAAGCATCATCAAGCCTGCTGATGGTCCAGTAGAGCACTTTTATATCGTCAAGCAAGGACGTGTCGTCGGCGAGCGGCCGCACACCGCCAAGGGCGGAACCGAAACCACCTTCGAAATCACCACCGGCGAATGCTTCCCGCTGGCCGCATTGCTGGGCGAACGCGCCACGCGCACCGAGCATCTGGCGGCCGAAGACACCTTCTGCCTGCAACTGAACAAACAGGCGTTCATCAAGCTGTTCGCGCTGTCGACCACCTTCCGTGACTTCGCCTTGCGTGGCGTCAGCAGCCTGCTCGACCAGGTGAACCAGCAAGTCCAGCAGCGCGCGGCGGAAACCCTTGGCACCCAGTACTCACTGAACACCCGCCTTGGCGAGCTGGCCATGCGGCATCCGGTCATGTGCAGCCCGCAAACGCCGCTGCGTGAAGCCGTGAAACTCATGCATGAACAACAGGTCGGCAGCATCGTGATCGTCGATGCGCAGCAAGCGCCGCTGGGGATTTTCACTCTGCGCGACTTGCGCGAGGCGGTGGCCGAGATCGATACCGACTTCAGCCAGCCGATCCAGTCGCACATGACCCAAGCGCCGTTCCACCTCAGCCCGGACGCCAGCGCGTTCGATGCCGCCATCGCCATGACCGGTCGGCACATCGCCCACGTGTGCCTGGTCAAGGATGGGCGGCTGTGCGGCGTGGTGTCCGAGCGGGATCTGTTTTCCTTGCAGCGGGTCGACCTGGTGCATCTGGCGCGGACCATCCGCAACGCGCCACGCATCGAAAGCCTGAGCAACCTGCGCGGCGACATCGTGCAGTTGGTGGATCGCATGCTCGCCCACGGCGCGTCCTCGACCCAGATCACCCAGATCATCACCCTGCTCAACGATCACACGGTGTGTCGTGTGATCGAGCTGACCCTGGAAGAAAAAGGCGACCCAGGCATTCCGTTCAGCTGGTTGTGTTTCGGCAGCGAAGGCCGCCGCGAGCAAACGCTGCACACCGATCAGGACAACGGCATTCTTTTCGAAGCCCGGGACTTTGCCGAAGCGACGCAGATTCGGGCGCTGCTGCTGCCGATTGCCGAACGCATCAATCAGAGCCTGGCGCAGTGCGGGTTCACGCTGTGCAAAGGCAATATCATGGCGGGCAACCCGGAGCTGTGCCTGTCACGCGTTGAATGGTCCCGGCGCTTCGCCGCATTCATCCGCGAAGCGACACCAGAGAACCTGCTGGCCTCCAGTATTTATTTCGACTTGCGCGTGGTCTGGGGCGACGAGCACGGCTGCGACCAGTTGCGCCGTAGCGTGCTGGAACAGGTCGGCGACAATCGGTTGTTCCAGCGCATGATGGCCGAGAACGCCCTGCGCCAACGCCCGCCAGTGGGGCGCTTCAAGGATTTCGTGCTGGCCCGCAAAGGCAGCGACAAAGACACTCTGGATCTCAAGACCCAAGGCCTGACACCATTTGTCGACGGTGCCCGCTTGCTGGCGCTGGCCAATGGCATCGAAGCCAATAACACCCTGGAACGCCTGCGCCAACTGGTGGAGCGCGAGGTGATCGACCGGCTGGACGGCGCCGCGTACGAAGAGGCTTACCACTTCATCCAGCAGACCCGTATGCAGCAGCATCAATTGCAGAGTCGCCAGAACCTGCCGTATTCCAACCGGATCGATCCGGACACCCTCAATCATCTGGACCGCCGCATCCTGCGCGAATCCCTGCGCCAGGCCCAACGTCTGCAAACCAGCCTGACCCTGCGCTATCAACTATGAATCTGTTTGAATGGCTGCGGCCGCGTCCGCCAAAACCGACCCTGGAGCACCGCGACAAACAGCGTCTGGCCAACCTTGCGCCCGTCGCGGCGCTCAGCGAAGATTCGCTGCGCAAGCAACGCTGGGTGGTGTTCGACCTGGAAACCAGTGGCCTGAACATGAATCGCGATCAGGTGCTATCCATCGGTGCCGTGGTGATCGAAGACGGCGCCATCGACCTGAGCCAACAGTTCGAACGCACCTTGTTGCGCGTCGACCACAAGCTGAGCCCGGCGGTATTGATTCACGGGCTCGGGCCTAGCGCCATTGCTGCCGGCAGTGAACCGGTGCAAGCGCTGCTGGATTTCATGGAGTTCGTCGGCAACAGCCCGCTGCTGGCGTTTCACGCGCCATTCGATCAGCACATGCTTGGCCGGGCCTTGAAGGAAAGCCTCGATTACCGCCTGGAGCAGCGTTTTTTCGACGTGGCGGAAATCGCTCCGATGCTCTTCCCCCAGGCGAATCTGCGCCAGGCCGGACTGGATGACTGGACCGCCTTCTTTGGCCTGCAAGCCGAAGAACGCCACAACGCCAGCGCCGACGCCCTGGTGACCGCCGAACTGGCGATGATCCTCTTCAGCCACGCCCGCCGCCAACAGATCGACAGCCCCGCGCAGCTGGAGCAGTGCTTGAGCCAGTGGCGTCGGCGGCAGCGGAGTCATTCGTTTTAACCTGCCGCGTTATCGCTCTTCGCGAGCAAGCTCGGCTCCCACAGGTCCAGCGGTCCATTGGAGCGAGGCTTGCCCGCGAACCCGGCGCCTCGGTGCACCAGACCTACCGCGTTATCGCTCTTCGCGAGCAAGCTCGGCTCCCACAGGTCCAGCAGTCCAGCGGTCCGTTGGAGCGAGGCTTGCCCGCGAACCAGGCGCCTCGGTGCACCAGACCTGCCGCGTTATCGTTCTTCGCGCGAGAGCCTCGCTCCAACGGGCATAGTTGTTAACAATCCTTGTTAACCAGTCTGTGGATAACATGTTCGCTCATCCCCAAAACCCATACAATCCGCCCTCTCCAGCCCACTGATCGAATTCTGACCAGCGTAAACCCTTGAATTACCGAGCTTCCTGCTGTGGATAAACATCCGCCACTCATCAATAGTTGCCCACAAAGTCTGTTGGCGCTTCTGTGGACAAGTTGTTCGCTAACCGCTGCACGCCTTTAATTACTTGCCCTCCAGACAATCGTACAAAAAACAATCAATCGCTGTCGAATAAGCAGCATCCCGGTTTGTCCACCGCTAAATACAGCCATTTCAGTAGTTTTCCACAGATGAAACCCGATCCCCGCAAAGTTGCCCCCAAACTCTGTTGGCGCTTCTGTGGATAAGGTGTTTGCGGTCCTCTACACACCTTTAAAACCGTGGCCTTTCGGGGATTGATCAAATAATAGGCAATAGCTGTCCAGAAGTGACAATCTGGATAAGTCACGGTTTTTTATTAGGTTTTTTGGGGCTTCAGACGGGTTTCCCACAAGGACTGCGGGCGACTCTGTGGATAAGTTGTTGGTATCTACGTATAACGTGTGGGAGCTCGCTCCCACACTGGGCCTATCAGATTTACCTCACTCGTGATTAACCGCTACACCCTTCAGATACGGCGCCGGTTCAGCACCGAGGTTTTCCAGCATGCGGGCGCTGTACCAGTCGATGAAGTTGACCACGCCGAACTCGTAGGTCTTGGAGTACGGGCCTGGCTGGTAGGCGGTGGAGTTGATCCCGCGCTGGTTTTCTTCGGCCAGACGGCGGTCCTGGTCGTTGGTGGCGTCCCAGACTTGCCGCAGCCGCGCGACGTCGTAGTCAACGCCTTCCACGGCGTCCTTGTGCACCAGCCACTTGGTGGTGACCATGGTTTCCTGGGCGCTGATTGGCCACACGGTGAACACGATGACGTGATCGCCCATGCAGTGGTTCCAGGCGTGGGGCAGGTGCAGGATGCGCATCGAACCCAGATCCGGATTCTTGATCCGGCCCATGAGCTTCTTGCTGCCTTGCTTGCCGTCCATGGTCATGGACACGGTGCCCTTGAGCAGCGGCATGCGCACGATGCGGTTACGCAGGCCGAAGCTGGCGTGGGCATAAGGAATCTGTTCGGCATCCCAGGCAGCGGCCGACTCGGCGACGTGGTCCTTGAACGACTGGGTGGCGCGCGGATCGGTGACGTCATCCCATTCCAGCAACGTGTTCAGCAGTTCCGGGTGCGACGCGTTGCAGTGGTAGCACTCGCGGTTGTTTTCCAGCACCAGCTTCCAGTTGGCCTTTTCCATCAAGGTGCTTTGCACTGCCACCTTGGTGTTTTCCATGTCGTAGGGTTCCATGTAGTGCTTGAGCGTCTGCAGGAACTCATCGATGGCCGGAGGGTTTTCCGCCAGGCAGATGAAGATGTAGCCGCCAGCGGTCTTGACGTTGATCGGCTTGAGGCCGAATTTGCTCATGTCAAAATCGCTGCCCATCTCGCTGCCGGCGAACAACAGACGGCCGTCCAGCTCGTAGGTCCACTGGTGATAATGGCAAACCAGCTTGGCGACCTTGCCTTTCTCACCGGTGCAAAGCCGCGAGCCACGATGGCGGCAGACGTTGTGGAACGCATTCACCACACCATCGGAGCCGCGCACGATCAGCACTGGATTCTTGCCGATCTGCAACGTCAGGTAGTTGCCCTTGGCCGGGATCTCGCAGGTCATGCCTGCAATCAGCCACTCTTTGTGAAAGATTTCCTGCATGTCGATTTCATGCAGCCGCTCATCACTGTAGAAAGGCTGCGGCAGCGAATACGTGCGCTCGCGATTCTGCAGCATTTCGGCAGTGGCCTTACGTGCAGGTTCCAGCGGATCGCCCAAGCTCAAGGTTGCGGTGACGTCCATCGTTGAAGTCCTCATGACCGTGTCTTCTAACGGTCGGCGAATGTGGCTGATACGGTTCTTTGCAACGGTTTGCACGCAAGGCGACGATTGTTTTATCGCTCATGCTCAAGAATAGTTTTTTTGGTAACTATTGAGTGGCGAGTGTGAAGTTCGGCGCAAACTTCGCCTTATCCATGGGCGACATGGCCGAATCCGTTCCCGACGCGCGAACCCCGGCAGCAAAGGGCTGGTCGCGATAAGTACGCCGATGTCGCTGATAGGTAAGTGGGCTGTCTGCGCCTTACGCAGAATTCGCATCATGAGGCCGACAGTCGGCCGTGGAGATTCAGCATGTCCCAAAGCTTCCTCAGCCCGGTAAATACCCAGACATGGGCCAACGGCCGTCACCTGGTTCGCGTCGTCAAAGTGATTCAGGAAACCTGGGACGTGCGCACCTTCTGCTTCATGGCCGACCAGCCGATCCTGTTCTTCTTCAAGCCCGGCCAGTTCGTGACCCTGGAGCTGGAAATCGACGGCGTGCCGGTAATGCGCTCTTACACCATTTCCAGTTCGCCCTCGGTGCCGTACAGCTTCTCGATCACCATCAAGCGCGTGCCGGGCGGCAAGGTTTCCAACTGGCTGCACGACACGCTGCATGAAGGCCAGGAACTGGCCGTCCACGGGCCGGTGGGCCTGTTCAACGCCATCGACTTCCCGAACCCGAAGATTCTCTACCTCAGCGGCGGCGTCGGCATCACGCCGGTAATGTCCATGGCGCGCTGGTTCTACGACACCAACGCCAACGTCGACATGGTCTTCGTGCACAGTGCGCGCTCGCCCAAGGACATCATTTATCACCGCGAGCTGGAACACATGGCGTCGCGGATCGATAACTTCAGCCTGCATCTGGTCTGCGAAAAACACGGATTGGGTGAGCCCTGGGCCGGTTATCGCGGCTATCTGAACCAGAAAATGCTGGAACTGATGGCCCCGGACTTCCTCGAGCGCGAAGTGTTCTGCTGCGGACCGACGCCGTACATGAACGCAATCAAGCGTCTGCTGGAGAGCAACGGCTTCAATATGGCGCAGTACCACGAGGAATCCTTCGGCCAGACGCCGCCGGAAGCCCGCGCCGACGCCGTGGAACAAGCGGAAATCGCCGCCGACGCACCAGAAGTCGATGCCTCGGAGCTGCATCAGGTGGAATTCACCGACACCGGCAAGAGCATCCGCGTGGCACCGGGCGAAACCGTCCACGCCGCAGCCGCCAAACTCGGCCTGATGATCCCCAAAGCCTGCGGCATGGGCATCTGCGGCACCTGCAAGGTCATGAAACTAAGCGGCGAAGTGGAAATGGAACACAACGGCGGCATCACCGACGAAGATGTCGAAGAAGGCTACATCCTGTCGTGCTGCAGCGTGCCCAAGGGTGATGTGCGGATCGAGTATTAATCGCCTGAGGTGTAGGACCGGCTCGTAGGACCGGCTTTAGCCGGGAGGGCAGCCGCTCCAACAACGCACATGTGGCGTATGGAATGGTCATCTCCCGGCTAAAGCCGGTCCTACGGGATTGCGGTGTATCCCTACAAACTAAACCGCGCAACCATACTGTTCAGATCAACCGCCAGGCGCGTCAGCTCGCCGCTGGCCGCGCTGGTCTGGTTGGCGCCGTCTGAGGACTGCGCCGACAGGTCGCGGATGTTGACCAGATTGCGATCCACTTCCCGTGCAACCTGCGCCTGTTCTTCCGCCGCGCTGGCGATCACCAGGTTGCGCTCATTGATCTCGACGATGGCGGTATTGATGGTGTCCAGCGCCAGGCCAGCGCCTTTGGCGATGTTCAAGGTCGACTCGGCCCGTTCGGTGCTGTTGCGCATGGAGTTGACCGCTTGTTCGGTGCCGCCCTGAATGCTGCCGATCATGCGTTCGATTTCGCTGGTGGACTGCTGCGTGCGATGGGCAAGCGCCCGCACTTCATCGGCAACCACCGCAAACCCGCGCCCGGCTTCACCGGCCCGTGCAGCTTCGATGGCAGCGTTGAGGGCCAGCAGGTTGGTCTGATCCGCAAGACCGCGAATCACGTCCAGCACCTTGCCAATATCCCGGGATTCATTGGCCAGGTTGCCGATCAACTCCGCAGTGCTCTGCACGTCGCCGCTCATGCGCTCGATGGCGCTGACCGTTTCCATGACCAGATCACGACCATCGCCCGCTGACGTGGTCGCGCTTTTCGATGCGTCAGAGGTGCTGATCGCATTGCGCGCAACTTCTTCCACGGCGCTGGTCATTTCATTGACCGCAGTGGCTGCCTGCTCGATTTCGTTGTTCTGTTGGGTCAGGCCGCGCGCGCTTTCATCGGTGACGGCGTTGAGTTCTTCAGCCGCAGACGCCAGTTGCGTCGCCGAGCCGGAAATATGCATCAGTGTGTCGCGCAGTTTTTCCTGCATTTTCTGCATCGCCGCCAACAAGCGACCGGCTTCGTCCGTACCGTCGACCTTGATCGGGCGAGTCAGATTGCCTTCAGCGATAGTTTCCGCAGCTTCCAGCGCCGCCGCGATTGGCTGAGTGATGCTCTTGGTCAGCAGCCAGGCGAACAGCATGGTCAGAATCGTGGCGGCGATCAGCAGAGCGACCACCAGATTGAACGCCGATGAATATTCCTTGGCAGCAGCATGGTTGGTGACGGTCAATTGCTTGCTGTTGAGGTCGGACAGCTTGCCCAGGACCACATTCATCTTGTCCGAGTTGGCTGCGGATTCGCCATTGAGCAGCCTGGCCATCTCCTCGACATTGCCCGCGCGGCTCAAGCCAATGATGCGTGCTTCAATCTGGCGGTACTCACCCAGCAGCTGCACATACTCGGTGTAGGCCGTCCGCTCTTCAGGAGACGAGATCAATTTTTCATAAATCACCTGAGCATCGCTTATCTGACGGTTGCGCTCAGCAAACAATCCGATGGTCTTCTCCTGGACATCCGCCTCACGATTGGTGAGCAGACGATAGGACAGAACCCGCATGCGGATACCCGCCACAGTGAGACCGTTCAGGCTCTGGATGCTGGGGACGTTGTCTTGCGCGACCTGATCACCAGCATCGCGAATCTTGCTCATCTGCGTCAGCGCGAAAATACCGAGGATCAGCATCAAGGCACCGATGAAAGAAAACCCGAGGAATGCGCGCGGGGCAATGTTCATGTTACGTAGGGACATAATATCTCCAGAAGTGGCGGCGCATTCCTTGCGAGCGGAAGAGCAAATGCAGCGGATTGCCATGCCTATCGGTCGCGGCGCCGAAGACTTGAGGCGCCCCGGATAAAAGGAGCTGCGGCGTTAGGTCACAACCACGCTGGAAGACTGACAAAAGGTGCCGGTCTGACGAGTAGCCGGAACCAGATCGCCAAACGGCAGTCAACAAGGGTCCTTATGCGTTTACCTCGTTGAGGAGGCTCGCGCGCTGAAGTACCGGTATTTGAAGGGCCGACGGTCCTGATAAAGTCTGGCATGCGCAGTGACTTTTCTTTATCGTGTGCGCCCGTTGAAATCAGCTAGAGAATTCAAAATGTTGGAAGCATCCCTGAGCCAATTGGAACAACTTGTAGGAGACCTGGTGCAACAGAACCAGCAACTGCAAAACACGAACGCGCAGCTCAGCGCCGAACTGGCTCAAGCCAAGGATGACAACGACAGTCTGCAACTGAGTCTGATGGAGCAGGAAGAAAAGCAAGGCGCCACCGCCGCCCGCATCCAGGCTTTGGTTGACCGCGCCACCAGCGCCAGCGCCGTCAGCGCATGAGTACTCATGGAAACGGGGTGACGGTCGTTTCGATCATGGGTAACGACTACTCGATCAAGGCGCCGGCCGGGGAAGAACAAACCCTGCTGCAGGCAACGGCCATGCTCAAGGCCTCATTGATCGACACCAAGCGTAAATACCCAAGCCTGATCGGCGACCGCCTGCTGGTCCTGGCCGCGCTGAACCTGTGCTCGCAGCAGGTCGAACTGAAAAAGCAGCATCAGGTCGAGCTCGACCGCTGCCAGCAGCAGATCGACGCGACGGTGGAAGTGATTTCCAAGACCATCGCGCAGAGCTGAAGCAACCGATACCACCTGTGCAGACTGTGTGGGAGCGAGCTTGCTCGCGAAGAGGCCAGTACATCCAAAGAGCATTTTTGGAATCTGAATAACGCCTTCGCAAGCAAGCTTGCTCCCACAAGATCAACACCGCGCCAACAATCTCAAGCCCCCATCACCAACCGAATATCTGCCGCCAGCTCGCGCACGCGGTCTTCTTCGGTGTCCCACGAACACATGAAACGTGCGCCGCCGTTGCCGATGAAGGTGTAGAAGCGCCAGCCCTTGGCGGTAAGCGCCGCGATGGCCGGTTCCGACAATTGCAGAAACACGCCGTTGGCCTGCACCGGGAACATCAGCTCCACGCCGGGAATATCCTTGACCAGTTCAGCCAGCAACTGCGCGCAGTGGTTGGCGTGCCGTGCGTGTTTGAGCCAGGCGTCGTTTTCCAGCAAGCCGACCCAGGGCGCAGACAGGAAGCGCATTTTCGACGCCAGTTGCCCGGCCTGTTTGCAGCGATAGTCGAAATCTTCAGCCAGGTCATGGTTGAAAAACAGAATCGCCTCGCCCACCGCCATACCGTTCTTGGTGCCGCCAAAGCACAACACGTCGACCCCGGATTTCCAGGTCAGCTCGGCTGGCGAACAATCCAGGAAAGCGCAGGCATTGGAAAACCGCGCGCCGTCCATGTGCAGATTCAGGTTCAGCTCTTTGCAGGTGGCGCTGATCGCCTTGAGTTCTTCAGGCTGATAGACGCTGCCGACTTCCGTGGCCTGGGTCAACGTCACGACACGCGGTTTGGGGTAATGAATATCCTGACGCTTGAGGGCGACTTCGCGGATCGATTCCGGCGTCAGCTTGCCGTTTTCGCTGCGGGCGGTCAGCAGCTTGGAGCCGTTGGAGAAAAACTCCGGCGCGCCGCATTCGTCAGTCTCGACGTGGGCGGTTTCCGAACAGATAACGCTGTGATAGCTCTGGCACAACGATGAAAGTGCCAGGGAGTTGGCCGCCGTACCGTTGAAGGCGAAAAACACTTCACAGTCGGTTTCGAACAGTTTGCGGAAATCATCCGAAGCGCGGGCGGTCCATTGGTCATCGCCATACGCGCGTTGGTGGCCATGGTTGGCCTGTTCCATGGCAGCCCATGCCTCGGGACAGATACCCGAATAGTTGTCGCTGGCAAACTGCTGGCTTTTATCGGTCATGGCCGGTTCCTTGTCATTGATTATGGTGCGCACTGTAGCGAAGATCGCGAGGTTTCAAAACCGGTTGGAGCGAGGCGTGCCCGCGAATAACTATAACGAGATATACCTGTCCCACCGCGGCGACTGATTCGCGGGCAAGCCTCGCTCCAACGGGCTTGAAAAATTTAACCAAACAGGAGCGCTATGGATCTGTCGAACCCGCCTTACCTGCCTGGACGCGACAAGGCGCTGGACCTGCTCAAGTGGCTGGCAATGTTGAGCATGGTGCTCGATCACCTGCGCTATGTCGGCTGGTCGGTAAACGTTCTGTACGTGCCGGGGCGCTTCGCCTTTCCGTGGTTCTGCCTGGCGATTGCCGTGAATCTGGGGCGCAAGACTGCGCTGTTCCCCGATCCGAAAGTGCAGTGGCGCTATCTGGGCTGGCTGCTGTTGTTCGCCGGGCTTTCCGAAATTCCTTATCGCCTGTTCATGCACGATGCCGACACGCTAAACGTGCTGCCGACGTTGATACTCGGCTTGCTGGTCGCCCAAGGCTGGCGCCATCCGCTGCCGATCACCCGGGTGCTGGCCATTGCTGCGCTGCTGGTCGCGGCCGTATTGCAGCAGCAACTGATGTTCGGCTTTTTCGGCGTGCTGCTGCCGGTGGCTTTTTTGCTGGTGCTGCGCCGCCCGCTGTGGTTCGCGGCACTGCCCGGCGCGGTCTGCCTGGCGGGCAATGCCTGGCCGCAGATGTTCGCGGGCGCGGCCTGGGGCGATCCGATTTCCATTGGGTCGATGGTTGCGTGTCTGATCGCGCCGTTATTGGGTCTGGCGTTGCTGCGTCGGCGATTACCTTTTCCGGTCAAACCCATGCGTCGCTGGGCCTATGCAATTTATCCGCTGCATTTTCTGTTGTTGTTGGGGTTGAGAGAATTGCTGGCGCTTTGAATTCGAATCCATCCCGTAGGACCGGCTTTAGCCGGGAGGCCGTCATTGGCACCCGCGCACAACTCGACGGCGAACGCTGCTCGCGGCTGAAGCCGCTCCTACGGTCTCGCGTCGAATTTGGCATCTGCTCTAGACAAAACGCCATCAGCGCCTTTATCTTCCGCACAGGCCACCGCATGTGGCCAACGTCGCTCGGACGGTTCCGGGCGCTTACGTCTTCAGAGGCCTCCATGGCAGACTTACCTTCGCCGCGCCGTTTTGCGCGCATCGATCGACTTCCCCCGTACGTATTCAACATCACCGCCGAGCTGAAAATGGCCGCTCGCCGTCGTGGTGAAGACATCATCGACTTGAGCATGGGCAACCCGGACGGGCCAACCCCACCGCATATCGTCGAAAAACTGGTCACCGTTGCCCAACGTGAAGACACTCACGGCTACTCGACTTCGCGTGGCATTCCGCGTCTGCGTCGGGCGATTTCCAACTGGTACAAAAAACGCTACGACGTCGATATCGATCCGGAAGACGAAGCCATCGTCACCATCGGCTCGAAAGAGGGCCTGGCGCATTTGATGCTGGCGACCCTGGATCAGGGCGACACGGTGCTGGTGCCGAATCCGAGCTATCCGATTCATATCTACGGCGCCGTAATTGCTGGCGCCCAGGTCCGTTCGGTACCGCTGATTCCGGGCGTGGACTTCTTTGCCGAGCTGGAAAAAGCCATTCGCGGCTCGATCCCCAAGCCGAAAATGATGATTCTCGGCTTCCCGTCCAACCCCACCGCGCAGTGCGTCGAGCTGGATTTCTTCGAGCGCGTGGTGGCGCTGGCCAAGCAGTACGACGTGCTGGTGGTTCACGACCTGGCCTACGCCGACATCGTCTACGACGGCTGGAAAGCCCCGTCGATCATGCAGGTGCCCGGCGCCAAGGACATCGCGGTGGAGTTTTTCACCCTGTCCAAGAGCTACAACATGGCGGGCTGGCGGATCGGTTTCATGGTCGGCAACCCGGAACTGGTCAACGCCCTGGCGCGGATCAAGAGTTACCACGACTACGGCACCTTCACCCCGCTGCAAGTGGCGGCCATCGCTGCGCTGGAAGGCGATCAGCAATGCGTGCTTGATATCGCCGAGCAGTATCGCCAGCGCCGCAATGTGCTGGTCAAAGGCCTGCATGAACTGGGCTGGATGGTGGAAAACCCGAAAGCCTCGATGTATGTCTGGGCCAAGATTCCTCCGGCTTACGCCCACATGGGTTCGCTGGAATTCGCCAAGAAGCTGCTGGCCGAGGCCAAGGTCTGCGTGTCGCCGGGTGTCGGTTTTGGTGAATACGGCGACGATCACGTGCGCTTCGCCCTGATCGAAAACCAGGACCGCATCCGCCAGGCGGTACGCGGGATTCGCGGGATGTTTCGGGCAGATGGACAGTTGCCGGGTAAGTCTGTCTGATTGCGACATGATGTGACCAAAATCCCCCGGCGTTCCCGGGGGATTTTTTTTGCCTGAGCGAATGCGATTTCCGTAGGAGCGGCTTTAGCCGCGAGGGCGCGCTCCCGGCTGAAGCCGGTCCTACAAGCTCTATTTATCCCTCCCCGCCAACCCATGTCGTAAACGCACCTTTGCGTGGCGTCCGTAGGCATTTGGCGTCTTTGGTCCGGCCCTACCATCGCATCAAAGGGCACTGTCTTCAGACTGCGGCCCTACCCTCATAAGTCAGGCGCCACGCCGCCGCTGGGAGAACCGCGATGTTCAGCAAGAATGACCAAATCCAAGGCTATGACGATGCACTGTTGGCGGCGATCAATGCCGAGGAGCAACGTCAGGAAGATCACATCGAACTGATCGCGTCGGAGAACTACACCAGCCAGCGCGTCATGGAAGCCCAGGGCAGCGGCCTGACCAACAAATACGCCGAAGGTTATCCGGGCAAGCGCTACTACGGTGGCTGCGAGCACGTCGATAAAGTCGAAATGCTCGCCATCGAGCGCGCCAAGCAACTGTTCGGTGCCGATTACGCCAACGTCCAGCCGCATTCCGGCAGTTCGGCCAACGCTGCTGTTTATCTGGCGCTGCTGCAAGCCGGCGACACTGTGCTGGGCATGAGCCTGGCTCACGGCGGTCACTTGACCCACGGCGCGAAAGTCAGCTTTTCCGGCAAGCTCTATAACGCGGTGCAATACGGCATCGACACCACCACCGGCCTGATCGATTACGACGAAGTCGAGCGCATCGCCGTTGAATGTCAGCCAAAAATGATCATCGCCGGCTTCTCGGCCTATTCGAAAACCCTGGATTTCCCGCGTTTCCGCGCCATCGCCGACAAAGTGGGCGCTTACCTGTTCGTCGACATGGCCCACGTGGCCGGTCTGGTTGCTGCCGGTCTGTACCCCAATCCGCTGCCGTATGCCGACGTCGTGACCACCACCACGCACAAGACCCTGCGCGGTCCGCGTGGCGGCTTGATCCTGGCCAAGGCCAACGAAGAGATCGAGAAGAAACTCAATTCCGCCGTTTTCCCTGGTGGCCAGGGCGGCCCGCTGATGCACGTGATCGCCGCCAAGGCCGTGTGCTTCAAGGAAGCCATGGAGCCTGGTTTCAAGGCTTATCAACAGCAAGTGATCGACAACGCTCAGGCGATGGCGCAAGTGTTCATCGACCGTGGCTTTGACGTGGTTTCCGGTGGCACCGACAACCATTTGTTCCTGGTCAGCCTGATTCGTCAGGGCCTGACCGGCAAAGACGCCGACGCGGCACTCGGTCGTGCACACATCACCGTGAACAAGAACTCGGTGCCTAACGATCCACAATCACCGTTTGTGACCTCGGGCCTGCGTATCGGCACGCCAGCGGTCACCACGCGCGGCTTCAAAGTGACCCAGTGCGTCGAGCTGGCCGGCTGGATCTGCGACATCCTAGACAACCTCGGCGACGCCGATGTCGAGGCCAACGTGGCCAGTCAGGTTGCAGCACTGTGCACCGATTTCCCGGTTTATCGCTGAGTCAGGAGTAGTCACTCATGCAGCATTACTCAGGCTTCGGCCTTCTGAAACACTCCCTCAGCCACCACGAAAACTGGCAGCGCATGTGGCGCACGCCGACCCCGAAAAAGGTCTACGACGTGGTTATCGTCGGCGGCGGCGGGCACGGTCTGGCCACGGCTTATTACCTGGCTAAAGAGCACGGCATCACTAACGTGGCCGTGGTCGAGAAAGGCTGGCTGGGCGGCGGCAACACGGCGCGCAACACAACTATCGTGCGTTCCAACTATCTGTGGGACGAATCGGCGCATCTGTACGAACACGCGATGAAACTGTGGGAAGGCCTGTCTCAGGACCTGAACTACAACGTGATGTTTTCCCAGCGTGGCGTTTACAACCTGTGCCACACCTTGCAGGACATGCGTGATTCCGAGCGTCGGGTCAGCGCCAACCGCCTCAATGGCGTGGACGGCGAATTGCTCAACGGCAAACAGGTCGCGGACGAAATCCCGTACCTGGACTGCTCGAAAAACACCCGTTACCCGATCATCGGCGCAACCGTGCAGCGGCGCGGCGGCGTGGCCCGTCACGACGCCGTGGCCTGGGGCTTTGCCCGTGCCGCCGATGCCTTGGGCGTGGACTTGATCCAGCAGACCGAAGTGATCGGCTTCCGTAAGGAAAACGGCGTGTGTGTCGGCGTGGAAACCAATAAAGGCTTCATCGGCGCCAAGCGCGTCGGCGTGGTAACGGCCGGTAACTCCGGGCATATGGCGAAACTGGCCGGCTTCCGTTTGCCGATCGAATCCCACCCGCTGCAAGCGCTGGTGTCCGAGCCGATCAAGCCGATTATCGACAGCGTGATCATGTCCAACGCCGTACACGGTTACATCAGCCAGTCCGACAAGGGCGACCTGGTGATCGGTGCCGGTATCGACGGCTACAACGGCTATGGCCAGCGCGGCTCTTATCCGGTGATCGAACACACCGTGCAGGCCATCGTCGAGATGTTCCCGGTGCTGTCCCGGGTACGCATGAACCGTCAGTGGGGCGGCATCGTCGACACTACGCCGGACGCTTGCCCGATCATTTCCAAGACGCCAGTGCCGAACATGTTCTTCAACTGCGGTTGGGGCACCGGTGGCTTCAAGGCCACGCCGGGCTCGGGCAACGTGTTTGCCGCCAGTCTCGCCAAGGGCGAAATGCACCCGCTGGCAAAACCTTTCTCCATCGACCGTTTCCACAACGGTGCGTTGATCGACGAACACGGCGCAGCGGCTGTCGCCCACTAACAGGAGAAATCCCTATGTTGCATATCTTCTGTCCTCACTGTGGCGAACTGCGCTCCGAAGAGGAATTCCACGCATCCGGCCAGGCGCACATTCCGCGTCCGCTGGATCCGGGCGCTTGCACTGACGAGCAATGGGGCGACTACATGTTCTTCCGCGATAACCCGCGCGGCCTGCATCACGAACTGTGGATCCACGCCGCCGGTTGCCGTCAATACTTCAACGCCACCCGCGACACCGTGACTTACGAAATTCTCGAGACCTACCCGATTGGCGCCAAGCCGCAGTTCACTAACAAGGCATTCGGCAACCAGGCAGCCAGCGGCGAGGGAGACAAGGTATGAGCCAGAATAATCGACTGCCCAACGGCGGCCGCATCGACCGCAGCAAGGTGCTGAATTTCACCTTCAACGGCCAGACCTACCAAGGCTTTGAAGGCGACACCCTGGCCGCTGCATTGCTGGCCAACGGCGTCGACATCATCGGCCGCAGCTTCAAGTATTCCCGTCCACGCGGCATCTTCGCCGCCGGTTCCGAGGAGCCGAACGCGGTGCTGCAAATCGGCGCGACCGAAGCCACGCAAATCCCCAACGTGCGCGCCACGCAACAGGCGCTGTATTCGGGCCTCGTCGCGACCAGCACCAATGGCTGGCCGAGCGTCAACAATGACGTGATGGGGATTCTCGGCAAGGTCGGCGGAAAGCTGATGCCGCCGGGTTTCTACTACAAAACCTTCATGTACCCGCAATCGTTCTGGATGACTTACGAGAAGTACATTCGTAAGGCCGCCGGCCTCGGTCGTTCGCCGACTGAAAACGATCCGGACACCTACGACGCGATGAACCAGCACTGCGACGTGCTGATCGTCGGCGCTGGCCCCGCCGGTCTGGCAGCGGCACTGGCGGCTGCACGCAGCGGCGCCCGGGTGATTCTCGCCGATGAACAGGAAGAGTTCGGCGGCAGCCTGCTGGACACTCGCGAAAGCCTCGACGGCAAGCCTGCCGCTGAATGGGTCGCGACGGTTATCGCCGAACTGAAAGGCCTGAAGAACGTGGTGCTGCTGCCACGCGCCACGGTCAATGGCTACCACGACCATAATTTCCTGACCATTCACGAACGCCTCACCGATCACCTCGGCGACCGCGCGCCAATCGGCCAGGTGCGTCAGCGCATGCACCGTGTGCGTGCCAAGCGCGTGGTGTTGGCGTCCGGTACTCACGAACGTCCGCTGGTTTACGGCAACAACGACGTGCCGGGCAACATGCTGGCGGGCGCGGTTTCCACTTACGTTCGCCGTTACGGCGTGGCACCGGGCAAGAAACTGGTGCTGTCCACCAACAACGATCACGCTTACCGCGTCGCGCTGGACTGGCTCGACGCCAGCCTGCAAGTGGTGGCGATTGCCGATGCCCGTCACAACCCACGTGGCGCGCTGGTTGAAGAAGCCCGCGCCAAAGGCATTCGCATCCTGACCGGCAGCGCCGTGATCGAAGCGCGCGGCAGCAAACACGTGACCGCAGCGCGCATTGCCGCTATCGACGTCAAAGGCCATCGCGTCACCAGCCCTGGCGAATGGCTCGATTGCGATCTGGTCGGCAGCTCCGGCGGCTACAGCCCAATCGTTCACCTCGCTTCGCACTTGGGCGGCAAGCCGGTCTGGCGTGAAGATATCCTCGGTTTCATACCGGGTGAAGCGCCGCAGAAACGCGTTTGCGTCGGCGGCGTGAACGGCGTTTATGCACTCGGCGACGCACTGGCCGATGGTTTCGAAGGTGGCGTACGCGCCGCCAACGAAGCCGGGTTCAAAGCGGTCGAAGGCGTGTTGCCAAAAGCCTTGAGCCGCGCGGAAGAGCCGACGCTGGCGCTGTTTCAGGTGCCGCACGACAAAACCACCGCTCGCGCGCCGAAGCAATTCGTCGACCTGCAAAACGACGTCACCGCTGCCGCCATCGAACTGGCAACCCGCGAAGGCTTCGAGTCGGTCGAGCACGTCAAACGCTACACCGCGCTGGGCTTCGGCACCGATCAGGGCAAGCTGGGCAACGTCAACGGTCTGGCCATCGCCGCCCGTTCGCTGAACGTGACCATCCCGGAAATGGGCACCACCATGTTCCGCCCGAACTACACGCCGGTGACGTTCGGCGCTGTGGCCGGTCGTCACTGCGGGCACATCTTCGAGCCGGTGCGCTTCACCGCGCTGCACGCCTGGCACGTCAGGAACGGCGCCGAGTTTGAAGACGTCGGCCAGTGGAAACGTCCGTGGTATTTCCCGAAAAAAGGTGAAGACATCCATGCCGCCGTTGGCCGCGAATGCAAAGCCGTGCGCGACAGCGTCGGCCTGCTGGATGCCTCGACCCTTGGCAAGATCGACATTCAAGGCCCGGATGCCCGGGAGTTTCTCAACCGCATCTACAGCAACGCCTGGACCAAGCTCGACGTGGGCAAGGCGCGCTACGGCCTGATGTGTAAAGAAGACGGCATGGTTTTCGACGACGGTGTTACCGCCTGTGTCGCCGACAACCATTTCATCATGACCACCACCACCGGCGGCGCGGCACGCGTGCTGCAATGGCTGGAAATCTATCAACAGACCGAATGGCCTGACCTGAAGGTGTACTTCACTTCCGTGACCGACCATTGGGCGACCATGACCCTGTCCGGGCCGAACAGCCGCAAGCTGCTCGCCGAAGTGACCGACATCGATCTGGGCCGTGAAGCGTTCCCGTTCATGACCTGGAAGGAAGGCTTGGTCGGCGGCGTTCCGGCGCGGGTGTTCCGCATCTCGTTTACCGGCGAGCTGTCGTACGAAGTCAACGTCCAGGCCGACTACGCCATGGGCGTGCTGGAAAAAATCGTCGAAGCCGGCAAGAAGTACAACCTGACGCCGTACGGCACCGAAACCATGCACGTGCTGCGCGCCGAGAAGGGCTTCATCATCGTTGGCCAGGACACTGACGGCTCGATGACCCCGGACGACCTGAACATGGGCTGGTGTGTCGGTCGCACCAAACCGTTCTCGTGGATCGGCTGGCGCGGGATGAATCGCGAAGATTGCGTGCGTGAGCAACGCAAGCAGCTGGTTGGCCTGAAACCGGTTGATCCGACCAAATGGCTACCCGAAGGCGCGCAACTGGTGTTCGATACCAAACAAGCGATCCCGATGCAGATGGTCGGCCACGTGACGTCGAGCTACGCGGTGTCTTCGCTGGGTTATTCGTTCGCCATGGGCGTGGTCAAAGGCGGCTTGAAGCGCATGGGCGAACGCGTGTTCGCACCGTTGGCCGATGGCAGCTTCATCGAAGCCGAAATCGTGTCTTCGGTGTTCTTCGATCCGAAGGGCGAGCAGCAGAACGTTTGATCGATTCGCGAGCAAGCTCGCTCCCACAGTTGTGGGAGCGAGCTTGCTCGCGAAAGCCGCGCCGTAAATGTTCAGCCCTATGAAACAACAGAATTCAGGAACAGGTGCTCTATGACCACAGCCAACGTTTACCAGCAGCGGCCAACGACCGGCGAAAAAGCCGAGTCACCGCTGTTTCATGCCGATCTCAACAAGCTGGTCGGTAAAGGCCGCGCCAACCCTGGCGTGCTCCTGCGCGAGAAGAAACTGCTCGGCCATCTGACGATTCGTGGCGATGCCCACGATCCGGCGTTCGCTGCTGGCATGGCGACCGCCACCGGCATGGAACTGCCCAAGGCCTTGACCGTGGTCATCAACGGCGAAAGCTCGCTGCAATGGCTCGGCCCGGATGAATGGCTGCTGATCGTGCCCAGCGGTGAAGAGTTTGCCGCCGAACAGAAGCTGCGCGCAGCGCTGACCGGTTTGCACATTGCCATCGTCAACGTCAGCGGCGGTCAGTCGATCCTTGAACTGACCGGCTCGAAAGTCCGCGAAGTGCTGATGAAATCCACCAGCTACGACGTGCACCCGGACAACTTCCCGGTGGGCAAGGCGGTTGGCACGGTGTTCGCCAAGTCGCAACTGGTCATCCGCCGTACGGGCGAGGAAACCTGGGAACTGCTGATCCGCCGCAGCTTCGCCGATTACTGGTGGATGTGGTTGCAGGATGCCAGTGCCGAGTATGGCTTGAGCATTCAGGCTTGATATTGCTCGCGGCTAAAGCCGCTCCTACGGGCGACATACAGGCTCCGTAGGAGCGGCTTCAGCCGCGAGCAGCGCCGACACATTTCCAACAAGGATTAACCAATGAGCCGCGCCCCCGACACATGGATTCTGACTGCTGACTGCCCAAGCGTACTGGGCACGGTGGACGCGGTGACCCGCTATCTGTTCGAGCAGGGCTGCTACGTCACCGAGCACCATTCTTTTGATGACCGGCTCTCCAGCCGCTTCTTCATTCGCGTGGAATTCCGTCAGCCCGATGGTTTTGACGAGCAGGGCTTTCGCGACGGTCTGGCCGAACGCGGGCAAGCCTTCGGCATGATCTTCGAGCTGACCGCGCCGAACTATCGCCCGAAAGTGGTGATCATGGTCTCCAAGGCCGACCACTGCCTGAACGACCTGCTCTACCGCCAACGCATCGGCCAGTTGTCCATGGACGTGGTCGCAGTGGTGTCCAACCATCCGGATCTCGAACCGTTGGCGCGCTGGCACGAAATTCCGTACTACCATTTCCCCCTGGACCCGAACGACAAGCCGGCGCAGGAGAGCAAAGTCTGGCAAGTGATCGAAGAGTCCGGCGCCGAACTGGTGATTCTCGCCCGCTACATGCAAGTGCTGTCGCCGGACCTGTGCCGCAAGCTGGACGGCAAGGCGATCAACATTCATCACTCGCTGCTGCCGGGCTTCAAGGGCGCCAAACCGTACCATCAGGCCTACAACAAGGGCGTGAAACTGGTCGGCGCCACCGCGCATTACATCAACAACGATCTGGACGAAGGCCCGATCATTGCCCAGGGCGTCGAAGCGGTTGATCACAGCCATTACCCTGAAGACCTGATCGCCAAGGGCCGGGATATCGAAGGCCTGACCCTGGCTCGGGCCGTGGGGTATCACATTGAAAGGCGCGTGTTTTTGAATGCCAACAGAACGGTAGTGCTGTAAACGCAATCCCCTGTAGGACCGGCTTTAGCCGGGAGGACGTCCTCCCGGCTAAAGCCGGTCCTACGGGATCGCAAACATCAATATCAAGCAAGCACCCCAGAGCAATCAGTGCGTTGCTGCTACACCGACAAAGCAACGCATTTCCCCGCGACATAACAACAAAATCGAGGTGAAAGCATGTCTGGCAATCGTGGTGTGGTGTATCTCGGCGCTGGCAAGGTCGAAGTACAGAAAATTGACTATCCAAAAATGCAGGATCCGCGCGGTCGCAAGATCGAGCATGGCGTCATCCTGCGCGTGGTCTCTACTAACATTTGCGGCTCGGACCAACACATGGTGCGCGGCCGTACAACCGCACAGACCGGCCTGGTGCTGGGGCATGAAATCACGGGGGAAGTGATCGAAAAAGGCACCGGCGTCGAGAACCTGAAAATCGGTGATCTGGTGTCGGTTCCTTTCAACGTGGCGTGCGGCCTGTGCCGTTCATGCAAGGAGCAACACACCGGTGTCTGCCTGTCGGTCAACCCGGCTCGTCCCGGCGGCGCTTATGGTTACGTCGATATGGGCGACTGGACCGGTGGCCAGGCGGAATACGTGCTGGTGCCGTATGCCGACTTCAACCTGCTGAAGCTGCCTGACCGTGACAGGGCCATGGAGAAAATTCGTGACCTGACTTGCCTGTCCGACATTCTGCCGACCGGTTATCACGGTGCCGTGACTGCGGGCGTTGGGCCAGGCAGTACGGTGTATATCGCGGGGGCAGGCCCGGTCGGTCTGGCCGCAGCGGCATCGGCGCGCCTGCTGGGCGCCGCAGTGGTGATCATCGGTGACGTGAATCCGGCCCGTCTGGTCCACGCCAAAGCTCAGGGTTTCGAGATTGCCGACCTGTCGCTGGACACCCCGCTGCACGAACAGATCGCCGCGCTGCTGGGCGAACCGGAAGTGGATTGCGCGGTTGACGCCGTAGGCTTTGAAGCCCGCGGCCATGGCCACGCAGGCGTGCAACATGAAGCTCCGGCGACCGTCCTCAACTCGTTGATGGGCGTGGTGCGCGTTGCAGGCAAGATCGGTATTCCCGGCCTGTACGTGACGGAAGATCCGGGCGCAGTGGACGCCGCAGCAAAAATGGGCAGCCTGAGCATCCGCTTCGGCCTGGGCTGGGCAAAATCCCACAGTTTCCACACCGGCCAGACCCCGGTCATGAAGTACAACCGCCAACTGATGCAAGCCATCATGTGGGACCGCATCAAGATCGCAGACATCGTGGGTGTCGAAGTCATCAGCCTCGACGACGCACCACGCGGTTACGGCGAGTTCGATGCGGGTGTGCCGAAGAAGTTTGTGATTGATCCGCACAAGTTGTTCAGCGCGGCGTAGCTCGTCCAGGCGGCAAACGTCGGTCCTACGGCTGTAGGACCGGCTTTAGCCGGGAGCAGGTCTGTAGATTCGTCGCATGGCTAAAGCATAAAAGACGCTCTCCCGGCTAAAGCCGGTCCTACGACCGAGGGGAATCGTCCAACGGTGCATCCCCCCAACAGACGAACGCAAGGAACATTCCCCCGCCCAACCCTGTCAAACACGTGTTTTTACCGGCTTGCCGGATTTTTTCCGTCTGAGGGGTTGTTTCAATGAAGATTTCACGCGGTGTAGCACTGGCATCGTTGATGGCTCTGGCCGCAAGTCCGGTGTTCGCCTTCAACCTGAACGACGCAGCCAATGCTGTCTCCAACGCCACCAACGGCAATCAGAAAGCGACCGCTGCGCCGGAAGCCGCTGGCCTGCTGAACTTGCTGGGCAGCAATCTGAATGTCACTCCGGAACAAGCCGTCGGCGGTACTGGCGCGCTGTTGGGTCTGGCCAAGAACAAACTCGCCGGCAACGATTACAGCCAACTGACCAAATCGGTGCCGGGCCTGGATCAACTGGCCGGGACCAGCGCCTTGAGCAGTCTGGGCAGCCTCAATGGGCTGGGCAATGTATTGGGCGGTTCCGGCAACAGTGCCAGCAGCTCGATCCTGAATAGCGCGTTGGGCAACGTGCAAAGCATGGCGGACGTGAACAAGGCGTTCTCCGCGCTGGGCATGGACAGCTCGATGGTCAGCCAGTTTGCCCCGCTGATTCTGCAATACCTCGGTCAGCAAGGTGCCGGTGGCTCTGCGCTGCAAAGCTTGGGCAGCCTGTGGGGCAGCGGCAGCTGATTCAGTCTGCCAGCGCATCGCCCCGCAACAGGGCGATGCGCGCATCTTTGTCCAGCCACAGCTGGTTGACCCAGCCCTGCACTTTTTCGCGAAACAGCGGATCGTTTTCGTAATCGCCTTGCCACAACGCGGGATCGAGTTCCCGGGTCTGGATATCGATGATCACGCGCGGCACGCCTCCGCAGAGTAAATCCCAGAAGCCCGGAATCCGCTCGCTCGGGTAAACCACGGTCACGTCCAGAATCGCGTCCAGCTGTTCGCCCATGGCGGCAAGGACGAATGCCACGCCGCCAGCCTTGGGTTTGAGCAAGTGCACATAAGGCGAGTTTTGCTGCGTCTGTTTCGCCGCTGTGAAGCGCGTACCTTCCAGATAGTTGACCACCGTGACCGGCTGAAGCTTGAACAGCTCGCAGGCCTGCCGCGTGATGTCCAGATCGTGGCCTTTCAGTTCCGGGTGTTTAGCCACGAACGCCTTGCTGTAGCGCTTCATGAACGGGTAATCCAGCGCCCACCAGGCCAGGCCCAGCAGCGGCACCCAGATCAATTCCTTTTTCAGGAAGAACTTGAAGAACGGCGTACGGCGGTTCAACGCTTGAATCAACGCCGGGATATCTACCCAGGATTGATGGTTGCCGATGACCAGATACGACGTGTCGTTACGCAGCTTTTCATCGCCGCGCACTTCCCAGCGCGTCGGTATGCACAGGGCGAAAATCAGCTTGTCGATCTCGGCCCAGGTCTCGGCGATCCACATCACCGCGGCGGACATGTGATCGCGCATATGCCCCTGAAAGATCAGTTTGAGCAGGGCAAAAACCAGCAGCGGGCCGATCATGACCAGTGTGTTGAGCAGCAACAGCAGCGTGACAAAACAGCCGGTGAGCAGGCGGCGCATAAAGAACTCTTACAATTTTTCGGGCCGCCATCATAAAGAGACCGGGCATCAACGCCAAATCCATTGGTCGTCGACAAATGTTTCACCAGGTTACGATTAGGCTGTAAGCAGCGAACGAAGTTGAGTCCTGATGTCTAAAACCGCAACTATTGTGGGAGCGAGCTTGCTCGCGAAGACCCTGGTTCAGCTTCCGCAGATGTTTCGGGGGTGCTGGTCTCTTCGCGAGCTTACTCGCTCCCACCAAAGCTCGCTCCCACAGATAATGGCGTTCCAACTCAGTCTGTCTGACAAGAGGTACCTCCCACGTGAAATCAATCCTGGCGCTATTGTCTCTGTTGGCCCTGCCGGTCATGGCCGCCGAGCCGACGTTGTATGGTCGTTACGAATACATCAAGGTCGCGGAATTCGGCGAGACGTTCAAAGCCAAGATGGACACTGGCGCGCTGACCGCGTCGTTGTCGGCCAAGGACATCGAACTGTTCCAGCGCGACGGCGATGACTGGGTGCGCTTCCGTCTGGCCACCAAGGACGCGAGCAACAAGGTGTACGAACACAAGGTCTCGCGCATCAGCAAGATCAAAGGTCGCTCCGATGGCGAGGACGACGACGAAGCGGTTGATCCGACCAAGCGCCCGGTAGTCGATCTGGAGCTGTGCCTGGGTGATAAAAAACAAACCGTCGAGGTCAACCTGGTCGACCGCAGCCACTTCAACTATCCCCTGTTGATCGGCGCCAAGGCCCTGCGCGAGTTCGGCGCGGCAGTCAATCCGGCCCGACGCTATACCGCTGACAAACCCGATTGCTGATTGACGTTCGCCGCTGATCCCGGCACCGTTTCGTCCTCACCTCAAGTGCTCGGATGCCATGCCGCATATTTTGATTGTCGAAGACGAAGCGGCGATTGCCGACACCCTGATCTATGCCCTGCAAAGTGACGGTTTCACCACGTCCTGGCTGGGCCTCGGTCAGGCGGCGGTGGAGCATCAACGGCGCACGCCGGCGGACCTGATCATCCTCGACATCGGCTTGCCGGATATCACCGGCTTCGAGGCCTGCAAGCAACTGCGGCGTTTCAGCGAAGTACCGGTGATGTTCCTCAGCGCACGCAATGGCGAGATCGACCGGGTGGTCGGGCTGGAGATCGGCGCCGACGATTACGTGGTCAAGCCGTTCAGCCCGCGTGAAGTGACGGCGCGGGTTCGGGCGATTCTCAAGCGCATGCTGCCGCGCCCGATTGCCGTCGCGCCGAGCGAAGTGTTTCAGATCGACTCCGAACGGGTGCAGATCAGCTATCGCGGCCAGCCGGTAAGCCTGACCCGCCATGAGTTTCGTTTGCTGCACTGCTTGCTGGAACAGCCCGAACGGGTGTTCAGCCGCGAGCAATTGCTGGATGCCGTGGGCGTGGCCGCTGACGCCGGTTATGAGCGCAGCATCGACAGCCACATCAAGAGCCTGCGCGCCAAGCTGCGCCTGATTGCCGCCGACGCCGAGCCGATCCAGACCCATCGCGGCCTCGGCTACAGCTTCAGCCCTGGACACAGCTGATGTCCCTCAGCCTGCGGATTTTTCTGGTGTACGCGGTGTTCATCGGCCTGACCGGTTACTTCGTACTCAGCACCGTCATGAAGGAAGTGCGCCCCGGCGTGCGCCAGTCCACCGAAGAAACCCTGGTGGATACGGCCAACCTGCTGGCGGAAATCCTGCACGACGACGTCAAGTCGGGCACCTTGAGCCAGAGTCGCTTCCCCGACGCGCTCCAGGCCTATGGTTTGCGCCAGCCCGCCGCGACCATCTGGGGTTTGCCGAAGAATCAGGTCAATAACCGCATCTACGTGACCGACGCCAAAGGCATCGTGCTGCTCGATTCCAGTGGTGAAGCGGTCGGCGAGGATTACTCGCGCTGGAACGATGTGCTGCTGACGTTGCGCGGCGAATACGGCGCGCGCTCGACTCGCAGCGATGCCAACGATCCGAACTCGTCGGTGATGCATGTCGGCGCGCCGATTCGCGATAACGGCACGATCATCGGCGTGGTCACCGTGGCCAAACCCAACAGCTCGCTGCAGCCGTATGTCGACCGCGCCGAGCGGCGCTTGCTGTGGTACGGCGGCGGCTTGATGGCGTTGGGGCTGCTGCTGGGCGCGCTGTTTTCCTGGTGGCTCAGCTCGGCGTTGCGACGCCTGACCGATTACGCCCAGGCGGTCAGCGAAGGGCGGCGCGCCGAGTTGCCGCATTACCGTGGCGGCGAGTTCGAGCAGTTATCCACAGCCGTGGAACACATGCGTACACAGCTGGAGGGCAAGGCCTACGTCGAGCGCTATGTGCATACCCTGACCCATGAATTGAAAAGCCCGCTGGCGGCGATTCGCGGCGCGGCCGAGCTGTTGCAGGACGACATGCCCGCCGACCAGCGCCAGCGCTTTATCGGCAACATCGAAGGTGAAAGCGCGCGCATGCAGCAGTTGATCGAACGCCTGCTGAATCTGGCGATGGTCGAGCAGCGTCAAGGGCTGGAAGAACGGGTCGCCGTGCCGCTGGACGAACTGATCGATGAACTGCTCAACGCTCAAAGCGTGCGTATCGAACGGCTGCAGCTGCGGATTGAAAAAGACATCGCCCACGACCTGCAACTGATCGGCGAGCGCTTCCTGTTACGCCAGGCGCTGGCCAATCTGCTGGAAAACGCTCTGGACTTCACGCCCCACGGCGGGCTTTTGCGCTTTGGCGCCGAGCGAAGTGCCGGCGGGATTCAATTCAGCCTGTTCAACAGCGCCGCACCGATCCCCGACTACGCCCTGCCGCGCCTGAGCGAACGTTTCTACTCCCTGCCCCGCCCCACCAGCGGCCGCAAAAGCACCGGATTGGGGCTTAACTTCGTCGAAGAGGTGATGCAGCTGCACGCCGGCGAGATGCACATCGGCAACGTTGAGGGTGGGGTTCTGGTGACGCTGCTGTTGCGCTGAATCCTGCTTGTGGGAGCAAGCTTGCGAAGAGGCCCCTACACCCGACGGATTTTTTATTTTATTTAGAAGGTCTTCGCGAGCGAGCTCGCTCCCACAGGTCCCGGCGAGCTCGATCTCCACACAATCCCCACAAACCCCACATCAACCCTCCACACACGGCTCGCAGACTCTCCCCATCAAAACAGGGAGAGACCCATGAATCGAAGTCTGGCTGTAAAACTGGGAATGATTGCGCTGTTGATCGTTCTGCTGCTGATTCCGTTGTTGATGATCGGCGGACTGATTGGTGACCGGCAGGCGCAGCGTGATGGGGTGTTGCGGGATATCGCGCGCAGTTCCAGCTTCAGCCAGCAGTTGGCCGGGCCGATTCTGGTGGTGCCGTTTCGCAAGACCGTGCGCACATGGAAGACTGACCCCAAGACCAACGAACGCGTTCAGGAAACCGCCCAGGAACGCGGCGATCTGCATTTTTTGCCGGACCTCTTTGAGCTCGACGGCAAGGTGCAGACCGAACTGCGCTCCCGGGGGATTTACGAAGCGCGGCTGTTCCACGCGGATAACCGGGTCAGCGGCCATTTCCAAGTGCCGGAATTTTTCGGGATTACCGAGGACTTCGCCGACTACCAGTTTGACGCGCCGTTTCTGTCAGTCGGGATCAGCGATATTCGCGGCATCGAAAATGCCCTGAAGTTGCAGCTCGACGATCAGCAACTGGACTTTGTTCCCGGTTCGCGCCTGCAATGGCTCGGCGAAGGCGTCAGCGCCAGCTTGCCCATTCTGGATGGCAAACACGCGAAACAACTCAACTTCGCCTTCGACTTGAAGCTGCAAGGCACCGAATCGTTGCGGGTGCTGCCGGTGGGCAAATCCAGCACGGTGCAGTTGTCCGCCGACTGGCCGCACCCGAGTTTTATTGGCAACTATCTGCCGACCCGACGGGAGATTTCCGCTGAAGGTTTCAACGCCAGCTGGCAGGCTTCGTTCTTCTCCACCAACCTTGAAGAAGCGCTGAGTCGTTGCCTGCAAACGTTGCAGTGCAACGACTTCAACCAGCGCACCCTGGGCGTGAGCTTCATCGATCCGGTGGATCAATACCTGAAGAGCGACCGCGCGATCAAATATGCGCTGTTGTTCATCGCGCTGACGTTCGCCGGTTTTTTCCTCTTCGAAGTACTCAAGAGCCTGGCGGTGCATCCGATCCAGTATGCGTTGGTCGGCGCGGCGCTGGCGTTGTTTTATCTGATGCTGCTGTCGCTGTCCGAACACCTGGGCTTTGCCTTGGCATATTTACTCTCGGCCAGCGCTTGCGTGTTGTTGATTGGCTTTTATGTGTGTCACGTGTTGCGCAGTGTGCGCCACGGACTGGGTTTCGCCTTGGCGTTGGCGGCGCTTTACGGCTTGCTTTACGGCCTGTTGAGTGCCGAAGACTACGCGCTGCTGATGGGTTCGCTGCTGCTGTTCGGCCTGCTCGGCGTGTTCATGGTGTTGACCCGCAAACTCGACTGGTACGGCCTCACGCCAGACAAACCCGCCAAACCCCTGGAGTTCGACATCGAGGCCGCCCATGAGTAACTGGCTCGGATTACGCGAAGATCAGGCCCAGGCGAGAAACCTGGTGCTCAGAATTGCCAGCCTGTTTCCTGCGCCGCCTCCTGCAACGGGTGTTCAGCGACCTGGAGGCGGCCGCTCAATTAGACGCTGGGCTGAGTCGCCAACATCGAAGGCCGTTGACTGACTTCGGCGTACCAGTTGGCCAGGCGCGGATAGCTGCTGCGCCAGCCGAGGTCAGGCTGGCGGAAGTCGAGATAACCCAAGGCCGCCGCGACGCTGATGGACGCCACGTCGAAGGCTGAACTGAGTTCGGTGATGGCGTCCTGCTCGAAATAACTGAGACTGCGGGCGATTTTTTGCTGCTGGTTATCGAGCCACAGATCCCAATGTTTCTCCACTGGGCGCAAGGCGGTTTCATAGCGGATCAGCAGTGCGGCATCCAGCAGCGCATCGGCCAGGGATGCCAGGGTCAGCCGCCGCCAGCGCGCGGAGCCTTCGCGAGGGATCAGTGGATTGCCGACGTGCTGGTGGTCCAGGTAATCGAGAATCACCCGGCTGTCGTAGATCACGTTGCCATCGGCCAGACGCAAGGCCGGGATCTTGCCAGCCGGGTTGTCGAGGTTGAGTTCGGCAACCGGATTAACCGGCGTCAAGGCCGTCGGCAGCAGTGCCACTCGGTCCAGCTGGCCGGTTTCATGCAGCAGGACCATAACCTTGCGGGCAAAGGGCGAAGCAGCGTTGGTGTACAACGTCATGGTCGGTGCGGACATGGGTGTTCCTCAAATGAGACGGCTGTCTAGACTAGCCAGCGCCCTGCCGGTCTGCAATGGCTGGTTTCAGGTCCTGCGCACCAGCAAACCGCGAAAGCTCAAGATTGCCGCAATGCCCATTCCCAGCCAGGCCAGCGTGTCCCACCAGCCATCGCCGAGCAAGGCGGCGAACAGGCCGAACGCGATCAATATGCCGATCAGCAGCGGCATGGCAAACACGTGGCGCATGGTCGAACGCTTCATTGCACGGTTTCCGCTTGCGGGACGCTGACCGGCCGCGCGGCCTTGCGCCGCACCCACCACAAATAAACACCGCTGCCGAGGACGATAATGGTCAGCACATCCAGCGCCGCCCAGAGGATCTTCATCGGCATGCCGCCGTAATCACCGAAGTGCAACGGCTGCGACATGCCCAGCGCGTCCATGTACCAGGGCCGCTCGACCACGGCGGTGACGTCCAGGGTTTTCGCGTCGATCAACACCGGCGTCGCCAGGTGCTTGGTCAAATGCGTATTGCCCTTGAGGAACACCGCGTAATGGTGCTCGCTGGAAAAGCGTGTGCCGGGGAACGCAATGAAATCCGCTTCCATGCCCGGCGCGGCAGCTTCGGCGATGCTCAGCAGGTTGGTCGCCGGGGCGCGCTGGGTCAACGCGGGCGCATCCTTATAAGGGGCGATCATCGCCGCCAGACTGTCGTTGCGCCATGACGAAATCAACAGGTCGGCGCAGGCGCTGATCACGCCGGTGACGCCCACTACCAAGGCCCAGGTCAGGGTCACGACGCCGATCAGGTTATGCAGGTCGAGCCAGCGCATGCGCGTGGATTTGTCCGCGCGCACGGTGGCGAACTTGAGTTTGCGCATGAACGGCGCATACAGCACCGTCCCGGAAATAATCGCCAGCACGAACAGGAAACCCATGAACGCCAGCAGCAATTTGCCGGTCAGCCCGGCGTACATGTCCACGTGCAGGCGCAGCATGACCATCATGAAACCGCCGTTGGCCGACGGTATTTCGTAGGCCTGGCCGGTGCGCGAATCCATCATGAACGAGTGGGAAGAATTGGGCTCGGTGCCCGCCGTCTTGGCCATGATCGCCCAGACGCCGTTGGCGTTATCCTCGTCCCAGCCGAAATACTGCATGACGTCGCCTGGCCGATACGCTTCAGCGGCTTCCACCAGTTTTTCCAGGTTCAGGTGCGGCGTGTCGGCCGGCATCTCCTTGAATTCCGGCTCGTTGCCCAGCAGGTGATCGATTTCATGGTGAAAAATCAACGGCAACCCGGTCACCGCCAGCATCAGCAGGAACAGGGTGCAGATCAGGCTGGTCCAGGTATGGATGAACGACCAGCGACGCACGGTTTGGCTTTTCATGTGTTTCATTCCAAATGCAAAAGGCCGCCGCGTGTGCGGAGGCCCTTGTCTTCACTGGCGAATCCGTTAAATCACCATTTGTAATTGACGCTGGCCAGCACGTTGCGACGGTCGCCGTAGTAGCAGTAGAAGCCGTCACAGGTCGACAGGTATTCCTTGTCGAACACGTTGTTGGCGTTGACTGCGACGCTGACGCCTTTGAGCGAATTGTTCAGGCGACCCAGGTCGTAATGCACGGCGGCATCGTACACGGTATAGGAATCGGTATGGCCGTCGGACTTGTCGCGCACATACGCCAGACTGCCCAGCGCGACGTTGTCGGTTTCGCCGATATAGCGCACGCCGAAGCCCAGGCCGAAACCATCGAGAACGCCAGTGTGCCAGGTGTAATCAGCCCAGATCGACGCCTGGTTTTCCGGGGTCAGCGGCAATGGACGGTTCTTGTCCAGCGGATCGCCGACCTTGGTCATCTTGCTGTTGGCGTAGGTGTAGGACGCGGTCAGCTTGAGGTTTTCGTTGACGTTGCCCACTGCTTCCAGCTCGACGCCGCGAACCTGGGCTTCACCCAATGGACGGCTGACGCCGAACGTATCGCTGAGCACGATGTTCTTGCGGGTCAGGTCGTACAACGCCGCAGTGAACAACATGCTGCTGCCCGGCGGTTGGTACTTGATGCCCAGTTCGTATTGCTTGCCGGTGCTCGGTTCGTAGGCTTCGCTGGTGGCGGTGTTGCCGCCCTGCTCGGCCTGGAACGACTCGGCGTAGGAAATATATGGCGCGAAACCGGAATCGAACACATAGCTCAACGCTGCGTTGCCGCTGAAGGCGTTATCGCTGCGGGTGTCCTTGATACCGGTCTCATGGAAATCTGTGTCGGTATCCAGCCAGTCCTGACGACCGCCCAGGGTCAGACGCCAGTTATCCAGAGCGATCTGGTCTTGCAGATACAGGCCGGTGTCGCGGGTTTTCTGGCTGTAGTTCTGAAAAGCGCTATAAGCGACGTTGCTGAAGTCCTGACCGTAGACCGGATTGATGATGTTGCTGGTCGGCGCGCTGCCATACAACCATTTGTAGTTGTGGTTGATGCGCTGGTGATCGAGGCCGATCAACAGCGTGTGCTTGAGCACGCCGGTATCGAAGTCGGCCTGGAAGTTGTTGTCCACGGCGAACTGGCTGATGTCTTCGTTGACCACGTTGGCGCCACGCGACAAGGTGCCATCGGCGGCAACCGAACCGTAGAAACCACCGGCCGTGATGCCCTGGAACGCCAGATCGCTCTTGGTGTAACGCAGGTTCTGCTTGAACTGCCATACGTCATTGAGCCGATGTTCGAAGGCGTAACCCAGCGCGTAATAGGTCTTGTCGTAGAACTCCCACTGCGGATCGCCGAGGTTCTTGTGGTATTTCACTTCACCGGCCGGGGTCGACAGCTTGGTGCCTTCCAGCGGCAGGAACTGGCTGGTGATGCCGGTATCGTCGCGGTTGAACTGGCTGAGGAAGGTCAGCTTGGTGTCCGGATCGATATTCCAGGTCAGGCTCGGCGCCAGGTTGTAGCGCTTGTCGTCGATGTGCTCGACTGACGTGCCGCTGTCACGCACCACGCCGCTGACCCGATATTCGAACACGCCCGCGTCATCAATCGGACCGGTGCTGTCGAAACTGATCTGTTTGCGATTGTAGCTGCCGACCTGCGCTTGAATCTCGTGACTGGCGGTGGCTTCCGGGCGGCGGCTGACCATATCCAGCATGCCGCCGGGCGGGGTCTGGCCATAGACCGAAGAGGCCGGTCCGCGCAGAACAGAGACGCGTTCCAGATCCCAGGTTTCCAGCTTGGGCATGACGTACACGCCTTTCGGCAATGGCAGGCCGTCGAGTACTTGGGTCGGTTCGAAGCCACGAATCTTCAGCCACTCGGCGCGGCTGTCGCTGCCGTAGCTGCTGGCCGTCACACCGGGCATGTAGCGCACGGCGTCGTCGAGGTTCTGCACGGCGCGATCAGCCATTTGCTCGCGGGTCGCCACGGAGATCGAACGCGGCGCTTCGAGAATCGGCGTATCGGTCTTGGTGCCCGACGCCGTGCGGGTCGCGGCGTAACCTTCCACCGGGCCCCAGGCCGATTCGCTGGCGACGCCCTGGCCTTGAATGGTAGTTTCCGGCAAGGCCACGGTGCCTTCCGGCGCGGCCATCAGGCTGTAGCTGCCGACAGTGCTTTGCACCAGTTGCAAACCAGTGCCGCGCAACGCCTGACGCAGCGCGCCAGAAGCATCGAACTGGCCCTGAACCGGTGCCGATCTGCGACCGGAAGCCAGCGAAGGATCCACCGCCAATGCCAGACCAGCCTGACTGGCGATCTGATTCAGCGTGGTCGACAGCGGCCCGGCCGGCAGGTTGTAAGCGCGCACGCTCGAGGCCTGTTCTGCAGCGATCAAATGGGTGCTGGCCAGCGGAGTGGTCAAGGCAATCGCCACAGCCAACAGGCTGGGTCGTAGAAGGGTTTCAAGCGTACGGGACATATTCGGCTCCTGGATGGAAACGGTTCTCAATGTCTATGTGCCGAACGAAGCTGGGAAAGTGATAGAGCTAATCGAAAATAATTTTGATTAAGATTAGTGTTTCAAAGTTTTGCAGGTACCGCCAGGTCGCTTTTCGGGTCTTTGCCTGTGACGGTGACCCACCAATGGGTGTGCTGCTCGATCTGCACCGGCAAGGCTGGCGTCAGTGCCTTGAGCGCCAGATCGGTATTGGCGAGGGGGAAACTGCCGGTGATGCGCAGATCGGCGACCTCGGGCGCGACGCCCAGATGCCCAGCACGATAACGGCCCAGTTCCGTCACCAGATCAGCCAGACGCGCGTTTTCCACCACCAGCATGCCCCGCGTCCAGGCATCCGCGCCGGGTTTGAGGGCCAGCATCGGGCCAAGGCCGTCGCGGCTCATGAACATTTGCTGACCTTCGCGCAGTATTTGCTCGCGCGGGTCATGCGGAGCCTGAGCGGCGACCGCTGATTGCAACACGCTCAGCAGCGTGCCGTCGCTTTCCCGCCGCACCAGAAACTGCGTGCCCAGCGCGCGCATCTGACCATCGCGGGTTTCCACGATGAACGGGCGCGGGTCGTCATGGCTGCCGGTTTCGACGAATATTTCGCCGTCCTGCAGGATCACTCGGCGCTGTTTGGCGTCGAAACGCACGTCGATGGCGCTGTGGGTATTCAGGCGGATCAAGGTGTTGTCGGCCAGACGCACACTGCGCTGTTCGCCGGTGGCAGTGCGTTGGTCGGCAAGCCAGTAATCCAGTGGCAGATAACGATCACCGACGAAGAATGCCAGGCCGCAGGCCATCAGCACACTGGCCAATCCGCCACCCAGCTTGCGCAACTGGCGACGCGCGGTGCCGTGGGATTGCAGCAAGGCGTTACTTGCAGGACCGTTCTGGACAGTGAAGTGCTGATCGAGCAGACCCAGCTGCATCCAGGCGCGGGCGTGTTCTTCGTGTGCCGCCATCCATCTGGCGAACTCTTTGCGCTCAGCCTCGCTGCCGTTGCCGCGATCCAGACACAACTGCCAGGCGATGGCGGCATCCAGAACATGGGAAGCAACCGGGCGGGAATTGAAACTGCTCATGTCGGCTGGCCGTACAACGCCACGTAACATTGGCGAATGCCTTGAGCCAGATATTGCCGAACCCGTGGCACGGAAACCCCCAGTCGCTCGGCAATCTCGCCGTGGGTCAGGCCGTCCAGACGGTTATACAGAAACGCCGCCCGCGCCTTGCTCGACAGCTTGCCGAGCAAACGGTCGATGGCCTTGAGGTCTTCGAGGATCAGGTGTTGTTCTTCCAGCGACGGCTGCTCGGCTTCGGGGATCAGCATCAGCTCGTTGAGATAGGCCTGTTCAAGCGCAGCGCGCCGGAAGTAGTCGAACAGCAGGCCCTTGGCGACCGCCACCAGAAAAGCGCGAGGCTCATTGGGCGTTCTCAGCTCGTCGCGACCCAGCAGCCGGACAAAGGTGTCCTGACTCAGATCCTCCGCGCGTTGCGGGCAGGCAACGTTGCGCCGCAGCCAGGCCAACAGCCAGCCACGGTGGTCGCGATACAATGCGCCAACGATCTCACTTTGAGTGCTTTGGGCTGATGACACGAACGACCCCGAAGAATTGCATTAACTAACGAGAATTATTCGCGATTGTGTCAGAGCCAGGGAATGCTGGCAATTAGCGCTTGTCGGTTGGATCCGTAGGACCGGCTTTAGCCGGGAGGGCAATCGTTATAGCGACCGAGCTGCTGCGACTCAACTGGCCTCCTCCCGGCTAAAGCCGGTCCTACAGTGTCCTTACCAATTACCTGACCACACCCTCTCCAACCAACAACTTGAGAATCGCCTCGGCGCCTTCCTGGGGGGTGACGCCTTTGAGCACTTGCCCGCCGCCGCCACTGGCCTTGGCCGTCGCGGCTTTCATGCGATCCGCACCGCTTTTGGCCTTGATCACTTTCAGGCGTTTGGGGCGCGGTTTGGCCGGTTGCAGGGATGAGCCGGTGCGCAGCTCATCCGTGACGATCTCGACATGCTCAACGTCCAGGGCGCCGCGTTGCGCCGGGCCATAGGCGCTTTGTCGGGGCTTGGGCGCGGCGTTATCCACGGTTGCCAGGAATGGCAGGCGCACTTTCAAGCGCCGACGTTGACCGCGAGGCAAGGCTTGCAGCACTTGCGCGACGCCATTGCTGATGGATTCCACTTCCGCCATGCCGACCACCAACGGCCAACCGAGGTTTTCCGCCAGCAGGAACGGCAGCATGCCCGAGCCTTCGCCGGTTTCCGCCTGGCTGCCGGTGAGTACCATTTGTACGCCGGACTCGCGGATGTAATCCGTCAGCGCGGGCAGCGCGTCGGCATTTTCCGGTTGTTCCAGCACATGCAGTTCATCCAGGCCCATACCCAGATAAGCACGTAAAGCGGGTTCTTCAGCGTTGCCGGCATGCAGCACGTGCAGGTTAGCGCCGGCCAGTTGCAAACCCAGCTCGACGGCCCGGGCGTCCTGTTCGGCGCGGCGGGCGCGACCGGAAGTCGGATGCGCGCCGATGGACACCAGGCTGATCACGTGCAAACTGGTTTTATCCACAGGCAGGCTGTTGTTGGTTGCAGCAATAGGCTCAGGCCGCATCTCGTTTTGCTCCATTGCGCCAGATTTCGACCGCTTCGATCAGCGCTTTGAGAATCTCCGCGCTTTCGCCAATCACCGACAAATCTGCGCGTTTGATCATGTCACAACCCGGATCGAGATTGATCGCCACGACTTTGTCGCACGCGCCGATCCCTTGCAGATGCTGGATCGCGCCGGAAATACCAACCGCCACGTAGACCCGCGCAGTCACCCAGGTACCGCTCGCGCCGACCTGCCGATCACGGGCCATGAAGCCGTCGTCCACCGCGACCCGCGAAGCCCCTTCGGTCGCGCCGAGGGCCGCAGCCGTCTGGTGGAACAGGTTCCAGTCCTTGACGCCGTTGCCACCGGAGAAGATGAACTCCGCCTCGGCCATGGGAATGACCGCCGGATCAACCGCGACCGCACCCAGATCTTCAATACGCGACAGGCTGCGCGCCACGGCTGTGGATAACTCCACCGGCAAGGCTTCATGACGGGTTTCACTGACCGGCTCGGCGCATTCGACACCGGCCAAAATCAGCCGCGCCAAGGGTCTCGCCAGATCCTCGCGACCCGCACCAGCGCGGCCGATGCACTGGTTATCGGTCACTTGCCAGACCCGCGTCGCCGGACGCTCGCCCAAGCTGGCCGCGAATCGACGTCCCAACTCACCGCCGCCGCTGCGACTGTCCGGCAGCAACCAATGCCGTGGGCTGAACTGGTTATCCACAGCCCGCAGGCCTTGCACTCGTTGTTCCGGGGAATAACCGCTGAACTCAGCGCCATCCAGCACCAGCAGACGATCAACGCCCGCCGAGGCGAAGGTGGTTTCCTTGTGTTCGCCGAATACCACGGCGAGTACCGCGCCAGTCTGGCCGGCCAGTTGATGGGCCAGACCGAGCAGATCGCGGTCATGGGCACTCAGGCGTCCGCCGACCATGTCCGGCACCACGCTTATATAGAAGGCTGGTTCGAGGACTTGATGCAGCGGCAGCTGGACTTCGGCAGCGGCGGAGCGTTTGACCACGCCGCCCTGCTGCGCGCCGCTGCGATCGATTCGCTTGATGCCGTTGGGTCCGATGAAGCCAATGCCGTGCACATTCTTGCGCATCAGGCCGTTGGGTCCCATCCAGCTGCTTTGGGTCGGCTGCATGGCCGCGTGCAATGGATGCAAGCGGTTGCGGGCGATCCATTCAGCCCGAGGGTCGCGGCGGATAATGTCGCTCATCAATGCACCTCCGCAGGTTCACGTTTGATCGGTGCGGGCTTGCTGGGGATAACTTCTTCCAACAGCGCGTCGGCGACCAGTTCGGCAATGTCCTTGATCAGCGGACGCGGTTCGACCACGCCTTCGAGCATCGCCGTGCATTGCGGACAACCCACGGCCACCAGTTCGGCGCCGGTTTCGCGGATGTCTTCCATACGCATGTCGGGAATCCGCTGCTTGCCGGGAATGTCCGTGATCGGCGCACCGCCGCCACCGCCGCAGCAGCGCGAGCGGAAACCGGAACGCTGCATTTCCTTGATCTCGATGCCCAGCGCACGCAGCACATCACGCGGCGCTTCGTACTCGCCGTTGTAGCGGCCCAGATAACACGGATCGTGATAGGTCACGCTGCTGCCTTTGTGCTGGCCCAGATTCAGCGCGCCGGCCTGGATCAGTTCGGCCATATACGTGCTGTGGTGCTGCACGAGGTAGTTGCCGCCGAACGCACCGTACTCGTTTTTCAGCACATGAAAGCTGTGCGGATCGCAGGTGACGATGCGCTTGAAGCTGTATTTGGCCAGGGTCTGGATGTTGCGTTTGGCGAGCATCTGGAAGGTCGCTTCATCACCCAGACGACGAGCCACATCGCCGCTGTCGCGCTCTTCCAGGCCAAGCACGGCAAAGTCCACTTTCGCCGCTTTGAGGACTTTGACGAACGCGCGCAAGGTACGCTGATTGCGCATGTCGAACGCGCCGTCGCCGACCCAGAACAGCACGTCGACGGATTGCTTGTCGCTGAGCAGATTCAGGTTCAAATCCGCCGCCCAGTTCATCCGCCCGCCCGGCGCAAAACCGCCGGGGTTGTCGGTGGCGATCAGGTTTTCCAGGACTTCGGCGCCCTTGTTCGGGGTCGCGCCTTTTTCCAGGGTCAGATGGCGGCGCATGTCGACGATGGCGTCCACATGCTCGATCATCATCGGGCATTCTTCGACGCACGCGCGGCAGGTGGTGCACGACCACAAGGTCTCGGCATCCACCAGACCGTTGACGATGGGTTGATGGGGATTGCCGCTGTGCTCACCAATTTTTTTCCCCGGATAGGCACTGCCAGCGAAGTGCGCGTCGGTGCCGCCCGCCAGGCCGACGACCATGTCTTGAATAAGCTTTTTCGGGTTCAGCGGCTGACCGGCGGCGAACGCCGGGCAGGCGGCTTCGCACTTGCCGCACTGCACGCAGGCGTCAAAACCGAGCAGTTGGTTCCAGGTGAAATCCTTGGGTTTTTCCACGCCCAGCGGTGCGGTCTTGTCGTTCAGGTCCAGCGGCTTGAGGCCGGTGGAACGACCACCGCCGAAACGCTCGGCGCGACGGTGCCAGGCCAGGTGCAAAGCGCCCGCGAAGGCGTGCTTCATCGGCCCGCCCCAAGTCATGCCGAGGAATAATTCGCAGACGCCCCACAGCACGCCGACGCCCAGAATCGCCGCCAATACCCAACCTCCGAAGTTTTCCGGAAGGATGCCCGCCACCGGCAAGGTCAACAGGAAGAAACTCGCCGAGAACGCCAGCAGGCTTTTCGGCAAGCGCATCCACGGGCCTTTGGACAGGCGGGCTGGCGGGTTGATCCGACGCAGATACATGAAGATCGCGCCGCCGAACATCGCCGCCGAAGCAATCAACAGCGCGAAGCCGAGAATGCGGTTATGCAGGCCGAAACCGTGCACCAGAATCGCCAGCGCAATGGACGCCACCGCGCCGCCAGCCGTGGCGACGTGAGTGTTGGCGATGTATTTATCGCGAGCCACCACATGGTGCAGATCGACCATGTAGCGTTTGGGCATGGCCAGCAGACCGCCGAGCAGATCGACTGCCGAGGCTCGGCCGTTGCGCCACATTCTTACCCGCCGCACCGCGCCGAGGACAGCAAGGCCCAGGGCGGCGAACAGCAGGATGGGGAGAAGAGTGTTTAACATGTGGAGCTCCCATCAAAACCGGGTGGATCCTGAATTCAATAGCCTCAACGAAATCGAGGTGCCTCATTCGCGAGCAAGCTCGCTCCCACAATCCCGTGGGAGCGAGCTTGCTCGCGAAGGCGTCAAACCAGACCCCGCGATAAGTCCGACGGCGCGGAGGCCGGACTCAGAAATCCTTGCAGAGACGCAAGCCGTCATAGATCGCGGCATGGGTATTACGCTGTGCCACGCAATCACCGATGCGAAACAGCAAATACCCATCACCCGGCTCGCTCAAGCATGGTTGCGGCTGGATGGCGAACAAGGCTTCGATGTCGATCTGGCCTTTGTTGCGCGAGGCTTCCTTGAGGGCATAGTAGATTTCTTCATCAGGTCGCACGCCGTTTTCGACGACCACCTGATCCACCACCCGCTCCTCTTTGGCACCGGTGTATTCGTTCTCCAGCACCGCCACCAGCTTGTCGCCTTCGCGGTAGACCTTTTCCAGCATCATGTCGCCGGTCATGATCACTTCCTTGGGGTACATGCTGCGGTAGTACGTCGGGAACGACGTGCCGCCGACGGCAACGCCCGGCTTGATGTCGTCGGTGACGATCTCGACCTGGCAACCCTTGTCCGCCAGGAAGTCGGCAGTGGACATCCCGGTGAACTCGCAAATGGTGTCGTAGACCAGCACGTTCTTGCCCGGCGCTACCTTGCCGTCGAGGATGTCCCAGCTGCTGACCACCAGGCCTTCGGCCGCGCCCCAGTGTTCGTTCTGCTCCAGAAAAGGATGACCGCCCACCGCCAGCACCACGATATCCGGGCGCAGATCGAGGATGGTCGCCGCGTCGGCGGCCGTGCCCAGACGCAAATCGACTTTCAGGCGTGCCAGTTCCAACTGGAACCAGCGGGTGATGCCAGCGATCTGGTCACGCTGCGGCGCTTTCGAGGCCGTGGTGATTTGCCCGCCGATGAATTCCTTCTTCTCGAACAGCGTCACGTCATGGCCGCGCTCGGCCGAAACCCGCGCCGCTTCCATGCCCGCAGGGCCAGCACCGACCACCACGACCTTACGTTTGACGCCGGTGGATTTCTCGATGATGTGCGGCACGCCCATATACTCACGGGACGTTGCAGCGTTCTGGATGCACAGCACGTCCAGGCCTTGATACTGCCGGTCGATGCAGTAGTTGGCGCCGACGCATTGTTTGATCTGGTCGATCTGGCCCATCTTGATCTTGGCGATCAGGTGCGGGTCGGCGATGTGCGCGCGGGTCATGCCGACCATGTCGACGTAGCCGCCTTCGAGAATCCGCGTCGCCTGATTCGGGTCCTTGATGTTCTGCGCGTGCAGCACCGGGGACTTGACCACTTCTTTAATGCCCGCAGCCAGATGCAGGAACGGCTCCGGTGGATAACTCATGTTCGGGATGACGTTGGCCAGGGTGTTGTGGGTGTCGCAACCCGAACCCACGACGCCAATGAAGTCGATCATGCCGGTATCGTCGTAGTACTTGGCGATTTCCTTCATGTCTTCGTGGCTCAAGCCATCGGGATGGAACTCATCGCCGCACAGACGCAGGCCGACGCAGAAATCGGGGCCGACTTCCTTGCGCACAGCCTTGATCACTTCCATACCAAAACGCATGCGGTTCTCGAAGCTGCCGCCCCATTCGTCGGTACGCTTGTTGACGCGCGGGCTCCAGAACTGGTCGATCATGTGCTGGTGCACGGCGGACAACTCAACACCATCCAGGCCACCGGCCTTGGCACGCCCAGCGGCGCTGGCATAGTTGCCGATCACGCGCCAGATTTCTTCCGGCTCGATGGTTTTGCAGGTCGCGCGGTGTACCGGCTCGCGGATGCCCGACGGCGACAGCAAGGTCGGCCAGTGATCGCCATCCCAACGGGAACGACGCCCCATGTGGGTAATCTGGATCATGATCTTGGCGCCGTGCTTGTGCATGGCGTCAGCGAGATTCTGGAAGTGCGGGATGATGTTGTCGGTCGCCAGATTGACCGATTTCCACCAGCCTTGCGGGCTATCGATAGCGACGCTTGACGAGCCGCCGCAGATCGCCAGGCCGATGCCGCCCTTGGCTTTCTCTTCGTAGTACTTCACGTAGCGGTCAGTGGTCATGCCGCCGTCGGTCGCGTAGACCTCGGCGTGGGCCGTGCTCAATACGCGGTTGCGGATAGTCAATTTACCGATTTGAATCGGCTGGAACATCGCTTCGAAAGCCATTTTGCGTACCTCGACTTACAACGGCTTGACGATAAACAGGCCGTCGTCGTGACCCTCTTCGGAACCGCCGTAAACCTGCTCGGCCACGGTGCGGATCGAACTGCCCTTGGCGGCGAGAATCTGGTCCATGGCACCGGCGAACCAGCCGGTGAACATGTAATCGACCTTGCGACCGACCTTGCCGTAGACGTACACGAAGCACGAGTGCTCCAGCTTGATGCTGGCGGTGCCTTTTTCCAGGTCGATGTCCTGAATCTTGAACAGGCCCCAGCCGCGCTGCGACAGACGCTTCATGTAGTGCTCGAACACCGCAACGCCTTCCAGGCCGTGGCATTCGGCTTCTTTTTCACACCAGTGCCAGGCGGATTTGTAGCCGGCCTTGTAGAGAATTTCGGCGTAGGCATCAGCGCCCAGTACTTCTTCGATGCCCATGTGGTTGTTGACGAAAAAGTGGCGCGGCACATACAGCATCGGCAATGCGTCGGAGGTCCAGACACCGGTTTCGCTGTCGACTTCGATAGGCAGTTGCGGGGCGATTTTAGCCATGGGGTCAAACTCCAGAAATTCGGGGGTCGCCCACTGCGAAAATGGCAGTGGGATATTCAATTCATTGAGGGTTGCGGTCTTGCGTCGGCGGCTTATTCGCCCCAGACGTCGGAAAGCACGTTCACCCAGTTTTCGCCCATGATCTTGCGCACTACGCGCTCGGGATGGCCGCGTTTGAGCAGGGTTTCGGTCAGGTTCGGGAACTCGCCCACGGTGCGGATGCCCAGCGGGTTGATGATCTTGCCGAAGCTGGTCAGGCGGCGCGCGTAACCTTTGTCGTGGGTCAGGTATTCGAAGAAGTCCTGGCCGTGACCCTGGGTGAAGTCGGTGCCGATGCCGATGGAGTCTTCGCCGACGATGTTCATCACGTATTCGATGGCTTCGGCGTAATCGTCGATGGTGGAGTCGATGCCTTTGGCGAGGAACGGCGCAAACATGGTCACGCCGACGAACCCGCCGTGATCGGCGATGAACTTCAGCTCTTCGTCAGACTTGTTGCGCGGGTGTTCTTTCAGGCCGGACGGCAGGCAGTGCGAATAGCAGACCGGTTTTTTCGATTCGAGGATGACTTCTTCGGAGGTCTTGGAACCCACGTGGGACAGGTCGCACATGACGCCGACGCGGTTCATTTCGGCGACGATTTCGCGACCGAAGCCGGACAGTCCGCCATCACGCTCGTAGCAACCGGTGCCGACCAGGTTCTGGGTGTTGTAGCACATCTGCACAATACCGACGCCCAGCTGCTTGAAGACCTCGACGTAGCCGATCTGGTCTTCATACGCATGAGCATTCTGGAAACCGAAGAGGATGCCGGTCTTGCCCTGCTCCTTGGCCTTGCGGATGTCGGCGGTGGTGCGCACCGGCATGACCAGGTCGCTGTTTTCGCGCATCAGTTTCTGGCTGGTGCAGATGCTGTTGATGGTGGCCTGGAAACCTTCCCATACCGAGACTGTGCAGTTGGCCATGGTCAGGCCGCCCTTGCGCATGTCTTCAAACAGCTCACGGTTCCACTTGGCAATGATCAGCCCGTCAATAACGATGCTGTCGGCGTGCAGTTCGGCTGGGCTCATCAGGCTGTCCCCTTATTAGGTGCTTGCGCGCCGAAACGTGTGTCGGCGCTATTGGGGCCAGCATATGCCGGAGGGTCAGGCGAGCCGGGTGCAAAAACGACAGGGGGTTTGCCGAAAGCGTCAAGAAACGACAAAGGGCGACAGGACGCCGCTGCCGTCTGTGTCGCAAACCTGTTCTTTGCCTCGCGCATGGGCCAGAATTCAACGCATCAATGGATCGGAGCGACTCAATGAAAACGGTTTTCCTGACTTTGGCTCTTCTGGCGACCGGCATTACTGGCGCTCACGCTGCACAAAACCCCGACGCAACACCTTGCGACGGCGTAGACGAGGACAAACAGACCCTCGAGTGCTCGAAATACAGCCGCGAAACCGCCGAGCAGCTGCTCAACGAGAATTTTCAGAACCTGTTGCAGCGGGTGCAGACCCAATTCGGTGCCAACAAGGCGCAATTCGACTATTTCACCGGCAAGCTCAAGACCGCCCAGCAAGCCTGGCAAAAACTGCGCGACGCTGACTGCGCCGTGGAAGTCTTCCCGGCCGCCGCTGGCAGCAAGGCGTTCACCATCGCCGAGAATGACTGCCTGGCGCGCATGAGCGATGAGCGGTCGGAATACCTGGAGTCGATTGCCCAGGAATGACGTTTTTCGCTGGGCTATCGTGTCGGCCTTATAAATTTCGGACTTTGTAGTTAAGGCTTTCTCATGATTATTTGCGGCGTGGAAATCAAAGGCAGCGAGGCTATTTTCGCCCTCGCGACCCTGCAGCATGGCGGCATCGAACATTTGCCGCTGGCGATCAAGAAGATCGCCCTGGAAGACGACGACGAGTCAGCCAACGTCAAAGCCTTCGCGACGCAGATCGCCAGCTTTGTGCGTGAGAATGGCGTCAGCCATATCGTGATCAAGAAGCGCAGCAAGAAAGGCGAGTTCGCTGGCGGCCCGACCACCTTCAAGATCGAAACGATTTTTCAGCTGTTGTCCGATTGCGAGGTGACGCTGATGTCGCCGCAGACCATCAATGCGCAAAACAAGAAACACGATTTCGCCCTGCCCGCTTCGCTGAACAAATATCAGCATGAGGCTTACAAGGCGGCGTGTTCGGGGTTGATGAAGCGGTAATCGTAGGACCGGATTCATCCCGGAGCGGGATTTCAGCCGCGAAAAATGTAGTGGATGTGCTGGTCTGGTCGCGAATAAATTCGCTCCAATTACGAGAGTTTGATTGCGCGCCGATCTTCCCTCGGGCACCGGGCGAATCGCGCCCGGTAACTGCGGGTGAAATACGACGGTGACTCGAAGCCGCAGGCGATGCTGACTTCCAGCACGCTCATATCGCTCTGACGCAGCAACTGCCGGGCTTTCTCCAGGCGCAGGCCGAGATAGAAATTGCTCGGCGTGTCGTTGAGGTGCAGCCGAAACAGGCGCTCCAGCTGGCGTCGGGTGACCTGTATGCCCTCGGCCAGTTGCAGCGTGCTTAAGGGCGGTTCGGTGTGTTGCTCCATTTCGCCGATCACCTGCACCAGTTTTTTACTGCTGATGCCATAACGCGTGGCGATCTGCATGCGTTGGTGGTCCTTGCGCGGGCGAATGCGCCCGAGCACGAATTGCTCCGACACTTTGATCGCCAGCTCCGGGCCGTGGGCCTGGCCGATCAGGTCGAGCATCATGTCGATGGACGCGGTGCCGCCCGCACAGGTGATGCGCCGCCGGTCGATCTCGAACAATTCCTGGGTAACCTGCAGTTTCGGCCACGATTCCTTGAAGGCATCGATGGCTTCCCAATGCATGGTCAGCCGATGGTTATCCAGCAGCCCGGCCTGGGCCAGCACAAAACTCCCCGAATCGATTGCACCCAGGGTCACGCCTTCGTTGTCCAGGCGGCGCAGCCAGTGTTCAAGTGCCGGCGTGCAGAACTTCAACGGCTCGAACCCGGCCACGACCCACACCGTCGCGCCTTTTTTCAGCGGCTCCAGCGCCGCATCGGCATTCACCGACATGCCATTGCTGGCGATCACCGCGCCGCCATCCACGCTCAACACATGCCAGCGGTACAGCTCGCCACCAAACCGATTGGCGACCCGCAACGGCTCCACCGCCGACACAAAACCCATCACGGAAAAACCGGGCATGAGCAGAAAGTAGAAATCCTGGGGCATTAGCGGTTTCCGTTGAGTACCTGATTTTTTTGTGGGAGCCGAGCTTGCTCGCGATGGCGTCGGGTCATTCAATGCATAAGGCGCCTGACAAATCGGATCGCGAGCAAGCTCACTCCCACAGAGTCTGTGCGAGATGGAATACGCCGGTTACCTGAAGACAGCAATAGCACAGGTCGCTGCTGTGCAAGAGCTGGTCGCCGCTGTGCGCTTTTGCGGGGCGTCGGCTGCGTAGTTTTGCACCATCAAAACAAATCACGCCAAGCCTGCAAGGAACCTGATCAATGAACCATGACGTCATCATCACCTGCGCACTCACCGGTGCTGGCGACACCACCGGAAGAAGCCATCTTGTCCCGGTTACGCCCAAACAGATCGCAGCGGCAGCGGTTGAAGCCGCCAAAGCCGGCGCGACGGTTGTCCACTGCCACGTTCGTGACCCGCAAACCGGCAAGTTCAGCCGCGACGTGGCGCTGTATCGCGAGGTGATGGAGCGTATTCGCGAGGCGGACATCGACATCATCGTCAACCTCACCGCTGGCATGGGCGGCGATCTGGAAATCGGCCCCGGCGAGCGCCCGCTGGAGTTCGGCCCGAACACCGATCTGGTCGGCCCGCTGACCCGCCTGGCGCATGTCGAGGAGCTGCTGCCGGAAATCTGCACTCTGGATTGCGGCACGCTCAACTTCGGCGATGGCGACACCATTTATGTGTCGACGCCCGCCCAACTGCGCGCGGGCGCCAAGCGTATTCAGGAGCTGGGCGTGAAGGCCGAGCTGGAAATCTTCGACACCGGTCACCTGTGGTTCGCCAAACAGATGATCAAGGAAGGCCTGCTCGACAACCCGCTGTTCCAGCTGTGCCTGGGCATTCCGTGGGGCGCGCCGGCAGACACCACCACCATGAAAGCCATGGTCGACAATTTGCCCGCCGATGCGGTGTGGGCCGGTTTCGGCATCGGCCGCATGCAAATGCCCATGGCGGCGCAAGCGGTGCTGCTGGGCGGCAACGTGCGCGTCGGGCTGGAAGACAATATCTGGCTCGACCGTGGTGTGCTGGCCAGCAATGGCGCACTGGTGGAACGCGCCAGCGAAATCCTCAGCCGCCTCGGCGCCCGCGTCATGACTCCGGCGGAAGGCCGCGTGAAGATGGGTTTGACCAAGCGCGGTTGAGCTCGATTCCAGTATGGAATACGTACGTGTGGGAGCGAGCTTGCTCGCGAATGAGGCGATCGAACAGCGCAGATCCACCGGCTGCAACGGCGCCTTCGCGAGCAAGCTCGCTCCCACAATAGATAGTGCTGAACAGAATTCGCAGGAATACCCATGACCTTCATCACCGACATCAAAACCTTCGCGGCCCTGGGCAGCGGCGTCATTGGCAGCGGCTGGGTGGCGCGCGCGCTGGCCCACGGCCTGGACGTTATCGCCTGGGATCCGGCGCCGGGCGCGGAAGCCGCCTTGCGCCAGCGTGTTGCCAATGCCTGGCCCGCGCTTGAACAGAAAGGCCTGGCGTCCGGCGCATCGCAGGATCGCCTGCGCTTTGTCGCGACCATCGAGGAATGCGTGCGCGATGCCGATTTCATTCAGGAGAGCGCCCCGGAACGGCTTGATCTGAAACTCGAATTGCACGGCAAGATCAGCGCGGCGGCCAAGCCCAATGCGCTGATCGGCTCCAGCACCTCAGGCCTGTTGCCCAGCGAGTTCTACGAAGGCGCGACGCATCCGGAACGCTGCGTGGTCGGTCATCCGTTCAACCCGGTTTACCTGCTGCCGCTGGTGGAAGTGGTCGGCGGCCGCAATACCGCGCCGGAAGCGGTGCAGGCGGCGATCAAGGTGTATGAGTCGCTGGGCATGCGTCCGCTGCATGTGCGCAAGGAAGTCCCCGGTTTCATTGCCGACCGCTTGCTGGAAGCGCTGTGGCGCGAGGCATTGCATCTGGTCAACGACGGCGTGGCAACCACCGGCGAGATCGACGATGCGATTCGCTTTGGCGCCGGTCTGCGCTGGTCGTTCATGGGCACGTTCCTGACCTACACATTGGCGGGCGGCGACGCCGGAATGCGGCATTTCATGAACCAGTTCGGCCCGGCGCTGAAACTGCCGTGGACTTACTTGCCTGCGCCGGAACTCACCGACAAGCTGATCGACGATGTGGTCGATGGCACCAGCGATCAGCTGGGCAACCACAGCATCGCCGCCCTGGAACGGTATCGCGATGATTGCCTGCTGGCGGTGCTGGAAGCAGTGCGCGTGACCAAGGCCAAGCATGGCATAGCGTTCAACGACTAGCGCCAAATCAGAACCAGCATCAAGACCAAGGCTTTGTGGGAGCGAGCTTGCTCGCGAAGAACGATAACGCGGTGTGCCAGATTTAACGTTGCGGCTGCTTTCGCGAGCAAGCTCGGCCCCCACAGATGCGATGCATGCCAAGCATTTCAAGGAAAGTCCGTATGCCCAACCTCATCACCTACAAAACCCCGATCCTCGCCGATTGGGTCGACTACAACGGGCATCTGCGCGATGCCTTTTACCTGCTGATTTTCAGCTACGCCACGGACGCCTTCATGGACCGCATCGGCCTGACCTGCGACAACCGCGACGCCAGCGGCCATTCGCTGTTCACCCTGGAAGCGCATATCAATTACCTGAACGAGGTGAAACTGCGCGAGCTGGTCGAGGTTCGCACGCAAATCGTCGCCCATGATCACAAGCGCGTGCATCTCTACCACAGCCTGCACAAGGTCGATATCGACGAGCCATTGGCGGCCAGTGAGCAAATGCTGCTGCATGTGGATCTGGCCGCCGGGCCACGCTCCGCGCCGTTCGATGAGGCCGTGTTGAATGCGTTGCTGGGGATCGTGGAAGACCAGAAGGACTTGCCTGCGCCGAGGTATGTCGGGCGGGTGATTGGCATTCGAGAACCGTAGGACCGGCTTTAGCCGGGAGGAGTCTCGTATAGCCACTGCATTTATGTCGCCAGAAAAACGCTCCCCCGGCTAAAGCCGGTCCTACGGGGAATGCTGTGATCTTCCACCCATAAAAAAACCCGCATCGCTGCGGGCTTTTTCATTGCTGGATCAACCGGGCTCAGTTGATCTTGGCATCCAGCTCGCCTCGGGCGTAACGCTCGAACATCACGTCCAGGGAAACTGGCTTGATCTTCGAGGCATTGCCGGCGGTGCCGAATGCTTCGTAGCGAGCGATACACACGTCACGCATGGCCGTTACGGTCTTGGCCAGGTATTTACGCGGATCGAATTCGCTTGGGTTTTTCGCCATGAACTCGCGGATTGCGCCAGTGGAGGCCAGACGCAAGTCGGTGTCGATGTTGATCTTGCGCACGCCGTGCTTGATGCCTTCGACGATTTCTTCAACCGGTACGCCGTAGGTTTCTTTGATGTCACCGCCGAACTCGTTGATGATTTTCAGCCACTCTTGCGGCACCGAAGACGAACCGTGCATGACCAGGTGCGTGTTCGGAATGCGCTTGTGGATTTCCTTGATGCGATCAATCGCCAGGATGTCACCGGTAGGCGGCTTGGTGAACTTGTACGCGCCGTGGCTGGTGCCGATGGCGATGGCCAGGGCATCGACCTGGGTTTTCTTCACGAAGTCGGCGGCTTCTTCCGGATCGGTCAGCATCTGGCTGTGATCCAGCATGCCTTCAGCGCCAACGCCGTCTTCTTCGCCAGCCATGCCGGTTTCCAGCGAGCCCAGAACACCCAGCTCACCCTCGACCGAAACACCGCAAGCGTGAGCGAAGGCAACAACCCGGCGCGTCACTTCAACGTTGTATTCGTAAGTGGTTGGCGTCTTGCCGTCCACACCCAGCGAACCGTCCATCATCACCGAGCTGAAGCCCAGCTGGATCGAGCGCTGGCAGATGTCAGGGCTGGTGCCGTGGTCCTGGTGCATGACCACCGGGATGTGCGGAAATTCTTCGACAGCAGCGAGAATCAGGTGACGCAGGAACGGGGCGCCGGCATATTTGCGAGCGCCGGCCGAAGCCTGAACGATCACCGGGGAATCGGTCTTGTCGGCCGCTTCCATAATGGCGCGCATTTGTTCCAGGTTGTTGACGTTGAAAGCTGGAACGCCGTAACCGAATTCGGCTGCGTGGTCCAACATCTGGCGCATGCTGATAAGTGCCATTGTATGTGTCTCTCCCGGTAGGGTCGTTAATCGTGCAAACCTGCCGTAGCGGCGGCTGCTGTTCAAGTTCTGAGCATCGGCCAGAGGGCCGTGCGCTCGATCATCGGCGCAGGTGTAATCCGGTGTTTATCGGGCCTTGCAGCCGCGACCGATCAAATCATTGGTGGCTTCCCAGTAAACCAGGCCTTCGTCACCCTTGTCGTTGAACGCCAGCACGCCGTTGCTATACAACGACGGCGTACCCGGCTCGGCCTTGAGCCTGAAAACCTGATCGCTCTCATTGAGCCGGACATCAACCTCGGCCTTGGCCTGACCGACAAAACGCCAGTGAACCTGGGCTTTGCTGTCGCACACCCAATGCGTCCAGGTGTCGCCTTGTTCCGGTGCCTTCATGCTGGCGCAACCACCAAGCACTGCAAGTGTCGCAAGAGCAATCACGCCTTTCATTACTTCTCCTGGCCTGCCCCGTGAAGCACGGCAGATGCCAGTTGCTTCGTTCTATCAGGGGCAGTTCTGTTCCTGATTCCGATCATCGGCCGGCTCACCCGTTGCCTGCGCTTCGACCCGTTGTTCGTTCTGGGTCGTCGGCACATTCACGGCCGCCGGAGTAAATACTTCACAGGCCTTGGAGTGCGCTCCAGACCCGCTGCAACCGGCCAATAGCACACAACTGACCAGGGCCAGAGCGGAGATTTTCATGGTGAAGTTCCTTATTCAGAAAAGTTATCCACCTGTTAATGACCACTTTTGTACCCGGTTGTTGCCAAATCAATTGCCGGAAGGGCTTTTAGCGACAGCCCACTGGCCCGACGGTCGGCATGAATTCGTATTTATCCAGCGCCGTTTCGCCGCCCCTCTTGTAGAGGATCGGCACGGTTTCAGCCTGCCAGTGAGCCTGATAGCAGCTGACTTGCAGCACATCAGGCGCACGGTCCACCTCGCCGGCTTCCGGCTCGCTGGCACATCCGCTGAGCAAACCCGCGACAATCAACAGCGGTAACGGCTTAAGCATGTGAATTCCCTTTATCCAAAGCCGGTTCTCAGGCCTTGGCGCGTTGTTCCAGTATTTCCACGGCTGGCAGGACTTTGCCTTCGACAAACTCCAGAAACGCACCGCCACCGGTTGAAATGTAGGAGATTTGATCGGCTATGCCATATTTGTCGATTGCCGCCAGGGTGTCGCCGCCGCCCGCGATGGAGAACGCCGAGCTATCCGCGATGGCCTTGGCCAGGGTCTTGGTGCCTTCACCAAACTGGTCGAACTCGAACACGCCTACCGGACCGTTCCACAGAATAGTCTTGGAAGATTTCAGTAGTTCGGCGAAGTGCGCTGCAGTTTGCGGGCCGATGTCGAGAATCATGTCGTCATCGGCAACGTCGCCGACCAGTTTGACGGTCGCGGCGGCGCTTTCGGCAAATTGCTTGGCAACCACGACGTCCACCGGCAAAGGCACGCTGACCTTGGCGGCGATTTCCCGGGCAGTGTCCAGCAGATCAGGTTCGTACAGCGACTTGCCAACGTTGTAACCGGCCGCAGCCAGGAAGGTGTTGGCGATGCCGCCGCCGACGATTAGCTGATTGCAGATGGCGCTCAGGCTGTTGAGTACGTCGAGCTTGGTGGAAACCTTTGAGCCGGCAACGATGGCCGCCATTGGCTGGGCCGGAGCGCCGAGGGCTTTGCCCAGGGCATCCAGCTCGGCAGCCAGCAGCGGGCCTGCCGCAGCAATCTTGGCGAACTTGGCCACGCCGTGGGTCGAACCTTCGGCGCGGTGTGCAGTGCCGAAAGCGTCCATCACGAACACGTCGCACAGGGCCGCGTATTTCTGCGCCAGCTCGTCAACGTTCTTCTTCTCGCCCTTGTTGAAGCGCACGTTCTCGAACAGCACGATGTCGCCGGGCTTGACGTCAACGCCGTCCAGGTAATCAGCCACCAGCGGCACGTCGCGGCCCAAGGCCTTGCTCAGGTATTCGGCGACTGGCTTGAGGCTGTTTTCAGCGGAGAACTCGCCTTCGGTCGGACGCCCAAGGTGCGAGCAGACCATCACGGCCGCGCCCTTTTCCAGTGCCAGCTTGATGGTCGGCAACGACGCGAGAATACGTGCATCACTGCTGACTGCGCCGTCCTTGATCGGGACGTTGAGGTCTTCGCGGATCAATACGCGCTTACCTTGCAGGTCGAGGTCGGTCATCTTCAACACGGTCATGAGTGAATCCCTGTTTTTACTGTTGTTGGTCTGCGACGCGCAAAAAATGATCAGCGACGTCAAGCATTCGATTGGCAAAACCCCATTCGTTATCGAACCAGGCCAGCAGATTGACCAGCCGTGGGCCGGATACGCGGGTCTGACTCGCATCGACGATGGCCGAATGAGGGTCATGGTTGAAATCGCAACTGGCGTGCGGCAGTTCGGTATAGGCCAGCAACCCTTTCAGCGGTCCGCCTGTGGCGGCCTCGCGAAGAATGCGGTTGATTTCAACGGCGTCGGTATCGCGCGCGCTTTGCAGCGTGATATCCAGGCACGACACATTGACGGTCGGCACACGCACTGCTTTGGCCTGAATTCGGCCGGCAAGTTCCGGAAGCAGCCGCTCGATGCCTCGCGCCAGACCAGTGGACACTGGAATGATCGACTGAAAGGCCGAGCGCGTGCGGCGCAGGTCTTCATGATGATAGGCGTCAATCACCGGCTGGTCGTTCATCGCCGAGTGGATCGTGGTGATGGTCACGTATTCCAGACCGATGGCCTGATCCAGCAGGCGCAGCAACGGCACGCTGCAATTGGTGGTGCAGGACGCTGCCGAAACCAGCAGCTCATTGCCGGTCAGGGTCTGCTGATTGATGCCGAACACGATGGTGGCGTCGACATCGGCTTCGCTGGCCATGGGCTGGGAAAACAGCACACGTGGCGCGCCGGCATCGAGAAAGCGCTGACCGTCTTCGCGGTTGTTGTAGACCCCGGAACACTCCAGCACCAGATCGATATCCAGCGCGGCCCAGTCAATGCCTTCGGGGGTTGCACTGCGCAATACTTTGATCTTGTGATCATTGATGTGCAGGTATTGCCCTTCGACCCGCACTTCACCGGGGAACCGGCCATGTGTGGAGTCAAAGCGCGTGAGGTATTCAAGACTGGCCATGTCGGCCAGATCGTTGATGGCGACCACTTCGAACCCGGCCTTCGCCCCCCGCTCGCAAAGCGCGCGAACGACGCAACGACCGATACGGCCGTAGCCGTTGAGTGCAACTTTATAAGGACGGTGCTGGGGCATGGGGTTCTCGTGGTGATAAATCAGATTGCGCAAACCTTGTGGGAGCGAGCTTGCTCGCGAAGAAAGCAGCACGGTAACTCAGACACTCCGCGTCGCATCATTCGCGAGCAAGCTCGCTCCCACAGGGGCCAATCATTTCATCAATCAGTCTTCCAGCAACTCTTCAGCCGTACCCAGGATGTTTTCCAGGGTGAAGCCGAACTCTTCGAACAAGGCCGGCGCAGGCGCCGATTCGCCGAAAGTGGTCATGCCGATGACGCGACCTTCCAGACCGACGTACTTGTACCAGAAGTCCGCATGAGCAGCTTCGATGGCGATACGCGCGCTGACCTGCAACGGCAGGACGGTCTGCTTGTACATCGCGTCCTGGGCATCGAACACGCTGGTGCATGGCATGGAAACCACGCGCACGTTGCGACCTTGCGCGCTGAGCGCGTCGAACGCCTGCACAGCCAGACCGACTTCCGAACCGGTAGCGATCAGGATCAGCTCAGGCTCGCCGACACAATCACGCAGCACGTAACCGCCACGGGCGACATCCGCCAGCTGGATGGCGTTGCGCGCCTGGTGAGTCAGGTTCTGACGCGAGAAGATCAGCGCCGATGGGCCGTCATCACGCTCAAGAGCGTATTTCCAGGCAATCGCCGATTCCACCGCATCCGCTGGACGCCAGGTATCAAGGTTCGGCGTGGTGCGCAGGCTGGTCAGTTGCTCGATTGGCTGGTGCGTCGGGCCGTCTTCGCCCAGACCGATGGAGTCGTGGGTGAACACGTAGATCACACGCTTCTTCATCAACGAGGACATGCGCACCGCGTTACGGGCGTATTCCATGAAGATCAGGAAGGTCGCGCCGTAAGGCACGAAGCCGCCGTGCAGGGCGATGCCGTTCATCATGGCGCCCATGCCGAACTCACGCACACCGTAATGCAGGTAGTTGCCGCTGGCGTCTTCGCCGGTGATGCTCTTGCAACCTTTCCAGATGGTCAGGTTGGAACCGGCCAGGTCAGCCGAACCACCGAGGATTTCCGGCAACAGCGGGCCGAAAGCGCTCAAGGCGTTCTGGCTGGCTTTACGGCTGGCGATGGTTTCGCCCTTGGCGTTGACTTCAGCAACATACGCTGCGGATTTCTCGGCGAAGTCAGCGGGCAACTCGCCGCTCATGCGACGGATCAGCTCGTTGGCCAGCTCAGGGTGCGCAGCGGAATAGGCAGCGAAACGCTGATCCCACTCAGCCTCAACCACCAGGCCTTTTTCTTTCGCGTCCCACTCGGCATAGATGTCAGCCGGGATTTCGAACGGACCGTGGGTCCATTTCAAGGCTGCGCGGGTCAAGGCGATTTCGTCGGCACCCAGTGGCGCGCCGTGGGACTCTTCCTTGCCTTGCTTGTTCGGCGAACCGAAACCAATGGTGGTCTTGCAGCAGATCAGCGTCGGCTGGTCGCTCTTGCGAGCGGTGTCGATGGCGGTCTTGATTTCGTCGGCGTCATGGCCGTCGACGTTGCGAATCACCAGCCAGCCGTAGGCTTCGAAGCGCTTTGGCGTGTCATCGGTGAACCAGCCTTCGACTTCGCCATCGATGGAGATGCCGTTGTCGTCGTAGAAGGCGATCAGCTTGTTCAGGTTCAACGTGCCGGCCAGCGAGCCGACTTCGTGGGAAATGCCTTCCATCATGCAGCCATCACCCAGGAAAACGTAGGTGTGGTGGTCAACGATGTTATGGTCCGGGCGGTTGAATTGCGCGGCCAGGGTTTTTTCGGCGATGGCAAAACCAACGGCGTTGGCCAGGCCTTGGCCCAATGGACCGGTGGTGGTCTCGACGCCAGGGGTGTAGCCGTATTCCGGGTGACCCGGTGTGCGGCTGTGCAGCTGGCGGAAGTTTTTCAGGTCGTCGATAGACAGGTCGTAACCGGTCAGGTGCAACAACGAATAAACCAGCATCGAGCCGTGACCGTTGGACATGATGAAGCGGTCGCGGTCGGCGAATGCCGGATTGGCAGGGTTGTGTTTCAGATAGTCGCGCCAAAGTACCTCGGCGATATCCGCCATGCCCATAGGGGCACCGGGATGGCCGCTGTTGGCTTTTTGCACGGCATCCATGCTGAGTGCACGAATGGCGTTGGCACGCTCACGACGGCTGGGCATCGCTGATCTCCTGGGAACTGGGAAAAGAATGGATCTGAAAAAGGCGAGCATTTTCCCTCAGGCACTGGCTGGGGGCAATGGAAGATAACGGCTTGTGGTTGTTTTTCCTGCCGGCTGTTCGTTATTTGTACACCTATGGCTTTCTGCTAGCGCCAATCGCGGAATCGTGACGCCTGAGAACTGCCACCCATCACCCAATATCAAAACTTTTTGATATTGCTCTTGCGACAACCGAGGTCGCTAACTAGACTGCCAGCCATATGAACCTTCGCGTACCAGCCATTCGCCACGACGATTGCGACGACCTTTCTGCCCTGTGCAAGGCCGGCGGCGATCCACTGCGGCTGAATGTCTTGCGCGCGCTGGCCAACGATTCGTTCGGCGTGCTGGAACTGGCGCAGATCTTCGCCATCGGCCAATCCGGCATGAGTCATCACCTCAAAGTGCTGGCCCAGGCTGATCTGGTGGCGACGCGTCGCGAAGGCAATGCGATTTTCTATCGTCGCGCGCTGCCCCACACCGGGCAGACCGGCGGCCGCTTGCACGCGGCGTTGCTTGATGAAGTGGACTCGCTGGCGCTGCCGGACGATGTACAGGCGCGTATCGGTCTGGTGCATCGGCAACGGGCCAGCGCCAGCCAGGATTTTTTCGCACGCACCGCCGAGAAATTTCGCGCCCAGCAGGACTTGATCGCCGGCCTGGCGCAGTACCGTGACAGCTTGCTGTCGCTGCTCGACAAACTGAGCTTCGGCCCCGACGCCACGGCACTGGAAGTCGGCCCCGGCGATGGCGGTTTTCTGCCGGAGCTGGCGCGCCGCTTCAAGCATGTGACGGCGCTGGACAACAGCCCGGCAATGCTCGAACTGGCCCGCCAGGTCTGTTCGCGCGAGCAACTGGCTAACGTCGAGCTGAAACTGGCCGATGCATTAAGCGCCGCCAATGTGTGCGCCGATTGCGTGGTCTTGAACATGGTGCTTCACCACTTCGCCGCACCGGCCGAAGCACTTAAACAACTGGCCAACCTGGTGCAACCAGGCGGTAGCCTGTTGGTGACAGAGTTATGTAGCCACGACCAGAGCTGGGCAAAGGAAGCCTGTGGCGATCTCTGGTTGGGTTTTGAACAGGATGATCTGGCCCGTTGGGCCATCGCTGCGGGGCTAGTTCCCGGGGAAAGCCTCTATGTAGGCTTACGTAATGGTTTCCAGATCCAGGTTCGCCACTTTCAGCGACCGGCTGGCAACACTCACCATCGGTAAAATTCAGGAAACCCGTAGAGATGAGCGAATACTCCCTTTTCACCTCCGAGTCCGTGTCCGAAGGGCATCCAGACAAAATCGCCGACCAGATTTCCGACGCGGTGCTGGACGCCATCATCGCTGAAGACAAATTCGCTCGTGTAGCGTGCGAAACACTGGTCAAGACCGGCGTGGCGATCATTGCTGGCGAAGTGTCCACATCGGCTTGGGTCGATCTGGAAGACATCGTTCGTAAAGTCATTCTCGACATCGGCTACAACAGCTCCGACGTCGGCTTCGACGGCGCGACCTGCGGCGTGATGAACATCATCGGCAAGCAGTCCGTGGACATCGCCCAGGGCGTTGACCGCAGCAAGCCTGAAGATCAGGGCGCTGGCGACCAGGGCCTGATGTTCGGCTACGCCAGCAACGAAACCGACGTGCTGATGCCTGCACCGATCACTTTCGCGCATCAACTGGTGCATCGCCAGGCTGAAGCCCGTAAATCCGGCCTGCTGCCTTGGCTGCGTCCGGACGCGAAATCCCAGGTCACTTGCCGTTACGAAAACGGCAAGGTGGTTGGCATCGACGCAATCGTTCTGTCGACCCAACACAACCCGGAAGTTTCCTACAAAGACCTGCGCGAAGGCGTGATGGAGCTGATCGTCAAGCACGTGCTGCCAGCTGAACTGCTGCACAAAGACACTCAGTTCCACATCAACCCGACCGGCAACTTCATCATCGGTGGCCCGGTTGGCGACTGCGGCCTGACCGGTCGCAAGATCATCGTCGACACCTACGGCGGCATGGCCCGTCACGGCGGCGGCGCGTTCTCCGGCAAGGATCCATCCAAGGTTGACCGTTCGGCGGCTTACGCCGGTCGTTACGTTGCCAAGAACATCGTCGCTGCCGGCCTGGCCGAGCGTTGCGAGATCCAGGTTTCCTACGCAATCGGCGTCGCGCAACCGACTTCGATCTCGTTGAACACCTTCGGTACCGGCAAGCTGTCCGATGACAAGATCATCAAACTGGTTCGCGACAACTTCGACCTGCGTCCATACGCAATCACCACCATGCTCGACCTGCTGCACCCGATGTACCAGGCCACCGCGGCCTACGGCCACTTCGGTCGTACCCCGGTTGAAATGACGGTTGGCGATGACACCTTCACCGCCTTCACCTGGGAAAAAACCGACCGCGCCGACGCCCTGCGCGCCGCTGCTGGTCTGTAATACGCCTTAAGCTTCAGGCGTAAGAAAAGCCCCTGGCGACTGTGGTCGCCAGGGGCTTTTTTGGTTTGCGTGTCCCATCCTTTGTGGGAGAGGACTTGTCCTCGATGAGTCAGACCGACCGACCTCAATCTGCCTGACAGCACTTCATTGCCTGCCAATCTCTTCGAGGACAAGTCCTCTCCCGCCAAAGCAACGCATACTCCTGGCTTCTTTACGCCCTTCTCGCCACCAACAGCACTGAAGCTGCACTCGCCAGCAACCCGGCGCAGATCCGGTTGAACAACCGTTTGCCACCCGGTCGGGCGAACAGGCGTCGGGCATGAATGCCCATGCACGCGTAAAGCGCGATGGCGATGCATTCCATGGCAAGGAACAATCCGCCCAGCACTGCGAACTGATCGGTCACCACCCCCGACTGATCGACGAACTGCGGCAGGAACGCGGTAAACAGCAGGATCGCCTTGGGTTTGCCGATGGCCACCAGAAACTCCTGCCGCGCAAGGCTGCCCGTGCCTTTGGCGGGCGCGCCCGATTCGCCAGCCTCGTCCGCCCTGGCCCGCCATAGCTGAAACGCGAGATAAAAAAGGTAGGCCGCGCCGACAATCTTGATCGCATGAAACAACCATTCAGAAGTGTGCAGCACGGCGGTGAGCCCCGCCGCCGCCAGCGCAATCATGATCGCGAATGCCAACAAGCGTCCCAGCCCGCCCAGGCAGGACTTGGCAAAACCGTAGCGAGTGGCGTTGCTGATCGATAGCAGGTTGTTCGGACCCGGCGCCATGTTCAGCGCGAAGCAGGCCGGGACGAAAACCGCCAAGGTCGAGATATCCATGATTTACCCCTGAGCGCGTAGCGATTGAAGGGCAATCTTGCATCGCTCTCGTCGAGGTTCCAAGACACAGTCACCGAGCAATAAGCGGCGAACTGTACCGGCGGAAAAACCCGGTAACCACGCCACGCACCAGCCTTGAAGTGCAGCAGCTAGCCTGTCAGCCACCTCTTCAAGCAAGGATGCTTCGATGCTGCCCTTCCTGCGTGCCGCCATTTGCGTGTTTTTTGCCCTGTTCGCCGTCAACGCCCAAGCGATCAAATGCCCCGACTGGACACCCGCCAAGGCGCGAAGCCAGATCATCGACCTGCAAGGCCAGATCGAGCGATGGGACGACAGTTACCACCGCCAGGGCGTTGCGCTGATCAAGGATGAGCTGTACGACCAGTCCCGCCAGCGCCTGGGCTTCTTGCGAACTTGTTTTGCGCAACCGGCACCACTCGACGCCAGCCCGCTCAAGACCGCCAGCGGTCCGATCCTCCATCCGATCCCGCATACCGGCCTGAATAAACTGGCGGACGAAAACGCCGTGCGCGCCTGGCTCAACGGGCGCAGCGATCTGTGGATTCAGCCGAAGGTCGACGGCGTGGCGGTGACGCTGGTGTATGAGCGAGGCGTGCTGGCGCGGGTGATCAGTCGCGGCGATGGCGTTCGCGGCCAGGACTGGACGGCTCATGGGCGACTGATTCCGGCGATTCCCGCGTATTTGCCATGGGAAGAAACCCTGGTGTTGCAAGGCGAGTTGTACTGGCGACTGGAGAATCATGTGCAGGCCACGCAAGGCAGCCTGAACGCACGCAGCAAAGTGGCCGGGCTGTTGGCGCGCAATGTCGTCAGCGCCGACGAAGCCGGGGCGCTTGGCCTGTTCGTCTGGGACTGGCCAGATGGCCCCGCAGGCATGGCCGAGCGCATGGCAGGCCTTAAAGCGTTGGGGTTCGAGTCCAGCGCGCAGTACAGCGAGCCGCTGGCGAACTTTGCCCAGGCGCAACAATGGCGCGATCACTGGTATCGCCAACCGCTGCCGTTCGCTACCGACGGCGTGGTCATCCGCCAGAGTGAACGACCTCCGGCGCAGCGCTGGCAGGCCAAGGCGCCGTATTGGATCGCGGCCTGGAAATATCCTTATGCCCAGGCGCTGGCTGAGGTGCGCAAGGTCAATTTCAAGATAGGTCGAAGCGGTCGAATCACGCCGGTGATCGAGCTGAAACCGGTGCAACTGGATGACCGCAAGATCAGTCGCGTCAGCGTCGGCTCCCTGCAACGCTGGCAGGAACTGGATATTCGTCCCGGCGATCAGATCGCGGTGAGCCTGGCGGGCCTGACTATTCCACGCCTGGACAGCGTCGTCTCGCGCAGCCTCGAGCGCGCGGAACTGAAGATTCCCGATCCCGATGCGTTTCACGGCCTTAGTTGTTTTCAACCCACGGCAGGCTGCGAAAGCCAGTTCCGGGCACGACTGGCGTGGCTCAGCGGCAAAAAAGGCCTGGCCCTGAGTGGCGTTGGTCCCGGCAGCTGGGACAAACTGATAAATGCAGGTCAGATCAACGGTCTGATCGACTGGATGGCCCTTGATCGTGATCAGCTTGTTAACATTCCCGGCCTCGGCGAGCGCAGCAGCGCTAAACTGCTCGACAGTCTGCGCAGCGCGCGGCAACGACCGTTCGCAACATGGCTTACGGCTCTCGGTCTGCCGCCCGCCGGTAACGCGCAATTGGGGCCTGACTGGCAGGCGCTGGCGATGCGCAGCGCCGAGCGGTGGCAAGCAGAGCCGGGCGTAGGTCCGGGACGCGCGCTGCAACTGGTGGCATTTTTTCAGCACCCAGAAGTGCAGGCGCTGAGCGAACAGCTTCGGGCTTATGGCGTCGAAGGCTTTTAGATTTAACTAATTACTGCAGCGCCGGGGATTTCATCGTCGCCCTCGGCCGTCATCATTTTTTTCAGAAGGAGTTCATATGAAGTTTTTGTCACCTCGGGCCTTGTTGGCGTTGCTCGGCCTGTTCGCCACGCCGATTTTTGCCGCTGAACTGCCGCCGCAAGCCTCTGGATGTGTGGCCAAGAGCCAGGAAATCAGCACCAAGCTCGAAGAGGCCAAGGCCGAAGGCAACAAACAGCAGCAGGCTGGACTGGAAAAAGCCCTGAGCGAAGTGAACGCCAACTGCAGCGAGGCCACACTGGTCAAGCAGCACGAACAGAAAGTGCTGGATGCCAAGCGCGAAGTCAGCCGTCGTCAGGCCGACCTGAACAAGGCGATGACCAAGGGTGATCCGGAAAAGATCAACAAACGCAAAGACAAACTCGCCGAGTCCCGCAAGGAATTACAGGATGCCCAGACCGAGCTGGAGACGGTGCAGCCGGAGGATTAACGCGGCTCACTTCTCACAACAAGATGCGCTTTTGTGGGAGCAAGCTTGCTTGCGAAAGAAACATTTCAAGCACAAAGCTGTGGTGGACGAATTGACCTCTTCGCGAGCAAGCTCGCTCCCACGAAAGCCGGAGTTCAGCGTCTATCAATGATCGCGAAACTCTTTATGACAAGCTTCGCAAGCACCCTCCACCTTGTTCATCGCAGGCGTCAGGTTGCTGGATTTGAAGGGCCGTTCATTGCTGGCGATCACCAATGCGCCAGTGGCTGATTCCAGCGAACGGGCCAAATCCTGAAAACGTGCCTGTTTCTGCCAGACATCATCCTTGGCACTGGTGTGATCTTCTTCTTTGACCTGTGGGAAGTGTTTCCAGGGTTCGTGGGACAAGCTATCGAGCTTGACCGCTCCCTCGGTGAAGCGCTGCTCGTCAAATGCCACGCGACCACGCAACATACCGCCCAGATCTTCACTGGTCTTGAGCATCTGCTTGAAGATCGCCTTGCGCTGACCCAAAGGTGAATTCGGGTCCACACCACCGCAGGCGCTCAAGGTCGCGCAGGCCAGCACTACAACGCACAGTCTTTTCAAAGTCATGATCAACACAAGCCGAGAGAAACGGCGCCCAGTATCCTCGGCCATCCGGCAAAGACCAAGCGCTGTATTGCCGCAGTGACTGCGCCAGGTTATGCAGGCATTGGCGTCGCCGAAGCCACGAACAGCCCGACAATCAGACCCATGCCAATGATCCAGGCCAGCGAGCGCAATGCGGCCCAGTCAGCCAGATAGAAAATGATGTACAGCAGGCGGCTGGTGATGAACAGCACCGCAACCACGTCGATGGTCACCAGCTGCGCGTTGCCCGCGATGTGCGCAATGACCACCGCAGCGATGAAACCCGGCAGGATCTCGAAACTGTTGAGCTGCGCGGCATGCGCCCGCGCGGGCAAGCCTTCGAGGTTATTCAGGAAGTTGCGCGGATTGTGGTTGTGTCTGGCGTTGAACTTGCCGCTGGAAAACTTGGCGATACCTGCGCACACGACCGGCAGGAAAATCGCGATCAACACACACCAGAAAGCAACCGTCATAACAAATCCTTAGAGTTAGAGCTTCATCAGAAGCATGCCGAGCAAGAACCGCCCACAAGCTAAGAGCCGGGGCGGACAGAAAGGTTCTTCAAGATAGCTCATCCAGGTCGCAGGCTCCGACAGGCTTTCTTCAGACAGGGAGCGCAGCCTTGAAACCTGTCACACCTTGTCCAATCTTCACCAATAAGAATCCCTACGATTCGCGTTTAACCCGAATCGTAAGGAAGTTCCATGCATTCTCTATTTCGTTTGCGGCCCACGGTCGCCATGACGAAGCTCGCGCTGGCGTGCCTGATTGCCCAAAGCGCGAGCGTTCAGGCTCAGGACAGCGCAGCCGCTCCGGTCACCGTGCTTGAAGAAGTGACCGTCACCGCATCCGGCTATGAGCAGAACGTGGAAGATGCCCCCGCTTCCGTGACCATCATTACCGGCGATGAGCTGCGCAAGCGCTCATTCCGCGACCTGACCGACGCGCTGCGTGACGTCGAGGGTGTCACGGTCAACGGCAGCGCCAACGAGACGGACATTTCCATTCGCGGCATGCCCGCCGACTACACGCTGATTCTGGTCGACGGCAAGCGCCAGAGCGCCCGGAAATCCCGAGTGAACGGCAATGCCGGCTATAAACAAAGCTGCATTCCGCCAGCCGAGGCCATCGAGCGTATCGAAGTGGTGCGCGGCCCGATGTCGTCGCTGTACGGTTCCGATGCCATTGGCGGCGTGATCAACGTGATTACCCGCAAGGTCTCGCCGCAATGGGGCGGTGCGGTCACTTACGATTATTCCGCGCGCCAGCACAGCGATCCATTCGCCGCATCTTCGGCCTTGCGCACATCAAACCCGTGCCGCCGCAGATACACCGCCAGTGGATCACGGATCTTGCGATGGTCATCGACGATGAGGACGCGCGGAGCGGGATGTGCGGTTGGATTGAGCATATTGATTCAGAGACTGGTGGGAGCGTGCGGCAGAAAAGTTGAAGTTAGATCTGATCACATATGCGGATAATTCCCATTAGCATCGGCGATCATAGCCGATCGCTTTGTTGAAGGCATCCTTTGCAACGTCCGCGCCCTGCCGGGGTCAATGCCTGACTGGTTTTACCGGGAAAGCAATGTGCCTGCATCCGCCGCAGGTCCATCAAACCTTTGCCTGCTGACGTGCAACGTCAGGCGGGCACGCTTTGAATCGTAATGACGGGAATACCGATGCTTGAACTCGCTGCCGGTTTTATCTGCCTCACCTCGCTGCTCACTTATGTGAATTTTCGATTTATCGGCCTGCCGCCCACCATTGGCGTCATGGTCACCGCGCTGCTGTTCTCGCTGATCCTGCAAGGCCTGAGTTTCATGGGCTATCCGGGTCTGGAAGACCGCGTGCAACAGTTGATCGGCCAGATTGATTTTGGCGATCTGCTGATGAACTGGATGCTGTCGTTCCTGCTGTTTGCCGGCGCGCTGCACGTCAATCTTGGCGACCTGAAACACTATCGCTGGCCCATCGGCCTGCTGGCGACCTTTGGCGTATTGATCGCCACGACCGTGATCGGTGCGCTGGCGTACTGGATCTTTGGCTGGTTCGGCTGGCACGTCAGCTTCCTGTATTGCCTGTTGTTCGGCGCGCTGATTTCTCCTACCGATCCCATCGCAGTGCTGGGCGTGCTGCGTACTGCCAACGCATCCAAGCCGCTGAAAACCACCATCGTCGGCGAATCGCTTTTCAATGACGGCACCGCCGTAGTGGTGTTCACGGTATTGCTGGGCATCGCGCAACTGGGCGAAACCCCGACCGTCGGCGAAACCGCCATGCTGTTCGTTCACGAAGCGGTGGGCGGCGTGCTGTTCGGTGGCCTGATAGGTTACGCCGTGTACTTGATGATCAAGAGCATCGAGCAGTACCAGATTGAAGTCATGCTGACCCTGGCACTGGTGATCGGCGGCTCGGCGATGTCCACCGAACTGCATGTGTCGGGCCCCATCGCGATGGTCGTCGCCGGTTTGATCATCGGCAATCTGGGCCGCAATCTGGCGATGAACGACATGACCCGTCGCTACATGGACGGTTTCTGGGAACTGCTCGATGACATGCTCAACGCCCTGCTGTTCGCGCTGATCGGCATGGAGTTGCTGCTGTTGCCGTTCTCGTGGTCGCACTTGCTGGCGGCCGGGCTGCTGGCGGTGGCGATTCTGCTGTCGCGCTTCGTCACCGTGGCGCCCGCGATCATGTTGTTGCGTCGCTGGAAAACCGTGCCCAAAGGCACGATCCGCATCCTCACCTGGGGCGGTCTGCGCGGCGGGGTTTCCGTGGCGCTGGCCTTGGCGCTGCCGCTGGGCCCGGAACGCGACCTGCTGCTGAGCATCACGTATATCGTGGTGCTGTCGTCGATCCTGTTGCAGGGTTTAACGATTGGCAAACTGGTCAAGGCCGTGACCCGCGACCAGCCGCAAGAGCAGAATGCCGGGCACTGATTCTGCGATTGCAGTCATACCCCTTGCGATTGGCTAAGATGCCACGACCGCCAGCCCGCCCTGGCGGTTTTATTGATGCTCAGGAGCACCCATGCCCCGCGAAGAGGAGACCGCCGTTGTCGGCGGCGCACTCATGATTCCCGCCCAGCGCCGGGCGTTGATGCTGCGCCAGTTGCGCAAGCAGCAGGTGCTCAGCGTGCATCAGCTGGTGGAAATGTTCGATTGGTACACACAGACTGCACAGGTTCACCGTGATCCAACTAGTGGAGGCTTGCCCGCGAATCGATTTACCTGGCGACACCTCGATTGACTGGCCTGACGCCTTCGCGGGTAAGCCTCTTTCCAACAACGTGCATCCGGTTTTTTATCACTCGTTAACCTCTTCGTCCTTGAACTGATCCTTCACGTACAGAATCTCGGTGCGGCCATGGGGTGCGGGCAAGCCGTCTTCGCCCAGGTTGACGAACACCATCTTTTCCACCGTCAGAATGCTCTTGCGCGTGATTTTGTTGCGCACTTCGCAGGTCAGGGTAATGGAGGTACGGCCGAACTCGGTGGCGGTGATGCCCAGTTCAATGATGTCGCCCTGCCGCGAGGCGCTGACGAAGTTGATCTCGGAAATGTACTTGGTCACCACACGCTGGTTACCCAGTTGCACGATGGCGTAGATCGCCGCTTCTTCATCGATCCAGCGCAGCAGGCTGCCGCCGAACAAGGTGCCGTTTGGATTGAGGTCTTCGGGTTTAACCCACTTGCGGGTGTGGAAATTCATGCTCACTCCTGACCGTTGTGCCGATTGATGCCGTCCATAATGGCAGACCCTGGGCTTCAGCTCTATTGACCATGGGCTATGACATCGATTGACCCGGCGCCACTTATTCGATGGAAAGCCTTGGGCTACGTCGTCAGCTTGGCTATAATGCCCACCGCTTCACAACGGTCATCTTCCCTTGATACCGTTTTCCCGCCACCTGTCCGAGGGGCGCTGCAGCAGGTTTTCCTGTCAGGCTCGGATGGGGCGTTGTTCGACCGGATTGTTCCGTCGGGCCTTAAACGCACAACGGCGCCCATTCGCACACTACGAATGGAGAGTCTCAATGAGTGCTGGACTTACGCCTACAGAAAATACGCCCGCAGATTTTTCCGACTACAAAGTAGCCGACATGTCCCTGGCTGCCTGGGGCCGTCGCGAAACCATCATCGCTGAATCCGAAATGCCTGCCCTGATGGGTCTGCGCCGCAAATACGCTGGCGAACAACCGCTCAAGGGCGCGAAGATCCTCGGCTGCATCCACATGACCATTCAGACTGCCGTGCTGATCGAAACCCTGGTTGCCCTGGGTGCCGAAGTTCGCTGGTCGTCGTGCAACATTTTCTCCACTCAAGACCAGGCTGCTGCGGCCATCGCTGCTGCCGGTATCGCGGTTTATGCCTGGAAAGGCGAAACCGAAGAAGAATACGAGTGGTGCCTTGAGCAAACCATCCTGAAAGATGGCGCGCCTTGGGATGCCAACATGATCCTCGACGACGGCGGCGACCTGACCGAGCTGCTGCACAAGAAATACCCGGCCATCCTGGACCGCGTCCACGGCGTTACCGAAGAGACCACCACCGGCGTTCACCGCCTGCTGGACATGCTGGCCAAGGGCGAGCTGAAAATCCCGGCCATCAACGTCAATGACTCGGTGACCAAGAGCAAGAACGACAACAAATACGGCTGCCGTCACAGCCTGAACGACGCCATCAAGCGCGGCACCGACCACTTGCTGTCCGGCAAGCAGGCTTTGGTGATTGGCTACGGTGACGTGGGCAAGGGTTCGTCTCAGTCGCTGCGTCAGGAAGGCATGATCGTCAAGGTTTCCGAAGTCGATCCGATCTGCGCCATGCAAGCCTGCATGGACGGTTTCGAACTGGTTTCACCCTTCATCGACGGCATCAACGATGGCAGCGAAGCGAGCATCGACAAAGCGCTGCTGGGCAAGATCGACCTGATCGTGACCACCACCGGTAACGTCAACGTTTGCGATTCGAACATGCTCAAGGCGCTGAAAAAACGCGCTGTAGTGTGCAACATCGGTCACTTCGATAACGAAATCGACACGGCTTTCATGCGCAAGAACTGGGCATGGGAAGAAGTGAAGCCGCAGGTGCACAAGATTCACCGTACCGGCACTGGCGCGTTCGACCCACAGAACGACGACTACCTGATCCTGCTGGCCGAAGGCCGTCTGGTAAACCTGGGCAATGCCACAGGTCACCCGAGCCGCATCATGGACGGTTCGTTTGCCAACCAGGTTCTGGCGCAAATCTTCCTGTTCGGTCAGAAGTACGCCGATCTGTCGCCAGCCCAGAAAGCCGAGCGCCTGACCGTTGAAGTACTGCCGAAGAAACTCGACGAAGAAGTGGCCCTGGAAATGGTCCGCGGTTTCGGCGGCGTTGTGACTCAACTGACCAAGACCCAGGCCGACTACATCGGCGTGACCGTCGAAGGTCCGTTCAAGCCGCACGCTTATCGCTACTGATTGATCGAGCCGGCCTCGCTTCTGTTGGAGCGAGGCTTGCCCGCGAATGACCGCGAAGCGGTCACATATCCGCGTTTCACGATCAAGATTCTGAAGGTCGTTCCGACCTTATCGCGAACAAGTTCGCTCCTACAATGAGATCGGCGTCCATGTCCCTCGACCGTCGCTACAGCTTCGAATTCTTCCCGACGAAGACCGATGCTGGCCATGAAAAGCTGCTGAATGTTGCTCGTCAGCTAGCCAGCTACAACCCCGATTTTTTCTCCTGCACCTACGGTGCCGGTGGCTCGACCCGCGACCGCACGATCAACACCGTGCTGCAGCTGGAGAGTGAAGTAAAGATTCCTGCGGCCCCGCATTTGTCCTGCGTTGGCGACAGCAAGGCCGATCTGCGCGCCCTGCTGACCCAATACAAGGAAGCCGGCATCAAGCGCATCGTTGCCCTGCGCGGTGACCTGCCGTCCGGCATGGGCATGGCCAGCGGTGAGCTGCGCTACGCCAGCGACCTGGTGTCATTCATTCGTGAAGAAACCGGTAGCCACTTCCACATCGAGGTCGCCGCTTACCCGGAAATGCACCCGCAAGCGCGCAACTTCGAAGACGATATCAAGAACTTCGTGCACAAGGCCCAGGCCGGTGCTGACAGCGCGATCACCCAGTATTTCTTCAACGCCGACAGCTATTTCTACTTCGTCGAGCGCGTGCGCAAACTGGGCGTGAACATTCCAATCGTGCCGGGCATCATGCCGATCACCAACTACAGCAAGCTGGCGCGTTTTTCCGACGCTTGCGGTGCAGAAATCCCACGCTGGATCCGCAAGCAACTGGAAGCCTACGGCGACGACGTGCAGAGCATTCAGGCGTTCGGCGAGCAGGTCATCACGCAGATGTGTGAGCAGCTGTTACAAGGCGGCGCACCCGGATTGCACTTCTACACCTTGAACCAGGCGGATCCTAGCCTTGCCATCTGGAATAACCTCCAGCTGCCGCGATAAACGCGGGGTTTATTTGTAGAAGCGGGTCTGTCACATTCGGGCAACGTTCGTCCGGTAGGTTTTCTTCACCCGAAGACCTGCCATTGCCCTGATAACGGTGTAGATTTTTGACTTCACGCACGACGTTCACTTCGACCCCACAACTCGTCTATCTGGTCTTCGGAGCTCCGACCTATCATCAGGAGGCCGTCTTCAGCATCGCCAGTGCTTTGGCCGGCATGCGCAAGACGCCCGATCAAGCCCTCGACATCCAGGTCTTCAGCGACAACCCCGAGCCTTACGAACATCTGCCGGTTCGCGTGCGTACGCTGGACGAACAGACCCGTAAAGCCTGGAGCGCCCCGCACGGCTATCACTTCCGCACCAAACACGTCGCGTTACGCACCGTGCTGGAGGAATGCGAGCGCGCCTTGCTGATCGATACCGACACATTCTTCCACGGTTCGCCGCTGGAGCTGTTCGAGCGGGTCAAACCCGGCACGTTGCTGTGTAATGCGTTCAACCTGCGCTACGGCATGTATCAAGAGTCCGAGCTGTACACCAAACTCGCGCCAATCCTCAAGGCGCGGGGGCTGGCGGACGACGACATGCTGCTCATAAACTCCGGCGTCATCGGCCTGGAACGCCAGGATGCGGATCTGCTGGACCAGTCGATTGCGCTGATGGACGAGCTGTATCCGCTGGCAAAAGGTGCGTACACCCTTGAAGAGTTCTGTCTCGGCGTGGCGGCGTATCGCAGCAAAAACGTCAATCAGTGCCCCGACCTGATCCACCATTACTGGAGCCGCAAGCAGTTGTTTCGGGCCAAGGTCCGCGCCTGGTTGGGCAAGCACGGCGACGATCCGACAAGCGAACAAGCGCTGGACGACACCCAGCAGGTCACCACTCGCCTGCCGCGACCGCCGAGCTGGCAACGCATGCTGTACAAGGGCGCAACCCTGGGTGTGCCAGCCCATCAGCGGCAGTTCGTGCGGGAAATCCTCTATGGCTGCTGCCGGCACAGCAATGAGTTCGACCGCGCCTGCGCAACGGTGTGGTGGGAAAAAGCCCAGGATAACGCCGAGCAACGCCTGAATCAGACCCTTGAACCGCATCAGCTGGAACACTGGCTCAATCACTGGGTAGTGCGGCAGATTCTGGGGCGCCGACGCCGGGCCATCTACGAGCATTTACTGCAACGCAAAGCCGGTTGATTCCTGGGTGGGGCTGCGCTGAAACGCGGCCCTGACACCGTTGAGCAGCAGGAACGCGGCGCGGGGCGATAGCTCTGTTATACTCCGCGTTCCCGCCAGGCTTACGCCCGGATGCTCGGTCTTGCAGAAGGCACCTCGATCACGTCAGCAGCGCACTTCTTTTTTCCCGCGCCCATGTCACGAGATGTACTAAAGACCAGCAGGACCGGACGGGATTGCGTCTTCCAGGATTCGAACGAAACGTCACCGAGCGCCGATCAGGCAACCCGCATGATCGGCGCCCAGACAGCTTCTGTTCAATTCGGACCGCCATTCGCGCCAGGCAAGATCATCCCTTTGAGCTAAAGCTCTAACCAGAACAGGATTACTCATGTCCTTTGCTTCCCTCGGTCTCTCCGAGGCTTTAGTCCGCGCCATCGAGGCAGCGGGCTACACCGAGCCTACTCCGGTGCAACAGCGGGCAATTCCCGCCGTGTTGCAAGGTCGTGACCTGATGGTCGCGGCTCAGACAGGTACTGGTAAAACCGGCGGATTCGCCCTTCCGATTCTGGAGCGGCTGTTTCCCGGTGGTCATCCGGACAAATCCCAGCGTCACGGCCCGCGCCAACCGCGCGTACTGGTCCTGACCCCTACCCGCGAACTCGCCGCCCAGGTGCATGACAGCTTCAAGGTCTACGCCCGCGACTTGAAGTTCGTCAGCGCCTGCATCTTTGGCGGCGTCGGCACCAATCCACAGATCCAGGCCATGGCCAGAGGCGTTGACGTGCTGGTGGCCTGCCCTGGCCGTCTGCTCGATCTGGCCGGTTCAGGCAGCGTCGACCTGTCCCACGTTGAAATCCTGGTGCTCGATGAAGCCGACCGGATGCTCGACATGGGCTTCGTCCACGACGTGAAGAAAGTCCTCGCGCGCCTGCCTGCCAAGCGTCAGAACCTGCTGTTCTCGGCAACGTTCTCCAACGACATCACGGCTTTGGCCGGCAAGCTGCTGCACAACCCCGAGCGCATCGAAGTCACGCCGCCGAACACCACGGTCGAGCGTATCGAGCAACGGGTGTTCCGTCTGGCCTCGAACCACAAGCGTTCGCTGCTGGCGCACTTGATTACCGCTGGCGCCTGGGAACAGGTTCTGGTCTTTACTCGCACCAAGCACGGCGCCAACCGTCTGGCCGAATACCTGGACAAACACGGCCTCAGCGCTGTGGCAATCCACGGTAACAAGAGCCAGAACGCCCGGACCAAAGCCCTGGCCGACTTCAAGGCTGGTGACGTTCGCATCATGGTTGCTACCGATATCGCCGCGCGCGGCCTGGATATCGACCAGTTGCCGCATGTGGTCAACTTCGAGCTGCCTAACGTCGACGAAGACTACGTGCACCGTATCGGCCGGACTGGCCGTGCGGGCCGCAGCGGCGAAGCGATTTCGCTGGTCGCCCCGGACGAAGAAAAACTGCTGAAAAGCATCGAGCGCATGACCAAGCAGAAGCTTGCTGATGGCGACTTGATGGGTTTTGACATCACTGCAGTCGAAGCCGAGAAGCCTGAAGTTCGCGAGCGTCCGGACGTGCGTAATCCACGCAATCCGCGCGGTCCGCGTGGTGATGGCCCGAACGGTGGTGGCGGTGGCGGCGGTCGCAAGGATAAAGGCAAGGACAAGGGCAAGGAAAAGTCGGCAACGGCTACTACCGGCGAACGTCCGGCGCGTCCGGCCCGTGAGCAAAAGCCTCGCGAAGCAGGTCCGGCCCGTGAACAGCGTCAGCCGTCCACGCCCCGCGCAGCGCAGCCGCAGTCAGCCAATCGCGCTCCGGATGAGTTCCTGGACGACGAAGTGGATAACTTCGGCAACCGTGCTGACTACGTCAGTCCGTATCAGGGCAAAAACCAGGGTCGCGGTCGTCGTCCTGGTGCTCCGGCATCCGCTCCGGCTGCAACTACACCCGGCGCAGCACCTGCCGCACGTGGCCCGCGCCCAAGTGGCCCGCGTACCGGCGCTGGCGCAACCACCGGCACGCCGCCGGCCAAGCGCAACGGCCCACGCAGTGGCGCACCCCGTGACGGCCAGGCCCGTCGCGAGGAGCAACCCCGCAATCGCCGTCCGGCTCGTGATGATCAGCCAGCTCGCCAGGAACCTGCAGTCACAGGCCCTCGCGATGGCCAGCCAGCACCAAAGATCATGCACAAAGAGTCGAAAAGCGACCGGTTCCCGTCCGCTGAACAGCTCGATCAACTGCCAAGCCGCCCACGCGGTGAAAAACCGGCCTTGCTGACGCGCAACCGCGAAGGTTAAGCAAAGCAGGCAGCAAAAAAACGCCCCGGACTGGTTTCAGTTCGGGGCGTTTTTCGTTGGCGCGACGCTGCTCGACACACGATTCCTCAGACAGCGAAATCGGTAGGAGGGGACTCGTCCCCGAAAGCGATTGGCCGGGTAAAGAGATAATCCAGACGTTATCGCCGACTGAGCTGACGTCTCGGGGACAAGTCCCCTCCTACAGTGGGCTCTATGTGTGCTGCTCGACACGATCCCTCAGACAGCGAAATCGGTAGGAGGGGACTCGTCCCCGAAGGCGATTGGCCGGGTAAGGAGATAATCCAGACGTTATCGCCGCCTGAGCTGACGCCTCGGGGGCAAGTCCCTCCTACAGTGAATTCCCCGCGTTGCGCGTCACCAGCTCCACAAACGCCTTGGCCATGGGCGATTGCTGGTCTTTGCGTTGCACCAGCCACACCGCGCTGGTGGCGGCAGGGTCGAGCAGGGTTCGATAGACCACGCCATCGATGCGCATGCGGCGGTAGGAGGCCGGTAGCACAGTGACGCCCAGACCTGCGGCAACCAGGCCGATGATGGTCATGGCTTCGCCCGCTTCCTGGGTGATCAGCGGGCTGAAACCTGCGGCGCGCGCCAGATCAAGCAGTTGGGCGTATAAACCGCTGCCATAGGAACGCGGGAAGAACACAAAAGGTTCGGCGGCCAGCTCCGCCAGATGCAGGCCGTTTTCGCTGCCCTGGGCCAAACGATGATCGGCGCGAATGATTGCCACCAAGGGCTCATGCAGCAGCTCGACGGCAATCAGCGATTCGGGCAACGGCAGCGGACGCATGATGCCGACCTGCATGGACTGATCCTCAAGCCCGGCCGCCACTTCCTTGCTGCTCATTTCCTGCAATGCCAGATGCACCGCCGGGAAGGCCTGGCGAAAAGCAAAGATCGCCTGCGGGATGCTCGACGTGAACGGTGCCGAAGCCGTAAAACCGATCTTCAGTTCACCCAGCTCGCCCAGTTGCGCACGCCGCGCCACGTCGGCGGCCTTGTCCACCTGCGCCAGCACTAGACGCGCCTCATCAAGGAACAGCCGCCCCGCTTCACTGAGTTCAACGCGCCGGTTGGTGCGGTCGAACAATCGCGCGCCCAGTTCCTGCTCCAGCGCTTGAATCTGCTGGCTCAACGGCGGTTGCGAGATTCCCAGCAATTGCGCGGCGCGACCGAAGTGCAGCTCTTCGGCGACGGCGATGAAGTAGCGCAAATGGCGTAATTCCATGAGCCTTCCATTAGGTCGTTTTAGATATCAAACAGGTCGAACAATATATTGGAAAGAATCATTAGCGGGCTATATTCTTTTTCATCATCGCCTGCCCAATCGTCCCCGAGGTCCATTGTGAATCCTGCTGTTGCCCCATCCGACACTGCGTCCACGCCTATCCAAGCGGCTGTTCCGCTGGGCAACACCTACATCGAAAAAGACACGCCGATGTTCATGCGCACAGTGTTGGCCTTATTCTCCGGCGGGTTCGCGACCTTCGCGCTGCTGTACTGCGTGCAACCGATGATGCCGGTGTTGTCCCGCGAGTTTTCCATCAATGCCGCGCAGAGCAGCCTGATTCTCTCGGTTTCCACGGCGATGCTCGCCCTTGGCCTGCTGATCACCGGGCCGATTTCCGACCGACTCGGGCGCAAGCCGGTGATGGTGTTGTCGCTGTTTTCCGCAGCGATCTTCACCCTGGCCAGCGGCATGGTGCCGAGCTGGGAAGACGTGCTGATTACCCGGGCACTGGTGGGTTTGTCCCTGAGCGGGCTGGCAGCGGTGGCCATGACCTACCTCAGCGAAGAGATTCACCCCAATCACATTGGCCTGGCGATGGGCCTGTATATCGGCGGCAACGCCATCGGCGGCATGAGCGGTCGAGTGATTACCGGTGTGCTGATCGATTACGTCAGCTGGCACGCAGCGATCATGGTGGTTGGCGGACTGGCGTTGATTGCGGCGGCGGTGTTCTGGAGGATCCTTCCGGAATCGCGCAATTTCCGCGCCCGCTCGCTGCATCCGCGCAGCCTGCTGGAAGGCTTCGTCGTGCAGTTCCGCGACGCCGGCCTGCCGCTGCTGTTTATTGAGGCGTTCCTGCTGATGGGCAGCTTCGTGACCATGTTCAACTACATCGGCTATCGCCTGCTGGCCGAGCCTTACCATCTGAGCCAGGCGGTGGTCGGGCTGTTTTCGGTGGTATACCTGTCGGGGATCTACAGCTCGGCGAAAATCGGTTCACTGGCCGACAAGCTGGGCCGTCGCCGAGTGTTATGGGCGGTGATCGTGATGATGCTGGTCGGCGTCAGCCTGACCATGTTCACCCCGCTGCCGGTGGTAATTGTCGGCGTGTTGCTGTTCACATTCGGCTTCTTCGGCGCGCATTCGGTGGCCAGCAGCTGGATCGGCCGCCGCGCGATCACCGCCAAGGGGCAGGCATCATCGCTGTATCTGTTCAGTTATTACGTAGGATCGAGCGTCGCCGGGACCGGCGGGGGCGTGTTCTGGCATTACGCAGGCTGGAACGGCATCGGCCTGTTCATCGGCGCGCTGCTGCTGGTGGCCCTGGCCGTGGCATTGCGCCTGGCCAAGTTGCCGCCGTTGGTGGTGAGAGCGCAGATTTAAGGTGGTCTTCGGCAAAAAATGGCCTGTGCAGACTGTGTGGGAGCGAGCTTGCTCGCGAAGGAGCAGTTACTTCCAGCGCATTCGCGGCGCCTGAAATATTGCCTTCGCGAGCAAGCTCGCTCCCACCTGTCTGGAACAATCAGCCGTGATACTGCGCCGACAGCTCATGCACCGCTTCGATGAACGCGCCAGCGCGGGCCGGGTCGACTTCCGGGGTGATGCCGTGGCCAAGATTGAAAACGTGACCGTTGCCGCTGCCGTAGCTTTCGAGGATGCGTGACACTTCGGCACGAATCGCTTGCGGGCTGGCGTACAGCACGGACGGATCCATGTTGCCTTGCAGCGCGACTTTGCCACCCACGCGACGGCGGGCGTCACCGATGTTGGTGGTCCAATCCAGGCCCAGCGCTTCGGCGCCAGTATCGGCCATGCTTTCCAGCCACTGACCGCCACCTTTGGTGAACAGGATCACCGGCACTTTGCGCCCGTCGTTCTCGCGGATCAGACCGTTGACGATCTTCTGCATGTAAGCCAGCGAGAATTCCTGATAGGCCGCGTCGGAAAGACTGCCGCCCCAGCTGTCGAAAATCTGCACAGCCTGCGCGCCAGCAAGGATCTGGCCGTTGAGGTATGAAGTCACCGACTGCGCCAGCTTGTCCAGCAACAGGTGCATGGCCTGGGGATTTTCGTAGAGCATGGCTTTGGACTTGCGATGGTCTTTCGACGAGCCGCCTTCGACCATGTACGTGGCCAGCGTCCACGGGCTGCCGGAAAAACCGATCAAAGGTACGCGACCGTTAAGCTCGCGGCGGATGGTGCTGACAGCATCCATCACATAGCCGAGGTCTTTTTGCGGGTCCGGGATCGGCAAGGCTTCGATTTCAGCCAGGGTATTGACGGTTTTCTTGAAGCGCGGACCTTCGCCGGTCTCGAAATACAGTCCCAACCCCATGGCATCAGGGATGGTCAGGATGTCGGAAAACAGAATCGCGGCATCCAGCGGATAGCGATCCAGCGGTTGCAGCGTGACTTCGCAAGCGAACTCCGGATTCATGCACAAGCTCATGAAATCGCCGGCTTTGGCGCGGCTGGCGCGGTATTCAGGCAAGTAGCGGCCGGCCTGGCGCATCATCCAGACAGGGGTCACATCTACGGGTTGCTTGAGCAGGGCACGAAGGAAACGGTCGTTCTTCAAGGCAGTCATGTCGGCATCCGCAAAAAAAGTGCGGGCATTTTCTCAGACACAGACGCAAAAGGCACGGCAAGAGCCGTGCCTTTTATCTATCGTGGCGATTTGTCGCATCGTAGGACCGGCTTTAGCCGGGAAGAGGTCGGTACATCCAATGCATCTTCTGCGTCAGAAATGCCGCCCTCCCGGCTAAAGCCGGTCCAACAGGGCGTCGTTAAACGCCCAGATAATCCAGAATCCCTTCCGCCGCATTGCGGCCTTCGAAGATTGCGGTCACGACCAGATCGGAGCCGCGCACCATGTCGCCACCGGCGAAGATTTTCGGGTTGCTGGTCTGGTGCTTGAATTGCGCCTGTTCCGGGGCGATGACGCGGCCCTGGCTGTCGGTCTGGATGCTGAACTGCTCGAACCATGGCGCCGGGCTTGGGCGGAAGCCGAACGCGATGACCACGGCGTCAGCCGGGATAATCTCTTCGGAACCCGGAATTGGTTCAGGGCTGCGACGGCCGCGCGCATCAGGCTCGCCAAGACGGGTCTCGACAACTTTCACGCCTTCGACCCGGTCTTCACCGACGATGGCGATTGGCTGGCGGTTGTAGAGGAACTTCACGCCCTCTTCCTTGGCGTTCTTCACTTCCTTGCGCGAGCCAGGCATGTTGGCTTCGTCGCGACGATAAGCGCAGGTCACCGACTTGGCGCCCTGGCGGATCGAAGTCCGGTTGCAGTCCATGGCCGTGTCACCACCGCCGAGCACCACAATCTTCTTGCCCTTCATGTCGACGAAATCTTCCGGCGACTTTTCGAAGCCCAGATTGCGATTGACGTTGGCGATGAGGAAGTCGAGTGCGTCGTGCACACCCGGCAGGTCTTCACCGGCAAAACCGCCCTTCATGTAGGTGTAAGTGCCCATGCCCATGAACACCGCATCGTATTCTTCGAGCAGCTGATCGATGGTGACGTCCTTGCCGACTTCGGTATTGAGGCGGAACTCGATACCCATGCCGGTGAACACTTCACGACGATGGCTCAGCACGGTTTTTTCCAGCTTGAACTCGGGAATACCGAAGGTCAGCAGACCACCGATTTCCGGGTTCTTGTCGAAAACCACCGGCGTCACGCCGCCACGCACCAATACATCGGCGCAACCCAGGCCCGCAGGACCGGCACCGATAATGGCAACGCGCTTGCCGTTGCGCACGACTTTGGACATGTCTGGACGCCAGCCCATGGCGAACGCCGTGTCGGTGATGTATTTCTCCACCGAACCGATGGTCACCGCGCCGAAACCGTCGTTCAGGGTGCAGGCACCTTCACACAGACGATCCTGCGGACACACCCGGCCGCAGACTTCCGGCAAGGTGTTGGTCTGGTGCGACAGCTCGGCGGCGGCCAGGATATTGCCTTCGGCAACCAGCTTGAGCCAGTTGGGAATGAAGTTGTGTACCGGGCACTTCCACTCGCAGTACGGGTTACCGCAACCCAGGCAACGGTGGGCCTGATCGGCGGACTGCTGGGGTTTGAAGGGTTCGTAGATTTCCACGAACTCTTTCTTGCGCTGCCGCAACAGTTTCTTCTTCGGATCTTTGCGCCCGACATCGAGGAATTGAAAGTCGTTACTTAGACGTTCAGCCATTTGGAGCCTCTTCGCAGCAGCTTCAAGCGACACGCTTCAAGCTGCAAGAAATCAAATTCTGTTCACCCCACGGAGTTGCAAGCTTGTCGCTGAAAGCTTGCAACTCGTGGCTGCTTTTATTGCGGGTTCGCGCGGGTGCTGGAGAGCAACGATTTGAGCGTCGCAGCCTTGGGCTTGACCATCCAGAAGCGGCGCAGGTAATCGTCGAGGTTTTCCCAGACGTTACGGCCCCACTCGCTGTCGGTTTCCTCGACATACTCGGCCAGAACTCGCTCCAGGTGGCTGCGATAGGCTTCCATCGACTCGCCGCTGATGCGCTGGATTTCCACCAGTTCGTGGTTGACCCGGTCAACGAAGGTGTTGTCCAGGTCCAGCACGTAGGCGAAACCACCGGTCATGCCGGAGCCGAAGTTGTAGCCAGTCTTGCCCAATACGCAGACAAAGCCCCCGGTCATGTATTCGCAGCAGTGATCGCCGGTGCCTTCCACGATGGTGTGGGCGCCGGAGTTACGCACTGCGAAGCGCTCGCCCGCCGTACCGGCCGCGAACAGCTTGCCGCCGGTAGCGCCGTAGAGGCAGGTGTTGCCGATGATGGCGCTGTCCTGAGTCTTGAACGGGCTGCCTTTGGGCGGAACGATGACCAGTTTGCCAGCGGTCATGCCTTTGCCGACGTAGTCGTTGGCGTCGCCTTCCAGATACATGTTCAGGCCACCTGCGTTCCACACGCCAAAGCTCTGCCCGGCCGTGCCCTTGAAGCGGAACGTGATCGGTGCCTTGTTCATGCCCTGGTTGCCGTGCAGCTTGGCGATTTCGCCGGAGATCCGCGCGCCGATGGACCGGTCGCAGTTGCAGATGTCCATGGCGTACTCGCCGCCGCTCATGCTTTCGATGGCCGGTTTGGCCAGCTCCACCATGCGCTCGGCCATCAGACCTTTGTCGAACGGCGGATTGCGCTCCACGAGGCTGAATTGCGGCTTGTCAGCCGGAATGTGATCGCTGCCCAACAGCGGCGTCAGGTCCAGGTGCTGCTGCTTGGCGGTTTCGCCCGGCAGGATGTCGAGCAGATCGGTACGCCCAATCAGCTCTTCCAGGGAACGCACGCCCAGTTTGGCCAGCCATTCGCGGGTTTCTTCGGCCACGTAGGTGAAGAAGTTGATCACCATGTCGACGGTGCCGATGTAGTGATCCTTGCGCAGCTTCTCGTTCTGGGTCGCAACACCGGTGGCGCAGTTGTTTAGGTGGCAGATCCGCAGGTATTTGCAGCCCAGGGCGATCATTGGCGCAGTACCGAAACCGAAGCTCTCGGCGCCGAGAATGGCCGCCTTGATCACGTCGAGGCCGGTTTTCAGGCCGCCGTCAGTCTGGACCCGAACCTTGCCGCGCAGGTCGTTGCCGCGCAGGGTCTGGTGGGTTTCGGCCAGGCCGAGTTCCCACGGTGCGCCCGCGTATTTGATCGACGACAGCGGCGATGCGCCGGTACCGCCGTCATAACCGGAAATGGTGATCAGGTCGGCATACGCCTTGGCCACACCCGCAGCAATCGTCCCGACGCCGGCTTCTGCCACCAGCTTGACCGAAACCAGCGCAGCGGGGTTGACCTGCTTGAGGTCGAAAATCAGCTGCGACAAGTCTTCGATGGAATAGATGTCGTGGTGCGGCGGCGGCGAAATCAGCGTCACGCCCGGCACTGCATAACGCAGCTTGGCGATCAGACCGTTCACTTTACCGCCCGGCAGTTGCCCGCCTTCACCCGGCTTGGCGCCTTGCGCAACCTTGATCTGCAACACATCGGCGTTGACCAGATACTCAGGCGTAACGCCAAAGCGGCCGGTGGCGATCTGTTTGATCTTGGAGCTGCGAATCGTGCCGTAACGGGCTGGATCTTCGCCGCCTTCACCGGAGTTCGAGCGCGCGCCCAAGCGGTTCATGGCTTCGGCCAGCGCTTCGTGAGCTTCTGGCGACAGCGCGCCCAGGGAAATACCTGCCGAGTCGAAGCGCTTGAGGATTTCGCTCAGCGGTTCCACTTCGTCGATGGACATCGGTGTTTCGAGGGTCTTGACCTTGAACAGGTCGCGAATCATCGAAACCGGACGGTTATCCACCAGCGCGGTGTATTCCTTGAACTTGCTGTAGTCGCCTTGTTGCACGGCAGCTTGCAGGGTGCTGACCACGTCCGGGTTGTAGGCGTGGTATTCGCCGCCGAACACGAACTTGAGCAGGCCGCCTTGCTGGATCGGCTTGCGCGGGCTCCAGGCTTCGGCGGCCAGGGCTTTCTGCTCGGCTTCCAGATCGACGAAACGTGCGCCCTTGATGCGGCTTGGTACGCCACGGAAACTCAGGTCGCAGACCGCTTCGGACAGACCGATGGCTTCGAACAGTTGTGCGCCACGGTACGACGTGATGGTCGAAATACCCATCTTCGACAGGATCTTGAGCAGACCTTTGGTGATGCCTTTGCGGTAGTTCTTGAACACCTCGTAGAGGTCGCCCAGCACTTCACCAGTACGGATCAGGTCGCCCAGCACTTCGTAGGCCAGGAACGGATAGACGGCCGACGCGCCGAAACCGATCAACACCGCGAAATGGTGCGGATCGCGGGCCGTTGCGGTTTCAACCAGGATATTGCTGTCGCAGCGCAGGCCTTTTTCAGTCAGGCGGTGATGCACAGCGCCTACAGCCAGCGAAGCGTGAGCCGGCAACTTGCCCGGCGCGATATGACGGTCGGTCAGGACGATCTGGGTCCGACCGGCGCGCACGGCTTCTTCAGCCTGATCGGCGATGTTGCGCACCGCTGCTTCGAGGCCGATGTGTTCGTCGTAGTTGAGGTCGATGATCTGCCGCTCGAAGCCCGGACGCTCCAGGGTCATCAGCGAACGCCACTTGGCCGGGGAAATGACCGGCGAGCTGAGGATCACGCGGGAAGCGTGCTCTGGCGATTCCTGGAAAATGTTGCGCTCGGCACCGAGGCAGATTTCCAGGGACATGACGATGGCTTCACGCAGCGGGTCGATCGGCGGGTTGGTGACCTGCGCGAACTGCTGACGGAAATAGTCGTAAGGCGAACGCACACGATGCGACAGCACGGCCATCGGCGTGTCATCGCCCATGGAGCCGACTGCTTCCTGGCCTTGTTCGCCCAGCGGACGCAATACCTGGTCGCGCTCTTCGAAAGTGACCTGGTACATCTTCATGTACTGCTTGAGCTGGTCGGCATTGTAGAAAGCCGAACCATGGTCGTTGTCTTCGATGGTCGCCTGGATACGCAAAGCGTTCTTGCGCAGCCATTGTTTGTACGGATGACGCGACTTCAAGCGGTTGTCGATGGCATCGGTGTCGAGGATCTGGCCGGTTTCGGTGTCCACGGCAAAGATCTGACCTGGACCGACACGGCCCTTGGCGATGACGTCTTCCGGCTTGTAATCCCACACGCCGATTTCCGACGCCAGGGTGATGTAGCCATTCTTGGTGGTCACCCAGCGCGCCGGGCGCAGGCCGTTACGGTCGAGCAGGCAGACCGCGTGGCGACCTTCGGTCATCACGACGCCAGCCGGGCCGTCCCACGGCTCCATGTGCATGGAGTTGTACTCATAGAACGCCCGCAGATCGGGGTCCATGGTCTCGACGTTCTGCCACGCAGGCGGAATGATCATGCGTACGCCACGGAACAGGTCGATGCCGCCGGTGACCATCAGTTCGAGCATGTTGTCCATGCTCGACGAATCGGAGCCGACGCGGTTGACCAGCGGGCCCAATTCATCGAGGTCCGGCATCAGTTCGTTGGCGAACTTGGTGCGCCGGGCCTGAGCCCAGTTGCGGTTACCGGTAATCGTGTTGATCTCGCCGTTGTGGGCGAGGAAGCGGAACGGCTGCGCCAACGGCCATTTCGGCAAGGTGTTGGTCGAGAAACGCTGGTGAAACACGCAAATCGCGGTTTGCAGGCGCTCGTCGCTCAGGTCCGGGAAAAATGCCGTCAGGTCGCGCGGCATCATCAGACCTTTATAGATGATGGTCTTGTGGGAAAAGCTGCAGATGTAGTGATCGGTATCTTCAGCGTTGGCCACCGACGAACGGCGACGGGCGCTGAACAGCTTGATGGCCATTTCCTGATCGCTCAGGCCTTCACCGCCGATGAACACCTGCTCGATTTTCGGCAACCGCTCCAGAGCCAGACGACCCAGCACGCTGGTGTCGATCGGCACCTGACGCCAGCCGATCAAGGTCAGACCGGCAGCGAGGATTTCGCGATTCATGTTTTCGCGGGCGGCATCAGCCCTGGCGTCGTCCTGATTGAGGAACACCATGCCCACGCAATATTGACCCGGCAGCTCGTTACCAAAGTGCTCTTTGGCAATGGCGCGCAGGAATGCGTCTGGCTTCTGAATCAACAGCCCGCAGCCGTCGCCGGTCTTGCCGTCAGCGTTGATCCCACCACGGTGGGTCATGCAGGTCAGGGCTTGGATAGCCGTCTGCAACAGGTGATGACTGGGCTCGCCTTGCATATGGGCGATCAGGCCGAAACCACAGTTATCCTTGAATTCATCTGGATGGTACAGACCTGCTTTCATAGACACTTTCTCACCAGGCTGCCTCTATTCGAGGCAAATTTCTTTTCAATTCAACCAGTTACCTCTCGCGCTGAACGTACGCCAGCTTAGCGGGAGCAAAAGGGAGGTCATTGTACACACCGACACAAGGCGTCACAAATTTAACGACGAACAGGCGTAAATTCGTGTCGCATTTCTGAAGGTTTATAGCGAGATGTTGTGCTAGTCAAAGTCTTTTTTGTGAGATTGACCGAGGCACCCTGAAAACACGATGCGCCTGCAACGCAGACAGCACAAGGCGCGCTGCCAACTGGCAGCACGCTCAAGCGTTAAAACAGGGTTGCTGGGTGAGCGGCCTGGATAAAGCCGCTGCGACTTCAGCGAGTTGCGCCAAGCTCCTGTTGGATGCTGGCGACAGTACGAGGCCAAGGTTTACCAGCCTGAACCTTGGCTGGCAATACCTTGATGGCTGCCAGGGCGGCAGCACGATCAGAAAAGTTACCGAAAGTGATCACATACAGCGGCTTGCCCTGCAGCGTTTTCTTGAAGTAGCGATACTCGCCGCCCTGCTCGGCCACGAACGCCTGAGCGGTGGCTTCGGAGCTGGTACCCAGAATCTGCACGACATAATGGCCTGGAGCCTGGCCGCTGTACCAGTTGCCGCCGGCAGCCGGTTTTGCAGCCGCAGTGGCTGGCGCTGGTGCGGCAGGTTTGGCTGCTGGCTTGGCCGTGGCGACCTGCGCAGGCGGCGGCGTTGGCACTGCGGCAGGCTTGGCTACCGGAGCCGCTGGTTTAGGCGCAGCAACCGCGGCTGCCGGAGGCGGCGCGATGGAAGAACGTGGCGTAGCTCCCGCCGCTACACCAGCAGGCGGCGCGGTGGTGGTAACGGTCGGCGGCTGAGCGGCCGACGAAACCGGCACGCCGTCATCGTCGCCATCACCCGAACCTGCCGCTTCAGCCAGAGGACCGCGCATGACCGGCTGCGAGTTTCCGCCCAGCGGTAACGGCACAGGCTGCGAGTTGCCGGCGAATTCGATTGCCGGTGCGCCATTGTTCGATTGCTGTGTCGCAGGCTTGCCCTGCCCCAGCGGCAGTTGCGCCTGGGCATTGGCAGGCGCGTTGGCTGGCGCTGTGGTGTTGTTGCCGCGACCAGGAATCAGCACGGCTGCCAATACTCCCACCACGACTACCGCACCCAGAGCCAATACGTGTTTCTTCGGCATTTTGAACCCCATACTTGGACGCTTGACCGCAGTACGACTGGCGATCATCGCTTCAATCATTGAATCTCGAGCAACCTGGTTGATAGCACCTGGCCAACCGTTGGAGTGCTCGTGAATGTCGGTAATCTGCTCGGCCGTGAACAGCTGGATGCCTTGTCCTGCACCGTCCAGCCGCTGCGCCAGGTATTCCCGGGTTTCGTCTTCGGTGTAAGGCTCAAGCTCGATGACGTGAAAGCGCTCACCCTCGACTTCGGAATCGGCACACAGCTGTTCCAGGCGATCAATCAGCGAAGCTTCACCGAACAGGAACACATGCGGACGACCTTCCGGCGTGCCCGCCGCCAGACCCAGCAATGCTTCGAGTGCAGATTCGCCCAGTTGTTCGGCATCGTCCACCAACAAATAGACTTCCTGGCCGGTCAACGCCAATTGCACGACCTGGGCAAGGATGGCGCGCATCTCGGCCTGGGCAACGCTGAGCGCTTGCGCGACCTGACGCAAAACCCCGGCCGCATCGCTGGCGCCACGCGCCGAAACCACGACGCTCTGCACCGATTGCTTGTTGGTGCTCGCCACCAACGCCTGTCGCAGCAAGGTCTTGCCGCTGCCTTGAGGACCGGTAACCGCCAGCAGCAACTGGCTGTAACGCGCCAGATGATGGAGCTGACCCAGTACAGGCTTGCGCTGGGCAGGGAAAAACTTGAAGCCAGGCACCCGCGTTGCAAAGGGGTCATGACTCAACTGGTAATGGCCGAGGAAGGCCTCGTCCGCGTGCAAACTAGTCATGGATTTTTCGTTAACCTCTAAGCTGATCCACGAGAGCGCGGTAATCCGCAACCAGCGTGGCCTGTAATACTTCTTTCGGATATTCGTCAGTGATGACCGCTTCGCCGATCCGGCTCAGCAACACCAGACGCAGGCGACCATCGATCACCTTTTTGTCGATTGCCATATGTTCGAGGAAATTGTCTTCGGTCATGTCTTGCGGCGGCACCACCGGCAGACCGGCGCGCTGGAATAGCCGAATGCCACGGTCACGCTCCTCGGTGGTGATCCAGCCCAGGCGCGAAGACATTTCCAGCGCCATGACCGTGCCTGCCGCAACCGCTTCACCGTGCAGCCAGACGCCGTAACCCATATGGGTTTCAATCGCGTGGCCGAAGGTGTGACCAAGATTAAGCGTAGCGCGCACACCGGACTCACGCTCATCGGCGCCGACCACCAGGGCCTTGGCGGCACATGAGCGTTCGATGGCGATAGTCAGCGCGGCCTGATCCAGCCCGCGCAGGCGATCAACGTTTTCTTCGAGCCAGGTCAGAAACGGCTCATCGCAGATCAAGCCATACTTGATGACTTCCGCCAGACCCGCCGAAAGCTCGCGCTCCGGCAAGGTATTGAGCGTCGTCGTATCGATCAGGACCACGCCCGGCTGATAAAACGCGCCAACCATGTTTTTGCCCAGCGGATGGTTGATGCCGGTCTTGCCGCCCACCGATGAATCCACCTGAGACAGCAGGGTCGTCGGGATCTGGATGAAATTCACCCCGCGCTGGTAGCACGCGGCAGCAAAGCCAGCCATGTCGCCGATCACACCGCCGCCCAGCGCGATAACCGTCGTACGGCGGTCATGGCGGGCAGTGAGCAGCGCGTCGAAAATGGTTTGCAGGGTTTCCCAGTTCTTGAAGGCTTCGCCATCGGGAAGCACGACCGGCAGCACGTTATAACCGGCCAGGGTGCGCGTCAGTCGCTCAAGGTAAAGCGGCGCGACGGTGGCATTGGAAACAATCGCGACCTGTCTGCCGACGATATGCGGCGCAAGCAATTCAGGGCGATCCAGCAATCCTTCGCCAATGTGAATCGGGTAGCTCCGATCGCCAAGCTCGACCTTAAGTGTCTGCATGTGTCCCCACATTGATTACCGAATGGGTGTTCGCGCACGCATCTTGGCGTCCGCGTAAAAAATGGCTTAATGCCATGTCACGACCCTGCTTTTTATGGTCGTCGAGGATAGCGCATTTCCGTCTGCGCTTTAACGGGGAGGAAGCTCTGCCAAGCGCGCCAGGATGTCAATCACCACCATCCGCGGCGGCCGCTCGTCGGTTTCAATCACCACATCGGCGATTTCCCGGTACAGCGGATCACGGATCGCCAACAGGTCGCGCAGCACCTGGGCTGGATTGCCCGTGCGCAGCAAAGGACGATTGCGATCACGCGCCGTGCGTCCGACCTGCTGTTCGACGGACGCGTGCAGATACACCACACGCCCACCGGCATGCAGCGCCTGACGGTTTTCGCTGCGCATGACGGCACCGCCGCCTGTGGCCAGGACGATCCCGTCGCTGTCGCAGAGTTCGGCAATCATCGCCTGTTCGCGGTCGCGAAAGCCGGGCTCGCCTTCCTTGTCGAAAATCCAGGGAATATTCGCCCCCGTCCGCAGTTCAATTTCCTTGTCGGAATCCTTGAACGGCAGTCTCAGCTCTTTGGCCAGCAAACGACCGATGGTGCTTTTGCCAGCCCCCATCGGTCCTACAAGAATTAAATTTCGCACAGAATCAACGACTCACCGCAATCGCCTGGTTGTTCATGATACGCGGAGTGAGAAACACCAACAGCTCGGATTTCGCTTCGGAAACCACATCACGCCGGAAAAGGCGGCCAACATACGGCACATCGCCGAGAAATGGCACCTTGTCGACAACTTTACTTTGCGTATTGGAGAACACGCCACCGATCACGATGGTCTCGCCGTCGGATACCAGCACCTTGGCGTTGACTTCGTTTTTCTTGATCGGCGGTACGCCCAGCACGGTGTTGAGGTAGTCCGGCTCATCCTTGGTGACCTTGACCTCCATGATGATGCGGTTGTCCGGAGTGATCTGCGGGGTCACTTCAAGGGACAGCGAAGCCTCCTTGAACGATACCGACGTCGCGCCGCTGGAGCTGGATTCCTGATACGGGATTTCCGTACCTTTGAGGATTTTCGCGGTTTCCTTGTCAGACGTGACTACTTTGGGCTGGGAGACGATTTCGCCGTTGCCGGTTTTCTCCATGGCGCTCAGCTCAAGGTCGAGCAAGGTGTTGTCGGTCAGGAACGAGATGCCGATCCCGGAAGTGGCACCGGCAGCGCCGAGGTCAACGTACGGTGCGCTGGTGCTTTGGCCGGTCAAGGTGGTCGGCTGGGCTGTCCCGCCGCCCGCCGTGAAGTTGCCGTTGGTACTCGAACCGCCCCATCGCACGCCCAGCGCCTTGTCGTAACCGACCGTCGCTTCGACGATGCGCGCTTCGATCATCACCTGACGCACCGGGATGTCTAGCTGCGAAACGATACGGCGCAGTTCGTCGAGACGATCCTGAGTCTGGTAGGCAATGATGTTGTTGGTGCGATCATCGACGGTGATCGAGCCGCGCTCGTCGGCCTTGGCCTCGGCGCTGGTCACCGACTGGAACAGCTTGGCGATGTCCGCGGCCTTGGCGTAATTCACTTGCAGCAGTTCGCGGCGCAGCGGCGCCAGCTCGGCGATTTGCTTGAGCGATTCCATTTCCTGGCGTTCCCGCGCGGCAATTTCGTCAGCGGGCGCAACCAGCAGCACGTTGCCGATCTTGCGTTTATCCAGGCCTTTGGTTTTCAGCACCAGATCCAGCGCCTGATCCCATGGCACGTTTTGCAGGCGCAGGGTAATCCCGCCCTGAACCGTGTCGCTGGCCACCAGATTGAGGCTGGTGAAGTCCGCGATCAGTTGCAGCACCGAGCGCACGTCGATGTCCTGAAAGTTCAGCGACAGCTTCTCGCCGGTGTAGACCGGTTTTTCCGCGTTGCGCCGATCCAGGTCTTCGTGGGTCAACGGCCGCACGCTGATGGTCAGCTTGTTTTCGGTCTGGTAGGCCGAGTAGTCGAAAGCGCCGGACGGTTCGATGCTGATGCTGGCCTTGTCACCGGAAGCACTGGCATTGACGAACTGCACCGGGGTCGCGAAGTCTTTGACGTCCAGGCGGACACGGAGCCGTTCCGGCAGCTGGGTCTTGGGGAAATCGACGCGAATCTTGCCGCCCTGCTCCTGGATATCCGGGGCGATGCTGGCATCGGTCAGTTCGATGACCACATTGCCTTCACCCAACTCGCCACGCTGGAAATCGACATTCTTCACCGCCTTGCCCACCGGCACGTAAGGCCTGGCCGGTGCAGGAGGCGGGACCGCTACGCGCGCCGCGCCCTGAGCGGTTGAAGGTTGCGATGCCTGGGCAGCCGCCGCGCCCTGACCGATGACGACGAACAGCTTGTTGCCTTCGACTCGCGAACTGTAGGGAGCCAGCGCCGTGAGGTTGATGATGACGCGAGTGCGATCCTTGGTCTCGATGACCACCACGCTGCGCGCGTTGCCTGTGCCCAGGTCATGGGTCTTGGTGGCCAGCTGGCTGGTCACGCCCGGCAGATCCAGGGCAATACGCGCCGGCTGCTCGGTGGTGTAGCCGCGCGGGGCAGGAACGGGAGCATCGAACGTCAGCTTGAGCTCGACCCGGTCACCCGGCAGCGCAGCGACATCCAGCGTTTTGAGGTTGGCAGCCTGGACAATCGGCGACGTTATCGCAATCCATAGCGACACGCCGATAATCGAGAGAATCCTAGTCATGTTCAATTTCCGTCCTGCTGACACGAGGGTCTGTTGCGTGCTTGGCTTGGCCCATTTCATGAGCGTTCTTTCAGGGAAATACTGCGCGGCCTTTCCAACCATGCCCCCTCTCCATCAGGAACTATTTCAATGACATCGACTTGTGCTTCGTTGATCGAAATGATCCGGCCATTGTTGCGCCCCAGATAATCCCCCACTTTTACGCGGTGGACACCACCGGCACCTTTGAGCAGGGCGAAGGTTCCGGAATCGTTGGCCATGGTCCCGACCATATCGAACGACTCGATATTGAAACCTTCGAGAAACTGCCGAGGGCGCGCATCATCCGGCTTGACCAGCCGCGAGCCTTTCGGGCGGTTGATCATATCGATCTTGATCGGCGGCTGAAACGGACTGCGCAGATTCGCCGCGTTATAGGTGAAGGCTTCGTAGGGACTAAACTTCGGCAACGGCTCGATAGTGCCCGAAGGCCGCGCGCGCGCCTCGTCCATGAAAGCGCTGAGGTCGGTAAAGGCGCTGTCCCCTTCACAACCCGCCAGGCTCATCAGCACGATGCCGATGGACAACAGTCGCGGCGCCCTCATTTCTTCAACCCTTGATCGTTATAGCGGTAGGTCTTGGCCAGGATACTCATGCGCAACATGGTCGGGCTCTTGGGATCCATCGGCTTGATGTCGAAATCATGCAACGTGACAATCCGCGGCAGGCTGGCCACGCCACTGACGAAAGTCGCCAGATCGTGATACGCGCCGACAACGGTGATTTGTATCGGCAGCTCGATATAAAACTGCTGAGCCTCTTCGGGCAGCAACTTGATTTCTTCGAACTCCAGCCCGCTGCCCAGCCCGGTACGGGTGATGTCTTCAAGCAGCCCCGGCACCTCGGTGTCGCTTGGCAACTGACGCAGCAAGGCGCCGAAAGTGTTTTCCATCTCGGTCATCTGGGTCTTGTAAGGCCCAAGATTCGCGGCCTGGAAGGCCTTGGTGGTGAACTGATCCTTGAGCGTGACTTCCTGTGCGCGGGCGCTGTCGAGCTGGGTTTCCAGATCCTGGATGAAAAAGAAGTAACCCAAAGCCAGCACCAGGACCAGCAGCAACATGCCCGAAATGGCCTTGACCGCAGCAGGCCACGAGCCCAGGTTTTCCAGCGTCAGGTCGCTGATATCAATGCGCCGCAGCCCTTCCAGGGATTCCGAAAGATTCATGGCTTGGCTCCTTCAATCGCCGGCTGGGTCTGGCGTACCGTCAACTGGAAGGAGTTGGTCCGATCCGTAGCGTTGTCGGCGTTCGCCTTGACCTCGTTGAGGACCGGCGCTTCCAGCCAGTCGGACGCATCGAGATTGCGCATCAGGTCGGAGACACGGTTGTTGGACTCGGCCGCGCCGTTGATGCTGATCAACTTGTCAGTCATTTTCACTTCAGAGAAATACACGCCGTCGGGCAGCGTGCGCGCCATCTGATCGAAGATTCGACCGATGATCGGCCGGTTGCCCTGCAAATCCTGAATGATCTTCATGCGTTCCAGCAGCTGTTTGCGGCGCGCGCGCAATTCGCTGATTTCCTTGATGCGCCCGTCCAGCTGGACGATTTCCTTCTGAATGAAGGCATTGCGTGCCAGCTGGTGAGTCACGGCGCTGCTGACGTACTGATCGAACAGCAGCAGTGCGCCGACCGCCGCGACCAGCACGCCGGCCAATGCCGTCAGGAAGCGTTTCTTGCGCTCTTCGCGAAGCTGTTCGCGCCAGGGGAGAAGGTTGATCCGGGCCATTAGTCGAAACTCCTCAAGGCCAGACCGCAGGCGATCATCAAGGCGGGTGCATCGCTGGCCAGGGCGCCCGCGTTGACCTTGGCGCTCAGGGCCATGTCGGCGAACGGGTTGGCGACCAGCGTAGGGGTGCCTATGCGCTGCTGGATCAGGTGGTCGAGGCCGGAAATCGACGCAGTGCCGCCCGCCAGCATGATGTAGTCGACGGAGTTGTATTGCCCGGCAGCAAAGAAAAATTGCAGCGAACGCGTCACCTGTTGAACCACGGCATCCTTGAACGGCTGCAACACCTCGGCGTTGTAATCGTCGGGCAGGCCGCCCTGCTTCTTCGCCAATCCGGCCTCTTCCATCGAGAGACCGTAGCGACGCTGAATTTCCTCGGTGAGCTGACGCCCGCCGAACAGCTGTTCGCGGGTATAGATGATGCGGCCGTTGTGCAGCACGCTCAGGGTGGTCATGGTTGCGCCGATATCAACGACGGCGACGGTCAGTTGATCGTGACCATTGCCCAACTGCGCGGACAGCAGGCCGAAGGCTCGCTCCAGGGCGTACGCTTCGACATCGACGACTTTGGCATTCAGCCCGGCCAGCGCCAGCGCGGCCTCGCGAACTTCCACGTTTTCCTTGCGGCAGGCTGCGAGCAAAACTTCGACACGTTCAGGATTGCGCACCGAATAGCCCTGAACTTCAAAATCGATGGCGACTTCTTCAAGCGGATAAGGAATGTATTGGTCAGCTTCAAGCTTGAGCTGATTTTCCATGTCGTCGTCGGACAGACCGGCGTCCATCTCGATAGTCTTGGTGATCACCGCCGATCCGGCTACCGCAACGGCGACGCCTTTGACGTTGGTCTTGGCCTTGACGAGCACGCGTGACAACGCATTGCCGACGCCTTCGAGCTCGGCAATATTCTTCTCGACCACGGCGTTGGCCGGGAGCGGTTCGACCGCGTAAGACTCGACCTTGTACCGGGTGCCGGAACGACTCAACTCAAGGAGTTTTACCGAGGTGGAGCTTATATCGATCCCTAGAAGGGTATTGGCCTTCTTACTGAAGAGTTCGAACACAACCTAATTCCTATGAGTTTCCGTCACTTACGGATATTTTTTTGTCCAAAGCCACTGTCGGCAGTCTTGACAGTAGCGCAAATAACGCTCGGGGACGAAAAATGCTTATAATGCCCAGCGTTTTTTTCGTTTAACCAAGCTTCAAGGCGTGTTCAATTGTAACGGCCTACGCTTAACCCATTCTTTTATCTGGAAATCCAAAAGCCTTGATACGCCTGCTGAAGTTTTTCTGGTGGTCTCTCGTCGCTATATTCTGCGGGCTGTTGCTCGGTTTGAGCGGTGCATTCCTTTATCTGAGCCCAAGCCTGCCCTCGGTAGACGCGCTGCGCAGTATCCAACTGCAAATCCCGCTCCGTGTATACAGCAGCGACGGCAAATTGATTGCTGAATTTGGCGAGATGCGCCGTACTCCAATTCGTTTCGCCGAAATACCACCCAACTTCATCAATGCCCTGCTATCCGCCGAGGATGACAACTTCGCCAATCACTACGGCGTAGACCCTGGCAGCCTGATGCGTGCCGCTTCACAACTGGTGAAGAGCGGCCACATTCAATCAGGTGGCAGTACCATCACCATGCAGGTGGCGAAAAACTATTTCCTGACCAGTGAACGCAGTTTCTCGCGCAAAACCACCGAGATTCTTCTGGCCTTGCAAATTGAGCGCCAACTTACCAAGGATGAAATCCTCGAACTCTACGTCAACAAAATCTACCTGGGCAACCGCGCCTACGGGATCGAGGCGGCAGCGCAGGTGTATTACGGCAAATCCATCCGCGACGTAAGTCTGGCGCAGATGGCAATGATCGCCGGCTTGCCCAAGGCACCTTCGCGTTTCAACCCGCTGGCCAACCCGGTTCGCGCCAAAGAACGTCGCGACTGGATCCTGGGCCGCATGTTCAAGCTCGGCAAGATCGACCAGAACGCTTATCAGACCGCACTCAACGAGCCGATCAACGCCAGTTACCACGTCCCGACGCCTGAAGTTAACGCGCCCTACATCGCCGAGATGGCCCGCGCCGAGATGGTCGGCCGTTACGGCAGCGAAGCCTATACCGAAGGCTTCCGCGTCACCACTACTGTGCCGAGCGATCTTCAGGAACACGCCAACAATGCGGTTCAGGAAGGGTTGATCGATTACGACCAGCGCCACGGCTATCGCGGCCCTGAAAGTCGCTTCCCGGCCATGACTCGCGAGGCCTGGGCGCAGGAACTGACCAAACAACGCACCATCAGCACCCTTGAGCCGGCCATCGTTACTCAGGTCGACAAGACCGGCCTGCGCGTCTTGACCCGCAACGGCGAGAAAGAAGAAACCGTCGAGTGGGCCACCATGAAATGGGCGCGGCCGTATCTGAACACCAACAGTCTGGGGGCAAATCCCAAGCAACCAGCTGACGTAGCTCATGTTGGCGATCTGGTTCGCCTGCAACGCCAGGAGAATGGCTCGCTTAAATTCAGCCAGATTCCGGTAGCGCAAAGCGCGCTGGTGTCTCTTGATCCGCAAAACGGCGCGATTCGCGCTCTGGTGGGCGGTTTCGCTTTCGAGCAAAGCAACTACAACCGCGCCATGCAAGCCAAGCGCCAGCCCGGGTCGAGCTTCAAGCCCTTCCTCTATAGCGCAGCGCTGGACAACGGTTACACCGCATCGAGCCTGGTGAACGACGCACCGATCGTGTTCGTCGACGAATACCTGGATAAAGTCTGGCGTCCGAAGAATGACAACGGCACGTTCCTCGGTCCGATCCGTCTGCGCGAAGCGTTGTACAAGTCGCGCAACCTGGTCTCGATTCGCCTGCTGCAACAGCTGGGCATCGACACCGCGATCAACTACATCACCCGTTTCGGCTTCAACAAGGACGACTTGCCGCGCAACCTGTCCCTGGCGCTGGGTACTGCAACGCTGACGCCGATGGAAATCGTCAGCGGCTGGAGTGCGTTCGCCAACGGCGGCTACAAAGTCAGCCCGTACCTGATCCAGAAAATCGAAAGCCGCGACGGTGCCACGCTGTTCGACGCCAACCCGCCAACCGTGCCGGCCGTCGACAGCAAGATTGCCCCGGACACCAAAGTGGTTGCCGTCGCCAACGGCCCGGCGCTGGTCACCTCGTCGACTGAAGGCCCGCCACCGGCCACGCCGCCGGTCGATCCGAAAGCCCCGGCTGTGGCCGAACGCATTGTCGATGGTCGCACCACGTACATCCTCAACAGCATGTTGCAGGATGTGATCAAGCGCGGCACCGGCCGTCGCGCGCTGGCAATGAATCGTCCGGACATCGCGGGCAAGACCGGTACCACCAACGAATCCAAGGATGCGTGGTTCACCGGTTATAACGCCGATTACGTGACCACCGTCTGGACCGGCTTCGACCAACCGGAAAGCCTGGGCCGCCATGAATTTGGCGGTACCGTGGCGCTGCCGATCTGGATGACCTACATGAGCGCCGCGTTGAAAGACAAGCCGCCGCATGTTCAGGCCGAACCGGATGGCATCCTCAGCCTGCGAGTCGATCCGATCAGCGGCCGCGCGGCTTCGCCAAGCACGCCGAATGCGTTCTTCGAGCTATTCAAAAGCGAAGACACGCCGCCAAGCGTCAACGAACTGGGCGGCGGCAGTGCACCGGGCAGCCCGCTGCCAGCGGATGAGTCGGCGCCGATTGATTTGTTCTGAACCGAGAACCGTAGGACCGGCTTTAGCCGGGAGGGCGTCACTCCTGCCGAAGCAGATGTAGCGCACGTATATCCCCTCCCGGCTAAAGCCGGTCCTACGGGAATTGAGCCCACAAAAAACCCTGCATCGCTGCAGGGTTTTTTGTGTTTCCGAATCAGCGTTTAGCCGTTAAACACGTCATCAACACTGGTCAGCGGGTAGTGCTTTGGATACGGCAGGGTGGCAACGCCGCTTTCGATGGCAGCCTTGGCTACTGCGTCGGCGATCAGGCCCAGCAGGCGGGTGTCCATTGGTTTCGGGATGATGTATTCACGACCGAATTCCAGCTTGATACCACCGTAGGCGTCGCACACTTCCTGTGGCACAGGCAGCTTGGCCAGTTCACGCAAGGCGTTGGCCGCAGCGATTTTCATTTCTTCGTTGATGCGCTTGGCGCGAACGTCCAGGGCACCACGGAAGATGAACGGGAAGCCCAGCACGTTGTTGACCTGGTTCGGGTAGTCCGAACGGCCGGTCGCCATGATCACGTCGTCACGGGTCGCGTGCGCCAGTTCCGGGGAGATTTCCGGGTCCGGGTTCGAGCAGGCGAACACGATTGGGTCCTTGGCCATCAGCTTGAGGTTTTCAGCGCTCAGCAGATTCGGGCCGGACAGACCGACGAACACATCGGCGCCGTCGAGAGCGTCGGACAGCGTGCGTTTTTCAGTGGCGTGGGCGAACACCGCCTTGTACTGGTTCAGGTCGCTGCGCTCGGCGTGGATCACACCGGTGCGGTCAACCATGAAGATGTTTTCGATTTTCGCACCCATGCTCACCAGCAACTTCATGCAGGAGATGGCCGCAGCGCCAGCGCCCAGGCAGACGATTTTCGCGTCTTCCAGGTTCTTGCCGACGATTTCCAGGGCGTTGATCATGCCGGCCGCCGTCACAATCGCGGTGCCGTGCTGGTCATCGTGGAACACCGGGATGTCACATTGTTCGATCAGCGCTTTCTCGATCTCAAAGCATTCTGGGGCCTTGATGTCTTCAAGGTTGATGCCGCCGAAAGTGATGGAGATGCGTTTAACGGTATCGATGAAAGCTTGCGGGCTTTCCGAGTCGACTTCGATGTCGAACACGTCAATGCCGGCGAAACGCTTGAACAGAACGCCCTTGCCTTCCATCACTGGCTTGGAAGCCAATGGGCCGAGGTTACCCAGACCAAGAATGGCGGTGCCATCGGAAATGACTGCTACCAGGTTGCCCTTGCCGGTGTATTTGTAAGCCAGCTCGGGATCACGGGCGATTTCACGCACAGGCTCAGCGACGCCAGGGCTGTAAGCCAGGGCCAGGTCACGAGCGGTTGCGGTTGGCTTGGTGAGTTCGACGCTCAGTTTCCCTGGACGCGGGTTGGCATGATATTCGAGCGCGGCAGTTTTCAAATCAGACATGTGGGCATTCCGCTTTTTTTACTGTGGGACAGACGGACCGCCGAGGATACGCAAGATGCAAAGTCCTAACAAGACTGACCAGTCACTACTGTCAAGGGGGCGGGGACTACGACTTTACGCTTAAATAGACCCCAACTTGCAGGCTGGACATTCGTTGGAGCGTGATCCTGTGGGAGCCGAGCTTGCTCGCGAAGGCGTCAGGGCAGTCAACAGGGATGTCGCCAGGTAAGCCGATTCGCGGGCAAGCCTCGCTCCAACGGATGAGGACCGAACCGGCTCTACAGCCCAAGCATGGCCGGATGAGTGATCGGCATCATCCAGCGCGCCTGTCCTGATGACAGGCCGCCACCTCTTGCGCGGTCGACGATCCAGCCGCGGGCTTCGATCTGCTGGCCTTTCATGCGGCGAACTGCCGCAACGTCGAATTGTTTCAAAAGGTCAGGCGCGATGCGCAACACCAATTCGCCTTGCAGCTCGATCCACAGGCCGCCGCCGTTTTGTTGCACATCGACGACTTGCCCTGCGATCACAGCGAAGCCACCTTTATTGATCTGCTGCACAGCCTGCACCGGAGAATTACGCCACAGGCCAAGCCGGCCCTGCCGTGCAATGCGCTCGGCGGTCTGCTGGCAACCCACCAACGCCACATTGGGCGCGACCACCACCAGATAACCCAGGCCTTCGCTGAGTAATTGCGCTTCAAGATTGGCGCCGTTGCGCCCGTAGACATTGGCCAGCGTCCGGCCGTATCGGTCTTTATCCTGCTCGCCCACTTGCAGGCTGATCCGGCCGTCATTTTCCGCGATCAGCGCTTGCAGCCGACGCTTTGCGACTTCGGCGAATGGCTCGGCGGACTGGCCTTGCTTGCCGGTCTCCGGCGTATTCAAGCCGATCATGCGTACGCTGCGGCCATCGGTCAGGCGCACCGTGTCGCCATCGACCACGCGTTCGACCTGGAAAACCGGCAGCGAAGCGGGCGCGGGGCAGAAGGCCTGAGCGCTGGACAGCCAAATCACAGACATAAAAAAGGCGCCCGCGAGGGACGCCTTTTTAAGCAGCCTGGAGAAATCCATTGGAGATCCCAGAACGGCCAACCTTACTCTGCAGCAGCAGGAGCTTTGGTTGCGCCGAAAGCACCGAAGCGCGACTTGAACTTGTCAACACGACCGCCGACGTCAAGAGTCTTCTGCTTACCGGTGTAGAACGGGTGGCATTCGTTGCACACGTCCAGGCTCAGAGGCTTGGCAAGTGTGGAGCGAGTTTTGATGACATTGCCGCAGCTGCAAGTAGCGTCAATGGCTTCGTAAACTGGATGGATATCAGCTTTCATCGGTACTTCCTCGGGCTAGCGTGCCGCCATCCAACACTATTGTCGAATACCGCACGTAATTAGGCTGCGGATACTACCAGAGAATCGGCAACGCGCAAGCAGCCGTTTAAACCGGTCGTCTGCTAAGATCGCGCATCCGTCATACTCCGTAACAGGGAACCCCCCGCGTGCCCGACGCCATTTTGCGCCTCGCCCTGCCCTCGCCATTGCGTCGCCTGTTCGACTACCGCGCCCCCGCCGGAGTGTTGCGCAGTGCGTTGATGCCCGGCATGCGCGTGCGGGTGCCGTTCGGGCGCCGGGAAATGATCGGCATCCTTATAGAAGTGACCGATCACAGCGAAGTCCCCGCCGAAAAGCTCAAGCCGGCCATCGCTATCCTCGACCAGCATGCGCCGCTGCCGCCCGCGTTGTTCAAGCTGTGCTTGTGGACGTCCCAGTATTACCAGCACAGCCTCGGCGACACGCTGAGCTGGGCGTTGCCGGTGTTGCTGCGTCAGGGTGAACTTGCCGAATCACGTCAGGAACGCTTCTGGCAGGTGGCTTCCGGCGCGAGCGTCGACGACCCGCGCATCGCCCGCGCACCCAAGCAACGCGAAGCACTGACCACGCTCGCCCAGCATCCCCACGGCGTTGCGCATCAGTTGCTCAGCAAATTGATGCTCAATAAAGAAAGCCTGAATCTGCTGCTGGCCAAGCAACTGGTCGAAGTCGAAGTGCGCAGCCACGCGCCAGCGCCACGTCATGAACACTGGCTGGCCCAGCCAGAATTGCCGCTCAATACCGAACAACGTGCCGCGTATGAAGCCATTCGCGCCGGTTTTGACAGCTTCCATGCATTCCTGCTGGCCGGCGTCACGGGCAGCGGCAAGACCGAAGTCTATCTGCAACTGATTCGCGAAACCCTAGAAGCCGGCAAGCAGGCGCTGGTGCTGATCCCCGAGATCAACCTCGGCCCGCAAACCCTGGCGCGTTTCGAGCAGCGTTTCAACGCACGCATCGCCCTGGTGCATTCGGCGGTCAACGACCGGGAGCGGCTGGACGCCTGGCTCGCCGCCCGCGACGGCGATGCCGACATTATTATTGGCACCCGTTCAGCGCTGTTCACGCCGATGAAGAATCCCGGCCTGATCATCATCGATGAAGAGCACGACGGCTCCTATAAACAGCAGGAAGGTCTGCGTTACCACGCGCGGGACCTGGCACTGGTGCGCGCGCGGCAGGAAAACATTCCCATCGTGCTCGGCTCCGCGACGCCGTCGCTGGAAAGCCTGCACAACGCCTACACCGGTCGCTACGGCTTGTTGCGCCTCAATCAGCGGGCGGGCGGCGCGCAGCAGCCAAAATTCCTGCGTCTGGATGTAAAAAGCCGTCCGCTGGACAGCGGCATTTCCGGTCCGATGCAGCAGGCCATCGGCCAGACGCTGGCGGCCGGGCAGCAAGTGCTGGTGTTCCTCAACCGACGCGGCTTTGCGCCGACTTTGCTGTGCCACGACTGCGGCTGGTTGTCCGGTTGCCCGCGTTGCGATGCGCGGATGACGGTGCATCAACGTTCCGGCGAGTTGCGCTGCCATCACTGCGGACACGTCGAGCGCGTGCCGCGTCAGTGCCCGTCGTGCGGCAAAGTGGACTTGCGCCCGGTGGGCGCCGGGACCGAACGTGCCGAGGAGCGGCTGGGAATTCTGTTCCCCGATTACCCGGTGTTGCGCGTCGACCGCGACAGCACTTCGCGCAAGGACGCCATGAATCAGTTGTTCGCGACGATTCAGCGCGGCCAGCCGTGCATTCTGGTGGGTACGCAGATGCTTGCCAAAGGACACCACTTTCCCCGGGTCACGCTGGTGTCGATTCTCGATGCCGACGGCGGCTTGTTCTCCGGCGACTTCCGCGCCAGCGAACGCATGGCGCAATTGATCGTGCAGGTCGCAGGGCGTGCCGGGCGCGCTGAAGAGCCGGGCCGGGTGATCATCCAGACGCATCTGGCCGAGCATCCCTTGCTGATCCAGCTCACCGAGCAAGGTTATTTCGCCTTTGCCGAGCAAGCCTTGAGCGAACGCCGCGCCGCTGGTCTGCCACCGTTTTCCCATTTGGCGCTGCTGCGTGCCGAAGCGCACAAGCCGGGTCAGGCGGAAGGTTTCCTCGACGAGGCCTGTGCTGAAGCCGAGCAACTGTTGATCGACATGCAGCTGGGCGGCATCGAGCTGCTGGGCCCGGTCCCGGCCCCCATGGAACGCCGCGCCGGGCGTTATCGCGCGCAACTTCTGGTGCAGGCCAGCGCCCGCGCGCCGCTGCATCGCCTGCTGAGTTCCTGGCTGCTGGCGCTGGAGCAAATGCCCAGCGGACGCCAGGTCAGGTGGTCACTGGATGTGGATCCGGTGGATTTGTATTGACCTTCCCGCGCAGTTCTGTGGGAGCGAGCTTGCTCGCGAAAAAGCCGGCACCTGCGATACATCTGGAGCCTGAAAGACCGTATTCGCGAGCAAGCTCGCTCCCACAAGTCCAAGACCGCACATCCATCGCGGTTGGCAAGGTGGCTCAGGCAACGGATAATGCCCAGTTTTTCCACCCGCGCATCCAGGCGCTGCCGCGCTTGCGGTCGAAGAGAGCATCATGAAAGACACCATTCGCCAGCTGATCCAACAAGCACTGACCCGACTCGTCAACGAAGGCGTCTTGCCAGAAGGGCTGTCGCCGGCGATTCAGGTGGAAAACGCCAAGGACAAGACCCACGGCGATTTCGCCAGCAATATCGCGATGATGCTGGCCAAGCCGGCCGGCATGAAACCGCGCGACCTGGCGGAAAAACTCATCGCCGCGCTGCCTGCCGACGAGCAGGTCAGCAAAGTTGAAATCGCCGGTCCCGGCTTCCTCAACTTCTTCCAGAACACCCAGGCTTTGGCGGCGCGCCTGGATGCCGCGCTGGCCGATCCGAAGCTGTCGATCCACAAGGTCAGCGCAGCCCAACGCACCGTGGTCGATCTTTCCGCGCCGAACCTGGCCAAGGAAATGCACGTCGGCCACTTGCGCTCGACGATCATCGGCGATGGCGTGGCCAACGTCCTTGAGTTTCTCGGCGACACCGTGATTCGTCAGAACCACGTTGGCGACTGGGGCACGCAATTTGGCATGTTGCTGGCGTATCTGCAGGAACAGCCAGCTGCCAGCGATGAGTTGTCCGATCTGGAAGACTTCTACCGCGCGGCGAAAAAACGCTTCGACGAGTCGGAAGAATTCGCCGAGCGCGCTCGTGCCCTGGTGGTCAAGTTGCAGGCGGGCGACGCCGAATGCCTGAGCCTGTGGACAAAATTCAAGGACATCTCGCTTTCCCACTGCCAGAAAGTCTATGACCTGCTGAACGTCAAGCTGACCCCGGCCGACGTGATGGGCGAAAGTGCCTACAACGATGATCTGGCCAATGTGGTTGCGGATCTCAAGGCCACTGGCCTGCTGGTGGAAAGCAATGGCGCGCAGTGCGTGTTCCTCGAAGAATTCAAGACCGCCGAAGGCACGCCGCTGCCGGTGATCGTGCAAAAGGCCGGTGGCGGTTATCTCTATGCGACCACCGACCTCGCGGCGATTCGCTATCGCAGCAAGGTGTTGAAAGCTGATCGTGCGTTGTACTTCGTCGATCAGCGTCAGGCGCTGCACTTCCAGCAAGTGTTCGAAGTGGCGCGCAAGGCCGGTTTTGTTCACGACGGCATGCAACTGGAACACATGGGTTTCGGCACCATGAACGGCGCCGATGGCCGCCCGTTCAAGACCCGCGACGGTGGTACCGTGAAGCTGATCGACCTGCTCGATGAAGCCAAGGACCGCGCCTACGCGCTGGTCAAGGAGAAGAACCCGGAGCTGGCCGAGGACGAATTGCGCACCATCGCCAAGGCCGTGGGCATCAGCGCGGTGAAATACGCCGACCTGTCCAAGCACCGTGCCAGCGACTACAGCTTCAACTTCGAGCAGATGCTCAGCTTCGAAGGCAATACCGCGCCGTATCTGCTTTACGCCTACACCCGCGTCGCCGGTGTGTTCCGCAAGCTCGGCACGCCGTTCGACGCCAGCAAGGGCCAGATCGTGTTGCAGGCGCCACAGGAAACCGAACTGGCGGCGCGTCTGGCGCAGTTCGGCGAGATCCTGAATAACGTCGCCGAAAAAGGCACGCCTCACGTACTCTGTGCGTACATCTATGATTTGGCGGGTCTGTTCTCCAGCTTCTACGAGAACTGCCCGATCCTCAGCGCCGACAATGCGGATCAACAACAAAGCCGTCTGCGCCTTGCTGCCCTGACCGGCCGCACCCTCAAGCAAGGCCTGGATCTCTTGGGCCTGGAAACTCTGGAGCGTATGTAAGTTGGCAGTTGCGAAGAAGAAACCGGCTCCCAAGCGCGGCGCCAGCCGTTATCAGGCACCCGCGAAGAAGCCGATTCCTGGATGGTTGTGGCTGGTAATTGGCCTGAGCGTGGGTGCGTTCGTGGTGTTTTTGATGAAGCTCGAACCCGGTGGCGAAGACGTCAAGCGGGTCAAGGCTGATGCTAAAGCAGCCAAGATCGCCGAAGCGAACAAAACACCGCCGAGCCCGACTGCGCCAGTGAAGCCCAAGTACGACTTCTATACGCTGCTGCCGGAATCGGAAGTCATCGTGCCCAACGAAGCCGTACCGGAAAAAACCCCACCGCCGGTGGTCGCGCCGGTGGTTCCGGTTTCGCCGGAGCAAGCCGCGAAAATCGATACGGCACGTGCTCAGGCAGCACTCAGCGGCCTGACCCCGCCACCGCCGCCACCGGTCGCAAAACCTGCGGCAGTTACGCAGTTCTTCCTGCAAGCGGGCTCGTTCCGCAAGAAGGAAGATGCGGACAAGGTGCGCGCGCAGATCATCTTGCTGGGGCAAACCGCTGGCGTTGAATCGGGTACGGTCAAGGAAGAAACCTGGTACCGCGTATTGGTCGGGCCGTTCAGCAACCGTGAACAGCTGACCGTTGCCCAGAAACAACTGGCGGGCGGCGGGTTTAGTAACCTGTTGTTGCAGCAGCGCAGTAAGTAATCGCCGGGGCACGCGGCACACTGAATCTGTCCATACTGTGTAGGACCGGCTTTAGCCGGGAGAGCGGTCGTTCTTTCTTATGACGGAGCGGCTGCGGGCGCACCGTCGTCCTCCCGGCTAAAGCCGGTCCTACAATACGAGTCCGTCCCATTACAGCCAGTCATGCGTTGGTCAAACGGAATGATTTCGGCCAACACCATTCATCCCCCAACCTTGCTCAAGGTTGAAATACCCTTCCCCACCCCCATATGAGTTTGCACAGGGCATTTTCGCCCCGCTGCGTGGAGACTCTCCCCTTGACCACCATCGTTTCAGTGCGCCGCCACGGCAAAGTCGTCATGGCTGGCGACGGCCAGGTTTCTCTGGGCAACACCGTCATGAAAGGCAACGCGAAGAAAGTGCGTCGTCTTTACCATGGTGAAGTGATCGCCGGTTTCGCCGGGGCCACAGCCGATGCGTTCACTCTTTTCGAACGCTTCGAAGGGCAGCTTGAGAAGCACCAAGGTCATCTGGTGCGTGCCGCCGTCGAACTCGCCAAAGAATGGCGTACCGACCGCTCCCTCAGCCGTCTTGAGGCCATGCTCGCCGTTGCCAACAAAGACGCTTCGTTGATCATCACCGGTAACGGCGACGTCGTTGAGCCCGAAGATGGCTTGATCGCCATGGGTTCCGGCGGTCCTTATGCACAGGCCGCGGCACGCGCCCTGCTGCTCAAGACTGAACTCTCGGCCCGTGAAATCGCCGAAACCGCATTGCATATCGCTGGCGATATCTGCGTGTTCACCAACCACAACATCACCATTGAGGAGCAGGACCTCGCTGAATGAGCCTGCCTCGGCCGCTCCCGTGAGCGGCCAAGCAGACCTTGATTCAGCTGGAGGGCCGCCAACTACCATGTCAATGACTCCCCGCGAAATCGTCCACGAACTCAATCGCCATATCATCGGCCAGGACGATGCCAAGCGCGCCGTCGCCATCGCCTTGCGTAATCGCTGGCGCCGGATGCAGTTGCCGGAAGAGCTGCGCGTTGAAGTAACGCCCAAGAACATCCTGATGATCGGTCCGACCGGTGTCGGCAAGACCGAAATCGCCCGTCGCCTGGCCAAGCTGGCCAACGCGCCGTTCATCAAGGTCGAAGCGACCAAGTTCACCGAAGTCGGCTATGTCGGCCGCGACGTGGAGTCGATCATTCGCGACCTCGCCGACGCCGCCATCAAGCTGTTGCGCGAGCAGGAAATCGTCAAGGTGCGCCATCGCGCCGAAGACGCCGCCGAAGAACGCATTCTCGATGCCCTGTTGCCGCCAGCGCGTTCCGCCGGCTTCAACGAAGACGCCGCGCCGGCCAGCGATTCCAACACCCGCCAGCTGTTCCGCAAGCGCCTGCGCGAAGGCCAGCTGGACGACAAGGAAATTGAAATCGAGATCAGCGAATCCGTGGGTGTCGATATTTCTGCACCGCCGGGCATGGAAGAGATGACCAATCAGCTGCAAAGCCTGTTCGCCAACATGGGCAAGGGCAAAAAGAAGAGTCGCAAGCTCAAGGTCAAGGAAGCGCTGAAACTGGTGCGCGAAGAAGAGGCCGGTCGTCTGGTCAACGAAGAAGAACTCAAGGCCAAGGCGCTGGAAGCTGTCGAGCAGCACGGCATCGTGTTCATCGACGAAATCGACAAGGTTGCCAAGCGCGGTAACTCTGGCGGCGTCGACGTTTCCCGCGAAGGAGTGCAACGCGACTTGCTGCCGCTGATCGAAGGCTGCACGGTCAACACCAAATTGGGCATGGTCAAGACTGACCACATCCTGTTCATCGCTTCCGGTGCGTTCCACCTGAGCAAGCCAAGCGACCTGGTGCCCGAGCTGCAAGGTCGTCTGCCGATTCGCGTCGAGCTCAAGGCCCTGACGCCGCAAGACTTCGAACGCATCCTCAGCGAGCCTCATGCGTCGTTGACCGAGCAATATTGCGCGCTGCTCAAGACCGAAGGCCTGAACATCGAGTTCCAGCCGGACGGCATCAAGCGTATCGCCGAGATTGCCTGGCAAGTGAACGAGAAGACCGAGAACATCGGTGCCCGTCGTCTGCACACCTTGCTTGAGCGACTGCTCGAAGAAGTGTCGTTCAGCGCCGGTGACCTGGCCAGCGCGCCGGGTGCAGAGCTGATCCGGATCGATGCCGACTACGTCAACAGTCACCTGGGTGAACTGGCGAACGACGAAGATCTGTCGCGGTATATTCTTTAAGGCAATACCTGTGGGAGCAAGCTTGCTTGCGAAGGCATTTTTTCAGCCGGAGAAATTGACCGGCTGTAATTGCCTCTTCGCGAGCAAGCTCGCTCCCACGGGCACGTGATTCGAGCGCCTTCTAATGCCCAAACTACCCACCGCCATCCAGCTCCACAAAGCCTCGAAAACCCTGACGCTCAAGTACGGGTCCGATGAGGAATATCATCTGCCGGCTGAATTCCTGCGGGTGCATTCGCCTTCTGCCGAGGTTCAGGGGCATGGCAAACCGATCCTGCAATTCGGCAAGTTGGGTGTTGGCTTGAACAAGGTCGAACCGGCCGGTCAGTACGCACTGAAATTGACCTTCGATGACGGTCATGACAGCGGATTGTTCACTTGGGAATACCTCTACCAACTGGCGCAACGCCAGGAATCCCTCTGGGACGATTATTTGCTGGAGCTGAAAAACGCCGGCAAATCCCGCGATCCTTCCGAGCAAATCGTCAAGCTGATGCTGTAATCGCTCTAGCCCGCAGCTCCTGGCCACCGGGCGTTTTAGGACGCGCTTTCTAATTCCTTTTGTTTCAATGTTCCGCGCAGCGGCCAATGGCTGGCGCTGCTTGCGAATTTTTGAAATCTCGCGTAACCAATGACTCTGGCAAGTTCCCTGCATTGAAAAACATGCAGTAGAAAGGGCGTGCATCGTAAACCGTCGCAGGGAGCGCAGCTGTTCAGACGCGCAAGACGGTGGCGATGCCGGTTCCCTTGGAACACGTGTTTTTAGCCATCATCGGTAACCCGAGCAATAGTGCTGGCACTAGCCTGTGGCGCTGTTTTTCACAGGGAAGTCAGCGCTCGTCTCAGGACAATGGAGCGTCGTAGATGAGTAGCAAAAGCAACGATGACCTGCAAAAGCAAGCTTCTGAACACACCCTGGGACTCAATCCCGTGGTGGGCTTGCGCCGTAAGGATTTGATCACCACTGCGCGGACGGTGTTGCGTCAGGCGTTGAAGCAACCCTGGCACAGCGCCAAGCATGTCGCGCATTTTGGCCTCGAACTCAAAAACGTATTGCTGGGCAAATCGGCCCTGCAACCGGACAGCGACGACCGACGTTTTCTCGACCCGGCCTGGAGCCACAACCCCCTTTATCGCCGTTATCTGCAGACCTACCTGGCCTGGCGCAAGGAGCTGCACGAATGGGTCGGCTCCAGCAATCTGTCACCGCAGGACATCAGCCGTGGTCACTTTGTGATCAATCTGCTGACCGAAGCCATGTCGCCCACCAACAGCGCCGCCAACCCCGCTGCGGTCAAACGCTTCTTCGAAACGGGCGGCAAAAGCGTGCTCGATGGTTTGTCGCATCTGGCCAAGGATCTGGTCCACAACGGCGGCATGCCGAGCCAGGTCAACATGGACGCTTTCGAAGTCGGCAAGAGTCTGGGCACCACCGAAGGTGCCGTGGTGTATCGCAATGACGTGCTGGAACTGATCCAGTACAAGCCGATCACCGAGCAGGTGTATGAGCGGCCGCTGCTGGTCGTGCCACCGCAAATCAACAAGTTCTACGTATTCGATCTGAGCCCGGAAAAAAGCCTCGCGCGTTTCTGCCTGCGCAGTCAGGTGCAGACGTTTATCGTCAGCTGGCGCAACCCGACCAAGGCCCAGCGCGAATGGGGCCTGTCAACGTATATCGACGCCCTCAAGGACGCGGTGGAAGTGGTCATGGCCATCACCGGCAGCAAAGACGTCAACATGCTGGGCGCCTGTTCCGGCGGCATTACCTGCACCGCGCTGCTGGGGCATTACGCTGCGTTGGGCGAGCAGAAGGTCAATGCCCTGACGTTGCTGGTCAGCGTCCTAGATACCACGCTGGACAGCGATGTGGCGCTGTTTGTCGACGAGCAAACCCTGGAGTCGGCCAAGCGCCATTCCTATCAGGCGGGCGTGCTGGAAGGACGCGACATGGCCAAGGTGTTCGCCTGGATGCGGCCCAACGATCTGATCTGGAATTACTGGGTCAACAATTACCTGCTGGGCAACGAACCACCGGTATTCGACATCCTGTTCTGGAACAACGACACCACGCGTCTGCCGGCGGCGTTTCATGGCGACCTGATCGAGATGTTCAAGAACAATCCGCTGATTCGGCCCAATGCCCTGGAAGTCTGTGGCACGCCGATTGACCTCAAGCAGGTCACCAGCGACGTGTTCTGCCTGGCCGGCACCAACGATCACATCACGCCGTGGCTGTCCTGCTACAAGTCGGCGCAGTTGTTTGGTGGCAAGACGGAATTCGTGCTGTCCAGCAGCGGTCACATACAGAGCATTCTCAACCCGCCGGGCAATCCCAAGTCGCGCTACATGACCAATACCGATATGCCCGCAGACCCCAAGGTCTGACAAGAGAACGGCACCAAACACACCGATTCCTGGTGGCTGCACTGGCAAACCTGGCAGACCGAGCGTTCCGGCAAGCTGAAAAAGACCCCGGCGCAGCTGGGCAATAAAACCTGGCCGGCGGGTGAGGCGTCGCCGGGTACTTATGTTCATGAGCGCTGACAGCTGACGCCTTGGCTGTTGTGGGACCGGATTTATCCGGGAAGAGGCCCGTATATCCGCCGCAGTGTCGTCGTCGGAAATGTCGCCTTCCCGGATAAATCCGGTCCCACAAGCTCCTCATAAATTCACTTGGGCTTTCGCGCATGCCGCAACCGTTTATTTTTCGCACCATTGATTTGAATGGTCACAGCATTCGCACCGCAGTGCGCCCCGGCAAAGCTCATTTGACACCCTTGCTGATTTTCAACGGCATCGGTGCCAACCTGGAGTTGGTGTTTCCGTTCGTCGATGCGCTGGACCCGGATCTGGAAGTAATTGCCTTCGATGTGCCGGGCGTTGGCGGTTCTTCGACGCCCAGCCGGCCATATCGCTTTCCCGGCCTGGCCAAGCTGGCGGCGCGAATGCTCGATTACCTGGATTACGGTCAGGTCAATGTCATCGGCGTTTCATGGGGCGGCGCGCTGGCTCAGCAGTTCGCCTACGATTATCCGGAGCGCTGCAAGAAGCTGGTGCTGGCGGCAACGGCGGCGGGCGCGGTCATGGTGCCGGGCAAACCCCGCGTACTGTGGTTGATGGCCAGCCCGCGACGTTATATCCAGCCGTCCCATGTGATTCGCATCGCGCCGGAAATCTACGGCGGTGCTTTTCGGCGCGATCCGCATCTGGCGGCAAACCATGCAGCCAAGGTCCGCTCGTCCGGCAAGCTGGGTTATTACTGGCAGCTGTTCGCGGGCATGGGCTGGACCAGCATTCACTGGCTGCACAAGATCCATCAGCCGACGCTGGTGCTGGCCGGTGACGACGACCCGCTGATCCCGCTGATCAATATGCGACTCCTTGCCTGGCGGATACCCAATGCCCAGCTACACATAATCGATGATGGTCATTTGTTTTTGATCACCCGGGCTGAAGCGGTGGCCCCGATCATCATGAAGTTTCTGGAACAGGAACGGCAGCGTGCCGTCATGCATCCACACCCTGCGCCCGGCGCGCGCTGAATTCATCGTCTTTAATCCACCACTCAAGGTTCACGATTCAAGATTGGCAAGACGCTTTACTGACTGCGCGCGAAGAACGGAGTATCGCACGGCGCAGAACGACGCAAGCCCGCTCGGACAGGGGCTTGCGTAGCTGTATTGGTTCGATGGTACGACGAAGGAGTGTTGCCCCCATGCGAGAAAAACCCGTAAAAAACACCGACATCACTGCAACTTACATCAACGCGCAAAGCGCGATTACCGGCCTGCGTGGCCAGGATCTTTTTTCGACCCTGCGGACCATGGCCGCGCAGGGTTTGCGCCATCCATTGCGCAGCGCCCGCCACACGCTGGCGCTGGGTCGCCAACTGAGTCGCGTCATCCTGCTCGGCGAAACGCCCTACACGCTGAGCCCGCGCGATGCGCGCTTCAATGATCCGACGTGGAGCCTCAACCCGCTTTACCGACGCGGCCTGCAGGCCTATTTGAGTTGGCAGCATCAGGTCAAACACTGGATCGACGACAGCGATCTCTCGAAAGACGACCGCGCTCGCGCGCACTTCATTTTCGCGCTGATCAACGATGCGGTATCACCGTCCAACACGCTGCTTAACCCGATGGCGATCAAGGAGTTGTTCAACACCGGCGGCACCAGCCTGGTCAAAGGCTTGAGCCATCTGTTCGATGACCTGCTGCACAACAATGGCCTGCCGCGCCAGACCAGCAAAGACGCGTTCGAAGTGGGCCGCACCGTGGCGACCACGCCTGGCTCGGTGGTGTTTCGCAATGAAGTGCTGGAGCTGATTCAGTACAAACCCATGAGCGAAAAACAGTACGCACGGCCGATCCTGATCGTGCCGCCGCAGATCAACAAGTTCTACATTTTCGATCTCAGCCCGAATAACAGCTTCGTGCAGTACTGCCTCAAGAACGGCCTGCAAACCTTTGCCATCAGTTGGCGCAACCCGGATGTGCGCCATCGGGAATGGGGGCTTTCCAGCTACGTTCAGGCGGCAGAAGAAGCCCTGAACATCTGCCGCGCGATTACCGGTGCGCGAGAGGTCAATCTGGTCGGCGCCTGCGCCGGTGGCCTGACCATCGCAGCGTTGCAAGGCCATTTGCAGGCCAAGCGTCAGCTGCGCCGCGTTTCCAGCGCGACTTATATGGTCAGCCTGCTCGACAGCCAGATGGAAAGCCCGGCCACGCTGTTTATCGACGAACAGACGCTGGAAGCGGCCAAGCGTCGCTCCTATCAGCAAGGCGTACTGGACGGCCGCGACATGGCCAAGGTCTTCGCCTGGATGCGCCCCAACGATCTGATCTGGACTTACTGGATCAACAATTACCTGCTGGGCAAATCGCCACCGGCGTTCGACATCCTTTACTGGAACAACGACAGCACGCGTTTGCCTGCGGCCATGCATGGCGACTTGCTGGACTTCTTCAAGCACAACCCGCTGACTCATCCGGGCGGTCTTGAAGTGTGCGGCACGCCTATCGATTTGCAGAAAGTGAACGTCGACAGCTTCAACGTCGCCGGCATCAACGATCACATCACGCCATGGGACGCGGTCTATCGCTCGACCTTGTTGCTGGGCGGCGAACGACGCTTCCTGCTGTCCAACAGCGGCCATGTGCAGAGCATCCTGAATCCGCCGGGCAATCCCAAGTCGACCTTTGTCGAACATGAAAAACTCAGCAGCGACCCGCGCGCCTGGTATTACGACGCCAAAAGCCATGACGGCAGTTGGTGGCCAACCTGGCTGGAGTGGGTCCAGGCGCGGTCCGGCGCACAGCGCGAAACCCTGACCACCCTGGGCAACGCCAATTACCCGCCCATGGAGGCGGCGCCAGGGACTTATGTGCATGTGCGGTGATGATCGTGGGAGCGAGCTTGCTCGCGAAGTGGCCAGTAAATCTGAAGAAATCTCGAGGACTGCAACATCGCCTTCGCAAGCAAGCTTGCTCCCACAAGGTCGCCAAAAATTCTGTAAATCAAACAAGAAGACCGGATGAAAACCCGCGACCGCATACTTGAATGTGCCTTGATCCTGTTCAACGAGCAGGGCGAGCCGAACGTTTCGACGCTGGAAATCGCCAACGAATTGGGGATCAGCCCCGGCAATTTGTATTACCACTTTCATGGCAAGGAGCCGGTGATCCTTGAGCTGTTCGAACGCTTTCATGCTGAGCTGGCACCGCTGCTCAACCCACCAGACAACGCGCGACTGGCGGCAGAGGATTACTGGCTGTTCCTGCACCTGATCGTCGAGCGCCTGGCGTATTACCGGTTCCTGTTTCAGGACCTGTCCAACCTCTCCGGACGCCTGCCGAAGCTGGCACGGGGTATACGGAATCTGCTCAATGCCATCAAACGCACCCTGGCTTCTCTGCTGGCGCGTCTGAAAGCCGAAGGGCAGCTCGTCAGCGATACCCAGGCGTTGGGGCAACTGGTGGAGCAGATCAGCATGACCTTGCTGTTCTCCCTGGATTACCAGCGCATTCTGGGCCGCGAAGGTCAGAGCGAGGTGGTGGTCTACCAGATCATGATGCTGGTCGCGCCGCACCTGATCCCCACCTCGCGCGATGCCGCGCAGCAGTTGGCGATGCATTATCTGGAGGCGTGATTGCTGCCCACGATTCGCTGTAGGACCGGCTTTAGCCGGGAGGACGTCGCTCGCGGGTGAGGTTCCTCGCGGCTGAAGCCGCTCCTACGGGATTCAAAAAAACCCGACCTGCTTGCACAGGTCGGGTTTTTTGTTATCCAGCCTTGAATCAGGACTGGCTGGCAGGTGTCGAGGATGTCGAGGATGTCGAGTTGGAACTCGCTGCCGGGGAGGCTGCCGGAGTGCTGGCAGCCGGTGTAGCGCTTGCGGCCGGAGTGGTCGCAGGTTTTGCCGCGGCCGGCTTGGCGGCTGCGGTCTTCGGTGCAGCTGGTTTTCTAGGCGCTGCCGGCTTTTTCGGCGCGGAAGCCTTGGCTGCCACCGTTCTAGCCTTGCTGGCCGTGGCCGTCGCCGCTTTATTGGCCGCTGCAACCGGTTTGGCCGCCGCTGCTTTTACCGCTGGCTTGGCCGCTGCGGTTTTGCTCGCGACTTTATCAGCGGTTTTCGCGACGGTCTTGGCGGCTGCCTTGACCAAGGGCTTGGCCGTGGCTTTGGGCCGGGATGCCGACGCACGGGTAACCGGCGGTACCGATTCGCCGGTCAGCTTTTCGATCTGCCGCGTCAGCAGGTCAACCTTGTTGTGCAGTGCCTTGACTTCATTGCGGCTCGGCACGCCCAGACGGGAAATGGCACTGTTCAGGCGCTTGTCGAAAGCCCCTTCCAGCTCGCTCCATTTACCCAGCGCAAGGTCTTTCACATCACCCACGCGCGACTTCGCCTTGCCCTTGACTTCATCGACCTGCTTGTTGACGTCGGCCTTGGTTTCTTTCTCGGCCTTCTCGCCATCTTTGACGAGGGTTTCAAAAAGCTTACTGCCGTCATTGCTGACTTTGGAGTAAGCACCCAGGCCAGCCAACCAGATTTGACGGGAGTATTTTTCGACTCCGCCGATCCAGGAGCTGCCTTCTTTCTCGAGTTTTTTCTTGCCTGCCATCCCGCTCTCCTTATTTTTTATTGACGACACGTTCGAGCAATGCCGTCAGCCCATCGAGCTTAGCAGAGAGTGTCTCGACGTCATGTCTGGAAGGGATGCCAATGCGATTCAGGGCACTGGCAACACGCCGATCAAAGGCGTTTTCGATTTTGTCCAGGCGGCTTTCAACATCGTCTGCGACTTCGGCCACATCATCGGTGAAGGCCATTATTTCGCTGTTCGCTGCTTCGACTTTTTCGTCGATGACCTGCCTGGCTTTCTTCTCGGTTTCTTCGCCGGTACGGATCAGCTCTTTGATGTACTCGCTGCCTTCCTGCTCGGCCCAGGAATAAGCACCCAGGCCGGCGAGCCAGATTTTACGCGCATAGAGTCTGACTTCGGAAAGCGCCGTGTCCTGTTCGTCTTCGGCTTTTTTCTTCAACAACCTTACTTTGGCCATGCTGCACCTCGGGATCGAAATGTTGGAGGATCATCCCCGTGGGAATGGGGCATAGGCACAAAGTAGGCGGAAAAATTAGAATGCTCACCCTAGGTTGGTGGCGTTGACTGTGTAGGACCGGCTTTAGCCGGGAGGACGTTCCTCGCGGCTGAAGCCGCTGCTACGGGATTGAAGCGAACTATGCCAGCAACGCCTTATCCAGCTGCTTCTCGACTTCAGCCTGAATCTGTCCGCTCATGGCCGACAGGAAAAAGTTCAGCTCAAGGTTGACCCGCACCAGCGCGTCCTCGACATCAACGGTGCCTTTGGCGCCCTTGCCGTTGAGTTCAACGCTGTCGCCGTTCCACTCATGGGCGATGCCATATTTTTCCGCCAGCTTTTCCACCAGCACCTCAGCCTTCTCGCGGGCCTTTTCTTTGCCCAATGCGTGCGGGCGTTCAACAGTGATTCGGGCCATTAAAGGACTCCTTCAGCGCAAGGTAAATCGTGGCGCAACTATAACAGCCGCTCCGAACGAAGAAACTGTTGTCGATGAGCCTTGTCAAGACAAAGCCAGCCCCGGCGATTAGAATGGCCGCACTTTATTCCGGTGACCGCGATATGAACGATCCGCGCAAAGGCAGCGATGCCGAACCCACGACTCACTTCGGTTACAAAAATGTGCCGGAAAGCCAGAAGGCCGAGAAAGTTGCGGAGGTTTTCCACTCCGTTGCGGCCAAATACGACTTGATGAACGACCTGCTGTCCGGGGGCATGCACCGCCTCTGGAAACGCTTCGCCATCGAGCTTTCCGGCGTACGCACGGGCAACCGTGTGCTGGACATCGCCGGCGGTACGGGCGACCTGACCAAGAAATTCTCGCACCTTGTCGGCCCGACCGGCGAAGTGGTGCTGGCCGATATCAACGCCTCCATGCTCAAGGTCGGTCGCGACCGCCTGCTGGATCTGGGTGTCGCCGGCAACGTCAAGTTCGTCCAGGCCGACGCTGAAAAGCTGCCGTTCCCGGACAACCATTTCGACTGCGTGACCATCGCTTTCGGCCTGCGCAACGTGACGCACAAGGAAGACGCGCTGCGCTCCATGCTGCGCGTGCTCAAGCCGGGCGGTCGCCTGTTGGTGCTGGAGTTCTCCAAGCCGACCAACAAGCTGATGTCCAAGGCTTACGACGCTTACTCGTTCGCCTTCATGCCGTTGATGGGCAAGCTGGTCACCAACGATTCGGAAAGCTACCGCTATCTGGCGGAGTCGATCCGCATGCACCCGAATCAGGAAACCCTGAAGTCGATGATGGTCGAAGCCGGTTTTGACCGCGTGACCTATCACAACATGACCGCCGGCGTTGTCGCGCTGCATCGCGGCATCAAGCCCTGATGTTGCTGCGCGGCTTGCTCGCCAGTGTCGAGCACGGTCTGAACCGTGTGCTGCGTCTGGACAGCACGGCATTGCCGCGTCTGGAGCGGCTGAGCGGCAAGGTGATCGCGGTTGACTGTCGTAACCCGGCATTGCAGCTGTTCATCCTGCCCAGCGACGAAGGCCTGCTGCTCGCCGCGCACTGGGAAGTCGAGGCCGATTGCACCCTGCGTGCGCCGGCCGCAAGCCTGATGCGCCTGGCCTTGAGCCAGGACAAGAGCGCCGTGTTGCACGGCCCGGATGTCGAGCTGGATGGCGACAGTTCAGTGCTACTTGAACTGTTCGGCATCCTGCAGGACCTGGAGCTGGACTGGGAATTCGAGCTGTCACGCTGGCTTGGCCCGGTCGCCAGCACGCTGTTGGGCAATCACCTGCGCAGCCGCGCGCGCTGGAGCAGCGAAAGCTTCGCCAGCATGAGTCAGAATCTTGCGGATTACCTGAGCGAAGAATCGCGCACACTGGTAGGTACGCACGAAGCCGAAGCACGTTTTGCCGAACTCGATCAGATCAAACTCGATCTGGAACGCCTGGAGGCGCGCTTTGAGCGCCTCGCCCAATCCCTTAATTCCAGCGATAACGCATGAAGTTGCTTGCCGTCCGCCGTCTGTTCCGCATCCAGCGTGTCGTGATCCGCTACCGTCTCGATGACTTGCTGTTCGCCCTGCCCCTGCCCTGGTGGATGCTCGCCCTGCGGTTTGTCATGCCGTGGCGCTGGTTTCCGCGCAAGGTGTCGGAGCTGCCGCGCGGCGCTCGACTGCGCATGGCGTTGCAGGATCTGGGACCGATCTTCATCAAGTTCGGCCAGTTGCTGTCTACGCGCCGCGACCTGTTGCCGGAAGACATCGCCGATGAGCTGATGCTGTTGCAGGACCGCGTGCCGCCGTTCGATCCGCAACTGGCGATCAAGCTGATTGAAGAGCAGCTGGGCGCGAAGATCAGCGAAGTGTTCAGCCGCTTTGATGTAACGCCGCTGGCCTCGGCGTCGGTGGCGCAAGTCCACTCCGCCAAGCTCAAGACCGGCGAAGAAGTCGTGGTCAAAGTGGTGCGTCCGGGCCTCAAGCCGATCATCGGCCAGGATCTGGCGTGGCTGTTCATTCTGGCCCGCACCGCCGAGCGCATGTCCGCCGATGCGCGCCTGCTGCATCCGGTGGACGTGGTCGTTGACTACGAAAAAACCATCTACGACGAACTGGACCTGCTGCGCGAAGCGGCCAACTCCAGCCAGCTGCGCCGCAACTTTGAAGGCTCGCAGCTGTTGTACGTGCCGCAAGTCTATTGGGACTGGTGCCGGCCGAAAGTGCTGGTCATGGAGCGCATCTACGGCATTCAGGTCACCGATCTGGCGACCTTGGCCGATCAGCGCACCGACATGAAAATGCTCGCCGAACGGGGCGTGGAGATTTTCTTCACCCAGGTGTTTCGCGACAGTTTTTTCCACGCAGACATGCACCCCGGCAATATTTTCGTCAGCACCGTCAACCCGTGGAGCCCGCAATACATTGCCATCGACTGCGGGATTGTCGGCAGCCTGACGCCGGAAGATCAGGACTATCTGGCGCGTAACCTGTTTGCCTTCTTCAAGCGCGACTACCGCCGCGTGGCGCAGCTGCATATTGATTCGGGCTGGGTGCCGGCTGAAACCAAGCTCAACGAGTTCGAAGCGGCGATCCGCACCGTGTGCGAGCCGATCTTCGAAAAACCGCTCAAGGATATTTCCTTTGGCCAGGTGCTGATGCGACTGTTCCAGACCGCGCGACGCTTCAACATGGAAGTCCAGCCGCAACTGGTGCTGCTGCAGAAAACCCTGTTGAACATCGAAGGCCTGGGTCGCCAGCTATATCCGGATCTGGACCTGTGGAGCACCGCCCAGCCGTTCCTCGAACGCTGGATGCGCGAGCGCGTCAGCCCGAAAACCCTGTTCAGTAACCTGCAATCCCAGGTCGAGCAAATTCCGCATCTGGCCAACATGACCCGCGACCTGCTGGAGCGTATGTCCCAGCCCCACGCCAACGATCCACCGCCACCATGGCGCGAGCGCGGTGATGGCTGGGCCTTGCGCCTGCTGGGCGCCGGGTTGCTGGCTGGCGGCGCGGTCATGGCCTCGACGCTGGCCGCAGACGGTGGCGCACTGGTCGCGCCGACTGCCTGGCCGGCGTGGATCATGCTCGTTGCCGGTTTGTATCTGGTCGTGCGCCGATAGCCAGCGGCGCTGGCCGCTGGCACACTGTTCAACCCGCCGAGGCCCCAATCCCGGCTGCCGGAGTAGATATGAAAGACTGGCTGGACGAAATCAAATGGGACAGCGACGGCCTGGTGCCGGCGATTGCCCAGGATCACAAGACCGGACGCGTGTTGATGATGGCGTGGATGAACCGTGAGGCGCTGAGCCTGACCGCCGCCGAAAATCGCGCCATCTATTGGTCGCGTTCACGTGGCAAACTCTGGCGCAAAGGCGAAGAATCAGGCCATGTGCAGAAACTGCATGAGCTGCGCCTGGACTGCGACGCCGACGTGATCATCATGATGGTCGAACAAATCGGCGGCATCGCTTGCCATACCGGTCGCGAAAGCTGTTTCTACCGCGTCTACGACGATGCCGGCTGGAAAACCGTGGACCCGGTGCTGAAAGATCCGGACTCCATTTACCACGCAGGACACTGAAACATGACCGATACCTTGTCCCGCCTGGCCGAAGTGCTGGAATCGCGCAAAGGCGCTGCTGCCGACAGCTCTTACGTCGCCAGCCTGTATCACAAGGGTCTGAACAAGATTCTGGAAAAGGTCGGCGAAGAGTCGGTCGAGACGATCATTGCCGCCAAGGACGCCGCCGTCAGCGGCGATTGCAGCGATGTCATCTATGAGACCGCTGACCTGTGGTTTCACAGCATGGTGATGCTTGCCGCGCTGGGTCAGCATCCACAAGCGGTGCTCGATGAACTGGACCGCCGTTTCGGCCTGTCGGGCCATGCGGAAAAAGCCGCGCGCCCGGCCGACTGATTGTCAATTTTCGAATTTGAAACTTCTACGAGGAATGCTTCATGGGTATTTTTGACTGGAAACACTGGATCGTCATCCTGGTTGTCGTGGTACTGATTTTCGGCACCAAGAAACTCAAGGGCCTGGGCACTGATGTCGGCGAGTCGATCAAGGGCTTTCGCAAAGCCATGAGCGATGAAGAAAAAGCCGATCAGACCCCGCCGCCGGTGCCGCCGCAGCAGCCACCGCAGGCCGCGCCACAGGGTTCGCCCCTGAACCAGCCGCACACGATCGACGCGCAAGCGCACAAAGTCGAAGAGCCAATCCGCAAAGACTAGGTCGTATCGAATGTTTGGTATCAGCTTCTCTGAACTGCTGCTCGTCGGTCTCGTCGCCTTGCTGGTGCTGGGGCCGGAGCGTCTGCCGGGTGCCGCGCGCACCGCCGGACTCTGGGTAGGCCGGTTGAAACGCAGCTTCAATGCGATCAAACAGGAAGTTGAACGCGAAATCGGCGCCGACGAAATCCGTCGGCAGCTGCATAACGAACACATTCTGTCGCTGGAGCAGGAAGCGCGCAAAATCATGTCGCCGCAACCGCCTGCCGCTGCACCTGCGTCCGCTGCTGAAGTAACGAGTGCGCCGGTCGAGCCGGTTGTCTCCACGGTGCCGGTGACCCCGCCCGCGCCAACGCCTGCCGAGCTGGGTCCTGCCGCACCTGCCGGAACTACGCCTGCCGAAACCGTGCCGGTCGAGCCTGCAAAACCTGCCGAAGCGACGCCTGTTGAAGCATTACCGCACGCCGAACCGACGCCGATTCCCAGCGCGCCTTCCGCCAACGATTCGTCACTGCCCCCGCGAGCCCCATGAGCGATATTCCGGAAAACGACCAGCAAATGCCGCTGGTCTCGCACCTCACAGAACTCCGTTCACGCCTGCTGCGCTGCGTCCTGGCGATCTTCGTAATCTTCGGCTGCCTGTTTTACTTCACCCAGAAGATCTACACCTTCGTCTCGGCTCCGCTTAGGGTGTTCCTGCCCGAAGGCGCAACGATGATCGCCACCGACGTGGCCTCGCCGTTCATCACGCCGTTCAAGCTGACCATGATGGTCGCATTGTTCCTGGCCATGCCGGTGATCCTGCACCAAATCTGGGGGTTCATCGCGCCAGGCCTGTACAAGCATGAAAAACGGGTAGCCATGCCACTGCTGGTGTCGAGCATCATCCTGTTTTATTCGGGCATGGCCTTCGCCTATTACCTGGTTTTCCCGCTGATTTTCCACTTCTTCGCCAGCGTGACGCCCGAAGGCGTGTCGATGATGACGGACATCGCCAGTTATCTGGACTTCGTCATGACGCTGTTCTTCGCCTTTGGCGTGGCGTTCGAGATTCCAGTGGCCGTGGTGCTGCTGGTGTGGATCGGCATCGTTGACGTGAAGTACCTGCGCAAGATCCGCCCTTACGTGGTCATCGGTTGCTTCGTGGTCGGCATGATCCTGACGCCGCCGGACATTTTCTCCCAGACCCTGCTCGCGGTGCCGATGTGGCTGCTGTTCGAAATTGGCGTGCTGTGCAGCTCGATGATCACCAAACGTGGCGATCATCCTGAAGACCAGCCCGACGAAGACAAGCAAGACCAGCCGCCTGCGACGCAGCCGTGAATCTGCTGCTCCTCGAAGACGCCGATTTCATTGCGGCTGACCGGGCCATCCTGCGCGATCGACGCCTCAAGCACATGCAAGAGGTACATCGCGCTGTAGTGGGTGACAGGCTGCGCGTCGGCCGGATTGGCGGATTGATGGGCAATGCCGAGTTGCTGCGCCTGGAAGATCAAGAAGCAGAACTGCGCGTCAGCCTCGACAGCGCCCCGCCCGCCAAACTGCCCTTGACCCTGCTGCTGGCCCTGCCTCGGCCGAAAATGCTGCGTCGCGTGTTTCAGACCGTCGCGACCATGGGCGTGCCGAAAGTCATCCTGCTCAACAGCTACCGGGTCGAGAAGAGCTTCTGGCAGACCCCGTTTCTGGAGCCTGCAGCCATTCGCGAGCAGTTGATCCTCGGCCTGGAACAGGCCCGGGACAGCGTGCTGCCGGAAATCATCATCGAGAAACGCTTCAAGCCATTTGTCGAAGACCGCCTGCCGCAACTCGTCGAGGGCACGCTCGGTCTGGTAGGACATCCCGGTCAATTCCCGGCATGCCCCAGAGCGGTGCAACAACCTGTAACACTCGCCATAGGCCCGGAAGGCGGCTGGATCCCCTATGAAATCGACCTGCTGAACAAGTCCGGCCTACAGCCTGTGCAGCTCGGCGAACGAATCCTGCGTGTCGAAACCGCAGTCACCGCCCTCCTCGCCCGCCTTTTCTAAGTCCCCCCCATTTGAGGGACCAGCGCCTTCAGTTTCCCTTCTGACAGCCGATGTAGGACTACGCCTACAATTATTCGCTTCAAGGAGTTGCACCATGCCGCGCTGGTTCACCCAAGCCCTAGGAAACATGAGCGTCAGTCTCAAGCTGGCAGTGGGCTTCGGCCTGGTGTTGTTATTGACCGTATTGATCACGCTCACCGGCTGGCTGAGCGTGACCTCTTTGATCGATCGCGGCGACAAGCTGGCGGCCATCGGGCAGGTCAGCCAGGCAACGCTGGACTTGCGCGTCAAACGTATGGCCTACGAGATGCAATACAGCGCGGAGACTGCCGCTGGGGTCACGGCCGCACTGGATAAGCTCGACAGCGAAGTGAAACTCGCCCGTGCTCGAGTCGTGAGTCCGGAAAGCCAGAAGTGGCTGGATCAGCAGACTCAGTCAGCGGTCGAGTACCGACGCTCGTTTGCGCAGATGACCCAGGCGATGGCGTCCCGCGAAGCAAGCCGCTCCTTGATGGGTGATGCAGCCGACAAGGCTGTAGCCGAGATCGACAAAATCGAAGCGTCGCTGCTGCAGGGCGACGACATGCTGCAATTCAACGGTGCGGTTGAGGTCAGCAAACTGATCCAGCAAGCGCGCTATCAGGTGCGCGGTTACACCTACAGCGGCAAGGCCGAGTTCGAAAAGAACGCCAACGCGGGAATTGACCAGGCGTTGATCGGCATCAATACCCTGGCGGGCAACATCCCGCCGGTCTATCTGGGGCAGTTGCAAACCGCCATTGTCGGTCTCAAGGCTTATCAAGCAGCAGTCGGCCAATATCGCGACGCCCAACAAGCCAGCAAGGAAGCCTTGGCAAAGATGACTGCGCAAGGCCAAGATCTGCTGGATTTCAGCGATAAGCTGAACGCCGATCAATACAGCAAACGTGGCACCGAAAGCCAGCAAGCCAAGTCGATGCTGACGCTGGCGACAGTGCTAGCCCTGTTGTTCGGGGTTATCGCGGCGTGGGTCATCACCCGTCAAATTGTCGTGCCGTTGCTGCATACCTTGCAGATTGTCGAGCGCGTGGCGTCGGGTGATCTGAGCAACAATTTGACTATTGACCGCAAGGACGAGCTGGGCAAGCTGCAGGGCAGCATTCAGCGCATGACCGTCAGCCTGCGCGAGCTGATTGGCGGCATCCGCGATGGTGTCACGCAAATCGCCAGTGCCGCCGAGCAACTGTCCGCCGTGACCGAGCAAACCAGCGCCGGGGTCAACAGCCAGAAGGTTGAGACCGATCAGGTCGCCACCGCCATGCACGAAATGACCGCCACGGTGCAGGAAGTCGCCCGTAACGCCGAGGAAGCTTCCGAGGCCGCAGTGGCTGCCGATCAGCAAGCGCGCGAAGGTGATCGCGTGGTCAACGAAGCAATTGCCCAGATCGAGCGTCTAGCTGCGGAAGTGGGTAACTCCACCGAAGCCATGAGCGAACTCAAGCGCGAGAGCGACAAGATCGGCAGCGTCCTTGATGTGATCAAGTCGGTGGCGCAGCAAACCAACCTGCTGGCCTTGAACGCCGCCATTGAGGCCGCGCGTGCCGGTGAAGCGGGTCGCGGATTTGCAGTGGTGGCCGATGAAGTGCGCAGCCTGGCCCAGCGCACGCAAAAATCCACCGAGGAAATCGAGCAACTGATTTCCGGCTTGCAGAGCGGTACGCAGCAAGTGGCGACCATCATGGACAACAGCCGTGAACTGACCGTCAGCAGCGTCGATCTGACCCGCCGCGCCGGCAACTCGCTGGAAAACATCACCCGCACCGTTTCGGCGATCCAGGCGATGAACCAGCAAATCGCCGCCGCCGCCGAAGAACAAAGCGCGACTGCCGAGGAAATCAATCGCAGCATCCTCAACGTGCGCGACGTTTCCGAACAAACCGCCGCCTCCAGCGAAGAAACCGCCGCCTCCAGCGTTGAGCTGGCGCGTCTGGGAAGTCATCTGCAGGTGCTGGTAAGCAAATTTCGGGTGTAGTTGTGTAAACACCGTGGGAGCGAGCTTGCTCGCGAAGTCAATAGTCCAGGCGCTGAAAAATCTGCCGACTGGAATTCCTATTCGCGAGCAAGCTCGCTCCCACAGAAACAGCTCCTGCCGTGGGTCGGCGATCCAGAAAACGTGACGCCGATCACTCCGCTTTTCCTCTCGGAAATCTCCTACGACCTATTCAGGTCGCGCTTCTGATTCGCCTGCCGATGCGCTGACAACGCAGGCCGTGGCTCGCCTCGGACCTGCCTGTCTGGCTCACTTGCAGGAGATTCTCCATGTTTCGATGGCTCAACCATGCGCTCGGCAATACGAGCGTCAAACTCAAACTGGCGCTGGGCTTCGGGCTCGTGCTGTTGCTGACGCTGGCAATCACCCTGACGGGCTGGCACGGCCTGGACAAGATGATCGATTGGTCGGAATCGCTGACCGCCACCGGCCAATTGAGCAACATGACCAAGGATCTGCGCGCCGAGCGGATCATGTTTCGTACCAATAACAGCGCAGAAAACGCCAGGAACGTGGTCGACCGGCTTAATGCGCTGGAGACTCATCTGGAAACGCTGCGCAAGCAAACCGACGATGACGGCAGCATGAAGTGGCTGACCGAACAAAATCAGCTCGTCAGCAAGATGGAAAACACCTTCAGCGAGCTGGGTGCCGAGCACAAGGCTCGCGAACAGTCGCGCACCCTGCTGGAGCAACAGTCCGAACAGGCGGTGCAGGCGGTCGCGCAGGTTGAAAACGAAGTGCTCAAGGCGGTCAGCCAGGAACAGGACAACGGCGAACGGCTGGAGGAATTCACCAATATTTCCCAGCTCAAGCAACAGATCCAGACCGCTCGTTATCAAGTCCAGGCTTACACCTTCAGCGGCCTGGAAGCCTACGAAACGGCGGCGCTCAGCGCCATCGACGAGGCGCTCAAGGAAGTTCAGCAGATCGCCGAGGATCAATCCGATGACAATCTCAAGGGTTTGCAGCCGGCCAAGGCACCGCTGGAGCACTATCGCAACCAGCTGACGGAGTTCAAGAACGCACAGGTCAAGGTCGAAGCGGCCCAGGAGCGCCTGGAAGACCTGGGCGACAGGATGCTCGCCTCGGTTGCGGAACTGATCAGCCTGCAAAGCGCCCAGCGCAGCGCCGAAGCTGCCACTTCGCGCACTACGCTGACCGGCGTCGCAAGCCTGGCGATGTTGCTGGGTCTGCTCGCCGCCTGGATCATCACCCGCCAAATCATCACGCCACTGCACCAGACCCTGAACGCCGCCGAACGCATCGCCCAGGGTGATTTGAGCCGGGACATGAACGTCGAGCGCAGCGACGAGATGGGCCAATTGCAGGCGAGCATCCAGGCCATGACGTTGAGCCTGCGGGACTTGATCGGCGGAATCGGCGACGGGGTCACGCAAATCGCCAGCGCCGCCGAGCAATTGTCGGCGGTGACCGAGCAGACCAGCGTGGGCATCAATAACCAGAAAGACGAAACCGATCAGGTCGCCACCGCAATGAATCAGATGGCCGCATCGGTGCAGGAAGTGGCACGCAACGCCCAGCAAGCGTCCGAGGCCGCAGTACATGCCGACCGGCAGGCGCGCGAGGGCGATCAGGTGGTCGGCGAGGCCATCGGCCAGATCGAGCAACTGGCGCAGGAGGTGGCCAATTCAACCCGGGCGATGAACCTGCTCAAGCAGGAAAGCGACAAGATCGGCGGCGTTCTCGACGTGATCAAGTCGGTTTCGCAGCAAACCAATCTGCTGGCTCTGAACGCAGCCATCGAGGCGGCGCGGGCCGGCGAGGCCGGGCGTGGCTTTGCGGTGGTTGCCGATGAGGTCAGAAGCCTGGCGCAGCGCACGCAGGAGTCCACCGAGGAAATCGAAGAGCTGATCGCCGCGCTGCAGAACGGCACCCAGCAAGTCGCCACGACGCTGGACAGCAGCCGCAGCCTGACCGACAACAGCGTGCAACTAAGCCGCCGCGCGGGCAGCGCTCTGGAGCAGATCACCCGAACCGTGTCGAACATTCAGGACATGAACTTGCAGATCGCCGCTGCCAGCGAGGAGCAAAGCACCGTGGCCGAACAAATCAACCGCAACGTGCTGAGCGTGCGCGACGTGTCCGAACAGACCGCAGCCGCCAGCGACGAAACCGCAGCGTCGAGCGTGGAACTGGCCAGATTGGGCACGCATTTGCAGGGGTTGGTGGCAAAGTTTCGGGTTGCGTAAAGACCGGCCGTAGGAGCGACTTTAGTCGCGAGAGCATCACAATTGTCCTCCCGGCTAAAGCCGGTCCTACAGGGTTCTTCAAACAAAAAAACGGCGCCTTTTCGGGGCGCCGTTTTTGTTTCTACCGCTCAGCTATCAAGCATGAACCAACGAAGGTTCAGGCTCGTGCTGGACGGGCTTGAGAGGCAACAACGGAGCGTGTGGATCCGCTTCGATGGACGCTCTCCAGGCCGCCAGCCATTCTGGATGGCTTTCGTTCCAGACCTGTTCGTGCAAGCGAGCCAGGGCAACCGGGTCGCTCAACAGCATCAGCCGCTCATGGTTATCGAGCTTGTCGGGACCGGCTTTGAGGGCGTGACGCACACGTTCGGCACGTACGAACTCGATAGGCTCGACAACGCGGTGACGTGAAGTCGCCAACGCACAGGCCAAGGCATTCTGCTGCGGATCGACCACTGCGCGGATGAAACCCTGCTTCAGTGCATGCCAGCGGTTTTCATGGGTGTACAGATCAGTGGAGATCAGCTCTTGCGGCGGCGCGTATTCCTCAGGAATCAGGAACAGCTTCTCGTCGCGCGCTTTCAGGCCCAGGTTGGTGCGGCTGGAGATCACCGAAACCGGGATCGACAGCATCAACGAACCGACAATCGGCGCCAGCCACCACAGGAAGCTTGGGTTCAGCCAGGCCACCAGCAATGCCCAGCACGCACCCAACAGGGTTTGCGGACCGTGACGCTTGACCGCCTCAAGCCATGGCGTGGAGTCATCGTCGCGCTGTGGAGAGTTCCAGGTCGCAGCCCAGCCCAGGAAAGCCGCCAGTACGAAGCGGGTATGGAACAACATGCGTACCGGAGCCAGCAGCACCGAGAAGAGCATTTCCATCAGCATCGAAGCGGTGACCTTGAACTTGCCGCCAAAACCGACTGCGCCCTTGGCCCAGATCAGAATCACACTGAGCAGTTTAGGCAGGAACAGCAGGACAATCGTCGTCGAGAACAAGGCAACGGCTTTTTCCGGGTGCCATTGTGGCCACAACGGATACAGCTGACGCGGTTCGAGGAAGTAGGTCGGCTCCATCAGCGTGTTCACCGCCAGCAAGGCTGTGGACAACACCAGGAAGAAGAACCACAACGGCGCTGACAAGTAGGACATCACGCCGGTCAGGAACACCGCCCGGTGAACCGGGTGCATGCCTTTGACCAGGAACAGCCGGAAGTTCATCAGGTTGCCGTGACACCAGCGACGGTCGCGCTTGAGTTCATCCAGCAGGTTCGGCGGCAACTCTTCGTAACTGCCCGGCAAATCGTAGGCAATCCACACGCCCCAGCCGGCACGGCGCATCAGCGCAGCTTCGACGAAGTCGTGAGACAGAATCGCACCGGCAAACGCGCCTTTACCGGGCAACGGCGCCAAGGCGCAGTGCTCGATGAACGGCTTCATGCGGATGATCGCGTTGTGGCCCCAATAGTGGGATTCACCCAGCTGCCAGAAGTGCAGACCGGCGGTGAACAACGGGCCATACACACGGGTAGCAAATTGCTGCATGCGTGCATAAAGCGTGTCCATGCCCGAAGCGCGTGGCGCGGTCTGGATGATACCGGCGTCCGGAGTGGCTTCCATCAAGCGCACCAGACTGGTCAGGCATTCGCCGCTCATTACCGAGTCAGCGTCGAGGACGACCATGTACTTGTAGTCACCGCCCCAGCGACGGCAGAAGTCATCGAGGTTGCCGCTTTTGCGTTTTACGCGACGGCGACGACGACGATAGAAGATCTTGCCGAAACCTTTGGCTTCGCGACACACCTCAAGCCAGGCTTGCTGCTCGGCCACGGCGATGTCGGAATCATTGGTATCGCTGAGCACGAAGAAATCGAAGCGATCCAGGTCACCGGTGGCGGCAACCGATTCGAACGTAGCGCGCAGGCCGGCGAAAACCCGGGGCACATCTTCGTTGCAGATCGGCATGACCAACGCGGTGCGAGCACCCTTTCCAATCGGCTCATTGCCAGCGCTGGCACCGGAGATGCGGTATTTATCGCGCCCGGTGAGCAACTCGAGGAAGCCCATCAGAGCGGTCCAGAAACCCGCCGAAACCCAACAGAACAGAATGCCGAACAGCAACAGAATGCTGGTCTGCAAGGCATACGGCAGCACTTGCATCGCCGTTTGCACGAATGTCTGGTGGGTGATTTCGTCCAGCGAAACCAGGGACCAGCCTTGATACGGCATGATGCCTTTCATGTACCAGCTGGCGACGATGGTTTGACCCAGCATCAGGATCAGCAGGATATACCGACGCGTGGAACCAACCGTGCGCCAGCGTGCCTTGGGCAAGCGATCCGGCACAGGCTCGACCGGGTTGGTGCGGCCCGTCAGTCGGCGCCAGCCGCGAACCAGAATATTGGTCCGCCATGGCTCGGGAACGACTTTGGTCCGGCGAATCGGTGGTGTGGCTTTCAGGCACACCCGCCCGCTTGCATCGACGCCAAGCATCTCGGCTTCTTGCAGCTCGTCGGCGGTGGTCAGCGTCAGGCGACGACCCACCGATGCCTGGGCGGCATCGGCTGGATCGGCAATCGGCTGTGCCGAAAGACGTTCATGCAACTCCGTGAACGATTTACAGGAAGCCAGTTCGGCCCGCTGCTCGTCGCTCATCGGTATATGTGCCAGATATTCGCTGAGCGACTCTGGCACCGGTAGAGAATTACTCATCGGCTGGCAACTGGTAGCTCCAGGTCTCGGTCATGACTTGCAGCGTCTTGGCCGGTTCCGGATGGGTGGGCGCAGCTTCGGTTACAGGCTGCTGGATCTCTTTGCCGTCTTTGTCTTTGGCAACGTCGGTCTTGGCGACGTCAGCCTTGGCTGCTTCGGTCTTCGCGGCATCCGCTTTGGCAGCGTCTGCAGGCGTACCGGCGGCGGCCTTGGCCAGGTCAGTCTGTGCTTCTTTAGGCGCGTCTTTCGCAGCGTCTTTAGCAGGCGCAGCGGCAGGTTTTTTCTCGTCGCCGACATGTGTTTTGTCAGCAACAAGCAGCGCAGGTTCCTTGCCCGGTTCGGCAGGAATCTCGCGCAGCAGATAAGCGCGCATCTCGATCGGCTTGTTGGTGTCCTTGACCTTCACGCGCAGCGTCAGGCGATAACCCTTGGTAACCGGGTTATAGCGCAGGTTGTTCTCGACCAGATCAGTGTTGTCATCGGTAATAACCTGGCTGCGAATGGTCTTGTCTTCCGGCAAGCGCGCCAGAACCGGACCGACGAAATCGACCTGGAAGGCAACAGAGCCGTCGGTCTGACGAACCAGATTGGACTGTTTCACGTCACCGAGCGAACGCAGGGTCTGCTTGACCCAGCCCAGATCCGGCGAATGGATGGATTTTTCATCCATGGTCCAATGCATGCGGTAGTTGAAGTTCATCGGTTCGCCAGGCGCTGGCAGAGTTTCCGGCTTCCAGAACGCAACGATATTGTCGTTGGTTTCGTCAGCAGTCGGGATCTCGACCAGATCGACGGTGCCTTTGCCCCAATCGCCTTTTGGCTCGATCCACGCGCTTGGACGCTTGTCGTAGCGGTCATCGAGGTCTTCGTAGCTGCTGAATTCACGGCCACGCTGCAACAGACCGAAGCCACGCGGGTTTTCCACCGAGAAGCTGCTGACCGACAGGTGTTTAGGGTTGTTCAGCGGACGCCAGATCCATTCGCCATTGGCTGCCTGAATCGACAGACCGCTGGAGTCATGCAGCTCGCGACGATAGTTGAGCACGCGCGAAGGCTGGTTGGCACCGAACAGGAACATACTGGTCAATGGCGCAACGCCCAGCTTGGTGACCTTGTCACGCAGGAACATGCGCGACTCGACGTCCACCAGCGTGTTGGTGCCAGGGCGCAGGGTCAGCTTGTAGGCGCCGGTCGCACGTGGCGAGTCCAGCAGCGCGAAGATCACCAGATGGTTGTCATCAGCGCCTGGCTTTTCAATCCAGAATTCAGTGAAACGCGGGAATTCTTCGCCCGATGGCAAGGCGGTATCGATTGCCATGCCACGCGCCGACAGGCCGTAGACCTGATCCTTGCCGATGACGCGGAAATAACTCGCGCCCAGCATGGTCATGATCTCGTCACGCTTGTCGTCTTTGTTGATCGGGTAAAGCACGCGGAAACCGGCATAGCCGAGTTTTTCGGTGGCTTTCGGGTCGACTTTCACGTCGCCGAAATCAAAACGACTGCTGTCGTACTTGATTTCTTCAACGGTGGTAGCCGTGACTTCGTTGATTTTGACCGGGGTGTCGAAATGCATGCCCTGATGGTAGAAAGACAATTTGAACGGTGTCTTGTCTGCCGCCCACTCCGCCTTGTCTTCACGGAAACGAATTTTCTGATAGTCCGCGAACTTCATGTCGCGGAACTCTGCCGGCAGATTGCTCTTTGGAGCTTCGAACTTCTTCCCGGACATTTCCTTTGCCTTGGCGGCTACGTCATCCAGATCGAACGCCCACAGGGAAGTGGAGCCGAACAGACAGATCAGGGCCGAGCTTGCCAACAGCGCGCTACGCAACCGTTTGCCAGGTGTCTTTGCTGCATTACAGGGACTAACAATCACGAGCAACCCTCGCCGAAAACAGATGAAAAAACCAACGGCCAGCTATCAAGTGCCGGGTTGGCGAGCATTGTTCCGACTCCGAAAGGGCGTAATGATTCCCCAAACGGTGTCGAACCAGCCTACTGACCTTGCCGAACGGACCTACAAATGCCGATACCCGTAGCGCGCGATTATCTAGTAGCGCGCGTTACAACGCATCATGTGCAGCAAAGTATTTATTGCTTTATCGCCTAATAAATTCGGGCCGCACAGGCCAAAACGCTATTTATGTCTCAAGCAAAAATGTCACTGGGCCATCATTGACCAAATGCACCTGCATATCTGCACCAAATTGGCCCGCTGCAACCTGCGCATGCGAGGTTTTTGCCTGCTTCAGTAAATAGTCGAACAATTCGGCGCCCAGTGCCGGCGGCGCGGCCCTGGAGAAGCTTGGGCGCATGCCACTTTTGGTGTCAGCAACCAGAGTGAACTGCGAAACCAGCAGCAATCCACCTGCTACATCACGCACCGAGAGGTTCATTTTGCCCTCGGCATCGCTGAACACCCGGTAGTTGAGCAGCTTGTGCAACAGCTTATCGGCACTGGCCTGCGTGTCTTGAGGTTCGACCCCGACCAGCACCAGCAGCCCTTGATCGATGGACCCGACAATCTGCCCATCCACCTCGACACGGGCACCGCGCACGCGTTGTAACAAGCCTTTCATTACGGTTTCCTTGATTGTCGTGGGAGCGAGCTTGCTCGCGAAGAGGCCGGTACAGCCGAACCCTCTCGCAAGGCAGGGATTTCGCCTTCGCGAGCAAGCTCGCTCCCACCGAGTTCGCTCCTACGGATAGATTTCGGATTACGCCTCTTCAGGCGGCAGATCCAGCAAGCGGCGGGCGACTTGCGCGGCGGCGCGCACCAGAGCGTCGGTAATACCCGGTTCAGAAGCGGCGTGGCCGGCATCGCGGATCACTTGCAGCTCGCTGTTGGGCCACGCCTGATGCAATTCCCAGGCGTTGTCCAACGGGCAGATCACGTCATAGCGGCCATGCACGATGATGCCCGGCAGATGCGCGATCTTGGGCATGTCGCGAATCAGCTGGTTTTCTTCAAGGAACGACTGGTTGGTGAAGTAGTGGCATTCGATGCGCGCAATGGACAGCGCCCGTTGCGGTTCCGAGAAGCGATCAACCACTTGCGGATTGGGGCGCAAGGTCGCGGCGCGGCCTTCCCAGGTCGACCAGGCCTTGGCCGCGTGCATCTGGGCGATCTGGTCGGAGCCGGTCAGGCGTTTATGGAAGGCGGCCAATAAGTTACCGCGCTCATCCAGCGGGATCGGCGCCACGTAGTCCTGCCAGTAATCCGGGAACATGCGGCTCGCGCCACATTGGTAGAACCAGTCGATCTCTTGCTTGCGGGCCAGGAAAATGCCGCGCAGGATCATCGCATGGACACGTTCTGGATGGGTCTGGGCATACGCCAGCGCCAGCGTCGAACCCCAGGAACCGCCGAACAGCACCCATTTGTCGATACCCAGATGCTCGCGAATCCGCTCCAGATCTTCGACCAGATGCCAGGTCGTATTGTTTTCCAGACTGGCGTGGGGCGTCGAACGGCCGCAACCGCGCTGATCGAAAGTGATGATGCGATACATGTTAGGGTCAAAATAACGGCGGCTCTGCGCATCGCAACCTGCACCGGGGCCACCATGAATAAAGACCACCGGCAGACCTTCCGGCGACCCGCTTTCGTCGACATACAACACATGCGGCTGCTCCACGGCCAGATCGTGCCGGGCGTAGGGTTTGATCTGCGGGTACAAGGTCTGCATAGGTGCTCCGTAATTGCGATTCGGGGGCTTCTATCTATCTGCCGTTGGGCATCATAAACCCGAAACGAGGAATGTTCATGCTGTCAAACGACGGCCGCCTTGCGACTGGAACGATCAATGCAAGCGTTTTGCCAATTACGTGGGTTCGCGAACCAGACCGTCAAGCTTGTGTCGAAGCAGGGGATGTCCGCCCGGTTATTTCAGATATTTCGGGAAATAATCGGAGACACGCCCTACAGTCAAAAGAACCCATCCTTCATTCGTCTGACTACTTGAGGTCGCATTGATGTCTCAGGAACCACTCGTTCGTGACGCTGAGGTGGCTGCTTTCCGCGCCGCTGTACTTGCCAAACTCACCTATGCGGTGGGCAAGGATCCCGACCATGCCTTTGAGCATGACTGGTTCGAAGCCGTGGCACTGGCCGCTCGCGACCACATGGTTGAACACTGGATGGACCACACTCGGCAGATTTACCGCAAGGTACAGAAACGCGTCTATTACCTGTCTCTGGAATTTCTCATCGGGCGTCTGCTGTACGACAGCCTGAGTAACCTCGGTTTGCTGGAAATCGCTCGCGAGGCCATGACCGAACTGGGCGTGGACATCGAGCGCATTCGTCTGCTCGAACCGGACGCAGCGCTGGGCAACGGCGGCCTGGGTCGTCTGGCCGCGTGCTTCATGGAAAGCATGTCGACGCTGGGCATTGCCGGGCACGGCTACGGCATTCGCTATGAACACGGCCTGTTCCGGCAGGCGATCGTCGACGGCTGGCAGCAGGAACAAACGGAAAACTGGCTCGACTTCGGTAACCCCTGGGAATTCGAACGCCCTGAAGTGGTTTACCCCATCGGCTTCAGCGGCAGTGTCGAAACCGTACTCAATGACGCGGGCGAACCGCATCAGGTCTGGCGTCCTTCGGAAACCGTGCGGGCCATCGCCTACGACACGCCCGTGGTCGGCTGGCGCGGCAAGAGTGTGAATACCCTGCGCTTGTGGCGCGCCCGAGCGGTGGGGGACTTGCACCTTGAGCGTTTCAACGCCGGCGACCACTTTGGTGCGGTCGCCGAGGTCGTACGTGCGGAGAGTATTTCCCGCGTGCTGTACCCCAACGACGCCACCGAAGCCGGTCAGGAATTGCGTCTGCGCCAAGAGTACTTTTTCGTCTCCGCGTCCCTGCAGGACTTGCTGCGTCGCCACCTGAACATGCACGCCACGCTGCTGGATCTGGCCGATCATGCGGCGATCCAGATGAACGACACACACCCGTCAATCGCCGTGGCCGAGCTGATGCGTCAGTTGATCGACAATCACGGCATTGCGTGGGACACCGCCTGGAAAATCACCGTCGGCACCCTGGCCTACACCAACCACACCTTGCTGCCCGAGGCGCTGGAAACCTGGTCGGTGGGCCTGATGGAGCGGATGTTGCCGCGCCACATGCAGATCATCTACATGATCAACGCGCAACACATCGATACCCTGCGTGCCAAGGGCATTCATGATTTCGACGTACTGCGCGCCGTATCGCTGATCGAAGAAGACAACGGCCGCCGCGTGCGAATGGGCAACCTCGCGTTCCTCGGTTCCCACAGCGTCAACGGCGTGTCTGCGCTGCACACGCAACTGATGCGCAAGACCGTGTTCGCCGAGCTGCACAAGCTGTATCCGGAACGCATCAACAACAAAACCAACGGCATTACCTTCCGTCGTTGGTTGTTCCAGGCCAACCCGAAGCTGACCGAAATGCTCAAGGACGCCCTTGGCGACGAGGTTCTCGACAATGCCGAGACGCGTCTGATCGAGCTGGAACCCTTTGCTGACAAGAGCTCGTTCCGCAAGCAATTTGCCGATCAGCGCCTGCACAGCAAACGCGCCCTGGCGGCGATCATCCATGAACGCATGGGGATCGTGGTCAACCCGGCGGCGATGTTCGACGTGCAGGTCAAGCGGATTCATGAATACAAACGCCAACTGTTGAACCTGCTCCACACCGTTGCGCTGTATCAGGCCATTCGCGCTGAGCCAGGCACCGATTGGGTGCCGCGGGTGAAGATCTTCGCCGGCAAGGCAGCGGCCAGTTATCACTCGGCCAAGCTGATCATCAAGCTGACCAACGACATCGCGCGGACCGTGAACAACGATCCAACCGTACGCGGCTTGCTCAAAGTGGTGTTCATGCCCAACTACAACGTCAGCCTGGCGGAAAGCATCATTCCGGCGGCCGACCTTTCCGAGCAGATTTCCACGGCGGGCCTGGAAGCATCGGGCACCAGCAACATGAAGTTCGGCCTCAACGGCGCGCTGACCATCGGCACGCTGGACGGTGCCAACGTGGAAATGAGCGAGCTGATCGGTCAGGAACACATGTTCATCTTTGGCATGACTGCTCAGGAAGTCGAAGCGCACAAGCAGACCGGCGATTTCAGCGCCTATGCCGCAGCGGCGGCTTCCGGTCGGCTCAATGACGTGCTGCAAGCGATTCGTGGCGGGGTGTTCTCGCCGGATGATCCGAACCGCTATGTCGGCCTGATCGACCAGTTGATGGCCTACGACCGCTTCCTGGTCTGTGCCGACTTTGACTCGTATTGGGCTGCCCAGACCAAGGTCGAAGCGCACTGGCACGATTCCAAGGAATGGTGGCGCTCGGCCGTACTCAACACGGCGCGCATGGGCTGGTTTTCCTCCGACCGGACCATCCGTGAATACGCGGGTGATATCTGGAAGGCGCTGGACTAAGGGCCCAACCCCGAACCGTAGGAGCGACTTTAGTCGCGAGGGCGCCAAATGCCCTCCCGGCTAAAGCCGGTCCTACGGCAAGCCTTGCTCCAACAAATAAAAGTGACCTTTCCTGGAGGTCTTAGCCAACCCCATCACGCCATTCCCCGGCGCGCCTCGCTATACTGCGCCGCTGCGTTCGTCCCTGAACGACTACTGACTGAAAAGGATGTCCTGGCGTGCAATGGATTTTGCTGGTGGTGGGGCTGGGTGCGGTGGGGTATCTGGCCGAGGATCTGTTTTATCCGTGGATGAACAGCAGCGTGGCGATTGCCCTTGGCTGGGCCGCCTGGCTGAGCGTGCGTCTGGCCAAGCTGCGCAAGCAGTCGGCAGAACAGCGCGAGCAACTCGACGCAGCGCAGAAAAACATCGAATCCCTGCAACAACGCCTGACCCGCCTGGAATTCCCGCCCACCTCCCCGTTCAGCAAGGCCGAACCGGCGCTCGCCCCTGCGCCGCTGCCCGAAGATGCCGTGATCGTCGCAACGCAATCCGATGGGCCGGAGTTGATCTGGGACCTGCCGGACGAAGCGCAAGCTCATTCCCAATGGCCACAACCGGCAGCGCCTTTGACGCGCGCCGAGCCCACTGCAGCCAAGTCCAAAGCAGAACCAACCGGCCCTAATCCCGTTGATGCAGCAATTCAAAAAGCTCGGGACTGGCTGCTGGGCGGCAACACCGTGCTGCGCGTCGGTGTGGTGTTGCTGTTTCTCGGCCTGGCGTTTCTGTTGCGGTATGCCACCGAAGGCATGGTCGTGCCGATTGAAGCCCGCTACGCCGGAGTCGCCGCCAGCGCCTTGGCCTTGTTGGGTCTGGGTTGGTGGCTGCGGCAGCGCAACAGGTCTTTTGCCCTGATGATGCAGGGCACCGGGATCGGCGTGCTGTACCTGACGGTACTCGGCGCGATGAAAGTCCATGATTTGCTCGATCCCAGCCTCGGATTTGTCCTGCTGGTGGCGGCGACGGCTTTTTCCGCGATGCTGGCGATCACCCAGAATTCTCTGGCGCTGGCCTGTGCGGCGGCGCTTGGTGGTTTCGCGGCGCCGATCCTCTCGTCCACCGGGCAAGGCAGCCACATCACACTGTTCAGCTACTTCGCCTTGCTCAATGCGGGCATTTTCGCCATCGCCTGGTTCAAGGCCTGGCGCCTGCTGAACCTGATCGGTTTCTTCGGCACCTTCGGCATCGGTCTGGCGTGGGGCCTGCGCGGTTACACACCGGAACTGTTCTGGAGCACCGAGCCGTTTTTGCTGCTGTTCTTCTTGATGTATCTGGCCATCGGCCTGCTGTTCGCCCGTCACAAGCTTCAGGAATTGCCCTGCGCCCCGGAAGACGACAGCCGCGCAGCCATGCTGCGCTGGTCACGGCGTCAGGGTGATTACGTGGACGGCACTTTGCTGTTCGGCACGCCCATCGCTGGCTTCGGTCTGCAATACGCGCTCATGCAGACCATCGAATTTGGTGCAGCCTTCAGCGCTCTGGCATTGGGCCTGCTTTATATGGGCATTGCGCGACTGCTGGCCGGTCGTGCGCCAGGACGCGCCTTGTTGTTGGTGGAAACCTGTTTGGCGCTGGGCGTGGTGTTCGCCACCCTGGCGATCCCGCTGGGCCTCGATGCGCAATGGACGACGTGCGCCTGGGCCATCGAAGGCGCTGCGGTATTCTGGTTGGGCCTGCGTCAGCAACGGCTGCTGGCGCGGATCTTCGGGTTGTTGCTGCAAGCTGCCGCCGGGCTGGTGTTCCTCAACGAAATGAACGCCTGGTACTCGCCGCTCCTGGCCCACGGCGATTTCTGGACACCGATGATCATCGCCCTGGCGGGTTTGCTTAGCGCCCTGCTGGTGCAGCGCATCACGGTATCCGGCCCGCTCAAGGCTCAATATCTGTCGCCGCTGCTGATTCTCTGGGGTGGCGGCTGGTGGATATTGTCACTGACTGTCGCGGCGCTGCGTTTCTCGCCCGATGACCTGCTGGCGACCTGGATGCTGCTGCTCGCGGCCGCCAGCGTGGGGCTCTGGACGCTTATCGCCCTGCGTCTGCGTTGGCCGGAGCTGGCGAAACTGACGCTGGCGCTGACGCCCATCGGTGGCGTGCTGATGCTTTTCAACTGGCTATGGAACGCTCATCCGTTCGCCCATTGGGCCTGGATCGGCTGGCTCGCGGTACTCGTCGCACACCTGATTTCTCTGCGCCGACTGGCGGACATGCTGCCCGGCAAAGCCCTGAGTCTGGCGCACGTGTTGGGTTGCTGGCTGGCGATCAGCGTGCTGGCGCTGGAGTTGAGCTGGACCATGGCGCAGCTTTCCGAACATTACAACGCCTGGCGCTGGCTGGGCTGGGCGCTGCTGCCAAGCCTGTATTTGCTGGCAATGACCTCATCCCGCCACTGGTCATGGCCGATTGCCGCGTATCCAAAAGAGTATCGCGTCTGGGTCGCCGCCCCGTTGGCGCTGCTGATGCTGACCTGGTTCTGGCTGGCTAACTCCTTCAGTGACGGCGCAGCCAATCCGCTGCCGTACATTCCCTTGCTCAACCCGCTGGAACTGGGCCTGCTGCTGGCATTGATGGGCGTGTTTGTCTGGACCCGCAGCCAACTGCCGCAACTGGGCGTGAGCGAACGCCATGCCCAACGTGTCGCGCTGATCGCCGCGGGCGCCTCGCTGTTCATCCTGTTCAGCGCCATGGTCACGCGCACCGCTCACCACTGGGCTGGCGTGCCATGGGACATCGATAAACTGCTGGCTTCCATGCAAGTGCAGGCCGGGCTGTCCATCGTCTGGACGCTGATGGCGCTGACCCTGATGATCGGCGGACATGTGCGCGCAAGACGCGAAATCTGGATCACCGGCGCAGTGTTGATCGGCGTGGTGGTCGCCAAACTGTTCTTCGTCGAACTGAGTAACCGAGGCGGCATGGCGCGCATCGTCTCGTTCATCGGCGTTGGCGTTTTGCTATTAGTGGTGGGATATTTCGCACCACTGCCGCCGAAAACTGCGGCAACCGCTAAACCAGGCGCGCTCAATCCTGAGCCGGAAAACCCATGAGGATCGCGTTCGTGAGTCGTCAGCTGCTGTTCAAAACTGTCGTGTTCGGCGCTGCCTTGTTGGCAGCGACGCTGGTCAACGCCCAGGAAAACCTGAGCGACTTTGCCAGCCAGACACCGTTGAAGCTGACCGGCGAAGGCCCTTGGTATCGTGTCGACCTGCCGCTGACGGTGCAGCTCAATTCGCGGCAGACCAGCCTCGGCGACTTGCGGGTGTTCAACAGCGAAGGCCAGCTCCAGGCCTACGCGCTGACTGAAAGTCCGGTCACAAAGCATGCGGACCAGCCGTCCACCGCCGTGAAGTGGTTTGCGCTCTACAGCGCCGCCGACAATACCGAAACCGCGCCCGGCATCCGCGTACAGCGCACGGCCAGCGGCACGGTGATCGAAGTGCAGCCGCAAAGTGATATCGAGGCGGGCGAAGAAGTACTGCGTGGCTGGCTGCTGGACACCAGCGCCATCAAGGCTCCGCTGGAACAGCTGATCATCGACTGGGACACCGAGCACGAGGGCTTCCAGCGTTTCAGCATCGAAGCCAGCAACGACCTGCAACACTGGAAGGCCTGGGGTGACGGGCAAGTGGCGCGTCTTTCCTTCGCTGACGAGCTGGTCGAACAGCGCGAGGTCGCTTTGCCGGGCCGCACGGCGCGTTATCTGCGTTTATTGTGGAACGCACCGCAGACAGCGCCGAACCTGACCTCGGCGCAGCTGCTCAGCGCCAACACCGAGCGTCCGGAATTGCCGTTGACCTGGTCGTCGCCGGTGAGCGGCAAAGTCGAAAAAGCGGGGGAATATGTCTGGCAGTTGCCCAGCGGTTTGCCAGTCGAGCGTCTGAAATTTGACATCGCCCAGGCCAACAGCCTGGCGCCGGGCACGCTGTTTGGACGGCGCAGCGATCAGGACGCGTGGCAACCGGTCAGCAGCGGCTTGTTGTATCGCCTGACCCAGAACGGGCAGGACGTGGTGCAGGATGAACTGTTGTTGTCCGGCCAGATCGTTCGCCAACTGAAACTGGAAGTCGATGAACGTGGCGGCGGCCTGGGCAACGAAGCGCCGCAGGTGCGCTTCGCCGTGCGCGCCACCCAGGTCGTGTTCCTGGCGCGGGGCAATGGTCCGTTCACTCTGGCCATCGGCAATCCGGCGGCAAAAGCAGCCAACCTGCCATTGTCGACGCTCATCCCCGATTACAGCGTGCAAAAAATGAACACCCTGGGCAAAGCCGAACCTGCCGGCGCCCCGGTCATCGTTGCCGCGCCGCCGGAACCTGCCGCCGCCAGCATTGACTGGAAACGTGTCGGGCTATGGGCAGTGCTGGTTTTCGGCGTGATCTTCCTCGGCTGGATGGCCTTGAGTACGTTGCGGGCTGCGACGCCCAAAACCTGAGTCGCCGCCGAATCATAGGAGCGGCTTTAGCCGCGAGAAACTCCCTCCCGGCTGAAGCCGGTCCTACAGCATTGCAGGACTCACATATTTGCGTTTTCGAGCTACGCTCAGCAAACACGTGAACTCAATGGGTGTTAACCCAGTCTTATGGGCAGTATTACGTCCCCACTCGCGTTAAACTGCGCGGGTTTTTCATCCCCCATATTCGGAGCTCTCCATGTCCCGCGTTACCCTGAGTCGCTATTTGATTGAGCAGACCCGCAGCAACAACACTCCTGCCGATCTGCGTTTCCTGATCGAAGTAGTGGCGCGTGCGTGCAAGGAAATCAGCCACGCCGTCTCCAAAGGCGCGCTGGGCGGCGTGCTCGGCAGCATGGGTACTGAAAACGTACAAGGCGAAGTTCAGAAAAAACTCGACGTGATCTCCAACGAAATCCTGCTCGAAGCCAACGAATGGGGCGGTCACCTGGCCGGCATGGCGTCCGAAGAAATGGACAATGCCTACCAGATCCCGGGCAAATACCCGAAGGGCGCGTACCTGCTGGTTTTCGACCCACTGGACGGTTCGTCGAACATCGACATCAATGCGCCAGTCGGAACGATCTTCTCGGTATTGCGTTGCCCGAACGAGTACCTGACCCAGAACGAACCTCTGAATGAAAAGGCTTTCCTGCAGCCAGGCACCCAGCAGGTAGCCGCCGGTTACGCGATCTACGGCCCGCAGACCATGCTGGTGCTGACCCTGGGTGATGGCGTGAAAGGCTTCACGCTGGACCGCGAAATGGGCAGCTTCGTGCTGACCCACGAAGACATCAAGATCCCGGAATCCACTCAGGAATTCGCCATCAACATGTCCAACCAGCGTTACTGGGAAGCCCCGGTCCAGCGCTACGTGAACGAACTGCTGGAAGGCGAAGATGGCCCGCTGAGCAAGAACTACAACATGCGCTGGGTTGCCGCGATGGTTGGCGATGTGCATCGCATCCTGACCCGCGGCGGCGTGTTCATGTACCCGCGCGACAGCCGCGAGCCGTCCAAGCCGGGCAAACTGCGCCTGATGTACGAAGCCAACCCGATGTCGTTTTTGGTCGAGCAAGCGGGCGGCGCGTCCACCAACGGCCTTCAACGTATCCTCGACATTCAGCCTGAAGGCCTGCACCAGCGCGTAGCGGTGTTCCTGGGCTCCAAGGAAGAAGTGGCGCGCGTGACGGCCTACCACAAGGAATAAATCATGATTGCCCCTTGGCTGCCCTTGCTGGAGTGGTGGTTCGGCAGTGCCGAAACCGCCACTGAAGTGGTGCAGGCCAAGGGCAAGCTGTGGTTCGGCAAGAAAAAAGCCCAGGACGACGAAGCCCTTGCTCGCTTCGGTGACCTGGTCGACAAGGCATTGGCGGGCGGTCTGAACGAATGGGTGGCAAACCCGGACGGCTGGCTGGCGCTGGTGCTGTTGCTCGATCAACTGCCGCGCATGATCCATCGCGACACCCCGAAAGCCTTCGCCGGTGATGCCCGTGCCCAGGCCCTGGTCGAACATGGTTTGAAACTCGGCCGCGACCAGTTGCTCGACCCGCTGCAGCGCACCTTCATCTATCTGGTCCTGGAACACAGCGAAAACATCGACGCGCAGAATCAGGCCGTCACCCGTTTCGCCGAACTGCTCCCGCTCCTGCCCGCCACCGACCGCGACTACTTCAACGAAAGCCTCGACTATGCCGAGCGCCACCAGCAAGTCATCGCCCGCTTCGGCCGCTTCCCCCACCGCAACGAAATCCTCGGCCGCCCTTCGACGGATGAGGAAATCGAGTTCTTGAAGGGACGTGGGTCGAGGTTTTAACGAAAGAACCGTTGTGATGACGATCATCTGCAGGAGCGAATTTATTCGCGAGAGGTCGTGATAAATGCAGAAATCTCCACTGGCACACTGCCCCCCTCCCGGATAAATCCGGTCCTACGGTATCGCGGGGGTTCAAAGCCCGATCGATTCATCAACCAAGGGAACCAGATCCGGTTTTTCTCTTCTAAGCTATCGGCATTACGCCAGCATGTTTGTCCATTGGGCCGATGCTGCGACGTTGCCCCCTTCCGTTCAGGAGCTTCATCCATGTCTCTGCGCTCTCTCGCGTTGTTGTCGTTCTGCGTTTTGCTGGCCGCTTGCAGCAAGATCACTCAGGAAAATTATTCGAAGATTTCTGCCGGCATGGGCAAGGGCCAGGTTGAGAGTCTGTTAGGCAGCCCGACTGAATGTTCCGGCGCGCTGGGTATGTCCAGCTGCACCTGGGGCGACAAGACCAGCTTTATCAGCGTGCAATATGCTGCCGACAAAGTGGTGCTGTTTTCGGGTCAGGGTCTGAAGTAAATCATGATCAAAGTATTGATGCGGTTTAGCCTGGTGCTCATGGCGAGCTTTCTGGCTATTGGTTTTGCTCATTCGGCTGACTCGCTGGAGCCAAAGACCGTCGATAACGTCGATCTGAAGAAATATCAGGGCACCTGGTATGAGCTGGCGCGGCTGTCGATGTTCTTCCAGCGCAATTGTGCCCAGTCCGAAGCCCATTATTCGCTCAAGGACGACGGCAACGTGGGCGTGACCAACCGTTGCCAGACTGCTGAAGGCAAGTGGGAAGAAGCGACGGGAACGGCATCGCTGCAGGTTCCAGGCAAGACCGACAAGTTGTGGGTGGTGTTTGACAACTGGTTTTCGCGACTGCTGCCGGGCGTAGCCAAGGGCGATTACTGGGTGCTGTACATCGGCGACGGTTACAAGACCGCCGTGGTGGGCAATCCGGATCGCAAATACCTGTGGCTGCTGTCACGCACGCCCACCGTGTCGGAGGCCACCAAGGCCGAACTGCTGAGCAAAGCCCAGCAGCAGGGTTATGACACGACCAAGCTGATCTGGCGGGTTGAAGATTCGAAGATCGGTAAATAAGAGCGAACTTGTGTGGGAGCGAACTTGCTCGCGAAGCGGCGTATGACACACCGCCTCGCCAACAAGTTGGCTCCTACATTGGTTAGCCCAACATCTCCCGCAACACCTGGGCAAATTCCCGATTGCTCTGCTCTTCCCCGGCATGACGCCCTTCGCGCACGACCCATTGGCCGTTGACCATCACGTCGCGAATCTGCCGATCACCACCCGCGAACAACCAACGGTTGAGAATCCCGTCGCCCGACGCCGTGGCGATATACGGATCATTGCCGTCCAGCACCAGCCAGTCGGCACGTTGCCCGACCTGCAATTGGCCGATTGGCTGACCCAACGCCTGCGCCCCACCGACCAATGCTGCGTCGTATAACGTGCGGCCAACCATCGGTTGATCGCTGCGATACAACCGGTTACGGCGCTGATCACGCAAGCGTTGCCCGTACTCCAGCCAGCGCAGCTCTTCGACGACACTGAGCGAAACGTGGCTGTCCGAGCCAATTCCCCAGCGTCCGCCTTGGGCGATGTAATCAACAGCCGGGAAAATCCCATCGCCCAGGTTCGCTTCCGTGGTCAGGCACAAACCCGCCACCGCGGCACTTTTGGCCATCAGCGCAACCTCATCCGGCTGCGCGTGAGTGGCGTGAACCAGACACCAGCGCTCGTCCACCGGCGCGTTCTCATACAGCCATTGCAACGGCCGCCGCCCGCTCCACGCCAAGCAGTCATCGACTTCTTTCTGTTGCTCGGCGATGTGGATATGCACCGGGCATTGCCGGTCGCTGGCGCCCAACACATCGCTGATCTGCTGCGGCGTGACGGCGCGCAACGAGTGAAAGCACAGCCCCAAGGCTTGCGCGGGCTGTTTTGCCAGCAGCGGTTGCAAGCGCGCCTGCAAATCCAGATAGCTGTCTGTGCTGTGGATAAACCGCCGCTGACCTTCGTTCGGTGCTTGCCCGCCAAAACCGGAATGGCTGTACAGCACCGGCAGCAGCGTCAGGCCAATACCGGCGGAACTGGCGGCCTGACTGATCTGCAACGCGAGTTCGGCGGGGTCGGCGTAAGGTTTGCCGTGGGTGTCCTGATGCACATAATGGAATTCAGCCACCGAGGTGTAACCGCCCTTGAGCATCTCGATGTACAGCTGACGGGCGATGACGCCCAGTTGCTGCGGGCTGATCTGCCCAACCAGACGGTACATGAGGTCGCGCCAGGTCCAGAAGCTGTCATTTGGGTTGCCCGCCACCTCGGCCAGACCGGCCATCGCCCGCTGAAAGGCGTGGGAATGCAAATTCGGCATCCCCGCCAGCAAAGGCCCGTTGAGCAGCTCGGCGTCATTCGCATCGGCATCAGCCGTAACCTGCGTGATAAAGCCATCGCTGACTTCAAGACGCACGTTGTTGGCCCAACCACGGGGTAATAATGCACGCTCGGCAAAGAAGGCGGACATGGCTCTGCATCCCGAAAAGAAGTGATTTGTATATACATATACAGACGTTTGCCTGCTGGGTAAACTCCGACAAGCTTGCCGCCGGACCGGTTAGTGGTTAGCGTGAGCACACTTTCGTAACGGTCGACGCCCCCCGAAACCTGCATCGACATGACCATTGAAAACAAGGATTGCCCAGTGCCGACTCCGCCTGCCATTTCTCCACTGGCCGCCCAGATGGGTGACAGTCCGGCGCCGCTATACGCCCGAGTCAAGCACATGATCGCCCAGCAGATCCAGAATGGAACCTGGGCGCCGCATCACCGCGTGCCGTCGGAAAGCGAGCTGGTCACCCAATTGGGCTTCAGCCGAATGACCATCAATCGTGCCTTGCGTGAGTTGACCGCCGAAGGTCTGCTGGTGCGGATGCAGGGTGTAGGAACATTCGTCGCTGAACCCAAGAGCCAGTCGGCGTTGTTCGAAGTCCATAACATTGCCGACGAAATTGCCGCGCGCGGTCATCGCCACAGCTGCAAGGTCATCCTGCTCAATGAAGAAGCAGCCGGCTCGGAACGCGCCCTGGCCCTGGACATGCGCGAAGGCCAGCGAGTATTCCATTCGTTGATCGTGCATTTCGAAAACGATCTGCCGGTGCAAATCGAAGACCGTTTCGTCAACGCCCTGGTCGCGCCGGATTACCTCAAGCAGGATTTCACCCTGCAAACGCCCTACGCCTATCTGTCGCAAGTCGCACCGCTGACCGAAGGTGAGCACGTCGTCGAGGCGATTCTGGCCGAGCCCGGCGAATGCAAGCTGCTGCAAATCGAGCCGGGCGAACCTTGCCTGCTGATTCGCCGCCGCACCTGGTCCGGCCGTCAGCCCGTAACGGCGGCGCGCCTGATTCATCCCGGTTCCCGCCATCGCCTGGAAGGACGTTTCAGCAAATGACCCGACTGACTGTTCTGCGCGCCGCCGATTACCCCCGCATGCCCTGGAAGAACGGCGGCGGCAGTACCGAAGAAATCACCCGCGATGCAGGTATTGGTCTGGACGCTTTCGGTTGGCGGCTGTCGATTGCCGATATCGAAGCGTCAGGCGGGTTTTCGGTGTTTGCCGGTTATCAGCGCATCATCACCGTGCTGCAAGGCGCGGGCATGACGCTGGATGTGGACGGCGCGCTGACCGAGCCACTGATCCCCGGCGATCCGTTTGCCTTCAGTGGCGACAGTCAGGTCAGCTGCAATCTGCTTGATGGACCGATTCGCGACTTCAATCTGATCTACGCTCCTCAGCGCTACCGCGCCAGCCTGAAGTGGATCGATGTCCTGCAACCGCAACGCCTGTTCACCTCGGCGCACACGCTGCTGCTGTTCAGCATCGCCCAGCAAATGGCCGCGAACCTGGGTGAACATCCGCCGCAATTGCTGGAAAAGCATGATTGCCTGCAATTGGACAACGAAACCGGAGCGTTGCAGGAAGTGGTGCTCTACGCGCCCAAGGCCAGTCGCTGCTGTTTGATTGAACTAAGCAAAATCTGAATTCTCAACGCGCATTCCGTACAGACTGTGTGAAAACTACTGCGCTCGACAATACTGCGTTAAAAACAGGCGAAAAATGCTCATTTAGAACACCTAGACTCCGCTTTTTCGCCTGTTTTTGCCTTGTCTTGTCATCGCTCGTGACGTTTTCACACAGTCTGCGTAGGACCGGACTTGTCCGGGAAAAGCGTCGAGTGTTCCGAAGAAATCTTCAGCGCTTGTCCCGGCCTCTTCGGGGACAAGTCTCCTACCAGTGTGTATGACTCTGACGCGATAATTCACCTGGCCAGGCGCTTTGTCATGAATCACCTGTGATAACTTGGCTGACTTTTCAGGGGAACCACGACCGCCAATGACGACGATGAATAACAAAGAAACCCCACGCGCCATCGCCATTCTTGCCAGCTTCCTGGCTTCCGAGTCCGCTGGCGGCATTGTCCTGATGGGCGCCGCGCTGGCCGCCCTGATCGTCGCCAACTCAGGCCTGTCAGCGGGCTATTTTTCGATATTGCACAGCGTCTGGCTCGGCCTTTCCGTCGAGTTGTGGATCAACGACGGGCTGATGGCGATCTTCTTTCTGATGGTCGGCCTGGAAATCAAACGCGAAGTGCTGGCGGGCGGACTCGCCACCTGGGGGCAACGTGCCCTGCCCGGTTTCGCGGCGGCGGGCGGCATGCTGGTGCCGGCGCTGATCTACATCGCCATCAACTGGGGCAACCCGAAAACCATGAGCGGCTGGGCGATCCCGGCGGCCACCGATATCGCCTTCGCCCTGGGCGTGCTGTCCTTGCTCGGCAAGCGCGTGCCAACCTCCCTGAAAGTGTTCCTCGCCGCGCTGGCGATTCTCGACGATCTCGGCGCCGTGACGATCATTGCCTTCTTCTACAGTTCCGGCCTGAACATGCCGATGCTGCTGGCTTCGTTCGTGACCCTGGGCGTATTGATCGCCATGAATCGCCTGCAGGTGCGGCGCCTGCTGCCGTTTTTGCTGCTGGGCGCACTGTTGTGGTTCTTCGTCCTGCAATCGGGGGTTCACGCCACCCTCGCCGGGGTTGCGCTGGCGCTGTGCATTCCGCTGGGCAAACCCGAAGAAGAAGCGCGCTCGCCGCTGCTGTTTCTCGAAGAGAAAATGCATTACTGGGTCGCGTTCGCCATCGTGCCGATTTTCGGTTTTGCCAATGCGGGCGTATCGCTGTCCGGGATATCCCTGCAAAACCTGATCGATCCTGTGCCGCTGGGCGTCGCCCTCGGCCTGTTCGTCGGCAAACAGATCGGCGTGTTCCTCGCGGCCGTACTGGCGATACGTGCCGGGCTTGCGGTGTTGCCCGAAGGCAGCAACTGGGTGCAACTCTATGGCGTAGCGATTTTGTGCGGCATCGGTTTCACCATGAGCCTGTTCATCGGCAATCTGGCGTTTGCGGGTTCCGCGCATCTGGTGGACGAAGTTAAAGTCGGCGTGCTGATGGGTTCGGGACTGGCCGCGATTGCCGGGGTGATCCTGCTGCGCAGTCGCGTGAGCACGGGCAAAAAATAAATTTTCAAATCACTGCATCCAGATTGATTTCTCGCGGGTAGTACAGATAAGCAGTCGTTTTGACTGCCATGCGAATAAACAATCTGGAGAAACCTGCATGAACGCAAAACGCTTGCTCTGCCTGTCCGGTGCCGCCCTGGCCTTCACTTGCCTGGCACCTGCCGCCTTCGCTCAAAGCAATCTGCCGGAAACCGTTCGTGTGCCGGACGGCCACAAAATCAGCCTGGAAACCACTGGCGTCGGCGAGATCACTTATGAGTGCCGCGCCAAAGCCAACATGCCCGATGAACTGGAATGGGCGTTTGTCGGCCCCAAAGCCGCGCTCAATGATCGCAGTGGCAAGCAGGTCGGCACCTACTTCGGCCCGCCTGCCACCTGGGAAGCCAAAGACGGCTCGAAAGTGACCGGCACGCAATTGGCTGTGGCGCCCGCTGGCGCCGGCAACATTCCGTATCAATTGGTGAAGGCCAATCCGGCTGAAGGCAAAGGCGCCATGCACGGCGTTGCGTACATCCAGCGTGTCGCCATCAAAGGTGGCGTAGCGCCCGCAACGGCTTGCGCAGCGAGCAATAAAGGCGCGAAAGAAGTGGTGAAATATCAGGCCGACTACATCTTCTGGGCCGCCAAGTAATCCAAACAATCCAAGTGAGTGCTGCGCGGGAACTGGGCTATGCTCCTGCGCGGGCGCTCTGGCTAACAGGCCGGGGCACTGGTGCTCTGCGGATGGCATATCGACTTGTCTTCACACGAATCCCTCTTTGATTACGAAGCTGCACTGGATGCCTGCGCGCGCGGCGAGCGGCAGGCGCTTGAGCGGCTTTATGCCCAGGAAAGCGCCCGATTGCTGGGCGTGGCGCAACGACTGGTGCGCGACAGCGCGCTGGCGCAGGACATCGTGCACGACGCATTCATCAAGATCTGGACCCGCGCGGCAAGCTTCGACGCCAGTAAAGGCTCGGCCCGTGGCTGGTTGTTCAGCATCACCCGAAACCTGGCTTTGAACACGATCCGCGACAACGCCCGTGAAGTTCAGGGTGATGGGGATGAGCAAACCCTTGAAGCCCAGGCGACTCTGGAAGGCTGGAACGCAACCGTGGACAGCTTCGATTGGCGAGTCAATCCGGGACGCATCGAGCTCTGCCTGGAACAACTGGAACCGGTGCGCCGCAATTGCGTGTTCCACGCCTATGTCGACGGCTATTCGCATCAGGAAATCGCCAAAAAAATCGGCGCGCCGCTGGGCACAGTCAAAGCCTGGATCAAGCGCAGCCTTACGGCGTTACGGGAGTGCATCGGATGAGCAGCAAACCGGGCAATGATCCCCACGAACCGATTGAAGAATTGGCCGGCGAATACGTCTTGGGCACCTTGTCCGCCGAGCGCCGCCGGGAAGTGCAGCGCCGCCTGCCTGATGAGCCGGCGTTGCGCGCTGCCGTCGAAGCGTGGGAAGAACGCCTGCTGCCGCTGACGAACCTGGCCGAACCGGTAACTCCGCCGCCACGGCTTTGGGAGCGCATCGAGCGCAGTGTCAACGAGTTGGTTGCGCCTGTTGATACGTCTCGCCGCGAGCTCGTGCGCTGGTGGCAAAGCCTGTCGCTTTGGCGCGGCCTTGCCGGTGCCGGTCTTGCCGCGTCATTGGTGCTGGGCATTACGCTGCTCATGCGGCCCTCGCTGAATGCGCCTTCTTATCTGGTGGTGCTCGTTGCCCCGCAAGACAAGGCACCCGGCTGGGTGATTCAGGCCAGTAACAGTCAGGAAATCCAGTTGATACCGCTCAGCATTACCGAAGTGCCGGCAGACAAGGCGCTGGAGTTCTGGACCAAGGCCGATGGCTGGCAAGGCCCGGTTTCCCTCGGTTTGGTCAAACCGGGTGAAACACTGCATGTGCCACTGGACAAATTACCGCCCCTGCAGCCCAACCAGCTGTTCGAGCTGACCTTGGAAAAATCCACCGGCTCACCCATCGGCAAACCCACCGGCCCGATTCAATTCATTGGCCGCGCGGTAAAAGTCATCTGATCAAAAGTGTGCCCCGTTTTGTTACCTAACGCCCCGAAACGAGGCAAAACGTCGTTTCAGTAACATCCCGTCGACCTCTCCCTGTACCTCCTCGCCAAATCAACGACTCGTTAACAAGCCCGACATACGGGCGTTTACGCGGTTTTTTGTGGCTCGCTTAACGGCTGCCACAAGAATTGGTCCTCCAATTGCATATGCTTGTATGTACAAGTAAAGCCAAGTACGTCGAATGACCCCTGCTACAGTCAAACGATGCCTGCGCCGCACTTACCCCAATTGCCCACTCGCCGTCTGATGGCGGGGCTGGATTGATCGCTGAGGAGTTCGTTCGTGACCGAGAATAACCAACACTGGACCCGTTACCGTGACGTCGAAGTGCGTGCTGCCCGTGGCACCCAGCTCACTGCCAAAAGCTGGATGACTGAAGCACCGCTGCGCATGTTGATGAACAACCTCGACCCTGAAGTTGCCGAGAACCCCAAGGAATTGGTGGTTTACGGCGGCATCGGTCGCGCCGCGCGCAATTGGGAATGCTACGACAAGATCGTCGAAAGCCTGACCCACCTGAATGACGACGAAACCCTGCTGATTCAGTCCGGCAAACCCGTCGGCGTATTCAAGACCCACAGCAACGCGCCCCGTGTGCTGATCGCCAACTCCAATCTGGTGCCGCACTGGGCCAGCTGGGAACACTTCAACGAACTGGATGCCAAGGGCCTGGCGATGTATGGCCAGATGACCGCCGGCAGCTGGATCTACATCGGCAGCCAGGGCATCGTGCAAGGCACTTACGAAACCTTCGTCGAGGCCGGTCGCCAGCATTACAACGGCAGCCTCAAGGGCAAATGGGTGCTGACCGCAGGCTTGGGCGGCATGGGCGGGGCGCAACCGCTGGCCGCAGGCATGGCCGGCGCCAGCTCGCTGAACATCGAATGCCAGCAGAGCCGCATCGACTTCCGTCTCAAGACCCGTTACGTCGACGAGCAAGCCGTGGACCTGGACGACGCTCTCGCGCGCATCGCCAAATACACCGCTGAAGGCAAGGCGATCTCCATCGCGCTGTGTGGCAACGCCGCCGAAATCCTCCCGGAAATGGTTCGTCGTGGCGTGCGCCCGGACATGGTCACCGACCAGACCAGCGCCCACGACCCGCTCAATGGTTATCTGCCCAAAGGCTGGAGCTGGGACGAGTACCGCGCCCGCTCGCTAACCGAACCGGCTGCCGTGGTGAAAGCCGCCAAGCAATCCATGGCGGTACACGTCGAAGCCATGCTCGCGTTCCAGAAAATGGGTATTCCAACCTTCGACTACGGCAACAACATTCGTCAGATGGCGAAGGAAGAAGGCGTGGAAAACGCCTTCGACTTCCCGGGTTTTGTTCCCGCCTACATTCGTCCGTTGTTCTGCCGTGGCGTAGGACCGTTCCGTTGGGCGGCGTTGTCCGGCGACCCGGAAGACATCTACAAGACCGACGCCAAGGTCAAGGAGCTGATCCCGGATGACGCCCACTTGCACAATTGGCTGAACATGGCCCGCGAGCGCATTGCATTTCAGGGTCTGCCGGCGCGGATTTGCTGGGTTGGCCTGGGCCAGCGCGCCATGCTCGGTCTGGCTTTCAACGAAATGGTACGCAGCGGCGAGTTGTCGGCGCCGGTGGTGATCGGCCGCGACCATCTGGACTCCGGCTCGGTCGCCAGCCCGAACCGTGAAACCGAATCCATGCAGGATGGCTCAGATGCAGTGTCCGATTGGCCGCTGCTCAACGCCCTGCTCAATACCGCCAGCGGCGCGACCTGGGTTTCGCTGCACCACGGCGGCGGCGTCGGCATGGGTTTCTCCCAGCATTCGGGCATGGTCATCGTTTGCGACGGCAGCGACGAAGCCGCCGAACGCATCGCCCGCGTCCTGCATAACGACCCGGCGACGGGTGTGATGCGTCACGCCGATGCGGGTTATCAGATCGCGATTGATTGCGCCAACGAAAAGGGCTTGAACCTGCCGATGATTGGCAGCTGATACAAACGGATGCCCGTAGGACCAGCAGGGACACAACGCTCAGGACCATCAAGTGTCCAAGCGTCAGGCCGGATGCCTGTTTTTGATCGGAAACCGCCAATCCATTTCCTGACTCGGAGCTTCAATAATGAAAATGAACAAGGCCCTGCTTTCCACGACGCTTTGCCTGGGAATGCTCACCGCCGCCGGTGCAAGCCAGGCAGCTGGCTGGTGCGAGTCTGGCAAGCCGGTAAAGTTTGCCGGTCTGAACTGGGAAAGCGCGATGCTGTTGACCGACGTGCTGCAGATTGTCCTGAACAAGGGTTACGGCTGTGAAGTCGACAGCCTGCCGGGTAATTCCATCACCATGGAAAACGCCTTGAGCACCAATGACATTCAGGTGTTCGCCGAGGAATGGGTAGGCCGCAGCGAAGTCTGGAACAAGGCCGAGAAAGCCGGGAAAGTCGTCGGTGTCGGTTCGCCGGTCAAAGGCGCGATTGAAGGCTGGTACGTGCCGCGCTATGTGATTGAAGGCGATACCAAGCGCAAGCTGGAAGCGAAGGCGCCAAACCTCAAGTCGATCAGCGATCTGGCCCAGTATTCGACTTTGTTCAAAGATGCCGAAGAACCAGACAAAGGCCGCTTCTACAACTGCCCGGCCGGCTGGACCTGCGAGCTGGAAAACTCCGAAATGCTCAAGAGCTACGGCCTGGAAAGCAAGTACACCAACTTCCGCCCAGGCACCGGCCCGGCGCTGGATGCGGCGATTCTGTCCAGCTACAAACGTGGCGAGCCGATCCTGACGTACTACTGGTCCCCAACGCCGTTGATGGGTCAGGTGGACATGGTTCGTCTTGAAGAGAAAGCCGGCGTGAACAAGACCATCGACATCAAGGTCGGCCTGTCCAAAGCCTTCCACGAGCAGGCACCGGAACTGGTGGCGGTGATGGAAAAGGTCAACATTCCTATCGACCTGCTCAACCAGAACCTGGCACGCATGACCAAGGATCGCATCGAGTCGCCGAAACTGGCGAAGATCTTCCTCAAGGAACATCCTGAAATCTGGCACAACTGGGTCAGCGAAGACGCGGCCAAGAAGGTTGATGCTTCGTTGTAATGAAATGACAAACGCAGCACCGGTGGGAGCAAGCTTGCTTGCGAAGACAATATCCAAGGCTCAAGAGAGGCTGGGGATGTAACGCCCTCTTCGCGAGCAAAGTCGCTCCCACCCGGGCTCGCTCCCCACATTTCACGCCAGTAAGAGACCACCTTTATGTTCCCCGAAAGCTTCACGTTCTCCATCGCCAACTGGGTCAATGACTGGGTCGACACGCTGGTCACCAATTATGGCGACGTGTTCCGGCACATTTCCGACACGCTGCTGTGGGCCATCGTGCGCCTCGAAGGTTTGCTGCGCATCGCGCCATGGTGGGTGTTGCTCGCCATCGTCGGCGGCATTGCCTGGCACGCGACGCGCAAATTGACCACCACTGCCGTGATCGTCGGCCTGCTGTTTCTGGTAGGCGCGGTCGGGTTGTGGGACAAACTCATGCAAACCCTGGCGCTGATGCTGGTTGCCACATTGATTTCGGTGGTCATCGGCATTCCGCTGGGCATTCTGTCGGCACGCAGCAATCGTCTGCGTTCGATCCTCATGCCGCTGCTCGACATCATGCAGACCATGCCCAGCTTCGTGTACCTGATCCCGGTCCTGATGCTGTTCGGCCTGGGCAAGGTTCCGGCGATTTTCGCCACCGTGATCTACGCCGCGCCGCCGCTGATTCGCCTGACGGATCTGGGTATTCGGCAGGTCGATGGCGAAGTGATGGAAGCGATCAACGCGTTCGGTGCCAATCGCTGGCAGCAATTGTTTGGCGTGCAACTGCCGCTGGCCCTGCCGAGCATCATGGCCGGGATCAACCAGACGACAATGATGGCGCTGTCGATGGTGGTTATCGCTTCAATGATCGGCGCTCGCGGACTGGGCGAAGACGTACTGGTAGGGATTCAGACACTCAACGTCGGGCGCGGGCTGGAAGCCGGTCTGGCCATCGTGATTCTCGCGGTGGTGATCGACCGCATCACTCAGGCCTATGGCCGCCCACGGCATGAGGCGAACAAATGATGAGCGTTGAACCGAATAAAATCGTGGTCAAGAACGTCTACAAGATTTTCGGCAGCCGAGCCCAGGACGCGCTGAACATGGTCCGCCAGAATCAGAGCAAGGATCAGGTGCTGGCGCAGACGGGCTGCGTGGTCGGCGTAAATGACCTGTCACTGTCCATTGGCAGCGGCGAGATCTTCGTGATCATGGGCCTTTCCGGCTCTGGCAAATCGACCTTGGTGCGCCACTTCAATCGGCTGATCGATCCCACCAGCGGCGAAATCCTCGTCGATGGCGAGAACATTCTGACCTACGACATGGAAGCCCTGCGCCAATTCCGTCGGCACAAGATCAGCATGGTGTTCCAGAGTTTCGGCCTGCTGCCGCACAAGACCGTGCAGGACAACGTCGCCTACGGCCTGAAAGTGCGCGGCGAAAGCAAAGAGCATTGCGTCGAGCGCGCGCTGCACTGGATCAGCACCGTGGGCCTCAAAGGCTACGAGAACAAATACCCGCATCAGCTCTCCGGCGGCATGCGCCAGCGGGTGGGTCTGGCCCGAGCCCTGGCGGCGGACACCGACATCATTCTGATGGACGAAGCCTTCAGCGCCCTTGATCCGTTGATCCGCGCCGAGATGCAGGACCAGTTGCTGGAACTGCAAAGCGCCCTGAAGAAAACCATCGTGTTCATCACCCACGATCTGGACGAAGCCGTGCGCATCGGCAACCGGATCGCGATCCTCAAGGATGGCCGCCTGATTCAGGTCGGCACCCCTAAAGAAATCCTCCACTCCCCTGCTGATGATTACGTTGATCGTTTCGTGCAGCGCCGTGCGGTGACTTTGTAAGGACGTTCGAGATGTCGCCAGTTGAAAAAATCGTAATCGGCGAAGGCCCGCTGCGTTGGCAGGACGTGGTTGCCGTAGCCCGCAACGGCGCGCACTTGAGCCTGTCGGCCAGCGCTTGGGCGCGGATCGACAATGCTCAAGCCATCGTCGAATGTATCGTGGCCAGCGGCGAGCGCGCTTATGGCGTGAATACCGGGCTCGGCGCGTTGTGCAATGTCTCGCTGCATGGCGAGCAGTTGAGTCAGCTGTCACGCAATACCTTGCTCAGCCATGCCTGCGGCGTCGGTACCGCGCTGCCTGACGAACAGACCCGAGCGATCATCTGCGCGGCGATCATCAATTACAGCCAGGGCAAGTCCGGCCTGCATCGGCAAGTGGTCGAAGCCTTGCTGACGCTGCTCAATCGGCAGATTACCCCGCAGGTTCCGTCCCAGGGTTCGGTCGGCTACCTCACGCACATGGCGCACATCGGCATTGCGTTGCTGGGTGTCGGCAACGTCAGCTATCGCGGCCACGTCATGCCGGCGTTGCAGGCGCTGGACGCTGAAGGCCTGAGCCCGGTGGTCCTCGGCGCCAAGGACGGTTTGTGCCTGGTCAACGGCACGCCATGCATGACCGGTTTGAGCTGCCTGGCCATCGCCGACGCGCAACGCCTGACGCATTGGGCCGATGTGGTCGGTGCCATGAGTTTCGAAGCCCTGCGCGGCCAACTGAAGGCGTTCGATGCAGAAATCATCGCGCTTAAACCGCATCCTGGCATGCAGATCGTCGCCAGCAATCTGCGCAGCCTGCTCGACGGCAGCGAAGTGCTCGCCAACAGCCAGGGCATTCGCACCCAGGACGCGCTGAGCATTCGTTCGATTCCGCAGGTGCATGGCGCCACTCGCGATCAGCTGACCCATGCAACCCGGCAGATCGAAATCGAGCTGAATTCCGCAACCGATAATCCGCTGTTGCTGGGCACGCCCGAAGCGTATCGCGTGGTGTCCCAGGCCAACCCGCACGGTCAATCCGTGGCGATGGCGGCAGACTTGCTGGCAATTGCCGTGGCAGAACTGGGCTCTATCGCCGAGCGCCGTCTGGATCGCATGATCAACCCGACGGTCAGCGGTTTGCCAGCCTTTCTGGTCAGCCAGCCGGGGGTCAACTCCGGGATGATGATCGTCCAGTACGTCGCCGCTTCGCTGTGCGCGGAAAATCGGCAACTGGCGCAACCGGCGGTCACCGACAATTACGTGACCTCCGGCTTGCAGGAAGATCACCTGAGCATGGGCACCAACGCCGCGCTGAAATTGCACCGGGTGCTGGATAACGCCACGCAGATTCTCGCCATCGAGTATTTGCTCGCGGCCCAGGCATTCGAGTTTTTCAAGGGCCAGCGTTTTGGCATCGGCACCGACGCCGCATGGCGTCTGCTGCGCGAACACGTCCCGGCCTACGACGAAGACCGCTGGCTCGCCCCGGACATCGCCGCCAGCGCCAAACTGCTCAGGAGTGAAGTCATGTTGAAAAAGGTGCTGGCGGAACTGGTTCCTGTGGGAGCCGAGCTTGCTCGCGAAGACGTTGTTCCAGCCCACACATAGGCTCTGGGTATACAGCCCTCTTCGCGAGCAAGCTCGCTCCCACACAGTCTGCACAGGGCCAGGCCAGTCGACCCAAGACGTATAGACATCCGTGACACAGGATGTCAGCCAGGCGACACCCGACACGACGTCGATTCGAGCAACGCGCCAAGCGGTTATCCTTGCCGCCCTGAGCAACTGGCAGTTCGCTGGAAAGAACGGAATTGGATTGGAAATGACGTCACAACAAGGTTTGAAACGCGGGCTGTCGGCCCGTCACATTCGCTTCATGGCCCTCGGGTCGGCCATTGGCACCGGGCTGTTCTACGGTTCGGCATCGGCCATTCAGATGGCCGGGCCAGCGGTGCTGCTCGCCTACCTGATCGGCGGCGCGGCAGTGTTCATGGTCATGCGCGCGCTGGGCGAAATGGCCGTGCACAACCCGGTGGCGGGCTCGTTCAGCGAATACGCCAGCACGTATCTGGGGCCAATGGCGGGCTTTGTTCTGGGCTGGACCTACGCCTTTGAAATGATCATCGTCTGCCTGGCCGACGTGACTGGCTTCGGCATTTACATGGGTTTCTGGTTCCCGGATGTACCGCGCTGGATCTGGGTGTTGAGCATCGTGTTCCTGATCGGCGCGCTGAACCTGTGCAACGTCAAAGTCTTCGGCGAAACCGAGTTCTGGCTCTCGCTGCTCAAGGTCAGCGCCATTGTCGCGATGATCGTTGCCGGTTTCGGCCTGTTGCTGTTCGGCGTCACTCTGGCAGGCGCAGAAACCGTGCCCAGCGTCAGCAACCTGTGGAGCCACGGCGGCTTTATGCCCAACGGCATCGGCGGCCTGATCGCCTGTTTCGCGGTGGTGATGTTCGCGTTCGGTGGCATCGAAATCATCGGCATCACGGCGGGTGAAGCGCAAGATCCGCAACACACGATCCCGCGCGCCATCAACGCCGTACCGCTGCGCATTCTGCTGTTCTATGTACTGACGCTGTTCGTGCTGATGTCGCTGTTTCCCTGGTCACAGATCACCAAGGCCAACAGCCCGTTCGTGCAGATTTTCTCCAGCCTGGGCATTCCGTGGGCCGCCGCACTGCTGAATATCGTGGTGATTTCCGCAGCAGTTTCGGCGATCAACAGCGATATCTTCGGCGCCGGTCGCATGATGTATGGCCTTTCCCGGCAGGGTCAGGCGCCAAAAAGCTTTTCTCGCCTGTCGAAACAGGGCGTGCCATGGATGACCGTGCTGGTGATGGGCATCGCGTTGCTGGGCGGCGTGCTGCTCAATTACCTGATTCCGGAAAACGTGTTCCTGCTGATCGCTTCGCTGGCGACGTTCGCCACTGTGTGGGTCTGGCTGATGATCCTGTTGACGCAGGTAGCGATGCGCCGCGCCATGAGTCGCGAAGAAGTCGCGCAGCTGAAATTCCCGGTGCCGTTCTGGCCCGTCGCACCGGCAGCGGCCATCGTTTTCATGCTGTTCATTTTCGGCGTGCTGGGCTACTTCCCGGACAACCGCGCGGCGTTGATCGTTGGTGCGGTCTGGGTCGTATTGCTGGTGGTCGCTTATAACGCCTGGATCAAACCCGGCATCCATAATCAGAAGAACTCTTCCCTCACTCGATAGCCTCGGAGACCCGAATGAAAACGCTCTGGAAGCACTGCCATGTGGCAAGCATGGCGCAAGGCAAATACTCGATCATCGAGAATGCCGCCATCGTGAGCTCTGGAGCGTGTATCGAATGGATCGGGCCGCAGGCGGATCTGGTTGAAGCGGAGTCGGGTTTTGACAGCGTTGTCGATCTCAATGGCGCGTGGGTCACGCCGGGGCTGATCGACTGCCACACGCACACCGTGTTCGGCGGCAATCGCAGCGGCGAATTCGAGCAGCGCCTGCAAGGTGTGAGCTACGCCGAGATCGCCGCAGCCGGTGGCGGCATTGCCAGCACGGTGCGCGCCACTCGCGCGGCCAGCGAAGACGAGCTGTACGCCAGCGCGGAAAATCGCCTGCGGCATTTGCTCAAGGATGGCGTGACCACGGTCGAGATGAAGTCTGGCTACGGTCTGGATCTGGCCAACGAACGCAAGTTGCTGCGGGTCATCCGTCGCCTGGGCAACACCTTGCCGATCACTGTGCGCAGCACCTGTCTGGCCGCTCATGCCTTGCCGCCGGAATACACCGACCGCGCCGACGATTACATCAATCACATCTGCAGCGAAATGCTGCCCGCATTGGCCGATGAAGGGCTGGTCGATGCTGTGGATGCATTTTGCGAATACCTGGCGTTTTCCCCGGCGCAGGTCGAGCAGGTATTCATCACGGCTGGCCAATTGGGCTTGCCGGTGAAACTGCACGCCGAGCAATTGTCGTCCCTCGCGGGTTCCAGTCTGGCGGCGCGCTACCATGCGTTGTCGGCGGACCATCTGGAATTCATGACCGAAGCCGACGCCATCGCCATGGGTGCGGCCGGAACCGTTGCGGTGTTGCTGCCCGGCGCTTATTACTTCCTGCGCGAAACCCAGCTGCCGCCCATGGATGCCCTGCGCAAACATGGCGTCGATATCGCCATCGCCAGCGACCTCAATCCCGGCACGTCTCCCGCGCTGTCCCTGCGCTTGATGCTGAACATGGCGTGTACGTTGTTTCGCATGACACCCGAAGAAGCCCTCGCTGGCGTCACGATCAATGCCGCCAAAGCGTTGGGCATGGGCGACACTCATGGCTCGCTGGAAGTGGGCAAGTTCGCCGATTTCGTCGCATGGAACATCGAACGCCCAGCCGACCTGGCCTATTGGCTGGGCGGAGATCTGGACAAACGCATCGTGCGCCACGGCGTCGAATCCCTGATTTAAGGAGAGACCGATGGACAACGTTCTGAAATTTTCTCGCGGCAGCGTGCCGCTGCTGATCAGCATGCCCCACGCGGGATTGCACCTGACGCCTGCGGTCCAAGCCGGTCTTGTGGATGAGGCCCTGAGCCTGCCGGACACCGACTGGCACATCCCGCAACTCTATGACTTCGCCGCCGAACTGGGCGCCAGCACCCTGGCGGCTGAATACTCGCGTTTCGTTATCGACCTGAATCGCCCGTCCGACGACAAACCGCTGTATGCCGGCGCGACCACCGGGTTGTTCCCGTCGATCCTGTTCGATGGCGTGCCGCTGTTCAAGGAGGGTCTGGAACCGAGCGCCGAGGAGCGCGCGCGTTATCTGGAGCAGATCTGGACGCCGTACCACCAGACTATCGAACAAGAGCTGGCAAGGCTGCGTGACGAGTTCGGCTATGCGCTGCTGTTTGATGCCCACTCGATTCGCGGACATATCCCACACCTGTTTGAAGGCCGCCTGCCGGACTTCAACCTCGGCACCTTCAACGGCGCCAGTTGCGATGCAGAATTGGGCCAACGCGTGGAAGCCATCTGCGCCGCCGCCACCGATTACAGCCATGTGCTCAATGGCCGTTTCAAAGGCGGCCACATCACCCGCCACTACGGCGATCCGGCCAACAATATCCATGCGGTGCAACTGGAACTGACCCAGAGCACTTACATGGAAGAGTTCGTGCCGTTTCATTACCGGCCTGATCTGGCGGAGCCGACGCGGCTGGTGCTGCGGAAGTTGCTGGAGGGAATGATTCAGTGGGGACAGACTCAATACGGACGCTGAATTCAAAATCCGTGGGAGCTTGCTCGCGATTGCGTCAGATCAGTCACTACTTCTCTGAATGACACATTGATTCGCGAGCAAGCTCGCTCCCACAGTTCGCTGATTATTTTTTAAGCAAACGCAAGCCGTTGAACACCACCAGCAAGCTCACGCCCATATCGGCGAACACCGCCATCCACATGGTCGCCATGCCAGCGAAGGTGACGACCAGAAAGATCGCCTTGATCACCAGCGCCAGGATGATGTTCTGCTTCAAGATCGCCGAGGTGCGGCGCGACAGCTGAATGAATGTCGGGATCTTGCGCAGATCGTCGTCCATCAGGGCAACATCGGCGGTTTCAATCGCTGTATCAGTACCCGCAGCCGCCATGGCGAAACCGATTTCGGCGCGGGCCAGCGCGGGCGCGTCGTTGATACCGTCGCCCACCATGCCGACCCGATGACCTTGCGCGTACAGCGCCTCGATTGCCTGCAACTTGTCAGCGGGCATCAGATTGCCTTGCGCCTGATCGATGCCCACCTGTGCAGCAATCGCCTTGGCGGTGTGCGGGTTATCGCCGGTCAACATCAGGGTTTTCACGCCCAGCTTGTGCAGCTGTTCAATCGCTTCGCGGCTGCTGTCCTTGACGGTATCGGCCACGGCGAACAACGCCAGCGGACCGCTGTTATCCAGCAGCAACACCACGCTTTTGCCCTGCTTTTCCAGCGCATCAAGCTGCGCTTCCAGCTCTGGCGAACACAAGCCCAACTCTTCCACCAGACGGTGGTTGCCCAGGTGATACACCTCGCCATTGATCTCGCCGCGCACACCACGACCCGCCAACGCTTCCAATGCGGTGACCTCATGCAAGGTCAGGCTCTTTTCTGCTGCCAGGGCAAGGGCCAGGGAAACCGGGTGGTCGGAACGGCCAGCCAGACTGGCGACAATCGCCGGAACCAATTCACCTGCCGATTCCTTTAGAAGCACATAGTCGGTCTGCAGCGGCTTGCCGTGGGTAATGGTCCCGGTTTTGTCCAGCGCCAGATAATCAAGCTTCTGGCCCATTTCCAGATAAACGCCGCCTTTGATCAGGATGCCTTTGCGCGCCGCAGCCGCCAGACCGCTGACAATCGTCACTGGCGTGGAAATCACCAGCGCACACGGGCACGCCACCACCAGCAACACCAGCGCGCGGTAGATCCAGTCGAACCATACTGCGCCCATGAACAGCGGCGGAATGATCGCCACGGCCAAGGCCAGCAAGAAGACAGCCGGGGTATAGATGCGCGAAAAACTGTCGACGAAACGCTGCGTCGGCGCGCGCGCACCCTGTGCGGCTTCCACCGCATGAATGATCCGCGCCAGTGTCGAGTTGTTGGCTGCGGCCGTAACCTTGTATTCCAGCGAACCCGACTGATTGATCGTGCCGGCGAAGACTTTATCGCCTTCAGCCTTCTCCACCGGCAAGCTTTCACCGGTAATCGGCGCCTGATCGATGGTGGAATTGCCGGAAACCACTTCACCGTCCAGCGCAATCCGTTCGCCCGGCCTTACCCGCACGATGGCGCCAAGATCGATGCTTTTCGCGTCCAGCTCCAGCCACTGACCATCCGCCTGGCGCACCGTCGCCACTTCCGGCGTCAGTTGCAGCAGCCCGCCGATTGCGTTGCGGGCGCGGTCCAGGGATTTGGCTTCGATCAACTCGGCCACGGTAAACAGGAACATCACCATGGCCGCTTCCGGCCATTGCCCGATCAGCACCGCGCCGGTTACGGCGATGCTCATCAGCGCGTTGATGTTCAGGTTGAAGTTCTTGAGGGCGATCCAGCCTTTTTTGTAGGTGGTCAGCCCGCCGCTGAGAATGGCGACCAATGCGACCAGCGCCACAACCCAGTTCGGCGCCAGGTCAGCGAAGTGAATCACCTCCGACGCCAGCGCTGCAACGCCCGACAACGCCAGCGGCCACCAGGGCTTTTTCGCTGGCGGCAACGAAGTCGACTCAGCGCTGGCGCCCTCTTCAATCGGCTCGGCCTGCATGCCCAGTGACGAGATTGCTTCGCGAATCGGGTCAGTGGACGGCAATTCGTGCCAGACGCCGAGCATGCGATTGATCAGGTTGAATTCGAGCTTCTGCACCCCGGCCAGCTTGCCCAGTTTGTTCTGGATCAAGGTCTGTTCGGTAGGACAATCCATCTGCTCGATTCGGAAACTGCTCAGCCGACCGCCGGACGCAGGCGAATCGCTGAACGTAACAACAGCGGGTGCTGCATCCGCCGAACAGCAGCTGTGTTCGTGCCTGGCGTGGCTGTGTTCTGCATGGGCATGATCGTGCGCCGAATGGTCGTGTTCGGCATGTTCGTGTTTCGGATCGATTGGGGTCGCTTGGCTCATGGTCCAGTCCTTTGACTTGCTTGTTGCCAAGTGAACACCCTGTAGCCACTATAGGGTCAAGCACCAAAATCAGGATCGACGAGATGAAGATTGGCGAACTGGCAAAACTGACCGACGCTCAGGTGGAAACCATCCGTTATTACGAGCGCGAAGGCCTGCTGCCGCCTCCGGCGCGCAGTGAAGGCAATTACCGACTGTATACCCAGGCGCATGTGGAGCGGCTGACGTTCATCCGCAATTGCCGTGGCCTGGACATGACCCTCGAAGAGATTCGCAGCCTGCTCAACCTACGCGACAGCCCGCAGGATCAGTGCGAAAGCGTCAACGCGTTGATCGACGAGCATATCCTGCACGTCAACACCCGCATCGCCAGCCTGCAAGCCTTGCAGACGCAACTGCTCGACCTGCGTGAACGTTGCAGCGAAGGTGCACCGGATCATTGCGGGATTCTGGATCGGCTGGAGGTCAGCGGCGGCGTGGCAACGCCGGAGTCAGAGCACTCCCATGTGGGCAGGAGTCATGGGCATTGACGCCTCGCGGGCATGTCGTAGGACCGGCTTTAGCCGGAGAGGGCCAGAACACCCGCTGCATTTCCCGAGTCAGAAATAACGGCCTCCCGGCTAAAGCCAGTCCTACGGGTATGGCGGCGTGGCAACGCCGGAGTCAGAGCACTCCCATGTGGGCAGGAGTCATGGGCATTGACGCCTCGCGGGTATGTCGTAGGACCGGCTTTAGCCGGGAGAGGGCCAGAACACCCGCTGCATTTCCCGGGTCAGAAATAACGGCCTCCCGGCTAAAGCCGGTCCTACGGGCTTTGCATTAAACCGCCATCGGCGCCGTCATCGCCGGATGGTGCTCGTAACCTTCCAGAGTGAAGTCCGACGGTTCGATCTGCTCCAGCCACTCCGGCTGATAAACCCCGGTCCTGGCAAACTCGGGCACGCGCTCGGCGATCACCAGTTTCGGCATCGGGAACGGCTCGCGGGTCAGCTGCTCGTTGAGCATGTCCAGGTGGTTTTCGTAGACATGGGCATCGCCGATGAAATACGTGAACCAGCGCGGCGTGTAGCCCGTCAGGCGACCGATCAGGCTCAGCAAGGCCGCGCCTTCGGTCAGGTTGAACGGCGTACCCAACCCCAGATCATTGGAGCGGATGTACAGGGTCAGGGAGATTTCTCTGGTCTCCTGATTCGGGTGGAACTGATACAGCAAATGGCACGGCGGCAAAGCCATTTCGTCCAGTTGCGCGCAGTTCCAGCCGTGGAACAGAATCCGGCGGCTGCCAGGATCCTTGATGATCGTGTCGACACACTGGCGAATCTGGTCGATGGCCTTGTACAGCACGACGTAAGCCTGGCCTTCCTCTTCAGACTGGGCGATCTGCTGATAGCCCTGGCTCAGCGCCAGCTCGATGGCGGCCGGATTACTCAGGTCGATGCGCTTGTAAGCGGGCCATTTGCGCCACTGCACGCCGTAGATCTCGCCCAGATCGTCTTCGCCCTTGCGGAACGGATTGTCCAGCCATTGCGCGTTTTCATTGGCGTTCTGATCCCAAACCTTGCAGCCCAGCTCGCGAAATTCGGCAGCGTTATTCACGCCGCGCAGGAAGCCGACCATCTCGCCAATCGCCGACTTGAAGGCCATGCGCCGCGTAGTGATCGCCGGAAAGCCTTCCTGCAGGTCATAACGCAGCATGGCGCCGGGAAAGCTGATGGTCTTCACGCCGGTGCGGTTGGCTTGCAGCGTCCCGTTCTTGATGACGTGAGCGACGAGTTCCAGATATTGCTTCATAAATCACCTGCATCGATGAATCCGCCGGACAGCCGCGTCCGGCGTTTCAGTGTTAAACCGCTGCGGTCTTGCCAGCAGCGCGATGGTACGCCAGCCAGATCAGCACGCTACCGGCGATGATCATCGGCAGGCTGAGGATCTGACCCATGGTGACCCAACCCCAGGCCAGGTAACCGAGCTGCGCATCCGGAACGCGGACGAACTCGACGATAAAGCGGAAAATCCCGTAAAACAACGCGAACATCCCGGAAATCGCCATGGTCGGGCGAGGTTTGCGCGAGAACAGATAGAGAATCAGAAACAGCGCGACGCCTTCCAGGGCGAACTGATACAGCTGCGACGGGTGACGCGGCAGTTGCGCTGGATCGCTGAACGGCGGGAAAACCATGGCCCATGGCAGGTCAGTCGGTTTGCCCCACAATTCGGCATTGATGAAGTTGCCGATACGCCCGGCGCCCAGGCCAATCGGCACCAGCGGCGCGATGAAGTCCATGAGTTCGAAGAACGATTTACCATTGCGACGGGCGAAAAACCAGGCCGCCAACATCACGCCGACGAACCCGCCATGGAACGCCATACCGCCCTTCCAGACTTCGAAGATCAGTAGCGGATTGGCGATGTACGCGGGCAGATCGTAGAACAACACGTAACCCAGCCGCCCGCCGACAATAACGCCCATGGCCAGCCAGAAAATCATGTCGGAGAGTTTTTCTTTGGTCCAGGTCGGATCGAAGCGGTTCAGACGACGCGATGCCAGCAGCCACGCACCACCGATGCCGACCAGATACATCAATCCGTACCAGTGAATTTGCAGCGGGCCAATGGCCACCGCCACCGGGTCAATCTGCGGGTAAGGCAGCATTGCGACTCCTCAAAAAATTCGAACGCCCTTGCGAGCAACAAAATCAGAACACACTAAAGCAGCAAACTTAAACCTGCGCTGAACAGCAATGCTGCCCGAGCGCGCGAAATGAGAACGGCATGTTACCGGAGCAAGGTCCCGCGCTCTACCTGCACGATGGATGTCGGCCGAGTGGATGCGTAGAGTGGTGAAAAAAAGGAGTACCGCATGTGTCTGATCGTCTTTGCCTGGCGCCCTTCCCACGCGCAGCCGCTGATTGTCGCTGCCAATCGTGACGAATTCTATGCACGCCCTACCGAGCCGTTGGCGCAGTGGGCCGATGTGCCGCACGTCTATGCAGGTCGCGACCTGGAAGCGGGCGGCACCTGGCTGGGCATCAGCGCCGACGGTCGATTTGCGGCGCTGACCAATATTCGCGACCCGAACCAGCCCTTGGGCCGTCGTTCCCGTGGCGAATTGGTTGCGCAATTTTTGACCGGCCAGGCGTCAATTGAAGATTATTTGTTCGAGGTGGCGGGCCGGGCGGACGAATATGGCGGCTTCAATCTGCTGGTCGGCGATGGCCAGACGCTGCATTACCTCAACAGTTCGGACCCGCAACCGCAGCAATTGAGCGAGGGCATTTACGGCTTATCGAATGCCGGACTGGATACGCCTTGGCCCAAGCTGGTCAAGGCCAAGGCCGCACTGAGCGCTCAGCTGGACAATCCTCAACCTGCGGCGCTGCTGGGCATACTCGAAGATGCGCAGACCGCGCCGCTCGCGGACTTGCCGGATACCGGCGTCAGCTTGGCGACGGAAACCCTGCTTTCCAGCATCTTCATCGCCAGCCCGACCTACGGCACCCGCGCCAGCACAGCGCTGATCGTCAATGCCGATGGCAGCCGACGCATCGTCGAACACAGTTTCGGGCCATATGGCGGGAGATTGGGGGAGGTGGGGTTGGATATATGACAACACCGTAGGAGCGGATTCATCCGCGAGACAGTAGCCCATCTGGCAGACATTTTCGACCTGAACGATCGCCCTCCCGGATAAATCCGGTCCTACGGTGGTTATTGAATCAATGCCCTTTGACCGACCCCGGATTGATCATCCGCGACAGGCCAAGATTTTTCAGCGCCAGTTGCAGCGAGCTGCTGATGACTTGCGGGTTGTCATTGGTCATCAATTGCGCGAGCAGTTCCTTGGCCTTGCTCAGATGGATCTGACGCAGCATCCATTTCACTTTCGGCAGGTTGGTGGCGTTCATCGACAGGCTGTCAAAACCCATCGCCATCAACAGCACCGCAGCCGCTGGATCGCCGGCCATCTCGCCGCAGATGCTCACCGGTTTGCCTTCGGCATGAGCGTCGCGCACGACGTTCTGCAAGGCTTGCAGTACCGCCGGGTGCAAGTAATCGTAAAGGTCGGCAACCCGTGGGTTGTTGCGGTCCACTGCCAGCAGATATTGGGTCAGGTCGTTGGAGCCGACCGACAGGAAGTCCACCTGACGCGCCAGATCGCGGGTCTGATAAACCGCCGCAGGCACTTCGATCATCACGCCCACCGGCGGCATCGGCACGTCGGTACCTTCGTCGCGGACTTCACCCCACGCACGGTGAATGAGGTGCAAGGCCTCTTCCACTTCGTGGGTGCTGGAAATCATCGGCAGCAGAATCCGCAGGTTGTTCAAGCCTTCACTGGCCTTGAGCATGGCGCGGGTCTGCACCAGGAAGATTTCCGGGTGATCGAGGGTGACGCGAATGCCGCGCCAGCCGAGGAACGGGTTGTCCTCCTTGATCGGGAAGTAGGACAGCGCCTTGTCACCGCCGATGTCCAGGCTGCGCATGGTCACCGGCAGCGGATGGAAAGCGGCCAGTTGCTCGCGGTAGATCGCCAGCTGTTCCTTTTCACTCGGGAAACGCTGGTTGATCATGAACGGCACTTCGGTGCGATACAGACCAACGCCTTCGGCGCCACGCTGCTGGGCGCGGGCCACATCAGCGAGCAGACCGGTGTTGACCCACAACGGCATGCGATGCCCGTCCAGCGTGACGCAAGGCAGCTCACGCAGGGAATCCAGGCCTTGGGAGAGCTGACGCTCTTCCTCGACCACCTCGGCGAACTGCTTGCGCATGATGTCGCTGGGGTTGGTAAAGACTTCGCCGTGATAACCGTCGACGATCAGCTCGATGCCATCGACCTTGGAATACGGCAGATCGACCACGCCCATGACCGTCGGAATACCCATGGCGCGGGCCAGGATCGCGACGTGGGAGTTGCCGGAGCCAAGCACCGAAATCAGGCCGACCAGCTTGCCTTCAGGCACTTCGCCCAACATCGCGGGCGTGAGTTCTTCGCTGACCAGAATCGTGTTGTCGGGGTAAACCAGCGTCTGTTGCCGGGCCTGTTGCAGGTAGGCCAGCAAGCGACGGCCCAGATCCTTGACGTCGGACGCGCGCTCACGCAGGTAAGCGTCGTCCATCAATTCGAAGCGTTTGACGTGTTCGCTGACCACCGAGCGCAAGGCGCCCTGCGCCCACTGCCCGGTCTTGATGACATTGGTCACTTCGCTGCCCAGCGAAGCATCGTCGAGCATCATCAGGTAAACATCGAACAATGCGCGCTCTTCCGGCCGCAGTTGGGTCGCAAGCTTGGCGGACAAGGTACGCATATCGCCGCGCACGCCTTCCAGGGCCGTCTGAAACAAGGCCAGTTCGGCAGCGATATCAGTGACGGTCTTGTCCGGCACCACTTCCAGATCGGCAGGCGGCAGCATGACCACGGCCACGCCCACGGCAGCACCGGGCGAACCGGCGACGCCGACAAATTTCGCTTCCTGAATCCCTTTGCCCTGACGACCAAGGCCCCGGATCGAACCGGTGGCTTCAGCGTGGGCGATAACCCCGGCGAGCTGCGCGCTCATCGTCACGAGGAAAGCTTCTTCCCCTTCGTCGAACTGGCGGCGCTCCTTTTGCTGGATGACCAGTACGCCCACCACACGGCGGTGGTGAATGATCGGTGCCCCAAGGAATGAGGCGAAACGCTCCTCGCCGGTTTCGGCAAAGTAGCGATAACGGGGGTGATCGGCAGCGTTTTCGAGGTTCAGCGGCTCTTCGCGAGTGCCGACCAGACCGACCAGGCCCTCATTCGGCGCCATGCTGACTTTGCCGATCGAGCGCTTGTTCAAGCCCTCGGTCGCCATCAATACGAAACGATTGGCTTCCGGGTCGAGCAGGTAGACCGAGCAGACCTGGCTGCCCATCGCCTCTTTTACGCGTAACACAATAATGCCCAACGCCGCCTTTAGATCCTTGGCGGAGTTAACTTCCTGGACGATCTTGCGCAGCGTATTGAGCATGGCTCGGGGTCGAACTCCGTGTCAGTCGCGCGATAAAAGGCGCGGGGCAAGCTCTTTGAGTGCGCGTCGATACACCTCGCGCTTGAATGTCACCACCTGACCCAGCGGATACCAATAACTGACCCAGCGCCAGCCATCGAATTCCGGTTTCCCGGTCAAATCCATCCGCACCCGCTGCTCGTTGGAGACCAGGCGCAGGAGAAACCATTTTTGCTTTTGGCCGATACACAGCGGTTGGCTGTGCGTCCTGACCAGTCGTTGCGGGAGACGATAACGCAACCAGCCTCGTGTACAGGCAAGAATTTGCACATCTTCGCGCTCAAGCCCGACTTCTTCATTCAATTCACGGTAAAGCGCGTCTTCCGGCGTTTCCTGAGGGTTGATCCCGCCTTGTGGAAACTGCCAGGCATCTTGGTTGATTCGCCGAGCCCATAGGACCTGGCCAGCATCGTTTGTCAGAATAATCCCGACATTTGGACGGAAACCATCGGGGTCGATCACGGCAACAACCTCGCAAACGCATGTCGCCGCATTGTTCCACAAAGGCGATCAAAGCAGCAACGAGGCTTAGCAGGTTATGTGAAGACTTGTGAAAACCTCGTATTCTTGGGCTCTTTTTTCAGCAATTTCAGCGGGTAACTGCATGCGTCTGGCCTTATTCGACCTCGACAACACACTTTTGGGCGGCGACAGCGATCACGCATGGGGCGATTACCTGTGCGAGCGCGGCATCCTCGACCCTGTTGTCTACAAAACGCGTAACGATGCGTTTTATCAGGATTACCTGGCCGGAACCTTGAATCTGACCGATTACCTGAACTTCAGCCTGGAAATCCTCGGCAGCACCGATATGGCGCAACTGGACGAATGGCACCGCGACTTCATGCGCGACTGCATCGAACCGATCATCCTGCCAAAAGCCATGGAACTCATCGCCATGCATCGCGACGCTGGCGACAAGCTCGTGGTGATCACCGCAACCAATCGTTTCGTCACGGCCCCCATCGTCGCGCGGCTGGGTATCGATACCCTGCTGGCGACCGAATGTGAGGTCATCGACGGACGCTACAGCGGCCGCACCACCGATATACCCTGCTTTCGTGAAGGCAAGGTGACGCGGCTCAATAAATGGCTGGAAGAGAACCACTTCAATCTTGATGACAGCTACTTCTACAGCGACTCGCTGAACGACCTGCCGCTGCTGGAGCAAGTCGCCAACCCGGTAGCCGTCGATCCCGACCCTAAACTGCGCGCCGAAGCTGAAAGCCGTGGCTGGCCGGTGATTACCTTGCGGAGTTGACCACGCCAACCTGTCAATCAGGTACAACCGTAGGCGTTAAACCGGTTTGGCACCCATCAGCCCGGCAATGGCGATAAAGCACACGGCGCTGAAGATGGCCAAACCCAGGGTGACCGCTGGCTTGCCGCCACCTGCGGTGCGCAGTCGATTGAGCCGCGCCACCAGCCATGCCCAACTCAGCGTGCCGAGGGTGTAGAGCACGCTGCTCGACAGCAACCAGGTTTGCCCCAGCGACCAGCCAGCGTAATGCACCAGCCACCAGCCGCTGATCGGCATGATCAGCAAACAAAGCCCCATCAGCAGCCAGACGAACAACCACGGCCGCTGCAACAGGCGGTTTTGCACGCTCGCATCGCCTGAGCGGCGTTGTTTGATGACGAATCCAGCCAGTCCCAGCGCGCTGAGCAAAAACAGCACGGTGGTGACGACGTGGAGGATTTTGATCGTGGTGAAATGTTCCATTTTCGGAATGCTCCAGTGAAATAGATGAAACCCGTAGGACCGGCTTTAGCCGGGAGCTCATCGTTCCTGACTCAAGAAATATAGCGGATGCACCGGCGCTCTCGCGGCTAAAGCCGGTCCTACGGGGTTGAGTCACCCCAAAAACAGCTTATAAGCCGGATTCTCGCTCTCATCCCAATACGGATACCCAATCTCGGCCAGTGCCGCCGGGATCAGGTGCCGCTCGTTTTCGGGCACCACCAGCCCGGCCATGACCCGGCCATCGGCCGCGCCGTGGTTGCGGTAGTGGAACATCGAGATATTCCACTGGCCGCCCAGCTTGTTGAGGAAGTTGAACAGCGCGCCCGGCCGTTCCGGGAATTCGAAGCGGAACACTACTTCATCGCTGACCCGCTCGGAGTGGCCGCCGACCATGTGCCGGATGTGCAGCTTGGCCAGTTCGTTGTCGGTGAGGTCCAGCACCGGAAAACCCTGTTCAGTCAGGCTGGCGACCAACGCCGCACGCGGATCGGTGTCGGGATGGGTCTGCACGCCGACGAAGATGTGCGCCTCGCGGTCGGTGTGGTAGCGGTAGTTGAATTCGGTGATCTGCCGTTTGCCGATGGCTTCGCAGAAGGCCTTGAAGCTGCCCGGCTGCTCGGGAATGGTCACGGCGATGATGGCTTCGCGGCCTTCGCCCAGTTCGGCGCGTTCGGCCACATGGCGCAGACGGTCGAAATTGACGTTGGCCCCGGAATCAATGGCCACCAGGGTCTGGCCGCTGACGCCGTACTGTTCGACGTATTTCTTGATCCCGGCGACGCCCAGCGCGCCGGCGGGTTCGGTGATCGAACGGGTGTCGTCGTAGATGTCCTTGATCGCCGCGCAAATTTCGTCGGTGCTGACCGTGATCACTTCGTCGACGTAATCCTTGCAGATGTCGAAGGTGTGCTTGCCGATCTGCGCCACCGCCACGCCATCGGCGAACAATCCGACCTGCTGCAACACCACGCGCTCGCCGTAGGCCATGGCTTGTTGCAGGCAGTTGGAATCGTCCGGCTCGACGCCGATCACCTTGATCTCCGGGCGCAGGTATTTCACGTAGGCCGCGATGCCGGCAATCAGCCCGCCGCCGCCCACCGGGACAAAAATCGCGTCGAGCTGGCCCGGGTGCTGACGGAGGATTTCCATCGCCACGGTGCCTTGGCCGGCGATAGTGTCGGGGTCGTCATACGGATGGATGTAGACGAAGCCCATTTCCTCGACCAGTTTCAGCGAATAGGCCAGCGCTTCGGGGAACGAATCGCCGTGCAGCACTACTTTGCCGCCGCGGGAGCGCACGCCTTCGACCTTGATTTCCGGGGTGGTCTTGGGCATGACGATGGTCGCTTCGACGCCTAGCGTTTTCGCCGCCAGCGCCAGGCCCTGCGCGTGATTGCCCGCCGACGCGGTGACCACGCCGCGCGCGAGCTCTTCCGGGCTCAACTGCGCCAGCTTGTTGTACGCGCCGCGAATCTTGAACGAGAACACCGGCTGCAAGTCTTCGCGCTTGAGCAGCACCTGATTGCCCAAGCGTTCGGACAGCTGGCGAGCGCCGTGCAGCGGGGTTTCCACGGCCACGTCGTAGACGCGGGAGGTGAGGATTTTCTTGACGTACTGTTCAAGCATCGGGGAAACATCACTGGCGAAAAAGGGCAAGGTCTCGAAGTCTACCGCGCACACTGATGGACGACCACACGAATGACGGGGTTTTCCCGGCGGCATGTCGCTATAATGCTGGCCCTTTTGAGCCATGTAGGAGCGAACCTGTTCGCGAAGCGTCATATCTGTGTAAGCAGGCCAGACGTCTCGCCAACACGTTGGCTCCTACAGCGACACCCATGGAGCCCGCATGACCCAGGATCAACTCAAACAAGCTGTGGCCCAGGCCGCCGTGGACTTCATCCTCCCGAAACTGGACGACAAGAGCGTCGTCGGCGTCGGCACCGGCTCCACAGCCAACTGTTTCATCGATGCGCTGGCCAGACACAAGGGCGCTTTCGATGGCGCGGTCGCCAGTTCCGAAGCCACTGCGGCACGTCTCAAGGGCCATGGCATTCCGGTCTACGAGCTCAATACCGTCAGCGATCTGGAATTCTATGTCGATGGCGCCGACGAAAGTGACGAGCATCTGCACCTGATCAAGGGCGGCGGCGCGGCGTTGACCCGCGAGAAAATCGTCGCGGCCGTGGCCAAGACCTTCATCTGCATTGCCGATGCCAGCAAGTTGGTGCCGGTGCTGGGCGCTTTCCCGCTGCCGGTGGAAGTCATTCCTATGGCCCGCAGCCATGTCGCTCGCCAACTGGTGAAGCTGGGCGGCGACCCGGTCTATCGCGAAGGCGTGCTGACCGACAACGGCAACATCATTCTCGACGTGTTCAACATGAACATCACCAACCCGGTCGAGCTGGAAAGCCAGATCAACGCCATCGTCGGCGTGGTCACCAACGGCCTGTTCGCCGCACGTCCGGCTGATTTACTGCTGCTGGGTACCAGCGAAGGCGTAAAGACGCTGACTCGGTAAGTCCTGCACCGATCTCGTAGGACCGGCTTCAGCCGGGAGGGCAGTTCGACGACCATGCTGCTGCGGATGGACGTCCCAGCTCCCGGCTAAATCCGGTCCTACGGACGCATCCCAATCCAATGATTGAGATCGAAGTCGGCTTCACTGCTTCTTGAACACATAAAACAGATTCGGCTCGCTGACCAGATACAGCGTGCCGTCATCGCCCATGGCGATGCCTTCGGCTTGCGGCACATTCTTGCGCAAGCCCATCTGGCCGCTGCTCAGCGAGACATTGCCAATCGGGCGGCCTTCGGTGTCGAGTTCGAGAATCTGCCGCGACTCATCCGACAGCGCCAGCAAATGGCCGCTGCGTTCATCGAACTGCAAGCTCGACAAGTCACGCACGAACAATCCCGCATCGCGCCGCGCATTGGAGGCCACTTCGATGACGTTCGGCGTATCGGTGCTGAGATTGGGGAAGCCGCGCACTTCGATGATCTGCACCGGCTTGCGCTCTTTGGCGACAAACAGGCGCTGGCCTTTGGTGTCGTAAGCCAGGCCTTCAAAACCGCTATTGCCGCCAGCATCGATGCCCAAGGTCAGTTGCTCGGCGTCCGCCGCGTCGAGGAACAGCGTGTCATCGTCCACATGCACCTTGATCAGCCGTTGCTGGTATTCATCGCTGATGACGTAAATGCCAGGACTGATGTACTCCACCGCTTCGGCATCGCCAAAACCGGTCAGCGCGATACGCCGCAGAATCCGGCCCTCAAGGCTCAGCTCGACCATCTCCGCATTCTTGTTGGTCACGGTGAACAGGCTTTTGCGGTCCGGATCGTAGCTGAGGGCGGAAACATCATCGTCGAGCCCGACGATGGGCTGGGCCTCGATAGTCACGCGATAGTCGCCAAGCCCAACCGTCGCGAGATCTTTCGCTTGCCACAGCACCTGCCAATTGAACCAGGCGCGCTCCATCAACCGATACTCACGGCCCACGAAAAACATCAGCAACGCCAGGAGAATCAGGACCGGGTAGACAATTTTTGCAGTGAAGAAGCGACGCATGCAGAGGGCTCGACGATCAGGCGGGCAGCATAAATACCACGCCAAACTGAATTAAAGCTTAATAGCTTTGAGCCATCACCAAATTAATTGAGCGCCGCTCCCACGGCTTGGTTTAACGCTTCTTGAACGAATAAAACAGGTTCGGCTCGCTGACCATGTACATCGTGCCGCTTTCATCGACTGCCACGCCCTCGGCACGAGGAATGGTTTTGTTCAGGCCGTTGAAGCCGCCCAGCAGGGTCATGAAGCTGACCTGCTCGCCCTTCTCGTCCAGTTCCAGCAGCAAGTGCGAATCCGCGGACAGTGCCAGGGTGTGGCCGGTGCGCGGCTCGATGCTGAGTGCCGACAGGTTGCGCATATTCAATACGAGGCTTTCGAGTTTCTGTTTGTCGCCCTCAAGCAACCCGCTGCCATCACTTTTCCAGGTAAACATCGCCGCCGGACGCTCTTCGCCGAGCAGGATTTGCTGGCGGCGCGGATCCCAGGCGATGCCTTCGAAACCTTTGTTCTGGTCTTTCGACGGGCCGAGGTCGTATTTCATGGCCTCGGCGATGTTCAGCGTCGTGGTGTCCGGCGTTACCTTGACGATACTCAGCAGGTGCTGGCGCTCATCGGTGATCGCAATCAAGCCATTCTCCAGCACCGCAACGCCTTCAGGATTGCTCCAGCCCACCAGCGGAATCTTGCGCAGCACATCGCCTTTCAACGTCAGCTCGACCAGAAAAGCGTTCTTGCCCATGACCGAAAACAGGGTTTTGCTCGCTGGGCTGTAGGACAGATCAGAAGCCTCATCCTTCTCCATGCCCGGCAGCAGCTTGGCGTCGATATCGACCTTATAGTCGGGCAACCAGAAGCTGGCGGCGCGTTCGGACGGGCTTTCCAGTGCTTCCTTGATCCACAGCACGCCGCGATCATCCCAATGCAGCAGGACCGCCACGCCGTAGCCGATTACCGCAACAAGCAGCAATCCTGCATACCAGCGCATGCGCGACACGCGGTCTTTGGGTTTCAACAATCGGGAGCGGGTGGACATGGAGGACATTCCTGAGCAAATACGGCGTCTGGTTGCACAATGCCCACGAGCAGGGCCGAGGCGGGATTATCCAGATCAAGTGTGAAAAAAACGCCAATTGAACCGATCAGTGCGGATCGCACATAAAAAAGCCGCCTGCGACAGCATCGCAGACGGCTTTTCAGGTTCAGGCGAAAATCACCGAACGCTGCTTTCGAAACGGGTGTGGCCGGTCAGCTCAAGCACCAGATCGTCCCCGGCCTGGAACGGACCAACGCCGGCGGGCGTGCCGGTCATGATCAGGTCACCGGCTTGCAGCGAGAAGCACGCTGCCATGTGCTGAATCATCGGCACGATGGGGTTGAGCATGGAGCTGCTGTTACCGTCCTGGCGAACTTCGCCATTGATGGTCAGACGAATACCGATATCGGTCAGGTCGTCATAGGTTTCTGCCGGGACGAACGGCGCGATAACCGCTGCGCCGTCGAACGATTTAGCCAATTCCCATGGCAGGCCTTTCTCTTTCAGCTTCGACTGCAGATCACGCAAAGTCAGGTCCAGGCCCGGAGCGAAGCCGGAAATGGCATCCAGCACTTCTTCGCGGGTCGGGCTTTTGGTCAGCGGTTTGCCGATCAGCACGACGATTTCGGCTTCGTAATGCACCGAGCCGCGATCAGCCGGAATCGTGAAACCACCTTCCAGCGGCACCACGCAACTGCCCGGCTTGATGAACAGCAACGGCTCGGTCGGCACCGGATTGTCCAGTTCCTTGGCGTGTTCGGCGTAATTACGGCCAATGCACACCACTTTGCCCATTGGAAAGTGGATGCTGGTCCCGTCGACATACTTGTGCTGATAGCTCATGGCTGCTCCTGGCTCTGATCGTTTTGGGTGTTGCCACTATCGATAGCGGCCGCTTCAAACAGCGAAGATTTTGCCCGGGTTCATGATGCCATTCGGGTCGAATACCGCTTTGACGGCTTTCATGTACTCGATCTCGACCGGCGAACGGCTGTAAGTCAGGTAATCGCGCTTGGTCATGCCCACGCCGTGCTCGGCGGAGATCGAGCCGTTGTACTTCTGCACGGTCTCGAACACCCATTTGTTGACCTTGGCGCACTTGACGAAGAACTCGTTCTTGTCGAGAGCCTCAGGCTTGAGGATGTTCAAGTGCAGGTTGCCATCGCCAATGTGGCCGTACCAGAGCACTTCGAAATCCGGGTAGTGTTCGGCGACGATCGCGTCAATTTCGCTCAGGAACGCTGGCACTTTCGAAACGGTAACCGAAATGTCGTTCTTGTAAGGCGTGAAGTGCGAGATGGTTTCCGAGATGTATTCGCGCAGCTTCCACAGGTTCTGCAGCTGCTGTTCGCTCTGGCTCATCACGCCATCCTGCACCCAGCCTTGTTCGACGCAATGCTCGAATGTCGCCAGCGCTTCGTTGGCCACGTCTTCGGTGGTCGCTTCGAATTCCAGCAGGACATAGAACGGGCACGGGGTATCGAATGGCGACGGCACGTCCCCACGGCTCATGACACGGGCAAAGGCCTTGTCGGAAAAGAACTCGAAGGCCGTCAGATCCAGTCTGCCGTGGAAGGCATGCAACACGGGCATGATCGAATCGAAGTCGGTGGTTCCCAGCACCATCGCGGTGAGGTTTTTCGGCGCACGATCCAGGCGCATGGTGGCCTCGACCACAAAACCCAACGTGCCTTCACCGCCGATGAACAGCTGACGCAGATCGTAGCCGGTGGCGTTCTTGATCAGGTCTTTGTTCAGTTCGAGGATGTCGCCTTTGCCGGTAACAACTTTCAGGCCCGCGACCCAGTTCCGGGTCATGCCGTAGCGAATGACCTTGATCCCGCCGGCATTGGTGCCGATATTGCCGCCAATCTGGCTCGAACCTGACGAAGCAAAATCCACCGGATAGTACAGGCCGTTTTCTTCCGCGAGGTTCTGCAATTGCTTGGTGATCACCCCCGGCTGGCAACGCGCGGTGCGCTCGGTGAGGTTCAGTTCCAGCACCTGGTTCATGTAATCGAACGAGACCACTACTTCGCCATTGGCTGCCACGGCCGCAGCGGAAAGCCCGGTCCGGCCGCCAGATGGCACCAGCGCGACCTTGTGTTCATTGGCCCACAGGACAATGGCCTGCACTTGCTCGATGCTCTTGGGAAAGACGATGGCAACAGGCGCGGGCGCGTACTGCTTGGTCCAGTCCTTGCCGTAGGCCTCAAGGGAGTCGGCATCGGTCAGCACTTTGCCAGGCTCAACCAGGGTCTTCAGCTCATCTATCAGCGCAGGATGGGTCATCGACGGAACTCTCGAACAATTCATGGTCATCCTGAGAACGCTTCACGTCCAGGAATGGGGTTTCGCGGGGTGCTTATGCTAGCATACGCCCCCCGCTAATCGAGCTTTCGGGCCGATAAAGCGAAGGCTTCACTTCCTGCCATTTTTCTCCGGGACACAGGTTTAAGCAGATGAGCAAGACTTCCCTCGACAAGAGCAAGATCAAGTTCCTTCTTCTCGAAGGCGTCCATCAATCCGCTGTGGACGTCCTCAAGGCAGCCGGTTACACCAGCATCGACTACCACACCAAGTCTCTGCCGGAAGCCGAACTGAAAGAAAAGATCGCCGACGCTCACTTCATCGGCATCCGTTCCCGCACGCAACTGACTGAAGAGTTGTTCGACAGCGCCAAGAAACTGGTCGCGGTCGGCTGCTTCTGCATCGGTACCAACCAGGTCGACCTGAACGCTGCCCGCGAACGCGGTATCGCCGTGTTCAACGCGCCGTACTCCAACACCCGTTCGGTTGCCGAGCTGGTACTGGCCGAAGCGATCCTGCTGTTGCGCGGCATCCCTGAGAAGAATGCATCCTGCCACCGTGGCGGCTGGATCAAGAGCGCGGCCAACTCCTTCGAAATCCGTGGCAAGAAGCTCGGTATCGTCGGCTACGGCTCGATCGGCACCCAGCTTTCCGTACTGGCCGAAGGCCTTGGCATGCAGGTTTACTTCTTCGACACGCTGACCAAGCTGCCGTTGGGTAACGCCACTCAGGTGTCGAGCCTGACCGAACTGCTGGGCATGTCGGACATCGTGACCCTGCACGTTCCGGAAACCGCTGAAACCCAGTGGATGATCGGCGAGAAAGAAATCCGCGCCATGAAAAAAGGCAGCATCCTGATCAACGCGGCGCGTGGCACCGTGGTTGAACTGGACGCCCTGGCTGACGCGATCAAGGACAAGCACCTGATCGGCGCGGCCATCGACGTGTTCCCGGTTGAGCCTCGCTCCAACGACGACATCTTCGAAAGCCCGCTGCGTGGCCTGGACAACGTGATCCTGACCCCGCACATCGGCGGCTCCACTGCCGAAGCCCAGGCCAACATCGGTCTGGAAGTGGCAGAGAAGCTGGTCAAGTACAGCGACAACGGTACGTCGGTGTCCTCGGTCAACTTCCCGGAAGTTGCCCTGCCGGCTCACCCTGGCAAACACCGTCTGCTGCACATCCACGAAAACATTCCGGGTGTGATGAGCGAGATCAACAAGGTCTTCGCCGAAAACGGTATCAACATCTCCGGTCAGTTCCTGCAGACCAACGAGAAAGTCGGCTACGTGGTCATCGACGTCGATGCCGAGTACTCCGATCTGGCGCAGGAAAAGCTGCAACACATCAAAGGCACCATCCGTAGCCGCGTGTTGTTCTAAGCTTTAAGCGTCAACAAAAAAGGAGACCTTCGGGTCTCCTTTTTTTGGTGTGAACCAGGGAGAAATGTCATGACCGGAAATGGAATAGTGATCCGCACAGCGCGCAAAACGGATCTGCCCGGAATCGTAAAGCTTCAGCACGCGAATCAATTGGCTCAAGGCGGCACACTCGCCGCCGAACTGACATCTGGGCAAATAGAAGAAATGATGTCGGACATGCCGCAAATCGTCGCCTGTCGCGGCGATGAAGTGGTTGCTTTCCTTATGACGACGTCCCAGACAGTGAACAGCCTGCGGCCGATCCCTGTTGTGGAAAAAACGCTCCAGGCCTTTGCCTACCTGGATGACGACGCCTACATCTACGGCCCGATCTGCGTCAGTGAAACCGAACGCGGTGGCGGTCTCGCGCAGGCGATGTTCAAGCATTTACTGGTGCTGGAACCCGGCCGACAAGGTGTGCTGTTCATCCGGGGCGACAACCAGCCGTCGATCAAGGCGCACCGCAAGATGGGCATGAATCAGGTTGGGGAATTCACACTCAACGGCGCGCAGTTCCAGGTCTTCGCTTACAAAGCCATGGCACCGGCCAGAAGGGGTTAGCGGGCGCGCTCCGTAGGACCGGCTTTAGCCGGGAGAGCTTCATTCCTGACCCAGTGTTTGCGGCGAGTGTACTGACTCCCTCCCGGCTAAAGCCGGTCCTACGGTAATTGGCTGGTGCCCAGCCAATTACTTCACATTAACCGTAATCGCCTTCGACTCGACCGACGGGCTGAGCGGGATGTGGCTCTTGTCGCCGACGATCAATTGCAGCGTGTGGCGACCCGGCGGCAAGGTGATCTCGGTTTCGGTCTGGCCCTTGCCGAAGTGGCGGATGTTATCGCTCACCGGCAACGGCGCATTGAGGTCAGGCTGATCTTTCACGTCAATCAGCAAATGATGGTGACCGGTATCGGGAACATCCACGCCTGCTGGCGCAACGCCCATTCCTTTGAGACCGAACTGAACCTTGAACGTCCCCGGAACGGTGGAGCCGTCCTTGGGCGAGATGATGTAAACCTCGGCGCCCTCAGGCGACGCGGTGTGTGGAACGTCGGCAGCGTTGGCCAGAAGAGAGGCGCTCAGCAAGAGGCCCGCGAGAGCAGTTTTTACCAACAAGGTCTTCATGTTTTCTCCAGATTTTTTTATGAGACTCAGCCATCGGACCTTGGATCCGTGGCTTCGGCTCAAGCCGCGCGAGGCTCAAGCATGATCCTTACCATAGCGCGGGACTGGAGTTATGTTTGAACGAAGTGCCTTTATGTCAGAGATTTCATGTTGCCGCGGCGGCAATCAAACCCCGCCCAGACGCCACGCGGCCAGACCGAGAATCGCCCAGCCGATCAAAAACGCCAGCCCGCCAAACGGCGTGATGATGCCCAGTTTGCTGACTCCGGTAAGCGTCAACAGGTAAAGACTGCCGGAAAACAGCAGGATGCCGATGGCGAACGAGTAACCGGCCAGGGTCATCAAGCGGCCGGGAATCTGCGCCGCGAGCAACGCCACGCCCAGTAACGCCAGCGCATGCACCAATTGATAGAGCACGCCGGTATGGAAAATCGCCAGGTATTCAGCGCTTAAGCGGTTTTTCAGGCCATGGGCAGCGAATGCGCCCAGGGCCACGCCGGTGAAACCAAAGAAGGCGGCGAGCATTAAAAAGGTACGAAGCATCGAGAACTCCAGTCAAAAATCGTCCAAAGGCGCACGGTCTGTATAATGGCCCGCTCAACGGGTTCGGCCAAGCCATCTCTATGCTGCGTTTAATTGTGCAACGGTTCATCAAAGGCCTGCTCTGGTTTGCAGCGGGCAGCGTCATTCTGGTTTTGATCTTCCGTTTCGTGCCCCCTCCCGGCACTGCCCTGATGGTCGAGCGCAAGATTGAATCCTGGTTCGACGGCCAGCCTATTGACCTGCAGCGCGACTGGGAGCCTTGGAATAAAATCTCCAATAACCTGAAAATTGCCGTGATTGCCGGTGAAGACCAGAAATTCGCCGAGCATTGGGGTTTTGACGTCGGCGCAATTCAGGCGGCCATCAGCCATAACGAGCTTGGCGGTTCGATTCGCGGCGCGAGTACCTTGAGCCAGCAGGTGTCGAAGAACCTGTTCCTGTGGTCCGGCCGCAGCTATGTGCGCAAGGGCCTGGAAGCGTGGTTCACCCTGCTGATCGAGATGCTCTGGTCCAAGGAGCGGATTCTTGAGGTCTACCTCAACAGTGTCGAATGGGATGAAGGCGTGTTCGGCGCCCAGGCGGCGGCACAGCACCACTTCGGCGTCAACGCCAGCGCCCTGTCCACGCAACAGGCGAGCTATCTGGCCGCCGTCCTGCCCAACCCCCGCAAATGGAGCACAAGCCACCCAAGCAGCTACGTGCTGCGTCGTGCCAGCTGGATCCGTCAGCAAGTGCGCCAGTTGGGCGGAGATGATTATTTGACCGGGCTGAATCATAGCCGGACGTTTTAACCGGTCGCGCCGCAAAGAGGCGAACCGTAGGACCGGCTTCAGCCGGGAGGGCGAGAGCTCTGACGACGCAACTGTAGCGAATGGACTGGCCTCCTCCCGGCTAAAGCCGGCCCTACGAAATGCGTTCCAATTCCAGTGTCGGCGTGATGCTGCATTAGAGCGAGCGGGTTTCCCAATAAAAAACGCCCCATTCGGGGCGTTTTTTTGTTCGGCTACCGCTTACGCAGCAATCGACAACTTGAGCTTGTTCATCGCGCTTTTTTCCAGCTGACGAATACGCTCGGCGGAGACGTTGTACTTCTGCGCCAGATCATGCAGCGTGGCTTTCTCTTCAGCCAGCCAGCGCTGATAGAGAATGTCGCGGCTGCGGTCGTCCAGTACTTCCAGCGCCTGATGCAGATTGGCGGTGGAATTGTCGGTCCAGTCGGAATCCTCCAGCTGACGCGCCGGATCGTAACGATGGTCTTCCAGGTAATTGGAAGGCGACTGGAACGCGCTGTCGTCGTCGGCTTCAGTTGCCGGGTCGAACGCCATGTCGTGACCGGTCAGACGGCTTTCCATCTCGCGCACTTCACGTGGCTCAACACCGAGGCTTTCCGCCACGCGATGCACTTCTTCATTGTTCAGCCAGGCCAGACGTTTCTTCTGGCTGCGCAGATTGAAGAACAGCTTGCGCTGCGCCTTGGTAGTCGCGACCTTGACGATGCGCCAGTTGCGCAGGATGAACTCGTGGATTTCCGCCTTGATCCAGTGAACGGCGAAGGACACCAGACGCACACCCATTTCCGGGTTGAAGCGTTTCACGGCTTTCATCAGGCCAACGTTGCCTTCCTGGATCAGGTCAGCCTGGGCCAGACCGTAGCCCGAATAGCTGCGTGCGATATGCACGACAAAACGCAGGTGGGCGAGGACCATCTGCCGAGCCGCCCCCAAATCCTGCTCATAATACAAACTCTCAGCCAGTTCACGCTCCTGCTCCGGCGTCAGCAAAGGGATGCTGTTCACGGTGTGCACATAGGCTTCCAGGTTTGCGCCTGGGGCTAATGCATAGACAGGTTGCAAAGAAGTGGTCATACGAAACGATACCTCCGACACATGACTCGTGCAGTTCAGCACTGCGAAATTGACCGGGAACCGCTAGACAAGTTCCCTAACCAAACCGCGCTCCCTCTTGGGAATACGGTGTGCAGGAGCGGCTTTAGCCGCGAGAGCCGTGAGAGACGCGTTTGCACGTGCTCCCGGCTAAAGCCGGTCCTACATCGTCAATAGATGAAGAAAAATTTACCGAGGTGCCAACTCACTCAAATGGCGTGCTACTGCAATCCACGCACCGATATACCCCAAGAGCACCGCTCCAAGCAAGAGCGAAAGGCCATCTGCGAGCGGGACACCGGCCAGCGCGAAGTCACTTCCATACAGTCCGGCCAGCCCGACAACCGCGTCGTTGAGCCAGTCTAGACCAAAAGCCAGAACCCCCCAAGACAGAAACCCTGCCCCGAGACCATACAATGCGCCCATATAAAGGAAAGGACGCCGTACATAACTATCGGTGCCGCCAACCAGCTTAATGACCTCGATTTCCGTGCGTCGGTTCTCAATGTGCAGACGAATGGTGTTACCGATCACCAGCAGCAAGGCCAGAACCAGCAACACGGTCAGGCCAAACACAAAGCGGTCGCCCAGTTTCAGGATTGCCGCCAGACGCTCGACCCAGACCAGATCCAGTTGGGCCTGCTGCACTTTCGGCATTTCCGCCAGACGTGTGCGCAGTGCTTCCAGCGCAGGCTTGTCGACTTCGTTCGGCGTAACCAGTACGACGCCCGGCAACGGGTTTTCCGGCAACTCCTTGAGCGCCTCGCCCAGACCCGATTGCTGCTGAAACTCGGTCAAGGCCTGCTCGCGGCTGATGTATTCAGCGTCGGCAACCCCCGGCATCAGCTTGATTTCATCGCGCAGCTTGTCGCCTTCGCTGGCGCTGGCATCGAGCTTGAGGTACAGCGAAATCTGCGCCGCGCGCTGCCAGGAACCGCCCAGCCGCTCGACATTGTTCAACAGCAACGACAAGCCCATCGGCAGGCTCAAGGCGATCGCCATGACCAGACAGGTAAAGAAGCTGCCAATCGGCTGCTTGCCCAGACGACGCAAGCTGTCGGCCAGACTGGAGCGATGGCTTTCCAGCCAGGCGTTGAACAGCGTGCCGAAATCCGGTCCGTCGTCATCGTGGCTGTTTTTCTTGGGTTTTTTCTGTGGCGTCGGTTCGGCCGCTTTTGGCGCGACGCGATCGGAAACCTTGGACGAACGTGTAGCACTCATACCCCAGCCTCCCCGTCGCCGATCAAACGGCCGCGCTGCAAGGTCAGCATGCGATGGCGCATGCGGGCGATCAGGGCCAGGTCGTGACTGGCGATCAGCACGCTGGTGCCCAGCCGGTTGATATCTTCAAACACGCCCATGATTTCCGCCGCCAGGCGTGGATCGAGATTACCGGTCGGTTCGTCGGCCAGCAGCAAAGCCGGGCGATGAACGATGGCGCGGGCGATGCCGACGCGTTGCTGTTGACCGGTGGACAGGTCGCCGGGGTACAAATCGGTCTTGTCCGACAGCGCCACGCGCTCCAGCGCAGAATCGACGCGCTTGTTGATCTCGGCCTTGGACAAGCCAAGAATCTGCAACGGCAAGGCGATGTTGTTGAACACGGTGCGATCAAACAGCAACTGGTGGTTCTGGAACACCACGCCAATCTGCCGACGCAGAAATGGAATCTGCGCCGTAGTGATCTGGCCCAGATCCTGACCGGCCAGCAGCAGTTTGCCGGTGGTCGGACGCTCCATGGCCAGCAACAGGCGCAACAAGGTGCTTTTGCCAGCACCGGAGTGACCGGTGACGAACAAGAATTCACCGCGACGTACTCGAAAGCTCAGCTCATGCAAGCCGACGTGTCCGTTCGGATAGCGTTTACCGACCTGTTCGAAACGAATCATGTGCGCTCCCGCTCCGCAAACAGAGCCTGGACAAAGGGTTCGGCTTCAAAGGTGCGCAGGTCATCAATGCCTTCGCCCACGCCGATGTAACGAATCGGCAGCCCGAACTGCTTGGCCAGCGCGAAAATCACGCCGCCCTTGGCGGTGCCGTCGAGCTTGGTCAGGGCCAGACCGGTCAGGGTCACGGTCTGATGGAACTGTTTGGCCTGATTGATAGCGTTCTGGCCAGTGCCCGCGTCGAGTACCAACAGCACTTCGTGCGGCGCGTCGGCGTCGAGCTTGCCCATGACCCGGCGAACCTTTTTCAGCTCTTCCATCAGGTTGTCTTTGGTGTGCAGACGCCCGGCGGTGTCAGCGATCAACACGTCGATACCACGGGCCTTGGCGGCCTGCACGGCATCGAAGATCACCGAAGCGGAATCCGCGCCAGTGTGTTGGGCGATGACCGGAATATTGTTGCGCTCACCCCAGACCTGCAACTGTTCGACGGCCGCAGCGCGGAAGGTATCCCCCGCAGCCAGCATGACTTTCTTGCCTTCCAGTTGCAGCTTCTTGGCCAGTTTGCCGATGGTCGTGGTCTTGCCCGCGCCATTGACGCCGACCACCAGAATCACGAACGGCCGGCGGCTGCTGTCGATGATCAGCGGCTGTTCAACCGGTTTGAGCAGCGCAGCCAGCTCGGCCTGCAAGGATTTGTACAGCGCGTCGGCATCGGTCAGCTGCTTGCGCGCGACCTTCTGCGTCAGGCTTTGAATGATCACGCCGGTGGCTTCGACGCCAACATCGGCGGTGAGCAAACGGGTTTCGATTTCTTCAAGCAAATCATCGTCGATGACTTTTTTGCCGAGAAACAGGCTGGCCATGCCTTCGCCGAGACTGGCGCTGGTTTTCGACAGGCCTTGCTTGAGGCGGGCAAAGAAACCGGCCTTGGCGGCTTCGGTTACGGGTACGACGGCTGGCGGTGCGGGTTCTGGTTCTGGGGCAACGACAACCGGGACGATCACCGGCGCTACGGCAACGGGTTCCAGGACTGGCTCTGGCTCTGGCTCTGGCTCTGGCTCTGGCTCTGGCACGATGGTCGACTCGGGCTCGACCATTGGCACGTCAATTCGCGGCTCTGGTTGCGGCGCTGGAGTCGGGACTGGCTGCGGATGGAAAATCACTGGCGGCGCGATTGGCGGCGTGACGTGCGGCTCGAGCTCGTCGATCAGCGCCACCGACTCTTCGGCAACCGGCAAGGTCAGCCACGGCTGGGACTGCGCAGGCGGATTGACCGGCTGCGGCTCAGCGTGGAAGGTCTCGCGCACAGGTTCAGGCGTCGCCGCCGGGACGAACTGCGGCTCAGCGACCAGCGGAGTCGATTCGACAATCGGCTCAGGCGCAGCTGTGGGTAAGTCTTGTGGCTGTTCGACTACGGTTTCCTGCGGCTTCTTGCGCAGCCATCCGAACAGGCCTTTCTTCTCGCCAGCCGGGGCTGGGTTCTTCTTGTCGTCGTTGGAACCAAACATGGAGGACGGCTATCTCAAGGTAGCGACGCGCCAGAGCGGCGCCTCTGAAAATTCTGACATGCAAAACAGACTACTTTTGCGACTGCTTGTTCAGCTGCCCGCCGAGCATAATCCGCTCCTACAGGGATGGTCAGCTACGTGACAGCCCGGCACCACAGTTGCTGAATCATTGTAATGGTCGCAGAGCACACGGACCGCTATCCTAACACCCCCGCGCCCGCCGACGCTAAGTTCAAGCGGGCCGTCCTACAGGTTCAAATTACGAATGAATGCTTTAGCCCGCCGCGCCGCAGGCCTGCTGCTCAGCACAATTTGTCTGCCCCTGACAGTATTGGCCGCCGACCCGCAACCTACCCATGAATTCATGCTCGAGAACGGCCTCAAAGTGGTCGTGCGCGAAGACCACCGCGCTCCAGTGGTGGTTTCGCAGGTCTGGTACAAAGTCGGTTCGAGCTACGAGACGCCCGGCCAGACCGGTTTGTCCCATGCGCTGGAACACATGATGTTCAAAGGCAGCTCCAAAACAGGTCCAGGCGAATCCTCGTTGATCCTGCGGGATCTGGGCGCCGAAGAAAACGCGTTCACCAGCGATGACTACACCGCTTATTACCAGGTCCTGGCCCGCGACCGCCTGAGCGTTGCCTTCGAACTGGAAGCCGACCGCATGGCCAGCCTCAAGCTGCCAGCCGACGAGTTCAGCCGCGAAATCGAAGTGATCAAGGAAGAGCGCCGCCTGCGCACCGACGACAAGCCGAACGCCAAGGCCTACGAGCGCTTCAAGGCCATGGCCTACCCGGCCAGCGGCTACCATACGCCGACCATCGGCTGGATGGCCGACCTCGAACGCATGAAAGTCGAGGAGCTGCGCCACTGGTATGAATCCTGGTATGTGCCGAACAACGCCACGCTGGTGGTAGTGGGTGATGTAAACCCTGAGGAAGTCAAAGCCCTGGCCGAGCGCTTCTTCGGTCCGATCCCGCGTCGTGACGTGCCGCCTTCGAAAAAACCGCTGGAACTGGCAGAACCGGGCGAACGCCTGATCACGCTGCATGTACAGACGCAAATGCCGAGCCTGATGTACGGCTTCAACGTGCCGAGCCTGGCCACCGCTGAAGACCCGCGCTCGGTCAACGCCCTGCGCCTGATCGCCGCCCTGCTCGACGGCGGCTACAGCGCGCGCATCCCGTCGCGCCTGGAGCGTGGCGAAGAACTGGTCTCCGGCGCGTCGTCCAACTACGACGCGTTCGCCCGTGGCGACAGTCTGTTCATGATCAGCGCCACGCCCAACATGCAGAAGAAAAAATCCTTGGCCAACGTGGAAGCCGGCATCTGGAAACTGCTCAACGAGCTGAAAACCAAGCCGCCTTCTGCTGAAGAGCTGGAACGAGTCCGCGCGCAGGTTATCGCCGGGCTGGTCTACGAACGCGATTCCATCACCAGTCAGGCCAGCACCATCGGCGAGCTGGAAACCGTCGGCCTGTCGTGGAAGTTGATCGACGAAGAGCTGGCTTCGCTGCAAAGCGTCACCCCGGCCGATATCCAGAAAGCCGCGAGCACTTATTTCACCCGTGAGCGCCTCAGCGTTGCGCACGTTCTGCCTGAGGAGAAAGCAAAATGAGTGAGCGCAACGGCCCACGTAATACGCTGTTTGGTCTGTTGTTGAGCACCGGACTCAGTGTTTTCGCCACACAAACAGTGCTTGCCGAGGATGCAGTCAAAACCGACGCGCCCGCGCAACCTGCACTGCAATCGCTGAAAGAGCTGGACGGCAAGGCACCTGCACGCCGCGCCTTGAACATCCAGACCTGGAAAACCGCCGAAGGCGCGAAAGTGCTGTTCGTCGAAGCCCGCGAGCTGCCGATGTTCGACCTGCGCCTGACCTTCGCCGCTGGCAGCAGTCAGGATCAGGCCACGCCCGGCATTGCCGTGCTGACCAACGCGATGCTCAACGAAGGCGTCAAAGGCAAGGACGTCAGCGCCATCGCTGAAGGTTTCGAAGGTCTGGGCGCGGATTTCAGCAACGGCGCCTATCGCGACATGGCCGTGGCTTCGGTCCGCAGCCTGAGCACAGCGGATAAGCGCGAACCTGCGCTGAAGCTGTTTTCCGAAGTGGTCGGCAAGCCTACCTTCCCGGCCGATTCACTGGCACGGATCAAGAATCAGCTGCTGGCCAGCTTCGAATACCAGAAGCAGAACCCCGGCGCGCTGGCGGGTAAAGAGCTATTCAAGCGGCTGTACGGTGATCACCCTTACGGCCATCCAAGCGAAGGCACCGCGCAGACCATCACGCCGATCACTCTGGCTCAGCTCAAGGCCTTCCACGCCAAGGCTTACGCCGCTGGCAACGCGGTGATTGCGCTGGTGGGCGACTTGTCCCGCGACGAAGCGCAAGCCATTGCCGCGCAGGTCTCGGCATCGCTGCCTAAAGGCCCGGCGCTGGCAAAACTGCCAACGCCTGTTGAGCCCAAGGCCGGGGAAACCCACATCGAGTTTCCATCCAAGCAGACTCACCTGATGCTTGCGCAGCTGGGCATCGACCGTAACGATCCGGACTTCGCCGCGCTTTCACTGGGCAATTCGGTACTCGGCGGTGGTGGCTTCGGCAGCCGACTGATGACCGAAGTGCGTGAGAAGCGCGGCCTGACCTACGGCATTTCCTCGGGCTTCACCCCGATGCAGGCCCAAGGCCCGTTCATGATCGGTTTGCAAACCCGCGCCGAACTCAGCGAAAACACCCTGAAACTGGTGCAGGACATCGTCCGCGACTTCCTCGCCAACGGCCCGACCCAGAAAGAACTCGACGACGCCAAGCGCGAGCTGTCCGGCAGCTTCCCGCTGTCCACCGCCAGCAACTCGGCTATCGTTGGACAACTGGGCGCCATCGGCTTTTATGACCTGCCGCTGACCTTCCTCGAAGACTTCATGATCCAGTCGCAGGAAGTCACCGTCGAGCAGGTCAAGGCCGCGATGAGCAAACACTTGAGCGCAGACAAGATGGTGATCGTCACTGCCGGGCCGACCGTCCCGCAGAAACCACTGCCGCCACCCACCGAAAAACCTGCAGAACGACCTCTTGGGGTCCCGGAGCATTAATGGCCAATCCACGCCCGAAGGGCCATAACGGCCTGGGCCAACTACGTATCATTGGCGGGCAATGGGGCAGTCGCAAGCTGACTTTCCCTGATGCTCCAGGCCTGCGTCCGACACCGGACCGGGTGCGCGAAACCCTGTTCAACTGGCTGGCGACCCACATTGAAGGCGCCCGCGTGCTGGATGTGTTCACCGGCAGCGGCGCGTTGTTCTTCGAAGCGCTGTCCCGTGGCGCGAGCGAGGGTTTGGCACTGGATAACAGCGCGGCGGCCATCGCCAGCCTGCGTCAGAACCTGACCATGCTGGGTTGCACGACCGGCCAGCTGTCGCACACCGACTCGCTGCGTCACCTGGAAAACCAGGCCGCAGAGCCGTTCGACGTGGTGTTCCTCGACCCACCGTTCCATCAGAACCTGCTGGCCTCGGCCTGCGCCCTGCTGGAATCCCACGGCTGGCTGGCGGAAAACGCCTGGATCTACACCGAAAGCGAAACGCCGCCTTCAACCACCGGCCTGCCGGGTAGCTGGCGCCTGCACCGCGAGAAAAAGGCCGGCCAGGTGTATTACGCGTTGTGGCAGCGCGGGTGACTTGAAACGCCCCGCACTTTTGTGGGAGCAAGCTTGCTTGCGAAGCCAATATTTCAGACCACGACGCTGTGGTGGATGTACTGACCTCTTCGCGAGCAAGCTCGCTCCCACACAAGCTCGTTCCAGGGTTGAAACCTGTTCAGGCGCCAACCCCTACCACTCAGCAATAACCCGCTTACATCGAACCCCACTTGTGGCAACTTACGCTTATCCAGCAACGTCACTTGCCGGAGGACGACCGTGATCACTCAGCTCGCAAATTCCTCGTTTGCCAACCGCTTCGTCCCGGCCTCGGGCCTGGGCAATCCGCATCTGCAAACCTTGTGGGGGCCGCTGTGGCGTCGGGTCAAGCCGATGGAGCGACCGCGCGAGCGGGTCTGGCTCGATGATGGCGATTTCCTGGACCTGGACTGGTACGGCCCGCATCAAGTCGATGCCCCGCTGGTGCTGGTGCTGCACGGCCTGACCGGTTCGTCGAATTCGCCTTATGTGGCCGGGTTGCAACAGGCACTGGCGCAGGAAGGCTGGGCCAGCGTGGCGCTGAACTGGCGCGGCTGCTCCGGCGAACCCAATCTGCTCTCGCGCAGCTATCACTCCGGCGCCAGCGAAGACCTCGCTTCGGTGGTCGCCCATTTGCGCGCCCTGCGTCCATTGGCGCCGCTGTACGCCGTCGGTTATTCGCTGGGCGGCAACGTATTGCTCAAATATCTTGGGGAGTCGGGCCATAACAGCGAATTGCTCGGCGCCGTCGCGGTGTCCGTGCCGTTCCGCCTGGATGAGTGCGCGGATCGCATTGGCATGGGCTTTTCCAAGGTTTACCAGCGGCATTTCATGCGCGAAATGCTCGCCTATATCCGCGACAAACAGCGTCACTTCCAGCATGAAGGCATGAGCGAAGGCCTGGCCGAGCTGGCGGCGCTGGGCTCGCTGGAAAACATGCGTACTTTCTGGGACTTCGACGGCCGGGTCACCGCCCCGCTGAACGGCTTCGTCGATGCCAAGGATTACTACCGGCGCGCTTCGAGTCGCTATTTCCTTGGAGAAATTCGCACGCCGACGCTGATTATTCAGGCCGAGGACGATCCTTTCGTCTTCAAGCACAGCCTGCCCGAAGCCGATGAACTGTCGTCCAGTACGCAATTCGAGCTGCAGGCCAAAGGCGGACATGTGGGGTTTGTGGACGGCTCGCTGAAAAATCCCGGTTATTACCTGGAGCGGCGCATTCCGTTGTGGCTGACCACCACGCATCACGGCTAATCCGGCACTCTTTTGTTGGAGCGAGGCTTGCCCGCGAAGAGGTCGGCAAGATCACCACATCAGAGTCAGGAGTTTGCCTTCGCGGGCAAGCCTCGCTCCAACGAGCATTCCAAATCTGATGGCTGTGCAGGGCACCTGAGCTAAGATGCGCGACATAAGGAGGACCCTAATGTCCCGCACTCAACTGTATCTTCAAGGCCTTCGCGACAGCGTGCCGATGATTGTCGGCATTGTCCCTTTCGGTATCATTTTCGGCACGCTGGCTGGCGTGGCCGGGCTGTCGCTCTGGCAGGCCGTTGGCATGTCGATGTTTGTCTACGCGGGTTCCGCGCAATTCATTGTGATCAGCCTGATGGGCGCCAGCGCTGGCGCGGTGGTTATCCTGCTGACAACCTTCATCGTCAATCTGCGCCACGTGCTGTACAGCGCCACCTTGCAGCCGCAGGTTTGCGGGTTGCCGCAACGCTGGCGGCTGTTGCTGGCGTTCTGGCTCACCGATGAAACCTTCGCCGTGGTGCAACGCTTTTACCTCGTCCACGGCCGCACGCCGCTGGCCCATTGGTATTGGCTGGGTGTGGCCAGCGCGTTGTATGCCAGTTGGGTGCTCAGTTCGCTGATTGGCGTGTTGTTCGGGCAGGCTGTGCCGGACATGGCCGGTTGGGGGCTGGAATTCGCTATGCTCGCCACCTTCATCGGCATTGTCGTGCCGCTATTGCGCAACCAGCCGCAAATTGCCGCCGCGATTGCCGCTGGCGCGGTGGCGCTGATGACTTACGCCTGGCCGTACAAGCTCGGGCTGATGGCTGCGGCGTTCAGCGGTATTGCGGTGGGGGTGATTCTGGAGCGGCTGCGGTCAGCGGCCGGCCCAGAAAGTTCGACCAAAGAGGTTCGCTCATGAGTTATTGGTGGCTGATTCTGGCGATGGCGGCGATCACGTTTCTGATGCGCTACAGCCTGTTCGCCTGGCCGAATCTGCGTTTCCCGCCCGTGGTGCGCCAAGGGCTGCATTACGTGCCGACCGCCGTCCTGACCGCGATTGTCGTACCCGGCATGTTGCTGCCCGACGGCACGCATTGGCAGCTGAGCCTGGATAACGCGTATCTGCTGGCTGGATTGGCCTCCATTGCCATCGCCGCGCTAAGCCGCAATCTGCTGGCGACCATTGGCGGCGGGCTGCTGGTGTTTTTTCTGCTGCGCTGGGTGTTGGGGCAGTTTTAATCAACCCCGGATTATTTGCGGGCAATACATGCCGTAGGACCGGCTTCAGCCGGGAGCAAGCCCGTTCAATCGCAGCAATTGCGTCCTCAGACGTCTCGCCCTCCCGGCTAAAGCCGGTCCTACAGATCCGATGTTTCAGGCGGCGCCAGTCGCCACTTCGTGCTTTGGATCGGTAATCCACTCGCTCCACGACCCGGCGTACAACTTGCCCAGCGGATAACCGGCCAGGCACAGCGCGAACAGGTTATGGCAGGCGGTTACGCCCGAGCCGCAATAGGCGACCAGCTTCTCAGGTGCGCGACCTTGCAGCTTGGCGGCGAAGCGTTGCTTGAGCTGCTCGGGACTCAAAAAGCGTCCGTCCGGCCCGAGGTTTTCGTTGAAAGCCGCACACTGCGCGCCGGGAATATGTCCGGCAACCGGGTCGATGGGTTCGACTTCACCCCGGAAACGCGCCTCGGCCCGGGCATCGATCAATGTCATATCCGGGTTGCCCAATTTCGCCTGCAGGTGCTCGGCGTCGATCAGCAACGACTTGTCCGGCTGCCCGTTGAAATGACCGATTTTTTTATCCGGTGCATCAAGACTCAACGGCAAGCCCGCCGCATGCCAGGCTTTCAGGCCGCCATCGAGAATGAACACGCCATCACGCTTGCCCAGCCAGGCCAGCAACCACCAGGCGCGGGCCGCGAATGCACCCGGACCATCGTCGTAAAGGACGACGTCGCTGTCCGCGTTGACGCCCAGAACCTGCAAACGCTGCACCAGCGTTTGAGGATTCGGCAGCGGATGGCGACCGGTTTTGCCTTTGCTGACCGGACCGCTGAGATCGCGCTCCAGGTCGGCAAAACAGGCGCCGGCAATGTGCCCTTCGGCGTAGCTGCGCTGCCCATATTCCGGATCTTCGAGGGCGAAGCGGCAATCGAGAATCACCAGCGCGTCTTTCTCCTGGCGCTCGGCCAGTTGGAGTGGGCTGATCAGTTGCGCGATAGACATGACTGGCTCCTTAAATTGTTCATTATTTGATCGAAACCTGGAAAGCCTTGAATCACACCGTTTGTGCCAATGCTTCGTGCAGCGGCACATAAAACTCTGAACACAGGGCGCTCACTTCATCACGTGCCTGAGCCGTGACATAGCCGAATTCCAGCATCAACACCTGGTAAACCCCGCGCCGCATGGCGTTTTCGTTCAGATGACTGCTGTTCTCCCGGGTCGTGCAGAGAAAACGCACCCAGGACGTCAGGATGATCCAGGTGTTGAGGGTCAGCGACTCGATCTGCACCTCATCCATATCCAGAATGCCAGCCTCGACAAAACCGCCATAGATCGCCATGGCCTGGATCAAACAATGCTGGGAAAAACGACGGTAGCGGTCGGCAAGCTCCGGATCGGTATCGAGCAAGTACTCCAGATCCCGATGCAGGAAACGATAGCGCCACATGCCGTCGAGTATTTCCAGCAGGTAATAACGCTTGTCTTCGACCGTCGGCAAACGCCCGCCAGGTGGACGCAGAAAGGTGTTTACCAAGGTTTCGTATTCGCTGAACAGCTCGGCGATGATCGCCTGCTTGTTGGGGAAGTGGTAGTACAGATTGCCCGGCGAAATCTCCATGTGCGCAGCGATGTGATTGGTGCTCACACTGCGCTCGCCCTGCAGATTGAACAGCTCAAGGCTGTTCTGCACGATGCGTTCACGGGTCTTGATGCGTGGGGCCATGCTCAGCTCGGTCGCTCGGGTGTTATTGGAATGAGACGGATGTTAACGCAAGTGCTGCCCGATCGCTGCCTCGCCGGGCGGGTGATTTTCTTGCCCGAGGTACAAATTGACTTTCTAGAGCATCTACTCTAGAACCAAAGCACAACGTCGATAAAGGAAGCCGCGTATGTCCGCCGAACCCGCCTGGAAGCCCGCAACGCAGCAGCCGCTCAGCGAACTGCTCGCGCTGCAGCGCAAGGCGTTCGCCGCCAACCCCATGCCGACCGCCGGCCAGCGTCGGCAATGGCTCAACACCCTGCGCGACCTGCTCAGCGCCGAGCGCGAAGCGCTGATTGCGGCGATCAGCAGCGATTTCAGTCACCGCAGCGCCGATGAAACCCTGCTCGCCGAGTTGATGCCCTGCCTGATGGGCATCGATGACGCACGAAAGAATCTACAGAAATGGATGAAACCGGCACGGCGCAAGGTTGGCATCGCCTTTCAGCCGGCGTCGGCGAAGGTCGTGTATCAGCCGCTGGGCGTGGTTGGGGTGATCGTGCCGTGGAATTACCCGCTGTTTCTCGCAGTAGGGCCGATGATCGGCGCGCTGGCAGCTGGTAATCGGGTGATGCTCAAGCTCAGCGAGTCGACGCCCGCTACCGGTGAACTGCTCAAGCGGCTATTTGCACAGGTATTCCCGGAAGATCTGGTCGCGGTGGTGCTGGGCGAGGCCGAGGTCGGCATCGAGTTTTCCAGGCTGGCGTTCGACCACTTGTTGTTTACCGGCTCGACCAGTATCGGCAGGCAGGTGATGCGCGCCGCCGCCGAAAATCTCACGCCGGTGACGCTGGAACTGGGCGGCAAGTCGCCGGCTATCGTTTCCGTTGACGTGCCGCTCAAGGACGCTGCCGAACGGATAGCCTTCGGCAAGACTTTGAACGCCGGGCAAACCTGTGTCGCGCCGGATTACGTGCTGGTACCGGAAGATCGTGTCGAGGGTTTCGTCGAAGCTTACCGGCACGCGGTGCTCGGGTTTTATCCGACGCTGACCGACAACCCGGATTACACGGCAATCATCAATCAGCGACAACTGACGCGCCTGACCGGCTACCTCGAAGACGCCACCCGCAAGGGCGCCAGAGTAATTACGCTATACGATCAGGGCCAGGACCGGCGCATGCCGTTCAGCCTGTTGCTCAATGTCAGCGACGACATGCTGGTCATGCAGGATGAAATCTTCGGGCCATTGCTGCCGATCGTGCCGTACAACCGCATCGACCAGGCATTTGCCTACATCAATCAGCGCCCTCGCCCGCTGGCCTTGTATTACTTCGGCTACAACAAGGCCGAACAACAGCGCGTACTGGAACAAACCCATTCTGGCGGCGTGTGTCTGAACGACACGCTGCTGCACGTTGCCCAGGACGACTTGCCTTTCGGCGGCGTCGGCCCTTCCGGCATGGGCCATTATCATGGCCGCGAAGGGTTTCTGACCTTCAGCAAGGCCAAGGGGGTGTTCATCAAACAGCGATTCAACGCCGCCCGGCTGATCTATCCGCCCTACGGCAAGGCGATTCAACGGTTGGTGTATCGGTTGTTTATTCGGTGAGGAGCCCGGTTTTATCATTGTGGGAGCGAGCTTGCTCGCGAAGACCGCCGAGTGTCCGACACATCATTGGGGCGTGAAATATTGCCTTCGCGAGCAAGCTCGCTCCCACGGTTTGCCGCGTAACAATCTCCACCGCCGACTTGGCCCATGGGGATTGCTGCGATACCATCCGATTCCCCAAGGACTCCGACCAGGACGACGCGATGAACCGAGTGTTGTATCCAGGCACCTTCGACCCGATTACCAAGGGCCATGGCGATCTGGTCGAACGCGCCTCGCGCCTGTTCGACCAAGTGGTCATTGCCGTGGCCGCCAGCCCGAAGAAAAACCCGCTTTTCCCTTTGGAACAGCGAGTGGAGCTGGCCCGCGAGGTCACCAAACACCTGCCGAATGTCGAGGTGGTGGGCTTTTCAACGTTGCTCGCCCACTTCGCCAAGGAACAGAACGCGAATATTTTTCTACGCGGCCTGCGGGCAGTTTCCGACTTCGAGTACGAGTTTCAACTGGCGAACATGAACCGCCAACTGGCACCGGACGTGGAAAGCCTGTTTCTCACCCCGTCAGAGCGTTATTCGTTCATATCTTCCACATTGGTCCGTGAAATTGCGGCTTTGGGCGGGGATATCACCAAATTTGTGCATCCGGCTGTCGCCCAGGCGCTTACCGAACGTTTCAAGCGCTAAGCTCTTTATCGGCAACGCCAGGGTGCATCGAATCTTGTAATGCGGCACAATTCGCCGCATTAGATTTCATATGCCCCGGCGCTGTCCGCGGCAGGAGTGCTTCATGTCCCTGATCATCACTGACGATTGCATCAATTGCGACGTTTGCGAACCCGAGTGCCCGAACGAGGCGATTTCTCAAGGCGAAGAGATCTACGTGATCAATCCAAGCCTGTGTACCGAATGTGTTGGCCATTACGACGAGCCGCAGTGTCAGCAAGTCTGCCCCGTGGACTGCATCCCGCTGGATGAAACCCACGTCGAGAGCAAGGATGAGCTGATGGCCAAATACCTGATTCTAACCAGCAAGGTGTAGTACCGGCATCCGAGTCCTCGCCGAAACCGGGCTGTTCAGCCTGTCGACCAAAAGCGAGCCCCGCATGATTCCAACGCAACAGTTGCAGCACTATTTGTCGAGCGCACTATTTGCCCTGTGCTTGCTTACCGCACACGTTGTCCTTGCCGCAGAATCGAACCCCTCTGCACAACACGCCGCCATTGCCAGCCCACACCCTGAAGCCACCGCCGCCGGTCGGGAAATCATGGTTGCGGGCGGCAACGCCTTCGACGCGGCCGTGGCCGTCAGTGCGGCATTGGCGGTGGTTGAACCCTACGGGTCCGGTTTGGGCGGCGGCGGGTTTTTCCTGCTGCGCCAGAGTGGTGAACGGCCTCGCTATATTTTTCTCGATGCCCGGGAAAAAGCGCCACTGAAGGCCACCTACGACCTGTACCGCCGTGACGGCAAAATCCAGCCTTCCCTGTCGCTCAACGGCCCGCTCGCCGCCGCGATACCCGGTTTGCCCGCCGCGCTGGTGGAGTTGGCCGAACGTTACGGCAAGCTTCCGCTGAGCATCTCCATGGCACCGGCCGTTCGCCTGGCTTACCGAGGCTTCGCCGTCGACTCGATCTATCGCCAGCGCGCCACGGCCCGTCTGTCCGCCCTGCGCGACGATCCGGAGAGCGCGCGACTGTTTCTGCGCCGCGGTGAAGTGCCAGCGCTGGGTGAAATCATCAAGCAGCCGGAACTGGGCGCGACGCTGAACCGCCTGGCGGATCGTGGTCGCGAAGGTTTCTATAACGGGCTGACCGCGCAATCGCTGATCAACGGCGTGCGCGCGGCTGGCGGGATCTGGTGCCTGGATGACATGGACCGCTACCGGGTTATCACTCGCGAACCGCTGCGCTTCAAGCTGGACGAGAAACGCGAGCTGATCAGCGCCCCACCACCTTCGGCTGGCGGCATTGCCCTGGCGCAGAGCCTGACGATGCTCGGACAATTGCCGTGGCGCGACGCCGACAAGGTGCAGCGTGCCCATTACGTGGTGGAAGTGCTGCGCCGCGCGTATCGCGATCGGGGTTTGCTCGGCGATCCGGATTTTGTCGCCAATCCCGTCAGCCATTTGCTGGATCGGGAATACCTGACGCAAATGGCCAGCAGCATCTCCCCGCGCGATGCCACGCCCAGCAGCAGCCTGCGGCCATCGCCGCTATGGCGCGAGGGTGAACACACGACGCACTTCGCAACCCTGGACCGCGACGGTAACGCGGTAGCGGCCACGCTGTCCGTGAATCTGCCGTTTGGTTCGGCCTTCACGGCGCCGGGCACAGGCGTGGTCTTGAACGATGAGATGGACGATTTTGCCGCCGACCCGCGAGGCAGCAATGCTTATGGGCTGGCGGGCAGTCAGGCCAACTCCATTGCGGCCGGCAAGCGGCCACTGTCGAGCATGAGCCCGAGCTTCATTGAAAGTCCGACCGAATTCACTGCCTTCGGTACCCCCGGCGGCAGCCGAATTCCGAGCATGGTGTTGCTGTCGATGCTGCAATACCTGGACGGCCAACCCATCGCGACCTGGCCCGCAGTGCCGCGTTATCACCATCAATATCTGCCAGACGTCATCGAACACGAACCGGGCGCGTTCAGTACCGGGGAAATGATTGATCTGCAGGCGCGCGGCTACACGCTCAAGGACATCAAGCATGTCTATGGCAATCAGCAGGTGCTGTTCTGGCACAAGGACAGCGGCAAGGTCGAAGCCGCGAGTGATCCTCGCGGGCTGGGGGTTTCGCAGCAATTCGATCCGAAGGTCTGGGAAGTTTCGCCCTGACTTGCAGGTTATTCGCGCTTGTTGTAGCCGTCGCCGGTGCAGCCCAGGCAGCGTACGAACGCGGCTTTGCCCGGATCAACGACCAACGCCTTGCCCGCATCGCCAATACCGCCGCCCATTGCCGTGAACGGCAGCGCGACGACAAATAACCCGGCACCCACGACGGTCGCGACGATCAATAACGGCCGAGCGATCAGCAGGTCGCCGATCATGGCGTAGGCGGGCGGGTTCTGGATGCTGTAGACCGGATCACCGCTGCCCTGAGCTGGCGGCTGCGCCAACGCCGGCATCGCCTGCAATCCGAAGAGCAGCGTCAGAGTGGCGGCAAGAATACGAAACGGATTCATGGCATGGTCCTTCAGGCGCAGCGGATTGGGATGCCGTTCACTATAAACAGCGATGGGGCTTAAGCAAGGGGCGCAGGTGTTGATTTGAAATGCATACCGTAATTGGATGGACTCGCCCAAGCCGAGGCGTCTGTAGCGCCACGGTGGCATTCTTAAGAAGCCAACGACAGCGAGGGCGAGTCCATGAAAAAGCATACGACCAAAAATAACGCCTTGTCTTCAGCCGACGTGTCGGCTTGTTCGACAGTGGCGGTAGATCTTGCCAAGAATGTGTTCCAGGTGGCCGGGGAAGATGCCCTTGGTCAGGTCATTTACGAAGAGCGGATCAAGTCACGCGAAACCTTTGTGGCCTTTTTACAAAAACTGCCGGCAGGCGTGACGGTGCTGATGGAGACCGGCCCTGGCGCGCAGGCTTGGGCGCGGCTGTTGCAAGCACAAGGCAATCAGGCGCGAATTTTACCGGCGCAACATGTCGCCAAACATCGTAGCGGTGCCAAAAATGATCGCAACGATGTGCTGGCGATATTGCGTTCAGGACGAGATGTAAACATTGCGCCAGTGCCAGTCAAAAGCACCGCACAACTGGCCATGCAGGCTCTGCATCGTGCTCGACAAGGGTATGTAAGGCGGCGCACTGCAATGGGTAATCAGATACGCGGGCTGTTGCTGGAACAGGGCATTGCCATGGCGCAAGGGGCGGTGACCCTCAGCCGAAATGTCCCACGTATATTGGAAGATGCCATCCAGCCATTGCCGGATATGTTGCGCGAGCTGATTGATGAAATGCTGGGCGAATGGAGCCATCTGGGTGAGCGCATCGATGTACTGACGGGCCGTCTGGAAGCAGCAGCGCGCGAAGATGAGACAGCAAAGCGTCTGATGACAGTGCGCGGCATCGGCCCAATCATCGCCACCGCCTTGCTGGCCAAACAGACTGAGCCTGAGCGTTTCGCCAATGCCCGAATGTTTGCTGCCTACTTCGGCACGGTGCCCGAGCAGCACAGCAGCGGGCAAAAAATCCGATTGGGAGGAATTTGCAGACGCGGAGATGGCTATATTCGCAGCCTGTCGATTCAAGGAGCGCACGCCGTGTTAAGGCAGGTGAAGCCTGATTCGGAGCATCCCGATGATCGCCGGCTAAGACGCTGGCTAAGTCAGCATGGTCAAAAAGGAGCAGCCGTAAGGTTGGCCAATAGAAACCTGCGCATCGTCTGGGTGCTGCTGCAAAACAATCAGACCTATCGTCGTCAGCCTGCAGGTTGCCAGGAGGCGACGATGAATCATTAATCAACAGAGTTCTGCCACCGGGGTGCTGAGTCACCTCAACCGCTGCTGAAGAACATTGACCCCAGGTCAGACCGTCGCGGATAGATGCCTGCGGTCCTACTGGCCCTTTGAGGCCTTAACGTAATCGGCATACCGCGAGCTTACCCAATGTTGGCCAGAAGCCGTAACGCTTCCTCGAACAGGCCTTATACATAGATGCAACCGGGTAGCAGTGTTCAAAAGCAGGTTGAAAGTGTGGGCGAGTCCATACATAGGACCGGCTTTAGCCGGGAGAAGGCCAGCACAGCTGGAGTATTTGCGGCGGCAGATTCTTCGCTCTCCCGGCTAAAGCCAGTCCTACGGCTCCCGTGAATGCCGTTCACCATCAGGAGCTCTGATCATCTCTGGCATTTCGGACAATACACACTCGCCCGCTGCCCCAGCTTGATCTCCCGCAGGGTTGTGCCGCAGACCTTGCAGGGTTGGTCGCCGCGACCATAAGCGAACAGTTCCTGCTGGAAGTAGCCCGGTTTGCCGTCGCCACCGGTGAAGTCGCGCAACGTCGTGCCGCCACGCTCGATGGCATGGGCCAGGATGCGCTTGATTTCCATGGCAAGCACCAGATACCGCGCCCTGGAAATGCTCTTGGCCTCCCGGCGCGGATCGATGCCCGCAGCGAACAACGCTTCGGTCGCGTAAATATTGCCGACACCCACCACCACGGCGTTATCCATGATGAACGGCTTCACGGCAATCGTCTTGCCACGGGAGCGTTCGAACAGACGCTCGCCGTCAAACAGATCGGTCAACGGCTCCGGCCCGAGACGGATCAACAGTTCGTGGTTGAGGGGATCAAGGCTCCAGAGCATCGCCCCGAAACGGCGCGGATCGGTGTAGCGCAGGGCCAGCCCGGATTCCAGCTCGATATCCACGTGCTCATGCTTGAGCGCGGGCAAGCCGACCTCAACCAGACGCAGATTGCCCGACATGCCCAAATGGCTGATCAACGTGCCGACTTCGGCCTGAATCAGCAGGTATTTGGCGCGGCGCTCGACCAGCACGATTTTCTGACCCGACAAGCGCACATCGAGGTCTTCCGGGATCGGCCAGCGCAGGCGACGATCACGCACAATGACGCGGCTGACCCGCTGACCTTCCAGATGAGGCGCAATGCCTCGGCGGGTGGTTTCGACTTCAGGTAATTCAGGCATGGGCAACTCGGTGGCGCGCGGGTGAAAGGCCGTCAGCGCAAAGTCAGTGTGCGGCCAGTTCGCGAATGCTTTCTTTAAGGTTTTCGAAATCGTAATCGGACAGACCGACGTAATCCAGAATCAAATGCCCGATAGCATTCCATTCATGGTCTTCGCTCTGATTGCCCAGCACCCGATGGGACGCGCAGATATGCTCGGCCATTTTCAGTACCGCCAGGAGATTCTTCAGCGGCGCATTGCGCCCGGAATCATCCTGGAAAATCGCCAGCGCATTGTGATGGTTGGCTATCGCGTTGCTGACATGCTCCGGCAAACGCCAGGATTTGGCGGTGAAATACCCCACCACGGCATGGTTGGTACTCAACGCCTCGTTTTCGGTGTCCACCACGCGCATGGCCGGGCCGGCATTGGCATAGCCTTGCTCAAGCACGTCCATATAGTTGGGGAAACGCTTGAGCATCAGCGGAATACCACAATCATGAAACAGACCCAGCGCGTAGGCTTCGTCCGCGGTTTGCGAGCCGATGCGCTTGGCCAACGTCATGCTGGTATTGGCCACGTCCTGCGCCGAATCCCAGAAACGGTTCAGCGTTACGATGGTTTCGTCCGACATCTCACCCTTGATCGACAGGGCGTTGATCAAATTGATGACGGTGCGGCTGCCCAGCAGATTCACGGCGCGCTGGATCGAGGCGATCTTGTTGGTGAGCCCGTAATGCGACGAATTGACGATTTTCAGGAGCGCCCCGGACAATCCGGGATCCTGCGAGATCAGGCGGGAGATCACGCCCAGATCCGGGTCCGGCATGTACTGCTCCATCTGCAAATCCACCATGATTTGCGGCTGCGGCGGCACGCTAATGCCTTGCAACGCCTGCTGGATTTGCTCGGGGGTTAGCTCTTGGGACATAGGTACGCACTCGGGGGCAGACCTGGATTCTACCCCCTGAGGCCGCCAATTCCATAACCACTGATTCATAAGCTTTACACGTTCGAAGCGCCGACACTTCGAACGCTCAAGTCCAACCTGCGCAGCGCATTCAAATGAATGATAAAAAACGTGGCAAGCTTGCGTTCAATGAACGAATTTCATGCGTTACAAAGTTTGATTCCCGACAGGTCCAGTACCGCTAGCCGGTTAATTACCGTGATCTCGGCCCCAGAACGGCATGACGCGCTATAATCCCGCTCTTTTTTCCGGAGCGACGTCATGTCCCTGCCTAGCTTGCGCCTCAAAGCCAACGCCGACCGTCGCCTGCGCGCCGGTCACCTGTGGGTCTACAGCAACGAAATCGACGTAGCCGCGACCCCGCTGAACGGCTTTGCCGCAGGCGACCAGGCCCTGTTGGAAGCCGCTGGCGGCAAACCGCTCGGCATCGTGGCCATGAGCCCCAACAACCTGATCTGCGCACGCCTGGTTTCGCGCGACATCAAGTTGCCGCTGGACAAATCGCTGCTGGTGCATCGCATCAACGTCGCGCTGTCGCTGCGTGAGCGTCTGTTCGACAAGCCGTTCTATCGACTGGTCTTCGGTGACTCCGACCTGCTGCCGGGTCTGGTGGTTGATCGTTTCGGCGACATTCTGGTTGTCCAGCTGGCTTCGGCCACCATGGAAAACCTCAAGGACGACGTCATTGCTGCTCTGGTCCAGGTACTCAAGCCAAGCGGCATCCTGTTCAAGAATGACTCGGCTGCCCGCGACGCCGAAGGCCTGAATCGCTATGTCGAAACCGTCTTTGGTCTGGTTCCGGAGTGGGTCGCGCTGGAAGAGAACGGCGTGAAATTCGAAGCGCCGGTCATGGCCGGGCAGAAAACCGGCTGGTTCTACGACCACCGCATGAACCGCGCGCGCATCGCCCCGTACGTCAAAGGCAAACGCGTTCTGGACTTGTACAGCTACATCGGCGGCTGGGGCATCCAGGCGGCCGCGTTCGGCGCCAGCGACGTGACGTGCGTCGACGCGTCCTCGTTCGCCCTGGACGGCGTGGAGCGTAACGCCGCGCTGAACGGTTTCGCGGAAAAAATGACCTGCATCGAAGGCGATGTGTTCGAAGCACTGAAAGAGCTGAAGGCCGGCGAAGAGCGTTTCGACGTGATCATCACTGACCCTCCGGCGTTCATCAAACGCAAGAAGGACATGAAGAACGGCGAAGGCGCGTATCGCCGCCTGAACGAGCAAGCCATGCGTTTGCTCAGCAAGGACGGCATCCTGATCAGCGCTTCATGCTCGATGCACCTGCCGGAAGATGATCTGCAAAACATCCTGCTGACCAGCGCCCGCCATCTGGATCGCAACATCCAGCTGCTGGAACGCGGCAGTCAAGGCCCGGATCACCCGGTCCACCCGGCCATCGCCGAGACGCGCTACATCAAGAGCATCACTTGCCGATTGCTGCCTAACAGCTGAGTTCGGCTGATAAATCCCGGCCCGCTGCAATGGCGGGCAGGGATATTCGTTGGAGCGAGGAGCCAACTTGTTGGCGAGGCGGAGTTTCAGGCCCCTTCGCGAGCAAGCTCGCTCCCACACAAGTTCGCTCCAACAGGGCTACCGCAAGTCCGAATTCCTGCACGCCTCGCATCCAGTAATGAACCTGAAACCATTCCCACTGTCTGTGACTTGGGGATAAAACGGATGGCGTGTCGGACGTAGAACCCAAACGGGCTTCAGCTGTGCGTCAGCCCGTCGCCAAACTCCGCAGCAGTAGCAGCGATATGCCTGGCAATCGTTGCCCCATCTTTACCGGCCCGTGCATCGGCGCCTTTATCTTTTCCTTTCATCGAAGATAACAATGTCTATGTCTCGTCACCTTTCTGCCTTCCTCTCTCGAATCCCACAACTGCTGAACCAGCCGCGTCGCGCCATTGTTGGTGCCGGCTTGCTCGGCGGCCTGCTCGCGCTGTGTGGCCCAACCCACGCCGCAGAAGCCAAAGCCAACGAACGCTGGGTCAGCGACAGCCTCAACACCTTTGTCCGCAGCGGTCCAACCGATGGCTACCGGATTGTCGGCACCCTGAAGTCCGGACAAAAAGTCGAATTGCTCAACACTCAAGGCGACTACAGCCAGGTCCGCAGCGAAGGCGGCGGCACCGTATGGATTCCCAGCAGCGACTTGCAGAGCATGCCAAGCCCTACCGAACGCTTGCCGGAACTGTCCCAGCAAGTGGTGGACCTGACCAGCCAGTTGAAAAACATCGACGACACCTGGAAGACCCGCGTGCAAGGCATGCAGGAGACGCTGGACACTCGCAAGAAATTGATCGACGAACTCGAAGCCCGCACCAAGGACCTCAACGCGCAACTGGTCGATAGCCAGTCGGAACTGCGCAGTTCCCAGGCCAAGCTTGGCGACGAAAACAAACAGGTGCTGATGCGCTATATGGTTTACGGCGGCAGCATCGCCGGCGCCGGATTACTGGTCGGCCTCATCATTCCCGCGCTAACCCGTGGCCGCAAGAAGAATGATGGGTGGGTTTGATCGATTCGCGATTCGCGGATTAAGCCCCGGCCTGTAGGAGCGAGGCTTGCCCGCGAATGAGGGCGGTACATCCCGCCGAAGGTGGAAACCAGAATCGACGTCTTCGGGGACAAGTCCCCTCCTACCGAATTGACGTTTGAGGCGCGATGTTACTGGTCGTACTCGCCTGCCGCTTCCGGCTGATATTCCACTGCCAGCAAGGTGAGCTTGAGGGTTTTGCCGCTCGGCGCGGGCCAGTCGATGTGCTGGCCGACTTGCAGGCCCAGCAAGGCGGTGCCCATCGGGGCGAGCACGGAAACGGTGCCGTCGGGGCCGGAGTCCTGCGGGTAGACCAGTTTCAGGTGGTAATCCTTGTGGCTGATTTCTTCGCGGCAATGCACGCGCGAATTCATGGTCACGACACCTGCAGGTACTTCATCGTGGCCAACCACTTGATCAGCGCGGTCCAACTCGGCTTGCAGCGCCTCGACGCCCGGCGCGTTTTCGCCTTGCTCGGCGATCAATTTCTCAAGGCGCTGCACGTCGAGTCGGGTGAGGATGATGGAAGGTGGGGTGCTCATGGAGGCAGACTCCTTATTTCTGCGCGACATAAAACAAAACCCCACCGGATTCGGCGGGGTTTCAGGACGAGCTTCGATGAATGAAGCATGTCTGGACACTAACACAGACGGACAAATACACAACCTGACGGGCGGGTCAGGCCCGCCTCAGCCTTCGGCGGCTTGATTTGGGTCAGACAATGCGCGGCGCGCCTGGGCGCCTGCGCAAATTTGCCGGCGACGCTCGTCGTCGGCCGAGCGCCATTCGCGGATATCTTCGACATGGCGAAAACATCCGAGGCAGACTTTCTGCTCGTCCAGGCGGCACAGGTTGATGCACGGCGAAGCCACCGCCGGGCTGATGTTGCTGAACAAGGGTTTCGGCGCACGCACCGGTGCGGTTGTAGCCGTATCAGTCACCATCAGATCTCGTCGAAGTCGAGCTCGACGCTCGCCTGCTCAAGGGTGATGCGCGCCAGCATTTCGCTCAACAGCTCATCGCTGGAGTCGCAAACCCAACGTTTTTCTTCTTCGTCGTAGTCGAAGTGAAAACCGCCGGAACGCGCGGCCAGCCAAAGCTGACGCAAGGGTTCCTGGCGACTGAAAATCAGTTGGCTGCCGTTTTCGAACTTGACGGTCAGCACGCCAGCGGAGTTTTCCAGATCAACGTCCAGACCACTCTCGTCGAAAATATCTTCCAGCGATTGCTGGGTGGCATCGACCAGATCGTGAAAACGGGCTTCGGTCAAACTCATTACGTGAACCTCGAAAAGTGTCTACTGACGGCGCAGCGACGCAAGATACGGTCGCTTAAACGTAAATGCAAAGCTTACCCGCTCAACGAGCATGGTAGACGCCAATAATCCGCACGCCAGGCCCAAACATGGCCCAACCGCGTCAAACCCCCGCCGGACGGGAAGCCCGCCACGTAGGCAAGGCGCTGGGTGGCCGGTATACTCGGGCGCAATTAATGCTTTTACAAAGGATTTCGCCATGAAGCGCCTGATCTCTTCGCTTGCTGCGCTTGTCGCGGTCGCCTGTCTTGTTGCCGCCTGTGGTCAAAAAGGCCCGCTTTATCTGCCTGACGACACCAAATCTCCAGACGAACAAGCCAAGTCGCAATCGCATAAGCATCTTTAAGGGAATTACATGGACGCCTTCAACTACCGCGACGGTGAGCTGTTCGCGGAGGGAGTAGCGTTGTCTGCCATTGCCGAGCGTTTCGGCACGCCGACCTACGTCTATTCCCGTGCGCATATAGAAGCGCAGTATCGCGCGTTTGCCGACGCGCTGAGCGCCATGCCGCACCTGGTGTGTTTTGCTGTCAAAGCCAACTCCAACCTGGGCGTGCTCAATGTCCTGGCGCGTATGGGCGCCGGTTTCGACATCGTGTCCCGTGGCGAACTGGAGCGTGTGCTGGCCGCTGGCGGTCAGGCCGACAAGATCGTGTTTTCCGGCGTCGGCAAGACCCGCGATGACATGCGGCGCGCCCTGGAAGTCGGCGTGCATTGCTTCAACGTCGAATCCACCGACGAACTTGAGCGCCTGCAGATCATTGCGGCTGAACTGAATGTTCGTGCGCCGATCTCCCTGCGCGTCAATCCGGACGTCGATGCGGGCACGCATCCGTACATTTCCACCGGCCTGAAAGAGAACAAGTTCGGCATCGCCATTGCGGACGCCGAAGACGTGTACATCCGCGCCGCGCAGCTGCCGAATCTGGAAGTGGTCGGCGTCGATTGCCATATCGGCTCGCAACTGACCACGCTGGAGCCTTTCATCGATGCGCTGGATCGCCTGCTCGCGCTGGTTGATCGCCTCGGTGATTGCGGCATCCACTTGCGTCATATCGATCTGGGCGGCGGGCTCGGCGTGCGTTATCGCGACGAAGAGCCGCCGCTGGCGTCGGACTACATCAAGGCCGTGCGTGAACGCCTGGACGGTCGCGACCTGTCGCTGGTCTTCGAACCCGGCCGTTTCATCGTCGCCAACGCTGGCGTGCTGCTGACCCAGGTCGAGTACCTCAAGCACACCGAGCACAAGGATTTCGCCATCGTCGACGCGGCGATGAACGACCTGATCCGCCCGGCGCTGTATCAAGCCTGGATGGACGTCACGGCGGTTCGCCCGCGCGATACTGCGCCGCGCACCTACGATATCGTCGGCCCGATCTGCGAAACCGGTGACTTCCTGGCCAAAGGCCGCGAACTGGCACTGGCTGAAGGCGATCTGCTTGCCGTGCATTCGGCAGGCGCCTACGGTTTTGTCATGAGCTCGAACTACAACACCCGTGGCCGCACCGCTGAAGTACTGGTCGACGGCGCGCACGCTTTCGAAGTACGCCGCCGGGAAACCGTGGCCGAGCTGTTTGCCGGCGAAAGCCTGCTGCCGGAGTAACCCATGCTGCTGCGTTTTACCAAGATGCACGGCCTGGGCAACGACTTCATGGTTCTGGACCTTGTGAGTCAGCACGCGCATATTTTGCCCAAGCACGCCAAGCAATGGGGCGACCGGCATACCGGCGTGGGTTTCGATCAGCTGTTGCTGGTGGAAACCCCGACCAATCCGGATGTGGATTTCCGTTACCGGATCTTCAATTCCGATGGTTCCGAGGTCGAGCAGTGCGGCAACGGCGCGCGCTGCTTCGCCCGCTTCGTGCTGGATAAACGCCTGACCGCCAAGCGGCAGATCAAGGTCGAGACCAAAAGCGGGATTATCGAACTGGACATCCGCAACGATGGCCAGATCAGCGTCGACATGGGGCCGCCGCGCCTGATCCCGGAAGAAATTCCGTTCCAGGCCGTGGAACAGGCCTTGAGCTACAGCCTTGATGTAGACGGACAAACCGTCGAGCTGGCTGCGGTGTCGATGGGCAATCCCCACGCGGTGCTGCGCGTCGACGACATCAACAATGCCCCGGTGCACACACTCGGGCCGAAAATCGAGCATCACCCACGCTTTCCGGCGCGCGTGAACGTCGGCTTTCTGTATGTCGTGGATCGTCAGCGCGCACAGTTGCGGGTCTGGGAACGCGGTGCCGGGGAAACCCAGGCATGCGGCACCGGAGCCTGCGCCGCAGCCGTTGCAGCCATCAGCCAGGGCTGGATGGATTCGCCGCTGCTGATCGACCTGCCGGGTGGCCGCCTGTCCATCGAATGGGCCGGCCCAGGTCACCCGGTCATGATGACCGGCCCCGCTGTTCGGGTTTATGAAGGCCAAGTTCGTCTATAAGTGAGCAAATGCGATGACCGACAAGCCTCAGACTTCAACCGACACGCCCAGCCAATCGCCTGCCGATAACGCTGCGCCAAACACTGAAGCAGAGGCGATCATCGCTTTCCTGCTTGATCATCCGGATTTCTTCGCCGAGCACGACGAACTGCTGGTGTCGATGCGTATCCCGCATCAACGCGGCGATACCGTCTCGCTGGTCGAACGCCAGCTCAAGCTGCTGCGCGAGCGCAATATCGAGATGCGCCATCGCCTGTCGCAGCTCATGGATGTGGCCCGGGACAACGACCGCCTGTTCGACAAGACCCGCCGCCTGAACCTCGCCTTGATGGACGCCACCAGCCTCGAAGAAATCGTGATTGCCGTGGAAGACAGCCTGCGTCAGGAATTCCAGGTGCCCTTCGTCAGCCTGATCCTGTTCAGCGACAACGCCATGCCGGTCGGCCGATGGGTCACCACTGCCGAGGCGCAGAAAGCTATCGGCGGTCTGATCGGCGACAAAACCGTGTGCGGCGCGTTGCGCGAACACGAGCTGGCATTCCTGTTCGGCGCCGAGCAAAGCAAGGAAGTCGGCTCAACCGCCATCGTCACTTTGAATCACCTGGGCCTGCATGGCGTGCTGGCCATCGGCAGTCGTGATCCGCAGCATTACAAGAGTTCGGTCGGCACCCTGTTCCTCAACTACATCGCCGACGTGCTGGGACGTTTGCTGCCGCGCTTCACTCACGCGCTGCGCTCGGTCCGCTAATGGAACGGCAGCTGGACGCTTACTGCACTCACTTGCGCAGTGAGCGCCAAGTCTCGCCTCACACCCTCGAAGCCTATAGGCGGGACCTGAATAAAGTCCTCGCCTTCTGCGACAAAGAAAAAATCACCAGCTGGACGTCGCTGGATATTCAACACCTGCGCAGCCTGATCGCCCGTCAGCACCAGCAAGGCCAGTCGTCGCGCAGTCTTTCGCGGCTGTTATCGGCCGTGCGCGGGCTTTACCACTATCTCAATCGCGAAGGTATCTGTGAGCACGACCCGGCCAATGGCCTGTCGCCGCCCAAGGGTGAACGCCGCCTGCCCAAGACGCTGGACACCGACCGCGCCCTGCAATTGCTCGACGGCGCTATCGAAGATGACTTCCTGGCCCATCGCGATCAGGCGATTCTGGAGCTGTTTTACTCGTCGGGCCTGCGCCTGTCGGAGTTGACCGGCTTGAACATGGAGCAGCTGGACCTCAGCGAAGGCCTGGTTCAGGTGCTCGGCAAAGGCAGCAAGACCCGCGTCCTGCCGGTGGGCAAGAAGGCCCGCGAGGCGCTGCACGCCTGGATTGCCCTGCGCGCCCTGGCCAATCCCGAAGACGACGCCGTCTTCATCAGCCAGCAAGGCCGCCGTCTCGGGCCACGAGCGATTCAGAAGCGGGTCAAACTGGTGGGCGAGCGCGAACTGGGACAGAACCTGCACCCGCACATGCTGCGGCACTCCTTTGCCAGCCATCTGCTGGAGTCATCTCAGGATTTGCGCGCCGTACAAGAACTGCTCGGCCACGCCGACATCAAAACCACGCAGATCTATACGCACCTGGATTTCCAGCATCTGGCGACGGTGTACGACAGCGCCCATCCACGGGCCAAACGCAAAGGTTCTGACCATGATTAAGCTGATCACCTTCGATCTCGACGACACGCTGTGGGACACCGCACCAGCCATCGTCGGCGCCGAGGCCACCTTGCGTGACTGGCTGGCGGCCAACGCACCAAAACTGGGCCCGGTGCCCGTCGAGCATCTGTGGGAGATTCGCACCCGCCTGCTGGACGCCGATCCAACGCTCAAGCACCGCATCAGCGCCTTGCGGCGTCGGGTTTTGTTTCATGCGCTGGAAGATGCGGGCTACGCGCACGACGTGGCGCAGGATCTGGCGGACAAAAGCTTCGAGGTTTTCCTGCATGGCCGGCATCAAGTGCAGATTTTTCCCGAAGTGCAGCCAACGCTGGAGATTCTGGCCAAGACCTTCACATTGGGTGTCATCACCAATGGCAATGCCGATGTGCGTCGATTAGGGCTGGCGGATTATTTCGCCTTCGCACTGTGTGCCGAAGATCTGGGCATCGGCAAGCCTGACCCTGCACCGTTTCTGGAAGCGCTCAAGCGCGGCAACGCTGATCCGGCGCATGCCGTGCATATCGGCGATCACCCCGGCGATGACATTGCAGGCGCCCAGCAGGCCGGCATGCGCGCCATCTGGTACAACCCGCAGGGCAAACCCTGGGAAGCCGAAAAAGCCCCGGATGCCGAAATCAGCAGCCTGACGCAATTGCCGGATGTGTTGCGACGTTGGAGCTGACCCCGTTGGAGCGAGGCTTGCGCGCGAATCGGACGCCTCGGTAACGCAGGCACACCGCGTTATCGTTATTTCGCGGGCAAGCCTCCAACAAGATAAACGCGCAAAAAAAACCCGCAGCGACAGCGGGCTTTTTTTCAAGCGGCAACCGACACCTTAAATCGGGCGGCTACCGTATTTGTTGTCGGGCTTCTTGGGAGGATCGGCGACCACGTTGGCTTCCACTTCCTGAACCTTGCCGCCTCGGGCGAGGAACTCTTCCATAGCGCGGGCCAGAGCATCACGCTCTTTGTTTTTGGCTTCTACGCTAGGCAGCTCATCAACCGAGACTGCAGCCTTGGCTTTTCCCTTGGCTGGAGTGACGGAAGCTTCGACGCTGTCATCAACTTCAGCGCCATCGTCTTCGGCAGCAGCTACAAGCTCCTCACCGTCCTCTTCACCTTCCAGATCGTCAACCAGATCGTCGTTGTCGTCGTCGCTCATGTTCTACCTCATGACTTGCGAAAGCAGATTAGTTATAGCCCAGCTGCGCCCGTTTTCGAATGCGGCCGGAAAAAATTCAACATCGCGCTGAGCTCAGCGATCACGCCTTCTCACCCTGCAAGGTGGCGAGGACGTTGCGAGCACCGCCAACATCGCGATGCTCACCAAGATAAACACCTTGCCAGGTGCCCAGCGCCAATCGCCCTGCCGTTACCGGCAACGTCAACTGGCAGCCTAGCAAACTGGCCTTGAAGTGCGCTGGCAGGTCGTCAGGTCCTTCGTCGTCATGTTCAAAGCCGTCCACGCCCTGAGGTGCCAGACGGTTGAAATAGCGTTCGAAGTCGCGACGCACAGCCGGATCGGCGTTCTCGTTGATGGTCAACGAAGCCGAGGTATGCTGCAGCCACAAATGCAACAGACCCACTCGACAACCGCGCAGCTCGGGCAAGCCTGCCAGTATCTCGTCGGTCACCAGATGGAACCCACGAGGCCTGGCCCGCAGGGTAATCCTGGTCTGTTGCCACATACAGTTCTCCGCACGTTCGGCGCGCATTCTAACGCGCTGGTAGAAAAAGCAAAGCGCGCAATAAACCGCCTTTCCTGTAAGGCATCCGCGATGCCCTCTATCGACAAACGCCAGACAAAAAAATGCCCGGCAAACCGGGCATTTTTTTTGCGCTGACTTACAAGTTGTAGCCACGCTCGTTGTGCTGCGCAAGGTCGAGGCCGACAGCTTCTTCTTCCTCGGTGATGCGCAGGCCCATGACCGCGTCCAGCACCTTGAGGATGATGAAGGTCACGATCGCGGTGTAGATGATCGTGAAGCCGACGCCTTTGCACTGGATCCAGACTTGTGCCGCGATGTCAGTCACGGTGCCGAAGCCGCCCAGAGCAGGGGCTGCGAATACACCGGTAAGGATCGCGCCGACGATACCGCCGATACCGTGTACGCCGAAGGCATCCAGGGAGTCGTCGTAGCCGAGCTTGCGCTTGAGGCTGGTGGCGCAGAAGAAGCAGATCACGCCTGCAGCCAGACCGATGATCAGAGCGCCCATCGGGCCAACAGTACCTGCGGCAGGAGTGACGGCAACCAGACCGGCAACCACACCCGAAGCGATGCCCAGGGCACTTGGCTTACCGTGGGTCAGCCACTCGGCGAACATCCAGCCCAGCGCAGCGGCAGCTGTCGCGATCTGGGTAACCAGCATCGCCATACCGGCAGTGCCGTTGGCCGCAGCAGCGGAACCGGCGTTGAAGCCGAACCAGCCTACCCAGAGCATTGCCGCGCCGACCAGGGTGTAACCCAGGTTGTGCGGAGCCATCGGGGTAGTCGGGAAACCTTTACGCTTGCCCAGTACCAGACAGGCAACCAGACCAGCCACACCCGCGTTGATGTGAACCACGGTGCCGCCTGCGAAGTCCAGGACGCCCCAGTCCCACAACAGACCACCGACGCCGCCCCAGACCATGTGCGCGATTGGCGCATAGACCAGCGTGAACCAGATGCCCATGAAGATCAGCATCGCGGAGAACTTCATGCGCTCTGCGAAGGCGCCGACGATCAACGCCGGGGTGATGATGGCGAATGTCATCTGAAAGGTGACGAACACCGCTTCAGGGAACAACGCAGCCGGGCCAGTGATGCTGGCTGGCGTGATGCCAGCGAGGAACGCTTTACCCATGCCACCGAAGAAGGAATTGAAGTTGACGACGCCGGCTTCCATACCCGTGGTATCGAACGCAATGCTGTAGCCGTAAACGACCCACAGGATGCTGATCAAACCAGTGATAGCGAAGCACTGCATCATCACGGAAAGAATGTTTTTCGACCGAACCATGCCGCCGTAGAACAGCGCGAGGCCGGGAATAGTCATGAACAGCACCAAGGCTGTCGAAGTCAGCATCCAGGCGGTGTCGCCTGAGTTGAGGACTGGGGCTGCCACTTCGTCCGCCGCCATGGCAAGGCCAGGGGTTACGAGGGACAACAGGGCTCCTAGCCCTGCGAATTGACGCAGAGTCATATTGTTTTCTCCTGGGGCGTTGGGGTTGGCGGCTTAGATTGCGTCGGTATCGGTTTCGCCCGTACGGATGCGAATAGCCTGTTCCAGATTGACCACGAAGATCTTGCCGTCACCAATCTTGCCGGTGTTGGCTGCTTTGGTTATCGCCTCGATAACCCGATCCAGATCCTTGTCATCAATGGCTACATCGATCTTCACCTTGGGAAGGAAGTCGACTACGTATTCCGCACCGCGATACAGCTCGGTGTGGCCTTTCTGACGTCCGAAGCCTTTGACTTCAGTGACGGTGATGCCCTGCACGCCGATTTCAGACAGCGACTCGCGCACGTCGTCCAGCTTGAACGGCTTAATGATTGCAGTGACTAGCTTCATGAAACTTTCTCCCGAATTGGTGGACTTGCCCCAGGAAAACAAACCCGACTCAAGTCTAAGCGCAGTGCCTGGCTTTGTAACGCGTCGGTCGCCTTAATAGAGGCCCGACCAACCCCAGAAACCGCTTCTGACGAAACACATCCCCGCTCCGCCTGCCGCACTGCCTTCGTCACAGCGACTGCTTCAGTGCATGGGTCATAAGCGTCTAAGCAGAAAGCTTGCCATCTCGTGATTTTTCATTGAATACAGGCCATTGACCCACTATCGCCCAGCCCCGGCCCCTTCCAGACGAGCGGAACGCACAACTACAGTGCGCGCGTGCACGCCACGATGCGCGATAACCGTGCATCCCCCGACCTGGATTGACTATAGACGCTGCGTGCTACACTGCCGTCCATCTGATTCAGGAACCTGACCATGCTCGCGCCCAAAGCTTTCCTCGATGCCCTGAGCGGCCACGCCTCGCGCTTGTTCAACGGCGAGACGCCGATCCCGCGCAATGAATTTGAAACCCAGTTCAAGGCCCTGCTGCAAAGCGGCTTCAGCAAACTGGATCTGGTCAGTCGTGAAGAGTTCGACAGCCAGATGGCCGTCCTCGCCCGCACCCGGGCACGCCTGGAAGCGCTGGAAGCCAAGGTTGCGGAGATGGAAGCGAACGCCGCGCCAAAGAATGGATCTGACACGCACTGAACCCGTACAAGCGAGGCTTGCCCGCGAACCAGGCACCTCGGTGCACCAGACTCACCCCGTTATCGTTCTTCGCGGGCAAGCCTCGCTCCCACGGATCGGTATTGACCTATCTGGCCGGCACCAACAAACGCTCCAGCTTGCGCGTATAAGGCGCGAGGTCCCCGATGGTGCGCGCGACCCATTGCGGGTCGTAGTAGGTGTCCAGATAACGCTCGCCGCTATCGCACATCAGCGTCACGACCGAGCCTTTCAAACCTTGCTCCTGCATCTGCAGCGCCACCGTCAGCGCGCCCCAGACGTTGGTACCGGTCGAGCCGCCGGGCTTTTTACCGAGCAGACGTTCCAGCCAAGCCAGCGTCGCGATGCTCGCGGCGTCAGGCACCTGCAACATGTCGTCAATCACACCGGGCAGAAACGAAGCCTCGACCTTGGGTCGGCCGATACCTTCAATGCGGCTGCCATGCTGGCTGGTCACACTGGTATCACCCGTTCGGTAGCTCTCATAGAAGACTGAATTCTCCGGATCCACCACGATCAGCCGCGTGTCATGCCCTTTGTAGCGGATGAAACGCCCAATCGTCGCCGACGTGCCACCGGTTCCGGCGCTCATCACGATCGCGGCGGGCACCGGATGCTCTTCGCCGCTCAACTGCTCGAAGATGCTGTCGGCAATATTGTTATTGCCGCGCCAGTCGGTGGCGCGCTCGGCGTAGGTGAACTGGTCCATGTAATGACCATCGCCGGCGCTGGCCAGCCGCTCGGCCTCGGCATACACATCGCAGGCGCGCTCGACGAAATGACAGCGGCCGCCGAGCAATTCCACCTGCTCGATTTTCTTGCTCGCCGTATTGCGCGGCATAACGGCCGTAAAGCTCAGCCCCAGCAGCTTGGCGAAATAGGCCTCGGACACCGCCGTGCTGCCCGAAGACGCCTCGACCACATGCGTGCCTTCACGAACCTTGCCGCTGCAAATGGCGTGCAGGAACAGCGAACGCGCCAGCCGGTGCTTCAAACTGCCACTCGGGTGCGTGCTCTCATCCTTGATATAGATATCCACGTCTTTGAGTGCGGGAACATCCAGCTTGAGCATGTGTGTATCGGCCGACCGCTGTTGATCGCAGGAAATCTTTTTCATGGCCGTACGGATCCAGTCGCTCATCACTGCTATGCCTCTACTCAAATGCGGGTTAATGAGCAAATTTTACTGATATAACGGAAAAAGAATTTTCCTTCGTCCTACCGCAGTGACTAATCTGTAGAAAATATTTCTCCAAACCATCGGTAGCGAAGAATGGACAGTTTTGACCGACACATCCTGAGCCTGCTCCAGCGCGATGCGTCCATGCCGCTCAAGGATCTGGCCGAAGCGGTCAACCTCTCGACCACCCCGTGCTGGAAGCGGGTGAAGAAGCTCGAAGAAGCGGGCTTCATCAAAGCCAAAGTGGTGCTGCTGGATGCCGAAAAGCTCGGCCTCGGCTTGTCAGTGTTCGTGCAACTCAAAACCCAGCGCCACGACAGCCAGTGGCTCGAACACTTCGCCCAGACCGTCATGCAGTTCGAGGAAGTCATGGAGTTCTACCGAATGGCCGGCGAATGGGACTACATGCTGCGCCTGGTCGTCCACGACATGGCCGCTTACGACCGCTTCTACAAAAAACTCATCAGCAGCACCGAAGGCCTGTCGACCATCACGTCGAGCTTTTCCATGGAACAACTCAAATACACTACGGCGCTGCCGTTGCCGCGTGATTGATGTTATGCCCCTCTGTTTTAAGTCGTTGCGAATTAGGGCGTGAACACGAGAGAACCTTTCCAGCATTTCCAGTCGGCAAGTATTGGTGGAAACCGATCATGCGCTTGCATCCAACCGAACAAGACCGGATCAATCCACTGGATGATTTCCGAGATATCACGGTGCAGCACCAACAGTGGTTGCCATAGCAAGGGCTCGTGATGGAAGCATCTGTTGCGCAGTACTCTTCCATTGTTAAGGCGCTTGCGGATCAGATCAGGTTGACGCAGAGCTTTGGGACAATGGAAAAAGACCTTCATCAACGGTTTTGACAAAGTCCTGGTCGTCGCTTTGTTGAATAGAGCCGTCCAGAATCCGAAGCTTAGTTCTGCAACGATATTGTCCGGGGAGACGGCAACGTGTCGTTGAATCAAGATCGCTTTGGCATCGCGTATCTTCTCGTAAAGCTTTTCAAGCGCGCCGTCACCGCAGCAACGCCACTCCTCATACCAGTCTTCACGGCGATAGTTAAGAGCCATTTCTTTTTGGATACCGTTGCGCAGCGCAACTTCCAGAATATGGAATACCGAAACCAATGCCTCAGCGATCCTCATATTGTGGACGTAGGCTTGTGCGGCTATCGACTCATGCCCCCTATGCCCGCGTAAGTAACGAGCCATCCTGGGAGTCGATAACTTTGATTCCAGTGTCTGCCATATCATCGACGGTCAAAATCCTTTTTACGTTATGCCGCGATCCTGCTGTTCCTTTTGTACGAGCTCTCTGGGCGCTGGTCTATTAGCCCCAAGATGAAGAGGACACGGATAATACCCACCGCAGGGGATACCTCGAACTCATCCTTTTCCTAACTGTTTGACGGATATTTCATCTAGTCGTGCAAGCCTTGACTATCCCCTGTTTGATGGCCGATTCAGGTTTGACCATGCCGCCAAGGTCGAATATATTCGCCGGGCAGCCCTGACAACTCCACTCCCGGGATTCTGAAACGGTGATGAGCTCAGGTAAGAATATGGCCCCGCTCTGCGGGGCCAACTCATTTCTGGCCCGCGCGTTTTATCGCCCGACGCTGCCGGCTTCCTCTGCCGTTAACACCCTGTATCCATTCATTCCCTCACGACGCTTCGCAATCGCGCAGGATGCGCAAATCGCATTCTCAAGGAAGAGTCCATGTCTCTCGCTATCGTTCATAGCCGCGCCCAGGTCGGGGTAGAGGCGCCTGCTGTCACGGTTGAAGCGCACTTGGCCAATGGTCTGCCCACGCTGACGCTGGTGGGTTTGCCGGAAGGCGCGGTGAAGGAAAGCAAGGATCGTGTGCGCAGTGCGATTCTGAATTCCGGGCTTAAATTTCCTGATCGGCGCATCACGCTGAATCTCGCTCCGGCGGATCTGCCCAAGGATGGCGGGCGTTTTGATCTGGCGATTGCCTTGGGTTTGCTGGCGGCAAATGGGCAAGTGCCGCTTACGGCGTTGCAGGACGTGGAATGCCTTGGCGAGTTGGCCTTGTCGGGGGCAATTCGGCCGATTCAAGGGGTGTTGCCAGCGGCGTTGGCCGCCCGCGCTGCCGAGCGCACGCTGATCATTCCTGCGGTCAACGCCGAAGAAGCGTGTCTGGCGTCGGGTTTGCGGGTCATCGCCGCCAATCATTTGCTGGAGCTGGTGGCCCATTTCAACGGGCAGGTGCCCATCGCGCCCTATCAGGCCAGCGGGCTTTTGCATCAGAGCAAACCTTACCCGGACCTCAGTGAAGTCCAGGGCCAGACCGCCGCCAAACGCGCGCTGATCGTCGCCGCAGCCGGCGCGCATAACCTTTTATTCAGCGGCCCGCCCGGAACCGGCAAAACCCTGCTCGCCAGTCGTCTGCCTGGTTTGCTGCCACCGTTGGACGAACATGAGGCGCTGGAAGTCGCGGCGATTCAATCGGTCGCCAGCCAGATTCCGCTGACCAGCTGGCCGCAGCGGCCGTTCCGTCAGCCGCACCACTCGGCGTCCGGCCCGGCGTTAGTGGGCGGCGGCAGTCGCCCGCAGCCGGGGGAAATCACCTTGGCGCATCATGGCGTGCTGTTTCTCGATGAGCTGCCGGAATTCGACCGTCGGGTTCTGGAAGTGCTTCGCGAGCCGCTAGAGTCGGGCCATATCGTGATTTCGCGGGCGCGGGACCGGGTGCGCTTTCCGGCGCGTTTTCAGCTGGTCGCGGCGATGAATCCCTGTCCGTGCGGCTATCTGGGCGAGCCCACCGGGCGCTGTCGTTGTTCTACCGAGCAGATCCAGCGTTATCGCAACAAATTATCCGGCCCGCTGCTGGACCGGATTGATCTGCACCTGACCGTGGCGCGGGAAGCGACGTCGCTCAATCCTGCGCCGCAGCAAGGCGACGACACCGCCAGCGCCGCCAAATGGGTCGCGCAAGCCAGGGAACGTCAGCAGCGGCGCCAGGGTTGCGCCAATGCATTTCTCGATTTGCCCGGCCTGCGCCAGCATTGTGGGTTGTCTGCTGCCGATGAAGCCTGGCTGGAAACAGCATGCGAGCGACTGACGCTGTCACTGCGCGCCGCCCACCGCCTGCTGAAAGTGGCGCGCACGCTGGCTGATCTGGAACAAGTCGAGGCGATCAACCGCAGTCATGTGGCGGAGGCGTTGCAGTATCGGCCTTCGAGTCATTGAGCGCGCGGGCGACATGATCCTTGTGGGAGCGAGCTTGCTCGCGAAGGCAATGTTTCATACCTACCTATTCGCGAGCAAGCTCGCTCCCACAGAATTAACTGATCAACGAAACCGATCAACCTCAGTGCGCAATTCCGCCGCCAACGCATTCAGTTCTTCGGCGGTCACTGCCAGATGCGAGACCACTTCGCGCTGTTCGGTATTGGCCATCGCGATGCTTTGCAGGTTACTGCTGAGCAAGGTCGCGGTGCTGCTTTGTTCCTGGGTCGCTGTGGTGATCGCAGCAAACTGCTCACCGGCGGAACGGCTTTGCTCGTCGATCTGCGCCAGCGCGGCGGCGACCTTGGCATTGAGTGACAGACCTTCCTGCATCAACGCATTGCCCTGCTGCATCGTACTGATGGCATTGCCGGTTTCCTGCTGGATGCTGGCGATCATGCCGGAGATTTCATCGGTGGCCTTGCGCGTCCTGGATGCCAGGCTGCGCACCTCATCTGCTACCACCGCAAAACCACGGCCCTGCTCACCGGCGCGCGCCGCTTCGATGGCCGCGTTGAGAGCCAGCAAGTTGGTCTGATCGGCAATCGAGGTGATCACGCCAACGATGCTGCCGATTTCCTGAGAGCGCTGCCCCAACGTATCGATAACCGTGGCGGTGCTGCTGAGCGAGGAAGCAATCTGCTCAAGGGAAGAGGACGCCTCCTGCATCGAGGCGCGACCGATACGGGTTTGCTGGGCATTGTCACTGGCCAGACGTTCGGTATTGCCCATATTGTCGGCGATGTTCAGGGAAGTAGCGCTGAACTCTTCGACAGCGCCAGCCATGCTGGTGATTTCGCCGGACTGCTGTTCCATACCTTCGTACGCACCGCCCGACAGGCCGGACAACTCATGAGCGCGGCTGCTGACTTGCTGAGCGGCCGTGCGGATGTGGGAAACCATTGTCGACAAGGCTTCACCCATCTTGTTGAAGCTGCCCGCCAACTGACCGATTTCGTCGTGACTGGACACATTCAGGCGCACGCTCAAATCACCGGCACCCAAGGCTTCAGCCTGACGCACCAGATCGGACAACGGCTGCAGTTTGCTGCGCAACAGCCAGATTGCCGCACCTACTGCGATAAACATGGCCAACAGGCTGCCAATGGCCAGCTGCGTGCCGACGCTCCAGGTCACCGCGCTGATTTCAGCTTTCGGCATGCTGGCGAGCACTGTCCACGGGCCGTCCTTGAACGGCTGGGCAACACTGTAGAAATCCTGGCTGGTATCGTTCCAGAACTGACCCTTGCCCGGCTGCTTGACGACGTCAGCAACGGTTTTGCCTGCCTGTTCCGGGGCTTTCACGCCTGCCGGTGGGACCAGCCAGCGGCCTTGATCATCCAGCAGCGCCAAGGAACCTGTTGTACCGATGCGAAAATTCTTCAGGTTTTCGAACTGAGCGTTTTGCGCATCGGTGTAATCGAAGCCGACAAACAGCACCGCAATGACTTTGCCGCTGGTGTCACGCACCGGGGAGTACTGCGTCATGTAATTGCGGTCGAATAACACGGTTTTGCCGACGTAGTTTTGCCCGGCGATCAAGCGGTCATAAGCCGGACTCTTGTGGTCCAGTTGCGTCCCAATGGCGCGTGTGCCGTCCTGTTTGGTCAGCGACGTGCTGATCCGGATGAAGTCGTCGCCGCTGCGCACGAATACCGTGGCGACCCCGGCTGTCAGTTGGCGGAAGCTGTCGACTTCGGTGAAGTCGTTGTTCAAGGCATTGGCGCCCTCATACAAGCCTGGGGTCTGAACCCCGGCCACCGTGACGGTTTTGTCGGCCTGAACAGTCAGGCCGGCAGCAAAGCGTTTTTCAAACAAACCGGCCAGGCGCTGGGTGCTGTCACGCAAGGTGCTATGAAAGGTGGCGAGCTGATCCGCCAGCAACCGCGCTTCACTGCCCATATGCTCTTCACGAATGACGAGGTTGGCAGAGTCCAGTGAACGCAAAGCAAAAACGGTACTGCCGCTGATCACGACCGCCAGAATAACGGCCAGAGCTATACCGAGTTGCGAGGCAATTCGAGCGCGGGGCTTTGACATAAGGGCTCCTGACCGAACAGTTCGGACCTTTGGATTCCGGACTGTTCAGCAAATTATCTGTTTGATTTTTAGGGCTTTTCGTACGCTTTTTGGTACGAATAGTCCCATGTCTTGAACATCGGCCACTCAGATGAATACTTGAGCGCATCCGTCGGATTAGCAAACGATTGCGATACTGAAATCCGCCGACCACTTACCTGAGAATTTTCACGTCCGGCAACTCCATGGCCTGGACTTCGCTTTGCAGAAAGTCGCCCAGTCGCCGCAACCGCTCTGTTCCGGGCCTCGTACGCGGCCAGACCAGATAATAATCCTCGCCGCTGTGCACTGCGGTGCGCCACGGCAGGCTCATCCGACCGTGCGCCACGTCCTCGGCGACCATCAGCAAATCGCCCATCGACACCCCATAACCGCGGGCGGCGGCGATCATGCCCAGCTCCAGCGTATCGAAGACCTGGCCGCCTTTGAGTGAGACCTGCGCCGACAAACCGGTGCGTTCCAGCCAGGTGCGCCAGTCGCGACGATCCGGCGTCGGGTGCAGCAGTTCGGCGGCGGCCAGGCGCTCGACGTCCCACGGCAGCTCTTCGAGCAAGCTCGGTGCGCCGACCGGGATCAGCAGTTCAGGGAATAGGTAAATCGCTTCCCAATCCGCCGGAAAATGCCCGCGACTGAGCAGGACCGCGCAATCAAAGGGTTCCTGGCTGAAATCCACCACGTCGATTTCCACCCAGGCGCTGGTCAGCTGCACTTCGTTGCCAACCTGTAAATGGCGAAAACGGCTGAGCCGCGCCAGCAGCCAGCGCATGGTCAAGGTCGGCGGGGCTTTCATGCGCAGCACGCCTTCGTCGCTCAACAACGTGCTGCACGCCCTTTCCAGCGCCGAAAAACCGTCCCGCACGCCGGGCAGCAAAGTGCGCGCCGCTTCGGTGAGTTGCAGGTTGCGACCCTTGCGTTGAAACAATCGGCAGGCGAAATGCTCTTCCAGGGTGCGAATGTGCCGGCTGACCGCACTTTGAGTAATGGATAACTCTTCCGCCGCGCGGGTGAACGAGCTGTGTCGAGCGGCCGCTTCGAATGCACGAAGCGCATAGAGAGGAGCGAGACTACGAGCCATTCAGATCTTTCCTGCTGCGGGGAACGCTAACTTTAGCGTATATCCGCAGAGATGAGTTTTACTCATGCAACCGATCTGATTTATCCCTTTGTGCATCCTCGGCTAACTGTCGAGAATGTGCCGCTCATCAATACCTTCGAATTCGAGCACCATCGCCATGCAACAACCTGCCATTAAAGAACTCTGGATCATCCTGCGCCTGGCCGGGCCTTTGATCGCTTCGCAGATGGCGCACATGTTGATGGTGTTCACCGACACCGTGATGATGGGCCAGCTCGGTCCCGAAGCGCTGGCGGGTGGCGGATTGGGCGCGGCCAGTTACAACTTCATTTCGTTTTTCTGCGTGGGCGTCATGGCGGCGGTCGGCACGCTGGTGGCAATCCGGCATGGCGCGGGCGACAACAAAGGCGCGGCCCAACTGGTTCAAGCCGGGGTCTGGCTGGCCTGGGGCATGGCCTTGATCGCGATGCTGATGCTGTGGAATCTGGAGCCGATCCTTCGCCAGTTCGGCCAGACCGAAGCCAACGTCCACATGGCCGGTCAATTCCTGATCACCTTGCCATTGGCGCTGCCGGGTTTGCTGACTTTCATGGCACTGCGCGGCTTCACCAGTGCGCTGGGTCGAGCCGGTCCGGTCATGGCCATCAGCCTGGGCGGCGCCGCCGCCAACTTCGGCCTCAACTACGCCTTTATTCATGGCCTGTTCGGGCTGCCACATCTGGGTTTGATGGGCATAGGGTTGGTCACGGCGATTGTGACCAACGCCATGGCGCTGATCCTCGCGCTGCACATTCGCCAGCACCCGGCTTACGCGCCTTATCCAATTCTTCAGGGTTTCTGGCAGCTGTCGCGCAGTCACCTCAAAGAGTTGTGGCGTCTGGGCCTGCCCATCGGCGGCACCTACGCGGTGGAAGTCGGGTTGTTCACCTTTGCGGCGTTCTGCATGGGCGCGATGGGCAGCACGCAGATGGCAGCGCACCAGATCGCGCTGCAAACGGTGTCCATGGCGTTCATGATTCCCGTGGGGATTTCCTACGCCGTGACCATGCGCATTGGTCAGCATTACGGCGCGGGCAATCTGTTGCTGGCGCGGACCGCCGGGCGTGCGGGCATTGTTTTCGGTGGCAGCGTGATGCTGGCGTTCGGCGTGCTGTTCTGGCTGGCGCCGCATTCGATCATTGGGCTGTTCCTGGACATCAACGACCCGGCGTTCGCCGATATTGTCGATCTGGCGGTAAAACTGCTGGCGATTGCCGCCTGGTTCGAAATCCTTGATGGCACGCAAACCATCGCCATGGGCGCCATTCGCGGCTTCAAGGATGCCAAGACCACCTTCCTGATCGGGCTGGCCAGCTATTGGCTGGTGGCGGCACCTGCGGCGTGGATTCTGGGTTTCTATATGAATCAGGGCGCAGTTGGCGTGTGGTGGGGCCTGGCGCTCGGCTTGCTGTGTTCGGCGCTGGCGCTGACCTACGCGTTCGAGCGCAAGACTTCGCGGTTATTGCGGCGCGAAGCGGGTGCGGCAGTGGTGGCTTGAACTGCTGCGGTATTCGGCAGGAGGGGACTTGTCCCCGAAAATGGCCGCTCAGCCTGGGATTTGCCCGTTGTCTGGCCGATTGTCTTCGGGGACAAGTCCCCTCTCATCAAACATAAAATAACCCACTGTTTTGACTAAGAAAAATCACGCAGCTTTCACCAGTTCCAATCCCAACTTGCGGGCCTTGCGCAGCAAGGCCCGCATCTGCCTGTCTTGGGTCTTGGCTTCGTAAGCCTCCATTCCTTGTTCAACGTAAGGCTGGCCTTTGGTCAGCATTGCGTAGATCAAGCGGGCAAGTTGGTGGGCGGTTGCCTTGATCGCACAGCTGGTGTCCATCCTTGCCAAACGCGAACGATGGCTGGCACCGATGAAGCTTTTGTCATTGCGCGCATTGGAGGCGGCTTGCTTCAACGCCTGGGCTGCTCGATTCAGGACTTTGGGACCACTGCCGGGCAGCTGTCTACCGCCTGATATTCGGGTCGGGGGCGCAAGACCCAGCCAGGAACAAAAGTGTCCCGATGTCGGAAAACGTGACAAGTCAGGGCCGATCTCACTGGCGAGCACCAAGGCCGTATCTACGCCGAGGGTCGGAATAGCCGTCAGATCAACTCCCATGATTTTCCAGAGAGCCTGATGCAAACCGGCTTGCTCCGATGAAGAACGATGCGGACTGCGCAGCGCCTTGGTCGAGGGCTGAGGCTTGTCGTTGAGTGTCGGCAATTGTTCAAGCACCTGTCTGATCGCTTGGTCGCACTCAGCGATCTGCCCTTCAAGAAAGTCGTAGCAAGCCACTTCCTGAGCCAGGGCATGCAGGTGTTCCAGGCGCCAGTTGCCTCGTAAACTGCGCTCAATGGTTTCGTGATCAGCCTTGATGCGCCGATCTCGAAAAGCGGCCAGCTTTTGTGGATTACGCTCACCCTCGATAATGGCGCGCAGGATTTTCATTCCCGTCACACCCGCGATATTGCTGATCACATTGGCGAGCTGGATATTCATCTGGCTCAACGCCTTCTGCATACGGTTGAGCGTTTGAGCCTGATCGCGAACTTTATTGGCGCGCTGGCGCACTATCGAACGCATGGAGCAGATGGCGTCCGAAGGTCGGAAGGCCCCCCGCAGAAGGCCATAGCTCATGAGCTGCCAAATCCACTGGCAATCCAGCACGTCAGATTTACGGCCCGATATCTGGCGTGTGGCCCGGGAGTTGACCAGATAGACGTCGAATCCGCGGGCATCCAGAATTTCGAACAGGGGAATCCAGTAAACCCCGGTCGCCTCCATCGCGACCACGCTGATACTTAGCGATTCGAGCCAGTCGGCCAAACCGAGCAAGTCGTCGGTAAAGGTGGAAAAACTGCGCACCGGGTTATCGCATCGATCAGGGTCGACGCCAACCCAATGCTCACGACTGCCAATATCGATGCCCGCACAGTCATCGTGAACAATTCGTAAACGTTTCTGCTGGTTCTTGCGCGCCATGAGAATTCCTCGCAGGATTAAGGGGCGCGCGGGGTACACGGTGGCGAAAAGATTCACTCTCTCATACGTGGTCACAGCAAGCTGTGCCGACAATGACTCCACGCCGATACCGTGCGGACCACTCTCCTACTCGGGTGCTGTCACACCAGTGCGGGCTACGGTCTCTGTCCCGCGCGCACCTTCAACGCTAGACGCATCCCCCGTTTGCTGCGCGACAGCGCGGCGTCTGGACGACGGGGGATCTCCTACCGGTCTCTTACTTACCTATTCTGGCTGCATTGATCAAACACTACTCAACGACCGCGAAACGCCTTGATCGAAGGTCAGGAATTCAACCAGATCCGGCATCGCCAGCGGGCGGCTGATGAGGTAGCCCTGCACCTGATCGCAGCCAAAACTGCGCAACAAGGCCAGTTGCTCGACGTTCTCGACGCCTTCGGCGACCACTTCCAGGCTCAGGTTGTGCGCCAGGTTGATCATGGCGTGGACCAGCTTGCGGTTCTCTTCGCGCTGTTCCATTTCCGCGACGAAACTCCGGTCGATCTTGAGCAGCGCAATGGGCAGGCTATTCAGATGCACGAACGACGAAAAGCCGGTGCCGAAATCATCCAGAGAAAAGCGCACGCCCAGCTTGCCCAGCGCATCCATGGTGTGCTTGACCAGATCACTGCGGCGCATGACGGCGGTTTCAGTCAGCTCGAACTCCAGCCATTGCGCATCGACGCCACGGTCGGCGATCAAGCGGCTCAACGTCGCCAGCAGCTGGTTGTCCTGAAACTGGCGGAACGACAGGTTGATGGCCATGTGCAGCGGCGGCATGCCGAGTTCGCGCAGCGCCTGCATGTCGCGCAGGGCCCGGGAAATCACCCAGTAGCCCAGCGGCACGATCAAGCCACTTTGCTCAGCCAGCGGCACGAATTCGCTGGGCGGCAACAGGCCACGTTCCTTATGACGCCAGCGCACCAGCGCTTCCAGGCCGACGATGCGCCCGCTGGTCAGGCAAAGCCTGGGTTGATAGTGCAGCTCCAGTTCGTCACGGCGTAGCGCGCGACGCAGTTCACTTTCCAGATCGGCTAGGCTGCGCGCGTTGCGATTGATGCGTTCGTTGAAGACATGAAAGGTGCAGCCCTGGACACCCTTGGCTTGTTGCATGGCGATGTGTGCATGCCACATCAGCGGATCGGCGCCGGCCAGAGCACGCGAGTGGGCGATGCCCAGGCTGCAACCGATCAGCAGGCTTTCGCCATCAACCCAATAAGGCTCGGCCAGCGCTTCGGTGATGCGCTCGGCCATCCACTCGGCGCGGCGTGGTGCCCGCCGCGTGTCGATCAACAAGGCAAATTCGTCGCTGCCAAGGCGGGCGATCTGATCGCCAACCTCCAGCTGGCTTTTGAGGCGTGCCACAACCTGCAGAATCAGTCGATCACCCGCCTGATGGCCGAGGGCATCGTTGGCGCGGCGAAAGTTGTCCAGATCAAGATGCCCGAGGGCTAGCCCGCGGCCTTCGTTTTCCAGCAAACGCGCGGTCAGCAACGTCTGAAAACCCTGGCGATTGGCGATGCCGGTCATCGTGTCCTGTTCGGCCAGGCGTTGCAGCGTGTCTTCCAGCAAGCCTTTTTCGCGGATATGCCGCAGGCAGCGGCGCACGGTGTCAGTCGTCAGGCTGCTGCGTACCAGCCAGTCAACAGCACCGACTGGTCCGACAGACGGTTCCTGTTCCAGCAGCATTACGACAGGCAAACTGCAGCGTCCCGGCGCGGGTTGCAGCGCGGGTGTGGTCAGCAGCACCGTATTACCCTGGTCGACAATATGCTCGCTGACTTCATTCCAGTGCGCGACACACAGCAACTCAATGCCATCGAGGGAAACCAGGCAAACGCGAAGCAATGCTAGCCATTCCGGCTCTCGGGCCAGCAATAACAGTCGCACGGGTTGGAAAAGCGTAGACAAGCTAGCTCCCTAGGCTCGTCAAGGACGAGCAACAAAGCCCAAAGACGCGGGGCCAAACCAGCGCCTTTACAGCGCATTGGTACGCAAATGTAACAAACCTTACAGGATTAGATAGCGCAGCGATATTTAGTGCAAGTACGGGGGCGGACGGTGACCGCACAAACGTCCCAGCCTGTTAAAATGCCCGCCCATTTCGCTTGTGACCCTCTCCCTGACATGTCCCGACTCAATCCCCGGCAACAAGAAGCCGTGAACTACGTCGGCGGCCCTCTTTTGGTGCTCGCCGGCGCTGGCTCCGGCAAGACCAGTGTGATTACGCGCAAGATTGCTCATCTGATCCAGAATTGCGGCATTCGTGCCCAGTACATCGTCGCCATGACCTTTACCAACAAGGCTGCGCGGGAGATGAAAGAGCGGGTTGGCACCTTGCTGCGCGCTGGCGAAGGCCGTGGCTTGACCGTTTCCACCTTCCACAACCTGGGCCTCAACGTGATCCGCAAGGAGCACACGCGGCTGGGCTACAAGCCAGGCTTTTCGATCTTTGACGAAACTGACGTCAAAGCGCTGATGACCGACATCATGCAGAAAGAGTATTCCGGCGACGATGGGGTCGACGAAATCAAGAACATGATCGGTTCGTGGAAAAACGACCTGATCCTGCCGCCCGAGGCCCTGGCCAACGCCCGCAACCCCAAGGAACAGACCGCCGCCATCGTCTACACCCACTATCAGCGCACGCTCAAGGCGTACAACGCAGTGGATTTCGACGACCTGATTTTGCTGCCGGTGAAACTCTTCCAGGAACACGCCGACATTCTTGAAAAGTGGCAGAACAAGGTTCGTTACTTGCTCGTCGATGAATACCAGGACACTAACGCCAGCCAGTATTTGCTGGTGAAGTTGCTGATCGGCATGCGCAACCAGTTCACCGTAGTGGGCGACGACGATCAGTCGATCTACGCCTGGCGCGGCGCGCGGCCGGAAAACCTGATGCTGCTCAAGGACGACTATCCGTCGCTGAAAGTGGTCATGCTGGAGCAGAACTACCGCTCCACCAGCCGCATCCTGCGCTGTGCCAACGTGCTGATTTCCAACAATCCCCACGCCTTCGAAAAGCAATTGTGGAGCGAGATGGGTCACGGCGATGAAATCCGCGTGATCCGCTGCCGCAACGAAGACGCCGAAGCCGAGCGCGTGGCCGTGGAAATCCTCAGCCTGCACTTGCGCACCGATCGGCCGTACAGCGACTTTGCGATCCTGTATCGCGGCAACTATCAGGCGAAACTGATCGAGCTGAAACTCCAGCACCATCAGGTGCCGTATCGTCTGTCAGGTGGCAACAGCTTTTTCGGACGTCAGGAAGTAAAAGACCTGATGGCCTATTTCCGTTTGCTGGTCAATCCGGACGACGACAACGCCTTCCTGCGCGTGATCAACGTGCCGCGCCGGGAAATCGGCTCGACGACCCTGGAAAAACTCGGCAACTACGCCACCGAGCGCAAGATCTCGATGTACAACGCCACCGACGAAATCGGGCTGGGCGAGCATCTGGACAGCCGCTACACCGACCGCTTGCAGCGTTTCAAGCGCTGGATGGATCGCGTGCGCGAGCAATGTGCCAAGGACGACCCGATTGGCGCGTTGCGCAGCATGGTCATGGACATCGATTATGAAAACTGGCTGCGGCAGAACAGCTCCAGCGACAAGGCCGCCGATTACCGCATGGGCAACGTCTGGTTCCTGATCGAGGCGTTGAAGAACACCCTCGAAAAAGACGAAGAAGGCACCATGACCATCGAGGAGGCCATCGGCAAGTTGGTCTTGCGCGACATGCTCGAACGCCAGCAGGAAGAGGAAGACGGCGCCGAAGGCGTGCAGATGATGACCTTGCACGCCTCCAAGGGCCTGGAATTTCCTTACGTGTTCATCATGGGCATGGAAGAGGAAATCCTCCCGCACCGCTCCAGCATCGAAGCCGACACCATCGAAGAAGAGCGTCGCCTGGCTTACGTGGGCATCACCCGCGCGCGCCAGACGCTGGCATTCACCTTCGCCGCCAAGCGCAAGCAATACGGCGAAATCATCGATTGCTCGCCAAGCCGCTTCCTCGACGAATTGCCCCCGGACGATCTGGCCTGGGAAGGCAACGACGACACACCCACCGAAGTGAAAGCCGTGCGCGGCAATACGGCATTGGCGGATATTCGTGCCATGCTCAAACGCTAGAATTGACTACTTTTTGCGCACATTCGCGCAGCCGAGGAACCGACGTGGAAGCACTGCACCAGAAAATTCGCGATGAAGGCATCGTATTGTCCGACCAGGTGTTGAAGGTTGATGCGTTTCTCAATCATCAGATCGACCCTGCGTTGATGCAGCTGATCGGCGATGAATTCGCCACGCTGTTCGCCGACTCGGGCATCACCAAGATCGTCACCATCGAGGCCTCGGGTATTGCTCCGGCGATCATGACCGGCTTGCGGCTCGGCGTGCCGGTGATCTTCGCCCGCAAGCATCAATCCCTGACGCTGACGGAAAACCTGCTGTCGGCCACGGTGTATTCGTTCACCAAGCAGACCGAAAGCACCGTCGCCATTTCGCCACGGCATCTGAACAGCAACGACAAAGTGCTGATCATTGATGACTTCCTGGCCAACGGTAAGGCATCCCAGGCGCTGATTTCGATCATCAAGCAAGCTGGCGCAACCGTCGCCGGACTGGGCATCGTGATCGAGAAGTCGTTTCAGGGCGGCCGCGCCGAACTGGACGCCCAAGGCTATCGCGTCGAATCGCTGGCCCGGGTGAAGTCCCTGGCGGGCGGGGTTGTTACGTTTATCGAGTGATTGAAACAAATCATTCGCTCGGTAGGAGGGGACTTGTCCCCGAACGCAATTTGCCCGACAACGAGATATCCGAAAATCAACGCCGCTTGAACTAACGTTTTCGGGGACGAGTCCCCTCCTACCAGAATCCTTGTTGCCAGCAGGTATCGGGAATACCCAACCCACCACCCGCCAGCTTCAACAACCGTTTTGGAGACCAAATGATCATTGGCGAGCGCTTGTACATCGAAGCACTGTTCGATCCTCATACCTCGACCATCAGCTATCTGGTCATGGACCTGAGCAGCAAACACTGCGCCCTGATCGACAGCGTGCTGGATTACGACCCCAAGTCCGGGCGCACCGGCACCGAGTCCGCCGACCGCTTGATCGCCCGTGTTCGGGAGCTGCAAGCCTCGGTGCAATGGATTCTCGAAACCCATGTCCACGCCGATCATCTTTCCGCAGCCGCGTACCTGAAAGACCAGCTGCACGGGCAGATCGCTATCGGCAGCCATATCACCCAGGTGCAGAAAGTGTTCGGTGCGCTGTTCAACGCGCCGGGCAGTTTTGCCCGCGATGGCAGTCAGTTCGACGTGCTGCTGGGCGACGGCATGTCATTCCAGATCGGCACGCTTGAAGCGCGGGCGATGCACACGCCCGGCCACACTCCGGCGTGCATGACGTACCTGGTGGAAGTGGCGGGCGAAACCGTGGCGTTCGTTGGCGACACTTTATTCATGCCCGACTACGGCACCGCGCGCTGCGACTTCCCCGGCGCCGACGCCCGGACGCTGTATCGCTCGATTCACAAGATCCTCAGCCTGCCGGCCAGCACACGACTGTTCATGTGCCATGACTACCTGCCAAACGGCCGCGAACTGCGATACATGACCACGGTTGCCGAGCAGCGCGCCGAGAATATCCACATCCACGAAGGCATCGATGAAGACGCGTTCGTGAAGATGCGCGAAGCCCGCGATGCAACCCTGGACATGCCCGTGCTGATCCTGCCTTCGGTACAGATCAACATGCGTTGCGGCCACCTTCCAGAGCCGGAAGAAAACGGCATCAGCTACCTGAAAATCCCGCTTAACGTCCTTTGAACCGGGCATCCACTTCTGGAGCTGTTGCGATGCAAGAACAACATGACGTCCGCCACCAAATTCTCATCGTTGGCGCTGGCGCGGCGGGAATCGCTACGGCATCGAGCCTGCTGGCTCGGGACGCGACGCTGGATATCGCAATCATCGATCCGGCCGACACCCACTACTATCAACCCGGCTGGACCCTGGTCGGCGCCGGCATTTTTCAACCTGAGTCCACTGCGCGCAGCATGGAATCGTTGATTCCCAAGGGCGTGCGCTGGATCAAGGAAGCCGTCGCGGCGTTCGAGCCGCAACACCATCGAGTCCTGCTGCAGACCGGGCAGATACTCGGCTATCAACAGCTGATCGTCTGCCCCGGCCTGAAACTCGACTGGGCGGCGATTCCCGGCCTCCAGGAAACCCTGGGTAAAAACGGCGTCACCTCCAATTATCGCTACGACCTGGCACCTTACACCTGGCAGCTGGTGCAAAACCTCAAGCAGGGTCGCGCGCTGTTCACCCAGCCGCCCATGCCGATCAAATGCGCGGGCGCGCCGCAAAAGGCGATGTATCTGTCTTGCGATCACTGGCTGAAGACCGGCCATCTGAGGCAGATCAACACCCAATTCTTCAATGCTGGCGGCGTGCTGTTTGGCGTGGCCGACTATGTGCCGGCCTTGATGAAGTACATCGAGCGCTACGCCATCGACTTGCAATTCAATCACAAGCTGATCGCCGTGGACGGCCCTCGGAAAGTGGCAACTTTCGTGAGCACCGACGCCGATGGCAGCAGCGAAACCGTCGAGCAAATCTTCGACATGCTGCATGTGGCGCCGCCGCAGACTGCACCGGACTTCATCCGCGCCAGCCCGCTGGCCGACGCCGCAGGCTGGATCGATGTCGATCCGGCAACCCTGCAACATCGCCGTTTCGCCAATATCCACGGCCTGGGCGACGCGACCAACACCAGCAACGCGAAAACCGCAGCGGCCGCCCGCAAACAGGCGCCGGTGGTAGCCAACAACGTATTGCGTGCCCTGGGCCGCTTGCAGCAACAGGCGCAATACGACGGCTATGGTTCATGCCCGCTGACCGTGGAACGCGGCAAGATCGTCCTCGCCGAATTCACCTATGGCGGCAAACTGGCCCCGAGCTTCCCGGACTGGCTGGTCAACGGCCGCAAACCCACGCGTCTGGCCTGGTGGCTGAAAGAACGCATTCTGCCGCCGCTGTACTGGCGCGGCATGTTGCGCGGTCGGGAATGGCTCGCTCGCCCGAAGCTTGATCCGCTCAAGGCCGGAAAATGAACGAACATCAACTGCTCGGCGCAGGCCTGGGCACGTTGATCGGCGCGATATTGGCGTTGACCGGGGCCGGTGGCGGCATTCTCGCCGTGCCATTGCTGGTGTTCGGCCTTGGCCTGTCGATAGTCGAAGCCGCGCCCGTGGGATTGCTGGCAGTCGGCCTGGCCTCGGCGGTCGGTGCGATTCTGGGTTGGCGCGAAGGCATCGTGCGTTATCGCGCTGCGGGTTATATCGCCAGCATCGGCATCGTCATCGCGCCACTGGGTTTGTGGCTTGCCCATCAGTTGCCGAACACGCCGCTGGCGCTGCTGTTCTCGACGGTTTTGATGTATGCCTGCGTGCGGATTTTCCGCAAAGCCAGCTGCGAATTGCGCCACGGCCCATTGGCCACCCGCCCGGATTTTCTGCCCTGTGTTCTGAATCCGCTGCAAGGTCGTCTGCGCTGGACCATGCCCTGTCTGCGCGCGCTGACGTTGACCGGCATGCTGGCGGGCCTGTTATCCGGATTGCTGGGGGTTGGCGGCGGCTTCGTGATTATCCCGGCGCTAACGCGCTACACCGACCTGGACATGAAAAGCGTGGTGGCCACTTCATTGGCGGTCATTGCCCTGGTTTCCCTGGGCAGCGTGATCACCGCAACGCTGAGCGGCGTGATGCACTGGGCCGTCGGCGCGCCATTTGCAGCAGGCGCGGTGGTCGGCCTTGTCGCCGGACGGCAGATTGCCCGCTACCTCGCCGGGCCGCGATTGCGACAGCTGTTTGCCGTGGTGGGAATCGGTGCGGCGGTGATGTTGGTCGCGACACAGATCACATTTTTCCTGTAGTCGCTCCCTCCTACCGGTTTTGCGCAGCCCGGTAGGACCGGACTTGTCCGGGAAGGCGTCAGGTCAGGCAATGAGTCAGGCCAGGCAGATTGAGGTTGCCTTCTTCGGGGACAAGCCCCCTCCTACACGGATTGTGATTGCGCCGTGCTCTGCAACCCCGCCAGCAACAATCGCTGATACAGCTCTTCCTTCAAACCCTGCGGCTGATCAAGCTGCATGCGCTCAAGTTGCGCCGGGAATACCGAAGGTTCCGGGGCGTCCAATGTGGCCTTGCCCAGTTCGAGGATTTCGGTGAGCTTGAATTTGCTCTCCAGCCAGTTCAACGCCCTGAGCAAATCGCGCTCTTCAGCACTGAAGTCGCAGCCCAGCGGATATTCGGTAAACACCTGTGAATACTGCTCGGCAATCGCCTGCAAGCGCTCGGGGGAGTTCTGCGCGAAGCGCGGGTCGAGGCGGAAATCCTTGGGCAGCTTGCCGATTTTCTGCGCCTTCTCGATCAAGCCCGCCTGGAAACGTGAATCGCTGATATTGAGCATGGCTTCGATGACCGCGGAGTCGGTTTTGCCGCGCAAATCCGCAATGCCATATTCCGTCACCACGATGTCCCGCAAATGCCGGGGGATAGTCGTGTGGCCGTAGTCCCAGACGATGTTCGAATTGACCTCGCCGCCCGCTTCGCGCCAGCTGCGCAGGATCAGAATCGAACGCGCGCCTTCCAGCGCGTGGGCTTGAGCGACAAAGTTGTACTGGCCACCGACACCGCTCAATACCCGCCCGTCTTCCAATTGATCCGCCACCGCCGCGCCCATCAGCGTCACGGTAAACACGCTATTGATGAAGCGCGCGTCCCGGCGCTGCAGGCGCTTGAGCTCTTCATTGCCATACAGCTCGTTGATGTAACTGATGGCCGTCATGTTGAACTGCCCGAGGCGCTCCAGGGAAAACTCGCGCAACCGGGCATAGAAACTCTGCGGCCCGAGGAAAAACCCGCCATGCACGATAACCCCGTCGGTGTGGGCGGTTTCGTCCAGCGTGCCATCGTTGGCCTCGCGCTGGCGCATCACATCGGCGTAAACCTTGCGCCGAATGATCCCGGCATCGACCAACACCAACAGGCCGTTGACGAACATTTCGCTGCAACCATATAGCCCGGAAACGAACGGCAGCACGCCACCTTCGCGGTCGATCAGGACTTGCCAGTCACTGAGATTCAACTCGGCAAGCAAGGCGCGATAGGTTTCGTTGTCGGCCTGACGGGCCAGCAACGCGGCAGTCAAGGCGTCGCCCATGGCGCCGATGCCGATCTGTAAAGTGCCACCGTCGCGTACCAGAGTGCTGGCGTGCAGGCCAATGAAATGATCCTGATAGCCCACCGGCATGTTCGGCGTCGAAAACAGCGTGCTGCGCTCTTCGTCTTCCAGCAGGAAATCGAAGTCCTCGATAGCCAGTTCCGAATCGCCTGGCATATAAGGCAAGTCAGCGTGAACCTGGCCCAACAACAGCACGGTTTCCCCGGCAGCGCGGCGTTTGGCGATCATCGGCAGCAGGTCGAGGGTGACGTCCGGATTGCAACTCAGGCTCAGTTTGCCCGGCCGCTGCTCGTCACGGGCCACCAGTTGCGCCACCAGATTCAGGCCATTGGCATTGATGTCCCGCGCGGCATGGCTGTAATTGCTGCTGATGTAATCCTGCTGCGCCGGTGGGCTGTTGAGCAGACTGCCCGGCTGCATGAAGAACTGCTGCACGCGAATGTTCGGCGGCAGGCTGTCACGGTGCAGATCGGCCAGATACTCGAGTTCGGGATAGTCATCGAAAACCCGCTCCAGAAAAGGCTGGAGAAACCGCTCCTTCAACCCCTCGCCCACCGCAGGTCGCCCAAGGCTGAGCGCGGTATAGATCGTCAATTGCCGGTCCGGCAGCTGCCTGATCCGCTCATACAACGCATTGACGAACCGATTCGGCTTGCCGAGCCCCAAGGGAATGCCCATGTGGATATGAGCCGGCAACTGCGCAATCACCTGCGCGACGGCTTGGTCAATGGAACAGGACTGCGGCATCGGTTCCTTCCTGGTTTTGTTGTTCGATGGAGCTTGGACCGGTGTAACAGGAATATTGCTGCAACACAGCCACTGTAGGAGCCAACTTGTTGAGGGCAGCCCCCGTGGGAGCAAGCTTGCTTGCGAAAGGGCCGGGACATCCTGTGCATATTTCAGCGTTCAGGTAATTGTCTTCGCGAGCAAGCTCGCTCCCACGGAATTAATTTATCGCTTCAAAAACGCCGCATGCAGCTCAGCCAGCGTCGCGAAGTGATACGTCGGCGATTCGGCCTGCAGCTCTTCGTGGCTACCAAAACCATAGCCTACCGCCGCCACATCCAGCCCGTTGCGCAGGCCGCCGATGAGGTCGTGTTTGCGGTCGCCGATCATCAGGGTTTGTCTGGGGTCGAGGTTTTCTTCGGCGAGCAGGTGCGCGATCAGTTCGACTTTGTCGGTGCGGGTGCCGTCCAGTTCGCTGCCGTAGATCACTTTGAAATGCCGTGCGAAGTCGAAATGGCGGGCGATTTCGTGGGCGAAGACCCAAGGCTTGGACGTAGCGATGAACAGGTTGCGGCCTTGGTCGGCCAGCTCGTCCAGCAGCTCGAATACACCGTCGAAGACTAGATTTTCATAAAGCCCGGTGACCTTGAAGCGCTCGCGGTAGAACCCCACGGCTTCCCAGGCTTTGGCCTCGTCGAGGTGGTAAGCGAGCATGAATTGCTGCAACAACGGTGGGCCGATGAAGTGTTCGAGGTTGGTGAGGTCAGGTTCGTCGATGCCCAGTTTGCCGAGCGCGAACTGGATCGAACGAGTAATGCCCAAGCGCGGATCGGTCAGCGTGCCATCAAGGTCGAACAGAATATTTTGGTAATGCATAGGACTCTCGATCGGTGTTCGGGATCTGGTTGCAGGCGGGCTACCCGTGTGTCCTCGTAGGAGCGGCTTTAGCCGCGAGGCTGCTCCCGGCTGAAGCCGGCCCTACGATATGTCGATATATCGCGGGCTAGCAGGGCTGATCAAAGCCTTCGGCAAGGTGCAGATCCTTGAGCTTTACGTAGTTGGCGGCGCTGTAAGGGAAGAAGGCGATCTCTTTTTCGGTCAATGCCCGCATCTGTTTGACCGGACGTCCTACATAAAGAAAGCCGCTTTCCAGGGTTTTACCCGGCGGCACCAGGCTGCCCGCGCCAATGATCACTTCGTCTTCGACCACTGCGCCGTCCATGATCGTGCTGCCCATGCCGATCAGGATGCGATTACCGACGGTGCAGCCATGCAGCATGACTTTGTGGCCGATGGTCACTTCGTCGCCGATCAGCAACGGAAATCCATCCGGGTTGAACGGCCCGGCGTGGGTGATGTGCAGCACGCTGCCGTCCTGGACGCTGGTCCGCACGCCGATGCGGATGCGGTTCATGTCGCCGCGAATGACGGTCAACGGCCAGACAGAGCTGTCGGCGCCAATCTCGACATCGCCGAGTACCACGGCTGAATGGTCGACAAACGCCCGTTCGCCAAGGGCTGGCGTGTGATTCTGAAAGCTGCGGATGGCCACGATAGGCTCCTTCTTTGGCGCTGATAGCTGCGGACCGCGCCGATTGTAATTAAGATGCGTGGGTGTTTCTTCCAGCCAAGGTGCAAAACCGTGAGCGCGAACAACCCTCTTCTGCAATCCTACGACCTGCCACCTTTCTCGGCGATTCGTGCCGAGCATGTAAAACCTGCCATTGAACAGATCATTGCCGACAACCGCGCCGCGATTGCCGACATTCTCGTCAAGCAAGGCTCGCAGCCTACATGGGCCGGGCTGGTGTTGGCGATGGACGAACTCAACGACCGCCTCGGCGCCGCCTGGAGTCCGGTCAGCCATTTGAACGCCGTGTGCAACAGCGCCCAATTGCGCGAAGCCTACGAATCGTGCCTGCCAGCCTTGAGCGCCTATTCCACTGAAATGGGCCAGAACCGCGCGCTGTTCCAGGCCTTCGAAGCCCTGACCAACAGCCCGGAAGCCGCCGGTTTTGACGTGGCGCAGAAAACCATTCTGGAACATTCGCTGCGTGATTTCCGCCTGTCCGGCATCGATCTGCCGCCAGCACAGCAAAAACGCTATGCCGAAGTGCAGAGCAAGTTGTCCGAGCTGGGCAGCCAGTTCTCCAATCAGCTGCTGGATGCAACGCAGGCCTGGACCAAACTGGTCAGCGATGAATCCGCGCTGGCGGGCCTGACCGATTCGGCCAAACAGCAGATGGCTGCCGCCGCCAAGGCCAAGGATCTGGAAGGTTTCCTGATCACGCTGGAATTCCCGAGCTACTACGCGGTGATGACCTACGCCGAAGACCGCGCCCTGCGCGAAGAAATCTACGCCGCGTATTGCACGCGAGCGTCGGACCAAGGGCCGAACGCTGGCCAGAACGACAACGGCCCAGTGATGGAGCAGATCCTCGATTTGCGGCAGGAATTGGCCAAACTGTTGGGTTTCGCCAGCTTCTCCGAGCTGAGTCTGGCGACCAAGATGGCTGAATCCAGCGATCAGGTGCTGAGTTTCCTGCGGGATCTGGCCAAGCGCAGCAAGCCATTTGCCGCGCAGGATCTGCAACAGCTCAAGGCGTATGCCGCCGAACAAGGCTGCCCGGATCTGCAAAGCTGGGACAGCGGTTTTTATGGCGAGAAGCTGCGTGAGCAACGTTACAGCGTTTCCCAGGAAGCCCTGCGCGCCTACTTCCCCATCGACAAAGTACTCGGAGGGCTGTTTGCTATCGTGCAGCGTCTGTACGGCATCGAGATCGCCGAGCAAAAGGGTTTTGATACCTGGCATCCGGACGTTCGTCTGTTCGAAATCAAGGAAAACGGCCAGCACGTCGGGCGTTTCTTCTTTGATCTGTACGCTCGCGCCAACAAGCGCGGCGGTGCCTGGATGGACGGCGCTCGCGACCGTCGCCGCACCGCCGAAGGCCAGCTGCAAAGCCCGGTGGCCAATCTGGTGTGCAACTTCACGCCCGCCTCGCCTGGCAAACCCGCGCTGCTGACTCACGATGAAGTCACCACGCTGTTCCACGAATTCGGCCACGGCCTGCATCACTTGCTGACTCGCGTTGAACATGCCGGCGTATCGGGCATCAATGGCGTGGCGTGGGATGCGGTCGAGTTGCCGAGCCAGTTCATGGAAAACTGGTGCTGGGAGCCTGAAGGCCTCGCGCTGATTTCCGGTCATTACGAGAGCGGCGAACCGCTGCCTCAAGACCTGCTGCAAAAGATGCTGGCGGCGAAGAATTTCCAGTCTGGCCTGATGATGGTTCGCCAGCTGGAATTCTCGTTGTTCGACTTCGAATTGCACGCCACTCATGGCGATGGCCGCAGCGTGGCCCAGGTACTCGAAGGCATTCGCGACGAAGTCTCGGTGATGCGTCCGCCTGCCTACAATCGCTTCCCGAACAGCTTCGCGCACATCTTCGCTGGCGGTTACGCAGCGGGTTACTACAGCTATAAATGGGCTGAAGTGCTGTCCGCCGATGCGTTCTCGAAGTTTGAGGAGGATGGCGTACTCAATGCCGAAACCGGTCGCGCCTTCCGCGAAGCGATTCTGGCCCGTGGTGGTTCGCTGGCGCCGATGGTGCTGTTCGTCGACTTCCGCGGACGCGAGCCGTCGATTGACGCACTCTTGCGTCACAGTGGCCTGAGTGAGGAAGTGGCAGCATGACCGATACACCGGTAGTCATTACCAAGAAGCGCTTCATCGCCGGGGCTGTCTGCCCGGCGTGCAGCGAACCCGACAAACTCATGATGTGGAACGAGGACGACGTTCCCCATCGTGAATGCGTGGGCTGCGGCTACAGCGATACGCTGAACGCCCAAGGTCAGTCGATTCCCAAGGAATTGGGCACGCGGGTCAATAAACCTGCGGCCAAGCCTGCTGATCCCAAGGTGCAGGGTGTGCAGTTCTTCCCGAATCCGAAGCTGAAAAAGCCGGTTGATCTGGGGTGATTCAAGGCAACTCCCTGTAGGAGCGGACTTGTGTGGGAGCGAGCTTGCTCGCGAAGGCGATGTTTCAGGCCAGGAAGATGCATTGGATGTACTGGCATTTTCGCGAGCAAGCTCGCTCCCACGCAGACTGTGTGAAAACTACTGCGCTCGGCAATACTGCGTTAAAAACAGGCGGAAAATGCTCATTTAGAACACCTAGACTCCGCTTTTCCGCCTGTTTTTGCCTTGTCTTGCCTTCGCTCGTGACGTTTTCACACAGTCTGCACGGGTTCTCCACCTGCTGTGCCTTTTATCGGCCGGGTAGAGAAATAATCGGTTTCTCCTGTACTGTCTGTATATACAGCAAAGGAGAAAATCCCCATGTCGCTGATTTTCCCGCCTCGCGGTCGCGGTACCGCCAGTAATCCGCACAACCGTTTCGCGCCGAATCGCTCGGTCGCCGAAGATGACGGCTGGTATCAGGAAGTGCCCATGACCCAGGGCACGCAGGTCACCAGCGAAACCGCCAAGAGCATCATCACGCGCAACAGCTCGCCGGATATTCCCTTCGATCGCTCGATCAATCCTTATCGCGGCTGCGAGCATGGCTGCATTTATTGCTATGCGCGCCCCAGCCATGCGTATTGGGACATGTCGCCGGGCCTGGATTTCGAGACCAAACTGATCGCCAAGACCAACGCCGCTGCGGTGCTGGAACAACAGCTTTCCAAGCCGGGTTACAAATGCGCGCCGATTACTCTGGGCGCGAATACCGATCCGTATCAGCCCATCGAACGCGAATACAAGATCACCCGTGCTGTGCTGCAGGTGCTGCTGCGCTATCGGCATCCGGTGACGATCATCACCAAAGGCTCGCTGATTCTGCGTGACCTGGATTTGCTGGCCGAACTGGCGAAACAGCGGCTGCTCTCGGTCTTCATCAGCCTGACCACGCTGGACGATGAGCTCAAACGCATCCTCGAACCCCGCGCCGCAGCGCCAAAGGCCCGCTTGCGGGCGATTCGGGTGATGCGCGAGGCAGGCATTCCGGTGGGCGTGCTGTGCGCGCCGATGATTCCGATGATCAACGACATGGAGCTCGAAAGCCTGCTCAGCGAAGCCAAGGCCGCCGGGGCGTTGAGCGCCAGCTATGTGATGCTGCGTTTGCCACTGGAAGTTGCGCCACTGTTCGACGAATGGCTCAAGGCACATTATCCACAGCGCGCCGAGCACGTGATGAGTCTGGTCCGGCAGGTTCGCGGCGGTGAGGTCTACGACAGCCGCTTCGGCGTACGCATGCGCGGTGAAGGTCCTTTTGCCGATCTTCTGGCGCAGCGCTACAGTATTGCCATCAAGCGTCTTGGGCTGAACAAACGCGAGAGTTTCAACCTGGACAGCGAGGCGTTCTGCCCGCCGGGCGGGCAGATGTCGTTGTTGTAATGGGTTGGCGGTAGAGTCATTAACTCGACTGAACCACGGCAGCGAAAATAATGTCGTATCGCCATGAGTGCCGAGCTAGAGCGTTGCATTAAGTTTCAATTAAGTTTTGGCGGTTAGTGTGTAACACGCAATGAGTCAGCGGCCTCGTACAATGGAATGTGCACCGCGCCGCTTTGACAGCCTCAAAGCTACCATCCACATCAATCCGTCAAAGAGGATGAGACATGAACGACATGGATAAACAGGCTTCGGCTGCATTGGCGGACGAACGACCGCAAGCCGAATCCGCCGACGTTGCGCTCAAGCACATTGTTGATGGCTTCAAGCATTTCCGGCACGAAGTCTTCCCGCAGCAGGAAGAACTGTTCAAGAAACTCGCAAACGCCCAGCAACCCAGGGCGATGTTCATTACCTGCGCCGACTCACGCATCGTCCCGGAGCTGATTACCCAAAGCTCGCCGGGCGATCTGTTCGTTACACGTAACGTCGGTAACGTGGTTCCGCCCTATGGCCCCATGAATGGCGGCGTTTCCACGGCCATCGAATATGCGGTACTGGCTTTGGGCGTGCACCACATCATCGTTTGCGGCCACTCCGATTGCGGTGCCATGCGCGCGGTGCTCAACCCACAAACCCTCGAAAAAATGCCGACGGTCAAAGCCTGGTTACGCCACGCCGAAGTCGCGCGCATCGTGGTCGAAGACAACTGCCACTGCGCTGGCGAGACCGAAACCATGCATGTTCTCACCGAAGAGAACGTCATCGCCCAATTGCAGCACTTGCGTACTCACCCTTCTGTAGCGTCAAAAATGGCCAGTGGACAGCTGTTCATCCACGGCTGGGTCTACGATATCGAGACCTGTGCAATCCGAGCCTACGACGCCGAACAAGATTGTTTCCTGCCTCTGGACGGCGACCATCCAACACCGATGGCCACGCCGAAACCGCGTTTCTAACGACGCGCTTTTAAAACTCGTACACGTTCGTGGCGGCCCGCGTGCATCGCGCGCCGCACGGCATTGTCACGTCTGAAGAATCCCGGAGACTTGTCATGGGTGTAGCTCAACTGAAATCTGTTTTACCACGGGAGCTGTTGGCTTCCGTGGTGGTATTCCTGGTGGCGCTGCCGCTGTGCATGGGGATCGCGATTGCGTCGGGCATGCCGCCGGCGAAAGGCTTGATCACCGGCATCATTGGCGGTCTGGTGGTGGGCTGGCTGGCGGGTTCGCCGTTGCAGGTCAGCGGTCCGGCTGCGGGCCTGGCGGTATTGGTGTTCGAGGTGGTGCGTGAACACGGGATGGCCATGTTGGGCCCGATCCTGTTGCTGGCAGGCCTGCTGCAAGTGCTGGCCGGACGCTTCAAGCTCGGCTGCTGGTTCAGGGTCACGGCGCCAGCGGTGGTCTACGGCATGCTGGCCGGGATTGGCGTGCTGATCGTGCTGTCGCAGGTTCACGTGATGTTCGATGGCGGGCCCAAACCCTCCGGCCTGGATAACCTGATCGGCTTCCCCGCGACGCTGGTTCAGGCCATCGGGCCGGGCACCGGCATGCAGGCCGGCATCCTCGGTTTGAGTACGATTTTGATCATGTGGCTGTGGGATAAATGGCGGCCGCAATCCCTGCGTTTCGTACCGGGCGCCTTGCTGGGCGTCGGCGTGGCGACGCTGGCCAGTCTGGCGCTGGCGTTGCAGGTCAAGCGTGTTCAGGTGCCGGACAATCTGGCTGAAGCCATCGATTGGCTGCGCCCTGCGGACCTGCTGAATCTGGCCGATCCGGCGATTCTGGTGGCGGCCTTCGCCGTGGCGTTCATTGCCAGCGCGGAAACCCTGCTGTCGGCGGCCGCCGTGGATCGCATGCATGACGGCCAGCGTTCGGATTTCGACAAGGAACTGAGCGCCCAGGGTGTGGGCAACATGCTCTGCGGATTGTTGGGCGCGTTGCCGATGACTGGCGTGATTGTGCGCAGCTCGGCCAACGTTCAAGCCGGCGCACGCACGCGCTTGTCGGCGATCTTTCATGGCGCGTGGCTGCTGGCGTTCGTGTTGCTGCTGTCCAGTGTGCTGCAAAGCATTCCGGTCGCGAGTCTGGCGGGTGTTCTGGTGTATACCGGCTTGAAGCTGGTGGACCTCAAGGCGTTTCGTGGTCTGGGTCGTTATGGCCGCATGCCGATGTTCACTTACGCGGCCACCGCAGCGGCGATCATCTTTACTGATTTGCTGACCGGCGTTCTGGTGGGTTTTGGTCTGACACTGGTCAAACTGGCGCTGAAGGCGTCGCGCTTGAAGATCAGTCTGATCCCGCTGGATGCCGAAGGTGAAATGGAATTGCGTCTGGTCGGCGCTGCGACGTTCCTCAAGGTGCCCGCGTTGACCAAGGCACTGGGCAACGTGCCCAACGGCACCACGCTGCATGTGCCGCTGAACAACCTGAGCTACATCGACCATTCATGCCTGGAACTGCTGGAAGAATGGGGCCGCGCCAACGCAGCGCAAGGTTCGCGATTGATCATCGAACCTCGTGGGTTGAAGCGCCGACTGGAAGGCCGTGTGCGGACCACGGTGGGGGTTGGTTCGACGGCGGGTTGAGCAAAACGTCGTAGGCGCCAATAAACAGGACCCGTAGGACCGGCTTTAGCCGGGAGGAGGCCGGTACATTCGCAGCAGTTGCGTCGACAGGCCTTCCGCCCTCCCGGCTAAAGCCAGTCCTACGGGATGCGCTCAACTTCAAATGGCTGTGATGAAGATCAAGCCTTGCTGCGCTCCAGCTCAAGACCCACGCCGAGCTGGCGCGACAGGCTTGGCCAGCGCTTCCAGGCGGCTTCCGTGTCCGGGCTGCTCAGGCGCTCGCGATAGGCTTCCACTGAGTCCAGGGCGAAGCTGTCCTCGTCCAGCATTTCATCCAGAGCATGGTGAACCGCTTCGTCGAGTTGGTTGGCGAAGGTCTCGCCGATCAGCTGATGAGCGATCACGCTGGCAACCGTGGTGTTGGACGGGATCAGCGGCTGGCCGAAATGCTTGATGTACAGGTCATTTACTTCTTCCACCAGACGATGGGCCAGATAGGCCTCGTCCAGCAGGCTGTCCAGCCCTTCATGGCCCTGCATGATCGCAGGCGGCGTGGTGAAGAAGTGTTCGGCGATTTTCAGTACAGGTTTTATCTGCCCTTCGATACCCGCTTCGATAGACACTCCATGGGCCGCATCCAGCAGGTCCGGAACCAGATCGATGTACGCTGTCACGAAACGATTCAACACCCCTTTTGCATCAACCTCAGGAAGGTGGATTGCAGGATGCAAGTGCGGTAATTGAGTTTCCAGTTGACGCAACAACTGGCCAGTAGTGGCCTCATGTTGATGGGCGTTTTGAATCTGCTCGCGCAAAGCGGCGGTGTTCATGAAGGCTCCTGACGGCGGTAAAACCAGGGGGTTGATAGGGGAAGTCTTAAGGTAGCCTGCTTGAGACGTTCGCTAAGACGCATTTGTCATAACAAATTCACATTTATGTGGAATGGCTATTAAAAAGGGCTTTTCGGACAAAAATACGCATTTATTCAAACTTATTAACAATGCTCATAGCCCACTCGGCGGTTTTTACCAGTGCGTTGCGTAGCTGATTCGCGTGGCTATACTCGCCATTGAAAGGAAGCTGGCTGATGGCCGCAGCACTGAAAGTGTCTGACGCGGTCATGGTGTAGTTGACGTGGCAGCCGCTCCCTTGAAGCTTGACCGCTGGTGAAAACCTGCGGGACAACAAGAATAAAAGGGGAACCCGTGATGACGCGTCATCCACCAGTTTGGATGGGCCTCCTGTTGTGGTTGATATTCGGCCAGGCGCACGCCGCCTGGACAGTGAATATGGCGCCGGGAGCGACCGAAACCAGCAGTGCGATTTACGATCTGCACATGACCATTTTCTGGATCTGTGTGGTGATCGGTATCGTCGTTTTTGCCGCGATGTTCTGGTCGATCATTGTGCATCGGCGTTCCACCGGCCAGCAGGCCGCGCACTTTCATGAAAACACCAAAGTCGAAATCATGTGGACCATCGTGCCGCTGCTGATTCTGGTGGTCATGGCGATTCCGGCGACCAAAACCCTCATCAAGATGTACGACTCCAGTGAATCGGATATCGATATCCAGATCACCGGCTACCAGTGGAAATGGCACTACAAATACCTGGGCCAGGACGTCGAATTCTTCAGCAACCTGACCACCACGACCAATCAGATCCACAACCGCGACGACAAAGGCGAGCATTACCTGTTGGAGGTCGATGAGCCGCTGGTGTTGCCTGTGGGTGAAAAAGTGCGCTTCCTGGTGACCGGTGCCGACGTGATCCATTCCTGGTGGGTGCCAGCCTTTGCGGTGAAGCGCGACGCGATACCGGGGTTCGTCAACGAAGCCTGGACCCGCATCGAAAAGCCCGGCATCTATCGCGGCCAATGTACTGAGCTGTGCGGCAAGGACCACGGCTTCATGCCCATTGTGGTCGAGGCCAAATCCAAGGCGGATTACGAGACCTGGCTGGCGGGCCGCAAGGAAGAAAGCGCCAAGCTCAAGGAGCTGACCAGCAAGGACTGGACCCTCGAAGAACTCGTTGCCCGGGGCGACAAGATCTACCACACCACGTGCGTGGCCTGCCATCAGGCGGAGGGCCAGGGCATGCCGCCGCTGTTCCCGGCGCTCAAGGGTTCGAAAGTGGCCACCGGACCGAAGGAAGAACATTTAAAAACGGTGTTCAACGGGCGACCGGGCACGGCGATGGCGGCGTTCGGCAAACAGCTATCGGAAGTGGATATCGCCGCCGTGGTGACTTACGAGCGCCATGCCTGGGGCAACAACACCAACGACATGGTCACGCCCAAGGATGTGCTGGCTTTGAAGCAGGCGCAGAAATGAATCAGTTTACGGTCGGCGGTGAAATCTGTTGGAACGTGCGGGCGGCGATTCCGACTTGCCCGCGAAGAGGTCGGTACACCCCCAACATTTTTCCAGGCAGAAATATCGCCTTCGCTGGCAAGCCACGCTCCAACGAAAACACCAGCCAGATCCTGGCAGGAGACAGATCATGAGTGCAGTCATCGACGACCATGGCCTCGCGGGCCATGACCAGGCACATGGCCCCGCCAAGGGCTTGATGCGTTGGGTGTTGACCACCAATCACAAGGACATCGGCACGCTGTACCTGTGGTTCAGCTTCACCATGTTCCTGCTGGGTGGTTCGTTTGCCATGGTGATTCGCGCCGAGCTGTTTCAGCCGGGACTGCAAATCGTCGAGCCGGCGTTCTTCAATCAGATGACCACCATGCATGGCCTGATCATGGTGTTCGGTGCGGTCATGCCCGCGTTCGTCGGGCTGGCCAACTGGATGATCCCGCTGATGATCGGCGCGCCGGACATGGCGCTGCCGAGGATGAACAACTTCAGCTTCTGGCTGCTGCCTGCGGCCTTCACGCTACTGGTCTCGACGCTGTTTACAGCTGGCGGCGGCCCGAACTTCGGCTGGACGTTCTACGCGCCACTCTCCACGACATATGCACCCGAAAGCGTGACCTTCTTTATATTTGCCATCCATATGATGGGAATAAGTTCGATCATGGGCGCCATTAACGTGGTCGCGACGATCCTTAACCTGCGCGCCCCCGGCATGACCCTGATGAAAATGCCGCTGTTTGTCTGGACCTGGCTGATCACCGCGTTCCTGCTGATTGCCGTGATGCCGGTGCTGGCCGGTTGCGTGACGATGATGCTGATGGACATTCATTTCGGCACCAGTTTCTTCAGCGCGGCGGGCGGTGGCGATCCGGTGTTGTTCCAGCATGTGTTCTGGTTCTTCGGCCATCCCGAGGTGTACATCATGATCCTGCCGGCCTTTGGTGCCGTCAGCTCGATCATTCCGGCGTTCTCGCGCAAACCGTTGTTCGGCTACACCTCCATGGTCTACGCCACGGCGAGCATTGCGTTCCTGTCGTTTCTGGTCTGGGCGCACCACATGTTTGTAGTGGGCATTCCATTGGTGGGCGAGCTGTTTTTCATGTACGCCACCATGCTCATCGCCGTGCCGACCGGGGTGAAAGTATTCAATTGGGTCAGCACCATGTGGCAAGGCTCGCTGACGTTCGAGACGCCGATGCTGTTTGCCGTGGCGTTCGTGATTCTGTTCAGCATCGGTGGGTTCTCCGGCTTGATGCTGGCTATCGCGCCTGCGGATTTCCAGTATCAGGACACTTACTTCGTCGTCGCCCACTTCCACTACGTGCTGGTGCCTGGCGCTATTTTCGGGATTTTCGCTTCGGCCTATTACTGGCTGCCGAAGTGGACCGGCCACATGTACGACGAAACCCTGGGCAAGCTGCACTTCTGGCTGTCTTTCATCGGTATGAACATGGCGTTCTTCCCGATGCACTTCGTGGGTCTGGCGGGCATGCCGCGCCGGGTGCCGGACTACAACCTGCAATTTGCCGACTTCAATATGGTGTCGTCCATCGGCGCGTTCACCTTTGGCGCAACGCAGATTTTTTTCCTGTTCATCGTGATCAAGACCATTCGCGGCGGCGAACCAGCACCCGCCAAGCCTTGGGATGGAGCTGAAGGCCTGGAGTGGAGCATCCCGTCGCCTGCGCCGTATCACACCTTCACCACGCCGCCGGAGGTGAAATGAACACGCTTGCCGAAGCCTGCTCCAGATGACCAACCCAAGCCCGAACAAACGCCTCGTCACCCGCCTGCTGCTGATCGTAGTGGTGATGTTTGCCTTCGGCTTCGCACTGGTGCCGCTGTACACCGTGATGTGCAAGGCGTTCGGCATCAATGGCAAGACCGGCGATGCATATGAAGGCTCGCAGGTCATCGATCAAAGCCGCCGGGTGCGGGTGCAGTTTCTGTCGACCAATGCGGTGGACATGGTCTGGGGTTTTTATCCCAAGGCCGAGCAGCTGGAGGTTTATCCCGGCGCCGTCAACGAGATGCTGTTCATTGCCCAGAACCCCACCGACAAGCCCATGACCGCCCAGGCAGTGCCGAGTATTTCACCGGGCACTGCAGCGGTTTATTTCCACAAGACCGAATGTTTTTGCTTCACCCAGCAAGTGCTGCAACCGGGCCAGCGTATCGAAATGCCGGTGCGTTTCATTGTGGATCGCGACCTGCCCAAGGACGTGAAACACCTGACGCTGGCCTACACGCTGTTCGACATTACCGCTCGCCAACCCCCTGCTGCGCGTGTCGCGAACAATGGCGGTTAGCAAGGAGAAGCATATGGCAGTGCATGAGCATTACTACGTTCCGGCGCAGAGCAAATGGCCGATCATCGCAACCGTCGGGTTGCTGGTGACCATGTATGGCCTGGGCACCTGGTTCAACGACATGAAGGCCGCGCGCCCGGAATCCCATGGGCCGCTGATCTTCTTCGTCGGCGGATTGCTGATCGCCTACATGATGTTTGGCTGGTTCGGAACGGTCATCAAGGAAAGCCGCTCGGGCCTGTACAGCGCGCAGATGGACCGCTCGTTTCGCTGGGGCATGAGCTGGTTCATATTTTCCGAGGTGATGTTCTTTGTCGCCTTTTTCGGCGCGCTGTTCTACATCCGCTATTGGTCCGGTCCGTGGCTGGGCGGCGAAGGCTCCAAGGCCATCGCGCACATGCTCTGGCCGAATTTCGAATACACCTGGCCGATGCTCAACACGCCGGACCCGAAACTGTATCCGGCGCCCAAGGGCATTATCGACCCGTGGCACTTGCCGCTGATCAATACGATCCTGCTGGTCAGCTCCAGCGTGACCATCACCATCGCCCACCACGCGTTGAAAAAAGGTCATCGCGGCGCGTTGAAAATCTGGCTGGCGATCACCGTGCTGCTCGGCTTGAGCTTCCTGACCTTGCAAGCCGAAGAATATGTGCACGCTTACAAAGAACTCGGCCTGACCCTGGGTTCGGGCATCTACGGCGCGACGTTTTTCATGCTCACCGGCTTTCACGGCGCACACGTCACCATCGGCACCATCATCCTGTTCGTGATGCTGATGAGGGTCCTGCGCGGGCATTTCGATGCTGAGCATCAATTCGGTTTCGAGGCGGCGAGCTGGTATTGGCACTTCGTGGACGTGGTATGGATCGGGTTGTTTGTATTTGTGTATGTGCTGTAGGACCGGCTTTAGCCGGGAGAGCGCTCTCCCGGCTAAAGCCACTCTCGCGGAACAGTCATTGCAGAAGGTCCATTACCACGTCACATGCGAAACCAGTCGGCCGCTGTAAAAGCCCCAGGTAATCAGCGCCAGGGTAATGGCCGCCAGGCTGACGCGGATGGTCAGTGCTTTCACCAGACGCGTCGAATGGCTGTCGTCCTTGACCAGAAAGAACAGGCCGCTGAACAGGCTGGCCGTGGTGGCGAAAAGCATCAGGACAATCGCTGCTTTGAGCATCAGGCAACTCCAGGAGCAAACGCGATGCAATGGAGTATAGGTGGGGATGCACAGTCAGGCCGGGCGCAGCGATGAAGCGTTTTGCGCCCGGGCTGCTGCCGACGCTGGTGGTGTTCAGCCTGCTGCCGTGCCTGATCGCGCTCGGTTTCTGGCAGCTGGGTCGCGGCGAGGAAAAGCGCGTGATGCTCGCCCACTACGCCGAGCGCCGTGCGGCAGAACCGGTGCGGATCGAACCGTTGGTAACCAGCGCCGATCCGGCTTATCGCCGTGTGCAGTTGCGCGGGCGCTTCGACCCTGAACACAGTCTGTTGCTCGATAACAGCACTCGGGAAGGCAAGGTCGGCGTCGAACTGCTGCAGCCCTTTCAGGACCAGGCCAGCGGGCTGTGGATACTGCTCAATCGTGGTTGGCTGCCATGGCCTGATCGCCGCACGCCGCCACAGTTTCAGACGCCGATTCAGCTGCTCGATGTCGAAGCCTGGGTTTACGTGGCCCCCGGCGCCACATTCCAGTTGCACGCGGACATGGCCAACGCGCCGTGGCCGCGACTGGTCACGGCGGTGGATGCGGGCAAGCTCTGGGCGGAACTGGGCCGCGACGGTTTTCCCCAGGAGTTGCGCATGGCGTCGGAACTGGGCGCCTATCGACTGGACTGGCCGCTGGTGGCAATGGGACCGGAAAAACATCAGGGCTACGCCGTGCAGTGGTTTGCGTTGGCGACTGCACTAACCGGCCTTTATGTGTACCTGGGCTGGCACACCGCGCAGAGCAAGAACAAACAGAACAAACAGAACAACAATAACAAGGAGGACAACCATGGGAACGGTCATGAACCCCACCAGCACGTCTGAGCCACGCCCGCCGCTGAGCCGCCGCAAGGGCCGCTGGCAGCTGATTCTGGTCTTGCTGGTGGCCATCGGCCCGATGATCCTGGCCACCAGCATGTACAAGTTCAAGTTCTGGGTGCCGGAGAACCGCAGCTTTCATGGCGAATTGATCGGCAATGGTCAAAGCCGCGCCGACCTTGGGGTCCAGGCCGACGAGTCGCGCTGGCAGCTGTTGGTCAGTGCGCCCAAGGTGTGTGAAGCCCAATGCCAGCACCTGGTGTATCTGGCCCGGCAGATTCAGATCGGCCTGGGCCGCGACGCGTCTCGCGCCAGTCACGCATTGGCCGTCGCCCAACCGCTGGACGCCGACTACACCGCCAGGCTGACCCGGGAATACCCGCAATTGCAGCGCTACCCGCTGGAGTTGCCGCGTTATCAAAAAACCGCGCCTGGCATCGAGGCGCCACAACTCTGGATCGTCGATCCCCACGGCAACCTTGTGCTTCGCTACGACGTGGACGTGAAGGGTAAAGACTTGCTCAACGATCTGCGCCAACTGCTGAAACTGTCGAATATCGGATAGGGGGTCGTCATGACCAAGCCCGGATTTCGTCTCGCTCTGCTTGCCACGCTGCTGGCGCTGTTCGTGGTGTTACTCGGTGCCTACACGCGGCTGACCCATGCCGGGCTGGGTTGCCCTGACTGGCCAGGTTGTTACGGCTTCATCAGCGTGCCAGCCAGCGAGGCGCAGCTGGCCCACGCCGAACTGCATTACCCGGACACGCCGGTCCATGCCGAAAAAGGCTGGAACGAGATGACCCATCGCTATTTCGCCGGAGGGCTGGCGCTGCTGATTCTGTTGCTGGCGGCGCAGGCCTGGCAGCGACGGCATATCGCCGGGCAACCACTGAAACTGCCGCTGGTGTTGCTCGGCGTGGTGTTTGCCCAGGCGGCATTCGGCATGTGGACGGTAACCCTCAAGCTCTGGCCGCAGGTGGTCACCGCGCATTTACTGGGCGGCGTCGCAACCCTGAGCCTACTGTTTCTGCTGACGGTGCGCCTGAGTGGCGCTTTTCCGATCCAGCCGCAACTGCCGGTGCGACTGCGGCGCATGGCGGCCATCGGTATCTTGCTGGTGACCGTGCAAATCGCCTTGGGCGGCTGGGTCAGTTCCAATTATGCGGCGATGGCCTGCACCGATCTGCCCACGTGTCAGGGCCAATGGTGGCCGGAGGCGGATTTCGCCAATGGCTTTCACCTGACGCAGCACATCGGCCCGAATTATCTGGGCGGCAAACTCGACAGCGAAGCCCGCACAGCAATTCACCTGACCCATCGCATCGGTGCGCTGCTGGTGACGTTCTCCCTGCTTGCGCTGGCGTGGCAGCTCAGGAAAGCCGGTTTCAAGGGCATGGCGACGCTGTTACTGCTGGCGCTGGGAGTGCAGATTGGCCTGGGCATCAGCAATGTGCTTTTTCATCTGCCACTGGCGGTCGCCGTGGCGCATAACGCAGGCGGCGCGGCGTTAATGCTGAGTATGGTGCTGATTAATTTCCGGGTTCGGGTGTCCGCTCGAGCGCCAAGGCGCAGCGAGCACGCAGTTCGTGGGAGCAAGCTTGCTTGCGAAAACTGTATTTGCAGCGCGGATAGTCTGCCGAATGTACCTGCCACTTCGCGAGCAAGCTCGCTCCCACAGGGATCATAACTCCCATGACCACACTAACCCGCGCCCATCACAACCAGGCGCTCTGGCGCGACTATCTGGAGCTGACCAAGCCCAAGGTCGTGGTGCTGATGCTGATCACTTCGCTGGTGGGCATGTTTCTCGCGACGCGCGCGGGCGTGCCCTGGGCGGTGCTGGTGTTCGGCAATCTGGGCATCGCCTGTTGTGCCGGCGGCGCAGCGGTGGTCAATCATGTGGTGGATCGGCGGATTGACGCGCTGATGGCCCGCACCCATAAACGACCGATTGCTGTAGGCCGCGTGTCGCCACGCGCTGCGCTGATTTTCGCCCTGATCCTGGCGCTGAGCGGCCAGGCGTTGCTGCTGGCCTTCACCAATCAACTGACCGCATGGCTGACGCTGGCCTCGTTGCTGGGTTACGCGGTGATCTACACCGGTTTTCTCAAGCGCGCGACGCCGCAGAACATTGTCATCGGCGGACTGGCGGGTGCTGCGCCGCCCTTGCTGGGTTGGGTCGCGGTCACCGGACACGTCAGCGCCGAACCGCTGTTGCTGATGCTGATCATCTTCGCCTGGACGCCGCCGCACTTCTGGGCGCTGGCGATTCATCGCAAGGAGGAATACGCCAAGGCCGACATCCCGATGCTGCCGGTCACCCATGGCGAGCACTACACCAAAGTGCATATCGTGTTCTATACGCTGATCTTGCTGGCGGTCAGCCTGCTGCCGTATGTGATCCAGATGAGTGGCCCGTTGTATCTGCTCTGCGCCCTGGGACTTGGCGCGCGCTTCCTGCAATGGACCTGGGTGTTGTACCGTGGCGCTCGGCCGCACGCGGCGATGAATACCTTCAAGTACTCTATCTACTACTTGTTCCTGCTGTTCATCGCCCTGCTCGTAGACCACTACTTACTGTTGACCCTATGACTCGAACCCAGAAGACCGTTTTTATCCTCGCAGCCATCGTCGCCTTGATTCTCGGCCTGACCGTCAACCGCGTGCTCTCGGGCAAGGGCCAGGGCGACCAGACTGCGCTGATCGACGCCGGAGTCATCCTGCTGCCGCAAAGCCGCAGCCTGCCCGACCTGAAAATGACCAATCAGGATGGCCAGCCGATAGTAGTCAACGAATTGAAAGACAAGTGGACGGTGCTGTTTTTCGGTTACACCTTCTGCCCGGACATTTGCCCGACCACCCTCGCCCAGCTGCGGCAGATCAAGAGCGAGCTGCCCAAGGACGTCCTGGCGAACCTGCGCGTGGTGCTGATCAGCGTCGATCCGAACCGCGACACGCCGGCGCAGCTCAAGCAATACCTGGGGTATTTCGACAAGGAGTTCATCGGCCTGACGGCGTCCGTTGCGGACATCCAGAAACTGGCCAACGCGGTGAGCATCCCGTTCATACCCGCCGACACCAGCAAGCCGAACTACACCGTGGATCACAGCGGCAACCTGGCCCTGCTCGGCCCGGACGGCACGCAACGCGGGTTCATCCGTGCGCCATTGAATAACCAAAAGCTGGTGGCGCAGTTGCCAGGGTTGTTGCAGCGCAAATAACCGTTCACCTTAGGAGCGAACTTGTTCGCGAGGCAATATTCGGATCAACGCCTCGCCAGCAAGTTGGCTCCTACAAAAATGGTGGACGGATAAAGATTTGGTACACCCGCATATAAATATGTATGTTATTTGCCAGGGATTAATAGCTTATTTTTGTGGGCATCGCTGTTCCTGCAAATTATTAGCCTGAGTATTTTTGCTGAATGTATAAATTGCATCCACCCTCAGATGATCTGATAGAAGTCGTGGAAATCATTCTGAATGAACATCAGGCATCAACACTGGATGTTTTTACCCGACATCTGGCTGATGCGGGTGGCCCCTCAGTTTCTGGCGTTCAGAAAATTGCGAAACACTACGCTGAGTTGTTTGTTTCAAAACTCAGCGTAAAACAAAAAACGTATCTGGATAACTACGCAGACGGTCACCTGGCTGTGCTGATGTTCACGGGAATGCTGGTTCCGGATGATTTCGATATCCCGGATGTATTGCCCTCGCTCGCTGAACTTGAGTACGACTCCCGTGGCAATTATCTGGCGGCCCGCAATCAATTACTGCTATGCCTCGTTCAGCAAAGGCCCTTTGCCTTTGATATGGATAACGACGGCAAAATAGTTCGTTTCGTCGCTAACTTCAAAGGGGACGGTCGAAACCCGCGTGATGATGAAGGCCCCGCCCATCCCGTCAATTTGAGCTCGCACGCAGGTGCAGGTTTAGGACCTCACACCGAAGCACCCTATCACTGCTCCGTTCATTCCCGGGATTTGCACTCCCCAGCGCCATCATCCCTTATTCTCACTGCCCTTTGGAATCCACTTGATGAACCAACACAGGTAATCCCTCTAGGCAGAATTCTGGATGAAATTGGCATAAGGGATGCGCTGGCTTTGACTTCCCCCTCATTTAGATATACCCGAAGTGATTCTTTTGTGAAGGGTAAGGGTGAGCAGGACAGTAGCGTCTCGATCCTTGAATTTGATCCGCAAGGCGAGTTCTCAGTAAGGTATAACAACTACCGGTTTTCTGTACTCCCCGACGCAACCCCGCTGGTCAAGCAAGCGTTCATGAATTTCAAATCTCGCATTCAGTCAGCAACACCCTTCGCTTTTGTATTGCAGCCATCCTCTGCGCTGATCATTAACAATTCCCGTGCCCTGCATTGCCGGGAAATCATCCAGGATAATCGTCGTCTGCTTGTTCGCCTGTTTGGGTACTCCAGATTTGCCGAGCCCATAATCCTGAGCGACGACCCACTTATCGTACAAGGCTAATACAACATATCCCAAGTGTCAGAGGTGAGCTTTTGATTGAAATAGACATCACGATTCTTTTATCGCTGGCGGCTGTCGCTTTTCTGGCAGGTTTTTTTGATGCCATTGCGGGCGGGGGTGGCCTTATTACTTTGCCGGCACTATTCATGGCGGGCATTGATCCGGTAGCGGCAATTGCGACGAACAAATTCCAGGCCGCGTCCGCAACGTTATCCGCCACCGTCGCCTTTGCGCGAAAAGGACTGATTGAGTGGCGTCGGGGCGCGCCAATGGCTGTGATGTCTTTCCTTGGAGGTGCCTTGGGAGCGCTTTCGATCAGTTACCTTCCAAAGATGGCGCTAGAGTTCATCGTTCCGATATTGCTCATCATCGTGGCGACCTACTTCGCCCTCGCTCCAAAACTGGACGATGTGCAACGAAAAGCCAGAGTTTCAATTCTGGTTTTTACAGTGATCATTGCCCCGTTGATTGGATTCTATGACGGTGTCTTTGGCCCCGGCGTTGGCTCTTTTTTTATGGTCGCTTTCGTCATGCTGATGGGCCAGGGAATCCTGCGCGCCATGTCGAACAGCAAGTTCTTGAATGCGTCCTGCAATCTGGGTGCGCTTACCGTTTTTGCCTGGAAGGGAGCAATCATCTTGCCCATTGCCTTGACCATGGCTGCTGCCGCTTTTGTCGGAGCACAGTTGGGCGCTCGATGTGCTGTCCGATTTGGAGCCCATTTGATCAGGCCGATGTTAATTACGGTTTGTTTTATCATGGCCGTAAAACTGGTTATGGCCGATGAAAATCCGCTTGGGGCATTGATTCTGTCCACATTGCGTTTTTAATTTGGTCACATCCCAGTAACGCAATCGCTGCCCCGCCCCCGTAGGAGCGGGCTCGCTGGATTCAAATCAGAACGCTGGAACCACAGCGCCTTTGTATTTCTCAAGAATGAACGCTTTCACTTCCGGGCTCTGCAAGGCGGCGACGAGTTTTTTGACTGCGTCGGCGTCCTTGTTCTCGGTGCGGGTCACCAGGATGTTGGCGTAAGGCGATTCGGCACCTTCGATGATCAGCGCATCCTTGGTCGGATCAAGCTTGGCCGCCAGCGCAAAGTTGGTGTTGATCAACGCCAGGTCAACCTGAGTCAGCACCCTTGGCAAGGTTGCGGCTTCCAGTTCGCGGAACTTCAGGTTTTTCGGGTTTTGCAGCACGTCCTTAGGCGTCGCCAGGATGCTGGTCGGGTCCTTCAGGGTGATCAGGCCAGCCTTGGCCAGCAGCAGCAGCGCACGGCCTTCATTGGTGGCGTCGTTAGGGATGGCAACGTTGATGCCATCGGGGCCTTCGCTCAGTTCAGTCAAGGACTTGTACTTTTCGGAGTACGCGCCGAACGGTTCGACGTGAACCTTGCCGACGCTGACCAGATCAGTGCCCTTGCCTTTGTTGAACTCATCCAGATACGGCTGGTGCTGGAAGAAGTTGGCGTCCATGCGCTTTTCCGCAACCTGCAGGTTCGGCTGCACATAGTCGTTGAAGACCTTGATCTGCAAGTCCACGCCTTCTTTGGCCAACGTCGGTTTCACGAACTCGAGAATCTCGGCGTGGGGCACGGCGCTGGCAGCGACGGTCAGGGTTTCATCGGCGTGCGCGGACAACGCGGCCACAGCGGCAAATACGGCCAACAGCTTTTTCATGGATCAACTCCCTTGAGTGCGCGCCGTGTGGCGGGCATTTGCTGGTTCATCACCAGCCAATTCAATTATCGGTGTGTGTAGTGCGCGACCAGTTTGTCGCCGATGGTTTGCAGGATCTGCACCAGCACCAACAGCAATACGACCGTCACGAACATCACATCGTTCTGGAAACGCTGGTAACCGTAGCGAATCGCCAGATCACCCAGGCCGCCAGCGCCGACGGCACCGGCCATTGCAGTAAACGACACCAGCGCAATCGCGGTCACAGTAATCGCCGCAAGAATGCCGGGGCGCGCTTCCGGCAGCAGCGCCTTGACGATGATCTGCCGCGTGGTGGCGCCCATGGCCTGGGTCGCTTCGATGATGCCTTTGTCGACTTCACGCAGCGCCGTCTCGACCAGTCGCGCAAAGAACGGCGTGGCTCCGGCGATCAGCGGCGGCAAAGTGCCGAGGATCCCCAGGGAAGTTCCGGTGATGATCTGCGTCAGCGGCATCATCACAATCAGCAAAATGATGAACGGCAAGGCGCGCAGCAGGTTGACCGCGATTGATAGCACCGAATACAGCGGCTTGTTTTCCAGCAATTGGCGCGGCGAAGTCAGGAACAGCAGCACGCCCAGCGGCAGGCCGAACAGCACCGTGAAGCCCAGGGAAACCACGAGCATGTTCAGGGTATCGCCGGTGGCGATCCAGATTTCCTGCCAGTCGACGTTGGAAAACAGTTCGATGAAAGCTTGCATCAGCGCAGCACCTCCATGTCGACATCCGCAGCGGTGAAGCGCGCGAACGCGGCGTCCATGTCGCCGCCAGTGATGGCCAGCGTCAGTTGCCCGTAAGGGGTGTCTTTGATGCGGTCGATACGACCGGCGAGGATGCTGTAATCGACGCCAGTTTCCCGGGCGACGGTACCCAGCAGCGGTGCGTAAGTGGCCTGGCCCTGGAACGTCAGGCGCACGATGCGGCCTTCAACGTGGGCGAAGTCATCGCGCTGTTCGCTTTCGTCGATCTGCTCGTGTTCCTGAACAAAGCGCTTGGTGGTCACGTGCTGCGGATGCAGGAACACGTCCGCAACGGTGCCTTGCTCGACAATCACACCCGCATCCATCACCGCCACGTGATCGCAGACGCGACGAATCACATCCATCTCGTGGGTAATCAGGACAATGGTCAGCTTCAACTCGCGATTGATCTCGGCCAGCAATTGCAGGACCGACGCCGTGGTTTGCGGGTCCAGCGCGCTGGTGGCTTCGTCGCACAGCAGGATTTTCGGCTTGGTGGCCAGGGCCCGGGCGATGCCGACGCGTTGTTTCTGGCCGCCTGACAACTGCGACGGATACTTCTTCGCGTGATCGGACAAGCCCACGCGCTCCAGCAATTCTGCGACGCGCTGGTCGATCTGTTTGCGGGACATGTCGCCCGCCAGCGTCAGCGGCATGGCAACGTTGTCGGCCACGGTCTTGGACGCCAGCAGGTTGAAGTGCTGGAAGATCATCCCGACCTGCTGACGAAAGCGCCGCAAGCCGTTGGCGTCCAGTGCCGTAACGTCTTCGTCGTCAACAATGATCTGCCCGCCGCTCGGGGTTTCCAGGCGATTGATCAGGCGCAGCAAGGTACTTTTGCCGGCGCCGGAATGGCCGATGAGGCCGAACACCTGGCCGTCTTCGACGCGCAGGCTGGTGGGGTGCAGGGCCGGAATTTCCTTGCCTGCCACCCGATAGGTTTTGTGGACGTTATGAAACTCGATCACGTAGCGAACCTTGTGGGGGCGCGGTAAAAAATCAGCGCAGTGGCAGGACGCACACGGGCTGCTTCGCAACGGCTGGATAAGCCGGGCGCGCATTTTAGCCTGTCCGCCAAGAGGTATTTAGCATTTATTTCATAAGCGGCCTGCGATTTTGGCATAAGGCGATCAGTGGTTTCGTAAAAAACGCTGGGATTGGAACGCGACCTACCCGATACCGGCCAACCGAAGATTGAAAAATTCACGGAACGGCTGATTTTCTCCCCGGTCACTAAATGAGCATCGCGACTTCCCCCTGTACCGTGCGGGGGAATTCCGCTTGTTTGAGCCCTGCCGAATCGAGCATACGGGCCATTCTGAACCGAGGAGTTTTTGCCTGATGGCTACTAAAAAGACACCCATTGCACCCAGCACCAAAAGTGACCTGGCTGGCACCGACACGCTCGACCGGGGCAATACCAACGAAAAGCTCGAGAGCCTAGAACAGTTTCGCTCCGACGCCACCAATCAGGCCCTGCGCACCAATCAGGGCGTGAAAGTTTCCGATAACCAGAACACGCTGAAAGTGGGCGCGCGCGGTCCATCGCTGCTTGAAGATTTCATCATGCGCGAGAAGATCACCCACTTCGACCACGAGCGCATCCCGGAGCGGATCGTCCACGCCCGTGGTACCGGCGCTCACGGTTATTTCCAGACCTATGAAAATCACTCCGCGCTGAGCAAGGCTGAATTCCTGCGTGATCCGGGCAAGAAAACCCCGGTGTTCGCGCGCTTCTCTACCGTACAAGGCCCGCGCGGCTCGGGCGATACCGTGCGCGACGTGCGTGGTTTTTCGGTCAAGTTTTATACCGGCGAAGGCAACTACGATCTGGTCGGCAACAACATGCCGGTGTTTTTCATTCAGGACGCGATCAAGTTTCCAGACTTCGTTCACGCCGTGAAGCCTGAGCCGCATAACGAAATCCCGACTGGCGGTTCCGCTCACGACACGTTCTGGGATTTTGTTTCGCTGGTGCCGGAATCGGCGCATATGGTGCTCTGGACCATGTCCGACCGCGCCATCCCGAAAAGCCTGCGCACCATGCAAGGCTTTGGTGTGCACACGTTCCGCATGATCAACGCCGACGGCAAATCGAGCTTCGTCAAATTCCACTGGAAACCGAAGTTCGGCACCTGTTCGCTGGTCTGGGACGAAGCGCAGAAACTCGCCGGCAAGGACACTGACTTCCACCGCCGCGACCTGTGGGAATCCATTGAAACCGGTGATTACCCGGAATGGGAGCTGGGCGTGCAGATCGTGGCCGAAGAAGACGAGCACAAGTTCGACTTCGACCTGCTCGATCCAACCAAAATCATCCCCGAAGAGCTGGTACCGGTAACGCCGCTGGGCAAAATGGTACTCAACCGCAACCCGGACAACTTCTTTGCGGAAACCGAGCAAGTCGCGTTCTGCCCTGGCCACATCGTGCCCGGTATCGACTTCTCCAACGATCCGCTGCTGCAAGGTCGCCTGTTTTCCTACACCGACACGCAGATCAGCCGCCTGGGCGGGCCGAACTTCCACGAAATCCCGATCAACCGCCCGGTTGCGCCGAACCATAATGGTCAACGTGATGCGCAGCACCGCACGACCATCGACAAAGGCCGTGCGAGTTACGAGCCGAATTCGATTGACGGCGGCTGGCCGAAAGAAACCCCGGCAGGCCCGGTAGACGGCGGCTTCGAGACGTATCACGAGCGTGTTGAAGCCCACAAAGTACGCGAGCGTAGCGAGTCGTTCGGCGATCACTTCTCTCAGGCAACGCTGTTCTTCAACAGCATGAGCCACCACGAGAAAGAGCACATCATTGCGGCGTACAGCTTCGAGCTGGGCAAAGTGGATCGCGAACACATCCGTGCGCGTCAGGTGAATGAAATCCTCGCCAACATCGATCTGGAACTGGCCAGTCGAGTAGCGGCGAACCTGGGCCTGCCAGCGCCGAAAGCCGGGACCGTGCCCGCCAAATCGACGTCCATCAAAGAATCGCCGCTGCTGAGCCAGGCCAATCTGCTTTCCGGGGACATCGTTTCGCGCAAAGTGGCAATTCTGGTGGCTGACGGCGTGGACGACAAAGCCGTGGCGGCGATGAAGGCCGCACTGGAGGCACAAGGCGCGCATTCCAAAGTGCTTGGCCCGACCTCGGCGCCGGTCAAGACTGCTGGCGGCGCAACTCTGGCCGTGGACGCTTCAATGGAAGGCTTGCCTTCGGTGGCATTCGACGCGGTGTTCATTCCGGGCGGTGCTGCTTCGGTCAAGGCACTGAGTGGCGACGGCGTGGCGCTGCACTATGTGCTGGAAGCCTACAAGCACCTCAAGGCCATCTCGTTCAGCGCCGAAGCCAAGGAATTGGTGAAGTTGCTGCATCTGGATCTGGATGCCGGCTTGCTGGAAGTTGCCGATAGTGCGTCGTTCAAGACGTTCTTCGACGCGATTGCCCAGCATCGGGTCTGGGCTCGCGAGCCTAAGGCCAAGGCGATTCCGGCTTAAGGCTGTAAGTATTGTGGGAGCGAGCTTGCTCGCGAAGGCATCTGTACATCCGCCGGCTACCTACTGGCTGATACACCTTCGCGAGCAAGCTCGCTCCCACTTATTTGTCGTTCTTTACAACTGAGCAGGCTTGAGCACGATCTGGGCCTTCTCATTGCGCTCGATCACGCGGCGCAGGTCCAGCTCGAAATCCGGATTAATCTTGTTCACCCGTTTGGTTAACAACGTGGCCAGCCATGGATAGTCTTCAGTGCGCGGCACTTGCAGCACCACATCACAATTGAATGCCACGGTATCAGCGGCGATGGCATCCAGTTGGCGACGCAGTTGCACCATATCGCCAATTTTCAATGCAATCGTCGTGCTTTCTGCCGTGGGATCGATCAGTTTGGCGATGCGCCTGGCTTCGGCTGCTTTTAAATCAGCTTCAGCCTTGTCCAGCTCGGCCTTACGGGCGTGGGCAATGGCACCGTTGACGCCACTGGTCAGCGCCGGAGCCGTGGGCATTAGCGCGCGAGCGCGGCTAAGTGCCGTCGCGGCAGCATTGACGTCGCCCTTTTGCAGCACGATCTGGCTGCGGCTCAAATAAGCCTCGGCCAGACGCCGCTGAAATTGCTCCAGGCGGATATCAGTGGGCGCAGCAGCTTGTAGCGCAGCCAGCTGATCTTCGGCGGTCGCCAATTCACTGCTGGTGATACTTTGCTCCAGCTGTGCGAACGCGTCAGGGGGTGTCTCGGGCGCGGGCGCCTCAACAGTGGGCGCACTCTGACAGGCACCCAACAGGATGGAAAATGCGGCAAGCAGCAGATAACGGGATGCAAACGGCTTCATTCCTGCGATTCTCTAATTGCGCAAAAAACGAGCAAGTCTACACCGCCCGCTTGGGTAGAACAAAACTGAGCAGAAATAACGCTGCTGCCGACACCACAATCGAGGGTCCGGCGGGGGTGTCCTTGAACCATGACATGGACAGGCCAATACACACCGCGGCCACGCCCAACACGCTCGCGCCCAGTGCCATCTGCTCCGGCGAACGGGCGTGACGCTGTGCCGCAGCCGCCGGAATGATCAGCAGCGAAGTGATGAGCAATACACCGACAATCTTCATCGCCACGGCAATAACCACCGCGATCAGCAGCATCAAGGTCATGCGCAGCGCCGCTACGGGCAAACCTTCGACCTTGGCCAGCTCTTCATGCACGGTGATCGCCAGCAATGGCCGCCACAGCGCGATGATCAACGCCAGCACCGCTGCCGCGCCGCCGAGAATCCAGGCCAGATCCGTCGGGCTGATCGCCAGCAGATCGCCGAACAGATAAGCCATCAGGTCGATGCGCACGTCGTGCATGAAGCTCAGCACCACAAGGCCCAGAGACAATGTGCTTGGCGCCAGAATCCCCAGCAGCGTGTCCGACGCCAGCGGCTGACGCTGTTGCAGGGTCACTAGCAGAACTGCCAGCAACAGACAGCCGACAGTCACCGCGATGGTCGGGCTGACATCCAGCAAAAAGCCCAAGGCAACGCCCAACAATGCCGCGTGGGACAACGTATCGCCAAAATAAGCCATGCGCCGCCAGACCACGAACGAGCCCAACGGCCCGGCCACCAGCGCCAACGCCAGCCCGGCAAGCAAGGCATACAGTAGAAAATCAGCCATGCTTGCAGCTATCTCCATGAACGTGATTGTGGGTGTGAGGCGCGGGTTCCGCGGCGTCCGCCACGACTTCGCCATGCAGGTCATGGGCGTGGTCGTGATGGTGGTGATAAATCGCCAGGCTCTGGGCGTTCTTGCCGAACAGCTCGACGAACGCCGGGTCATGACTGACCTGCTCCGGGTGGCCGGAGCAGCACACATGGCGATTCAGGCACACCACCTGATCGGTGGTGCTCATCACCAGATGCAAGTCGTGGGAAACCATCAACACGCCGCAGCCGTGACGATCCCGCAGACGGGTGATCAGGCTGTAAAGCTCGGCCTGCCCGGCCACGTCAACACCTTGCACCGGCTCGTCCAGCACCAGCAATTCCGGTTCGCGCAACAACGCGCGGGCGAGCAGCACGCGCTGCATTTCCCCGCCGGAAACACTCTGCAATGGGCTGTCGATGACCTTTTCGGCACCGACTTCGGCCAATGCGGCAAGGGCTGCCGCGCGATCCACGCCCGGCACCAGACGCAAAAAGCGCAGCACCGACAGCGGCAATGTCGCGTCGATGTGCAGTTTTTGCGGCATGTAGCCCACGCGCAGTTTCGGCTTGCGCCAGACCTTACCGGAATCCGGGGTGAGCAGGCCGAGCACCGCACGCACCAGCGTGGTCTTGCCCGCGCCGTTGGGCCCGATCAACGTGACGATTTCCCCTGGCTTGACGCTCAGCTGGATGTTTTCCAGCACGTTTTGCCCGGACAGCGTGACGCGCACCTGCTCAAGGGTGATCAGTGCATTGCTCATCAGGCTGCCTTGCAGCCGGAACAGATACCGACGATTTCCACGGTCTGGCCTTCCACCGCGAAGCCGACTTCGGCCGCAGCGGCAATCACCGCATCGCTGATGGCCGGATGCTGCAACTCAATGGCGGCGTGGCATTCCCGGCAAATCAGGAACTGGCCCTGATGGGCGTGGGTCGGGTGATTGCAGCCGGTGAAGGCGTTGAGCGATGCGATGCGATGCACCAGACCGTTTTCCAGCAGGAAATCCAGTGCCCGATAGACCGTCGGCGGCGCGGCGCGGCGACCGTCTTCTTCGCTGAGGACCGCGAGGATGTCGTAGGCACCCAAGGGGTTATGACTGTGCCAGACCAATTCCAGGACGCGACGACGCAATGCGGTCAGGCGCAGGCCTTTCTCGGCGCAAAGCGCATCGGCCTCGGCGAGCGCGGTGTGCACGCAGTGGGAGTGATCATGGGGACGACTGGCCAACGGTGTTATAGGCATGAGCGGCGACGATTTTTGTGAGAGACGTTATTATGTTACCTGTTCCCGCCGTCAATGAGTGGCCCACGTGCACCGTCTTTTTGCCCTTTTCATCGCTTTATCGGCCAGTTTCCTGGCAAATGCCCCGGCTCAGGCCGAGGTTCACGTCCTCACCAGCATCAAGCCATTGCAGCTGATTGCCGCAGCTGTGCAGGACGGCGTTGGCTCGCCAGAGGTGCTGCTGCCGCCGGGCGCGTCGCCGCATAACTATGCTTTGCGGCCATCCGACGTGCGGCGCGTTCGCGACTCGGATCTGCTCTATTGGATCGGCCCGGACATGGAAAGCTTCCTGCCGCGCGTGCTGAAAAATCGCACATTGCCTACTGTCGATGTCCAGTCGCTGCCGGGCATGCGCCTACGCCACTTTGCTGCGGACAGCGCTTCCCATGAGGAAGAAGACCCGGACGAGCACGACCATGATCACCGTCCAGGCAGTCTTGACGCGCATTTGTGGTTGTCATCGTTCAATGCCCGGGTGATCGCCGCGAAGATGGCCGCCGACCTGAGCGCCGCCGACCCGGCCAATGCCGCGCGTTACAGCAGCAACGCCCAGGCCTTCAACACGCGGCTGGATGCGCTGGATACGCGGATCAAGGCCCGTGTCGCAGGAATTTCCGGCAAGCCGTATTTTGTGTTTCACGAAGCGTTCGATTATTTCGAAGATGCCTATGGCCTCAAGCATGCGGGCGTGTTCAGCGTTGCGGCAGAAGTCCGGCCGGGCGCCCGGCATGTTGCGGCGATGCGCGAGCGCCTGACCGAAATGGGCAAGACCTGCGTATTCAGCGAACCGCCATTGCGCCCACGCCTGGCCGAAACCCTGACCGCAGGCCTGCCGGCAAAACTGGCGGAACTCGACGCCCTCGGCAGCGACACCCCGATCAACGCCCAAGGTTATGAGCTGCTGTTGAGCACGCTTGGGGATGATCTGGTTGGGTGCCTGGAGTCGTTGTAAGCCAGGGGACCTGTGGGAGCCGAGCTTGCTCGCGAAGAACCCTAACGCGGTGTATCTGACGCACCGAAGTGAGCCTGATTCGCGAGCAAGCTCCCACACAAGCTCGCTCTCAAAAATGATTGGCGGCCTACAACGCAAACGGCAACGGAATATGCGTTTCCTGGCGCTGTTCCAGGCGTTTCTGGAACTCCATCGGGTCGTGGATCAGTACGTCTTGCCCGGCGTTGGATTCGGCGGCGATCAGGCGCGATAGCCAGAACCTGACGCAGCCCACGCGTAGCATGGTCGGCCACAATTCGGCTTCACCTGAGGTGAACGGGCGCAGCGCGGCGTAGGCGCCGAGCATGGCGCGGGCGCGTTGCGGGTCGATCTGGCCGTCTTCCCGCGAGCACCAGTCGTTCAGCGCAATCGCCAGGTCGTAAAGCATCGGCCCGGAACAGGCGTTGTAAAAGTCGATCAGCCCGGTCAGGTGCGTGCCTTCGAATAGCGCGTTGTCCCGAAACAGGTCGGCATGCAGATTGGAGCGCGGCAATGCCATGATTTTCGGCTTGAGCCGCTCGATTTCTTCCAGCGCGGTTTCCAGCAACTGGCCCGATGCCGGATCAAGGTGCGAAACCAGTTCGGCACCTTCAGTCAGCATCCAGTCCAGCCCGCGATCAGTCTTGCGCTCCAGCACGTGGTCGCGGGTCGCCAGGTGCAGATGCCCCAACAACTCACCAATCTGCACGCAATGCTGCGTGTTCGGCTCACTGATGTGCTTGCCCGGCAGGCGCGGCTGCAACAGCGCCGGTTTGCCGGCCAGCTCGCGCAACGCGCTGCCGTCCGTGGTGCGCAGCGCGTAAGGCACCGGCAGGTCCGCTTCGTGCAGTACATCCAGCAATTCAATGAAGAACGGCAAATCCTGAACCGGCCCGCGCTCGACCAGAGTCAGGACGAATTCGCCCTGCTCCAGGCTGATGAAGTAGTTGGTGTTCTCGCTGCCGGCGGCGATGCCTTGGAAATCGCGCAGACGGCCAAGCCCGTAAGGGGCGAGAAAAGTTTCCAGCTCGGGCCGAGCCAGAGGGGTGAACACGGACATATCAGGACTGCCAGCAAAAAAAGTGAATGTGGGACGTTACCACTCGAATATTTTCCACGAAGGAATCAGCATATCCGGCTGGTCTGAACGAATGAAATTGGCGTCAGTGCCATCGGCGCGCACCAGAAAATAAGGCTTGCCGCCCTTTGGCGTGATTTTGATTGCATACAGAAATCCGTTCTGGCGGTACTCCTGGATGGTCTTGTCGCCTTCGGTGCGGATCGTTACATCTGGATCTGCCGACGGTGCATCGTCCGCAGCAACAGCAATCAGCGGGCAGAATGCAAACAGGCCCGCCAGCAACAAGCGATTTGTCGTACGCATGATAACCTTGTCCCTTTGTCGTCAATGGTCCGCGCATTCTAGCGCCGACCCCGCCGAAAAGGTTGATTCTGCTCATGAGCCAAGCGCCCCTCGTCCTGGTGGACGGTTCTTCATACTTGTATCGCGCCTTTCACGCGCTGCCACCGCTCGCTACGTCCAAGGGCCTGCCAACCGGCGCGGTCAAAGGCGTGCTGAACATGCTCAAAAGCCTGCGTCGGCAATACCCGGAAAGCCCTTTCGCAGTGGTTTTCGACGCCAAAGGCGGCACATTTCGCGACGATCTCTACGCCGAATACAAAGCCAATCGGCCCAGCATGCCGGATGATCTGCGCGTGCAGATTGATCTGCTGCACGCCTGCGTCAAAGGCCTGGGTTACCCGCTGTTGTGTGTCGACGGCGTCGAAGCGGACGATGTGATCGGCACGCTGGCGCGCAGCAGCGCGGCGGCAGATCGTCCGGTGATCATCTCCACCGGCGACAAGGACATGGCGCAGCTGGTCGACGGCCACATTACGCTGGTCAATACCATGACCGGTAGCGTGCTGGACGTGGCTGGCGTGAAGGAGAAGTTCGGTGTCGGTCCCGAGCACATCATCGATTATCTGGCGCTGATGGGCGACAAGGTCGACAACATTCCGGGCGTTCCCGGGGTTGGCGAAAAAACCGCGGTTGGCCTGCTGGTCGGCGTTGGCGGCGGTCTGGTTGAGCTGTACGGCAACCTTGAGGCCGTGGCGGCGCTGCCGATTCGCGGGGCGAAAACCCTGGCGGCCAAGCTTGAAGAACACCGCGCCATGGCATTTCTGTCCTACGAGCTGGCGACCATCAAGATCGACGTGCCGCTGGACATCGAACTCGACGCGCTGCACTGCGGCGAACCGGACCGCGAAGCCTTGCTGGAGCTGTACGCCGAGCTGGAATTCAAAAGCTGGATTGAAGACCTGCATCGCGATGCACAGCGTGCCGGGCTGGAAGTCGCCATCGCCGAAGCACCGCCGACGAGCGAAACCCAGTACGAAACCATCCTCGAACAGGATCAGCTCGACGCGTGGCTGAAAAAGCTCAACGCAGCCAAGCTGGTCGCCTTCGTCACCCAGAGCAACGGTCTGGATGCGCAACGGGCGCAATTGGTCGGCCTGTCGTTCGCGGTGCAGACCAACGAAGCCGCTTATATTCCGCTAACGCACTCGTACATGGGCGTGCCGCAGCAGCTGGATCGCGACCATGTGCTCAAGCAGCTCAAGCCGCTGCTGGAAGACCCGAGCAAGATCAAGGTCGGCCAGCACGCCAAGTTTGACATCAATATTCTGGCCAACTGCGCCATCGACGGCGATCAGAGCCAGGGCATTACCGTGCGCGGCCTGGTGTACGACACCATGCTCGAATCCTACGTGCTGGATTCCACCGCGACGCGGCATGACCGGGAAAGCCTGGCGCTGAAATACCTCGGCCATACCACCACCGCCATGCAGGCCATCGCCGGCAAGGGCGTGAAGCAGCTGACCTTCGACCAGATTTCCCTGGAGCTGGCTGCGCAATACGCCGCCGAAGAAGCCGACGTGACCTTGCGCTTGCATGAGGCATTGCAGGAAAAGCTCAACGCAATTCCGAGCCTGCTGCCCGTGCTCAATGAAATTGAAATGCCGTTGGTGCCGGTTCTGGCGGGTATCGAACGCCAGGGCGCGCTGGTCGATGCGAAATTGCTCGGCATCCAGAGCGTCGAGCTGGGCGACAAAATGATCGCCCTTGAGCGTGAAGCGTTCGAGATCGCCGGGGAAGAATTCAACCTCGGCTCGCCCAAGCAACTGGGGGTGATTCTCTACGAAAAACTCGGCATGCCAATCCTCAGCAAAACCGCCAAAGGCCAGGCATCCACGGCCGAAGCGGTGCTGGCGGAACTGGCCGAACAAGGCTTTCCGCTGCCGACCGTGCTGATGCAGTACCGCTCCATGAGCAAGCTGAAAAGCACTTACACCGATCGTCTGCCGGAACAGATCAACCCGCGCACCGGGCGTATTCACACGTCTTACCATCAAGCGGTGGCGGTGACCGGACGCCTGTCTTCCAGTGATCCAAACCTGCAAAACATCCCGATCCGCACCGCCGAAGGCCGCCGGATCCGGCAGGCGTTCGTTGCGCCCAAAGGCTACAAATTGCTGGCGGCGGACTATTCGCAGATCGAGCTGCGCATCATGGCGCACCTGGCCAAGGACGAAGGGTTGCTGCACGCCTTCCGCAACAACCTCGACGTGCACCGGGCGACGGCTGCCGAGGTCTTCGGCGTCGAGCTTGAAGGCGTCACCACCGACATGCGCCGCAGCGCCAAGGCGATCAACTTCGGCCTGATCTACGGCATGAGCGCGTTTGGCCTGGCCAAGCAGATCGGCGTCGACCGCAAGCAGTCGCAAGCCTACGTGGATCGCTACTTCGCCCGTTATCCCGGCGTGCTGGCCTACATGGAGCGCACGCGCACCCAGGCCGCCGAGCAGGGTTTCGTCGAAACCATCTTCGGCCGTCGCCTGTACCTGCCGGACATCAACGCCAAGAACCAGGCCCTGCGCAAAGGCGCCGAGCGCATGGCGATCAACGCGCCGATGCAAGGCACCGCCGCCGACATCATCAAGAAAGCCATGGTCGCGGTGAACGGCTGGCTGAACGAATCAGGCCTGGACGCGCGGGTCATCCTGCAAGTGCACGATGAACTGGTTCTGGAGGTTCGCGAGGATCTGGTGGAGAAGATCAGCGAGCAGATCCGCACACACATGAGCGGTGCGGCGCAACTGGATGTGCCGCTGCTGGTTGAAGTGGGTGTCGGCAACAACTGGGACGAGGCGCACTGATAGCGGGTGTTCAGACCGAGCGCGCGCACGCTTACGTTGCGCACTCGGGTCTGCCGGCTCTACCTTTTGTCCCTTTGCCCGGATGGACAGCTTCCCGGACAAGTCCGGTCCTACCCGATCTACACAAACGGTAGGAGGGGACTCGTCCCCGAAGAGGCCGGTTCTGCCAAAACGCAATCTGGCTGGAGAATTTCAGCGGGCCAGGAACTTAAGCCATGAAAATCGAGTCAGAGTTCTCGATTGGCAGCGAAGCCGATCAATGCTCCTAGTTGTGTTAAGTGTTGGCAGATATTCAGACCCCACCCTAAAGGTCTGAAAACTTAGACCCCAGACTTCCCCTCCCCATACGAAGTCCGGGGTTTTTTTTGCCTGCGCTTTTTTACTGAGCAGGCTGAGCAGATTCGGCCGGAGCCTTGTCTTCCAGCTCCATCCAGCCGGCCAGCACGGTGTAGGCGTCTTCCAGGCCCATGCGCTTGGGGGCCGAGAACAACTGGATACTCACCGCATCGCCCCAACCCTTGCGGATATCGGCCTGAACCTTGAGCAGAACGTTCTTCGCGGCGCCGTAGGTCAGCTTGTCGGCTTTGGTCAGCAGGATGTGCATTGGCATGTGACTGGCAATCGACCAGTCCAGCATCAGCAGGTCGAAGTCGGTCATTGGATGACGGATGTCCATCATCAGAATCAGACCCTTCAGGCTTTCGCGGCTGCCCAGATAGGCTTCCAGGTGGCGCTGCCAGTGGAGCTTGAGCGGGATCGGCACTTTGGCGTAGCCGTAACCCGGCAAGTCGACCAGGCGACGCTCGTCGTCCAGCTTGAAGAAGTTCAACAGCTGAGTTCGGCCGGGGGTTTTCGAAGTACGAGCTAGACTGGCATGAGTCAGGGTGTTCAGCGCGCTCGATTTGCCCGCGTTGGAGCGCCCGGCGAAGGCGACTTCAAAGCCTTCGTCGTCAGGGCACTGATCGACTTTGGCTGCACTGAGCATGAAGGTGGACTGTTGGCACAGGCCGAGGATGGGATTCTTGAGTTGCATGTGATTTCCGGTGAGGGCGGTGCCTGCAAGGGGTGCGGCAAGAGGTGTCGTTTCCGTTTCAGTAGCGCCAGTATATAATGCCGCAGATTTTGTGTGTGCTTTGTCCTGAGAACAGGGCCAAGATCACAACCTGAGCGAGACATATCGATGCGCATTAGAACGCAGTCCGCTTTGAACCTGAAAAGGTTTTGTTAAGTATGAAGGCTTTGGAGTTGCCTGTGTCCGGTAGTTCAAAGCGATGCCGCCGCGTGGATTGTGCAAGGACAGCAGTAGCGAGGATTTGCGAGCCTTCATCTTCGGATGAGCGAGTCATCTCCTACATAACTTTTCACCTTTAGCCGATTTGGATTACCTGATGAACAAAATACTCGTGAGTCTGCTGTTGACCTTGGGCATCTGCGGTGCGGCGCAGGCTGCTGGTGAGGTTGGAAATCCTGCCGCTGGCCAGACCAAAGCCGCCATGTGTGGCGCCTGTCATGGCCCGGACGGCAACAGCATGGCCCCGAATTTCCCCAAGCTGGCAGGCCAGGGTGATCGTTATCTGCTCAAGCAGCTGCACGAAATCAAGGACGGCAAACGCGTCGTCCTGGAAATGACCGGCCTGCTGACCAACCTCAACGATCAGGATCTGGCCGACATCGCGGCGTATTTCGCCAGCCAGAAAGGCAGCGTTGGCGCTGCCGATCCAAAACTCGTGGCCCAGGGTGAAGCATTGTTCCGTGGCGGCAAGCTGGATCAAGGCATGCCCGCCTGCACCGGCTGCCACTCGCCTAATGGCGTCGGCAACGCACAGGCCGGCTTCCCGCATCTGGGTGGCCAGCATGCCGACTACATCAAGAAACAACTGGTCGCTTTCCGCGAAGGCGACCGCACCAACGACGGCGACACCATGGTCATGCGCTCCATCGCGGCCAAGCTGAGCAACAAGGATATCGACGCGCTGTCGCAATATATCCAGGGCCTGCATTAAGCAACCCGTTGGCGCGGGCCAACGCCTTCGCGGGCAAGCCTCGCTCCAACAGAGTCTGAGGCGCTCAGCCGAAAGATCTGAGTAACCCGTTGGAGGCTTGCCCGCGAATCGGTCACTGCGGCAAGCCTGACACACCGCGTTACCCTTCTTTGCAGGCGAGCATCGCTCCGATGGGTTTTCAACTGAAAAAGGGCAGCTTCGGCTGCCCTTTTTTATTGTCGCCAGCGTTACACTAGCGAACTCGCGCCCACCCGTCCGGTCCAAAGCCGGTCGTTTGAAGGCGACTCAAAATCTGTCTCAGGAGTAAAGCATGCGTAATCTGATCCTCAGCGCCGCTCTGGTTGCCGCCAGTTTGTTCGGTATTACGGCGCAAGCAGCCGAGCCCATCGAAGCAGGCAAGCAGTACATCGAGCTGAGCAGCGCCGTCCCGGTTTCCGTGCCAGGCAAGATCGAAGTCGTGGAAATGTTCTGGTATGGCTGCCCGCATTGCTATGCCTTCGAACCCACCATCAATCCATGGGTGGAAAAACTGCCTGCCGACGTTAACTTCGTGCGGATCCCCGCCATGTTCGGTGGCCCGTGGGATGCTCACGGCCAGCTGTTCATCACCCTGGACACCATGGGTGTAGAGCACAAGGTTCACGCAGCAGTATTCGAAGCGATCCAGAAGGGCGGCAAGCGTCTGACCGACAAAAATGACATGGCTGACTTCGTCGCCACTCAAGGCGTAGACAAGGAGCAGTTCCTGAAAACCTTCGACTCCTTCGCTGTAAGAGGCAAGATCGCCCAATACAAAGAACTGGCCAAGAAGTACGAAATCACGGGCGTACCCACCATGATCGTCAATGGCAAATACCGTTTCGACCTGGGTTCCGCAGGTGGTGCAGAGCAAGCCCTGCAGGTCGCCGATCAGCTCATCGCCAAAGAGCGAGCGGCCAAGTAAGCGGCGCCTGCCATGCGGCGCTGGAGAACGGAACGGATCGTTGGCCTGCACGACCCCAGGGTCAACGAACACCATGTACTGGAAAGCGGCTTGCCGGCCGATGGTCGGCTGCGCTTGCTCAGCTTCAACATTCAGGTCGGCATCAGCACTGAGCGTTATGGTCATTACCTGACCCGAGGCTGGCAGCATTTGCTGCCTCATGGTGGCCGCGCCGGCAATCTGCAGAAGATCGGCGATCTGTTGGGCGACTTCGATCTGGTCGCCCTGCAGGAAGCTGACGGCGGCAGTCTGCGCTCTGGCTACGTCAATCAAGTGGAACACCTGGCCCAGCTCGGTGCTTTCCCTTACTGGTATCAGCAACTCAATCGCAACCTCGGACGCTTCGGCCAGCACAGCAATGGTGTGCTCAGTCGCTTGCGGCCGACGGCCATCGAAGACCATCCGCTGCCGGGCCCCGCCGGGCGTGGCGCGATTCTGGTGCGCTTCGGCGAAGGCGCGGACGCGTTGATCGTGGTCATGATGCATCTGGCCCTCGGCGCACGTACCCGAACCCGGCAACTGGCTTATATCCGCGAGTTGATCGGCGACTATCGCCATCAGGTGCTGATGGGGGACATGAACACTCACGCCCTGGACTTGCTGCAAAACTCGCCGCTGCGCGACCTTGGCCTGCTGGCGCCGCAGATCGAAGCGACGTTCCCGAGCTGGCGACCGCAGCGTTGCCTTGATCACATTTTGCTCAGCCCGACTCTGACCCTGGAGCGGGTTCAGGTTCTGGCTCAGCCGATCTCGGACCACCTTCCGGTTGCCGTAGAAATTCGTCTGCCCGCGTCCATGACCCAGGATTCTCTACCGGTAGCCAGCACGGCCAGTGGCGAGCCCATTGCATGAGCGATGAAGCGCAGCGCTGGAAAGAAAAGTACCTGACGGGCATCGAGCAGCAAGACAAGCTCGAAAAACGTTGGGAAGCTCGCCTCGATCTTCTGCGTCGCGGTCTGGTGCGCAGCAGTCTGGCGGCGGAAGGCTCGGACCGCGCGGTCGACCAGTGCATGAAGGAAATGCGCGAAATCGTACGCAAGGACGACATGGACGCTGGCCTGGCCGCGCTTATTCCGCGCCTTGAAAAAGCCGTGCTGGATTCCGAGCAACGCCGGGAAGTCCGTGCTGGCCAGATCAGTACCGCGTTGACTGCCCTGGTTACGCAATTGCAAGCATTGCCGCTGCCCAAGGATGTACGCAAGCCGCTGAAGAAATTCGCCAAGGATCTCGAAGAGCGCGCCTCCCAATCGCGGGAATTGCCGTTGTTGCTGGGGGAATTGAGCGGCCTGCAAGGTCAGGCGCTGACATTGATGGACAAGCCCGAAGAGGCGTCACGCCCCGGTTTGTTGCAGCGCCTGTTTGGCGGCCATGAAACACCCAATGACGCTGCGCCGCTGGCCCCTGAACACATACAACATCCCGCCACAGAGCATTATCAGCCTGAGCAACACCAGGTCGAGCCCGTTGCTGCACCCGATCAGGTCCTGGCGTCGGAGCCGAAATCTGAGCCTGAGCGTGTCGATGTGCAGGTTCAGCATCAGCCAGACGAAACCGACTACACGGCGCAAGCGCCGCTTGCCAAAGCGTTGTCGCCTGTTGTCGCCGACGTCTTCGAACCGGTTGCTGAATCGCCCGTGCAGCTCGATGCGCCTCAGCCGCTCAGTGAGCCGCCAATTCCCGTAGCTGCCGTAGCGGTTGAGGCCTTTGCGATCAAGGATCTGCTCACGCCCACGCCATCTGTACCTTTCGAGCAACTGCCTGAAGCTGCGATTGAAGCGCCTTCCGAGGAAGAAGTTGAAGTTGAAGTTGAAGTTGAAGGTGACGATGAAAGCGATGAGCAAGCACTCGACGAAGAGGGTGTTGGTTTTGCACTCCCCGCCTCGCCCGAACCCAGTTATAGCTCGGTGGCCGCTCACATCGAACAGACGCTGCTGGGGCTGCTCGATGATCTGACGCTTCCAGAACACCATCGACCTCAGGCCGAGGCGATGCGCAAGCGGCTGGAACATGGCCTTAACTGGTACGAACTGCTGCCGATCCTCGACGATCTTGCCATATTGATGCTGGCCATTACTGACACCGGCCAGCATGAGTTCGAAATCTATCTCAAGCAGCTGAACGAGCGTCTGGAGTCGTTTCAGAGCAACCTTCAAGCGGCGAGCGCAGGTTATGCCGACAACCAATCGGTCTCCCGCGACCTGAACAGCCAACTCCGCGAGCAGGTCGACGGCCTGCAAAGCAGCGTGCAGGACGCTCCGGACCTGTCCAGCCTCAAGCGCGTGCTTGAGAACCGACTCGAAGGCCTGCTGAGCACGATGGATCAACATCAGGTGCAACGCGATGCGCGCGAACAGGAAGTCGCCGAGCGCCTGCACAGCCTGGCAACTCGTGTTGCGACCATGGAACAGGAAGCCTTGGGATTTCGAGGTCATCTGGAAGAGCAACGACAGAAAGCACTGATCGACCCGCTCACCAGCCTGCCCAATCGTGCAGCCTGGGGCGAGCGTCTTGAGCAGGAAATGGCCGAATGGCAGCAGCACAAGAACAGCCTGTTGGTGTGCATGCTCGACCTCGACCACTTCAAGCGCATCAACGATGGCTTCGGCCATCTGGCGGGCGACCGGGTGTTGAAGATCATTGCCACGGTGCTGAAAAAAAGGCTGCGCAGCAGTGACTTCATCGCGCGCTTCGGCGGTGAGGAGTTTGTCTTGCTGTTACCCGCGACAGCGGTCAGTACCGGGCTAACCCTGCTCGACAAGCTGCGCGCTGCGGTCGAACTCTGCCCGTTCCACTTCAAGGGCGAGCCGGTGACCGTCACCGTTTCAATGGGGGTCACGGCATTTCGCGCGGGCGAGCGTAGCGATGTAGCGCTCAAGCGTGCCGATCAGGCGTTGTATCGAGCCAAGGAAAACGGCCGCAACCGGATCGAACAAGGGTGACCGATTGCTGCTGTAATAAGCGTTATTGCCGCAGTACGTTATGCTCACCCTTTAACTGCCAGCGTGTGCCGATGTTCATGAAGCTGTTTTTCCCTGCCCTGTTACTCCTCACGCTGACGGCCTGCACCAGCGGGCCGCGATTCGACACCAGTCATGCTTCGGTGAATTTCGACAATCGCGTGCAGTTCGTGGTGGTGCATTACACCTCGGCGAACCTTGAGCGCTCGCTGTCCTTGCTGACCCACGGTGAAGTCAGCAGCCATTACCTCATCGGCGATACACCGCCGACCATTTACAAGCTGGTCGATGAATCCGCACGGGCCTGGCATGCCGGCGAAAGCGAGTGGGAAGGCCGAACCTGGCTCAACTCAAGCTCGATCGGCATTGAAATCGTCAATCCGGGTTTCAGCGACACGCCCACCGGACGCGTCTGGTATCCGTACACCGAGGGCCAGGTTCAGGCGCTGATCGTGCTGCTCAAGGATATCGTCAAGCGCAATCACATCGATCCTCGACACATCATCGGCCACAGCGATATCGCGCCGTTGCGCAAGCTCGATCCAGGCCCGTTGTTCCCCTGGAAGCGACTGGCCGCAGAAGGTCTGGGTATCTGGCCCGACGAAAGACTCGTTGCCCAGGAGCAGGCGTTATTGATGGACGCCTTGCCGAGCATTTCCTGGTTTCAGCAACAACTGGCGCGCCTGGGATATGAAACACCGCAGACCGGCGAGCTGGACGTCGCCACGCGTCACGTCATCGCAGCCTTTCAGATGCACTATCGCCCCGAACGCTTCACGGGCGATCCGGACGCCCGCACCGCCGCGCTGCTCAAGGTACTCAATCGGTCCAAATGACAATTTTCGCTCGATCGTCCATTTAGGCAGGCGATTTTCTGGCTTGTTGCTAACCTGAAGGGTATTCATCCGGATACCCACCGATGCTTGATGCGGCAATACCCTTTCGTTTGAACCTTTACCGCCCATGGCTGATGGCATTGCTTGCAGCCCTTTTGAGTGCGGTCTTATTGCTATGCGGCAGTTTTGCCCTGGCGATCCATCAAGCCCGGCAGAATGAAAGCGAACAGATGAAAGCCCAGGGCGAGCGGTTTCTGGTTCGCCTTGAACAGCTGTTCGGCCAGTTGCGCACCGGCCTGGACCAGCTCGAAGCGCAGCCTTTACGTCACTGCACGCCGCAAATGGTCGATCGCTTGCGCCAGGTCATCTCCAGCTATCGCTTCATTTATGAAGCAGGGTTCGTCGGTGACCGAAGCCTGTGCTCCAGTTGGCCGCTCAACAGCAAACTCGGCACGCCGCGCGAACCGGACATTCGCGGGCCGACTTACGATTATTGGCTCAATACCTCGGCCCAGCCGGACGATAACCTTGCGGCGCTGATGATGGGGCGCGGCGATTTCAGGGTTACCACGTCTCGCGGACACCTCACTGATGTGGTCGACCTGCCTGCAGGCGGCAGCTTGTTGGTGGTGCTCAATCACGGCAGCAAGGCAGTCACCGTTCTCGGACCGGAGCAATCCTGGCCGCCTACGAAGAACTGGTCTTCCGCCACCGATGAAACGTTGCTCACCACCTCTTCGCGGCTGATTTACCGAATGCCCACGCAAAGTCCCGAATACCAACTGGTGCTGACGACGCCACGCAGCGGGCTCCAGGAAAAAATCGCCGGAGCCTGGTGGCTGCTGGTCCCCGTCAGCCTGCTGGTTTCCCTATGCATTGGCCTGCTGGTGCTGCAACTGGCTCGCCAGCGCCAGTCGCTGGGCGGTGAATTGCAGGGTGCGCTGCGGCGCAGCGAACTGAAGGTTTTATTTCAGCCGATCTTCGATCTCAATACCCGCCTTTGTGTCGGCGCCGAAGCCCTGGTGCGCTGGCGCAGGCCCGACGGCACGCTGACCAGTCCCGACCTGTTCATACCGCTGGCGGAAAACACCGGCCAGATCCGACAGATCACCGACTTTGTCCTGCAACAACTGCTCGAACAACTCGGCCCGCTGCTGCGCGCCAACCCGCAGCTGTATATTTCCGTGAACCTGGCGGCGTGCGACGTCATGGCCCCACGAATTGGGCGAGTAACGGCTCGCTTGCTGGCTCAGCACAGGGTCGCCGCACGACAGATTGCCTTTGAAGTCACCGAGCGCGGGCTGATCGATGTGGTCGTGGCGCGCAATCACCTGCAAGGGCTGCGCGACAAGGGCCATCAGGTGTTGATCGATGATTTCGGCACCGGCTATTGCAGCCTTGCCTATCTGCAAACCCTTCCCGTGGATTGCCTGAAAATCGACAAGGCTTTCATTGACGCCCTCGGCCATGACGCGGCCAGCAGCGGTGTCGCCCCGCACATCATTCGCATGGCCCATGCGCTGCAATTGCGGGTAATTGCCGAAGGCATCGAATTCGAATCCCAGGCGCAACTGCTGCAGAGCGAAGGCGTGATCTACGGCCAGGGCTGGCTCTTCGCTCGACCGCTGACGGCCAGCAAGTTTACTGAACTGGTCACCGGCGGCCGACGCAGCACAGGGCGTCGAGCGGAAGATGTGGCGTAAATCGCCGCTCGCACCTTCGCTAGAGCGAGGCTTGCTGTAGGACTGTTGTAGGACTGGCTTTAGCCGGGAGGGCAACTGATGTCCTCGCGACTAAAGTCGCTCCTACGGCTGCTCCTACGGCCGATTCGCGAGCAAGCTCGCTCCCACAGGTATCTCATATTCCGTGGGAGCGAGCTTGCTCGCGAAGAATTTGACGCGGTATTCCTGATGAGCCGCATCAGCCCAATTCGCGGGCAAGTCTCGCTCCCACAGGTATCACATATTCCGTGGGAGCGAGCTTGCTCGCGAAGAATTTGACGCGGTATTCCTGATGAGCCGCATCAGCCCGATTCGCGAGCAAGCTCGCTCCCACAGGTATCTCATATTCCGTGGGAGCGAGCTTGCTCGCGAAGAATTTGACGCGGTATTCCTGATGAGCCGCATCAGCCCAATTCGCGAGCAAGCTCGCTCCCACAGGTATCACATATTCCGTGGGAGCGAGCTTGCTCGCGAAGAATTTGACGCGGTATTCCTGATGAGCCGCATCAGCCCGATTCGCGAGCAAGCTCGCTCCCACAGGTATCTCATATTCCGTGGGAGCGAGCTTGCTCGCGAAGAATTTGACGCGGTATTCCTGATGAGCCCCATCAGCCCGATTCGCGGGCAAGCCTCGCTCCCACAGGTATCTCATATTCCGTGGGAGCGAGCTTGCTCGCGAAGAATTTGACGCGGTATTCCTGATGAGCCGCATCAGCCCAATTCGCGGGCAAGCCTCGCTCCCACAGGTATCTCATATTCCGTGGGAGCGAGCTTGCTCGCGAAGAATTTGACGCGGTATTCCTGATGAGCCGCATCAGCCCAATTCGCGGGCAAGCCTCGCTCCCACAGGTATCTCATATTCCGTGGGAGCGAGCTTGCTCGCGAAGAATTTGACGCGGTATTCCTGATGAGCCGCATCAGCCCAATTCGCGGGCAAGCCTCGCTCCCACAGGTATCTCATATTCCGTGGGAGCGAGCTTGCTCGCGAAGAATTTGACGCGGTATTCCTGATGAGCCGCATCAGCCCAATTCGCGGGCAAGTCTCGCTCCCACAGGTATCTCATATTCCGTGGGAGCGAGCTTGCTCGCGAAGAATTTGACGCGGTATTCCTGATGAGCCGCATCAGCCCAATTCGCGGGCAAGTCTCGCTCCCACAGGTATCTCATATTCCGTGGGAGCGAGCTTGCTCGCGAAGAATTTGACGCGGTATTCCTGATGAGCCGCATCAGCCCGATTCGCGGGCAAGCCTCGCTCCCACAGGTGTCCCGTCAAAGCGGCAACGCCATGTAAAACTGCGTGCCCTGCCCCGGCCGGGAATAAACGCCCATGCGGCCGCCATGCAGTTGCACGATTTCCTTGCATAGCGCCAGGCCAAGTCCGGCGCCGCCTTTCTTGCGGCCGACCTGGACGAACGGTTCGAAAATGCGCCCCTGCTGGCCATAGGCAATACCTTCGCCATTGTCCTCGACGCTGATGATCACCCGCTCGCCGTGGCGCCGGGCCTGGAGGCGGATCAGGCCTTTCTCCGGTGTATGGCGGATGGCGTTGTCGAGCAGGTTATCCAGCACCCGCTCCAACTGCGCGCGATCGCCATTCAGCTCCGGCAGTTGATCCTCGACTTCCACGGTCAGCACGATGTCCTGCTCCCCGGCCCGCTCTTCAAAGCGCAAGCGCGCCTGCTCGAGCATTTCGTCGACCGAGCACGGCTCCAGCGTCAGCTTTTGCAGACCATTCTGATAACGGGAGAAGTTCAGCAGGTCGTTGATCAGCTGCATCAAGCGCTGCATTTCTTCGTTGACGGTGTTGAACAGGTCAGCTTCGCGGGAATCCTCGGCGAAATGCACCCGCTCCTGAAGCAGGCCGAACGCCATGTGCATACCGGTCACCGGCGTGCGCAGTTCATGGGAGGCGCGCAGCACAAACTCGCTGCGCACTCGTTCGAAGGCGCGCTGTTCGGTGACGTCGTGCAGCACCATCACCGCGCCCAGAATGTGGCCTTTGGTATGGCTTACCGGCGTCAGGCTGTAGGTCAGCAAGCGGGTTTCGCCGTCGATCTCAATGGACAAGTCTTCCGGCGCCCGCTCCAGCGTGCCGCCGCGCAGGGTCAGATACAGCTGTTCGTCCAGCTCGGGACGCTGCAATGCTTCGCCAAGGCCCTGGCCCAGCCTTTCCTCGTCCCAGCCGAGTTGGCGCTGGGCAACCGGATTAAGATGCTCCAGGCGGCCCTGGCGGTCGATCATCAACAAGCCGTCATCGATGCTGTCCAGCACCGCCTGCAAGCGTTGCTGGCCGGCGAGCAGTTCGTCGACATTGGTTGCCTGATGCTGACGCAACGCTTCAGCCATCACGCCAAACCGGCGAGTCAGCAGGTTCATTTCTGCCGCTGAAGAAATCGGCAGCGTGACCTCGAAATTGCCTTGGCCGATTTTGTCGGCGGCCTTGGCCAATGCCTCGATTGGCGCGCCAAACCGCCGCGCGATGCCGTGAGCAGTAATGAACCCGATGATCAGCACGGCAATGCCCACCAGCCCCAACAACCCGGCCACCCACAACGCCCGATCCCGGGAATGGGTTTCGGCCTCGCTGATATTGGTCAGGGATTGTCGATGGGCGGCCAGCAAATTGTTGCGCAGAGTGTTGAAACGCTGGCTCAGCTCCGAGTTGTCGCGCAGGCCCCGAGGGTCTTCCCGGGTTTGCGCATACGCTTCAAGGAATTTCTGATAATCAGCGCTGGCGTCCTTGAAACCATTGTTCGTTTCGTACTGCTCATCGTGCTGAATGCCCTGCACCAGCAACTCGCGAAATTGATCCTGAGTCGCCTTGAGGGCCGTGGGCTCGGGCGCCTCGTTGAGCATCATGACCAACTGATCGCCGAGGTTCTGCCGCAGTTTCAAGCCGATATCCAGCGTCACGAAGTTCTGCTGAATCAACGACTCCTGCGACTTGGCCATCTGCATGACGCTGACCAATCCCAGCATCAACCCCAATAACGCAACGGTTATCAAGGCAGAAATGCTGAGGAACAGGCGAGTCCGCAACTTCATCGCCAATTTCATGGGCGGCGATTCATAGGTTGTACTGCTTGCGTTTTCGGTAAAGCGTCGAGGCATCAATGCCCAGCGTTTTGGCCGCCGCGTCCAGGGTTTCGCTGGTTGCCAGCACTGCGCCGATGTGAGCTTTTTCCAGCTCATCCAGGCTCAGCGCCGCGCCAACGCGTGGAGCATTGCTGGTAGGTTGCTCAGCCATGCCCAAGTGGCTGATTTCAACGCGCTCTTGCGGGCAAATGATACTGGCGCGCTCGATAACGTTACGCAGCTCGCGAATGTTGCCGGGCCAGCGATAGTTGAGCAGCGCGGCCCGCGCTTCTTCGCTGAAACCGCGAGCGGGACGGGCATATTCCTTGACGAAGCGCGCCAGGAAGCGATCGGCCAGGGTCAGGATGTCTTCGCTGCGTTCGCGCAATGCCGGCAAATGCAGGGTGATGACGTTCAGGCGGTACAGCAAGTCTTCACGGAAACGTCCGCTGCGCACCATGTCTTCCAGATTCAAATTGGTCGCGGCAAGAATGCGCACGTCGGCGCGGCGCGTGACGGGATCGCCCACCCGCTCGTATTCCTTGTCCTGAATGAAGCGCAGCAATTTGGGTTGTAACGTGAGCGGAAAATCGCCGATCTCGTCGAGAAACAGCGTGCCGCCATCGGCCTGATTGACGCGACCCAAGGTGCTTTCGCTGGCCCCGGTAAAGGCGCCTCGGCTGTGACCGAACAACTCGCTTTCCATCAGCTCTGCGGTCAGCGACGGACAGTTGATGGTCACGCAGGACTTTTTCGCGCGCTTGCTCCAGCCGTGAATGGCCCGCGCCAGTTCGCCCTTACCGGTGCCGGACTCGCCCAGGATCAGGATGTTCGCGTCGGTATTGGCCACTTGCCGGGCGGTTTCCAGGATCGCCATCATCGCCGGGCTATGGGAATCCAGGCCGTCCTTGGGTTTGCGCACTTCGCCTTCCAGCGCTTCGAGCCGCGCCGATAACTGGCGGACTTCCAGTTGCTTGGCCGTGGCCAGGCGCAATTGGTCGGGGCTGCAGGGCTTGACCAGATAATCGGCGGCACCCGCCTGAATGGCATCCACCGCAGTATCGACGGCCGAGTGCGCGGTGACGATCACAACCCGCATCCACGGCGCCTGGATACGCATTTGCGCCAGAACATCCAGGCCATTGTCTTCGCCAAGTCGCAAATCCAGAAAGCACAGGTCGAACACCTGGCGTTGCAGCAACGTTTCCGCCTGCGCTGCGCTGTTGGCGGTCGCGACGCTGTAGCCCTCATCTTCCAGGCAATAACGGAACGTGCGAAGGATCGCGGATTCGTCATCCACAAGCAGAATACGGCCCTGATTCTCAGTGGCTGCTTCCATTTTTCCTACGCTCCTAAGTGAATTGTCTTGGGTTAGTCTCAGAATAATCGGGCAAGTTGCATGGTTAATTCTGATTGATTCGGCGTGCTGCATGGTAACTGTCTACCACCTTAAACAGTAAGACGCTGAATTTGTTGAAAATTCAGTAGGAAAATTCGCTGGCATGGGCCTTGCGGGTTTCTTTGGCTTTTCGCCTCAGGCGATGAAATGAAATTTACGTACCGCAATTGATGGAGATGCGCTATGCACCCGCTGAAAAAGCTCGCTCTGGCCACCGCAACAACCACCGTGTTGGCGTTGAATCCGCTGCTTGCCAGCGCCGCCCAGCAAGATTTGCCCAGCCAATTGGCCGAAGCGCGGCAGGAAGGTTCGATCTGGACCGCCTTCGCGCTCAATCGTCACTTGAGCCCGTTCAAGATCGACGTCAACGTCGAACAGGGCACTGCCATTCTCAAAGGCAAAGTTGAAAACGAAGTGGATCGCGAGCTGGCGCAACGGATTGCTCTGGATGTCAGCGGTATCGATAAAGTCGATAACCAGCTGGAAATCGATGCCAACGTCGCCGCAGAACCTGGCGCCAAGGCCAATCTGGCGCAGAGTTTCGAGGACGCCACGCTGACCGCCACCGTGAAATCCAAGCTGCTGTGGAACAGCGTCACTGAAGCGCTGAACATCGATGTGAACAGCAAAGACGGCGTCGTCACCCTCAAAGGTCGTGCCACCAGCCCTGAAGCCAAGGAACTGGCCGGCAGCCTGGCGAGCAATACCAACGGGGTCACCACCGTCAACAATCTGATCAGCCTGAGCGCTCAGGATTCGATTGCTTCCAAGGTTCAGCCACCGTCCGCCAATCCTGTGGAACAGCTTAGCGATACCTGGATTACCAGCAAGGTGAAATCCAGCCTGATTTACAGCCGCAACCTCGACGGCCTGAATATCAAAGTGGAAACCAAGGAAGGACTGGTGACCCTCAATGGCATCGTCGCCAACTTCGCCGAGAAGGAATTGGCCGTGGAAACCGCGCGCAACATTCGCGGCGTCAAAGGCGTCAATGCCGACGCCTTGAAGGTCATGGCGCGCACTGCGGGCTGACCTGCGCAGCGCTTTGATCACCTGTGGACATCGTGCGTTCGTGCAGAACGCACGATGGCAAAGGGTCAATCGTGCAAGATGCTACTCACTCGCCGCGAATATCCTTTGTAAACAACTGATTTATATAGGTTTTACAAAGAATAAAAAGCTGGCATGCAGTCTGCACTACACCTCTTAACCCCAGCCGTGAATCTACCGGCTCACAAGATCAAGATTGAACGTCCACCACGGTGGAAGGAGCACTCGGATGAACAGCCAGCGTCTTGCACAACTGCGTATTTCGCCTCTGCACATTCAGCAAGGCTTGTTCGCCACCTTGGCACTCTTGGTCACATTGCTTTCGATCCAACAGTATCAACACTGGAGCAGCGCTCACGAAGCGACCCAGATCAAACAGCAGTTCACTCACAGCCAGTCCTTTTCCACGGTCAGCGTGCCGATGGTCAGGGACACTGCCCTGAGCTTGATGCCGGTAGATGGCAACGTGGAAGTCAGTGAAATGCCGCAGAGGCAAACCTGGGTTTTTTAAACCCGCCTTGCAGTGAACGCAGCACACCACATTATTTAAAACAGTAGTGAAGGAGAATCACCATGTTGAGTTGGGCAATCACGTTTCTAATCATCGCCATCGTCGCTGCAGTTCTGGGCTTCGGCGGTATCGCGGGCACCGCTACAGGTATCGCCAAGATCCTGTTCGTCGTGTTCCTGGTCATGTTCGTTGTGTCCTTCTTCTTTGGCCGTCGCGGCCGAGGCTGACACATGCGCGCTTCTCTCCACTCTCTGGCCGCCGCCCTGCTTATGGGCGGTAGCGCCATGGCAATGGCTGCCAATGATGGACAGACCCGGGTCAACGAGCTCTTGAGTTCCGCCCCCGAGTATCGGCAGACATGGATGGGCGTCGTGAAGAAGGAAGAGCGCTTGCCCGACTGGGTGATCAATCTTTCTGGTGTCTCTGAGCAACAGATGAATGCCGTTACGGAAGACGGCAAGCCTTATATAGTCGGGCCGCTGTGCGAAAAGGCTGACTCATGCCGCAGCGAGCGCTTGATCGTGGCGTACAGCCTCGACAAGCAGGATGCCTACGCGATGCTGGTAGATGTGCCTGCGGGTTTGCCCGCTGACAAATCGCCAACTCGCCATGCCACTTATCGTTTCCTGGGTAAACCGGACGAAGGCATGCAGGCTTTGCTGCAAGAGCAGCTGCGCAAGGACCCGAACTGGTACTGATTTAAAGACAGAAGAGCGCCCCTCTTGAGGGCTGCTCTTTTGAGCGCTGCGCAGTCCGATGACGACTGGCGCATGACCAAGGGGCCGGGATGCTTTGATTGTTCGGATCGAAGTGACCTAGGAGTACAGGGAGTACTTCCGCAAGGGCCGGGTCAGGAAAAACCGCAGCGCAAGTCCATGATTGGCTTCTCGAATAGCGTCGAGTGTCATTCCGGGACCTGCGTTGCGCTTTACCATTTCCGGGCTGTTCTGCCCGCGCGTCACATCGCCGCACGTCAGTCAAAATCTGTAGGAAATTTCCCCGCCCCAACCCTATATCCGCACTCGAAATCCTCCCCAATTCTGTAGGCCTATCGCGCCACAGGCGACGTATTAGCCACTTCCCAGCCGAATAACGGTATCTATCCGACGCTTTACGACACTTTCAGGCTAAAACGACATTATGCCTATTCGGCATGGGGTAGTCGTTTTCGGCATTAGACGGTGCGGCGTCCGGTGCTAATAGTTGCGCCTTTTTTCGCCCGCTACAGAGCCAGGATGCTCGTTTGCGGCGACCTTCTCAGGACAGCTCTAAAGGCATCCATGCCCTCGTAGCTGCTGTGGAAAGAGCAACGTCGAGCGCGTCGGTTTTAGAGATGTCCTAGCCACTTGAAAAAGGTAACGACATGAAGAAGGCAAAGCTGAGCCTGGCCTGGCAGATTCTCATTGGTCTGGTTCTCGGGATCGCGCTGGGAGCACTGCTTAACCATTTCAGCGCTGAAAAAGCGTGGTGGATAAGCAATATCCTGCAACCTGCGGGCGACATCTTTATCCGCTTGATCAAGATGATCGTCATTCCGATTGTCGTTTCTTCGCTGGTGGTGGGCATCGCCGGTGTGGGCGACGCCAAGAAGCTGGGTCGCATCGGCCTGAAGACCATCATTTACTTCGAAATCGTCACCACCGTCGCCATTCTGGTCGGGCTGGTGCTGGCCAATCTGTTCCAGCCGGGCTCCGGCATCGACATGAGCACGCTGGGCACTGTGGATATCTCGCAGTATCAGAAGACCACTGCCGAGGTTCAGCACGATCACGCGTTCATCGCGACGATCCTCAACCTGATCCCGTCGAACATCTTCGCCGCCATCGCCCGTGGCGACATGCTGCCGATCATCTTCTTCTCGGTGCTGTTCGGCTTGGGCTTGTCCAGCCTGCAGGCCGAAGTGCGTGATCCGCTGGTACGGGTTTTCCAGGGCGTTTCGGAAACCATGTTCAAGGTCACTCACATGATCATGAACTACGCGCCGATTGGCGTCTTCGCCCTGATTGCCGTGACCGTGGCGAACTTCGGTTTTGCTTCGCTGCTGCCGTTGGCCAAGCTGGTGATTCTGGTTTACGTGGCCATCGCCTTCTTCGCCTTCGTGGTATTGGGACTGATTGCGAAAATGTTCGGCTTCTCGGTCGTGAAGCTGATGCGCATCTTCAAGGACGAACTGGTTCTGGCGTACTCCACCGCCAGTTCCGAAACCGTGTTGCCCCGCGTCATCGAGAAGATGGAAGCCTACGGCGCGCCCAAAGCGATTTGCAGCTTCGTGGTCCCGACCGGTTATTCGTTCAACCTTGACGGTTCGACGCTGTATCAAAGCATCGCGGCTATTTTCATCGCGCAGTTGTACGGCATTGATCTGTCGATCGGCGCGCAACTGATGCTGGTCCTGACCTTGATGGTTACTTCCAAGGGCATCGCCGGGGTTCCGGGCGTTTCGTTCGTGGTACTGCTGGCGACACTGGGCAGCGCGGGCATTCCGCTGGAAGGCCTGGCATTTATTGCCGGCGTGGACCGCATCATGGACATGGCGCGCACAGCGTTGAACGTGATCGGCAATGCCCTGGCCGTCCTGGTTATCTCCCGCTGGGAAGGCATGTACGACGACGCCAAAGGCCAACGCTACTGGAACTCCCTGCCACACTGGCGCAGCAAAGACCCGTTGCCAGCGGGTAAGACGGCGTCTAACTGAGCGTTGCCGATATCCGGGATATTTGAACGCAATCCGTAGGACCGGCTTCAGCCGGGAGGGCAGTCTTTGCGGCACCGAGGTTGCGTCGAGCGACCGACGCCCTCCCGGCTAAAGCCGGTCCTACGAGCCGGTCCTACGGATCAATCAAGCCCTTTTGCCATTCACCCTTTGTTGTTTATCCCCCCACCGCTATCATCGCCGCATCTTGGGGGGACTTACTGATGCTCAATGGCCTATGGCTTGGTTTTTTTGTCGTGGCGGCCGTGTCTGCTTTGGCGCAGTGGCTGATTGGCGGTAACGCGGGGATTTTCGCGGCGATGGTCGAAAGCATTTTCGCCATGGCCAAGTTGTCCGTCGAAGTGATGGTCCTGCTGTTCGGCACCCTCACCCTCTGGCTGGGCTTTTTGCGGATTGCCGAAAAAGCCGGGATCGTCGAATGGCTCGCCAAAGCGCTTGGCCCGCTGTTCCTGCGCCTGATGCCGGAAGTCCCGGCCGGGCACCCCGCCATCGGCCTGATTACCCTCAACTTCGCCGCCAACGCACTGGGCCTGGACAACGCCGCCACACCCATCGGTTTGAAAGCCATGCGTTCGCTGCAAGAACTCAATCCCAGCCAGACCGCCGCCAGCAACGCGCAAATCCTGTTTCTGGTGCTCAACGCCTCGTCACTCACTTTGCTGCCGGTCACGATCTTCATGTATCGCGCCCAGCAAGGCGCTGTGGACCCGACCCTGGTATTCCTGCCGATTCTGCTGGCGACCAGCGCTTCGACCCTGGTTGGCCTGCTGTCGGTGGCGGTCATGCAGCGCTTGCGCTTGTGGGACCCGGTGGTGCTCGCGTATCTGATCCCCGGCGCGCTGATCCTCGGCGGTTTCATGGCCTTGCTGGCAACCATGTCGGCAGCGGCCTTGGCGGGTTTGTCGTCGATCCTCGGCAATCTGACGCTGTTTGGCCTGATCATGCTGTTCCTGATCATCGGCGCGTTACGCAAAGTGAAGGTCTACGAAGCGTTTGTCGAAGGCGCAAAGGAAGGCTTCGACGTCGCCAAGAGTTTGCTGCCGTATCTGGTGGCGATGCTGTGTGCGGTAGGCGTGTTACGCGCTTCCGGGGCGCTGGATTTCGGCCTGGAAGGCATTCGCCATGTGGTCACCTGGTTCGGCCTGGACACACGCTTCGTCGATGCGCTGCCCACCGCGCTGGTCAAGCCGCTCTCCGGCAGCGCGGCCCGGGCAATGCTCATCGAAACCATGCAAACCCAAGGCGTCGACAGCTTCCCGGCGCTGGTGGCCGCGACCATTCAAGGCAGTACCGAAACCACCTTCTATGTACTGGCGGTGTATTTCGGCGCGGTCGGCATCCAGCGTGCGCGCCACGCCGTGGGTTGCGCGCTGCTGGCGGAACTGGCCGGGGTGATCGCGGCGATCTTCGTCTGCTACTGGTTCTTCGGCGCGACCGCTGCGTAGTGCTGCTGGCCCTGTTCGACCGTCCATTGCAAGACCTGCGCGGCGAGCGCGTCAGCCGCTTTGCCAAAGCCCGCCACCACGGCGGGTAGCTGCTTGTCCTTGAGCGGTTGACGCACCTCGAAGCGGCGGGTGGCGACAATGCGCTGATTGGCACTGGCCAAGCGGGCATCCAGGCGGATCACCACATCGATGGCTTCACCGTGGTATTCGCTCTGAAACGCCTGCAATTCGCCACCGACTTCAAAGTCAGCCTGCAAATTACTCTCGTCGGTACTCAGCAGCGGCACGCGGCCGTCACGGGCGAACGCGTCGAGCAGGCGATTGCGCCACAGCACCGGTGCCGGATCACTCCAGCGCGCGCCTTTGTAGCTGCTGATCAAATCGCCCTGCGGCACTACGGCAATGCGCGGGCTGTCGAGGGTTTCACTGGCCTTGGGCCGCGCCAGACGCAATGACCAATTCATCGGTTGGACGTTGGCCGGTTTGCCCGCAGCCGAATTGATCGGCAGGCGGTAAACGTCACTCGGCTCGGATTTGGGCAGGATCGAGCAGGCGCTGGTCAGAAGGAAGGTGCCGAGTAGGACGCCAGCTGAAATACGACGGCAGTGGGAGCGAGCTTGCTCGCGAAGGGGGCGCAGCATCCAGCGTATTTTTTGAACCTGATGGAATGCCTTCGCAAGCAAGCTTGCTCCCACAGGTTCAGCGTCGGTCTTGGACAACCTCATGGCTCAAACTCCTTGTTCTTGTCGCTGCCCAGCAGGTAACCGCTGGGATTGGCTTCCAGGCGGCGGGAAATCCCGCGCAGTGAACTCATGGTGTCGCGCAGTTCGCGTACCGCCGGGCCCAGCTCACCCAGGCCCTGCATGCCGCTGTCCAGAGATTGCTGGTTACCATTGAGCAACCGGTTGATGGTCGCGCTGCTTTGTTGCAACGACTTCATTGCCTGTTCAGCGCTGTTGAAGATCTGTTTGCCATCACTGTTGAGCATGCCGTTGGCGTTGCGCATCAGCGCTGCCGTTTGTTCCATGGTCGCGCTGGCCTGTTTGCCGACCTGGGCGAGCTGCTTGAGGGTCTGGCGAATATCGTCGCGCTGATCGGCAATCGCGCCCGTGGTTTGTTCAAGATGGTCCAGCGTGCGACTCAGGCTCTTCACGTTATCGGCGGAGAACATCAGATTGGCGTTCTGCAGCAGCTGATTGACGCTGCTCATGAGGTCGCTGCTATCGTTGAGCAACCGCGAAATAGGCGATGGCGAGGCAATGATGATCGGCAGGTTGCCGTCATGCCCGACCAATTCCGGACTCTGCGGCGTGCCGCCACTGAGCTGGATGATCGAAGTGCCGGTAATGCCGGTCAGTGCCAGCTTGGCTTGAGTATCCTGCTTGATGGGCGTTTCGCCGGTGACACGGATCTGCGCCAGCACCCGGCGCGGATCTTTCGGGTCCAGACGCAGCGTGATCACATCGCCAATCTTGATCCCGCTGTATTGCACCGCGCTGCCTTGCGAAAGGCCGGTAACGGCTTCGTTGAACACCACTTCGTAATCCTTGAACGCGCTGTCGACGCTGGACTTGGCCAGCCACAAGCCGAACAGCAGCGCCGCAGCCACCACCAGCACGGTGAACAGGCCAATCAATACATGATGGGCACGGGTTTCCATCGTCAGACCTCTTTAGGCAAGGAAGCGGAGTATGCCGCGCGGCCACGCGGGCCATGGAAGTATTCGTGGATCCAGGCGTCGTTGGTGGCCGAGACCTTGTCGATCTGATCCGCCACCAGCACGCGTTTCTGCGACAGAACGGCGACCCGGTCGGTGATCGTGTACAGCGTGTCCAGATCATGGGTGACCAAAAACACACTCAGGCCCAAGGCATCGCGCAGGGTCAGGATCAACTGGTCGAACGCCGCCGCACCAATCGGATCAAGACCCGCAGTCGGCTCGTCGAGAAACAGGATGTCCGGATCCAGCGCCAACGCGCGGGCCAGCGCGGCGCGCTTGATCATGCCGCCGGACAGCGAAGCCGGGTATTTGTGCGCCGAGGACAGCGGCAGCCCGGCCAGGGCCAGCTTCACCCCCGCCAGATGCTCCGCCTCTTCGCGATTGAGGCCCGCATGTTCGATCAGCGGCAACGCGACGTTTTCGGTCAGGGTCAGCGAAGAGAACAAGGCGCCCTTCTGAAACAGCACGCCAAAACGCCGCTCCACCAACGAGCGCTCCTGATCCGACGCGCCTTGCAGGTCCTGGCCAAACACCCGAACACTGCCCGCATCGGGACGGCGCAGGCCAACAATGCTACGCAGCAACACCGACTTGCCGCTGCCCGAGCCGCCGACCACCGCAAGAATTTCCCCGCGATACAAATCCAGATCGAGGTTCTCGTGCACGCTCTGGCTACCAAACCGATTGCACAGGCCGCGCACTTCAATCACCGGATCACGCGTTTTCGGCATCGTCCTCACCAACCCATCTCCATGAAAAACAACGCGGCCATGGCATCAAGCACGATCACCACGAAAATCGACTGCACCACGCTGGACGTGGTGTGCGCGCCCACGGATTCGGCGCTGCCGCTCACCTTGAAGCCTTCGAGACAACCAATGGCAGCGATCAGGAAAGCGAAGATCGGCGCTTTGACCATGCCCACCAGAAAGTGCTGCACGCCAATATCGGCTTGCAGCAGCGAAAGGAACATCGCCGGGGAAATATCCAGGGAAACCGCGCACACCACACCGCCGCCGATGATCCCGGAGAGCATCGCCACGAAGGTCAGAATCGGCAGCGAAACCAGCAACGCCAGCACGCGCGGCACCACCAGAAGCTCTACCGGGCTCAAGCCCAGCGTGCGGATCGCGTCGATTTCTTCGTTGGCCTGCATCGAGCCGATCTGCGCCGTGAAGGCGCTGGCGGTGCGTCCGGCGAGCAGAATGGCAGTCAGCAGTACGCCGAACTCGCGCAGAAACGAAAACGCCACAAGGTCCACCGTGAACACCGTCGCGCCGAATATCTTGAGTACCGTGGCGCCAAGAAAAGCCACCACCGCGCCCACCAGAAACGTCAGCAGCGCCACGATGGGCGCTGCGTCCAGACCGGTCTGTTCGATATGGACGAATACCGACGTCATGCGCCAGCGTCGCGGACGCAATGCATTGGACGCAATGGTTTCCAGGATCAAGCCAATGAAGCCCAGCAATTGCAGGGTGTCGGTCCATACCTTGTCGACTGCGCAGCCAATCCGCGACAGCAACTGCATGCCGACGGCGATTTCCGGATCCTTGACCGGCGCGCAGTAATCGCACAACGCGGACTGGATGGTTTGCAGCAAGGCGCGGCTGGACAACGGCAGGTCCGGAGCCTGTACCGACAATTTGGCCAGGCGCTCGGTACCCAGCAATTCCACCAGCAACGAGGCGCCGGCGGTATCGAGCGCGTGCAGGCGCGTCATGTCCACCGGGACGCTGGCGTCGTAATTGCCGCCCAGCGTGTCGGTCTGCTGCTTCAAGGTTCGATAGTGCGCCAGCGTCCAGTCACCGGAAATCCGCAGCTGGGCCGGGTTGCTTGTCGTGTCCAGAAACGCCGTGCCCGCCAGCGCCGAAGCACTGGCGGGGCTGACTGCTGTGGATGTGGCCAGCGTGCGCGTGGTCATGGTCGGGCCTGTCAGTTATCTGGAACCGCCGGCTGATCCGGAGCGGCCGGCGCACTCGGCGCATCGGTGGCTGGCTTGGCATCTTCGGCTTTCGGCGTTTGCGGTTCTGCATCGCCAGCGCCGTCATCGCCACCCGGTTTCAAGCGGGTGATTTTCCCGACAGGCCGAATGACCGCTGGCTGATCGGTGCCGGTGACTTCAAAGCGCAATACGCCAATCATCTGCCCATCCTCGGTCAACACCCGAACCTGCCATTTGCCGACCGCATCGGGTGGGAAATTCTGCTTGTGCGTCCACGCACGATAACCTTCTTTGCGCCCGCCACGAATATCCAGGGCGATGCGATCCACTTCTTTGCCGTTATGGCGCCAGACGTGATAAATCCGCTCGTCCAGACCCCGAGGCGCATTGATGGCCGTGTAAGCGTAAAGGCCGCCATTGCGGACCTGGCTCGCGCTGACCTGCTTGATGCTATCGCCGGGCGCGCGGTTTTTGTTATCAAAATCCGTGCTGACCGCGACTTCGGTCAACCAGAGCGTTGCCGGCGGCACCCACGAGCGCAGCAACCAGCCCGCGCCACCCATCAGCAAAACCGCCAGAACCAGCGCCATGCCGCGCCGCCAGGTGGTCACCGGCAACGCGGAGATCAAACTGGGAAACGACAGGACGATGGCGATAATTAGTGCCCACTTGTAACTCTGGGCCGTGGTCAGGTGCACGATAATCGGCAAGGCGGTCAACAGCGCTGCAAACAATGTCAGCGTGTGGAAGGCCATGAACAGCCAGCGCCGCGTCGCCAGCCATTTGTAGTAGAGCGGATCGATGATCGAGACCAGTCCCGCTGCGCCGAGTACGGCAGTGAAAATCGACTGGCCGCTGTTCCAGGTCGTGGTGACAAAGAAAAACGGCAGCACGAAGAACAGGCTTTCCTGGTGGATCATCTGCGTGCCGTAGCGCAGCAGACCGGTGGGGATTTCGCGTTTGAACACCTTGGTGAACAGCACCACGGCGCTGCTTTCGATCATCAGCCACACCCAGCTGACCAGCATGATCACCGCAATCCAGGTCGCCAGGCCTTCCTGACGATCCACCAGAATGAAGCTGCCAATGCCCGAAATGAAACCACCCGCCGCGATGAGGCCCGGATAGCGCTTCATCAGATTGGTGATACGCGTGATGTAGGAACTCCATTCGGGCATTTGAGCGATCTGCGTTGGTGTCACGGAAAAAAGCGGCTGCAGGATAACAGCGCTGCCGGGGAAATCGTTGTTTGGGTGTGCGGTTTTGAGGTTTGCAAATGCCGGGGCCGGTTGCGGTTTCTGTGGGAGCGAGCTTGCTCGCGAAGAGGCAGGCACCCCCGGGGAGGGTTCACTGTCGTCTTCGCGAGCAAGCTCGCTCCCACATACATAACTCCTGACGGTCTATCGGCGGGTGTTGGTTCGGCGATAGGCCAACCACACAATCAATACCAGAATCCCCACCAGCGCCGCGCCCAACCAGTACAAACCGGTGTATGTCAGCAACGGCTGCTCGATTCGCCAATAACCCGGCTGATCCAGCAGTTTGCGCATGGCTCGATTGGCGTTGTCCAGGCTGACCGACTTAATGCGCCTGGACGGATCGGCGAAGCGGCCTTTTTCGTAATCGTTCAGCGCGCCCCAGTAATAATCAGCCAACGCGCTGTTGCCCTGCACCGCCCAGGCTTGCTTGGCGATGGCGGTCTGCTGCAGGCGGGCGAAGGTGGCCGGGTCGAAGCCATCTTTTTGCAGACGCTGGAGCAGCGCGCGGATGTCGTCCCTGGCTTCATCGATATCATCGCGCTCGACATCGGCATTCAGGCTCATGAATCCGCTGTCACCGAAGACCTCGCGCTCGATCGACGGGCCGTAAGACAAACCGTGCTTGAGGCGCAAATCGCTGTACAGCGCCCAGTCCAGATAGGCCTTGACCAGTTCCATGGTTTCATCGGGCTGATCGTCCAGCTGCGGCTCGGGCAGGATCAAGTGCAGCCGCGCACCTTCACCAATACCGCCGCGAATCAGCCTGCGTTCGGCCTGGGCTGTATTGCGCGCCTGATCCAGCGGCGGATGATCGATGGGGTCAACGGCATCGAGTTCGCCATAAGTGCGCTCCAGGTAGCTGGGCAGCAATCGATCCAGATCGCCGACCACGATCAGCGTCATGTTATTGGGTGCATACCAGCTTTTGTAGACGTCCTCGATCTGTTCCAGGGTCAGATGATCCACCTCCGGACGCTCGGGGCACTTCAAACCCAGTTCGACGGCCAGCTGACTGCTGGCGCTGTGGCCCAGATCCTTGCGATCCAGCCAGCGTTGCAGGTGTGAATAATGGCCGCCGTCTTCGCGCTCGACGATGCGCTTCACGGTATCCAGCGCAGGTTGATCCAGATGGGTTTTGGTTAGCACCGCCAGCAATAGATCGAGCACCTTGCGCTGATTCTGCGCCGGGGCTTCGATGACGAATGTCGTGTCAGTGTTGCTGGTAAACGCATTCCAGTCGCCGCCAAGTGCCTGCATGCGCTCTTCCAGCCCGCCTTCGCCGCTGTCATCAATGCCGCTGAACAGCAAATGCTCAAGCAAATGCGGCAGTTCCTTGTCCGCGCAGCTGAAATCATCAAAGCCGATGCCGACCACCAGGCGAATCGCCACATGGCCTTTTTCATAGCCGGGCTTGAGCAGCAATTGCAAACCGTTGGGCAGCAGATAGCCCTCGACCTGAAAGCGGTCGAGTGCATGTGACGCGGATGAAAGCAAAAACAGACAAGCGAACAGCAGGCAACGCATAAAACATGCTTCCTTGCGGGCCAGTATGTTTAACAGACTTCGATGCGCCCGGTACGTTCACACCGAGTCTGTTTACGCAGACTGATCCGGCTGGCTTTCGCTGGACAACGCGCCGGTATCGGCCGTTTCCAGCACCGCGTAGGCGCTGCTGCAGAACAGCGAGTTCAGGCGCTTCATGTCGGCAATCAGCTCCAGGTGCAGCGAGCTGGTTTCGAGGCTCTGCACCACTTTGCGTTGCAGACGACTGACGTGGGCATGGGCCAGACGCCGCTCCTGGGCGCGAAAACGACGTTTTTCGCGCAGCAACTGGCGGGCGCTTTCCGGATCGCCGCTGAGGAACACCGACAGGCCCAGGCGCAGATTCGACAATAGCTGCGAATGCAGCCCGGCCAGCTCTTCCAGGCCAACTTCGGAAAAGGAACGGCGTTGCGAGGTTTTTTGCTGCTGGATCTTGCGCAACATGCGCTCGACCAGCCCGGCCGCCAGTTCCAGGTTGATCGTCAGCTCGATGATTTCCGCCCAGCGTCGGTTGTCCTGCTCGCTGAGATCTTCCCGAGGCATCTGCGCCAGATACAGCTTGATCGCGCTATACAGCGCTTCGACGTCGTCATTGAGGCGGCGCATTTCCTGGGTAACCGCTGTTTGGGTGCCGCGCAGCACTTCGAGCATCGAGCTGAGCATGCCTTCGATCAGGTCGCCCATGCGCAGGGTTTCACGCACCGCGTTGGCCAACGCCAGACTGGGTGTCGACAGCGCCGTGAGGTCCAGATGGCGCGGTTTGGCCAGGCCGTTGACTTCGGGCCGCTCCGGCAGAATCGCCGAGCAAAGCCGCGCCATCGGACCGACCGTGGGCAGCATCAGCAGGCAGCGCGCGGTGTTGTAGGTCAGGTGAAAGCCGATGACCATGTCTTGCGGGCTGAAACCCAGGGTGTCCATCCAGCGCACCAGCGGATCGAGCACCGGAATGATCAGCAGCAGACCGAACAGCTTGTAAAGCAGGCTACCCAGCGCCACTTGCCGCCCGGCGACGTTCTGCATGCTGGTGCTGAGGAACGCCAGCAAACCGCTGCCGATGTTGGCGCCGATCACCAGGCCGATGGCCACCGGCAGGCTGATGATTTCCGCGCCGGCCAGTGTCGCAGTGAGCAATACCGCAGCGAGGCTGGAATAGGAGATCAGCGCGAACATCGCACCCACCAGCGCATCGAGCAGCAAATCCCCGGTCAACGAGGCGAACAGCACCTTGACCCCGGCGTTCTGGGTAATCGGCGCGGCAGCCGTGACGATCAATTGCAGCGCCAGCACGATCAGCCCCAGGCCGATGCCGACGCGCCCAAGCTGGCCGATGCGCGTCTGCTTGCGCGACAGGAAGAAAATCACCCCGAGGAAGATCAGCAGCGGCGACAGCCACGACAGGTCGAAGGTGAGGATTCGCGACATCAGCGCGGTGCCGACGTCGGCGCCGAGCATGATCGCCAGTGCCGGTGTGAGCGCCATCAGGCCTTGACCGACGAACGAGGTGACCAACATCGCCGTGGCGTTGCTGCTCTGCACCAGCGCAGTGACCAGAATGCCAGCAATGAAAGCCAGCGGTCGCCTGGACATGTTCTGGCTGATGACTTGACGCAGTTGCGAGCCGTACACCCGAAGGATGCCGGTACGCACGATGTGTGTGCCCCAGATCAATAGGGCGACCGCTGACAACAAATCGAGCAGGGTCAGCATACAAAGAGCCCCCTGAGGTTTGCCCAACCGGGCAAAAAAGTGAAGGTGCAGCGTGTAGCGAGCGAAGCGATTATGAGCAGCGCTTGACTAAGGCCATTGGCCTGCAAGCATCGCATAGCCTTCGGACCGATTGAAACAAATCTGTCATAAATCAGTGTTCTAGCCTTCGCTCAATGAAAAACGGGGCTCGCATGGAGCCCCGCTTCATAGAGTGTAACGGCTTATTGGCCGGGCACATCCTTACGCAGTTTGACCGGATCGCTCTGGGCCTTTTTCTTGGCCGTGGCCATGCGCATCTTGATGTTGATGGCTTCCACCGCCAGCGAGAACGCCATGGCGAAGTAAACGTAGCCTTTTGGCACATGCACGCCAAACGAATCGGCGATCAACACCGTACCGACGACGATCAGGAACGACAGGGCCAGCATCTTCAGCGATGGATGCTTGTCGATGAAGCTGCTGATGGCGCCCGCGCAGACCATCATCACCAGCACGGCAACGACGATGGCGGCGATCATGACCGGCACGTGGGAAACCATGCCGACTGCGGTAATCACCGAATCCAGCGAGAACACGATGTCGATGATCGCGATCTGGATGATGGTGTAGATGAACTGACCACCCTTGCCTTTCGGCTCGTCGATGGTTTCTTCTTCACCTTCCAGGCCGTGGTAGATCTCTTGCGAGCTTTTCCAGAGCAGGAACAGGCCACCGAAGAACAGGATCAGGTCGCGGCCGGAGAAGCCCTTGCCCATGATCGAAAACAGTTCATCGGTAAGGCGCATGACCCAGGTGATCGACAGCAGCAACAGGATTCGCGTGACCATGGCCAGCGCCAGGCCGAAGATCCGGGTGCGCGGCTGCATATGCTTGGGCATGCGGCTGACCAGGATCGAAATCATGATGATGTTATCGATGCCCAGGACGATTTCCAGGGCAGTCAGGGTGAAGAAAGCAATCCAGATTTCAGGATTGGTCAGCCATTCCATAGGTATTCCTTTGAGCGGTTAAACTCTCATGGCCTGCAATGGCAGGCCTTGAGGCAAGTGATCCGATTTTTACAGACTGCTGTACAGAGGGAAAATCCCCATCAGCAAGGCGGCAAACATTATGCACAGGCAAACCAGGACTGCCCACTTCAAGGTGAAGCGCTGGTGATCGCCGAACTCGATACCGGCCAAGGCCACCAGCAGGTAAGTCGATGGAACCAGCGGGCTGAGCAGGTGAACCGGCTGACCAACAATCGAAGCGCGGGCCATTTCCACCGGGCTGATGCCGTAGTGGGCAGCGGCTTCGGCCAACACTGGCAACACACCGTAGTAGAAAGCGTCGTTGGACATGAAGAACGTGAACGGCATGCTGACCAGCGCAGTAATCACTGCAAGGTAAGGGCCGAGCGCGTCCGGAATCACTGCCAGCAGGCTCTTGGACATGGCATCGACCATGCCGGTGCCGGACAGGATACCGGTGAAAATACCGGCCGCGAAGATCAGTCCGACCACTGCCAGCACGCTGCCTGCGTGGGCGGCGATACGGTCCTTTTGATCTTGCAGGTTCGGGTAGTTGACGATCATCGCGATACTGAAGGCGATCATGAACAGCACCGGCAACGGCAGCAGCCCCATGATCAGCGCAACCATCAGGGCCAGGGTGAGCAGGCCGTTGAACCAGATCAGCTTCGGACGACGCGCGCCGGGGAACTGGGAAACACTGATTTCGCTGTGATCGACTTCGTCATCCACCAGATGCAGTTCGCCCAGACGAGCACGTTCGCGTTTGCCGTAGAAGTAGGCGATGACCAGAATCGCGATCACGCCGAAGGCCATGGCCGGGATCATCGGGACGAAGATGTCCGAAGGGTCCACATGCAAGGCGCTGGCAGCGCGTGCGGTCGGGCCACCCCAAGGCGTCATGTTCATCACGCCACCGGCCAGAATGATCAGGCCCGCCATGATGCGCGGGCTCATGCCGATGCGGCTGTACAGCGGCAGCATGGCCGCGACGCAGATCATGTACGTGGTTGCGCCGTCGCCGTCCAGGGAAACCACCAGCGCGAGCACGGCGGTGCCCACGGAGACTTTCACCGGGTCGCCTTTGACCAGCTGCAGGATCTTGCGCACCGCCGGGTCAAACAGGCCCGAGTCGATCATCAGCGCGAAATAGAGAATGGCGAACATCAACATCACGCCGGTTGGCGCAAGTTTGGTGATGCCGGTCAGCATCATCGGGCCGATGTCGGACGCGAAGCCGCCGAACAGGGCAAAGACGATCGGCACCAGAATCAGGGCAATCAACGCCGACAGGCGCTTGCTCATGATCAGGTACATGAAGGCGACAACCATGGCAAAGCCGAGGAAGGTCAACATAGGGAATTACTCCAGGCGGAACGCGACTTGGGAAAAGGCGAGGGCGACGAATCAGCTCAACAAGAGCGGCGCGTGGAGTCGGAGCGGAGTCAGGGCGTGCAGGAGGACATTGCAGGGCATCAGGTTCACCATTGTTGTTGTTGACTGGGCCATTGAGCGCGAGAAAAACACTCGTTTGGCTGACCGGTCTGTTGCCGGCGGTGAAAGGATCCTAATGGGCCAAACTTTCATCCAGCTTTCGCTGCCCGAACCACTGATCATTTGTTGCGAAGACAATTTCCGGCGGCAGCGGTCACAGGTAGTGTCGGCGCTGACCGCAAAGAGGAGGGGATATGAGCCAGATACATTCCGGTGGCTGCCATTGCGGCAGTCTGCGTTATGAGTTCGATGCGCCCTTGCAGGACATCGCCCATTGTCATTGTTCGATCTGCCGACGGACCTCGGGCGGCATCGTCATGACCTGGATAACGGTGCCGTTGACGTCATTCAAGTGGGTTGAAGGCAGCCCGGCGACCTACGATTCAGGCCCGACCTGCGTGCGCTATTTCTGTGGCAACTGTGGCGCGCAACTGGCGCTGTTTTCCCGCAACAGCCCCGAAGAGATGGACGTGACCATCGCCACCCTCGATCACCCGGAACAGGCACCCGCCGACCGCCACATCTGGACCGCCAACCGCTTGCCGTGGCTGCATCTGGACGAGCATTTGCCAAAAGAGCCGGGGGAGACGTTGTAAGAGCGATTTGCTCCCTTTGGTAGGACCGGACTTGTCCGGGAAGGCGTCGGCCCGGATACGGAAATCCGTCAGTCAGATCAGCACCGGCAGGGCGGCCTTTTCGGGGACAAGTCCTACCGGGATTGCAATCAAGGTGCCATGGCGGTTTTACTGCGGCGCAAACTGAGAAGCCAGTTCGCGCAGCAGCACTTCGGCTTCCAGGACCTTGCGCACCGAATCTTCGGCTTTTTCGCGGCTCAGGCCCAGGCGCTCGAACAGTTCTTCGGGAATCTCTTCCTTGGGGCCGGAACCGATGCCGTTCTGGCGTAGCAAACGCACCGACAGATACACCAGATTGGCGTACTCGGAGTGTTCGCCGTCATAAGACGGATCGTGCTGAAAGCGCAGCGCGGTGGCCAGTTCGTCCGGCATGTCCCAGTAGCGCATCAGCCAGGAGCCGATCTGTTCGCGGCTGATGCCCAGCAAATGCTGCTCGACATAGCTGTGATGCAGGTGCGGGTTGACCTCCAGCTGGCGGCAGATCAGCGAGAAATGCGGCGGGAACACGTGGGCCAGCAGCAGATAGCCGAAATTGTGCAGCAGACCGCCCAGGTAGGTGAGGCCGGCTTCGGGGCGTTTGGCGCGAGGCATCGCGCGAGTCAGGCCCTCGATGACCGCAGCGGTGTAGATCGACTGCTGCCAGTAAGGTGTGGTCTGTTGCGGATGATCCTTGGGCAGGCTGAGGGTTTTGCCCAGCGCCAGGCCCAGCGCCAGATTGATCACCAGATCGAAACCCAGCACGCGCACGATGGCGTCTTCCACCGAGCGAATCTTGCCGGTCGACGCGTAATACGGCGACGCCGCCCAACTTACCACTTGAGCTGCCAACGCCGGATCGGTTTCGACCACGCCGGTAATGTCATCGATAGTGGCATCGGGATCGACGCGCAGCTTGATGATGCGCTGCGCCGTTTCGGCCAGCGGCGGGATTTCAAGGGTCGCTTCCAGGCGCTGCTGGATGCGCCGCGCCGTGAAGGCGTGCATCGCCTGGGTGATTTCTTCGCGGTCGTCGTCGGGACGATCCAGGTTGGGATGAATCGTGCTCAACAGCTCGCCGAAATGCGCAGCGCTGGCTTTGTTGAGCATGGTCTTGAAGTCTTCACTGCTGATTTCCAGCAGAATGCCCGGTTCCCCGGATCCAACCAGCACGGTTGGCTCGTGCAGCAGGCGCTCTTCATAGAGACACGGTGAGCTGGTCAGCGCCGGGATGCCCGGCAGCGTGTGCAGGCTGTGTTTGGCCAGCATGCGCAGCAAACGATCATGAGGGACCGCCGTCAGCTTGCGGCCGGTCAACTCGGTGATCCGGTTCAGATCCAGCAACTGATTTTGCGGAAACAGGATCAGAAGCGCGCCGACAGCGTCCTCGACCAACACCGCCTGCACCTTGCGCTCTGCAGGCAGGTGAGTGTCCTCAAGAACTTCGCTGTAGCTGATCGCTAGTTTGCCAAGCAATTGACGAATAACGGTCGGCGCATGGGGAGCGTCATCAACGTGGGCGACTTCTGTCATGGTCTGTATCCAAGTTCCTACAATCGCTGAAGTATAACCAGCTTAGTTATTCAGAGTGTGAAGCACTCATCAAAGCCTGACCCGCATCACACCTGACCATATTGCTGGCCGTGTCGCAGCCAGCGCTCCAATAGCGGACTGACATGTTGCGGCCAGCGTTCGAGCAACGCTTGCGCGGCGTCACGCACCGCAGGCAACAAGTCTGCGTCGCGCATGAGGTCGGCCACCTTGAACTGCAGCAAGCCGGTTTGCCGGGTACCGAGCATTTCGCCGGGGCCACGCAGCTCCAGGTCTTTTTCGGCAATGACAAAGCCGTCGTTGGTTTCGCGCATGATGCCCAGGCGCTGACGGCCGATCTGTGACAATGGCGGGTGGTAAAGCAGAACGCAATGACTGGCTGCACTGCCCCGACCGACACGCCCGCGCAACTGGTGCAATTGCGCCAGCCCCAGACGCTCGGGGTTTTCGATGATCATCAGGCTCGCGTTGGGCACGTCCACGCCGACTTCGATGACAGTGGTCGCCACCAGCAATTGCAACGCGCCTTGCTTGAACTCCGCCATCACTGCGGCTTTCTCGGCGGGCTTCATGCGCCCGTGGATCAGGCCGACGCGCAATTCGCCCAGGGCGCTGGTCAGGTCTTCAAAGGTTGTCTCGGCTGCCTGGCAGGTCAGTTCTTCGGATTCTTCGATCAAGGTGCAGACCCAATAGGCCTGACGCCCTTCGGCGCAGGCCGCGCGCACCCGCTCGATCACTTCGATGCGCCGGGTATCCACTACCAGCACGGTATTGACCGGCGTTCGGCCCGGCGGCAGCTCATCGAGGATCGAAGTATCAAGATCGGCGTACGCGCTCATGGCCAGGGTTCGCGGGATGGGCGTTGCGGTCATGATCAACTGATGCGGGCACATCAGGCCGCCGACGCCTTTTTTGCGCAGGGCCAGACGTTGCTGCACGCCGAAGCGGTGCTGCTCGTCGATGATCACCAGCGCCAGATTCTTGAACTGCACTTCGTCCTGAAACAGCGCATGGGTGCCCACCACCATGGGTGTGCCGCCCGCAATCTGCGCCAGCGACGCAACCCGCGCCTTGCCCTTGAGCTTGCCCGCCAGCCACGCGACTTCAATGCCCAACGGCTCAAGCCAGCGCTGGAAGTTGATGAAGTGCTGTTCGGCGAGGATTTCCGTGGGCGCCATCAGCGCCACCTGATAACCGGCTTCCAGCGCCTGCAACGCCGCCATCGCCGCAACCACGGTCTTCCCGGCGCCGACATCACCCTGAATCAGGCGCAGCATCGGTTCGGGCTGGCTCAGGTCATAGGCCACTTCATTTCCGACACGCTGTTGCGCACCCGTGGGCGGGAAGCCCAGATTATCGAGAAATTGCTTCGGCAGCTTCTTCGCCAGGGGCAAGGCCGGGGCGCGCTGGGAACGCAGGCTTTCACGCAAGCGCTGCTGCGACAGTTGATGGGTCAGCAGCTCTTCGAAGGCCAGGCGGTGCTGCGCCCAATGGTGGCCGATAGCCAACTCTTCAACATCGGCGTCGGCCGGCGGGTGATGCAGGTAACGAATCGCGTCGTCCAACGGCGCCAGTTGATAATCCCGCGCCAGCTCTTCAGGCAGCCAGTCAGGCAGGCTTTTCGGACCCAGCATCGCCAATGTCTGCTGGGACAATTGACGCAAACGTTGCTGGGTCAGGCCTTCGGTAGTCGGGTAGATCGGGGTCAGGGTTTGTTCGACGGGCGCGGGTTCGGCGCCGGTCAGGGCGCGGTATTCCGGGTGATAGATTTCCAGTCCGGACGCGCCAGGACGCGCTTCGCCAAAACAACGCAAATGGGTGCCGCGCTTCATGCCTTCCTTCTGCGCATTGCTGAAATGGTAGAAGCGCAGACTCAAAGTGCCAGTGCCATCGCCCAGCCGCACCAGCAGACTGCGCCGCTTGCCCATGACCACGTCGGCGCCGCTGACCACACCTTCGATTACCGCGTCCTGTCCAGGTCGCAGCTGGCCGATGGGCACCACACGGGTGCGATCCTGATAACGCAAGGGTAGGTGGAACAGCACGTCCTGCAGGTTTTCCAGACCGACCTTGGCCAGTTTTTCAGCCATGGCCTCGCCGACGCCCTTGAGCGCCGTGACCGAAACCGTGGAAAGCTCGCCCATGGCCCGACTTAGCTCGCTTCGGCTTTCGGACGCGCGACGGAACACAGCCGCACGGAGTCCGCGAGGATTTCAATCGCTTTAGGCCGTGGAAAGCTTGCGCGCCAGGCGATGGCCACGGTACGAAACGGCACCGGTGGCGTCAGCGGACGAACCTCTATCACGCCCGGGGCATAGTGATGGCTGTCGACAGCGGACATTGGCAGGATCGAAATACCCAGGCCGGACGCGACCATGTGGCGAATGGTTTCCAGTGAGCTGGATTCCACCGTGGTGTGTCGTGCGCCTTCGCTGCCTTTGACCAGCGTCGGGCAGGCTTCAAGCACCTGATCCCGGAAGCAGTGACCTTCGCCCAGCAACAGCAGGCTCTTGTCGTTGAGCGCCGAGGCATCGATGGAGTCTTTCTTGGTCCACGGATGGTCTGCGGGCATCAAGACGTAGAAGGGTTCGTCGTACAGCGGCAGCGTCAGCACATCGGCTTCGTTGAACGGCAGCGCAATGATGATCGCGTCCAGTTCACCGTTGCGCAGCTTGTCGCGCAGGATATGGGTGAAGTTTTCTTCGATGTACAACGGCATTTGCGGCGCGACGCGATGCAGCTGCGGAATCAGATGCGGGAACAGGTAAGGACCGACGGTATAGATCGCGCCGACCTTGAGGGGAGCGGTCAGCTGGTTCTTGCCGGCCTGCGCTAGTTCGCGGATGCCTTGAGCCTGTTCGAGAACCTTCTGCGCCTGAGCGACGATGCCTTCGCCGACCGGAGTCAGGCGCACGGCGCTCTTGCTGCGCTCGAAGATCAGCACACCCAGTTCGTCTTCCAGCTTCTTGACGCCCACCGACAATGTCGGCTGGCTGACGTGGCAACGTTCAGCCGCGTGGCCGAAATGCTGTTCCTGGGCGAGGGTAACGATGTAGCGCAATTCTGTGAGAGTCATAGCATGCGTCCATGAAGTTGCGGCCCCAGCATAGCGGCTGCAATCGATAGACGCACGTTATCAAGGCCACTCCTGTGTATCAAAACTGCGTTTCAGCGCTTATCCAGCGAATAAACGAACGGCGCCAGGATCTCGATAGTGCCGTTGTTCAGGGTTTCTGCCGGCGGCTTGGGCAATGGCTGGGCGCGACGGATCATTTCCATCGTGGCCCGATCCAGTGACGAACTGCCTGAGCTGCTGGCAATCGAGTACGACAAGACGTTGCCATCGGCATCGACCACGAAACGCAGACGGCTGACGCCCTGCATGCCGCGCCGCCGTGCGTCCTCGGGATACTTCTTGAACTTGGCCAGGTGGCGCAGCAAGTCGCCTTGCCAGCTTGGCAACGCCGTACTCGGCGGCGAAGGTGGGCTCGGCGGGGTCGGCGCAGCAGATTTCTCGACCTTGGCGGTCGTCGGCGGCGTGTCCATCGGCTTTTCTTCGACCGGTTTTTCCTGAGGCGGCTCAGGTTTCTTGATCGGCTTGGGCGGCTGTGGTTTGGGCTTGGGCTTGGGTTTCTCCACCGGCTTCTGCACGGCGATTTCCGGCTTCGGCGCTTCAGCCACTTTCGGCTCGGGGATCTGCTCCTCGGGCTCTGGCGGTGGCGGCGGCTGCACGACGGCAGGTGGAGGCGGCGGTGCCGGAACAGGCTCGGGAGCCAGCTCGACCATCATTGCCGCCGGTGGTAGCTCGATTGCCTGGGATGCCGGCCAGCGCAGCGCAACAACGATTGCGATGGCATGCACGGCAAGCACCAACAACAGACTACCGCCATAGCGCGTCAGTTTTTGGCGCGAATTGATCATTTCTTACCAACCGTCTCGAGACCGACCAGACCGACTTTCAGGTAGCCCGCGCCGCGCAGGGCGTTCATGACTTCCATCAGATCGCCGTAATCCACACCTTTATCGGCCTGGAAGAAGATCGTCGTCTCCTTCTTGCCTTTGGTCTTGGCATCGAGAATCTGCCCGAGCTGTTCACGGGCAACCTTGTCATCGCCCAGAAACAGGCTTTGGTCAGCCTTGACGCTGAGGAAGATCGGCTTCTCAGGCCGAGGCTGCGGCTTGGCGGTCGAGGCAGGCAGGTCGACTTTGATATCGACCGTTGCCAATGGCGCGGCCACCATGAAGATGATCAGCAGGACCAACATGACGTCGATGAACGGCGTTACGTTGATTTCGTGGTTTTCGGCGAGATCGTCGTCGCCTTCCTTCAGATGCATGCCCAAGGTTTAGCCCACCTTGACCATGTGCGGCGACTGGGAGCGTTCGTTCGGCTGGTGGTCAAGGTCACGGCTGACCAGCAGCAGGACTTGAGCCGATGCGTCGGACACTTGCGCCTTGTAACCGGCAATGGAACGGGCGAAGACGTTGTAGATGACCACCGCAGGAATCGCGGCAACCAGGCCCAACGCGGTAGCCAGCAAGGCTTCGGCGATACCCGGCGCAACCACGGCGAGGTTGGTGGTCTGGGTTTTGGCGATGCCGATGAAGCTGTTCATGATGCCCCAGACGGTACCGAACAAGCCTACGAACGGCGCAGTGGAACCGATGGTCGCGAGGACGCCGGTGCCCATGCTCATGTTGCGGCCACAGGCTGCAACCAGACGCTCAAGACGGAAGCTGACGCGTTCCTTGATGCCTTCACGTTCGCGGCTGTTGACCGACAGACGCATTTCTTCCAGGGCGTCGTGGACCAGCAGATTTGCCAGCGTGCCTTGTTTGGCGGCGCTTTCGCTGGCTTCGGTCAGGGTGCGCGCCTTTTTCAGGTTGGCGATTTCGGTGCGCAGACGGCGCTTGGCGCCCAGCAGCTCGAAACCCTTGGCGATCCAGATGGTCCAGGTAATGATCGAGGCAATTGCCAGACCGATCATTACCGCTTTGACGATAATGTCGGCGTTCTGGTACATGCCCCACGGCGACAGGTCATGGGCCATGCCCAGGCTGTTATCTTCTTCGACAACTGCCGGGCCTTCAACGGGCGCGGTGTTCTCCTGCAGAACCGGCGCTGCGGCCGGTGCCGGAGCAGCCGAAGTCGCTGGTGTGCCGGCCGGCGCGGTTGGCGCAGCTTGATCGGCCAATGCGACAGGGACGATCATCAGGCTCAGCAGCAACGCTGCGATTGCCCGCCATGCGCGTGGCAGGCTGGGGAGTTTGGTTGGCGAAGCGGAAGAGTTGATACGTGTCATGCTGGCCGGACCTGAGAGAAGAAAAGGTGGGTCGTTCTGCTACGTCGCGCGATGCGTTCGACGCAGGGAGGAGAACAAACGGGCCGTCATTATTGCAAGTAATTCTTGTTAACAAAAGTAATACAGTATCTTTTTTTCTATCAATCGCAGTTGGCTGATCAGCTTTCACCCCCGTTCCAGCTGCTTTAACACGCCATTTGTTGTGGAGATTCGACATGTCTGCCCCCTCCGTTTTGATTGCTGGCTGTGGCGATATCGGCAGCCGTCTGGCTAATCAGCTGCTGCCCCAGCAATGGACCGTCTACGGGCTGCGCCGCACGATTGCCCAGTTGCCAGAAGGTGTGATCGGGATTGCGGGCGATCTGTTTCAAGCCCAGGCGCCCGCCGACTGGCCTGCAACTGACCTCGATTACCTGGTGTATTGCGCCACCCCGACCGAGCGCGACGAAGCCGGTTATCGCGCAGCTTATATAGAAGGGTTGCAGCACGTACTGGCCTGGCTCGCCCAACATGGCCAGCAGCCCAAGCGCATTGTTTTCGTGTCCAGCAGCAGCGTTTATGGTCAGCAGCACGGCGAATGGGTCGACGAAACCTCGCCGACCGACGGCAGCGGCTTTTCCGGCAAGGTCATGCTGGAGGCGGAACAAGTCGCACTGCAGAGCGGTTTTCCGGCCAGCGTCGTGCGCTTGACCGGGATTTATGGGCCAGGGCGCAGCGATTTGGCCAACCGGGTTCGTCAGGGATACAGCGTGGCCGTAGAACCACCTTTATATGCCAACCGGATTCACGCCGATGACGCAGCGGGGCTGCTGGCCTACCTGCTTGAGGCGGATTCTCGGGGAATTACGCTGGAAGAGTGCTACATCGGCGTCGACGACGCACCCGCGCCGCTGGCCGAGGTGGTCGACTGGATGCGCGACTACCTGGGTGTCACCGAGTGGGCGGAAAACTCAGCCCTGCGCCGCTCCGGCAGCAAACGCTGCAGCAACGCCCGCGCCAAAGCATTGGGCTGGATGCCGCGTTATGCGACGTATCGGGAAGGGTATGCGGCGTTGTTTGGTTGAACACGGCTCCGTAGGACCGGCTTCAGCCGGGAGAGCATGGGGTCAGCCGACGCAATTGCTGCGAGTGGCTGCCCCCTCCCGGCTGAAGCCGGTCCTACGAAATACGAAATCCGGGAGCAAACGCTATAGCAACGTATCGGGAAGGGTATGCGGCGTTGCTTGGTTGAACATGGCTCCGTAGGACCGGCTTCAGCCGGGAGAGCATGGGGTCAGCCGACGCAATTGCTGCGAGTGGCTGCCCCCTCCCGGCTGAAGCCGGTCCTACGAAATGCATTCCAATTCAAATGGTTGCGGGAACCGCGCTAAATCAATTGCGCTCAAGCAACCAGCGGCGTGCGCCTGGGCGTAGCTCTGGCATCTGGTCTGCGCCAGCGTTGTTGACTGCCTGGAATATCTCCAACTGCTTGCCGGTGCGCGAGAAGATCCACGCATTGCCTTGCTCGGCTTTTTCCAGCCACATGCTGTCGTATTCGCCGCTCATCGCCGCACAATCGCCCGCCAGACACAGCGCGTAACGATCGTTTTCCGGAAGACCCTGCACGCTGCCATCCGCCATGAACTGCACGGAACTGCCTTGGCCGTCGCCGCTGACGATGGTCCATTTGCCGCCCAGATAAGCACCGTACAGGGCTTTTTCGAAGCTGCTGCCCGCTGGAGCACCCACAGGAGCAGGGGTCTCAGGTTTCTGGAAGCGCTGTTCCGGGCCGGATTCGCTGGCGGCCTGAATCAACTGATCGCCCTTGATCTGCAAGTTTTCGACAGAGTTGTAGTAGTCGATGCGCAGTTTGCCATCGGCGGCGCTGGCAATCTTGCCTTCGCCCACTTCAAAACCGTTCGAATACAGGGCTTGAGCAGCTTTGGTGTTAATTTGCCATTCCAGGTTCGGACCGTTGGCGAGCAACGCCTGACGGAGATTGTCGCCCTTGACGGCGGCGTCGATGGCAGCCTGGTTGATCCAGGTGCCGTCGGGATTGCGGTCAGCGTGGCTGGCACAGCCGGTCAAAAAAACGGCAACCAGCGAGAGGGCAAGCGCAAAGCGCATAACAGAGTCCTTCCTTTCAGGTGCGGCGGGGCGGTGGCGCCCCGCTGGGGATTTATTCGATGACGAGAATCGCGTCCATTTCGACCTGCGAGCCGCGCGGCAGGGCCGCAACGCCGATGGCTGCACGTGCCGGGTAAGGCTGCTCGAAATACTTGCCCATGATCTCGTTGACCTTGGCGAAGTTGCCCAGATCAGTCAGGAAGATGTTGAGTTTGACGATGTCCTTGAACGAACCGCCCGCAGCTTCGGCAACCGACTTCAGGTTTTCGAACACCTGAACGACCTGGGCTTCGATGCCTTCGACCAGCTCCATGGTTTTCGGGTCCAGCGGGATCTGCCCGGACATGTAGACAGTATTGCCAGCTTTGATGGCCTGAGAGTAAGGGCCGATGGCCGCAGGTGCCTTGTCGCTGGTGATAACAGTCTTGGTCATGAAGAACTCCTGATTATGGTTGGCTACGCACGCATGCGGGTAATGCGGATGACCCCGGTCAAGGTACGCAGTTTTCTGATAACGCGGGCCAGATGCACACGGTCATGAACGCTGACCACCAGCTGAACCACGCTGATGCGCCCATCGCGCTCATCCATGCTGATTTTTTCGATGTTGCCGTCGGCGGCGTTGACGCTGCTGGCCAGAAGCGCGATCAGGCCGCGTTGATGCTCCAGCTCGACGCGCAGCTCGACATTGAATTCGCCGGTGACGTCCTTGGCCCAGGAAAGCTGGATACATTTTTCCGGGTTGTGGCGGATTTCACTGATGTTGCGGCAGTTGTCCAGGTGCACAACCATGCCTTTGCCTGCGGACAGGTGGCCGACAATCGGGTCGCCAGGAATCGGCGTGCAGCACTTGGCGTAGCTGAGCACCAGACCTTCGGTGCCGCGAATCGCCAGCGGGCCTTCGGTGCTCGGCAGTTGTTCGCCTTCGCCCAACAGGCGGCGCGCGACCACGTAAGCCATGCGATTGCCCAGACCGATGTCTTCAAGCAGATCTTCGATGACTTCGACGCGGTATTCAGCCAGAACCAGCTGCACACGCTCGGCCGGGATTTTTTCCAGGCTGCTCTCAAAGCCGTTCAACACTTTGTTCAGCAGGCGTTCACCAAGGCTGATGGACTCGGAGCGGCGTTGCAGCTTGAGGGCGTGGCGGATGTGGGTGCGAGCCTTGCCGGTGACGACAAAATTCAGCCATGCCGGATTCGGACGCGCACCCGGCGCACTGACGATCTCGACCGTCGAGCCGCTTTGCAGCGGTTCGGACAACGGCGCCAAACGACGATTGATCCGACAGGCGATGCAGCTGTTGCCCACATCGGTATGCACCGCATAGGCAAAGTCCACTGCCGTGGAGCCTTTGGGCAGCTCCATGATCCGGCCTTTGGGCGTGAAGACATACACCTCGTCCGGGAACAGGTCGATCTTCACGCTCTCGATGAATTCCAGCGAATTGCCGGCGCGCTGCTGCATTTCCAGCACGCCCTTGACCCATTGGCGAGCCCGGGCGTGAGTGCCTTTTGGCACTTCGTCGTCCGAGGACTTGTACAGCCAGTGAGCGGCGATCCCGTTATTGGCCATTTCTTCCATTTCGCGTGTACGAATCTGGATTTCGATGGGTACGCCATGCATGCCGAACAAAGTCGTATGCAGCGACTGATAGCCGTTGGCTTTGGGAATCGCGATGTAATCCTTGAAGCGGCCGGGCAGCGGCTTGTACAAATTATGCACAGCGCCAAGCACGCGGTAGCAGGTATCGACCTTGTCGACGATGATGCGAAACGCGTAGACATCCATGATTTCATTGAAGGCGCGACGCTTGCCGCGCATCTTCTTGTAGATGCCGTACAGGTGTTTCTGCCGCCCGCTGACTTCGCCTTCGATCTCATCGACCGCCAGGCAATGGCTCAGGGATTCTTCGATCTTGTTGACCAGCTCTTTGCGGTTGCCCCGCGCGCGCTTGACCGCCTGACCGATACGCGACGAGCGCATCGGGTACATGGCCTTGAAGCCCAGGTCTTCGAATTCGATACGAATGCTGTGCATGCCCAGCCGGTTGGCAATGGGTGCATAGATTTCCAGGGTTTCCTTGGCGATACGGCGGCGCTTTTCACCGGAAAGGACTTCCAGGGTACGCATGTTGTGCAGCCGGTCGGCGAGCTTGACCAGAATCACCCGAATGTCGCGGGCCATGGCCATGGCCATTTTCTGGAAGTTCTCGGCCTGGGCCTCGGCCTTGGTCTCGAAGTTCATCTGGGTCAGTTTGCTGACCCCGTCGACCAGTTCGGCCACGGTTTCGCCAAACTGGGCGCAGAGCGCTTCCTTGGCGATACCGGTGTCTTCGATGACGTCATGCAGCATCGCGGCCATCAGGCTTTGATGATCCATGTGCATGTCAGCAAGGATATTGGCCACCGCAAGAGGATGCGTGACGTAGGCTTCACCGCTGCGACGGCGTTGGCCGTCGTGGGCTTGTTCGGCGTAGAAATACGCTCGGCGGACCAGATTGACCTGTTCCTTGCCGAGGTAGGTCGACAGTCTTTCGGCGAGGGCGTCTATGCTCGGCAAGGGATTACCCCCTGCCGATGGCTTGTACCCTGCGCCGTACTACGTCGACCCGGCATAGGCTTAGACGGCCTCGTTGGACTCGTCCTCAAACGCTGCGAACAATGGTTCATCTTCAACGATTTCAGCTTCGGCGATTACGGTGTAGCTCATCAAGCCCGCTGCGATTTCACGCAGGGCCATAACGGTGGGCTTGTCGTTTTCCCAGGCCAGCTTTGGTTCTTTGCCGCCGGTTGCCAGTTGACGGGCACGCTTGGTGGAGAGCATGACCAGCTCAAAGCGGTTATCCACGTGTTCTAGGCAGTCTTCAACGGTTACGCGGGCCATGGGTATTCCTCGTAGCAAATGCGGATGCGCGATGCCCGGATGGGCGAGCGGACTCGGTAGTTTACAAGCTCGGAGCCCTATGCTTCAAGCGGCAAGCCACCAGCGGCCTTATTTAGCTGGCCGAAGGGGGCTTGCAATGGGTCAATTTCAGGCCAGCAATTGCGCGAGCAAGTGACTGAAACGCTGCTGTTGATGCGGCTGGGTCAGCAGATTGGCGCGGAAAATCGCTTTCAGGTCTTCCAGCGCGGTGGCGAAATCGTCATTGATCACAACGTAGTCGTAATCCTTGTAATGACTCATCTCGCTGACCGCTTCACGCATGCGGCCCTCGATGATTTCATCGCTGTCCTGGCCGCGATTGGTCAGGCGCTGACGCAACGCTTGCTGGGTCGGCGGCAGAATAAAGATCGACGTGGCCGACGGCATCACTGCGCGAACCTGCTCGGCGCCCTGCCAGTCGATTTCCAGAATCAGGTCATGGCCTTCGTCCAGCGTCTGCTGCAAATGGCTTTGCGAGGTGCCGTACAGATTGCCGAAAACCTCGGCCTGCTCGAGAAAATCGTTGTGCTCGATCATGCGCAGGAACTCGGCGCGATCAACGAAGTGATAGTTCACGCCGTCCACTTCGCCCGGACGCATGGCGCGGGTGGTGTGCGAAACCGAAACGCGGATCGACGGCTGAGCGTCGACCAGGGCCTTGACCAGACTGGTCTTGCCTGCGCCGGAAGGGGCGGAAACGATATACAGGGTGCCGGTGCTGTGGGTCATGTCAGGGTTAGCCTTACTCAATATTCTGCACTTGTTCGCGCATTTGCTCGATCAACACTTTGAGGTTGACCGCCGCTTGGGTGCTGCGCGTGTCGAAGGCTTTGGAGCCCAGGGTATTGGCTTCGCGGTTGAGCTCTTGCATCAGAAAATCCAGACGACGCCCGGCTTGGCCGCCAGCTTTTAGCACACGGCGCACCTCAGTGACGTGGGTGCTGAGGCGATCAAGCTCCTCGGCGACATCGCTTTTCTGTGCCAGCAGGACCATTTCCTGCTCCAGGCGTTGCGGATCAAGTTCGGCCTTCATGTCGGCGAAACGGTCCAGAACCTTCTGGCGCTGGGCCGCGAGCATCTGCGGCACCAGGGTTTTCAGGGTTGCGACTTCGGCGGTGATCGAGTCCAGGCGCTCATTGAGCAGCTTGGCCAGATCGGCACCTTCGCGGCCCCTACCGTTTTTCAGCTCGGTCAGCGCCTCATTGAACAACGCCAATGCTTCATTATTAAGTGCCTGCGGATCGCTGGCATCGCCCACCAGAACGCCAGGCCAGGCCAGCACTTCCAAAGGATTGAGCGGCGCGGGCTGCTTGATCAGGCTGGCCACGATTTCTGCGGCGGCCACCAACTGAGCGGCGCGTTCGCGATCAACCTGCAGCGGCTTGCCGGCGGTTTCTTCGACGAAACGCAGGGTGCATTCCACTTTCCCTCGGGAAAGCCCTTGGCGCAGCGCTTCGCGGATCGCGCCTTCGAGGTCGCGGAAGGATTCTGGCAGGCGCAGATGCGGCTCCAGATAACGATGATTGACCGAGCGCAGCTCCCAACTCAGTGTGCCCTGAGCCCCGGCCCGTTCGACCCGGGCAAAAGCCGTCATGCTGTGGACCATGGCAAACACCTCTATAAATCCGGTGAACAGCGCACTGTTTCGGCCAGTGACCAAAAGATGTCACGAAAAGTCGAGAGGCTGTAAAGGCGCAGGATTGTAGCGCAGTGCGACGGATGCTCCCAATCCGGGAATGCGACAAGCGATGCATGGTGTCGCGCGCCGCGCCGTCAGCGCCTGCAAACTCCCGTTCCAGAGCCTGCCAGCACGCTGGATCGGCCTCACCTGAGTTTTAGATGTGCCCAGTCTCGACTGTCGCCTCTATAATGCTCGGCAGTTTTCCGTCTTAGTACAGGTATTCCCAATGAAACGTCCAAGTGGTCGCGCCGCCGATCAGCTGCGCTCGATCCGCATCACCCGCAACTACACCAAACACGCCGAGGGTTCTGTACTGGTCGAGTTTGGTGATACCAAAGTGATTTGCACCGTCAGCGTCGAGAGCGGCGTACCGCGGTTCCTCAAAGGTCAGGGCCAAGGTTGGTTGACCGCAGAATACGGCATGCTGCCGCGCGCCACCGGCGAGCGTAATCAGCGTGAAGCCAGTCGCGGCAAGCAAGGCGGTCGCACGCTGGAAATCCAGCGTCTGATCGGTCGTTCGCTGCGCGCGGCACTGGACATGTCCAAGCTGGGCGACGTGACCCTCTACGTCGATTGCGATGTCATTCAGGCTGACGGCGGCACGCGCACAGCGTCCATCACCGGCGCCATGGTTGCCCTGGCCGATGCCTTGAAAGTGATCAAGAAACGCGGCGGCCTCAAAGGCGGTGACCCGCTCAAGCAAATGATCGCCGCCGTTTCGGTGGGCATGTATCAGGGCGAGCCTGTGCTCGATCTGGACTATCTTGAAGATTCCGCAGCCGAGACCGACCTCAACGTGGTCATGACCAGCGCAGGCGGCTTCATTGAAGTGCAGGGCACCGCTGAAGGCGCGCCGTTCCAGCCGGAAGAGCTGAACGCGATGCTGGCTCTGGCCCAGAAGGGCATTGCTGAATTGTTCGCGCTGCAAACCGCTGCTTTGGCCGACTGATCGACAAACCCGAGGGATCGCACATGAGTGACAGCCAGCTACCGCTTCCGAAACCCAGCTCAGAGATTCGCCAGTGGGCGATGTTCTGTCACTTTGCCGCGTTCTTCGGCTTGATCTTCCCGTTCGGCAACCTCTTGGGGCCGCTGATCATCTGGCAGATCAAGAAAGAAGCCGATCCATTCATCGATGCCCAGGGCAAGGAAGCGCTGAACTTTCAGATCACCGTTTCCATCGCCGTCATGATCTGCATGTTGCTCATGGTGCTGATCATCGGCTTCCCGCTGATGGCCCTGGTGGGTATCGGCGCGCTGGTCCTGACCATTATTGGCGGCTTGAAAGCCAACGATGGTCTGGCCTATCGCTATCCGTTCACCTGGCGCCTGATCAAGTAACGATCAAATGCGCCCATTGGCATGGGCGCATTGCTCGCCAGTCGATAGCCTGAATCAGCGCAGGATCCGCGGCGCTTCATCGCGCGGCAGATTGTTCTGCGGCATCGGCTGATCGGTGTACTCCACTTCGCCACGCAGTTGCTCGCGCAGCTGGCGGGCGACGTCCATGCCAATCGACTTGGACACATCCCGCACGACCCGACCGCGATTGGGCGTGACCTTGATATCCCGACCGTTCACCAGCTTGGTGTCCTGACCTTCGCCCATGGCCGTGAAGGCCGAGGTGATTTCAAAGGTGCGCGTGTTGATCAGGCTGAAGTCGCTGACCAGCGTCAGCCCCAGAACCGCAGAATGGCTGTCAGTGTTCGCCAGCTCGTTGATGTCCTGACGGAAGTCGATATCCGACACCGTGCCGAACAGCACGTAGTCCGCGCCCCTGAAGTTACCGTTCTTGATGCGCTTGATGACGTCATAAACGTCTTCCTTGGACTTGGCCGTGTAAGGCGTGCCCTGCACCAGCTGGAACATGCCGGACTTGAGAATCTCGCCCTTGATGTCGCCGCTGAATTTGCGCAGCTCGCCTTGCTCGATGTAGCTGTAACGCTCTTCGTATTCGTTGTAACTGGCCGACCCGCTGGCGCTGTAGGCATTGATCCGCACGTTGCTCTGCGCCGAAACCGTGTGGATGTAATGCTCCACACGTTCTTGGAATGCCATGTCCGTCACTGCGATTTTCGGCGCGGCCTGTACGCCAAAGGCGCACATCAGGCCGACGATGCCCATCCATGCACGCATTGCTTAGCGCTCCGTGGTTTTGCGGATTTCTTTCTCGTCCATCCACTCGGCCAGACCGCTTTCAACGTCGATCAATTGCAGGCTGAATTTGTAGAACACGTCCTTGTAATCGCTGCTGCGCTTGACGATGGAGCTGATCGAGCCTTCCAGGCGGTACTTGGCGGCGATCATGTTGCCGGTCTTGTTGACCGTCGATTGTTTGTACAGGCCGCTCTGGTTTTGCAGCTTGAGCTGATCGACCTGGCTTTGCATCTGGGTGTTGTCACTGGCGAAACGGGCGGTGCCGGTTTTCATCAGCTGGGTCTTGATCGACGTAGTGATCTCGCGGGTATCGATGTACTCGCTGGTCTTGTTCTTCACGTCGTAGACCTGAACCACCGGGCGGCCTTGCAGGATGCCGGATTGCGCCAGGGAGCGGGTCATGGACTCGGCGATCATCTGCAAATCGGTCGAGCCGAATTCGTTGGTCACGGTTTCCACAGCCTTGGTATCGCCGTAGTTGATGTTCTTGCTGCCCAGGGACGGGGAATTGTTGGCGCAACCGGTGGCCAGCAGGGCGACGGCGGCGATGGAGCAAAGACGAATCGACAACATGCGAGAGTTCTCTTCAACTGAACAAAATAAGGGGTGGATCAAGGCGTTTTCACTTCGAGGCGAAAGTCAGTCGCCTTCGGCACCGGCGCAATGGCAGGCAGGAAACTGGTCTGCGAGCCGTACAGCGTCAGGCTTTTCCAGCCCTCGGCATCGGCAACCGGGAAACCGTCGTTGCCCAGCCAGGCGAAGCGGTAATACATCTGTTTGTTGCGGCTGCTGGTGTTATTGAGCTGCACATTGACGGTCAGAAAACCGTTTTCCCGGGCCACACGCATGGCGCCCACTTCGATGTTCTTCATGTCACCCATGGCGACAACTTTGCTCGCGGCACTACCGGGAGCGGGAGGCGGCGGGGTCGCGCATCCGGCGAGCAGGGCCAGCGCCAGCACGCCGAAAATCTTGATACGCATGGAATGTCTCCGATCAGGGTTGTTTGGTAGTGGCCACGGCTTGTGGCAGGGACGACGGCATGACATTGGCGGCCAGCCCGTCAGCGAAAACCTGATTGCCGATGGCGCGCAAGGCGATCACTTGATAACGCTGATCGACCTTGACCTGCACATGAGTGCCGCCCGTGGACGAAGGCAATATCACTTGATGGACGCCTTGCGGCAGACGCAGACGCGCGACCAGCGTGTTGTCCGGCAAGGTGCGCCAGGTGCGGGTGTCGGCGCCCTCAGTAATGGCCGAAGCAATGCCCACGGCCAGACCGGCCAGCGGATTCACGTCGTTGAGTTGCTTCTGCGCCACGCCGCGCGTGATCGCGCGGACCGTGGTGCGCAAAATGATGCCCGGCATGTCGTCACGCAGGGCGCGGCGCGACATGTCGGTGGTGCTGTTGAGCTTGGTCAGGTTGATCTGCTGGCCGTCGAGACCGATCTGCGAGAACGCTGCGGTTGAGGTGTCCGGCTTGATCACCGGGAACGACAGCGGCGTAATCACCAGATTGCCACTGATCGGCAACGGCAGCGGGATGCGCACTGAGTCGCGCGCCGGGGCAAAGCCGCTTTGCACCACGATCAGGACTTCGCTGTAGCCGTCCTTGCTTTGCGCATCGTCGAGTTTGAGCAGGGCTTCCTTGAGCAGCGGCGTGTTCGGACGCAACTCGGCAGCCTTGCGATAACCCGGTGCCGCCAGACCTTTTTCACCCAGCGCTTCATAAACGAAGCCTGACAGGTAATGACTGAACGCACTTTGGTAGCTGTTTTTCAAGCCGACGACTTCCGGCGCATCCAGGGACGCAACCGGATAGCCCTTCAGCTCAGTGAACTCGGTCTTCACGCCCTTGCTTTCGGCTTCCTGCTCACTCTTGAGGTATTCCTTGTCGCGCAGATCGGCGATCACGGCTTCACGCTCGTGAGTCTTCTTGATCTCGGTCCGTGCGCCTTCGAAATCGTTTTTGGCCAGCAGGTTCAGCGCCATCTGCGTGGTCAGCATGACCTTTTCGTAGTCATAGCCTTCGTAACGACGGACCTTGTCGTTGACCAGGAAACTGCCGAACTGGGCCAGGTACTTGTCGGTGTCGAGCTTGACCGATTCTTCCCACTTGTAGACCACCAGATCGGCGGCGCGCCATGCGGTCTGGCTGCCAGCGAGATCGCCCTTGGCACGCAGCAACTCACCCTTCTCGAAGTAATAGAGCAGGTCTTTGTCGGCGCTGGTGTTGTTCTTCTCAAGAATGACCAACGCCCCATCAACGTTGCCGCTGACCAGGTTCTGGTTGGTTTCCTTGAGTTCATTATCGTAGCTGCGAAAGGCGGAACAGCCCGCCAATTGGATGGCAGCAATCAGCGTAAGCGCGGTCAAGGCACGAGATGACATAGAGCGTTCAATCCCTGAAATTCGATAGCAGGCCGAAGGCGTCGCGCTATTCAAGTCCGTTTGAATGAGCAGTTGCACTGCTCGATGGGCCTTCTTCCGCGTGTTGAAAAGCTGTCGGCGAAAAGAGAGAGCGCGGGATTGTAAACGCTGAAGTAGCGATTTGACATCCATGTTGTGTGACCACTGTTACAAATTCTGCAATAAGTTCAATTTCTCGTCTCGAGACATGATCAGCGGTAGAACCCTGCGAGCGGTTGCCGGAACACGAATGGTATCCATCGTCTGAAACAGGTGAAACCAGACGTTTCCGGCATTGTTGTAGGCAAAGTTTCTTCGTTTAGTCAGCTTCGACGGACGTGCCTTGGTACTTCTCCCGTTTTATCGGGACTGCACTACGGCACTGGTCGTAACACAGTCGGCACCATGCCCCTTGGCGAATGTTGGTGAACCTTGCTTCCCACACATGACCTCGGGCACACGACCACTGCATCAACGTCTTCACACCTCTGTATTCCGTCGACAGGCATTGACCGCCCCTTTCCACTGCTAGCTGGCGGGCGCTGTCGAGGCTCAATCGCGTGCTTGCCTTGAAACAGATCTCGCACCATCGGCCCAACATTATGTTGCTGCCTGTCGAGAGCCATTCGTGGCCGGCATTACAGCGCAAGTGGTAGCGGTGTTGTATGCCTTGGTAGGTATCGCTCAGGCAGATGCCACCTCGCTGCTCGGCGGCGGCATGGATTCGCGCGAGGTCACGGCAGACTTGAAAGGGCGGTTCAGGCGACTTGTTGGTCATTGGAATAGCCTGTGGCAGAGAGTGTGCGCCGTAGTATTCAGCTATCTCTCACGGCTTGAAATCAGACGATTCCGACTCGGCTGTAGGGCAAAAACCATCTTCCAGTCAGCCAAGACTGAAGCTTCTGTCCCCTCGGCATTCAGGCTTGCCCGGGGCATATCACGGCCATATTCTCCGCCTGCTGACGATTCAGCACCGGGTTTGGCGATCCGAATTAGAGCGTTCACAATGTGCGAGCATTTCAAAACCAGGTCGTTGATGGCTTGGTTTCGTAATGGCGGTTGTGTGTGGGAGACCTTCGGGTCTGCCGGATTTGCTCTTCTGCCGGTTCGCCAACCTGCACACAACGGCCACCCTTTCTGTTTGGCGACGGTTTGGGCGGCGATGATGAAACAGAAGAGATTTTTACTGATATGACAGCAACCTTGCCGCACACCCCAATTTGCTTCACCCGCAACAAAACCCGACTCCACGCCCTGCTGATCGACAATCAGGCCTGGTTCTGCGCTCGTGATCTGGGGCATCTGATGGGCTTTTTTCTCGATGGGCGTCTGGCGCGCAAGCTTGACCCGGACCAACGTCAAACGCTGTGGCTATATCGCTACGGCGAAGCCGAGCAAGCGCTGATGCTCAGCGAGTCGGGCGTCTACGCACTGCTGGTGTACCACCTGACTGATGCCAATCGGGGTTTGCGTGAATGGTTTGATCATCATGTCATTCCCGCACTGCGGGACCGGCCTGACCACGGCAACGTGCAGCGGCCGACCCTTGGCGTGCTGGATGGACCGGGCACTTCCCTGAGCTTGCTGCATTGGCGCAACGAGCCGCGGATCAGATTACGCGACATGCCCAGCGTTTTGCTCGATGCGCCCCGGCAACGCCGCTGGAACCTGCGCTCATGGTTTACTTCCCCGTCGACGTAAGTTCGTTGTCGAGGTTGGCCGGCGACCGGGTTTCATCGGCTGGTCGCCGGTATCGATTGCCGGGTTCTGGTCTTCCAGGGATTTGAGCAGCGCGTCGCGTTCGGCCTTGCGGCAAATCCGGCACCAATCCCCGGCGCGGGTCTGGCTCAGGCTTTGTTCCCAGGTATGACCCTCGCGGCATTGCCAGGGCAGTTTCACCAATGAGTTGCTGTAGTGGGTCGCCAGGCATCTACCGCCGCGTTCCTGCGCGTGTTGACGTGCATCGTCCAGGGAAAGTGAGCGCGTCTGGTGGCAGCACAGGCGGCACCAATTGCCGCGATTGCCGAACAGCGCCGGGGCCGACCATTCGTGGCCGAATTCACAGCGATAGTGATGCATCTTTTCATCCCCGCTGAAGCTTTCGCTGAGCAATACGACGCGTGATCTTGGGGACGGCGATGGCAAATTGTTCATCTGCAGGTCTCTGCTCGCGCTGACGAAAAGGCGCGAAAAGTGTCGCCACAGATTATTCAAAGCCCGGCTAAAAAATGGAGTCGGAAAAAGCCGCAAATGACGTAGGACGCGTTTCGGCCTCAAGGAGGCAATTGCTTACAGCGCGCTCTTTCATCTCAATCTCGCAATATTCAGTAACTCGCAATATTCAGTAACAAACTTCGACCAAAGCCTTGAGTAGCAGCCCCCGTAAGTGAACAATGTAATACCACGCATTCTTATTGAGATTCACCGATGCCCTTGCGCTCCCGTTTTCTGGCCTGGTTGATGCTGCCTGTGTTGACCGTCTGCAGTTTCAACCTGTTGGCCGACGCCACCGATGGCGCAGCGCAGGCGTTGCATTTGCTCGATTACATCGGCGCGGACTACCCGGCCACCGTGGTCGACGGCAAGGTTGTCGATGCCTCCGAGTATCGCGAGCAAGTTGAGTTTCTGGGGGTTTTGCAGGGCCTTGTAGTGGCCTTGCCACAACGGGCCGAGCGTGGCGAGCTTGAAAAAGGCGTCGCCAGCCTCGCCGATGCGGTGGCCAGGAAGCAGGACGGCGCCGCGGTTGCGCGTCAGGCGCGGCAACTGGGCGCAAGACTGGCGGTGGCTTATGAAGTGAGTCAGGCGCCGGCGATCACGCCGGACCCGGCACGTGGCGCGCCGCTGTACGCGCAACACTGTTCGGTTTGCCATGGTGACGCGGGCGCCGGGGATGGTCCGGCCGGGATCGGTCTGGAGCCGCCACCGGCCAATCTGCGCAATGCGGCACGCCTTGATCGCCTGAGCCTTTACGACATCTACAACACCTTGGGTCTTGGCGTTTCGGGGACCGATATGCCGGCCTTCGCCGATCAGCTCGACGACCGCCAGCGTTGGGACGTGGCAACGTACATCGCCGGTTTCAGTGCCCAGGCAGTTACGGCGCCGGGCAAGACTTATAACCTTGCTGATCTGGCGCGCCAAACCCCATCTGAAGTCAGCGCTGCCGAAGGTGCGCCAGCCGCCGCGACCTTCCGCGCCCAGCGTGCGCAGCCGCCGCAGGTGCAGCGTGGTCCGGCGCAGTTGCTCGATTACACCAGCCAGACTCTGGACAAGAGCCTCGCGGCGTATCGCGCAGGTGATCACGAACAGGCTTACGATTTGTCGGTAGCGGCTTATCTGGAAGGCTTTGAACTGGTCGAAAGTTCGCTGGATAACGTCGATACCAACGTGCGCAAGGACACGGAAAAAGCCCTGATGGCTTACCGTCAGTCGTTGCAGGACGGCTTACCGGTGGCGCAGGCCGAGCAAAAGCTGGAGTTCGCCAAAGGCAAGCTCAAGGAATCGGCGGGGTTGCTGGGCAGCGACGGTTTGAGCACTTCCCTGAGCTACATTTCCGGCCTGTTGATTCTGCTGCGTGAAGGCCTGGAAGCGATTCTGGTACTGGCCGCGATCCTCGCGTTCCTGCGCAACACCGGCCAGGAGTCTGCGGTGCGCAGCGTCAACATCGGTTGGGCGCTGGCCTTGGTCGCCGGTTTGGCAACCTGGGCGCTGGCGGCGTACGTGATTGACGTCAGCGGCGCCCAGCGTGAATTGCTCGAAGGCGCAACGGCGCTGTTCGCCAGCGTGATGGTGCTGTGGCTCGGCGTGTGGATGCATGACCGGCGCCACGCGGCGGCCTGGCAGGATTACATCAAGAGCAGCCTGGTCGGCGGCGGCGGGCGCTTCGGTTTTGCGATCCTGGCGTTCTTTTCGGTTTATCGCGAGCTGTTCGAAGTGATCCTGTTTTACGAAACCCTCTGGCTGCAGGCCGGTCCTGCGGGTCATAACGCAGTATTGGCCGGTGGCGCGACGGCGCTGGTATTGCTGATCGGCCTGGCGTGGATCATCCTGCGCGGCTCGGCGAAATTGCCACTGGCGCTGTTCTTCGGCATCAACGCTGCGTTGCTTTGCGCTCTTTCGGTGGTGTTCGCCGGACATGGCGTCAAAGCGCTGCAAGAAGCCGGCATTTTCGGCACGCGGCCGGTGCCGTTCTTCGAGTTCGACTGGCTGGGGATTCATGCCGACGCTTACTCGCTGAGCGCCCAGCTCATTGCCCTGATTGCGATTGCCGTGTTGTATGGCCGTAGCTGGCTGGCGGAAAAGCGCCGGACGCAGGTGGCGTAAATTTGTGGGAGCAAGCTTGCTTGCGAAGGTTGTGTTTCAGGCACTAAAGATTTGTGCCGGACTTATCTGCCTTTTCGCGAGCAAGCCGCTCCCACGTGAATCAACAACTGCTTACAGGAACCCCCAATGCGCGTCTGGATCGATGCTGACGCTTGCCCCAAGCCGGCCAAGGATCAAGTCATCAAGTTCGCCTTGAAACGTCAATTCGAGGTGGTGCTGGTGGCGGGACAGAGTCAGATCAAGCCGACTTATAGCCTGGTCAAACTGATCGTGGTGCCCAGCGGGCCGGATGCGGCGGATGATTACCTGGTCGAGCATGCGGTGCCCGGCGAGCTAGTGATTTGCAGCGACGTGCCGCTGGCCGACAGACTGGTCAAGAAAGGCGTCGCGGCCCTTGATCCGCGCGGCAAGGAGTTCGACGCGCAGAACATGGGCGACCGGCTGGCGGTGCGCAACTTATTTACTGATCTGCGTGATCAAGGGCAAATGGGCGGCGGCCCGCCACCGTATGGCGACCGGGAAAAACAGGCGTTCGCCAACTCGCTGGACCGGATTTTGACGCGGCTAACGCGTTGATGGCTTGGGATCTTCCGTTGGATCACTCCTCCTGCGTCAACTCCAACACCCGATCCACTAGCTTGTTGATACCCGCCGCCGCTTCACCAATGGACTTGGCCACCATATAAGCCGGGGTGCTGACCAGTTTGCGCGCGGTATCTTCGACGATTTCGGTGACTTCACAATCCCGGTGTTCGCCCTTCATTCTGGTGATGGCTTCAGCCGTTTCGGCATCATTGCCAATGGTGCAGGTCACGCCGGGGCCGTAGATTTTTGCCGCCAGCGCCGGGGAAATGCAGATCAGCCCAACCGGCTTGCCCGCTTCGGCAAAGGCTTCTGCCAGCGCCAGCACTTCAGCCTGAACTTTGCAGTCGGCACCCGCCGTGGCGAAGTTCGACAGGTTCTTGGCCGCGCCGAAACCACCGGGAATGATCAGCGCATCGAATTGCGTCACGTCTGCTTCACGGATGTCTTCGATGGCGCCACGAGCGATACGCGCCGACTCGACCAGCACGTTGCGGGTTTCGGGCATTTCTTCACCGGTCAGGTGATTGATCACGTGATGCTGCGCGATATTCGGCGCAAAGCACTGTACGAGCGCGCCGCGCTGGTCGAGGCGCAGCAGCGTGAGGACGCTTTCATGAATTTCCGCGCCGTCATAGACGCCACAGCCGGACAGAATCACGGCAACTTTCTTTTGCATGCCAGGCACTCCCTATGGTCAACGGCTCATGAACTTGCCTGCTCGGAACCTTGAATACGTGGTTCATAACTATAGCGAGGAGTTCAGTGCTTGTGACAAGGGCGAGCGGCAGGGATTCAATCAGTGGCAGAAGGCGCGGGTGCAGCGCAGGGGTCTGGAGCGATGCTCATGCTTTCGTGTGCGCAATACGTTGGTGCAGTGCGCACACGAGAACATTTATTCGTCAGCGGTTTTCTTGATCTCGACCGAGACTTCGGCGGGCATGTCGGTGGCCAGGGGCTGGATCAGCTTGGCGGCAGCTTCTTCCCTGGCGATGCGCGCGTTCTTGATCCGCCTGCGGATCCAGAGTGCGACGCCAATCAGCAGCAACGCGCCCAGCACCCAGAGCTCGTAGCGCTTGACGTTGCCCAGCAAGCCTTCCAGCACCGCACCGAAGTGATAGGCCGCGGCGCCCAACGCAGCGGCCCAGACCGCAGCACCAATACCGTTGAGCAACAGATAACGCCCCGGCGGATAACCGGACAGGCCAATCGCCACCGGCATGACCGTACGCAAACCATAGACGAAGCGAAAGCTCAGGACCCAGATATCCGGGTGCCTGCGAATATGCTCCAGCGCCTTGTCGCCCATCAGTTGCCATCGGGGCTTGCGCGCCAGCAATTTGCGGCCGTGCTTGCGCCCCATGAAATACCAGAGCTGATCACCGGCGTAGCTCCCGAAGAACGCTACGACCACGACCAGGTTGATGTCCATGTATCCGCGGAACGCAAGAAATCCGGCAAGAACCAAAATGGTCTCGCCTTCAAAGAAGGTGCCGAGAAAGAGGGCAAAGTAACCAAATTCCTGCAAGAAATGTTGGAGCATTATCTGGATGCTGGCGAAATGAACGCGCAGCCTAACTCGCCCAAGACATTCAGGAAAGTAGGGATATGTGTCTCGACGTTAAACTTTCCCGCAAGGACAATGTTCAAGGCCCGCCTGCGGCCTCAAGTCGCATGTTGACCCACGACCGTCACACATTGGTCATAATGGCGGCTTATAACTGTCACGCTTGCCCGTGTATGCGGGCTCAGGAGTCTCGCCGTGAGCTTTACCCCCGCTAATCGCCTGTTTCCTCTCACTCGCCTGCGCCGCAATCGTCGCGACGATTTTTCTCGTCGGCTGGTCCGCGAAAATGTTTTGACCGTCGATGACCTGATCCTCCCCGTTTTTGTACTCGATGGTGAAAACCGTCGTGAAACCATCGCATCGATGCCTGGTGTCGAGCGTCTGAGTATCGACCTGCTGCTTGAAGAAGCGCAGAACTGGGTCGCGTTGGGGATTCCGGCGCTGGCGCTGTTCCCGGTCACGCCGCCTGAAAAGAAATCCCTGGACGGCGCCGAAGCCTGGAATCCGGACGGCATTGCTCAGCGCGCCACGCGTGCCTTGCGTGACCGCTTCCCCGAGCTGGGCGTCATCACTGACGTAGCGCTCGATCCGTTCACGACCCACGGTCAGGACGGCATTCTCGACGAAAACGGCTATGTGCAGAACGACATCACCGTCGATGCGCTGGTCAAGCAAGCGCTGTCTCATGCCGATGCGGGCGCGCAGGTTGTGGCACCTTCCGACATGATGGACGGTCGAATTCAGGCCATCCGCGAAGCACTGGAACTGGCGGATCACGTCAATGTGCGGATCATGGCTTATTCGGCCAAGTACGCCAGCGCCTACTACGGGCCGTTCCGCGATGCGGTAGGGTCGTCGTTGAATCTGGGCAAGGCCAACAAGTCGTCCTATCAAATGGACCCGGCCAACAGCAATGAAGCGCTGCACGAAGTGGCCGCCGACCTGGCTGAAGGCGCGGACATGGTCATGGTCAAGCCGGGCATGCCTTATCTGGACATCCTTTACCGGGTCAAGGATGAGTTCAAGGTGCCGACCTTTGTGTATCAGGTCAGTGGCGAATACGCGATGCACATGGCCGCCATTCAGAATGGCTGGCTCAGTGAAGGGGTGATTCTGGAATCCCTCACGGCTTTCAAACGCGCAGGTGCTGACGGCATCCTCACCTATTTCGCCGTCCGTGCTGCTCAACTGTTAAAAGGGCAATAACCTCACAGGATCACACATGAATACCGAAGGACTCACCGAAGCCACTGTAGATGTCACTGTTCCAGAGGCTCTGCCCGTGGTCGAGCCAAGCATCGAGGTCGTACCGGCGGTGGTCGAAGCGCCACAACCGGCGATACCGGCCCTTGTCGTGCCTAACCTGGACGACAGCAGCCTGTATATCCACCGCGAGCTGTCGCAGTTGCAGTTCAACATTCGCGTGTTGGAGCAGGCGCTGGATGAATCCTATCCATTGCTGGAGCGGCTGAAATTCCTGCTGATCTTTTCCAGCAACCTCGATGAGTTCTTCGAAATTCGTGTCGCCGGCCTCAAGAAGCAGATCACCTTTGCTCGCGAACAGGCTGGCGCTGACGGTCTGCAACCGCATCAGGCCCTGGCCCGCATCAGCGAGCTGGTGCATGGCCACGTAGATCGTCAGTACGCGATCCTCAATGACATTCTGTTGCCGGAACTGGAAAAACATCAGGTCCGCTTCATTCGTCGCCGTCACTGGAACGCCAAGATCAAGACCTGGGTTCGTCGCTATTTCCGCGATGAAATTGCGCCGATCATCACGCCGATCGGCCTCGATCCGACGCACCCTTTCCCATTGCTGGTCAACAAGAGCCTGAACTTCATCGTCGAGCTCGAGGGCATTGATGCCTTCGGTCGCGATTCGGGTCTGGCGATCATTCCGGCACCGCGCCTGTTACCGCGCGTCATCAAGGTCCCGGAAGACGTCGGCGGCAGCGGCGACAACTTCGTGTTCCTGTCTTCGATGATCCATGCCCACGCGGACGATTTGTTCCAGGGCATGAAGGTCAAGGGCTGCTATCAGTTCCGCCTGACCCGCAACGCCGATCTGGCGCTGGACTCCGAGGACGTCGAAGACCTGGCTCGCGCCCTGCGCGGCGAGCTGTTCTCCCGTCGTTACGGCGATGCCGTACGCCTGGAAGTGGCTGATACCTGCCCGAAACATCTGTCCGATTACCTGCTCAAGCAGTTCAATCTGGCTGAATCGGAGCTGTATCAAGTCAATGGCCCGGTGAACCTGACGCGTCTGTTCAGCATTACCGGTCTGGACAGCCATCCCGAGCTGCAATACCTGCCGTTCACGCCAGCGATTCCCAAGCTGCTGCAGAACAGCGAGAACATTTTCAACGTGATCAGCAAGCAGGACATTCTGCTGCTGCACCCATTCGAGTCGTTTACGCCGGTGGTCGACCTGCTGCGTCAGGCCGCCAAAGACCCGCATGTATTGGCCGTGCGCCAGACGCTGTATCGCAGCGGGGCGAACTCCGAGATTGTCGATGCGCTGGTGGATTCAGCCCGCAACGGCAAGGAAGTCACCGTGGTCATCGAATTGCGGGCGCGCTTCGACGAGGAATCCAACCTGCAACTGGCCAGCCGTCTGCAGGCAGCGGGCGCGGTGGTGATCTATGGCGTGGTCGGCTTCAAGACCCACGCCAAGATGATGCTGATCCTGCGCCGCGAAGCCGGCGAGATCGTGCGTTACGCGCATTTGGGTACGGGAAACTACCACGCCGGCAACGCGCGTCTGTACACCGACTACAGCCTGCTGACTTCCGACGATGCCTTGTGCGAAGACGTCGGCAAGTTGTTCAGCCAGTTGATCGGCATGGGCAAGACTTTGCGCATGAAGAAACTGCTGCACGCGCCGTTCACGCTGAAGAAGGGCATGCTCGACATGATTGCCCGGGAAACCCAGTTCGCCGTGGAAGGCAAACCGGCGCACATCATCGCCAAGTTCAACTCGCTGACCGATCCGAAGATCATCCGCGCGCTGTACAAGGCCAGCCAGTCCGGCGTGCGTATCGATCTGGTGGTGCGCGGCATGTGCTGCCTGCGTCCGGGCATTGTCGGCGTGTCGCATAACATTCAGGTGCGCTCGATCATCGGTCGCTTCCTGGAGCACACGCGGGTGTTCTACTTCCTCAATGGCGGCGAAGAGCAGATGTTCCTGTCCAGTGCCGACTGGATGGAGCGCAACCTCGACAAGCGCGTCGAGACCTGCTTCCCGGTGGAAGGCAAGAAGTTGATCCTGCGGGTGAAGAAGGAACTGGAGTCTTATCTGACCGACAACACCCACAGCTGGCTGTTGCAGTCTGACGGGCGTTACGTGCGCAGTTCGCCGACCGGCAACCAGAACGCTCGCAGCGCCCAGGCGACCCTGCTGGAGCGCCTGAGCAACCCGGTCCTCAGCGTACGCTGAAGTCGATGCCGACCCGGGTCAGCCACTCCGCTTCCAGCGCGAAGTCGGCCTGGGTCAGCTGGTTGTTTTCCAGCCAGCCGTCCGGGAACAGTACATCCAGCTTCTGACCGTTGGCATTGAGCACCACTTGCGGCATCTCTTGGGTGCCGCGAATGTGGTGGAACAGAATCGCAAAGCGCAGCAGCACGCACAGGCGAATCAGCTTGATGCCTTCATCGCCGAAATCGGCGAACTTGTCCTTGGGAATGTTCCGACGATGACCGCGCACCAGCAGCGCGAGCATTTGCTGGTCTTCGCGTGAGAAACCGGCGAGGTCGGAGTGCTCGATCAGGTAAGCGCCGTGCTTGTGGTAGTGATAGTGGGCAATGTCCAGCCCGACTTCATGCACCTTGGCGGCCCAGCTGAGCAGTTCTTTGTAGATGTCGTCTTCCAGATCCCAGGCCTTGGCGACCTGCTCAAGCGCGTGCAGCGCCTTGCGCTCGACACGGGCGGCCTGTTCCAGATCAACGTGATAACGCTCCATCAGCGAGCTCAGCGTGCGTTCACGCACGTCTTCGTGATGATGGCGGCCCATGAGGTCATACAACACGCCTTCACGCAGCGCGCCTTCGCAGTGATCCATGCGCTTGAGTTCCAGCGCATCGAAGATCGCTTCAAGAATCGCCAGTCCCGCCGGGAAAATCGCCCGGCGATCAGGCTTGATGCCTTCGAAGTCGATTTTGTCCACATCGCCCAGTTTGAAAATCCGGCGCTTGAGCCACGCCAGACCTTCGGCATTGACTTCGCCCGCGCCGTGGCCGTTGGCCTTGAGTGCCAGGCCGATGGCGCGAATGGTGCCAGACGAGCCGATCGCTTCATCCCACTTCAGCCGATGCAGCGCGTGCTCGATGCTCATGATTTCCAGACGCGCGGCGGTGTAAGCCTGAGCGTAGCGGGCCGGGGTGATCTTGCCGTCCTTGAAGTAGCGCTGGGTAAAACTCACGCAGCCCATTTGCAGGCTTTCGCGCAGCAGCGGTTCGAAGCGCTGGCCAATGATAAATTCGGTGCTGCCGCCGCCGATGTCGGCAACCAGGCGTTTGCCCGGCGTATCGGCCAGGGTATGGGAAACCCCCAGATAGATCAGACGCGCTTCTTCACGACCGGAAATCACCTCCACGGGGTGACCCAGGATTTCTTCGGCACGCCGAATGAATTCGCCACGGTTACGCGCTTCGCGCAGGGCGTTGGTGCCGACGATCCGCACCGCGCCCGGCGGCAAGCCGTTGATCAGCTGCGCGAAACGCTTGAGGCAGTCAAGACCGCGCTGCATGGACTCTTCGGTAAGCTGCCGCGCTTCGTCGATCCCGGCCGCCAGCTGCACCTTTTCACCCAAGCGTTCCAGAATACGGATTTCGCCCATATTGGCTTTGGCGACAACCATGTGAAAGCTGTTCGAGCCCAGGTCTATGGCGGCGATCAGGGAAAGATTCGTGGCTGTGGATTGCGGCATGGTCAGAAAGTCTCGGTCGATAACCGCGTCATCGTGCCACGATCCATCCCTGCCGCCAACGCGAAGCTATCAAGATGGCTATTTGCCTGCAAAATCAATGGCCCAAATCAATCTTTACGCGCGGCAAGCACCAGACCGATGGTGGGAGCGAGCTTGCTCGCGAAGAGGCAGGCAGCGGGCAATGATCTCAAAATTTGAAGTACCGCCTTCGCGAGCAAGCTCGCTCCCACTGAAACGCGTTAGTTCAACCCATCGGCAAACTCGTCGTGGATTTGATTTCCGACAGGGCTACGGTGGAGTTCACTTCCTGAATCCCCGGCACCAGCGAGAGCTTTTCAAAGAAGAAACGCTCGTACGCCTCGATATCCGGCGTGACGATACGCAGCAGAAAGTCCACCGAACCCATCAGCACGTAGCACTCCAGTACTTCCGGAAAGCCGCGAATGGCGTCGGTGAATTCGGTGAAATTCGAGCGGCCGTGGGCATTGAGTTTGACCTCGGCAAAAATCTGCGTATTCAGGCCGATTTTCTTGCGATCCAGCAGCGTCACTTGCCGACGAATCACGCCTTCATCCTTGAGGCGCTGGATACGCCGCCAGCACGGCGATTGCGACAACCCGACCTGCTCGGCGATCTGCGCGCTCGACAGCGAAGCGTCCTCTTGGAGCAGCGCGAGTATCTTGCGGTCGTAGGCGTCCAGTTCGGTTTGCATAACAATTTCTCGATATTAGGTGTTGGCGCATTAACAATTCGAAAATAGCCTATTTCACTCGATCATAGGTCAGATATTTCCCCTGCTGCGTGCAAGAATTTCCCACATCGATTCATGCCGCTAACCGCAGAGGCCCGCATGCCCACTCTCGAAGCCGTCTCCACCTCGCAGCACCGCACCGATGCCTGGTCGGCCAACAACGCCCAATGCTGCGTGCGCTACCAGATCCTGGTCGAAGCCGAACCCGATTCGCTGTGCCGATTACTCAACCTGTTCGCCATGCAGTACCTGATCCCGCAACAAGTCAGCGTATTGCGTCAGGACGACGTGCTGCTGGTCGACGTGCAGATCGATCAGCTGACCTGGCATCGGGCGCAGGTCATCGGCGAAAAAATGCGCAGCCTGATCAGCGTCTGCTCGGTTGAGGTTGAGCAGGTCGCGCACGCGCACACGACAGCTTCGCCAGTTTCTCTGGCGGCGGGTTGAGCCGCGCGGAAAATTTTCGCAACTGTTAAACAGACAGCGAACACAACAACTGGCACGCTTGGGACTACTCTGGCTTCTCGTATGAGCTGAATCGTCCAAAGGAATCCGCATGTCAGTCCTCGCCTCATCAAACCAGGACCGCTGGCTGGATCTGAATGATCTGCTGCGCGACCTGGTCGCCCAGGGCTTCATTGATCAGAGCAGCGCCGAAGATGCGTTGACCCTGCGGCGTACGGCCGCAAATATCCAGTTGCATCCGCTGGAGTTCATCGCTGCCCAGCAGCTTGATGACCTCAAGCGTCCGGGTCGCAAGCTGGATCTGGAAACCCTCACGGCCTGGCTCGCGCAGCAAAGCGGCCAGCCGTATATGCGCATCGATCCGCTGAAGATCAACGTCGCGGCGGTCACGCCGTTGATGTCCTACGCGTTCGCCCAGCGCCACAAGATTCTCGCCGTGGCCGTGGACCGTGATGCGGTGACCATCGCCAGCGCGCAGCCTTATGTGAATGGCTGGGAAGCCGATCTGGCGCATGTCTTGAAGCTGCCGATCAAGCGCGTGGTCGCCAACCCCGTGGATATCCAGCGGGTGGCCGTGGAATTTTTCCGCCTCGCCAAGTCGGTGAGCGGCGCCACGGCGGTCGATCAAAAAATCAGCAACAAGGGCAACTTTGAACAGCTGCTTAAGCTGGGTGCCAGCGATCAGGAACCAGACGCCAACGACGCGCATATCGTCAATATCGTCGACTGGCTGTTTCAGTACGCATTTCAACAGCGCGCCAGTGACATTCATATCGAGCCGCGTCGCGAGCAGGGCACAGTGCGCTTTCGCATCGACGGCGTGCTGCACAACGTCTATCAATTTCCCGCGCAAGTCACCATGGCCATCGTCAGCCGCCTGAAAAGCCTGGGCCGGATGAACGTTGCCGAAAAACGCAAACCTCAGGACGGCCGGGTCAAGACCACTACGCCCGACGGTGGCGAAGTGGAACTGCGGTTGTCGACGCTGCCTACAGCGTTTGGCGAGAAGATGGTCATGCGGATCTTCGATCCGGAAGTGCTGCTCAAGGATTTCGATCAATTGGGGTTTTCCAGCGATGACCTGCGGCGCTGGGAAGGCATGACCCGCCAGCCCAACGGCATCATTCTGGTGACCGGACCGACCGGTTCGGGCAAGACAACCACGCTGTACACCACCCTGAAAAAACTGGCGACCGAAGAGGTCAACCTGTGCACCATCGAAGACCCCATCGAGATGGTCGAACCGGCGTTCAATCAGATGCAGGTGCAGCACAACATCGACCTGACGTTCGCCAGCGGCGTGCGCGCGTTGATGCGGCAGGATCCGGATATCATCATGATCGGCGAAATTCGCGACCTGGAGACCGCCGAAATGGCGATTCAGGCGGCGTTGACCGGTCACTTGGTGCTTTCCACCCTGCACACCAACGACGCGCCCAGCGCCATCAGCCGGATGCTGGAATTGGGCGTGCCGCATTATCTGCTCAAGGCGACGATTCTGGGTGTCATGGCCCAGCGTCTGGTGCGAACCTTGTGCCCGCACTGCAAGGCGCCGATTGCGCTGGACGAAACCGACTGGCAAACCCTCACGCGTCCGTGGCAAGCGCCCGTGCCAACCGGCGCTCATCGCGCCGTGGGTTGCGTGGAATGTCGCGATACCGGCTATCGCGGCCGCGCGGGGGTGTACGAAATCATGCTGATGTCGGATAACGTGCGGGCGCTGATCAGCGCCGACCTGGACCTTACGGCGATGCGTCGCCAGGCGTTCAAGGAAGGCATGCGCAGCCTGCGTCTGTCCGGCGCGCAAAAGGTTTCCGCCGGGCTGACTACGCTTGAAGAAGTGCTACGCGTGACGCCGCAGAGTGAGCAGCGGTGAGTTCATATTTGTGGATATTCTCAGAACCCGATGGAGCGAGGCTTGCCCGCGAATCGCCCGTATAGGAGCGACCGTAAGAGCGACCGTAGGAGCGACTTCAGTCGCGAGAACATCAATCGCCTCCCGGCTAAAGCCGGTCCCACAGCAAGCCTCGCGCCAACAAGAATCACTTAATCATCGCTAAAACAGGGAAAAGTTATGCAAATCGGTACTGTAGTCCTGCTGTTTGTCGGCCTGGCAATTGCCATTGTCTTCATGGGTTTCAAGGTTGTGCCGCAAGGCTATCAATGGACCGTGGAGCGCTTCGGCCGTTATACCAACACGCTCAAACCGGGCCTGAATATCATCGTGCCTGTGATGGATCGCATCGGGCGCAAGATCAACGTCATGGAAAGCGTGCTGGATATCCCGCCCCAGGAAGTCATCACCTCCGACAACGCCACGGTGCAGATAGACGCAGTGTGTTTCTTCCAGGTGGTCAATACCGCGCAGGCCGCTTATGAGGTGAACAACCTCGAACATGCCATCCGCAATCTGTTGCAGACCAACATTCGTACCGTGCTCGGCTCCATGGAGCTGGATGCGATGCTCAGCCAGCGCGACAACATCAATGAAAAGCTGCTGCGCACCGTCGATGAAGCCACCGCGCCGTGGGGGATCAAGATCACGCGGATCGAAATCAAGGACATCAGCCCGCCCGCCGACCTGATGGCGGCGATGTCCGGGCAAATGAAAGCCGAGCGGATCAAGCGTGCGCAGATCCTTGAAGCCGAAGGCCTGCGTGCTGCCGCGATTCTCACCGCCGAAGGCAAGAAGCAGGCACAGATTCTCGAAGCCGAAGGCGGTCGTCAGGCCGCGTTCCTGGAGTCCGAAGCACGCGAGCGTCAGGCCGAAGCCGAAGCGCGGGCCACGCAAGTGGTGTCCGACGCAATCGCGGGCGGCAACGTGCAGGCCATCAACTACTTCGTCGCACAGAAGTACATCGATGCGCTGGGCAAACTGGCGTCGGCCAATAACAGCAAGGTCATCCTCATGCCACTTGAAGCCAGCCAGGTGATCGGCGCGGTCGGCGGTATCGGCGAGATCGTCAAAGCCACATTCGACAGCAAGAAGACCTGAGGCGCGATCATGTGGGAATTCCTGCAAAACCTGTCGTTCTGGGATTGGCTGGGGCTTGGCACGGTGCTGTTGATTCTGGAGGTGTTCGGCGCTGGCGGTTATCTGCTGTGGATCGGCGTTGCCGCTGCGGCCGTCGGCGTCCTGACTTTCGTGTTTCCGCACATGCCGTGGACCGTGCAGTTCCTGCTGTTCGCCCTGCTTTCAGTGCTCACGGCGGTGTATTGGTGGCGGCGGCAACGCAGCGTATTCCGACCTTCCGATCAACCTGGCCTGAACATGCGCGGCCAGAAACTGATCGGCCGAACGTTCATGGTGCACGACGCAATCATCGACGGACGCGGCAAGATCAAGGTCGGTGATGGCGTGTGGATCGTGACCGGCCCGGACACGGCAGTGGGCAGTCAGGTGCGGGTGATTGGTCAGGATGGGGCGATTTTGCGGGTTGAGGCGTTGTAAGAGCTATTTTAGTGGGAGCGAGCTTGCTCGCGAAGAGGTCCGTACATCCAACGAGGCATTCGGATCCGGGACATTGCCTTCGCAAGCAAGCTTGCTCCCACAAAATCTACATCGCGGTTGCAACGTCGAAACGGAACTACCACCTCACTTCACCTATCCAATGGTTTCAGAACATCCATAGTTGGAGTATCCCCGCCATGCGTCTCAAGCTTGCTGTCGCCACGTTCGCTTTGCTGTCTCTCCCGGTTGGTTCAGCAATGGCTGACGCGGGGTTCTGGCGTGATGTGATTTCCTCGGGTGCCACCACCGGTTCTACCTATCTGACGTTCAAGGATCACAAGCTGATCATTGCCGCTCAAGACGACGCCGGCAGCTTTGTCGCCAGCGAAGGCGGCATTCGCGGCCCGTTCCTGGAAGCAGCAATTCAACAGGCGCGTATTGATAATCCAGGCCTGAAAGCGACCGACATGGATCTTGCCAACGCGATCCTGGCGAAAAACCTGGTTGCCGATAACCAGTAATCGCCGATGCAATAAAAAATGCCGCTCATTGAGCGGCATTTTTTATAAGTCACGCTTTCGGCTTATTCGCCAATGGCTGCCTTGTAGCCAGCAGCGTCCAGCAACTTGGCCAGGTCAGCGTCGGCAGCGCTTGGCTTGACCTTGAAGATCCAGGATTCGTACGGCGTGTTGTTCAGCTCTTCGGGTGCGGAACCCAGGGCTTCGTTGACTTCAACCACTTCACCGGACACTGGCGAATAGATGTCCGAGGCAGCTTTCACTGACTCGACAACACCAGCAGCGTCACCAGCAGCGAATACCTTGCCGATTTCCGGCAGTTCAACGAACACCACGTCACCCAGCGCTTCCTGAGCGTGATCGGAAATGCCGACCACAATCAGATTACCTTCTTTTTTTGCCCATTCGTGGCTTTCAGCAAAACGCAGTTCGGCGGGAATATTGCTCATTTAGTCATCCTCTACATCGAGTCAGCGGAAAACCCGCCAGGAAATTTAGATCAGGGTTTTGCCATGACGCACGAACGCAGGCTTGACCACGCGAACCGGATACCACTTGCCGCGGATTTCCACTTCGGCTCGGTCAGCAGTCGCCATCGGAACACGCGCCAAGGCAATCGACTTGCTTAGCGTAGGAGAGAAACTACCACTGGTGATCTCTCCTTCGCCAATTTCTGCGATGCGTACCACTTGATGAGCGCGCAAAACGCCGCGCTCTTCCAGCACCAGACCTACGAGTTTCGACGCAACGCCCGCATCCCGCTCGGCTTCCAGCGCCGCGCGGCCGATGAATTGACGCGCGGCGGGCTCCCAGGCGATGGTCCAGGCCATGTTGGAGACCAGCGGCGAGACATGCTCGTCGATGTCCTGCCCATACAGGTTCATCCCGGCCTCAAGCCGCAACGTGTCGCGCGCGCCGAGACCGATGGGCGAAATGCCAGCGCCGACCAGATCATTGAAGAAACTCGGCGCCTGCACGGCCGGCAGAATGATTTCCAGACCGTCTTCGCCAGTGTAGCCAGTGCGGGCAATAAACCAGTCGCCGTCCTGTCGGCCTTCGAACGGCTTGAGTTGGCGAATCAATTCGGCGCGGGCATTGGGCACCAGCTCGGCGATTTTGCTGCGGGCGTGCGGGCCCTGAATCGCCAGCAAGGCCAGTTCAGGATGCGCGCTCAGCTGGACATCGAAGTCGTTCAGATTCGCCTGCATCCAGGCGAAATCCTTGCCACCGGTGGCGGCGTTGACCACCAGGCGATAACCGCTGTCAGTGAGGTAGACGATCATGTCGTCGATCACCTGGCCATCGTTATTGAGCATCGCGCTGTACAAGGCGCGGCCGGGACTTTGCAGCCGGGCCACGTCGTTGGCGAGCAGGTATTGCAGCCAGAGTTGCGCCTGGCTGCCGGCGACATCGATCACGTTCATGTGCGACACATCGAACACACCGCAGTCGCGGCGCACCTGATGGTGTTCCTCGACTTGCGAGCCGTAATGCAAAGGCATGTCCCAACCACCAAAATCGACCATTTTCGCGCCGAGGGCGAGATGCAGGTCAAAGAGCGGCGTACGCTGTCCCATGGGTTTCTCCTTCCGGGCGTGGCGAAGATGCGGGCAGGCAGGACGCTGACATGCCCCCATGACTCGGGGGTTTGAAGCAAATCACAGCATGCGAACAGTCTGACAGACCGCACCGATTGCGGCGCATTGTAGCCGCATGGAGGTAGACCCGCACCTACCCCGGTTGACGGGCTGAACGTCGGATCAAACCGATGACTGGCAACAGCCCCACCAGCACCAGCGTCAGCGCCGGTAATGCCGCCCGGGCCCATTCGCCTTCGCTGGTCATCTCGAAAATTCGGACTGCCAAGGTATCCCATCCGAATGGACGCATCAGCAAGGTTGCAGGCATCTCTTTGAGTACATCTACGAACACCAGCAATGCCGCGCTCAAGGCACCCGGCACCAGCAACGGCAGGTAAACCTTGAAGAACAGACGCGGCCCGCTGACGCCGAGGCTGCGTGCCGCTTCAGGCAGGGACGGACGAATGCGCGCCAGACTGTTTTCCAGCGGCCCGTAGGCCACCGCGATGAAGCGCACCAGATACGCCAGCAGCAGCGCCGCCAGACTGCCGAGCAGCAACGGTTTGCCCGCGCCGCCGAACCAGCTGGAAAGCGGGATGACCCACTCGCGATCCAGATAACTGAACGCCAGCATGATCGACACCGCCAATACCGAACCGGGCAACGCATAGCCCAGATTGGCCAGACTCACGCCAGAGCGAATCGCGCGGGTCGGTGCCAGACGGCGGGCGAAGGCCAGGATCAGCGCGACGCCGACCGTAATCAGCGCCGCCATGCCGCCCAGGTACAGCGTGTGCACGATCAATCCGGTATAGCGCTCGTCCAGATCGAAACGCCCGCGCTGCCAGACCCAGACGATCAGTTGCAGCAACGGCACGGCGAAGGCGCAGGCAAACACCAGCCCGCACCAGAACGTCGCGGCAAATGCCTTGAGTCCACGCAAGTGATACAGCGCCTTGACCCGAGGTCGCTCGTTGGTGGCCCGGCTCGCACCGCGTGCGCGGCGTTCGCCATACAGCACGAGCATCACGGCCAGTAACAACAGGCTGGCCAGCTGCGCTGCGCTGGAGAGGCTGAAGAAGCCATACCAGGTTTTGTAGATGGCCGTGGTGAAGGTATCGAAGTTGAACACCGCCACGGCACCGAAGTCGGCCAGGGTTTCCATCAACGCCAACGCAACGCCAGCGCCAATCGCCGGACGCGCCATCGGTAAGGCGACGCGCCAGAAGGCCTGCAATGGGCTTTGACCAAGAATCCGCGCGGCTTCCATCAAGCCCTTGCCTTGAGCGAGAAAGGCCGAGCGCGCCAGCAGATACACGTAAGGGTAGAAAACCAGCACCAGCACGATGATCACGCCGCCGGTGGAGCGCACCCGCGGCAGGCGCAGGCCGGTACCGAACCATTCGCGCAGCAGGCTTTGCACCGGCCCGGCGAAATCCAGCAGGCCGACAAAGACAAACGCCAGCACGTAGGCCGGGATTGCAAACGGCAGCATCAACGCCCAGTCCAGCCAACGCCGACCTGGGAATTCACACAGGCTGGTCAGCCACGCCAGACTCACGCCCAACACGGTGACGCCCACGCCGACGCCAAGCACCAGCGTCAGGGTATTGCCCAGCAAACGGGTCATCTGGGTTTCCCACAGATGGGACCAGATCTGCTGATCGATGGTTTGCCACGACAACAGCAGCACGCTGAGCGGCAACAACACCAGAGCAGCGATGGCGAAGACCAGCGGGTACCAACGGCGTTGGGCGGGATGGGCCAAGGGTGGTCTCTTTGCGGACGGAGCTGGAGAAACTTTGTGGGAGCAAGCTTGCTTGCGAAAGGGTCAGGGCATCCAACGCATCTTTCAGCGATCAGACGATTGCCTTCGCGAGCAAGCTCGCTCCCACAGGAGTCGCGGTGTTTTAAATCAATTCCAACCCACACGATCCATCATGCGGATCGCTTCGGCCTGGCGCTTGCCGGCCACTTCCACCGGAATCGTGTCGGCCTTGAACGAACCCCAGCTCGCGACTTCCGCCGATGGCGCAACTTTCGGGTTGGCCGGGAATTCCTGGTTGATGCCAGAGAAAATCGCCTGGGCTTGCGGGCCGGTCATCCACTCGACCATGGCTTTGGCGGCTTCGGCGTGCGGAGCGTACTTGGTCAGGCCGATCCCGGAAAGATTCACGTGCACGCCGCGATCCGCCTGGTTCGGCCAGAACAGTTTCACGGCCAGCTTCGGATTGTCCTTGTGCAGACGACCGTAGTAGTAGCTGTTGACGATGCCGACGTCGCATTGGCCCGCATTGATCGCTTCGAGCACCGCGATGTCATCGGAGAACACATCAGTGGACAGGTTGTTGACCCAGCCTTTGAGGATTTTCTCGGAGGCCTCGGCGCCGTGGGTTTCGATCAGCGTGGCAGTCAGCGACTGGTTGTAGACCTTCTTGCCGGTGCGCAGGCACAAACGACCTTCCCAGTCCTTGCCCGCCAGCGCTTCGTAGGTGGACAAGTCGGCCGGTTTGACCCGATCGGTCGAGTAGGCGATGGTCCGCGCGCGCAGGCTCAAGCCGGTCCAGCTGTGAGTTGAGGAGCGATATTGCGCAGGAATGTTGGCGTCGATCACCGGGGAGGTGAACGGTTGCAGAATGCCCATCTGCTCGGCCTGCCAGAGGTTGCCGGCGTCGACCGTCAGCAACAGGTCAGCAGTGGCGTTTTCACCCTCGGCCTTGATCCGCTGCATCAGCGGGGCTTCCTTGTCGGTAATGAACTTGACCTTTACACCAGTCTTGGCGGTGTAGGCATCGAATACGGGTTTGATCAGCTCATCGATCCGTGATGAATACACCACTACCTCGTCGGCAGCTTGTGCGGTGCTGCCGAGCACTGTCAGTGTCAAAGCAGCCAGAAGACGCTTGCTTGCCTGCATGGGAGTGTCTCGCGTTTGTAAAATGAGGCGAAATGGTAGTGAATCCCATTTGCTATCTCAATCGAACTCCCGATTCAGGCGTTACCAGATGTTGCAGGCTGCAGAATTGTGGGAGCCGAGCTTGCTCGCGATAGCGTTGGGTCAGGCCACTGATGTGGTGGCTGAAAAACCCATCGCGAGCAAGCTCGGCTCCCACAGAAGACGCGCCGGCATTAGCCAATGCCGCACAGGACGGGCGATTCAAAGCCTGGCCAACTCCGGCAAATCCCCACTCAAGCCCAACGCCTGACGCACGAAGATGGCCTTGGCTTCCGGCAGTTGATTGACCACTTTCAGCCCGGTATTGCGCAACCAGCGCAGCGGCAGCGGATCGGCCTGGAACAGGCGCTCGAAGCCTTCCATGGCCGCCATCAGCGCCAGATTGTGTGGCATGCGCCGACGTTCGAAGCGGCTTAGCACACGCGCATCGGCCAGCCGCTCGCCGCGCTCGGCGGCATGCAGCAACACTTCGGCCAACACCGCAGCATCCAGGAAACCCAGGTTCACGCCTTGCCCGGCCAGCGGGTGAATGGTGTGCGCCGCGTCGCCGATCAAGGCCAGGCCTTCGGCGACGTAACGCTTGGCATGACGCTGGCGCAGCGGCACGCACACGCGCGGATCGGCGCCGATCACCGGGCCGAGTCGCCCTTCAAAGGCCTGTTCGAGTTCGCGGCAGAATGTTTTATCGTCCAGCGCCATCAAGCGCTCGCCTTCGCCCGGCGTCACTGACCAGACGATGGAGCACCAATGCTCACCTTCACGCTCCAGCGGCAGGAAGGCCAGCGGGCCGTTGTCCGTGAAGCGCTGCCAGGCGGTTTTACGATGGGAGTCGGCGGTGCGTACGCTGGTGACGATGGCGTGATGCAGGTAATCCCATTCGCGGGTTTCGGTACCGGTCAGGCGTCGCACGGCGGAGTTCGCTCCATCGGCGGCGACCACCAGTGGCGCGCGCAACAGGCGGCCGTCAGCCAGCGTCAGCAGCCAGTCATCACCGGAGCGGCGCATCTGTTCCAGGCGCGCATTGGCGAGCAGGCCGATATCGCTGTCGTGCAGGCGATCGAGCAACGCATCCTGAACCACGCGGTTTTCGACGATATGGCCCAGGACTTCAGCGTGAACACTGGACGCGGAAAAATGAATCTGCCCCGTGCCACTGCCGTCCCAGACCTGCATCTCGCCATAAGGACTGGCACGGCGGCTGGCAATGCCATCCCATGCGCCGAGATTTTGCAGGATGCGCTGGCTGGCCCCCGACAAGGCGCTGACCCGAGGTTCAAACGCCGACTGTGGATCAAACGGTTTGACGTCCAGCGGGCCGCCGTCGAGCACGATGATATTCAGGCCGCTGCCCTGCAACGCCAGCGCCAGCGCGCTACCGACCATTCCGGCCCCGACAATCAGCAGATCTGCGCGCGTTTCCATGCTTTAAATCGTTCTCGCTTGCGGCGTGAGCCGGAATTTGGAAATAAGTGCATCAAACATCGGAGCGAGTTCCCAGCCCCATGGCTTGACGCGCAAACCAGCGTTTGGCCCCAGGCAAGAGGTCCAGACCCAACAGCCCGAGGTTGCGACCGGTGGCAACCAATGGCTGCGTGCTGCCGAACAGGCGTGTCACCTGATCGGAAAAACCCACCGTCAGTTGTTGATCCAGACGCTGACGCTCGCGATACGCCAGCAAGGTCGGCAGGTCGCCAGGCAGCTTGTCGCTGGCCAGCAGGGCTTCTGCCAGCGCGTGAGCATCGCGCAACGACAGGTTGAAACCTTGTCCGGCAATCGGATGCAGGCTATGGGCGGCATTGCCGAGCACCACCAGATGCGAGCGCACCTGTTCTTCGGCTTCGATCAGATTGAGCGGGTAAACATGCCGCGCGCCGACCTGCCGCAAGGTGCCCAGGCGATAGCCGAATACATTCTGCAGTTCGCTGAGAAAAGCGCGGTCATCCAGCGCCGCGAGACGTTCCACGTCTTTACCGGTGCGCGTCCAGACCAGCGCACATCGGTTTTCCGGCAGCGGCAGCAGCGCCATCGGGCCTTCGTCGGTGAAGCGTTCGAACGCCTGGCCACAATGGGCTTCGCTGGGCGTGATATTGGCGATCAGTGCACTCTGGTTGTAAGGCCGCTGACGCACGCCGATGCCCAGTTGCTCGCGCAGACTTGAACGGCCGCCATCAGCCAGCACCGCCAGATCGCATTCCAGTTCGGTTTCGTCGTCCAGCGTCAGGCGATAGCCATCGGCCAAGGCCTGCATGTGCTTGACCTCGGCGGGCACGCGCCAGCTGACCACGTCCTCGTCCAGCCCGCGCCACAGGCATTGGCCCAACCAGGCGTTTTCCGCCACGTAGCCCAAGGCTGGCACACCTTCTTCGATGGCGGACAAACGCGCTGCGCCGAAACGACCGCGATCCGATACCAGGATTTGCCGGATCGGCTCGGCGCGACGGGCGATGTCTTGCCACAGGCCAAGGCGCTCGTAGATTTGCCGCGCACCAAACGACAGCGCCGACGAGCGCGCGTCGTAGCTCGGTTGATAGGTGTCGCCGGGGGCGAAGGGCTCGATCAGGACAATCTTCCAGCCCCGCGCCTTGGCGCCGGCCTGCAATGAAAGGGCGAGACTGGCACCGACCAGACCGCCGCCGACGATGGCGAGATTGAAACGACTCATGCGGCCCATCCCGGTTGATTTCGGGCTTCGGCCATCAACGCCTCGATTGCGGCAACAGTCTTGGGCACGCCATCGGTAAGAATGTCACAACCTTGTTTGGTCACCACAACGTCATCCTCGATTCGCACACCAATGCCGCGCCATTTCTTCGCGACGTTCTGATTGTCCGGAGCAATGTAAATGCCCGGTTCGACGGTCAGCGCCATGCCGACTTCCAGCACCCGCCATTCGCCGCCGACCTTGTAATCGCCGACATCATGCACGTCCATGCCCAGCCAGTGACCGGCGCGGTGCATGTAGAACGGTTTGAAGGCTTCGTTGACGATCAGTTCGCCGACGTCGCCTTGCAGCAATCCCAGCTCGACCAACCCGGCAGTGATCACATGGACCGTTGCTTCGTGCGCCTGATTCCAGTGCTTGCCCGGACCGATGGCCGCGAACGCCGCTTCCTGGGATTTGAGCACCAACTCGTAAATGGCTTTCTGTTCCGGGGAAAACGTGCCGCTGACCGGAAAGGTGCGAGTGATGTCGCTGGCATAGCAGTCGATTTCACAGCCCGCGTCGATCAACACCAGATCGCCATCCTTGAGCACCGCGTCGTTCTCCTGGTAATGCAGGATGCAGGCGTTGCGGCCCGAGGCGACGATGGAGCCGTAAGCCGGCATCTTCGCGCCGCCTTTGCGGAATTCGTAATCCAGCTCGGCCTCAAGGCTGAACTCGTGCAGACCGGCGCGGCTGGCCTGCATGGCTCGCACATGGGCGCGGGCGGAAATTTGCGCGGCTTCGCGCATGACCTTCACTTCTGCCGCCGATTTATACAGGCGCATGTCGTGCAGCAGATGATCCAGCGCAACAAACTCTTTCGGCGGCTGGGCGCCCAGATGCGCCTTGGAGCGGATCACGTTGATCCAGTCCATCAGATGGCGGTCGAATTCCGGGTTACTGCCCATGGCCGAGTACACCCGGTCGCGGCCTTCGATTAGGCCCGGCAGGATGTCGTCGATGTCGTTGATCGGGAACGCATCGTCAGCACCAAAATCGCGAATCGCGCCTTCCTGCCCGGCCCGCAAGCCGTCCCACAGCTCGCGCGCGGGATTGCGCTCACGGCAGAACAAGACGTACTCGCCATACTCACGGCCGGGGATCAGCACGACCACGGCTTCGGGTTCCGGGAAGCCGCTCAGGTATTGAAAGTCGCTGTCCTGGCGGTAGACGTGCTCGACATCGCGGTTACGAATCGCCACGGCCGCGGCAGGCAATATCGCGATGCTGTTGGGTTCCATCTGCGCCATCAAGGCCTTGCGTCGACGAGCGTATTCCGACTTAGGGATATGGATCATTGGCAGGCAGGTTCCCGTTCTGGAGCGTTCCCGGTCATGGCTGGACAGGCCTGCCGTGACCGGAGTCGCCGGTGATGAACAATCAGTGCAGCGAAGGCTTCGGCGCAGGTGCTTCGGGCTTGTTGCATTCGGTGAACAGCAACAGCGGAGCGACGCGCAGGTATTCCATGACTTCCATGTAATCGCTTTCGCCGTCTTCGGACTCTTCCAGCGCATCCTGGACCTGGGAAATCGCTGCCAGATCCTGCAGCACTTCCATGGCTTCGCCACTAATGGCATTGTCACGGGCAGTCAGGCCGAAACCGGCGAGAAAACCCTGGCACCATTGGCCCAATGCGATAGCGCGCTCACCGAGCGGCTCGTCATCGCCGGGCAATAGCAGTACCACGGTCATGTCGTCGCTGGTGAGTTCGCCCTTGACCATTTCCTGCAGGCCGATCAAGGCCTGACGGACGTTGTCTTCGGGCGCGGAGCCGAGTAGTTCGGTAGCGTCGATCAACCAGCCTTGGTTATCGAAGCCGGAACCGGCACAACTGCGACCCAGTAACAGGCCATGCAGCTCGGCAGGAGAGACAGGATGACCGCTGCTGGTGAGCAGGGTGGCGAACGCTTTGTACGGGGAATTCTGAATGGGCATGGGCAACTAGTCGCCAAACGGCGCAATGTCTAGAATGGAGGTCTTGTATCCTAGACTAATCGCGCAACAAGATCATCAAGGCGGCCATCCAAGGCTGTGGCTCAAAGCCAGCTCCTGTGCCACTCATCAGAAAGTATTCAGTGGAAAACAATGGAAGACACCGACCTGCAAGCGCTGATGGCCCGACTAGAATTACTGATTACTCGTGTCGAGCAACTTAAACGCGAAAACGGAATCCTATTAGCTCAGGAAAAGTCCTGGCGCGAGGAACGCGCTCACCTCATTGAAAAAAACGAAATCGCCCGGCAAAAGGTCGAGTCAATGATTTCGCGCCTCAAGGCCCTGGAGCAAGACTCATGAGCAACGGCAATAACGTTACCGTACAAATTCTCGACAAAGAATATTCGATCATTTGCCCTCAGGAAGAGCGCACCAACCTGGTCAGCGCTGCGCGTTACCTGGACGGAAAAATGCGTGAAATCCGCAGCAGCGGCAAAGTTATCGGCGCTGACCGTATTGCCGTAATGGCCGCGCTGAACATTACGCACGATCTTTTGCACAAGCAGGATTTGCCTGACGTGCAGACCAGCGGATCGACCCGCGAACAGGTCCGGGACCTGCTCGATCGCGTCGATCTGGTGCTCTCCACGGACGCGGATTCGCCACCGGATGCACCTCGAAGCTGAATGTTGCGAAGAGTTTCGGGTATACTTGCGCCGCTCCCTGGAGTGCTTGCCAGTCGGTCATGTCCCTGAGCCGATACGCACAACCACGGGGGTTGCACGTTGGGGTTGGTGTGCATGTCCGCTTGACGGAAAGCCTTAAAACCTCCTGCAATCTCCACCTTGAACTTTCGGGTTCAAGGGCTACACCGACAGCGGCTCGTCGGGGAGCACCTATTCTGTCTGTTGCCGGTTTGCCCGGCGCCGACAACCCCCGAGATCGTCGCCCTGACGACTCAACCCTGGTTCAACCTTCAATGGATCAGCCTGCATGACCCTTCTCTCGTGACTTGCGCAGCGCCACTTACCCGCCAACAATTGCGTCGTCAGTTACGCAAGGCGCGGCGTGCCTTGAGCGCCAGTGAGCAGCGTGCAGCGGCGCGCGGACTTTATCGGCAGTTGGCGCAACATCCATTGTTCCGCCGCGCCCGACATATCTCGCTGTATCTGCCCATGGACGGCGAAATCGATCCGCGCCTGTTGCTGCGCGCCGCCCAACGTCGCGGCAAGGCCACGTACCTGCCGGTGCTCAGCGCCTGGCCACGAACCAAGATGGTTTTCCAGCGGGTCAGGCCCGGCGAAAAATTCAAACCCAATCGTTTTCGCATCCCCGAACCGCGCATCAACCCCACACGCCAGCGCAAGATCTGGACGCTGGATCTGATTCTGATGCCGTTGGTGGGTTTCGATGACGAAGGCGGGCGTCTGGGCATGGGCGGCGGGTTTTACGACCGCAGCCTGGCCTATCGCGCACGCCGAAAAGCCTGGCAAAAGCCGGTGTTGCTGGGGTTGGCGCATGAATGTCAGAAGGTCGAACGGCTGGCGCAAGCCAGTTGGGACGTGCCGCTGAATGGCACTGTTTCGGATAAGGGTTGGTATCTGGCGTGAGACGGCGAGCACAGGACCTGTAGGACCGGCTTTAGCCGGGAGAGCAGGGGTTCTGACTACGCAGTTACTGCGGATGCGCTGGCCTCCTCCCGGCTAAAGCCGGTCCTACGCATTACGCTCGCTAGCGCCAACAGCGGGAATCAATGCCGCGAAGGATACTTCTGCTGCTGTTGGGTAATTTCCACCGGAGCATCCGGTTTGCTGGACCACAAACTTTGCGCATAACCCGTCGTTACGACACCCAAGCCGAACAAAATAACCAATATCCACAGTAAATCCGGCTTGCGTTTCATTGATTGCCCTCCTTCGGCAAATCAATACGATGTCAGCAGCGGTTTTTGTATAGGCCGTGCAACAGCGTGGAGCTTAAAATCCCGGCATTCTCCGACAACATGGGCAGACACGCAAACACTGACGTCAGCCAACCGTCGGTTTATCCGTAAAGTGTCTGACAACCTGTCCATTCCTCTTTTCAGGAGCACGAAAAATGGCCTACTGGCTGATGAAATCCGAGCCCGATGAGTTCTCTATCGCGAGTCTACAAAAGCTCGGCACAGCGCGCTGGGACGGGGTTCGCAATTATCAGGCGCGTAATTTTCTACGCACGATGGCGGTAGGCGACGAGTTTTTCTTCTATCACTCCAGTTGCCCGGAGCCGGGCATTGCCGGGATCGGGCGGATTACCCAGGCGGGTTATCCGGACCCGACCGCGCTGGATGGACAAAGCCATTACTTCGACGCCAAGGCCAGCGCGGAAAAAAATCCGTGGACGGCCATCGACGTGACCTTCGTCGAGGAATTCCCGAAAGTGCTTGGGCTGGGTTACCTGAAACAGCAAGCGGCGCTGGAACAACTGCCGCTGGTGCAGAAAGGCAGTCGCCTGTCCGTCATGCCGGTCACCGCCGAACAATGGGCGGCGGTGCTGGCATTGCGCTGATTGCTCCGCGGATTACTGAACGATGAAGTTGTTGAAGAGCAAGTCTTCAACCACTGGCTTGCCTTCTTCGTCGGTCATGACTTGCTGAACCTGCTTGAGCGCTTCCTGACGAATTTTTTCCTTGGCCTCGGCGCTGCTCATGCTGTCGACGGTCTGCTGGGTGAACAGCGCCACCAGCTGGTTGCGGATCAGCGGATCATTGCGCTTCACGGCGGCCTGGGCTTCCGGCCCGGTCACGCGCAAGGCGATATCAGCTTTATAAACCCGCAGTTTCGGGCCGCCGTCCAACGCGTAGTTGCCCACGAACGGTGGTGTCAGCGAAACATAAATGGCCTTGGGCGCCTCGCCCTCTTTGGCTTCTTCCTGCGCCATGACGGGCAGTGACAGGGCCAACAACATCAGGATCCACGCTTTCACAATCCACTCCTTATCCGGTTTGGCGCATAGGTTACTGCAACTTATGCAGGCTTATCAGGCCGGGCCATGCTCATTGACGCAAAAACCCACATACCTGAACGTATCGGCCACAAGTCCAAAAGGAATAGTCCGATGAAAGCCTTGCTGTGCAAAGCGTTTGGCCCCGCTGAAACCCTGGTGCTCGAAGACATCGCGAGCCCGGAAATCAAGAAGAACGAAATCCTCCTCAACGTCCACGCCGCCGGGGTCAATTTCCCGGACACGCTGATCATCGAAGGCAAATACCAATTCAAACCGCCATTCCCGTTTTCGCCGGGCGGCGAAGCAGCGGGTGTGGTGTCGGCCGTTGGCGAAAAAGTGACCCATTTGCAAGTCGGCGACCACGTCATGGCCTTGACCGGCTGGGGCAGCTTCGCTGAACAAGTCGCCGTGCCCGGCTATAACGTGCTGCCGATGCCCGAAACCATGGACTTCAACACCGCCGCCGCGTTCAGCATGACCTACGGCACGTCGATGCATGCGCTGAAACAACGCGCCAACCTGCAACCCGGCGAAACCTTGCTGGTACTCGGCGCTTCCGGCGGAGTCGGTCTGGCGGCCGTGGAAATCGGCAAAGCCATGGGCGCCCGCGTCATCGCCGCCGCCAGCTCGGCCGAAAAACTCGCAGTCGCGAAAAACGCCGGCGCCGACGAACTCATCAACTACAGCGAAACCAATCTCAAAGAAGAAATCAAACGCCTCACCAACGGCAACGGCGCGGACGTCATCTACGACCCGGTCGGCGGCGACCTCTTCGACCAGGCCATCCGCGCCATCGCCTGGAGCGGCCGCTTACTCGTCGTCGGTTTCGCCAGCGGCCGCATCCCCGAACTGCCCGTCAACCTTGCACTCCTCAAAGGCGCTGCGGTGCTCGGCGTGTTCTGGGGATCCTTTGCACAACGCCAGCCGCAGGACAATGCCGCCAACTTTCAGCAGTTGTTTGGCTGGTATGCCGAAGGAAAACTGAAACCGCTGGTCTCGCAGGTTTATTCCCTGGAGGACGCGGGCAAGGCGATTGATTCGTTGGGGCAGCGGCGGGCGGTGGGGAAGGTGGTGATACAGATCCGCTGATCTTGGCCACTTTCTCTAAGAGGCAGGCAACGGCCTCTCTTATTACCGTAGGACCAGCCCCCGTTTCGCAACATGCGCTTACACATCGACTACATGTTCATAAAACAACATCAGGTGAATCGATTCTCCTACGAATTCTCGGACTATAAGCACTGCTTTTTTCTGTAATGAAAATGTAATATTCGCTTTCGCGCAGAAAAAAACAAAAACTGGAGAGACTTCGATGTTTGCCTTCTTTCGTCCCGCCGCACACAAGGCCCCGTTGCCTGAAGAAAAAATTGATAGCACCTATCGCCGTCTGCGCTGGCAGATTTTCGCGGGCATCTTCTTTGGCTATGCGGGTTATTACCTGCTGCGCAAGAACTTCTCGCTGGCGATGCCTTATCTGATCGACGAGGGTTACACGCGGGGCCAGTTGGGCGTGGCGATGTCGGCCATTGCGATTGCCTACGGCTTGTCGAAGTTTCTGATGGGGATTGTTTCCGACCGTTCGAACCCTCGCTACTTCCTGCCTTTTGGCTTGCTGGTTTCAGCGGCAGTGATGTTCGTATTCGGCTTTTCGTCCTGGGCGACGTCCAGTGTCACGATCATGTTTATCCTGTTGTTCATCAACGGCTGGGCGCAAGGCATGGGCTGGCCGCCGAGCGGACGGACCATGGTGCACTGGTGGTCGCAGAAGGAACGTGGCGGCGTGGTTTCGGTATGGAACGTTGCGCATAACGTCGGCGGCGGCTTGATCGGGCCTTTGTTCCTGCTGGGTCTGGGCTGGACCAACGATTGGCATGCGGCGTTTTACGTACCGGCTGCTGTGGCGTTGCTGGTTGCGGTGTTCGCCTTTGCGACCATGCGCGATACCCCGCAATCCATGGGTTTGCCGCCGATCGAGCACTACAAGAACGACTATCCGGAAGGCTATGACGACAGTCATGAAAAGGAATTCAGCGCCAAGGAAATCTTCGTCAAGTACGTGCTGCGCAACAAAATGCTGTGGTACATCGCGCTGGCCAACGTCTTCGTTTACCTGCTGCGCTACGGCGTACTGGACTGGGCGCCGACATACCTGAAAGAAGCCAAGCACTTCACCGTCGACAAGACGTCCTGGGCGTACTTCCTGTACGAGTGGGCTGGTATTCCGGGCACGCTGCTGTGCGGCTGGATGTCGGACAAAATCTTCAAGGGCAATCGTGGCCTGACGGGCGTGGTGTTCATGGTTATGGTGACCATCGCTACGCTGGTGTACTGGCTGAATCCGCCGGGCAACCCGACCGTCGACATGATCGCGCTGGTTTCCATCGGCTTCCTGATCTACGGCCCGGTCATGCTGATCGGCTTGCAGGCGCTGGAACTGGCACCGAAGAAAGCCGCTGGCACCGCTGCGGGTTTTACCGGGCTGTTCGGCTACCTGGGCGGCTCCGTCGCAGCCAGTGCGCTGATGGGCTACACCGTGGACCACTTCGGCTGGGACGGCGGTTTTGTCCTGTTGCTGATCGCCTGCGTAATGTCGATCGTGTTCCTGCTGCCAACGCTTTGGCATAAGCAGGTGGCGAGTACGACGCGTGAGGCGGTGGCTTAAAGCGAGGGCTGCACAATCTGTTGGAGCGAGCGGGCGGCGTTCCGACTTGCCCGCGAAGGCAATATTCCAGGCTCAGAAGGTCGGGTAAATGTACCGGCCCCTTCGCGGGCAAGCCTCGCATCTACAGGATTGGCGCTAGCACCGACAAATTCATAACTCAGACGACGTCACACACCCCCCAACACCGCTTCAACCGCGCCTCCAGATTCAGATCCGGCATGGCGTGGCTGCGCAGGGCGTTGGCGGTTTGTTCGACGTAGTCGCGGGTGGTGCCGTAGCGTCCGCTGGCGCTGGCCAGCACCTGGCTGAGGACGCTGTCTGGCAGGTTGCCTGCGTAGCTGGGCAGGTGGCGTTCCAGTACAAATCCCAATGCCTGAACCCGTCGACCGTCTGCCAGTCGGCAGCTGAGCCAATGCGGCCGGTAGGATGGGAAGGGCATTTCCCGTTGCCATAAGGCCAGCAACGATTCTTCAAGATTCTCTTCCGGCAACCGGTAGGCGAAGCCGCTGCAGGAGCCGCCGCGATCCAGGCCGAAGACCAGCCCCGGCATTTCCGGCGTGCCGCGATGTTCGTGGGACCACAGGTATAAACCTCTGTGATAACCGTGAATTCGGCCGCGCTGGCGTTCGATTGCGGTGCACTCGGGGCGCCAGATTAGTGACCCATAGGCAAACAGCCATACCGGCCCACCTTCATGGCGCTGCATGGTCTGCTCCATCGAGCTGAGCAGTTGTTCACGGGTCAGTTGCGGCCCCAGATCCATCACCGGCGGATAGGTCAGTCCCAGACCGTCATGCACGGCCGTTGACAAGCTATTGATTTGATTCCCCATTTGGCCCCCCTGGCGGATATTCCGTCAGTTGTAGCAGATCTTGCTCAATGAAATATGAGCGGACTACGTGGGCGAACGGATGGCGTTCGCCAATGAATGCTTGTGTATCAGACTGGCTGAGCAGTGTCGCAATCACGCAGCTACACTGAAACAGATAGACACATCTACTGCAATTAGCAATCCACCCAAGCTACCTCATGGCGGATAAACGCCGCACCTGATACGCCGCCCTGACAGTACGCGCTTAATTTAAGGACCGTTCCTACAGAGCACCCAGACCTTTCAACTTACCGTGGCGTACATCGCTCGGTATAACGCTGCACACGGAGTTATTGCCAGGAAGCACGTCATGAAGGTCGGTGAAAATTTGCAGGTAACGGTGTTTATGGCCCTATGCTGGCTCGCGCCTCAGGTTGTGGCGGACGAGGCATCAGCGGGCAACGAAGGCGGGTTCTGGCTGGTGCAAACCAGTGCTTATACGCGGCATTTCTCGCCGTCGTCGGAGCACAATAATCATCAGGATTTATTGGGGCTGGAGCGCAATGAGGCGTCCGGGCTGGTTTATGGCGGGGCGACGTTTCGTAACTCGTTTGGCCAACGCTCGGTGTATGGCTACGCGGGCAAGCGTTTTGATAGCAGCGCTTATCCGGTGTACCTGAAAGTCACCGGGGGGCTTTTGCATGGCTATCGGGGCGAGTATCGCGACAAGATTCCGCTGAACCGCTACGGCATTGCGCCAGTGATCATTCCCGGCGTCGGGGTCAATCTGGGTCCGGTCAACGCCGAGGCGATCCTGTTGGGCGCCTCTGCGTTGATGGTCAATGTCGGGCTGCGTTTCTGATCCTGATTACCCTGCTCAAGAGCGAGGCGCGTAGGCAAATACGTCGGCACGCATTTGATGAGCGCTCATTCCCGCGCTGACCAGTGCATCAAGAGTCGCGTAGATCATGGCTGGCGAACCGCTGGCATACACGTGTACCGCTGCGAGATCAGCGATGTCGCTGCGCACCGCTTCGTGCAGCATGCCGCAGCGTCCTTCCCAGCCGCACAGGTCGCTGACGACTTTGTGCAAAAACAGGTTAGGCAGCTTCTTCCATTCATCCCAATGCTGGATGTCGTAGAAATCTTCTGGCCGACGCACGCCCCAATACAGATGCACGGGATGGCTGAAACCCTTGCTGCGGCAGTGCTCGATCAAGCTTTGCATCTGCGCCATGCCGGTACCGGCAGCGATCAACACCAGCGGGCCATCTGGCAGTTCGGCCAGGTGCGTATCGCCAAACGGCAGTTCGACCCGGGCCATCGTGTTGCGCTGCAATTGTTCGATCAGGCTCTGGGCGCTGGCTTCGCGAACCAGCACATGCAATTGCAGATCGCGACCGCTTTGCGGCGCGGATGCCAGCGAGAAGGCGGATTTTTCGCCATTGTCGCGATGAATCATCAAATACTGACCGGCGTGATAGCGCGGCGCCTTGCCCGCCGGAGCGCGCAAGCCCACGCGCCAGACATCACCGCCGACTTCCACGCATTCACTCAACTGGCAGGCGAACGTGCGCACTGGCAGTTCGCCGAGGGCGAGCACGCCGTCCCAGAGGACTTCGCAGTCCTCAAGCGGCTCGGCCAGGCAGGTATAGATTTCGCCATGAGTCAGTTCTTCACCGGCCTGCAGCACGCGGCCGTGGGCCAGCAAAGCCGAACACACATGGCAATTGCCGTTGCGACAGCTTTGCGGGCAGTCGTAACCCAGGCGTTGCGCGGCATCGAGAATCCGCTCGCCGGGCAATGTTTCCAGTACTGCGCCCGATGGCTGCAAGGTTACACGCATCAATCTATTCCCAACTGATTCCAGATGTCGTCGACCCGGCGTGTGACGGCTTCGTCCTTGACGATAACCCGACCCCACTCGCGCGTGGTCTCGCCTGGCCATTTATGGGTTGCGTCCAGTCCCATTTTCGAACCCAGCCCGGAAACCGGTGATGCGAAATCCAGGTAGTCGATTGGCGTGTTGTCGATCATCACCGTATCGCGCTTGGGATCCATGCGCGTAGTGATGGCCCAAATCACGTCGTTCCAGTCCCGGGCATTGATATCGTCGTCAGTGACAATAACGAACTTGGTGTACATGAACTGTCGCAAAAACGACCACACGCCCAGCATCACACGCTTGGCATGGCCTGGGTACTGCTTCTTGATCGTCACGATCGCCATGCGATACGAGCAGCCTTCCGGCGGCAGATAGAAGTCGGTGATTTCCGGGAACTGCTTTTGCAGGATCGGCACGAACACTTCGTTCAATGCCACGCCCAGAATTGCCGGCTCATCAGGCGGCCGACCGGTGTAGGTGCTGTGATAGATCGGTTTGATCCGATGAGTAATGCGCTCGACAGTGAACACCGGGAAGCTGTCGACTTCGTTGTAGTAGCCGGTGTGATCGCCATACGGGCCTTCATCGGCCATTTCGCCGGGGTGGATCACGCCTTCGAGGACGAACTCGGCGCTGGCCGGGACTTGCAGGTTATTGCCTCGGCACTTGATCAGCTCGGTACGACTGCCGCGCAACAGACCGGCGAAAGCGTATTCGGAAAGGCTGTCAGGCACGGGCGTGACTGCGCCAAGAATGGTGGCTGGATCGGCGCCGAGGGCCACGGATACCGGGAAGGGTTCGCCGGGATGTTTGGCGCACCATTCCTTGAAGTCCAGCGCGCCGCCACGGTGGCTCAACCAGCGCATGATGACTTTGTTGCGACCGATGACCTGCTGGCGATAGATGCCGAGGTTCTGCCGTTCCTTGTTCGGCCCGCGCGTGACGGTCAGGCCCCAGGTGATCAGCGGCGCGACATCGCCGGGCCAGCAGGTCTGCACCGGGAGCATGGCGAGATCGACGTCATCACCTTCGATGACGATCTCCTGGCACGGCGCGTCCTTGACGACCTTGGGCGCCATGGCGATGACTTTCCTGAAGATCGGCAGCTTGGACCAGGCATCTTTCAAGCCCTTGGGTGGCTCGGGTTCCTTGAGGAAGGCCAGCAGCTTGCCGATTTCCCGCAGCTCGCCGACTTCTTCAGCGCCCATGCCCATGGCAACGCGCTCGGGCGTGCCAAACAGGTTGCCGAGCACCGGAATATCAAAGCCGACGGGCTTTTCAAACAGCAATGCCGGACCCTTGGCGCGCAAGGTGCGGTCGCAGATTTCGGTCATTTCCAGGACAGGGGAAATGGGCATCTGAATGCGTTTCAACTCTCCGCGCTGCTCAAGCTGCTGCACGAAATCCCGTAGATCCTTGAATTTCATTAACCCGGCCACTCATAAAATAGGTTCGTATCGTACCTGATCGCGACCAGTGTGGGAGCGAGCTTGCTCGCGAATAGGAATTCCATTCTGCAGATTTATCGCCTGCGATAACGTCTTCGTGAGCAAGCTCGCTCCCACCAGGCTCGCTCACCTTCCTGTCAATTTGCGTTCTCACTGAGGAAAATCGGCGCAAACAACGGCCTCATCCGCTCGCCGCCTTGGTCCGACAGGTGATTCTCGTCCTTGTATTGGGAAAAACCATCGATGGCCGCGCGGCAAATGCCTTCAGCGCAGAGCAGTGGCGCGGGGTCGATGATGTGGATGTGTGGATCGGAAGCTGCCAGGTTGGCGAACAGCTGGTCGATAAAGTGCTGCCGCTCGCGGTGATCGGCAATCGGCCTGCCGACGCGCAGCGCAGAACGCCCGACCATCGCCAGGCTGCTGAGTCGTGCGATGGTGCCCTGGCGTTGCAGCGGGACTTCCTTGAACAGCCAGACGTTCGCTCCGGCGGCGCGCACGCTGGCCACTGTCGCGCGCAAGTTGTCGGCCAGATGCTGCTCGGCGGCGGCGCGGCTTTCATGGCGGTAGGTGATGTGCTCGCGGTCGCCGTCTTCTTCGCCATACAGATAAAGGCTCCAGCGGGCGGCGAGTACCACGTCGCGGATCTTTTGTTTTTCGACCAGCGCCAGGGTTTGCTGGTTGAAGGTCTGACATTGCGGACGGGATTCGCTGCCCAGCACTGGCATGCAGCCGGACAGGCTGGTCAGCCAGACCGGAATGCCAAAGCGCTCGGCGTCTTCTTTGACCGCTGGCATCAACGCCGCCGCATGACTGTCGCCCCACACGAGTTGCAGCGGCGGCACGTCAGCATCGCCGCCGAAACGACAGGCTGCGCTCAAGTCCGGGCTGTCGCGCTGCAGCAGACAATCCATTTGCCCGCGCTGCCATTCACGCGCTTCGGCGTACTGCCGGGCTTGCCCGGACAAGCGCTGCGGGAAGCCTTCGCCCCAGCGCACGGTTTGCCCGGCCATCGCCACGACCAGCATGCACAACGCCGCGCTGATGAGCACCGGTTTGCGTCCGGCCAGCAGGCGTTTTTCGCGGAAGGGCATTTCCACGAAACGCCACGACAGCCAGGCCAGCGCCACGCACAGCGCAATCCAGAACAGCGATTCCCCACGCTGCATGCCGTCGATGGAAATCGCGTTGGCGTAGACGAATACCGGCCAATGCCAGAGGTACAGCGAGTAGGAAATCAGCCCGATCGCCACTAATAGCGGCGCGCTCAACAGCTTGCCGGCCAGCGTTTGCGCCTGACCGTTGGACCAGATCAACGCCGTAGCGCCCAGCACTGGCAACAATGCCGCCCAACCTGGAAACGGCGTACTGCGGTCGAACCCGCACACCGCGATCAAAATGGCAGCCAGTCCCGCCAGACTGACACTTTGGTAAACCCAGGGCCGCAGTTTGATTCGGGATGCGGGCATGACCGCCAGCATCGCGCCACAGAGCAATTCCCAGGCGCGCATTGGCAGCAGGAAAAACGCCGAGTCCGGCGCGCGACTTATGCTCCAGATGTTCAGACCGAATGACACCAGCAGCAGGCCCAGCAGCATCAAACGCCAATGGCGAAAGAAGCGCGTGATCAACACCATCAGCAGCGGGAAGATGATGTAGTACTGCTCTTCCACCGACAGCGACCAGGTGTGTAGCAAGGGTTTGAAGTCCGACGCCGGGTTGAAATAACCGTCCTGGCGCATGAACAGGATGTTGGAAATGAACATCGCCTGATAACGCACAGTGCGACCCAGTTGCGAATAATCATGGGCCGTCAGCAGCAACCAGCCGACCAGCAAGGTAGCGGCCAGCACCACGCTCAAGGCCGGGATGATCCGTCGCGCGCGACGCGCCCAGAAGTCGACAAAGCTGAAGCGACCGGCGCTGATTTCACGGTGAATGATCGAGGTGATCAGGAACCCGGAGATGACGAAAAACACGTCGACGCCAACGAAGCCGCCGCTGAACGCGCCGAAACCATAGTGAAAAAGTACGACGGGAATTACCGCCAGGGCGCGCAGGCCGTCGATATCCCGCCGGTTGCCGAATGTGTGCATGACACTCCTTGTCGCGATTCTCAAAAATCAGGCAAAAAAAATGGTGTCCATAAGGACACCATTCATTTGAAGCCGTTCAGCCTGTTATTTGCGCTTCATCGACAGGAAGAACTCATCGTTGGTCTTGGTCTGCTTCAGCTTGTCGATCAGGAACTCGATAGCCGCGACTTCGTCCATCGGGTGCAGCAGTTTGCGCAGGATCCACATACGTTGCAGTTCGTCGTCGGCGGTCAGCAACTCTTCGCGGCGGGTACCGGAGCGGTTGATGTTGATCGCCGGGAACACGCGCTTCTCTGCGATCTTGCGATCCAGAGGCAGCTCCATGTTGCCCGTACCCTTGAACTCTTCGTAGATCACTTCATCCATCTTCGAGCCGGTTTCAACCAGCGCGGTAGCGATGATGGTCAGCGAGCCGCCTTCTTCGATGTTCCGCGCGGCGCCGAAGAAACGTTTCGGTTTCTCCAGGGCGTGGGCATCGACACCACCGGTCAGGACCTTGCCGGAGCTAGGAATGACGGTGTTGTAGGCGCGAGCCAGACGGGTAATGGAGTCGAGCAGGATAACGACGTCCTTCTTGTGCTCGACCAGGCGCTTGGCCTTCTCGATCACCATTTCGGCAACCTGTACGTGACGGGTTGGCGGTTCGTCGAACGTCGAGGCAACCACTTCGCCGCGCACGGTGCGCTGCATTTCGGTTACTTCTTCCGGGCGCTCATCGATCAGCAGAACGATCAGATGCACTTCCGGATTGTTACGCGTGATGTTGGCCGCGATGTTCTGCAACATGATCGTCTTGCCCGCTTTGGGCGGTGCAACGATCAGGCCGCGCTGGCCTTTGCCGATCGGTGCGCACAAGTCGATCACACGGCCGGTCAAATCTTCGGTGGAACCGTTACCGGCTTCCATCTTCATGCGGATGGTCGGGAACAACGGCGTCAGGTTTTCGAAAAGAATCTTGTTCTTCGCGTTTTCCGGACGGTCGTAGTTGATCGTGTCGACCTTGAGCAGAGCGAAATAACGCTCGCCTTCCTTAGGTGGACGGATCTTGCCGACAATGGTGTCGCCAGTACGCAGATTGAAGCGGCGGATCTGGCTGGGCGAGACGTAGATATCGTCCGGGCCGGCGAGATAGGAAGCGTCTGCAGAGCGCAGGAAACCGAAGCCGTCCTGGAGGATCTCCAGCACGCCATCACCGGAAATTTCCTCGCCACTCTTGGCGTGCTTTTTCAGCAGGGAGAAAATGACATCCTGCTTGCGCGAACGGGCCATATTTTCTATGCCCATCTGTTCGGCCATTTCGAGCAGATCGGTAATCGGCTTTTGCTTGAGTTCAGTCAGGTTCATATAGGAATGACGTAATCATGTATGGAGGGGGAAATTAAGCTTTTGGCTTAATGAGGCCGCGCCGCAGAGAAGGCGACAGGATCGCGTACTAATTCGAAAGGAGAGCGTCGGCGACGGCTAGCAGGGGGCAACGGAGAAGCCGTTGCGGGGCCGAATGTACCACTTGATTTTCGAGGCGTCTAGTACACCGCCCGAAAAAAACCCCGCAATTTGCGGGGCTTTGATCATCAGATATTAGCGTCAAGGAACGCTTGCAGCTGAGACTTCGACAGCGCACCAACCTTGGTGGCTTCGACGTTGCCGTTCTTGAACAGCATCAATGTCGGGATACCACGCACGCCATGCTTGGCTGGCGTTTCCTGATTTTCATCGATGTTCAGCTTGGCGATGGTCAGTTTGCCTTTGTAGGTCTCGGCGATCTCATCCAGAACCGGGGCAATCATCTTGCATGGGCCACACCACTCAGCCCAGTAATCAACTAGTACAGCACCTTCAGCCTTGAGGACGTCAGCTTCGAAGCTGGCGTCGCTGACGTGCTTGATAAGGTCGCTACTCATGGAGTTCTCCGAGTTAGTAGGCTAAAAAACGTGGCCCATCATAGCGGGCCTTGCCCCGTTCAGGAAGCCAGACGTCATTGAGTGTGGCTATAGCTGTCCATCAGTCTGGTTATAGCGCTGTTCAGTTTGAAGGCGAGACAAACACGATCCCGGTCCTCAGCGCCGCGCCACGAATGTGTTCGTGCATGGCTTTCTGCGCCGGGCCTGAGGCGTGGCGGGCCAGGGCGCGGAGGATCTTGCGGTGTTCCTGCCAGGTTTCCATGGCCCTTGAAGCGCGGATGAACGGCATCTTCTGGCTTTCCAGAAAAATATCCGCGCCTGCGGTCACGATACCGAGCATGGCCTGATTGCCGCTGGCGACGAGAATATGCCGGTGAAATTCGAAATCCAGGCGTGACGCGGCTTCGAAATCGCCGGCGCGCAGCTCCAGGCGCATCGCCTCGACGTTATCTTCCAGCACGTCACGCTCGTCGGCGGTCAGGGTCACGGCGGCCAGTCCGGCGGCGAAGCCTTCCAGGGCATAACGCAGCTGAAAGGTATCGGCAGGTGATATTTGTGCATCGAAAGGCCAGGAAAATCCGCTCGTGCGCTGTTCTGGTTCAGAAATTTTCTGCACGAAGACGCCTTTGCCAGGCTGCACGCTGACCACGCCCAACGCGCTGAGTGAAGACAAAGCCTCACGCAACGAAGCGCGACTGACGCCGAGCAGCACGGCAAGATCGCGCTGCGAGGGCAGGCTGTCGCCCGGCGCATAGCCTTGCTCGGCAATCAATTTGCGAATGGCCCGCAACGCGGATTCGGGTACGGCGATTGGGCTATGTGGCATCACTGTTCAGGCCAGTCAGTCCAGTAGAACCTCCTTTTATAGCCATCTTCGCCATCAGGCAAGCGACGCCCAGGCCTGGGGCGGCGGGGCTTCGAGGCGCGCTAAAGCAGTGCGAGCAACCCTGCAACTGTTCAGACCAGTAAGACCAAAATCACGCTACAACCCGCAGGTTTGGGTCGCGTTTCACAGGATGGCATGGCCTGTGCAATCGCTATCAGCATTCAGCATTGCCGAACAATCTCTCGTCCGACTCGGAGTTATCCCATGACCAAGCGTTACAGCGCCCTGCTCACTGCCCTGTTTGCCAGCCTCGTACTCAGCCAGGCTCCCGCTCATGCCAATGGTCTGGACGACGTGATTTCCCGTGGCACGTTGAAAGTTGCCGTTCCCCAGGACTTCCCGCCGTTCGGTTCGGTGGGTACCGACATGAAGCCGCGCGGCCTGGATATCGATACTGCCAAGCTGCTGGCAGACCAGTTGAAAGTGAAACTGGAACTGACCCCGGTCAACAGCACCAACCGCATTCCGTTCCTGACCACCGGCAAGGTTGATCTGGTGATTTCCAGCCTGGGCAAGAACCCGGATCGCGAAAAAGTCATCGACTTCTCCCGCGCCTACGCGCCGTTCTATCTGGCGGTATTCGGCCCACCTGAAGCGTCGATCAAGACCATCGACGATCTGAAAGGCAAAACCATCAGCGTTACGCGGGGCGCCATCGAAGATATCGAGCTGAGTGCTGTTGCGCCTAAAGAAGCCACCATCAAGCGCTTCGAAGACAACAACTCCACCATCGCGGCTTATCTCGCGGGCCAGACTGACCTGATCGCCAGCGGCAACGTGGTGATGGTTGCCATCAGCGAGAAGAACCCCAAGCGCATCCCCGAGCTGAAAGTGAAGCTCAAGGATTCCCCGGTTTACGTCGGCGTGAACAAGGAGCAGCCGGAGCTGCTGGGCAAGGTCAACGAGATCCTCAATGCCGCCAAGGCAGACGGCGCGCTGGAAAAGAATTCGCAAACCTGGCTCAAGCAACCTTTGCCAACCGACCTCTGATCGCTGCTTCTGCTTCTGCTTCTGTTCATTAAAGCCACAGGGATCAGCCAATGGCGTATCACTTCGACTTTGTACCGGTTTTGCAAAACGCTGATCTGCTGCTGAAAGGCGCGTTGTTTACTCTGGAATTGACGGCCATCGGCACAGTGCTCGGGGTGGGTCTGGGCATCATTGGCGCTATCGTGCGGGCCTGGAAGATCCAGCCGTTTTCGACGATTTTCGGGGTGTACGTCGAGCTGATCCGCAACACGCCGTTCCTGGTGCAGCTGTTTTTCATCTTCTTCGGCCTGCCGTCGCTGGGCATTCAGATCTCGGAATGGCAGGCGGCGATCCTGGCGATGGTGATCAACCTCGGCGCGTATTCGACGGAAATCATCCGCGCCGGCATTCAGGCGATTCCTCGGGGTCAGCTGGAAGCCGCAGCGGCGCTGGCGATGACTCGCTTTGAGGCCTTTCGTTGCGTGGTGCTGATTCCAGCGCTGGGCAAGGTCTGGCCAGCATTGAGCAGCCAGATCATCATCGTGATGCTCGGTTCGGCGGTCTGTTCGCAGATCGCCACTGAAGAACTGAGCTTCTTTGCCAACTTTATTCAGTCGCGCAATTTCCGCTCCTTCGAGACGTACATCATCACCACGGTGATCTACCTGTGCATGGCGCTGCTGATTCGCCAACTGCTGGCATGGATCGGACGTCGCTATATATCGAGGAAAGGCTGATGGATTTCACCCTTTGGGATGTTGTGCGCAATCTGCTCACTGGCCTGCAATGGACGCTGGCGCTGTCTTTGGTGGCGTTCATCGGCGGCGGCGTGATTGGCTTGCTGGTCATGTGGATGCGTATTTCGAAGCTCAATGCGCCGCGAGTTCTGGCCAAGATCTACATCGAGTTGTTTCAGGGCACGCCGTTGTTGATGCAGCTGTTCCTGGTGTTTTTCGGCGTGGCGCTGCTGGGTTTCGATATTTCGCCCTGGGCCGCCGCCGCGCTGGCGTTGACCTTGTTTACCAGCGCGTATCTGGCCGAAATCTGGCGCGGCTGCGTCGAGTCGATTGCCAATGGCCAGTGGGAAGCTTCGGCAAGCCTGGCGCTGTCACCGCTGGAACAACTGCGTTACGTGATCCTGCCGCAGGCGCTGCGCATTGCGGTCGCGCCGACGGTGGGCTTCTCGGTGCAGGTCGTGAAAGGCACGGCCGTTACTTCGATCATCGGCTTTACCGAACTCACTAAAACCGGCGGCATGCTCGCCAACGCAACGTTCCAGCCATTTCTGGTCTACGGCTTCGTCGCGTTGGGTTATTTCATGCTCTGTTACCCCTTGTCGCTCAGTGCCCGCTATCTGGAAAGGAGACTGCATGCCTCTGCTTAGAATTTCCGCGCTGCATAAATATTACGGCGACCATCACGTCCTCAAGGGCATCGATCTTTCTGTAGAGGAAGGCCAGGTCGTGGCGATCATCGGTCGCAGCGGTTCGGGCAAGAGCACCCTGTTGCGCACCTTGAACGGTCTGGAGTCAATCAATGACGGCGTTATCGAAGTCGATGGCGAATACCTGGACGCGGCTCGCGCTGACCTGCGCACGCTGCGGCAGAAAGTCGGCATGGTCTTTCAGCAGTTCAACCTGTTTCCGCACCTGAGCGTCGGCGAAAACGTGATGCTCGCGCCACAAGTCGTACAAAAGGTGTCGCGAGACGAAGCCCGCAAGCTGGCCAAACGCATGCTGGAGCGGGTCGGGTTGAGCGAGAAATTCGATGCATTCCCGGATCGACTGTCCGGCGGTCAGCAGCAGCGCGTGGCGATTGCACGTGCGCTGGCAATGTCACCCAAAGTGCTACTGTGCGACGAAATCACCTCCGCGCTGGACCCGGAGCTGGTCAACGAAGTGCTGGGCGTGGTGCGGCAACTGGCGGCCGATGGCATGACCCTGATCATGGTCACCCACGAAATGCGCTTCGCCCGTGAAGTCGGCGACAAGCTGGTGTTCATGCATCAAGGGAAAGTGCACGAAGTGGGCGACCCGAAGATTCTCTTCGCCAACCCGCGCACGCCAGAGCTGGCGAACTTTATCGGGTCGGTGGAGCAGGGGGCTTAACGCCCGTTCTGAATGGGAACGTAAATCCTGTACAGACTGTGTGAAAACGTCACGAGCGAAGGCAAGACAAGGCAAAAACAGGCGGAAAAGCGGAGTCTAGGTGTTCTAAATGAGCATTTTCCGCCTGTTTTTAACGCAGTATTGCCGAGCGCAGTAGTTTTCACACAGTCTGTGTAGGACCGGATTTATCCGGGAGCGCTGCATCCCCAATGGTGGATATGCTGCTCCCGGCTAAAGCCGGTCCTACGGGTCCTTGCTTTGCTTACAACCGCAACAAGGTTTTCCAGGCGCGGCTCTGGAACACGACGATGGTCTGTTGCACACGAGCGTCCAGCACTTCGTCGCTGATCGGCAGTTCGGCCACTTGCACCAGCTTGTTCAGCTCGCCGTACAGACGATCCAGCTCCGGCAGATCCAGCGCGCCACGGGCGTGATGCAGCCAGGCCTGGATGCGCTCGATACGTGGCAACTGCTCGGCAAGGTCTTCCGGCTGCTGCTGATAACGCCCCAACTGCAAGGCAGTCGCTTCGTCAGCCAGCAAACGCGGCAACCAGCTGGCCAATTGCGCAGCGCCCTGGCGATTGCCACGGTTGTTGCGTTCAACGGTCCAGCTGCGGGTCAGCAACCAGCGCGACGTGTTCAGCGAGAACAAACCCCAGCGGGTGTCCTGCATTTCTTCCAGGAACTGTTCGTGAGCAGCGTTACGCACGTCGCCATCTTCCTGACCGGCCTGCACCAGCGGGCGCCAGTCTTCCAGCAACGCATCCAGTGATGTACGCAGTTCAGCCGAGGAAGAGCGCGGCGCGGCCTGACCGAGGCTGCCGGTCAGCGAACGCAATTCAACCAGCAACGCGACCCAGTCCTGCAACAACCGCCAGTGGCCATTGAAGCGATATTGCTCGGCCAGACGCTGACTGCTGCCCAGCAGATGCCAGGCCAGCGCGGAATACGCGTCGTCCAGCGGCATTTCGGCGTGCAGTTGCGGCGTCGGCAGGCTCAAGGAATAACTGTTGGCGTCGAACAGGCGATAGCCGCGCTCAGCCTTGCTGATATCGCACGGCATCAGCGGCAGCGTAAGGGCCAGCTCGGCGGCCAGCTCCAGCAGCGCAGCCGGATCGCCTTCGCGCAATTCCAGCTCCAGCTCGCAGATTTCTTCCTTCTGCTTGCCCGCGACAACCTGACCCAGATCCAGTGCGGCTTCGATCACCACCTTCGCCTTGCCCCGGCCCCAGGCAATTTCTGCCTTCTCGCGGATGAAGTCGGTAGTGAACAACGGCTTGATGGTTTTTTTGTCCAGCTCGGCCAGTTGCTCCGGCCAGCATTCGCCATCGAGCTTTTTCAGGTCCAGCTTGGCTTTGGGCAGATCCCAGTTGTACTCGTTGCGCTCCGACAGGCCGGCAATGCTTTGCCCGCGCGTCTTGAGGGTCTGGATGATCTGCTCGCCATCACGACGCAGGCGCAAGGCAACCTTGGCGTTGGCCAGGTCGCGCTCAGGCGTGTCGAAATACTGGTTGGACAGCTCAAGACGCTCCCAGCCACTTTTGTTGCGCTTCTTCAGCAAAGGGTGTTCGCGCAGTGCAGCGAGGGTTTCGCGGCTGACGCGGAGTTTGATTTCTGTTTCTTTCTGCATGGCCGGGAATCCAGACGCTGATAACTAAAAACGGGGGCGCAGCCTGTTGTCACGTGGCTGCTGAGGTCGTGCAGTGTACAGGACATGGCCTGTAACAGGCCGGATGAAACTGTCGGGCGCTAACAATACTGCGATGAGTATGGCGTTACGACTGATTACCCGCAGCGAACTTAAGCCCGACCCAAGGCTGTTGCCTGGCTGGCCAAATCTGATTAAAGTAGGGCCTTCGAAGCGACTGACCGGATGAGATTGAGCGCTTCCCAGCGGCGAAAGCCGTACTCGCGCAAGGCGGGTCGAAAGTGGTGTCCGGATCTGCTTTACCGAATACGAGAAAGGCGCCCTGAACCGGCGCCTTTTTTCGTTTTCCTAACGTCGTGTCGCCGTCGGCTGATTCAGATAGATCTTGCCGCACAGCAGAACAAATACCATTGAACCCTTGAGTCTGGGGCCCGTTCTGGCGGTGTCTTCGTGATAAGCACTCTCGACCACCAGGTGCAGATCCTGCCACTGGCGTCTTTCTCGGGAAGCCCTGCGGACTTCAAAAAACACATGATAAGGCCCGGCGGGATCATCGACGGTAATCGAATAGCACCAATTGCGTTCGGCTGCCGTTTCCCAGACCTTTGCTTTGGGATGTTCAAGGCTTTTAATCAAAACTGGCAGTGTGTGGGACAGTCGATACCGAGTCTGGCAAAAGGAGCGAGGTCGCGGCGTCCCTTGATCGATGATGGGCTCGCCTTGGCCGTGGCTGTCGTTGTCATAGGCTCTGCTGAAACAGTGAGTCGAGAACGTGACGTGGACACGCAGATCACGCCTCGCCAGCTGACTTTTTACAACGAAGGTGAAGGGTTCAAGGTGTGAGAAATCGTAGGTTTCTGCGCCTATCGACAGCGATGAAAAATATGACATAACTCTCGCACACGCCCACGGGAGCGGCATTTTATCTCAAAGGAATGCATGCGCTTTGAGTGAAAACACGACAGGCTGATGCGGAATTTCGCCTCGCCTACCTATAGGCCGTTCTCTCCGGCTGTTTGCTTATGCCCTCCCGGATCATTTCAGTCGGCTCATTGCGGTTTATTACCAACACCCAATAGCCCTATGCTGGTCCGCGTGTTGACCCGCTTTGAGGAATCATCGATGCCCTTGCCGTCCATGAAAGACCAGTTTGCCGCCCTGATCGCCACGCCGTCGGTGAGCTGCACGCAGCCTTCTCTGGACCAGTCCAATCGCGCGGTCATCGATCTGTTGGCGACCTGGCTGGGGGATCTGGGCTTTGCCTGTGATATCCAGCAGGTCTCGCCGGGCAAATTCAATCTGCTGGCCAGTTTCGGCAGCGGCCCCGGCGGCCTGGTGTTGGCGGGGCACAGCGATACCGTGCCGTTCGACGGCGCGTTGTGGCAGACCGATCCGCTGAAGTTGACCGAAGTTGACGGCCGCTGGGTAGGATTGGGCAGCTGCGACATGAAAGGCTTTTTCGCGCTGGTCATCGAAGCCGTGCAGCCGCTGCTGGACAAGCCGTTCAAGCAACCGCTGCTGATCCTCGCCACTTGCGACGAAGAAAGCTCGATGGCCGGCGCTCGGGCGCTGGCTGAAGCCGGTCGGCCGTTGGGCCGCGCAGCCGTGATCGGCGAACCCACCGGGCTCAAGCCAATTCGCCTGCACAAGGGCGTGATGATGGAGCGCATCGATATTCTCGGGCGCAGCGGTCATTCGTCCGACCCGAGCCTGGGCCATAGCGCGCTGGAAGCCATGCACGATGCAATCAGCGAGCTGAAAGTCCTGCGCCAGCAATGGCAGCTGGAATACCGCAATCCGCAGTTCAGCGTGCCGACGCCGACCCTGAATTTCGGTTGCATCCATGGCGGCGACAACCCGAACCGGATCTGTGGCCAATGCTCCCTGGAGTTCGATCTGCGGCCTTTGCCGGGCATGGACCCAAGCGTGTTGCGCGCGGCGATCCGGCAGAAGCTGGAGCCGCTGGCGGAGCTGCATCAGGTGAAGATCGATTACGCGCCACTGTTTCCGGAAGCGCCGCCGTTCGAACAGGACGCCGATGCGGAACTGGTGCGGGTTGCCGAGCGTCTTACAGGACATCGCGCCGAAGCGGTAGCATTCGGCACCGAAGCGGCTTATTTTCAGCGTTTGGGTTGCGAGACGCTGGTGCTGGGCCCTGGCGACATTGCCTGCGCGCATCAACCGGGCGAATACCTTGAAATGTCACGCTTGCAGCCTACTGTGCGTCTATTGAGCCAGTTGATCGAACATTATTGCCTGAGCCCGCAATGACTCGGGCGTTGTTAACCACCCAGAAAAGGAGAGTGCGCGTGTTGCCAGGCCTGTTCCGACGATAACCATTTCACGGTTGTGAGTGTTTTTGTCCTTCGTCCATCTTTCTCGCAGGCTCCCAAGGTTATGCACGAGTACGTCAACTGGCTTCGCCACGCTTCGCCTTATATCAACGCTCACCGGGAACGCACCTTTGTCGTGATGTTGCCCGGCGATGGCGTTGAACATCCCAATTTCGGCAATATCGTCCACGATCTGGTGCTGCTGCACAGCCTGGGCGTGCGTCTGGTGTTGGTTCACGGTTCGCGACCACAGATCGAAAGCCGTCTCGCGGCGCGGGGTTTGACGCCCAAGTTTCATCGCAACCTGCGCATTACCGACGCCGAGACGCTGGATTGTGTGATCGATGCTGTCGGCCATTTGCGCCTGGACATCGAAGCGCGTCTGTCCATGGACATGGCCGCCTCGCCGATGCAGGGCTCGCGGCTGCGGGTCACCAGCGGCAATCTCGTTACGGCGCGGCCAATTGGCGTGCTCGAAGGCGTGGATTACCAGCACACCGGCGAAGTGCGTCGAATCGACCGCAAAGGTATCAATCGCCTGCTGGACGAGCGCCATATCGTGCTGTTGTCGCCGATTGGTTATTCGCCAACCGGCGAGATTTTCAATATCGCCTGTGAAGACGTCGCGACTCGCGCTGCTATCGATCTGGGCGCCGACAAGCTGCTGCTGTTCGGCGAAGAGCCCGGCTTGCTTGATGAACAAGGGCGCTTGGTGCGCGAGCTGCGGCCGCAACAGGTTCCCGCGCACATGCTGCGTCTGGGCACCAATTATCAAGCCGAGCTGTTGGAAGCGGCTGCTGAAGCCTGTCGCGGCGGCGTTGGGCGCAGTCATATCGTCAGCTACGTGGAAGACGGTGCGCTGCTCACCGAGCTGTTCACCCGTGACGGCGGCGGTACGCTGGTGGCGCAGGAACAATTCGAACGGGTACGCGAAGCGGCCATCGAGGATGTTGGTGGCCTGATGGACTTGATCACGCCGCTGGAAGAGCAAGGCATTCTGGTGCGTCGTTCCCGAGAAGTGCTGGAGCGCGAGATCGAGCAATTCAGCGTGGTCGAGCGCGAAGGGCTGATCATCGCCTGTGCGGCGCTGTATCGCATTGCCGATTCGGATGCGGGCGAGCTGGCGTGTCTGGCAGTGAACCCGGAATACCGTCACGGCGGTCGCGGCGACGAACTGCTCGAACGCATCGAAACCCGCGCCCGCGAACTGGGCCTGAAAACCCTGTTCGTCCTCACTACCCGCACCGCCCACTGGTTCCGCGAACGCGGCTTTGAGCCAAGCACCGTCGACCGTATGCCTGCGGCCAGGGCGTCGCTGTACAACTATCAGCGCAATTCGAAGATCTTCGAGAAGGCGTTGTAAGAAGCTGATCCTGTTGGAGCGAGGCTTGCCCGCGAATCGACCGCAGGAGCGACTGTAGGAGCGACCGTAGGAGCGACTTTAGTCGCGAGAGCGCGAGCACCAATTGCCCTCCCGGCTAAAGCCGGTCCTACACCAAGCCGCGCGCCAACGGGGAGTGTTGACCCCGCCACTCATCATTTGCCCGCCGTTACCCTTCATCTCCCGTCTACAGTTTCTAGCTGTAACCCAATCACCCCACCCGATTCATTGCGATCCTTTGTTGTGCAGATTTTCGTCGGGCTCTCAATCAGGGAAGAGCGCATGGACCGAAAAGAAAAGCTGCTATCCGGGCTATCGATAGAAGGCAAGTTGGGACTCGAAATAGGGGCGCTGTGTCGTCCATTTATCAAAGACACTGAACACCATGTGATTTACGCCGATCACGCCAGCACCGAGGCGCTCAGGGAAAAGTATCGTCCTGATCCAGACGTGGACATTGACCAAATAGTGGGAGTGACGGCAATCCTGGGGGAAGGCTCGCTGGCGCACAGTGTCGGGAAAACGGTCGATTATGTCGTAGCGTCGCATGTCATCGAGCATGTGCCGAATCTGATCGGGTGGCTCAATGAGCTGTGCTCGATTCTGAATGAAGGCGGTGAGATTCGGCTGGTAGTCCCGGATAAACGCTTCACCTTCGACTACCTCAGAGCCACAACCCGCTTATCCGATGTGCTGTATGCCGACCTGGTGAAGGCGCGGTTTCCCATGGCTCATATCGTGATGGACTACGTGCTGAATGTCGTCAAGCTGGACGGAGGCAAGGCGTGGCGCTCGCAGATCAAGCCCGGCGAGCTTGAACGCCACCACACGCTCAGAGATGCGCAAAACATTGCACAGCAAATCCTCAGCTCAAATGCCTATCACGACGTTCATTGCTGGGTCTTTACGCCTCAATCGATGGCGCAATTGTTCGTCGAATTGACGGATCATCGACTTGTGGAGCTTGAGTGCGTCAGTTTCCATGACACTGCCCAGGACACCATCGAGTTTTTTGTGGGCATGAGGCACACCAAGGATTTTGCCCGGGCCAGGCAGAGCTGGTTGTCGATGGCAGAGGCGGCAAAGCATGTGCAGACGCAAGCGCGCTGACTGTGGGCCGTGAGAACTGAATGTCACCTTGTTGGAGCGAGGCTTGCCCGCGAATCAACCGCAGGAGCGACCGTAGGAGCGACTTTAGTCGCGAGCGCGCGAGAGCACCAATTGCCCTCCCGGCTAAAGCCAGTCCTACACTAAGCCTCGCTCCAACAGGAAATAGCACCGATCAGTTACTGATCCGCAGAATACTCGCCTGATAAGCCCCGACGAACGTATCGAAATCCACCATTTCTTCGGTCTGTTCCAGCTCCGCCTGCTCGGCGATGGAGGTTCGGGCCAGGGTTTCGAAGTTCGACTGTTCCTCGACGCTCAGCGGGTTGCTGCGGAAGTACTCGGCATGCAACCGGCTCTGGCGCATCGAGAATGCGGTGAAGCCTTCCTTGTGTTCGGTCATGCTTGCCAGCACCTTGGCCGACGGGGTCAGGGATGAGTCGTTGACCTTCGATTGCTGCGCCGCGATCGACTTGATGTGTTCGTCAGTGCCTTGCGCTTCGTCGAGCAGCAGGGCAATCGGCTTGATCTTCTCCAATAGCTCGGTAGCCCAGGCTTTCAGATCGATGGTGCTGTCATTGCGATTCAATTCCAGGCCCGGACGGCGACCTTCCTTGACCACGGTCAGGAAGTTCGACGCAGCATTGTTGCACTCGTTATTGGCCAGTTGCGGGCTTTCCTGCAGGGCGCAATACAGCACGAACGCATCGATGAAGCGCGATTGCTGCAAGTCGATGCCGGTCGGCAGGAACGGGTTGATGTCCAGGCAGCGCACTTCAACGTATTGCACACCACGGGCAACCAGTGCCTGAATCGGACGTTCGCCCGAATAGGTCACGCGTTTCGGGCGGATGTTGGAGTAGTACTCGTTTTCAATCTGCAACACGTTGGTGTTGAGCTGAATCCACTCGCCGTCCTTGTGGGTGCCGATCTCGACATACGGTGCGTAGGGCGTTGCCACCGCTTTGCGTAGGCTGTCGGTGTAGCTGAGCAGATCGTTGTAGCAAGGCGTCAGGCCAGCCTGAGCGTTGCTTTGATAGCCCAGATCGCTCATGCGCAAGCTGGTCGCGTAGGGCAGATACAGCGTTTCGGCGTCGAACTGATCCAGCTGATGCGCCCGCCCGCGCAGGAAACCCGCATCCAGGGCTGGCGAAGCACCGAACAGGTACATCAGCAACCAGCTGTAGCGGCGGAAGTTTCGGATCAGCGCGATGTAGGAATGCGACTGATATTCGCGTGCAGTGCCTTCGAACTGCTCGGTTTGCTTGAGCAGCGGCCAGACCGCTTCCGGCAGCGAGAAATTGTAGTGAATGCCGGCGATGCACTGCATGGTCTTGCCGTAACGCAGGGCCAGGCCCTTGCGATACACGTACTTGAGCTTGCCGATATTCGAGGTGCCGTAATAGGCAATCGGAATGTCTTCTTCGGCGGGCAGCGGGCAAGGCATCGACGGGCTCCAGAGGAACTCGCTGCCCAGCTTGCTGTAGGCAAATCGATGAATCTTGTCGAGACTTTCCAGGGTTGCCGCCGGATCAGCCAGCGCAGGCGTGATGAACTCCAGCAGCGACTCGGAATAGTCAGTGGTGATCAGGCCGTTGGTCAGCGCGGCGCCCAGCTCTTCAGGATGAGGCGTCTGGGCCAGGCGTGCTTCGCCGGTCACGCGCAGGCATTCACGCTCTATACCATGCAGGCATTGCTCCAGCAGGGAGAGGTTAGTGCGCTCGCCGAGCAAAGCCAGGCGGCGGTTGAGAAGTTCGCTCAAGTTGGATTCCTTCACGCGTCAGTCGCCCCAATATGGGGGTGGACATGACGGTGTACAAGGGTGAGGTGGGAACTGGCGTTGTCGCCTGGTTTTGCGCCCTATCGATATTTCGTACAGAGCCTGGTTCGAAAACGCCATTACCCGTTGCCCATTCTGGCCACAGCGAACCCGGAAAATTCCGACGCCGCTTTCGCAACGCCGAAATTAACTCAAATCCGGGGGTGACAGCTAGAGTACAGCGAACGTGCCTTGCGCTTTTGCGACCAGTTTGTCGCCTTGGACCACTTCGGCCTCAACGACCAGCGTGCGGCGCCCGGCATGCAACACCTTGGCGATGCACAGGACTTCGCCATCAGCGACCGCGCGCACGTAGTTGATCTTGCATTCGATGGTCGCGCTGCGCTGATCAAAGCCGTGGGAACTGGAGCAAGCCAGGCCCATGGCGATATCGACCAGGCTGAAAATCGCGCCGCCGTGCATCACGTTGCCGCGATTGCGCAGGTGCGGCTCCAGCGGCAGCGCCACTTCGGCAACGCCGGCGTCGAGCCGCCGCAACTGGCAGCCGATGGCGCGAAAATACGCGCTCTCGGTAAGGCCTTCAGGAATATCCATCAGCGCTTCTTCAGTTGTTTGGCGTTGGCGAACAGCGAAGCCATGGCGTTGTTGGCCGGGGCTGCTGCCTGGGTTTCCTTGCGTGGCGCGCTGCTCTGCTGCTGACGCGGGGCCGAGCCTGGCCGTGCGCCGCGAGCGCCGTCGATTTTCTCGCCCGGCGTGTCGCTCATGCGCATCGACAAACCAACGCGTTTGCGCGGAATGTCCACTTCCATGACCTTGACCTTGACCACGTCGCCCGCTTTCACCGCTTCACGCGGGTCCTTGATGAATTTCTCGGACAGCGCCGAGATATGCACCAGACCGTCCTGATGCACGCCGATATCGACGAACGCACCGAAGTTGGTGACGTTGGTAACGACGCCTTCGAGGATCATGCCCAATTGCAGGTCTTTCAAATCTTCAACGCCTTCCTGGAACTCGGCAGTCTTGAACTCCGGACGTGGGTCGCGACCCGGCTTTTCCAGCTCTTGCAGGATGTCGGTCACCGTTGGCAGACCGAAGGTTTCGTCGGTGTACTTTTTCGGGTCCAGACGCTTGAGAAAGCTGGCGTCGCCGATCAGCGAGCGGATATCACGGTCGGTTTCAGCGGCGATACGCTTGACCAGCGGATACGCTTCCGGGTGAACCGCTGAGGAATCCAGCGGGTTGTCGCCGTTCATCACACGCAGGAAACCGGCTGCTTGTTCGAAGGTTTTTTCGCCCAGACGCGGGACTTTCTTCAACGCCGCACGGGACTTGAACGCGCCGTTTTCATCGCGATGGGCGACGATATTCTGCGCCAGCGTGGTGTTGAGGCCGGAAATCCGCGCCAGCAGGGCCACCGAAGCGGTATTCACGTCGACGCCAACCGCGTTCACGCAATCTTCAACCACAGCGTCCAGCCCACGGGCCAGCTTGAGCTGCGAAACGTCATGCTGATATTGGCCGACGCCGATGGACTTCGGATCGATCTTCACCAGCTCGGCCAGCGGATCCTGCAAGCGACGGGCGATGGACACCGCGCCACGGATCGACACGTCCAGATCCGGGAATTCCTTGGCGGCCAGTTCCGACGCCGAGTACACCGAAGCGCCAGCCTCGGAGACCATGACCTTGGTCATTTTCAGGCCTGGGTATTTTTTGATCAGTTCGGCGGCGAGCTTGTCGGTTTCACGGCTGGCGGTGCCGTTGCCGATGGCGATCAGGTCCACCGAATGCTTGGCGCACAGCGCGGCCAGCACGGCGATGGTCTGATCCCACTGGTTCTTCGGCACGTGCGGGTAAACCGTGGCGTAGTCCAGCATCTTGCCGGTGGAATCGACCACCGCGACCTTGCAACCGGTGCGCAGGCCTGGATCCAGGCCCAAGGTGGCGCGCGGGCCGGCTGGCGCGGCGAGCAGCAGGTCGTGCAGGTTGTGGGCGAACACATTGATCGCTTCGGTTTCCGCGCCTTCGCGCAGTTCGCCGAACAGGTCGGTTTCCAGGTGGCTATAGAGCTTGACCTTCCAGGTCCAGCGCACCACTTCGCCCAGCCATTTATCGGCAGGACGGTTCTGGTTTTGCAGGCCGAAACGCTCGCTGATCATCATTTCGCAAGGGTGCATCGCGCCGGGCAATTCTTCGCCGACCTTCATGGCCGAGCTGAGGAAACCTTCGTTGCGACCACGAAAGATCGCCAGCGCGCGGTGTGACGGCATGCTTTTCAGCGGTTCATCGTGTTCAAAGTAATCGCGGAACTTGGCGCCTTCTTCTTCCTTGCCGGCCACGACCCGGGCGCTGATCACCGCTTCCTGCTTGAGGAAGCTGCGCAGCTTGTCCAGCAAGGTCGCGTCTTCGGCGAAGCGTTCCATGAGGATGTATTTGGCGCCTTCCAGCGCGGCCTTGACATCGGCGACACCTTTTTCGGCGTCCACGAAGCGCGCAGCTTCGGTTTCCGGCGTCAGGCTCGGGTCGCTGAACAGGCCGTCAGCCAGTTCACCAAGGCCGGCTTCGAGTGCGATCTGGCCTTTGGTACGGCGTTTTTGCTTGTAAGGCAGGTACAAATCTTCGAGGCGGGTCTTGGTGTCGGCGAGTTTGATGTCGCGGGCCAGCTCGGGGGTCAGTTTCCCTTGCTCTTCTATACTTGCAAGGATGCTGATACGCCGCTCGTCGAGTTCACGCAGGTAGCGCAGGCGCTCTTCAAGATGACGCAATTGCGTGTCATCGAGGCTGCCGGTCACTTCCTTGCGGTAGCGGGAAATGAAGGGCACTGTCGAGCCTTCATCCAGTAGCGCTACGGCCGCTGCGACCTGTTGCGGGCGGACACCGAGTTCTTCGGCGATGCGACTGTTGATGCTGTCCATAAGACCACCTGGAGTTTGTGAGCATAAAAAGTGGCTGCGGGCTTCGCGCGTGATGCAGCGTTAAAAACAGCCTTGCTTGCCGACTTTTACAAAATACTGTCGAACTGCCATGTTCAGGCGTTGCCTGACTTCAAGGGCGGCGCATTATACCCAGCGACGCCCGATTAGGGGATCAGCCGATAAAACCAGCCGAATCGGGCTGGAAAAAAGTCCTAATGGCGGCCCCGGTAAAATCTGCTAACAATGCACACGGTGCGCATCACAGCAGCTACGCCATAATGCGCGCCGAGATCAAAGGAGCATCTATGAGCAGCACTGCACAAACTGCTGAAGGCGAAAAAATCCTGATCGTTGATGACGATCCGGGATTGAGCAGCCTGTTGGAACGTTTTTTCACCAGCAAGGGCTATCGCGCCCGGGCCGTGGCCAACGTCGAACAAATGGATCGCCTGTTGGCGCGCGAGGTGTTCAACCTTGTGGTTCTGGACTTGATGCTGCCGGGTGAAGACGGCCTGTCTGCCTGCCGTCGTCTCCGCGCCGCCAACAATCAGGTGCCGATCATCATGCTGACCGCCAAGGGCGACGAGCTGAGCCGCATCAAGGGTCTGGAGCTGGGCGCTGACGATTACCTCGCCAAGCCATTCAACCCCGATGAGCTGATGGCCCGCGTCAAGGCCGTTCTGCGTCGTCAGGCTGCGCCGGTCCCTGGTGCGCCCGGCAGTGAAGACGAGTCAGTGAGCTTCGGCGACTACGAGCTGTCTCTGGCAACCCGCGAACTCAAGCGTGGCGAAGAAGTACACATGCTCACCACCGGTGAATTTGCCGTACTCAAGGCGCTGGTGATGCATGCCCGCGAGCCGTTGACCCGCGACAAGCTGATGAATCTGGCCCGGGGCCGGGAGTGGGATGCACTGGAGCGTTCGATTGACGTGCAGATTTCCCGTCTGCGCCGCCTGATCGAGCCGGACCCGTCCAAGCCACGCTACATCCAGACCGTCTGGGGTGTTGGTTATGTATTCGTTCCTGATGGCGCCGGTAATCGATAATCGGTTTTCGTCAGCTACTCGAAGCCGCTGCCAGTCACGTCGATAACCCTTGAAGGGGTTATCGACGTTTTGGTTTTCGCGTTCCTGCGTTTGACACCATTCGCGTTTCGCAAACCCTGCGAGCCTGGCTCGCCCTGCAAAGTGTATAGCTGCAGTTATGAAGACCCCGCTCTGGTTTCCGCAAAGCTTTTTCTCCCGCACCCTCTGGCTGGTGCTCATCGTCGTGCTGTTTTCCAAGGCGTTGACCCTGGTTTATCTGCTGATGAATGAGGACGTGCTGGTCGACAGGCAATACAGCCATGGCGTGGCGTTGACCTTGCGTGCCTATTGGGCGGCCAACGAAGACGACCGCGAATCGATTGCCGATGCGGCGGGCTTGATTCGTGTGGTGGGCGGCGGTGTACCGGAGGGCGAGCAGCACTGGCCGTACAGCGAGATCTATCAGCGCCAGATGCAGGCTGAATTGGGTGCCGACACCGAAGTCCGTTTGCGCGTTCATGCACCGCCCGCCTTGTGGGTACGTGCGCCGAGTCTGGGCGATGGCTGGCTGAAAGTGCCGCTGTACCCGCATCCACTGCGCGGGCAGAAAATCTGGAGCGTGCTGGGCTGGTTCCTGGCTATCGGTTTGCTGTCCACGGCGTCCGCCTGGATTTTCGTCCGGCAACTCAATCAGCCGCTCAAACGCTTGGTCTTCGCCGCCCGCCAGCTTGGGCAAGGCCGCAGTGTGCGCCTGCCGGTGAGCGATACGCCCAGCGAGATGACCGAAGTTTACCGGGCCTTCAACCAGATGGCCGAAGACGTCGAGCAGGCCGGTCAGGAGCGGGAACTGATGCTGGCCGGGGTCTCCCATGACCTGCGCACGCCGCTGACCCGCTTGCGGCTGTCGCTGGAATTGATGTCGGGCGAGAACGAACTCACCGAAGGCATGGTGCGTGACATCGAAGACATGGACGCCATTCTGGATCAGTTCCTGGCGTTCATCCGCGACGGCCGCGACGAAGAAATCGAAGAAGTCGACCTGAGTGATCTGGTGCGTGAAGTGGTTGCGCCCTACAACAACCCGGAACTCTCCGAGGAACAGATCCGCTTGTGCCTGGAAACCATCCCGCCGTTCCCGCTGCGTCGGGTGTCGATGAAGCGCCTGCTGAACAACCTGATCGGCAATGCCATGCATCATGCGGGGAACGGCATCGAAGTGGCGGCGTACGTGTCAGGCGACGCCAATGCGCCCTACGTGGTGCTGAGCGTGCTGGATCGCGGAACGGGTATCGATCCCTCGGAGCTGGAAGTGATCTTCAACCCCTTCATCCGTGGCGATCGCGCCCGCAGTGGCAAAGGCACCGGGCTGGGGCTGGCCATCGTCAAGCGCATCGCTGCGATGCACGGCGGCAATGTGGAACTGCGTAATCGGTCAGGTGGCGGGCTGGAAGCGCGAGTGCGCTTGCCGCTGGGGCTGATGTTGCCAAGGGATGCTGTTTGACACCGACTGTAGGACCGGCTTCAGCCGGGAGCATATAAATCCAAGACATCCGATGCAGCTGCATCGGCATGAATGAATTTCTCCCGGCTAAAGCAGGTCCTACGGTTTATCCTTTCCCCTTAGTCCGCGTCATATGCGGGCCGCTGTTTTTCTCCAGGTATTCGATGATCATCCCGGCGACGTCCTTGCTGGTAGTGACCTCGATGCCTTCCAGACCCGGTGACGAATTGACTTCCATCACCAGCGGTCCGTGATTGGAGCGCAGGATGTCGACGCCCGCGACGCTCAGGCCCATGACCTTGGCGGCGCGAATGGCGGTCATGCGCTCTTCCGGGGTGATCTTGATCAGGCTGGCGCTGCCGCCACGGTGCAGGTTGGAACGGAACTCGCCCGGCTTGGCCTGACGCTTCATCGAGGCGATGACTTTGTCGCCGACCACGAAGCAGCGAATATCCGCGCCGCCCGCTTCCTTGATGTACTCCTGAACCATGATGTCCTGCTTGAGGCCCATGAACGCCTCGATCACCGACTCAGCAGCAGTTGCCGTCTCGCACAGCACGACACCGATACCTTGAGTGCCTTCCAGCACCTTGATCACCAGCGGCGCGCCGTTGACCATCTGGATCAGGTCGGGAATATCATCCGGCGAGTGAGCAAAGCCGGTAACCGGCAGGCCGATCCCGCGCCGTGACAGCAATTGCAGGGAACGCAGCTTGTCCCGCGAGCGGGCGATGGCCACCGACTCGTTGAGCGGGAACACACCCATCATTTCAAACTGGCGCAACACCGCGCAGCCATAAAACGTCACTGAAGCCCCGATGCGCGGGATAACCGCATCGAAACCTTCCAGCGGTTTGCCGCGATAGTGAATCTGCGGCTTGTGGCTGGCGATGTTCATATAGGCGCGCAAGGTGTCGATCACCACCATCTCATGGCCGCGTTCAATACCAGCTTCGACCAGACGACGGGTTGAATACAGACGCGGGTTACGCGACAGCACAGCGATCTTCATGCAGCACCTGTGGCAGAGGTAGTCGAGGCCGGAAAAACCGGCTTGTCCTGAACATAAGTAATGCCGGGATTGACGACCAGTTGGCCGTCGATCAAGGCGTTGGATCCGAGCAGCAAGCGATAGCGCATTGCTTTGCGGCAAGCCAGCGTGAATTCCACCGGCCAGACGCGATCACCCAAGGCCAGGGTGGTGCGAATGACATAGCGGACCTGCGCATGGCCGTTGGAGCTTTTAATGGTTTTCATCGCGACCAGCAGCGCTTCGCAACGGCGATGACGCAACTGAACGACCGTACCCAGGTGAGCATTGAAGCGAACCCATTTCTGGCCATCGCGCTCGAAAGGCTCGATTTCCGTGGCGTGCAGGCTTGAAGTGCTCGCGCCGGTATCGATTTTCGCCCGCAGGCCAGCTACCCCCAAATCGGGCAGCGCCACCCACTCGCGTAGGCCGATGACTGTCAGGTGATCAAATGTTTTCAAAAGGGATTCCGTACTGCTTACGCTGTCTGCCAGACACCAGGATCAACCTGGGCCAATGCTTTGAATGCAGGTTTGGCGAACCAGAAGCCTTGCATCAGAAAAATCCCGCAGTCGGCGAGGAAGTCACGCTCTTCGGCACACTCGATGCCCTCGGCGATGACTGTAACGCCCAACTCCGTACACATTGTGACAACCCCACGAACGATAGCCTGACGAACGCGATCGCGGTGAATATCTCGAATTAAATGCATGTCGAGTTTTATCAGGTCGGGCTGAAAATCCGCCAGCAACCCCAGGCCCGAATAGCCGGCACCGAAATCGTCAATCGCCGTCATGAAACCGAATTCGCGGTATTCACGCAGAATATTGGTCAAATGGCGATTGTTATCGAGGTGTTCGGCTTCGATAGTCTCGAAAATCAGGCGGTCCAGCGGGAAGTTATGGGTTCGGGCGGCTTCCAGCGTGCTGCGAATGCACAGCTCCGGGCGATAGACCGCGTTGGGCAGAAAATTGATCGACAGGCGTTCGCTCATGCCCAACGCGGCAGCACCAGCGATGGCATGCGTGCGACACAGCTGGTCGAAACGATAGCGATTCTGGTCGGTCACTTGGCTGAGCACCGACAGCGCGCCCTCACCCTTGATGCCGCGCACCAATGCCTCATGAGCAAAAACCGACTGATCGCGCAAATCCACGATGGGCTGGTAGGCGAATGCAAATGAAAAGTCGAGTTCGGGGCTGTTTTTGCAGCCCTCGCAGCCGACTTTAGGTGAGGTCAATGACGACGGAAATTCAGTCATATCGCACTCCATGTAAGAGAGAAGTCATTGAAGAAAAAGGAATTTTTTGCGCCAGTAATCGAATTGCTGGCGTATCACGTATGACGTAGTACAGTTCTGACTATGGCTTAACTAAGGAATTCATATGGCACAAAAGTCTGAAGAAGACGACAAAGTTCGTCTGGATAAATGGCTGTGGGCGGCGCGCTTCTTCAAAACCCGTGCCCTCGCCAAAGCCGCTATCGAGAACGGCAAGGTGCATTGTCGGGGCGAGCGTTGCAAGCCCGGCAAGGAACCGCACATCGGCGACGATATCTTGGTTCGGATCGGCTTTGAGGAACGTACGGTGGTGGTGCAGGCACTATCGACCGTGCGCCGCGGCGCGCCGGAAGCGCAGACCCTGTACAGCGAAACCCCGGAAAGCATCGCCAAGCGGGAAAACGCCGCTGCACAACGCAAGGCAGGCAATCTGGGCATGACCACCGATGGCAAGCCGAGCAAGAAGCAGCGCCGCCAGCTGTTTCAGTTCCGTGGTTCGAGTAATGATGATTGAGGCCCTATTGGAGCGAAGCTCGCCCGCGAACGCGAATCAGACGCCTCGGTGAGCCAGACTCACCGCGTTAGAATTCTTCGCGGGCAAGCCCCGCCCCAACGGATTACCTGGCAGCCACGCACAACACTCAAACGCATGACTTGGAAGCGCGCAAGATAGTCCATAAAATGCCTCTTATCCGACATGGCAAGTCGCACTACGGACATGCGAAACAGCGCTTTGGCGCTTCATAGACGCTTGCCATCATTCTGTCATTCCTTCAGATACCTCTTTCCCTATGCATGATTTCCCGGATATCGACTACACCCAGCGCTTCATCTTCGACGAGACCGACGTGCGCGGCGAGCTGGTCGCGCTGGAACGCAGCTATGCCGAAGTACTCGCCAAACACCCGTACCCGGAGCCAGTCGCGCAGCTGCTCGGCGAACTGATGGCTGCCGCTGCGTTGCTGGTAGGCACTTTGAAATTCGAAGGTTTGCTGATTCTTCAGGCTCGCTCCAGCGGAGCCGTCCCGTTGTTGATGGTCGAATGCTCCAGCGAACGCGAGCTGCGCGGTATTGCTCGTTACGAGGAGTCGCAGATCCTGCCGGGCGCCGGCCTGCAGGACTTGATGCCCGATGGCTCGCTGACCCTGACGGTCGATCCACGACAGGGCAAACGCTATCAAGGCATTGTTGCCCTGGACGGCGCCGATCTGTCCGAAAGCCTGTCCAGCTATTTCGTGATGTCGGAGCAGTTGGGTACACGTTTCTGGTTGCGCGCTGACGGCCATCGCGCGCGCGGCCTGCTGTTGCAACAGTTGCCCGCCGCACGCATCACCGATTCCGAAGAGCGCGACGCCAGCTGGGAACACGTCACCACGCTGGCCAGCACCCTCACGGCAGAAGAGCTGTTGAGCCTGGACAATGAAACCGTGCTGCACCGGCTGTTTCACCAGGACCCGGTGCGGATGTTCGAGATGCAACCGATTTGTTTCCGTTGCAGCTGTTCACGGGAGCGCTCCGCCAACGCGCTGGTCAGCCTCGGGCTGGAAGATGCGCAGCAGTTGGTCATCGAGCATAACGGAACGGTGGAGATCGATTGTCAGTTCTGCAACGAACGCTATTTGTTCGATGCCACCGACATCGCGCAGTTGTTCGCGGGCGGCGGTGTGGATTCGCCTTCTGATACGCGTCATTAAACAGGCACGTAACCACGTTGTGACACGCCTGGAGCCATGGTGTCGTTCTTCTGACAGGAGGACCCTACTTTTTTTAGGCTTTTCTGGCATAATCCGGCCCACTTTTCCGCTGTAGTAGTGGTTGTTTTTTTACTACAAAACCGTTTGGAGCACTCGGCCACTGGCCGACGGGGAACCTCATGACGCAAACCAATAACGCTGTGTACACCGATCTGAGCATCGACGAACTGGTCAAGGAAGCTCTTGCCCGCGGCGAAGGCGAACTTTCCGATACTGGCGCTCTGGTTGTGAAAACAGGCCATCGTACTGGCCGCTCGCCGGTTGATCGTTTCATTGTTGAAGAGCCGAGCACCCAGGAAGCTATCGCCTGGGGCCCTATCAACCGCAAGTTTCCGGCGGACAAGTTCGACGCCTTGTGGGACCGTGTTGCCGCCTACCTGGGCGAGCGCGAAAGTTTCGTTTCCCACGTTCATGTAGGCTCTGATCCGGCGCACTACCTGCCGGTCAAGATGACCACTGAAACTGCCTGGCACAACCTGTTCGGCCGTTGCCTGTTCATCAATCCTGAACAGTACAACGCTGGCGGCAAGGACGAGTGGCAGATCCAGAACGCCCCATGGTTCGTTTGCGAGCCAGAGCGTGACGGCACCAATTCCGACGGCACCGTGATCATCAACTTCGCAGCCAAGAAAGTGCTGATCGCCGGCATGCGTTACGCCGGTGAAATGAAGAAGGCATTGTTCTCGGTACAGAACTTCCTGCTGCCAGCGGTCGACGTGCTGCCAATGCACTGCGCGGCCAACATGGGCGAAGAGGGCGACGTGACGTTGTTCTTCGGCCTGTCCGGCACCGGCAAAACCACCCTGTCGGCTGACGAAAGCCGTTACCTGATCGGCGACGACGAACATGGCTGGGGCGTTGGCGTGGTGTTCAACATCGAAGGCGGTTGCTATGCCAAGTGCATCGACCTCTCCGAGAAGAACGAGCCAGTCATCTGGAAAGCCATCCAGCATGGCGCCGTCCTGGAAAACGTGGTTCTCGACCCGGTTACCAAGAAAGCCGACTACGCCGACGACAGCCTGACCCAGAACAGCCGCGCCGCTTACCCGCGTGAACTGATCGAAAAACGCGCACCGCTGAACCTGGGCGGTGAGCCAAACGCTGTGATCTTCCTGACTTGCGACCTGACCGGCGTTCTGCCACCCGTGTCGATCCTCAGCGAAGAACAAGCGGCTTACCACTTCCTGTCGGGTTACACCGCGCTGGTGGGCTCCACTGAAATGGGTTCGGGCAGCGGCATCAAGTCGACCTTCTCCACCTGCTTCGGCGCGCCATTCTTCCCGCGTCCGGCTGGCGAATACGCAGAGCTGCTGATCAAGCGCATCCGTGGCTTCGGCTCCAAGGTTTACCTGGTCAACACCGGCTGGACCGGCGGTGGCTACGGCGTCGGCAAACGCTTCAACATCCCGACCACTCGTGGCGTGATTGCAGCCATCCAGAGCGGCGCACTGATTGGCGCAGCCACCGAACACCTGGACACCATCAACCTCGACGTGCCGCTGGCCGTACCGGGCGTCGACACCAACTTGCTCAACCCGCGCAACACCTGGGCTGACAAGGCTGCCTACGACGAATCGGCCAAGGCGCTCGCCAGCCTGTTCATCGAAAACTTCAAGAAGTTTGAAGTGAGCGACGCAATCCAGGCAGCGGGTCCGAAACTGTAAGATTCGGATTGGCTGAATAAAAACCGCCCTTGCAGGCTGTGTGAAAACGTCACGAGCGATGACAAGACAAGGCAAAAACAGGCGAAAAAGCGGAGTCTAGGTGTTCTAAATGAGCATTTTTCGCCTGTTTTTAACGCAGTATTGTCGAGCGCAGTAGTTTTCACACAGTCTGCTTCGGGGCGGTTTTTTATTGCCTGAAGATACGGGTCTGAAATGGAACCCGTGGGAGCGAGCTTGCTCGCGAAGGTTTCTGGTCGCCGCCTTCGCGAGCAAGCTCGCTCCCACAGGGGAAATGCGGTCATCCCGTGGGACCGGATTTATCCGGGAAGGCGTCGGTGCAGACGCCACATCTGCGGCATCTGTGGGTTGCCCTCAAACATAGAATCTCCCACAGTGGGGCTCCCACAGCCATCCGTCTATCGCCGCCAAACACTCGCCAGCCACGGCTGCTGCTCCAGCGGCAGGCCTTCAGGTCTGTAGTAATATTCCAACTCGCTGAATCCGGCCTCGGTCAGCAGGGCGCGCCAGGCCTCAAGATCGTGATAGGAACCGTAGCGCGGGCCGTTCCAGCCTTCACGATTTTCGCCCCGTGGGTTGGAGCTGAAGAGGACGCCGCCGGGTTTCAGGGTGGCGTGCAGTTGTTGCAGCACCCGTGGCAGTTCCTGTTTAGGGACGTGGAATAACGCGGCGTTGGCGAAGATGCCATCGAAGCGTTCTGCAGGAAGGTTCAGTTCAAGAAAGCTCTGCTGCCAGACTTCGCAACCGGTCTCGGCGCGGGCCATTTCAGCGAAACGCTCCGAGCCGTCCAGGCCGACGGCGATGTGGCCCATGGCGGTGAATGTCTTGAGGTCGCGGCCCGGCCCGCAGCCGAAATCCAGGATCTGCCACGGCGTTGGGCTTTCTATATGGCGCAGCAACGCAGCAATGTTCTGGCTGACATCGTGGTCGCGGGTGCCTTCACGGAATGCGTCGGCCACCTGGTTGTAGTGGCCGACGGTGGTCTCGGTAATCTGCGCGAGATCCTGTGGTGCGAGTTTCATGGCGGGTCGTTCCAGGCAGTTGATGCCGTGAATATACCCCACTCAGCGCTTGTTCAAGCCTCGCGCCAGCCGATCACCGCCCAGTTGAATCACTGCCACCAATACCACCAGCAGCACAATCACAGTCAGCATCACCTGGCTGTCGAAGCGTTGATAGCCGTAGCGATAAGCAATGTCGCCCAGACCGCCCGCGCCGATTGCGCCAGCCATCGCCGAAGAGTTGATCATCGTTACCAGGGTGATGGTGAAGCCGCCGACAATCCCCGGCAGCGCTTCAGGCAACAGCACATGCCAGACAATGTGCCAGCGTCGGCAGCCCATAGCCTGGGCGGCTTCGATCAGACCGTGATCGACTTCGCGCAGGCTGACTTCGGCGATGCGGGCGAAGAACGGCGTGGCAGCGATGGTCAGCGGTACCACTGCCGCCCACACGCCATACGTCGTGCCGACGATCAGCCGGGTAAAGGGAATCAGTGCCACCATCAGGATCAGGAACGGGATCGAGCGAAACAGGTTCACGAAGCCGCCCAGTACGCGATTCAATCCCGGCGCCTGGTAGATGCCGCCTTTGGAGCTGGTGACCAGAATCACCGCCAGCGGGATGCCCAGCAGCAACGCGATGAGCGAGGACACGCCAACCATCAGGAAGGTGTCGATAGTGCCTTGTAACAAACGGTCAAACCACATAGCCGATGACCTCCGCGTGTTGCGCCTGTTTGCGCGCCCTGATCAGCAATTCTTCACGGGAATGCGGCGAGTCGGCAATCGACAGCAACAGATGCCCCAGCGCGCGACCCTGAATACGTTCGACGCCGCCTTGCAACAGGCTGACGCGCCCACCCAATGCACCGAACAGCGCGGCCAGATCCGCCTCGTCGCCGGTCTCGCCAGTAAAGTGCAGATCCAGCACCACGGCTGCGCCCGGCTGCGGCGGCTGCGCGGCAATGCGTGATTGCAGGTCTGCGGGCACGCCGTGTTGCAGCGGCGCGAGCAAGGTTTTGCTGACCTCGTGACGCGGATCGCCGAACACCTGCCAGACCGGTCCTTGCTCGACGACGCGGCCTTGCTCGAGAACCACGACGCGATCACAGATATCGCGAATCACCGCCATTTCGTGAGTGATGAGGATGACCGTCAGCCCCAGCCGCTGATTGATCTCGCGCAGCAGGCCGAGAATCGATTGGGTGGTTTCCGGGTCCAGCGCCGAAGTCGCTTCGTCACAGAGCAGAATCGCCGGGTCATGCACCAGCGCGCGGGCAATGCCGACGCGCTGTTTCTGGCCGCCGGACAGCTGCGCCGGATATGCCTTGTGCTTGTCTTGCAGGCCCACCAGTTCCAGCAGTTCGGTGACTTTGCGCTGGCGCTGCTCCTTGGGCACGCCCGCGACCTTCAACGGCAACTCGACGTTCTGCCACACGGTCTTGGCCGACATCAGGTTGAAGTGCTGGAAGATCATGCCGATCCGTCGGCGCAGCTCCACCAGCTTGTCTTCGTTGAACTCGCCAATGTCCGTCTGATCAATGAGCACCCGGCCGCTGCTGGGTTGCTCAAGACGGTTGATAGTGCGGATCAGCGACGATTTACCCGCGCCGCTGCGACCGATGATGCCGAAGATCTCGCCGCGCTGAATGGCCAGGTCGATGTTCTGCAAGGCATCGACCGGACCTTGCTGGCCTTGATAGGTCTTGCCCAGATTGATGAAACGCACGTGAGCGCGATTCAGGTCGGCGTGCAGCTCGGCGTGATGGGCCGAATGCGCTGCGCCCGTGGCTTCGAGTGGCAGTTGGCGTTGCACGGTGGCATTCATATCAGCCTTCCCAGCCAGCTTGGTAGAGCTTGCCATTGACCTTGTCCAGCGCGGCGCGAACCACCGGCGAGTGCTGATAGATGTCGATGAACCTGGCCAGGCGCGGATCGTTCTTGTGATCGGGCTTGATCACGAACTGAATCACGTATTCCGGGTGATCGAGGCCGTCGAACAGAATGGCCGAGGACGCATCGAAGGTTTTCGCCAGGCGAATATAAGCGGGATAACCCTGTACCAGGTCGGCGTCTTCGTAAGCACGCACCAGTTGCACGGCTTCAACCTGAATCAGCTTGAGCTTCTTCGGGTTGGCGGTGATGTCTTCTTCAGTGGCCTTGAAACCGACGCCCGGCTTGAGGGTGATCAAGCCGGCTTTGGCCAGCAATTGCAGGCCGCGCCCGCTGTTGATCGGGTCGTTGGCAATAGCCACGGTAGCGCCGATCGGCAGCTCATCGAAGCTTTTGTACTTTTTCGAGTACAGGCCGACGTTGTTGATGATCCCCGGCGCGTAAGGCACCAGATTGAAGCCGGCGGCTTCGTTGGCGTTGGTCAGGAACGGGATGTGCTGGAAGTAATTCACGTCGATATCGCCCGCCGCAAGGCTGACGTTGGGCGCGATCCAGTCGGTGAATTCAACCAGCTCAACCTTCAGGCCTTGTTTGCCGGCTTCCTCGACAGCCGCTTCCAGCGGGATGGCGAAGGCGGCCGTGGTGCCGACTTTCAAGGGTTGGTCGGCGGCATGGGCGGTGAGGGTCAACAGGCTCAAGGCCAGGGTAGCGATCAGTTTGTTCATGGTGAATTCCGGTGCGCAAGGTTAAGTTTTTGTGTGGTTTGGTCTGACGGATTCAGTGGAGCAAAGTCGGGTCGTAGGACCGGCTTCAGCCGGGAGATCTGCATTGCGAACGATACAAACTCATTGGCTGTACCGACCTCCTCCCGGCTAAAGCCGGTCCTACGAGAGCGTTCTTCAGTGCCGGTAACTCGCCCCCGTATGCCGCTGCGGCAAACGCGCGCCGCCTTCGGGAAACAACTTCTCCCGCAAGCTGCCGTTGTCGTAGGCGGTTTTGTACGAGCCGCGGCGTTGCAGCTCGGGGATCACCAGGTCGATGAAATCCGCGTAGCTTTCCGGGGTGACGATGCGGGTCAGGTTGAAGCCGTCGAGGCCGGTTTCCGCAATCCAGGACTCCAGCTCGTCGGCCACTTGCTCCGGCGAGCCGATTACCGTGATGTAGCGTCCGCCCAACGCGTGCTGGTCGAGCAGTTTTTGCCGGGTCCAGTCGTTGTTTTTCAGGTTCTTGGTGGCCGATTGAATGGCGTTGCTTTTCACGTACTGGATCGGCTCGTCCAGTTCGTATTCGGAAAAATCGATACCGGTGGACGCCGCAAAATGCGCCACGCCCGCTTCGGCGCTGGCGAACTCGCGGTATTCGGCATGCTTGGCCCGCGCTTGGGCTTCAGTCGCGCCAACGATCACGTTGAGGCCCATGAACACTTTGATGTCATCGGGATTACGCCCGGCGGCCACGGCGCTGGCGCGAACTTTATCGACCTGCTCGCGAGTCGACGGCTTGTTCTGGCCACTGATGAATACGCATTCGGCGTGACTGCCGGCGAACTGCAATCCGCGCTCGGAACTGCCCGCCTGAAACAAAACCGGCGTGCGCTGCGGCGACGGTTCGCACAGGTGATAGCCCTCAACCTGATAAAACTCGCCCTTGTGCCGCACCTTGTGGACTTTGTCCGGCTGCGCGTAAATCCGCTGTTGCGGATCGTTAAGGACCGCGTCGTCTTCCCAGCTGCCTTCCCAGAGTTTGTATAAAACCTGCAGGTATTCGTCGGCCTGATCGTAGCGGCGATCATGTTCGACCTGCTCGCTCAAACCCATGGCCCGGGCGGCGCTGTCGAGGTAACCGGTGACAATGTTCCAGCCCACTCGACCTCGGCTGAGGTGGTCCAGCGTCGACATGCGTCGTGCGAATAGATACGGCGCTTCGTAGGTCAGGTTCGCGGTCAGGCCGAAGCCGAGGTTTTTCGTGACAGCAGCCATGGCCGAAACCAACAGCAGCGGATCGTTGACCGGCAGCTGGATCGACTCCTTGAGCGGCACGTCCACCGAGTTCTGATACACGTCATACACGCCGACAATGTCGGCAATGAACAAACCATCAAACAGGCCGCGCTCCAGCAATTGCGCCAGTTCGGTCCAGTATTCAAGAGTTTTGTACTGGGTGGAATTGTCGCGCGGATGGGTCCACAAACCGTGGTTGATATGACCGATGCAGTTCATGTTGAACGCATTGAGCAGGATCTTTTTCTTCGCCATCAGATGGTCCCCCGCAGCGGTGGGTTCTGATCGTTGAGGTAAAAATTGCCGATGGCGTGGTATTTCCAGCGCACCGGGTCGTGGAGCGTGTGGACGCGGGCATTACGCCAGTGCCGGTCCAGGTTGAACTCGGCCAGGGAGGCGCGGCTGCCAGCCAGTTCGAACAATTTTTCACTGGCCAGCAGCGAGATTTCCGTGGTCAGCACTTTGGCGCGGGCAACTGCAATCGAGGCGCGTGCCGCCGAGTATTCGTCGATGGGACTGGCGTTGACTTCGTCGAGGACCTTGGCCGACTCGCGCAGCAAGGCTTCGGCGGCGTGGAGTTCAAGTTTGAGCTTGCCGATCTCGGCGATGACGTAAGGATCGTCGCTAGCCCGCTCCACATGGGCATCGACCCAGGGCCGCGAGCGTTTTCTGACAAATTCGATGGTGTCGTCGATGGCGGCGCGGGCAATGCCGGCGTCGATGGCGGCCTGAATCAGCTGCGAGACCGCGCCCTGAATGCTCGGCGTCAGAGACAGGCGCCAGTTATCCACAACCAGTGCGCCATTGATCTGCACGTTATCCAGCAGCACCGTGCCGCTTGCAGTCGTGCGTTGGCCGAAGCCCGACCAGTCATCGACGATCTGCAACCCGGCGGTGCCGCGCGGGACGAAAGCCATGATTTGCTGGCCTTGCTCGTTGAGCGCTTTCACCGCAACCCAATGGGCGAACAGTGCGCCGGTGGAGTAAAACTTCTGACCGTTTATGACGAACTTTCCGCCGTGGGCGGTGATGCGTGCTTTCAGCTCAAGGGTATTTTTCGTACCGCGTTCCGGACCGGCGTTGCCAATGCGCCAGCCGTCCAGCACGCTTTTGAACAAGACTGTTTTCTGAGCCTCGGTGGCGCTGTTCTGCAATAGATGAATGATCCCGAACTGGCTCTGCGGAATCTGCCCCAGCGCCGGGTCGGCAACAGAAATAATCCTGAACACCTCGGCGATGGTGACGAATGAAACCTGCGGACCGCCGTAAGCGCGCGGGATGGAAATACTGCCCAGGCCGCTTTGGGTGAACTGTTCGATTTCCGACCAGGGCAACAGCCGCTCGGCATCGCGTTGAGAGGCTTGCAAGCGGGCAGGATCAGCCAACTGATGCGCGGCTGCGATAGCCTGAGCGTCGTTTTGCAGAATCACGGCCGCGATTACCGGCGGTGCGCTGTCCGGCTGAACTGCGGCCGGGGCGGTGCGCAAGGCGCGGGCAGCCAGCTCAGACATGTTCGCGGCCTCTCGGGCTGCGCAGTATTGCGGTGTTCTGCCTGGTGGTGGAGCGGGAAATGACCATACGAACCTCGCGTCAGATGCCGCAAGTAGCGGCAGGATAAATCACGATGTCCGGTGGTCCGGTCTATATACCGTAAAGACGTATAAATATTAAATAAACGAGTATTTGGGAATAAGCATAGAAGGTGAAATTCTCAGGTTTTCAAGCGTGTTGTGCATACGTCAGACACGAGCCGAAGACCATCAACAAAATGCATATCTTGAGCAGTTTATTACGCGCCACGAGCATAACCCTCTTGCAGTAATGCAATGCTTTCAGAAGGCTAGCAGTGAGCGCCAATCAGGTTTAAAAAAACCTGTAGGCCGATATGTAGTTCGGTGTAGGAAACCTCTCGGCGTATAGCTCAATGTGAGCCAGCTCACAGGTTGTATAGCTGCCAGCACCACCAATACGGCGGGTCGCGATAAACAACCCGCGCGTATCAGTGGTTTTTTTCAGGGACATTCGGTCAGTCACTGACAGCGGTTAATTTGGGTGTTGACGTTGATTTCACGGGCGGGTGCCCACCGTGAGTTGTTGCCCACTCGATCAATGATGCAGTAAGTCACGTCCAGTTGTTGTTCCCGCCCCGCTTCCAGGATCAGCGTCGGTGGCACGATCAGGCTGACGGATTTGCCGACGTTCTCGGCTTTCAAAGGTGGCAGATCCATACGCACATCTCCCCAACGCAGGGTGATTTCATCGCTGGGCGCCATGTTGAGATAGGGTTCGATGCCCAGTGGCATGCCGGTTTTTGCATACCGGGAGATCAACCCATAACGGATCACCGCCTCTGGCAACGAGACGGGTGCCAAGCCCTGGTTTTCTTCATCGCTGAGCGTCAGGAGCTGCCCGCCGGGCACATCGAGTTTTACCCTGAGCTTGCGGCTGGGCGAAGTAACCGGCGCACCACCCACTTTCATGACGCGATAGCAGGTTTTGATCGTCCCGGTTTGTAGGAAGCTTTCAGGCACGCGTAGGACTACTGTGTAGCCGATGTCAGACTTACTTAAAAGTTTTGACGCAACGTAACAGCCATCCCAGAACAATTCGATCAAGTCGCCTTCATCCATTGCGGGATAGGGGTCAATATTGACTAACAGATGGGCGGCGGCGCGAATACCGACGCCGTGGTTGTGAGCCTGTGGCAGGTAGGGCGCGAACAGCTTGGGGATGCTGGTTTTGCAGGGTGCGTGGGGCATGGCTGAATACTCATGGCGATTTGTTAGATGAATAATGAGTCCGTTGGCTTCGGTAATAACGGTTGTCGGCCAGTTCACCGAAAAACGGCGCGGGGATAAGTACCTTAGAGATCAGAGTTATGGCAAACATTACAAACTGTATGTAATTGAAGCTTGTAATAAGCTCAGAATATTGAATGGATGTTTATTTTCGAGCTAATGGGGTTTGCGCGTGTCTGTCAATATGTAATGGGGATGAGATATCGACGAGATGCAGAATTAGACGTTTCCTACACAAACACCACGATCTTATTACGAAGTAGGTCAGGGCATTCCCACTTCAATATATGAATGCTCATGCGAATGAACAGTCTTTGGGCATTGGGTATGTGGTCGTGAGGGGACAGTGGATATGACTTTCTGTGACGCACTATTACTGACTGTAATGACTGGATAAGTTTGCTTAGATAAAACCGATCATTCCACGGACGAATGCTGGGTCGATCTAGCAGCGGTTTAGATCGTTCAATTGTTGTACAAATGTAAGGCACAGAAAAACAGCGCCGAATGGCGCTGGTTTTTTTACCGGGCGATGTAGGATCAGGAGCGACTTCGCTCCAGAAATTGCCGGGTCCGTTCTTCGCGAGGGTTGGCAAACAACTCCTTGGCCTCCCCTTGCTCGACGATCACGCCCTTGTCGATGAAGATCACTCGATTCGCCACGTCGCGGGCAAAACTCATTTCGTGAGTGACGATGACCATGGTGCGTTTTTCTTCGGCCAGGGCGCGAATCGTGGCAAGCACTTCGCCCACCAGTTCCGGGTCCAGAGCAGAAGTGGGCTCATCGAAAAGAATTACTTCCGGCTCCATCGCGAGCGCGCGTGCAATTGCCACCCGCTGCTGCTGACCGCCCGACAGACGCCGCGGATAAGCATTTTCCTTACCCGCGAGGCCGACCTTGGCGAGCAGCTTGCGGCCTTGTTCCATTGCCAGTTCCCGCGCGATCTTCTTGACCACCACAGGACCTTCCATGACGTTTTCCAAAGCGGTGCGGTGCGGAAACAGGTTGAAGTTCTGGAACACAAAACCCACATGCTGGCGCAACTGGCGAATCAGACCTTGTTGCTGGCTCAAAGGGCGACTGCCATCAACCGCGATGTCGCCGACGATAATCTTGCCGCTGGTAGGCTCTTCGAGAAAATTCAGACAACGCAGCAAGGTCGTCTTGCCCGAGCCGCTGGGCCCGATAATAGCCACCACTTCCCCGGCTTCGACGCGCAGATCAATGCCCTTGAGCACTTGCTGGCCCTTGAATTCCTTGGTCAGTTTTTCAACCACGATCATGTTCAGGACTCCAGGTCATGCCGGTTCACCCGCGCTTCGAGACGGTTTTGCAGGTGCGAGAGCGCAGTGGCAAGAATCCAGTAGATGAGCGCCGCGGCCAGATACATGGTGAAAATTTCGAAGGTCCTGGCGGTAATCAACTGCGCCTGACGGAACAGCTCCGGCACCTGAATAGTTGCTGCCAGCGCCGTGTCCTTGACCAATGAGATAAAGCTGTTGCCCAACGGCGGCAAGGCGGTGCGGGCGGCCTGAGGCAGGATCGCCCGGCGCATCGCCTGGCCACGCGTCATGCCCATGCTGGCGGCCGCTTCCCACTGGCCACGATCCACCGAACCAATAGCCGCCCGCAGGATTTCGCACGCGTACGCGCCCATGTTCAACGAAAAGCCGATCAGCGCGGCAGGCAACGGGTCCAGCTCAATGCCCAATTGCGGCAAGCCGTAATAGATCATGAACAGTTGGACCAGTAGCGGTGTACCGCGAAAGAACGACACGTAGACCCGGGCAATACCGCGCAGCGCGATCAGCCGCGACAAGCGCATCAGCGCCAGGCCGAAGCCCAGCAGCAAGCCGAAGAACATGCCACCCAGGCTGAGGAATACCGTGTAGTACGCGCCCTTTATCAGAAAGGGCGCGGAGTCCAGCGCGAGCTTTAGGCTCTCTTCGATCATTTGGTCACGTCAGCCTGGAAATACTTCTGCGACAGCTTGGCGAGGGTGCCGTCAGCGCGCAGTTTGTCGATGGCCTTGTTGATGGCTTCCAGCAGTTCAGGCTCCCCTTTGCGCAGAGCGATGCCCGCTTCCTGACGGGAGAACGGCTCGCCGGAAACAGCCAGGCTGTCTTTGGTTTTGCTGACCAGTTCGAGGGCGGCGAGACGGTCGACCAGAATCGCGTCGATACGACCAACGCGCAGGTCCTGGTACTTGGTCGGATCATCGTCATAGGTTTTGACGACCGCGCCCGGTACATTTTCCTTCAGCCACTGCTCGTAATTGGTGCCCAGACCAACGCCCACTTTCGCACCCTTCAGATCGGCTGCGACTTTGAACTTGGCGGCGTCCTTTTTCTGCACCAGCGCCTGGATACCGGAGATGGTGTAAGGCGTGGAGAAGTCATACTTCTTTTTGCGCTCTTCGGAAATCGTGACCTGGTTGATCACCACATCCAGACGCTTGGATTCAAGCGCCGCGAGGATCCCGGCCCAAGGAGTTGGCTGCAGCTTGGCTTTTACGCCCAGTTCCTTGGCCAATGCTTCGGAAAACTCGACTTCAAAACCTGCCAGCTTGCCGCTTTCGTCCACGAAGCTGAACGGCGGATAAGTGCCTTCCAGACCCACGTTGAGGGTGCCGCTGTCTTTGATTTTCTGCAGCTGATCACCAGCCACGGCTTGACCGATCAGGCCGGAGCCGAGCACCAGGCTCAGGGTTGAAAGCAGAAACGTACGACGGATTGCGGAAGTAATCATGACTAGCCCCATATTTGTTGTTGATGTCAGGCAAGAATCGGACCCGACGAAAGCTACGTTGGCACCAAAAGTTTATCCAGCTTTTTCAAGACGCTTGATGCGCCAGCAGTCCTGCTGGCGGCGATCATAAAAGCGCCTACTTATAATGCAAAATAATCAAAATATTATTTAATATGTGTTTTTGGTATATACAGCCGAATCAGTCATCCTGCCCGGAAAAAACGCCTGGGTAAGCGAACAAGGCCGGCGCACCGCCGGTGTGCAGAAAGATCAGCGGGCCGTCCTCAAAACGCTGGCGGCCAATACCATCGAGCAAGCCTGCCATCGCTTTGCCGGTGTACACCGGATCGAGCAAAATCCCTTCGTGACTGGCCATCAATTTGATCGCAGACAGGGTTCCGGCATTCGGTTCGCCATAGCGCGGCGCGAAATACTCGTCCCACAGTTCGACTTTGAACGCGGCCGGCAACGGCACGCCCAGCAGTTCGGCGGTGCGTTCGGCAAGATTCTGTACCTTGGGCCGCTGGGCCTCGTCGGTGCGCGATACGGTCACACCCACCACCGGCAGATTGGGCAGCACTTCAACCAGCGCCAATGCCAGACCGCTGTGAGTACCGGCGCTGCCGGAAGCGAGCACCACGGCGGCGAACTCCAGCCCGGTCTCCTTGATCTGCTCAGCCAGCTCAAATCCTGCACGCACATAACCCAGGGCGCCTACGTCATTGGAACCACCGATGGGCACCAGATACGGCTTTTTACCGCTGGACTGCAGACGCGCGGCGAGGGCTTGCAGCAGCTCGTCGGCGTTATCCAGGCTTTCCACCAACTCGACCTTGGCATCAAACAGATCCAGCAGCAGCCGGTTGCCGTTGTGCAGGTAATTAACGTCGTCCGTGGCGATAGGATTTTCCAGCAGAGCCACGCAGCCCAGGCCCAGGCGGGCGGCGAGCGCCGCCGTCTGGCGCACATGGTTGGACTGGATCGCGCCGGCCGTAATCAGCGTATCGGCACCCTGCGCCAGCGCATCGGCGGCAAGGTATTCGAGCTTGCGCACCTTGTTGCCGCCCATGGCCAGGGTCGTGGTGTCGTCGCGCTTGATATAGATGTCGCGACCGGCCCAGACCGAAAGCCGTTCCAGTTTTTCCAACGCAGTGGGCGCGGCGATCAGATCCAGACGATTGAAGCGGGCGAGCTGTGTTTTGATCATGGTGATAGTCAAGCCGTGTAGAGAGTCGCTGGACTATAGGCAGGCGTTTCCTACAGGGCAACTCATAAGGTCTTATGCTTCAAGAGTAGAAGTCCTACAAAAATAGTTATTTTTTCGTGCTAAATCTTTGCCGTAGAGTGAGCGCACCTGCGGCGAACGTACAAAAAGCCGCACCCGAACCAGGAGAAGTCAGCGTGAGCGATATTCCAGAGGCATCTGCCAAGGGCCGTTCCAGCCACTGGCAATTGCAGCAGATCGTCAGCCAATTGCGTCAGGCCCGTAATGACTGGCGCACCAGCAATGGTCGCGTCAGCGGCGAGCACGGTGGACGCGAGCTGCCTTCACGGGCGGCGATGCGCGACATCCTCGAAGCGTTGTGCGGTGCATTGTTCCCCATGCGCCTGGGGCCGGTTGACCTGCGGGAGGAAAGCGAAGACTTCTACGTCGGGCACACGCTTGATGTCGCTTTGAATGCATTGCTGGCCCAGACCCGTCTGGAACTGCGCTACGTCGCCCATCAGCGCGGCGAAGAAGTGGGCAATCTGAACGAACGGGCGGTGGAGTTGATCCAGGGTTTCGCCAGCGCCTTGCCAGCCATGCGAGCGCTGCTCGACACCGACGTGCTGGCCGCCTATCACGGCGACCCGGCGGCACGCAGCGTGGACGAAGTGCTGCTGTGCTACCCGGGAATTCTCGCGGTGATTCATCACCGGATCGCCCACCATCTTTATCGCGCGGGCCTGCCGCTACTGGCGCGGATCAGCTCGGAAATCGCCCACTCGGCCACCGGTATCGACATCCACCCCGGCGCGCAGATCGGCCGCAGCTTTTTTATTGATCACGGGACAGGCGTGGTCATCGGCGAAACCGCGATCATTGGCGAGCGGGTACGCATCTATCAAGCCGTAACCCTCGGCGCAAAACGCTTCCCGGCCGACGAAGACGGCCAGTTGCAGAAAGGCCACGCACGCCACCCTATCGTTGAAGACGACGTAGTGATCTACGCCGGCGCAACCATCCTCGGCCGCATCACCATCGGCAAAGGCTCGACCATCGGCGGCAACGTCTGGCTGACCCGCAGCGTGCCGGCCGGATGCAATCTGACGCAGGCTAATTTGTTGCAGCAGCAGGATGATGGGTGTCAGAAGTAGCCCTCTCATTCTGAATGGCTAGTCGGGCGTTTCTTGGGATAAATCCTACGGATGCTGTGCGCAGCATCCGACTTTTTGTTGTCCTGTATTGGTGCAAAGTTCTGCCTTTCCCCAGGCCAAGGACTTGCCCATGCTCACCCCCGCCAACCAAGCCACGTTCACGCTGGATATCGCGGGGGTTGAGCATCAGCTTCGCGTCCTGAGTTTCACCGCTAAAGAGGCCGTCAGCCGGCCCTTCAGTGTGCGTATCGAGCTGGTCAGCGAACGGGCCAACCTCGCGCTTGAAGACGTGCTGCATCGGCAGGCGTTTCTGGCCTTTGACGCTGTGGGCAACGGGCTGCACGGGCAGATCGGCGAGATTGCCCAAGGCGATTCCGGCAAGCGTTTCACCCACTATTTCATCCGGCTGGTGCCGAATCTGCTGCGCCTGGAGCATCGGCACAATCACCGGATTTTCCAGAATAAGAGCGTGCCGGAAATCATCGCCCTGGTGCTCAAGGACCACGGCATTCTCGCCGATGAGTTTGCGTTCCGCCTGAGCAGCAAAAGCTGCCCGCCGCGCGACTACTGCACCCAGTACCACGAAACCGACCTGCATTTCGTTCGCCGCCTGTGTGAAGAGGAGGGTTTGTCCTTCCACTTTGAGCACAGCCGCGATCGGCACCTGCTGATCTTCGCCGACGATCCTGTCGCACTGCCCAACCTGAAACATCCTACGGCCTACCTGCAAGGCAACGGGCTGGTGGCCCAAGCGCCGGTGATCAACGCCTTCAGCGTGCGCCTCGCCACCCGCACCGGCAAAGTCAGTCGCCAGACCTACGATTTCGAACAACCCGGGATCGACATGCTGGCCAGTGCGAAGCTGGCGGACGGGCGCGTGGACCTTGAGGATTATCGGTATCCGGCGCCGTTCAATGACCGGCAGATCGGCGCGCGTCAGGCGCAAACCGTACTGGAACGGCATCGCAGCGACTATCAACTGGCCAGCGGCAAAAGCGATCAGCCGGCCCTGCTCAGCGGCCATCTGCTGACCCTCGCCGAGCATCCCCGTGAGGACTGGAATGCCCAGTGGCTGCTGGTTTCCGTGGTTCATGAAGGCAAACAGCCGCAGGTGCTGGAAGAATACAGCGACCGCGCCGCGCCGCCCGGCGAGTTCAGTCAGGGCTACCAAAACCGCTTCGAAGCGATCCCCGGCCTGACGCCGTTTCGCCCGCCACTGAAACATCCCAAACCGCGCATTCTTGGCAGCCAACACGCCATCGTCAGCGGCCCGCCGGGGGAAGAGATTCATTGCGACGCCTATGGTCGGGTCAAGGTCAAGTTCTACTGGGATCGCGAAGGTGTGCAAAACGAACACGCCAGTTGCTGGCTGCGGGTCGCCACCGGCTGGGCCCACGACCAATACGGCACGGCGATGATTCCTCGGGTCGGCATGGAAGTGGTGATCGGTTATTTCGAGGCCGATCCCGACCAGCCTTACGTGCAGGCCTGCCTGCCCAACGCCAGCACGCGCATCCCGCTGGACCTGCCCGCGCAGAAAACCCAGACTTTGCTCAAGACCCACAGTAGCCCCGGCGGCGGTGGTTATAACGAACTGAAAATCGAGGACCGCCAGGGCCAGGAAGAAATCGCCATCCGCGCGCAACGCGACTGGAAAGAACATGTGCTCAACGACCAGTCGATCCAGGTCGACAACCAGCGCAGCGTCCTGGTCACGGGGCTGTCCAGCCATGAACTGCAAGGCGAAGAACATCACCTGACCCTCGGACCGCGCAAGACACAGATCTTGGCAGACGATTCCCTGACGGTGGTGGGCAATCAGCACATCAGCGCCGCGAATCATCTGGTCAGTGCGGCACTGGAAGTCCACCTGGCTGCCGGGCAGCACATGATCGTCGACGCGACCCTCAGCACCACGATCAAGGCCGGCGGGCACTGGATTTCGATTACACCTGCAGGAATTTTCACCAGCGTACCGATTCTGTTGGGTGGCTTGCCGATGCCGGGAATGCCAGCGGTGCCGGGCTTGCCCGCGCCGTTATCGAAATCAATAGCAGATCCCGCCCTTTCAAACAGCCCGCCGCTGGTGCCGCACAAACAGGTTGAAGCGATAGAGAACGGTGCTTTGTTCTGTCCGAAATGCGCCGAAAATAACAAGGAAGTCTTATGAGCACACGATTGGCAAGCCCGCCCCAGTATTTACCCAATGATCTGCCAGGGGGCCAAACCGTTGGGTTGTTACTTGATGCGCTTCAAATAGAAGACCTGATCAAGCGCCTCTATGAGTGGTCGGAAGCGCCCCACTTGGACCTCCTGTACCAACATACGCAATGGGCAGGAATCAGCCGACTTTCGCCCTGTCTGGTACATATCACTCACCCTGAACACCCGGCTCTGCTGCAGTTTCTTGCCAACACCTGGAATCAGTGGGGCTACCTGTTATTCAGCGATGGCCCCTGGACGGAGCTACTGGACCATATGCGCTGGTTGACCAGCATCCAGCCTGCGCAGCTGGATGAAATGTTCCTGCGCATTTCCGATCCCGTCGTGGCACATGCTCTGTTTGCGGCCGATCTGCACCCAAATGCACAGGTCTTTGGCCCTTGCTCCGAGATCGTCGTTGCTAATACGCCGCTAGATGGCTGGCAGCAATACAAACGCCCTGGCGAAATGCCGCAGCCTCAGTACTACACGCCTTATGTACCCAGCGCCGCGCAATGGACTGCGTTGCAGGCCGCCGCCTTTCACAAGTCAATCGGTGAGCTGTATCTGCATATGCAGCACTTCTTTCCTGACTACAAAGCGGATCTGCAACCCGCCCAGCGCTTGGCGCACCTTCATGAACTGGCCAACTCCGCTATCGAACAAGGCTTTGAAGATGATCGAGAGATCTGGCTGTACGCCAATGTTTACGTTTTTTAGGCGAGCAAAACGTCAATACGCACGCGGATATTGTTGAGCTGTTGACCGTTGAATCCGGGTTGACACCTTTCCAGCGGATTGACCGTGCCAGCGAACTGGCCGCGCAGAGGAGCACGCAATGAGCGCCGCCAACGATTCACCTCGCGGCCACCTGGCCAACCTGAAGGGCAAGTCCCGCCCTGCCAAACCGCTGGATGCCGGTGGCACCTGTCCGCTGATGAAGCGCACGGTCCAACTCCTGCCGCTACGCTATGGGCTTGTGGAAAACCTGCAACCCAGCCGCGACATTCCGATGCCTCATGAGCTGCAAAGCCGAAAAATGGGCTTGCGCCTGCTGCGTGATGGCTATCTATACATCGTCGACAAGGCCAGCGGTTACTTGCACGAATACCGTGTCGAGCAAGGATCGATAAGCAAATTGCTCTGGAAAGGTCCGCAAGTCAGGGCCGACATTCGCACTAACGCCATTGGTGAGCCAGATCTGGTTTTCCCCCGGCATAGCGCGCTGCACGTGGCGTATTCCGAATTTCAATGGACGGCCTACAAATGCTCGCAGGTGATCGGTCAACCGCCCGAGCGTGAAAAATACATGCAGTACGTCAGCTTCAGCCAGATCGACTGCGAGAATGTTGGCGCGCATCTGCTGACGGAGAAACAGACCCGAAACTGGCTGGCAGAAACGGCGGAAACCACCGAAGCAAAGGATCTCCCCGAAGGCGCCGACCCGGAGGAAAACACCGCCTATCACTGGGAACATAAACCGCTATTTCGCAAAACCTCGATCGAGGAGCTGACGAGTCAGGTCAACGGCGCACATAAACACGACTTTCTGTTTCTGGTGGTGCGCGACGATATCGGCGTCATGCTCGATCTGGCTGCGGCGCAACTCAAGGTTGCCGACTGGATTGGGCGCTGGAGCAATGATGAGGACACCCAGCGCAAATACCTGACCGGGGCCTACATCCAGTCGATGTATCAGGTCACCCAGAAACGCCTTGATCAACTGGCTACCAAGGACAAACGCTACCAGGCACTGCTTGACGACACCAACGAGGATCAACGGGAAAAGCTCCTCGAGTACCTGCGCGTCAAACGCGACTACCGTGGGCCCGCCATTTTTGGCGATGAGCAGAGCTGGCGTGAGCAGGCGCAACATAATCCACTGGCCAAGGCGACGGTGGACATGCGCGACGCCCTCGGTCCGCAGCTGTTCGACAAACACAGTCCCGCCATCACCGACCTTGAGTTGGCGACCTGGTATGCATTAAGCGGTGAGAAAGTCGGCGAGCGAGGCATCAATCAATTGGCTCATCGCGAACCCATGGAAGCTTTTGTGCTCAAGCAGCAGAAGCTTCTAAGCCATTGGCGCAGCCAGCTCAAAAGCATCCGCGCCGACCGCTTGAAGATGATCATTGAAGGTCATTTCCATCGCGCCGCGTGGTACTACGACTTTCGACAAAACGAGCAGATTCAACATCGGTTGGAGCGCGAGTTTAATTGCGTGGCCGCCATCTGTGACGATCAACAAGCTACCGAGCAACTGCAGGCGTATCTGGAGAAAAACCCGTTAGTGCAGGTGCCTGGCCTGGACACCCTGAATCTGGCTGACCAGGCGGACCTTCGCAAGAAACTTGCCGACCTCAGCGACTTCAGCATCAAACTCGCCGACGCCCCCGGCGTAGTGCGCGACATGGATGCACTGGCGAACCAGTTCAATAGCCTGATGCGCCAGAGCCTGCCCAACTACGACAACCTGAATACCCGGTTTAGTGGTTTGAACAGTTTGCTGGGCAGTGCTTATGATCCGGCGCGGCAGTTGCGGGTGGCTGCGCGTCTGGCTCAGGCACAACTGGATTTTCAGCGGGGCGCATCGATTGACCCCAATGATTTCATTCGCAGCATTGGACCTGCCGCGCGGCTTCGCCTACTGAGTGCCTACGCGTCCAGCGGCTTACAATTGAGGGTCGCCTCCGCCTCCGAAGTCGAACTGTTTACCCGCGACCGAAGCGCTGCCCTTGCCCTGCGTGAGGACCTCAAGGCGCTTTATAAGGAGCGTCGTGAAAAGTTCAGAGGACAGACGACCGATGCCGATCCGATTGGCTCTCGAAAGCGGCTGAATGAGAATATCAACCTCGTCAAATATCAACTGGGCCCCATAGAAGAGCGCCTCAGTCTGGCGCTGACACCCGGCGGCGGTGCAGGCCAGTTTGGCTTGGTGCTGGGCAATATGGACCCGCAACTCAATGAGGAAATGCGCCGCACGGTGAACGACTACCGCAGCACCGGGACATACAAAGGGCCGATGCGCGGCGTGCTGAAATCCCCGGGTGATCAGATCGCGGTGGTGTTGTTTTACTTTCAGGCGATGAAGTTTTTTGATGTGGCTTCGAAGGTCAGGTCAAAAGAGGATCGTGGATGGAAAGACGTATTCGATATCGGTGAGTCTTTTATCACGACGTTCTCTGCTGGCTTTGCTGCTGTTCAGGGTTTGTCTATCAATATTCTGCGAGCCCATATCGACCAGATGGAAAGTGCGGCTGGCAAGCTCAATACCATGAGTAAGCTGGGGAAGTGGTCGGCTTTTGCGGGGCTGGGCGCATTCGGTTTTGGAATCGGTGCAGCTGCATTTGATCTCGGCAAACACACAAAGCAGTGGATGAATGCTTTGGCAGAAGGTGATGGAAAAAAACTGGCAACGACGTCATTGCAATTGGCTGGCGATTCAATCTTGGCAGGGGCCAATGTATGGGCTTTAAAACATACGGCTTCCATCACCCGCGAGATTATGCGTAAGCCCATGGAGCTACGCGCTCTGGCTTGGGCTGAACGCAGCGTCCAGCTGGTCGGTATCGCGACCAGGGCCAACTTGATCGGAATCGCGGCAACGGGTCTGCAATTGATGGGTGAAGCACTCTTCAATTATTTCAATCTTGATGCTTTGAACAAATGGGTATTGCACAGCGCATGGGGCCAGCAGTCGCTCGGCCTGAGCCTGGATGAAGACTGGCGCAAGCTGGCCTCCATCGTCCAGCAACCCGTTTGCCAACTGATCCGTTCCGACCACGGCACCGAATTGCGCCTGACCTTCCCCGCCATACGCAGCGACGAAATGGAACGTCGAAAAGTCTGGATTGAAGCACTCCAGCGGCAAAAGGATTACAGCGCACCTTACGGATCACAAAACCCGGTCTATTGGGCGGTGTGCAGCGAAGCCCTGGCAGGGCAGCTCAAGCGAGTAGGACCAGCGGACGGTGCGTTGGTCCTCAGCCTCGACCTAAGCCCACTGATATCCGATCATTTTGGCCTCGCTATTGCGGTCAGTTATGACCTGGAAGAGCATCGCGATATAAGCCACCGGTCGACGTTTCACGTCCTGGATCTGCACCGCCAACAGGTTGAAGGTCGCTGGCGCGAGCGCAAGGGCGTCTTTGCTTACAAAGCAGAGACCGAGGAATCAATGCAGCTAACGGCCACGCCACCCTGGCTTCTGCGCGAAGTTGATCTGGGAGCATCTGATGCTGAATAGATTATTCAAACGCAAAGCCGAACCTGAGCCGCCTTCATCGGCGCAGGAAAGTCAAAACCCCAAAGCAGGAGAAGTGCGCCAGATCGGTGCGGAGGAAACCTTATATCTTGCACCTTTACCGGTCTATACCGGCCAGCAACCGGTGAGTATGCAAGGTTTCCCGGTAGTTAATGACGTTTACCTGCAAGTGGGCGGAAGTAATATAGGGATGGTGTGGCAAGGAAAAATGCTGGCATGGGTTATCTGGCTGGTGATTTTTCTAGTATTCTTTTGTCCGATAATTATTGCGACATTATTTTTTTTTATAACGCCAGAAGGTACTAATAATACGTTTTCTAAAGATTTAAATTTGTCGTTCCAGGTTTTCTTAGTTATAGGTCTTCCGGCAGGCATATTGAACATTGGCATTTGCATCCGCACCCTGATCACTCAAACCCGCGAACAAGCCCGCCAATACCCCCTGCGCTTTAATCGCCAGCGCCGGGAAGTCTGTTTTGTCGATAGCAAAACCCATGAAATCCTGATAGTGCCCTGGGAAAAAGTCACCGCCTGGATTTCTCAGGGGCAGATGGTGACCCAATATAACGCCACGACTTTCTATACGTTCGGCATGGCATTGGAAAACGAAGAGAAAGGCACGGTGCAGCCCATTCTGCTCGACAAACCCAGCCAGGCCCATGCTATGGGCACCTGGGAGGCCATTCGGTTGTATATGGAACAGGGTGTTCCCACGGATAAGACAGGTGCATGGTTGAGGCTTTTGTTAGGCCGCGAACTGACAGAGTACGAGTTACGGCCTTATGAAGGTCTGCATACCTGGGAGGTCGAAAAGCTAATGAAAGAAGAAGACGGTGGTTTGCACAGCTGCTTCAGTGACGAACGCCGCGCAGAAATCGGCCTATCTCCGCGCTCACGCTGGCCGCTGCGCCGTTGGTATATCTGGCGGGTACTAAGCTTCTGGAAAATGCCCTACATGATCGCCGAGTGGGGCCATAAAGCAGGTACACCCGCGATGCCCGAGCGTGTTCAACAATGGTCACAACCCATCCCTCCCGATCAATGGGCCAAACCCAGCCCCGCCCTGCAAAAAGCCACTCAACTTGTGCAGCACGCCATGGACAAGAAGAAGATGAACTTCATCGACGCCTGCAAGTTGATTGAGCACTAGGGTTGAATGCGATGCTAAATAAACTATTCAAACGCAAAGCCGAAACTGCGTCGCCTTCAACGGCGCAGGAACGTCAAAACCCGAAAGCAGGAGAAGTGCGCCAGATCGGTACGGCAGAAACCTTATATCTTGCACCTTTACCGGTCTATACCGGCCAGCAACCGGTGAGCATGCAAGGTTTTCCAGTAGTTAATGACGTCTACCTGCAAGTGGGCGGAAGTAATATAGGGATGGTGTGGCAAGGAAAAATGCTGGTCTGGGTTATTTGGCTAATGATTATTATGAATGTTTTTTCTCCATTATTCCTTGCCGTACTGTTGTGGATTATTACTCCTGAAGGAACAAATAATACGTTTGCCAAAGATTTAAGTATGTTAGCTGAGCTGTTTTTATACCTAGGCATCTTTACTACTCCAATATGCGTAGGCACCGTTATACACACGATAATCTCCCAAACCCGCGAACAAGCCCGCCAATACCCCCTGCGTTTCAATCGCCAGCGCCGGGAAGTCTGTTTTGTCGACAGCAACACCCATGAAATCCTGATAGTGCCTTGGGAAAAGGTCACCGCCTGGATTTCTCAGGGACAGATGGTGACCCAATACAACGCAACGACTTTTTATACCTTCGGCATGGCTCTGGAAAACGAAGAGAAAGGTACGGTGCAGCCGATTCTGTTCGACAAACCCAGCCAGGCCCATGCCATCGGCACCTGGGAGGCCATTCGGTTGTATATGGAACAGGGTGTTCCAACGGATAAAACCGGCGCTTGGCTAAGGATCTTGCTAGGCCGCGAGCTAACAGAATACGAGCTGCGGCCTTATGAAGGGTTGCATACCTGGGAGGTCGAAAAGCTGATGAAAATCGAGGACCGGTTTCTTGATGTCGATATGACCGATGACAAACGGGCCAAGCATGGCTTTCTCCCTCGCGATTACTGGGCATTGCGCTGGTGGTACGTTTGGCGGGTACTAAGCTTCTGGAAAATGCCCTACATGATCGCCGAATGGGGTCATAAAGCGGGTACACCGGTGATGCCCGAGCGTGTTCAACAATGGTCACAACCCATCCCTCCCGATCAATGGGCCAAACCCAGCCCCGCCCTGCAAAAAGCCACGCAAGTGGTGCAGCACGCCATGGACAAGAAGAAGATGAACTTCATCGAAGCCTGCAAGTTGATTGAGCGCAAGGGTTGAAGCGGCAATTTGGCGTCTTATCACCGTTGGAGATTTAATGGTCGGAATACCGGCTGTATGTGTGAGGGCCTTTGTGGGAGAGGACTTGTCCTCTCCCACAAGGAAATACGAAGGAAATTTCTCGGCTCACAGTTGCTGTTTGTGGGAGCGAGCTTGCTCGCGAAGCTTGGGAACATCCGTGGCATTTTTTTGCGGATGTAACACCGCCTTCGCAAGCAAGCTTGCTCCCACCGGGGTCCAGCTTCCCACCCTGAGACCCACAGCACAAAGAACCTCGCCTCAATCGCGTTATGTTGTGGTTCACTAGCATCCGGGCCAGCCCGGCGTCGTGGTGACAGTTATCCACAGGCGCCTCCTGCGAATTTCACGACACAAGGACGGTTGTACGTTGATTTCGATCTATCAGCTCAAACCCCGCTTTCAAAACCTGCTGCGGCCGTTGGTTCAGCGTTTGTTCGACCGAGGTGTGACGGCGAATCAGGTCACTTTGGGTGCCTGCGCGGTGTCCATCGTGATTGGCGCGTTGGTGGCGCTGTTTGCCGCGCATCATTGGGTTTTCGTGCTGATCCCGCTGTGGATGATCGTACGCATGGCGCTCAATGCCGTCGACGGCATGCTCGCTCGTGAGTTCGGCCAGCAGTCGCGACTTGGCGCTTACCTCAATGAACTGACCGATGTCATCGCTGACAGCGCGTTGTTCCTGCCTTTCGCGCTGCTTCCCGATGTGAACCTGTTGCTGATTCTGATGGTCACTTTGTGGGCGATTTTCAGTGAGTACGCCGGCGTGCTCGGCCCGATGATCGGCGCTTCGCGGCGTTATGACGGGCCGATGGGCAAGAGCGATCGGGCTTTTGTCTTCGGCGTGTTGGGTGCAGGCGTTGCCATCGGCTGGTTTTCAGGGCTGTGGATAAATATTGTCCTGGCCGTGATCACCGCGCTTCTGGTCTACACCGTGGTCAATCGCGTGCGCCGTGGCCTCGCCGAAACACCTGCTCCAGCAGCCTCCCGCGACGAAAAATAATAGCCAACGACACCCCGCCATAAGGATATCCACATGCGTGACGTTCAGGACCAGCGTTTCATGACCCATGATGGGGTTGAGCTGTTCTACCGCCATTGGCCTGCAGCGAATCAGGATCCGACGGTCCCGCGTCAGGCCGTGCTGTTGTTCCATCGTGGTCATGAGCATTCCGGACGCATTGCGCATCTGGTGGATGAGCTGGATCTGCCGGGTTTCGATTTTTTTGCCTGGGATTCACGCGGCCATGGCCAGTCGCCCGGCGCGCGCGGTGACAGCCCGAGCTTCGCCACCAGTGTGCGCGATGTGCAAACCTTCATTGATCACCTGAGCGCGACGTTCGACATCGCCGAAGAAACATGGCTGTGGTTGCGCAAAGTGTTGGCGCTGTTATCGCGGCGACCTGGGCGCATGACTATGCACCGAAAATCCGCGCGCTGGTGCTCGCCTCGCCGGCCTTCAAGGTCAAGCTGTACGTGCCGTTTGCCCGTCCGGGGCTGGCGTTGCTGCGCACATTCAAAGGCAATTTTTTCGTCAACAGCTACGTCAAGGCGCGCTTCCTCAGTCATGATCCGCAGCGCATTGCGTCCTACGACAGCGACCCGCTGATCACCAAGGCGATTTCGGTCAACGTGCTGCTCGGTCTGTACGAAGCGGCTGATCGGGTTGTAGCCGATGCACAGGCCATTTCGATTCCGACTCAACTGCTGATCTCCGGCTCGGACTTCGTCGTGCATCGCGGCCCGCAGGAGCGCTTTTTTGAGCGGCTGGGCAGTGTGCGCAAGGAAAAACACATCCTGCCGGGCTTCTTTCACGACACCCTTGGCGAGCGGGATCGCCACTTGGCGGTCAGCCGCGCGCGGCGTTTTATCCTGCAGAACTTCGAACTGCCGGCGACCCGCCCTTCCCTGCTGGACGCCGACAAGCTCGGCGTGACCTGTGCCGAATCCGAAGAGCTGGCCGCGCCGTTGCCGCATAACTCGCTGCGCGATCTATACTGGCGCATGACCCGGGCCAGCATGCGCCTGGGCAGCAAGTTATCCACAGGCGTGAAACTGGGTTTCGATACCGGTTTCGATTCCGGCAGCACGCTGGATTACGTCTACCGCAACCAGCCCACCGGCAGCGGCAAACTCGGTGAGATGATCGACAAGAATTACCTGGATTCCATCGGCTGGCGCGGAATTCGCCAGCGCAAGCTGCACGTTGAAGAGCTGCTGCGCCTGGCCATGGAGCATCTGCGCAATCAGGGCAAACCGGTGCGCATCGTCGATATCGCCGCGGGCCACGGACGTTACATTCTCGAATCCCTGCAAGGCGTCGATCCATTGCCGGAGTCGATCCTGCTGCGCGACTACAGCGACATCAATGTGCGCGATGGCAGCGCTTTGATCGAGCAGAAAGGGCTGGGCCACATTGCGCGCTTCATCAAGGCCGACGCCTTTGATCGCAACGACCTCGCTGCTTTGGACCCGAAACCGACGCTGGCGGTGGTGTCCGGCTTGTATGAGCTGTTCGCCAGTAACCAGATGGTCGGCGATTCGCTGGCCGGACTCGCCGTAGCGGTCGAGCCGGGTGGTTATCTGGTGTACACCGGTCAGCCGTGGCACCCGCAGCTGGAATTGATCGCCCGCGCCCTGACCAGTCACCGCCAAGGCCAGGCTTGGGTGATGCGGCGGCGCAGCCAGACGGAAATGGATCAACTGGTGGAAGCGGCGGGTTTCCGCAAAATCACCCAGCGGGTGGATGAATGGGGGATTTTCAGCGTGTCGCTGGCGCAGCGGATCAATTGAAGATGCTGCGCGAAGCCGGTTTGTGGAAACGCGCCGTGGTCTGGCTGTTAGCCCTGGCGCCATTCTTCTTCGCCAGCTACGGCTTCGCCACCTGGGTGACGGCGCAGCGCGGCGACGTGGCAAGCCTGGCCTTCGGATGGGAAGCGCACATGCCATTCTGGGCCTGGACCATCGTGCCCTATTGGTCCATCGACCTGCTTTACGGCTTCTCGTTGCTGGCGTGCCTGACTCGCCGACAGCTGGATACTCACGCGTTGCGCCTGTTCAGCGCCCAGCTGATTGCGGTGAGCTGCTTCCTGATCTGGCCGTTGCGTTTCGCTTTCGAGCGTCCGGAACTGGATGGCGTATTCGGCTGGTTATTCGCCGTGCTGGCGGGCTTCGACAAGCCCTTCAATCAGGCGCCTTCGCTGCATATCGCGCTGCTGGTGGTGCTATGGGTCTGCTACGACCGCTATCTGCAGAACTTCCATCAGGCATGGCGCTGGTTGCTGCATGGCTGGTTCAGCCTAATCGGCGTTTCGGTGCTGACCACTTATCAACATCACTTTATCGACTTACCCACAGGCGCGCTGGCCGGTTGGTTCTGTGTGTGGCTTTGGCCGGATGAAGGCCGCAGTCCTTTACTCGCAGCGCGTATCAGCCTGGGACCGAAGCGCCTGAAGCTGACTGCCATTTATAGTCTCGGCGCAATAATTCTCGGCGCGACGGCCCTGAAGCTGGGCGGCGCGTGGCTTTGGCTGGCCTGGCCAGCGGGTTCGCTGCTGTTGGTTGCGCTGAATTATCTGGTGTTTGATGCGGCGGGTTTCCAGAAACGTCAGGACGGCAGCCTCAGCCCAGCGGTGTATTGGCTGTTCGCGCCGTACTTGCTCGGTGCCTGGATCAATTCAAGGGTGTGGACACGCAAGCATCCACAGCCCGATCAGGTTGTGGATAACGTTTGGCTGGGACGTCTGCCGGATAACGACCAGCTCAAGCCTTTCGCCGCCGTTGTGGATATGTGCGCCGAGCTGCCGATCAAACCGGATTCACGGGGCTATCAGGCGATTCCGACGCTGGATCTGGTCGCGCCCACGGCGCAGACCTGTCTGCTCGCCGCCCAGGCCATTGAACGTCTGCGCCAGCAAGGGCCGTTATTGGTGTGCTGCGCGCTGGGTTATTCGCGCAGTGCCACGGCAGTTGCTGCCTGGCATTTGCACAGCGGTCGCGCCGAGACTGTGGATAACGCGATTGCGATCATCCGCCAGGCAAGGCCCGGCGTGGTGCTGCGCGCCGCACATGTTGAAGCCTTGCAGGAAATCGTAGGCGCGAGGCTTGCCCGCGAAGGCGTTATCCCCGACACATCGCTTTCGCGGGCAAGCCTCGCTCCTACGGGGCCCAATGATGTCATCTGAAATGCAGCTACATATCGTCGCCAGTCTGCTGCGCCGAGGCAAGACGCTGGATAACTTGTCCACAGGGCTGACCTTGCTTGGCTTGGCATTCGGGCTGGTGCAGCTGTTGATAACTCCGACGATGCCATTGTTGCTGATACTGGCGGCGGCCGTGGTTCTGCTGGGTTTGATCGAAAAATACTACGCGTTGCGCGTCGCGTTCGACGCGGACCTGTTCCAGGCCGTCGCCAGCGATGAAGCCCGACTGGCCGAGCGCACACTTGCCCTCGATCAAGCGCTGGTCGCCCTCCAGTTTCAGCCTGTGGATAAATCCGGGCGATCCTGGGCGCTGCGCAGCAAGGGCGCATTGAAGCTGCTGCGCCAGCAATTGTTGTTTGTTGCCGTCCAGCTGCTGGTAATGCTGGGCGCGATTCTGATCTTCCCTTGGTTGTCCTTCACCGCATCATAAGGAAACGCCATGTTCGAACCTTTGGTCGCGACGATCATCACTGCCGGCGCGCGAAGCGTGACTGGCGCGCGCAGTCTCTGGCTGGGTTGTACGCCGGAACCGGTGCAGCGCATCTATTTCGCCAATCACAGCAGCCACGGCGACTTTGTGCTGTTGTGGGCTTCGCTGCCGCCTGCGTTGCGCAAGCTGACCCGGCCGGTTGCGGGCGCGGATTACTGGCAGAGCAGCCCGCTACGGCGTTACATCATCAATCGCGTGTTCAACGGCGTGCTGGTTGATCGCCAGCGCAAAACGCCGGACAGCAACCCCTTGCAACCGATGCTCGAAGCGCTGGAGAACGGCGATTCGCTGATCATCTTCCCCGAAGGCACGCGCAATCTGGAAGACGGCCTGCTGCCGTTCAAAAGCGGCCTGTACCACTTGGCGAAAAGTTATCCACAAGCCGAACTGGTGCCCGTGTGGATAGCCAACCTGAACCGTGTCATGCCCAAGGGCCGCGTATTGCCGTTGCCATTGTTATGCACAACCAGTTTTGGCACGCCGTTGCAGTTGGGCAGTGACGAGCTCAAAGAACAGTTTTTATTGCGCAGCCGTGAAGCGCTGCTGGCCCTGGCCCCGGAGCAGCATTGATGGATAAGCAGACGCAATTGTTATTCATGGGCATCGGCGCGATTCTGCTGCTGGCCTCGACCATCGGTTTCATCCTCAAGCGCCGGGCTGGCGGACCCAATTCGGTGATCGACAACCTCAACGCGGATCAACGCGTGGTGGGTGATGGTCATTGTCATCGGCATCGCCTTCGCGTTGGGCTACAGCGCAGTGATCATCCTGTTCTACGCCGTGTCGTTCTATGCGCTGCGCGAATTCCTGACCCTGACGCCGACGCGCAAGAGTGATTACCCGGCGCTGGTCGCGGCGTTCTATCTGGCGCTGCCGCTGCAATACGTGCTGATCGCCATGAGCTGGTATGGCTTGTTTTCGATCTTCATTCCGGTCTACGTGTTTTTGCTGCTGCCGATCCTCGCGTCGCTGGGTGGCGACAGCACGCACTTCCTGGAGCGCGCGTCGAAAGTCCAGTGGGGCTTGATGATCGCGGTGTTCTGCGTGTCTCACGTGCCCGCATTGCTGACCCTGGAAATCCCCGGTTACGAGGGGCGCAATCTGTTGCTGATCGCTTATCTGGTGATCGTCGTGCAGCTGTCGGACGTGTTGCAGTACGTCTGCGGCAAGCTGTTCGGCAAGCGCAAGATCGCGCCGAACCTGTCGCCGTCCAAGACTGTGGAAGGCTTCGTCGGCGGCATCGCCCTGGCGTCGTTGATCGGCGGCGCGCTGTGGTGGATCACGCCGTTCAATCCCTGGCAGTCGGCGTTGATCGCGCTGCTGATCAACCTGCTGGGTTTTGCCGGTGGCATCGTCATGTCCGCGATCAAGCGCGACCGAGGCGTGAAGGATTGGGGACATATGATCGAAGGCCACGGCGGCATGCTGGATCGACTGGACTCGGTCTGCTTCGCCGCGCCGATCTTCTTTCACCTTGTTCGGTATTGGTGGGTGTAGCCCGCTTGACGCTCGGCCGCATAAACATTACAACCATAATCTAATCGCTCACGACCCCTTTGCGGACTCACGAGCTACGCTTCCCTCCATTCTCAACTTCAGGAGCATATGGGCATGAGCAGTTATGACGTTGTAATCATCGGCGGCGGCCCCGGCGGCTATAACGCAGCCATCCGCGCGGGCCAGCTGGGCTTGAGCGTTGCCTGTGTCGAAGGGCGCGAAACGTTGGGCGGGACGTGTCTGAACGTCGGTTGCATCCCCTCCAAGGCGTTGCTGCATGCTTCGGAACTGTATGAAGCGGCCACCGGCGAAGAGTTTGCCAAGCTGGGTATTGAGGTCACGCCGACCCTGAATCTGGCGCAGATGATGAAACAGAAAGGCGAAAGCGTGACGGCCCTGACCAAGGGCATCGAGTTTCTGTTTCGCAAGTACAAGGCCGAATGGATCAAGGGTTGGGGGCGGATTGCCGGGCCGGGCAAAGTTATTGTCACCGACGCCAACGGCGCCGAAACCGAGCTGCAAGCCAAAGACATCATCATTGCCACCGGTTCCGAGCCGACGCCATTGCCCGGCGTGGACATCGACAACCAACGCATTCTGGATTCCACCGGCGCGCTGTCGCTGACTGAAGTACCCAAGCATCTGGTGGTGATCGGCGCCGGGGTGATCGGCCTGGAGTTGGGTTCAGTGTGGCGGCGGTTGGGCGCGCAGGTGACGGTGGTGGAGTTTCTCGATCACGTCGCCCACGGCAGTGATCTGGAAGCGGGCAAGACGTTGCATCGCTCACTGTCGCGTCAGGGCATCAACTTCAAGCTCAGCTCCAAAGTGACCACGGCTACGACCTCGGAGAACGGCGTCAGCCTTAGCGTCGAACCGGCAGCGGGCGGCGCGGCTGAGTTGATCGAAGCGGATTACGTGCTGGTGTCCATTGGACGTCGGCCCTTCACCAAAGGCTTGGGGCTGGAAACGGTCGGCCTGGAACTGGACAAGCGCGGCATGCTGGAAAACAAAGGGCATCGCACCGCAGCAGAAGGCATCTGGGTGATCGGTGATGTGACGTCCGGTCCGATGTTGGCGCACAAGGCCGAAGACGAAGCTTCGGTGTGCGTGGAGCGCATCGTCGGCAAGGCGGGCGAGATCGATTACAACCTGATCCCCAACGTGATTTACACCCGCCCGGAACTGGCCAGCGTAGGTAAGACCGAAGAGCAGCTCAAGGCCGAGGGCCGCGCTTACAAAGTCGGCAAGTTTCCGTTCAGCGCCAACAGTCGGGCCAAGGTCAACCATGAAACCGAAGGCTTCGCCAAGGTCCTGGCCGACGAGCGCACCGACGAAATCCTCGGTGTGCATCTGGTCGGGCCAAGCGTCAGCGAAATGATCGGCGAGTTCTGCGTGGCGATGGAATTTGCGGCGTCTTCCGAGGACATTGCCCTGACCAGCCACCCGCACCCAACCCGCTCCGAAGCGTTGCGTCAGGCGGCGATGAGTGTGATTGGGTTGCCAACGCAGTCTTGATTGCGATCGTGGAAGCGAGGCTTGCCCGCGAAGAACGAAGACGCGGTGAATCCGGGACACCCGGGCGTCTGGTTCGCGGGCAAGCCTCGCTCCAACGGATGTTTATCAAGCGACTGAAAGGTGCTCATACAGAATCATCGAGCCCACGGCGATCAATACCACGCCGCCAACGATTTCCGCGCGTTGGCCGACGATGGTGCCCAGGGCGCGGCCCAGCAGGGTGCCGATGGTGACCATGGTCATGGTCGCCAGGCCGATAGCCGCTGCAGCGACGAGGATATTGACGTCGATGAACGCCAGGCCGATGCCCACCGCCAATGCATCAATGCTGGTGGCCGTCGCAGTCACGATCAGCAACAGCAGGCCATGCCGGGTGGTTTTCTCTTCTTCCTCGTCGGCGGTCTTCAGGCCGTTGTAGATCATGTGCAGGCCAAGCACGAGCAGCAGGGTGAAGGCGATCCAGTGGTCCCAGCTCTCGACGAATCTGGACGCAGCGTTGCCAATCAGCCAGCCAATGATCGGGGTAATGGTTTCGACGACGCCGAAGATCACGCCCATGCGCAGGGCTTCGAGAAAACGCGGTTTGTGCAGGCTTGAGCCTTTACCGATGGCCGCAGCAAAAGCGTCCGTCGACATCGCCAGAGCGAGCATTACAAGGGATATGGGATTCACGGTTTGGGTTTTTCCGGTCGGGCATTGAGTCCACGACACTCCCGCACGCCCGACCTTATGGCGCGAAAATGTCGATGGTCTCACCAACCAGTAAAGGTGTCCGCACCACGGCATGTTGCCGAGAATGTTGATACGGACGCTTCTTGGCGAAAAGAAGCAGGCTACTCCCCAAAGAGAGCGCGCTTTATACCGGCCCATTTGTGAAAATTTTGTCATGCCCCAAGCCAGGCAGAATCAGCGAAAACCGCAAAACCCCGGTCCAGACATCGATTTACACACTTGAATGCGACTAAATCGTAATTATTTATGTTTTTTTCGAACCGGTTGCTGTGTTTGTTATCTGTTGTGGGTAGTTTGGCGTTCAGCAAGGAGTCGTAGCGCGCATTTCTCTTGTGCAGGACGCACAGCACTAGTCAGAGGCTTCACCTTATGAATCGCAGGAATCTCCTGAAAGCCTCCATGGCGTTGGCGGCTTATAGCAGCGTGCCGGCCTCGGGGCTTTATGTTGCACGTGCTTTTGCCGCCGCCGCCGATGGCGAGATCGAAAATTTCGACTTCGATACGTTGAAAGCCCACGCCAAACAAGTGGCCGGCCGTGGCTACGTCAGCAACAAGCAGGTCCTCCCGCCCGTGTTGGCGAACATGACCCCGCAACAGTTCAACGCCATCAAATACGACGCCGGGCATTCTCTGTGGCACGACGTCAAAGGCCAGCTGGACGTGCATTTCTTCCACGTCGGCATGGGCTTCAAGACTCCGGTCCGCATGTACAGCGTCGACCCGACGACCAAGCAGGCGCGGGAAGTCCACTTCCGCCACGAACTGTTCAATTACGAGTCCAGCGGCATCGACAAGTCGCTGGTCAAGGGCGATCTGGGTTTTGCCGGCTTCAAGCTGTTCAAGGCACCGGAAATCGCCATCAACGACGTGGTGTCCTTCCTGGGCGCCAGCTATTTCCGCGCCGTGGACAGCAACAAGCAATACGGTCTTTCCGCTCGCGGCCTGGCCATCGACACGTATTCGACGCGTCAGGAAGAATTCCCGGACTTCACCAAGTTCTGGTTTGAAACTCCGGACAAGAACGCGACCCGCTTCGTGGTCTACGCCCTTATGGATTCGCCAAGCGCGACCGGCGCCTATCGCTTCGATATCGACTGCCAGTCCGGGCAAGTGGTGATGAACATCGACGCCACCGTCAATGCGCGCACAGACATCGCCCAGTTGGGCATTTCGCCGATGACCAGCATGTTCAGCTGCGGCACCCATGAACGCCGCATGTGCGACACCATTCACCCGGAAATCCACGACTCGGACCGCCTCGCCATGTGGCGCGGCAACGGCGAGTGGATCTGTCGTCCGCTGAACAATCCGCCGAAGCTGCAGTTCAACGCCTTCGCCGACAAGGACCCGAAAGGTTTCGGTCTGGTGCAGACTGATCACAATTTCACCAGCTACCAGGACACCGTCGATTGGTATCACCGCCGGCCGAGCCTGTGGGTCGAGCCCACCACGCCTTGGGGCGAGGGTTCGGTGAATCTGGTGGAGATCGTCACCACGGGCGAGACGATGGATAACATCGTGGTGTTCTGGACGCCGAAAAATCCGGTCAAGGCCGGTGATTCGCTCAACTTTGGCTACAAACTGTACTGGAGCCCGCTGCCTCCAGTGAGCACGCCATTAGCGCAGGTCCATGCGACCCGTTCCGGCATGGGCGGCTTCACCGAAGGCTGGGCACCTGGCGAGCATTACCCGGAGGTCTGGGCGCGGCGTTTTGCGGTGGACTTCAACGGTGGCGGCCTGGAACGCTTGCCGGAAGGTACGGCCATCGAACCGATCGTCACGGTTTCCAACGGCAAGGTTCAGGATTTCAACATTCTGGTGCTGCCGGATATTCAGGGTTATCGCGTGACGTTCGACTGGTACCCAACCAACGAGGGTGCCGAACCGGTTGAGATGCGCATGTTCATCAAGTCCCAGGATCGCACGCTGAGTGAAACCTGGCTGTATCAGTACTTCCCGCCAACGGCTGACAAACGTAAGTATCCGTAAGCGTCGAGCGCAGGTTTAAACGGCATGTTTCGGGGTGACCTGGACTTGCCGTTTGGCGTTATAGGGTCGCTATAACCTGTGTCCGTTTCAGCATTGTTTACACCGTCAAATTTATACCGCTCAGTAAATTCAATAAGTTAGCAAGCTAGTACTGTTACGTTTGTCGGCGTTTGATTAATTTTTGACGAATAGATTGACAGTCTTCCGAAGTCAGGCTGATATAGCCCTTGTCGCGCAGTTGGAGCGTTCGCTCCAGACCTGAATGCCGCCCCCTTCTTCAGCGGCCATTTTCCTACATTGATTGATACCTCTATTGACCGTTTTCGACAGTCGATGGGCGGTAGCGTTGCGCCTGCCCAATCCCCGATTCGTTGGGGTATCTCTCAAAACAAGCGCCACAGAGGCAGAAAACATGATGTTGAACTCTGCGAACACGGCCGACGATAACGCGTCGATGCTTTCCTTCAACAAGTCGACGGCCATGGTCTGGGCCGCCATCAGCCTGATTGTGGTCGAGACCTTTTCCGGTGCGTTGCGCTTTTATCTCGACCAGGCAGGACTGTCGCCAGCGCTGTACCTGCCCAAAATCGCCTGCCTGATTCTGTTGCTCATGGAACTGCGCACTTACAAGGCTGGCCGCGTCGTGTGGTTGAGCCTGCTGATGCTGGTGATTTCCGCCGTCCTGGCCATGTTGCATGGTGCCACCCTCAACAACGTCGCCTTCACCCTGTTCGCGCTCAGCCCGATCTTGTTCGGCATGGTTTGCAGCGACCACCTGATCCATCGCCGTCGGCTGCTCATGTGGGTCATCGGCTTATGCCTCGTGGCTTGTTTTGTCGGTCTCGCCCTGGACAAATTTACCGCGGTGCCCTGGAAAGGTTACAGCTACGCCATTGGCGAGACTCAGCTGAGCGCCAACACCACCTGGTCGGCCGGTGACGAGGACCGTAGCGCCGGTTTCGCCCGGGTCTCCAATACGTTGTCGATCCTTATCGCGATCTACAGCCTGTATATCGCGATGTTCATGCGTTCGCGCCTGCTGATTCTGGCGCTGAGCCTTGTCGCCCTGTACGGCATTGTCCTGACCACCAGCAAAGCGCCGGCCGGCGGCTATCTGCTGACCATGGGCCTGTTGCTGATTGCCCGCATGCGCTGGACCACTCGCGCCGCGTGCATCGTGGCCGTGGTGGTCGGCATGCTGCTGCCGCTGATGGGGCTGCTGTATGACTTCGACGCCCGTACCGTGAGCGGCGGCGGTTCGTCGCTGTCGTCCTTGTATGACCGGCTGAACAACACCTGGCCCAACGTCGTCGATGCCATGACCCGGTTAGGTTATGGCTACACCGGCGCAGGTTTCGGGTTATTCGGCAGCTCAGTGATCATTTTCCCGGTACCCGGCACCGAATTTCTGGTCGGCTCGGACAGCACCTTCATGTACCTGTGGGGATTGTTCGGGGTGTTCGGACCCCTGCTGTACGCCCTGCAGATTCCGTTGTTTTTTGCCCTGAGCAGCGACGATTCGCGCATTGCCCGAGCGTTGTTGGCAATCACCTTCTGCTGCTGCCTGATCAGCTGGACCACGGACATGTTCGAAATCGCGGTGGCCAATCTGTTTTTGGGCCTGGCACTCGGTCATGTGCTGACCGGCAAGCAGCTGGACAGCCGGCAGACCGCGCGTCCTGCGCAGTACCAGCTGTCCACCCTGCCCGACATGAATTGAGTGGTGAGCATGAAGGTCAGTCCAGGTTTTGCAGCAAGCCTGTTATGTGTTGGATGCCTGAGTGGCGGCCTGGCCAAGGCCCAGGAAAACGCGCAAGAGCCATTCATTCTCGGCATTGGCACGCACCTGATGAATTATCCGACGCCGTCGCGGCCAGCGCTGCAACTGGCGGCCGATGCAGGCATCGCTTCGGTCAAGGATGACGCGCACTGGTCCACCGCAGCGCCCAACGCCAACGAGCTGCGCATCGTGCCGTGGTGGCGCACCTATCTGACCGACGCCCAGAGCCTGGGCCTGAGCCGGTTGACGATCCTCGACTACAGCACCTGGTTTCATGACAACGCCAAGCCGCGCAGCGGCGAGGTCAAGGCGGATTTCCTGAGGTATGTGGACTACGTGACCAGCCAGCTGGGCAATCGCGTGACCTTCTATGAGATCTGGAACGAGTGGGATATCGAGGCGCCGAAGGACCCGCAACTCAGCGCCGACTATGCCGCGCTGGTGCGTGATGTGGTGCCACTCATTCGTAAAAACACGCAGAACGTTGAAGGCACGCCGGCGAAAATCCTTGCCGGTTCGGTAACGCCCGAAGGCATGGATTACGGCTTCGCCGACCGCCTGATCGACGCCGGCATGCTGGATCTGGTCGACGGCCTGTCGGTTCACCCTTACGCCCACTGCCTGCCAAACGTGAAGCCCAACCCCGAGGCCTGGGTGGTCTGGATGCGTGCTTATGAGGAGCATATCCGCGCCAAGGCCGGGCGCGATGTGCCGATCTACATCACGGAAATGGCCTGGCCCAGCCACCAGGGCAATTGCGGCTTCACGCCGGCGGTACAGGCGGTGTACATGGCGCGGATTCTGTTTCTGGCGCGCAGCCTGCCTAATCTCCAGGGCATGTGGTGGTACGACCTGGTCAACGATGGCCCCGACCGGACCGATCAGGAACACAACTTCGGCTTGCTCAACGAGGACCTGTCGCCCAAACCGGCCTATCAGGTCATGAAAGTCATCGCCCCGGTGATCAAGGACTTCAGCTATGACGCCGAGGCCAGTCGCCAGTCGGACAACATTTACCTGCTGTATTTCGACAAAGGCCCGCAGCGCGTGGTGGTCGGCTGGACAACCGGCCCGACTCTGCAACAGGACATTGCCAGCGCCGCACCCATGACCGGAGCGGTGCGCCTGATCGACACCGCCGAACCCGAGAAAGGCAGTCTTTCGGGCGAGCAATGGCAGTGCGCGAATCAGAGTTGTTCGGTACCCGTCACCCTGACCCATTTCCCCAAGATCATCAGCCTGAGCCCCGAGGAGACAGTGGCCACGCCCTGAACCGCCTCCTCGCTCCTACGTGAAAAAACGCCATGGACTTCAGAAAAGACATCAATGGACTACGCGCCATCGCGGTCATCGCCGTGCTGCTGTTTCACTTCAACCCAGGCTGGCTGCCGGGCGGATTTGCGGGCGTCGATATTTTCTTCGTGATCTCCGGCTACCTGATCACCGGAATTATCGTGCGCAGCCTGCACAAGGGTAATTTCAGCCTGATCGCGTTCTACAAGTCCCGGGCCAGACGGATCATTCCGGCGCTGGCGGCGCTGTGTTTCGTGCTGCTGCTGGCGGGCTGGTTTTATCTGCTGCCGCTGGAATACAGCGAGCTGGGCAAACACATCGCTGGCAGCCTTGGGTTTGTCTCCAACTTTGTTTACTGGGCCGAAGCCGGGTATTTCACGGCGGGCGCCCACGAGAAATGGCTGCTGCACACCTGGTCGCTCTCTGTGGAATGGCAGTTCTACATGATTTATCCGCTGGCGCTGCTGGCCTTGAGTCGCTTCATTGCCCAGCGCAATCTGCGCTGGTGGATCCTCGCTGGCTGCCTGCTGGGCTTCGGTTTCTGCGTGGTCGCGTCGTTTCTGTGGCCGGAACCGGCGTTTTACCTGCTGCCGACCAGAGCCTGGGAATTGCTCGTCGGCGGCGTCGCCTGCGTGTTTCCGGTCAAACTGCGCGCGCTGCCGCAACGGCTGCTGGAAGCTACCGGCCTGGGCCTGATGCTCGCCAGTTTCGTGCTGCTTTCCGAAAAAGACGTCTGGCCCGGTTATCTGTCGTTGTTGCCGGTGCTGGGAACCCTGGCGGTGATTGTCTCGGCTCGTCAGGATTCGTTCATGACCAGCAACCCCTTCTCACAATGGACCGGGAAGCTTTCCTACTCGCTGTATCTCTGGCATTGGCCGGTCGTAGTGTTCATGAGTTACGCCGGTTATCTGGGCGATACGTTCAATGCATTCCTCGGCATTGCCTGCGCCTTCGCGCTGGGCCTGGCGTCGTACCAATTGATCGAAAAATCGCCCCCAAAAGCGCCCACCCCCAAACGCCGCTGGAAATTCGCCACCGTCAGCGGCCTGATCACCATGGTCTTCGCCGCTGCCACTGCGGTCAGCGCCACCGAAGGCGCAATCTCGCCCTTGCGCGCCGTAAGCATCTCGGACAAGGCACGTTTCGTTCAGGATTACGCGGATCGGCAGAAGAATCTGTACGAGCTCTATTGGCTCAAGTGCGATGCCTTTTCGGCCTTCACCCAGCGCGGGTTGTCGGGCATTGACGAGTCCTGCACCCACAAACAAGGCGAAGGCGGCGTGTTCCTGTGGGGCGATTCCCATGCCCAGGCGCTTTCCCTGGGGCTCAGAACGTCGCTGCCAGCGGGCACGCCGTTCTATCAAGTCGCTTCCGCCAGTTGTCGGCCGAGCCTGACCCTGGACAACGGCCGCGCCACCCCGCCGCGCGTCACGTGCAACTATTCCAACAAAAAGGCCCTGGAAAGCATCCAGAAGCTGCAACCTGACGTGGTGGTCATCGCGCAAAAGGATGAACACGACAAGACCCACTGGGGCGACATCGCCGCGCGGCTCAAGAGCTATGGCGTCAAACACATCGTGCTGCTCGGACCGCTGCCACAATGGAATCCGTCACTGCCCAGCGTCATCGCCAACCGCCATTGGGGCCTGAATGAATCGCACATTACCGACGCGGCGCTGGACCAGAGCGTGATGGCCGCGGATAAGGCGATCAGACGCCAGATCGATCCACAATCGGTGGATTTCGTCTCGCTGATCGACAAGTTATGTGTCGCTAATTCCTGTCTGGTGCGTCTGCAGGACGACTCCTTGCTGCAAATCGATTCCGGACATTTGAGCGAAAAAGGCTCGCTGTACATCGTGAAAAACTTTGTGATGCCAGAGCTGAGCAAAATCAGCACCCAATAACGTTTCCAATCAAAAAGCCCGCATGGCGTGACCATTGCGGGCTTTTTTTGCTGGAAACGGTGGAGCCATCTTGCGTGGGAGCGAGCTTGCTCGCGAAGCCATATCAGGCGCTGAATCTCGGCCGGATCTACCAACCCTTCGCGAGCAAGCTCGCTCCCACAAGGATCGTTTGCCAGATCAGAGGCGCATGCCCACCGCCAGCCGATTGAAAGCATTCATCAGCGAGACGGCAATGGTCAGATCGGAGATCTCGGTGTCGCTGAACGTGTCTTTCAGCACGGCATACAGCTCATCCGATGCGCCTTGGGTGGAAACATGGGTCAGGGATTCCGACCAGGCCAGGGCGGCCTGCTCGCGCGCATCAAACAGTTCGCTGACGCGCCAGCCGGCCAGGCAGTCCAGTTTGCGCTGCGAAACACCGGCAGCGCGCAATGACTTGGAATGCATGTCCAGGCAGAACGCGCAGCCGTTGATTTGCGAAATGCGCAGGTAAACCAGCTCGACCAACGCCTGACCGAGAGAGCTTTTGCTCAAGGCGATGCTGGTGCTCTGCAAACCTTGATAGGCCGCTGGAGAAAGGTCTGAAAATGGAAGACGAAGCTTGCTCATTGGATACTCCCGAATGAATGGATGAAATTAGCGTGGATTTGAACAGCTGTGCATCCAGCCCTGATGCTCAAGACAGGCCACTCCCGGCCAGTTGTTGTGCCGCCGCCGCAAAGGCCGCGCGGCTCACTTCTTCGCCGAGGACCATGCCTTCCAGATAGACGAAGTGAACGTCGAACAGGCCGATCGTTTTCAGCACTTCAAGCAGGTACGGCGTGAGGAAATCGGGTTGCTGCCCACGCGGCTTGAGATGAAAGCCCCCTGAGCTGACGATGATGTAGACCGGGCGATCCCGCAGCAGACCGACCTTGCCGTCGGGCCTGGCTTCAAAGCTGCGCCCGATGCGCACCACGTAATCGATCCACAGCTTCAACGCGGCAGGCACGGTGAAGTTGTGCATCGGCGTGGCAATCAGCAGCAGGTCGCACCGCTCAAGTTCGCCAATCAGCTGCTCGGACAGCTCAAGTGCCGGTTGGGCGACAGGGTTGCGCTGGGTCAGCGCGGTGGCGTAGGCATCGCTTATGGGCAGCAGCGGATGTGCGACCAGGTCGCGCTGGGTCAGGGTGAATTGCGCATGTCTGGATCGCAGCGAGTCGGCCCATTCGACGGCCAACCCATAACCGGTTGACGCTTCCCCGTGAGGGCTGGCGGTGATCAGCAATAATTCACGCATGGGCGGACTCCTGAGCGACGTCCAGTGGCTGGACGAAATGCATGCCTCGGGCCAGCAGCCCGGCGCGGAAATAAAAGCGTTGTGCCAGCGCCATGTGCAGGCCGGTATCCAGGACCAGATGAGCACAGCCTCGCAGCCGGGCTTCTTCGCGGACTTTATCCAGCAACACCGAGCCCAATCCAGACTGGCGCATGGTCGGATCGACTATCAGATCGTCGACGTAGATGAAGCGGCCATAGATCAGGTTTTCCAGCTCACGAAAGCCGATCAGCCCGGCCAACTGGTCGCCCTGCCACAGACCCCACAGCCGATAACCCTGATAGGCCTGGCGATCCAGCTGCCGGGTGAATGATTCAAGATCGCTCAAGTGCGGGCGTAGTTGCTGCATGAGCGTGAAGCCTGCCGCCTGCTCGGCGCCGCGACTCAACAGTCTGAACATGGGGGGTTGCATGGCACACTCTCCTTCAAATGTGTGCCTACTGTATGCGCCGCATGGCCTACTCTATAGAGCCAAGAAGTGCAAAAACGACTAGGCCATGCAATGAATAGATCCTTGCCCGACACAACCCCGGACGCGCCGCTGTATCGGCAGATCTATCTGCGTTTTCGCCAGTCCATCGCCGACGGCCACCTCAAGCCGGGGGATCGAGTGCCATCGGTGCGCGCGCTGGCAGCCGAATTGAACCTGGCGCGCGGCACGGTAGAAACCGCCTATCAGCTATTGATCAGCGAGGGTTACCTGCTCGCACGCGGACCGGCCGGCACGGTGGTTTCGCAGCTGGTCGACGCCGTTGCGAGCGCGCCGCCCACCCGGCCCGCTCAGGCGCCGCAACCCGCTGTCGTACATCCGGGCACTGCTCCCATGCCCTTGCAGATGGGAATGCCCGCGCTGGACGCGTTCCCGCGCAAACTCTGGAATCGGCTGGCCAGCCGCACATTGCGCCAAGGCGGGCTGGACGCACTCAACTATCCCGACAGCCACGGGGATCTGGCGCTGCGCACCGCGCTGGCGGGTTATCTGGGGATTTCCCGGGGTATCAATTGCCTGCCGGAACAGATCTTCATTTGCGCAGGCTATCGCGGCTGTCTGGATCTGATCTGCCGCAGCCTGATGCACAAAGACGACCGCTGCTGGTTCGAAGATCCCGGTTATTTCATGGCCCACCAGTTTCTCGGCGAAGCCGGCATGCAACTGGTCCCGGTGCCGGTGGACAGTGATGGACTGGTGGTCGAGGCCGGCATCCAGCGCGCACCCGATGCACGCTTTGCGGTGGTCACGCCGACGCATCAAAGCCCGCTGTGCGTTTCCCTGTCGCTGAATCGCCGCCAGGCTCTGCTGGACTGGGCCAATCGTCAGAACAGCTGGATCATCGAGGACGATTACGACAGCGAATACCGTTACAAGGGTCGACCGATCCCGGCGCTCAAGAGCCTGGACGAACACGGCCGGGTTTTGTACTGCGGGACCTTCAGCAAGGTGCTGGTGCCCGGCTTGCGACTCGCGTATCTGGTGGTACCCGAAGCCCAGGTCAACCGGTTCCGCAAAATGGCCGACGACATGCACAACCATTGCCCGCAACTGTGGCAATCCACCGTCGCGACCTTTATCGAGCAAGGCCACTTCCCCCGGCATCTGAAAAAAATGCGCAGCCTCTATGCCCATCGGCGAATGTTGCTGACCAACGCCCTGAGCGTCAGGCTGAGCACACGCTTGTCGGTCAACCTGCAGCTAGGTGGCATGCACCTGTGCGCGGAAATGAGCGAAGGCCTGAACGATCGGGTCATCGCCGCGTCGGCAAGAAAGGCCGGGCTTGCCGTTCAAGCCTTGTCCGACTGGCACCTCACCTCACCCGCCGAACGCGGGCTATTGATGAGTTTTACCAACGTGGCCAGCGAGGCTCAGGCAGCGGAACTGGCTGAGCGCCTGGCGCGGGTGATTGATGAAGTTGAATACATCCAGTAGGACCGGCTTTAGCCGGGAGGAGGCCAGTACATTCGCAGCGGTTGCGTCTTCAGACCTTCCGCCCTCCCGGCTAAAGCCAGTCCTACGGATCTTGTGTGCTAGCCGACATCGCGGAGTACGCGAAGATCCATAGCAGCGAATCGGATTGATTTTGTGAATTATAAACCGTCCACACCTAGGTAATAAAACCGGGCACTCCCGGGTTCGCAGTGAACATTCTATAAACTGTCCAGCCAGCCCGAAACCACCGAATCTGAAGATCGCAATGAAATATAAACCGTCCGCAGACCTAAGCCTTGAAAAAACACTTATTCCTTCAGCTAATAGTTCTGAACCAGCCGTCCGCGGCTTTGCAGATTGCGAATGGACAACTAACATATGCAACCGGTCAGAGCATCAGGAAGCGTCTTCGAGTTGACGTGAGTCGCGAGGGGCATCGGTTGGGAGTTGGTACCGTCGATGAAGGCCAGGCGCTTATTGAAAGTGGCCTTGCCCCTGAAAAACGTAGCCCTTGCCAGGCATCCTATATAGCCGCAAGGATACGACATGACTAAGTCCAACCCAGACCGCGCTGGATACACCCTCGATTTCTTGCGGCCATCCGACCGGTAGATACCGGCCTGAAGCTTACTGCCGCGCCCGTCCGCTGCGTATGTTGACCAGACTCACTTCACCCGGGTCTTAGTGATTGAGCTACCTTGCCGCCCATTTTTCCAACGCTGCTGCTTATTTCCAACCATCTGGATTTGGTGCAGCGCCAAGCGTCAAGAGACCAGGCTTTATTCGTAACAGGCGCGTTTGGCAGCCTTGCTTGGGACGTAGCAGCACTTAGGCAAGCCCAAGCTTGGACCATGAGAGATCGATACGGAAGCTGCGAAAATTCATCTGTAGTTCTGGGTAAGAGCTTTGCATGTCTGTGAGAAGAACGGGATCTCAAAATTTGAAGCGCAAAAACCGACCCGCAGACTACTTCCATAATCATCCCATTCATTGTGAATGGCGTTGATCGAGGATTTAGGATTGGCGTATAGTTCTTTAACTTTCGCAATCTCTTGCGCTTTCATTGTTTTACTGAGACGATTAAAAATGCAAACCGTAGTTTCGAAAATGTCATGACCGCGGAGGAACAGGTACGCATTAGTTTTGCTGAAACCTGCAGCAGTCAAGGCTTGGTCAAACAATAAGTAACTTTCCTTATTCATCGGGATTATGGCTCTATGGGCAGCAGCCGAAATTTCTAGGACAGCCTCTTTAAATGCCGAGTAATCCGTAGAGTTTGCTATTGATAAAGTCACATCAATATTCTTAAGCCGATTTAGGGCTTCGTACAAATCTTCTCTCAGCTTAAGGCCGACAGGTGGAACATATCTTAAAGAAAAAGAGATGAGTTTTATGACTTCAAAAGTGTCAGCACTGACCTCGCCCAATAGCTCAGAGGGTTTGACGCTTAAGTCATTCAAGCGACGCGCAGAAACAGCTTCGAATATGCGATCTGCATAGGCAGGATAAAGGAAGGCATTCTCGATAGAATGAATGTTTGTATAGTAAATGTGGTGATGGTCTTGTACGGATCTGTCGAAAATCGATATGAGGAAACCCTCATCGCTATCCAAGCAATAAATATTGTTTTTCCCTAAAACTATCTCGCCTCTTTCCCTCAAAGCCATCAATCTTTTGCAGCCGGTAGCGACTCTGGCGTCTGCAGAAATGTGATCATCTGCAATCTTCAGATCAAAGCGATAGTTGTCATTGTCCAGCAAAATCGGGCTCCAAAACCGCTTATCGGCTCTGGATTCGACCCATACGACAACCGTCTCTCGGTCGGTTCCGTCCGAATTGAAAAATTTTAGCTTTTCAATATCCCCAGACTCTATGATGAAACCAAACTCCAATGCCGTGGTCATCGCATATCTTCCGTGTTAAAACTTCGCCATGTTAACTATTTGCTCGTGCTCTGTGTTCATTATCAAAAATGGAGAATGCGTAGCAACGATAAATTGAGCGCTTGGAGCAAGCTCTTTCAACGCGGGAAGGATCTTTTTTTGCCATTCGGCGTGAAGTGAAGCCTCAGGCTCATCCAAGAAAAATATAGAGTTATCTCTGTAGAGATATACAGTCAGGAAGAGCGCTAGTAAGGCCTTTTCACCTTTGGAGCAATAGTACCACTCCACAATACTTCCATCAGAAAGTTGCATGCAAATCTTGTTGCTTTTCCATATTAACTCACGCTTCGTAGTCTTGAAGAAGGTATTTAGCGTTGTGAATACTTCGGTCTGTGAGAAAAGTGGCTCGCTTTCCACAGCCAGTGCGTCAGGATCAAGGCGGGCGCGAACAAAGTCCAATGCGTCTTCTTGATCTGCACCTTTACGGTGCTTTTGTGTTCCAGATAGATACTCTTTCATGATTTCTCTGACAGAGCTCTCAAGTTGTCCCGTAACCAGCCCAAGGACAGCTTTAGAGGAAATAAACTCTGTGATTAAAACCATTAGAGTGTTATCTAGACTTGCATCTGCTTTAAATACCGCCTTTTCTAGCTTCCGCTCGTAATTAAAAAAAACTTTGTCGTCAATAAATGCGACTGCATCTAACTCCGATGGGTAATTCTCAATATTTTCAGGCACGTTCAAAAGCGATACACCACCAAAGTTTTTTTGCCATCCATCGGGCGGCGGCTTTCCACCAGTATGGACCGTTTTATCGGTGCTGTTTGCAATAAACTTTTTTGCAGTATTATATAGTTTTTCAAGTGGAAAACGCTTGCCGATTAAACCCTGCATTTTCGATGCTATTTTTTCATTGCCAACTGTGCCCCTATCCATCTTGACCGATATAGCTTCGGTACCGTCCTCGAATGAAATTTTCATTGCCCAATCCTGCGCTTGGGCTGGAAAGTCGTGGTCTCTGATCATGGAAAGTGTCTCCATGACTGCGGCTATGAGACGTGATTTCCCTGAACCATTGTAGCCAGTAAGCACTAAAATGCTTTTCCCGGGGGTAATAGGGATAGCTACAGTTTTTCCCGTCCGAGGCATGTTGTATATTTCAATGCCGCTTAGCCTTCTCAAACTTCTTCACCTGGCAGTTATCAAGCATTTCAATGCTTGGGACAAAAACGTAGATTACCTATGTTTTGCCACTTTTTACAGCCTATCCCACCAATGCATCTGCGAAGCGGTCTGCGCGCGTCCTGTTCAGCAGGTGCGCGCTGGCGTAGCCGTAGGTCTAGGCCGCAGTCCAAGCCAACATTGGTCCTGTCGCACACTGAGCTCAAGCAATGCACGCCAGGATTTAACTGGTGGTATGCCTCGAGCTTCGAACATTTCTTTACTTTGGTCGCTTTGACTTCGAAGAGGAATCCGATTTCGGCTTGAATTGCTCAAAATTTCTAACCATATCATCCGTAGTTGGCTTAGAGAGGCGAGGCAACCTTTTCGGCTTCACAGGTTCCGTCGCCAAGCCAGGGACGACATCGGCCATCCCTTGTTTCGCAGCGCGCTCTTGGACTGTTAGCGATGAATGCAGCACCTTAGTAACTACTCGATGGTGACGGTCAGCGCTCGAAAAGCTGACCACATTGGACCGAGGTTGCTTGGGTAGGTCAAAGGGGCAAAGAAGATCAAGTCTACCGCTGGTTCCGCCTTGAATAGCCATGCGGTGCAGCTCTTCGACCTCACCACGGCTCACCGAATATGCGGTAGAGGCATACGCCTGATCCAGATCGGCTAGGACCACATCGAACCGTCCCGCTGAACGCGCTTCAAGATAGGCAATTTTCAGCAGTCTTACTACCAGGCGCTTAATTCCAAACGTGGCCCTATACAACTCCTCAGCTAATACGGCGGCATCAATTTTCAGGTGCCCATTGCAAACCCTCATACACTCTTGGATGTAATCTTGCCAAGCATGGCTATCAGGTTCGTCTGGCAACATCACGCGCGGGTCGGCTAACAACCGCTGCTTGTCCTCGCTGTTACGCCCCTTCAGCTTGTGCCCTAGGCTGTAGTTACACGCGTAGACCATAGGCGGGCCTATGGCGGTCAAGGTTAAGAGGATATCCGTCACTTTGGCAGCGCCCTGGCCGGTGCTGACATGCTGCGTTTCGTCCAATATTAATAGCGAAATTACATACATGTTGGCCTGCCGTCTGCAGTCATTCAACAGAGAGCCTGCCGTTGGCCCTTTCGCTGCGTCTCTTCCCAAAAAACCTGAAAGCATTTGTTTCCCCGCTGCTTTCCCCCGAGCGCTAGCATGCCAATAGGAACGAATACTTAACGGTCCATTAAAGTGATCGTAGGGGGAATCAGTAGGCTCAGGCATCACCTTCATGAGGGCTGTAATGGTCTGACTCTTACCAATTCCAGCCAAACCGGTCAGACAGACGGGGGTGACTTCGGCTTTGGGAGGATTGTAGATTTTATCAACGTAAGACTCCTCTGTACCAAACATACGCTGTGAGTGTAGTTGTGCCCTGTCGGCCATTTCTTTAATAAACTCTAGGGAAAAATCATTTGGAATAAAGATTTCTTCTAGGGCATTAAAAATAGTTTCTGCTGCAATGTGGCTGTGCATCAGACTGAGCCCGGCGAGGGGCTTAGGCCTGACGGTGACAACGGCGCGAATTCTATCGATATCTGAGCACCCGTCAAATCGTGAAAGAATTGAATTGTTCATTTTTTGCGCCCCAAGAAGTGAGCATAGTCGGCGTCATCGCGAGATGTAGAGGCGCCTTTTCTAACCTGGCCCGCCACCCATTTACCAGCGTCCCATTCCTTTCCGGTGATTCCTTGAAATCTATCTTCATAAAGTTGATCGGATGCGAGGCTTTTATCGTCCTGTAAAGAATTACGATTTCGCCGACGCTCATCAATAAATTTCAGCTCCTCAAGAGTGACATCACCACTTCCCTCCAGAGCCCTTATCGGTAGCACAAAGCTAAGTTCAAATAACTCGTTTTCCAACTCTATCCAAATATGGCGAACACACATGTTCAGCACGTATGCTTTTGCGTGAATAACTCCCTTTCTGGCTACGCGTTCAAAAACGCCGGTTTCCATGAGGGCGTTTGAGCGATATTTCCGGCCATACAGGTAAACTGCATCCTTTCTGATAGTGACGGGCTGGGGCGTTAGAAACGTCCTGACGGCCTCGTCGAACGGCATCATGACTGAGTGGTCCCGTCCGACCTCATGGTAGTAATTCCATATGCCTTGTGGAGTCGGCGGTACCCCTGCGAGGTAGAGATCTTCTGTCATTCTTCCTGATGCATTGGAGCCGTGATTGTCCTTGAGTACCTGTAGGATTTCACGTTTGGCCATTTCAACGAAGTTATGAGAGCTGTGGAAGTAGGCCGGCTGATCATTGAATTTCTTATCACGGGGATGAGAAGATTCAATACTTGCCTTTCCCTGGCCGGAGTAGCTGGGCGGCAGTTCGAGGGCTCCCAACCACCTGATTTCAGGCAAGCAATCGAATCCCGCAGCAGGTCCTCTGTCTACGATCATGTCACTGGCTAGCCCCTGACAAGGCCATTCGCCGGGCAATATCAAGCAGCCATGCAGTTCCCCATACTTAACCTTGCCAATCGCTTGGGAAAACAAGCAATTCCTGTAGGCCTCCATGTTCTCTCGACTGGTAGCAAACCCAATACCTGTGATTTGGCCGGACAGATCACACACCGATCTGACTACGCAAAAACCGTCGACCGCACTATCCTCCGTCAAACCTGAGAGTTTTTCCGAAACGTAATATCCATCGAATTCAACTCTTTGATTTACAACTAGCAACCTCTCCGAAAAGCTTCCGACATCGCCTGACTGAGCCCGTGCCTTAGAAGGACCTTTTTCTTCGATAGCACGCGATGCTCGTACCGTTTGCAAAATCACCCAGCGCCGGAACTGACCATAACTTGGAAACGGCTTTCCTTCGGGATTAATCCATTCCTCACCGGTCGAAATGCAACCAAATACATTGGTTAGAACCTTACGATAGATTTTCGCCATTGTTTTGTACTTGGATTTATTGGCCAGATACCCTTTCAGGATGCCTGCTTTCATTTCCGGGGTGGCAGGATGGCCCGCTTTTTTGCCAGTCCCTGAAGGGCGTCCAAGCTTATTAGGGCTGGCCTTTTCGTCCCTATCCCAACGTCCGATGTTATGCAATCGGGGCATGAGAGCCCACTTGTTCCGCCCAAAGATGAGGTAGGTGTAGAACCATAACCTCACCCTGTTGGCGTTCAGTTTTTGGCTACGGGCACATGTACCGATCTCTGCACCGGGGTCATCCATCCCCAAAATCTCCCTCGCTCGTGGGACCAGTTCTGCAATCGCCAAATACCTACGGTCTACCTTTTCTAGGTAGCTCTCCTTGGTATGAATTCTGCGATGCTCAAGTTGGGAAATAGACACACCCTGAATAGACGCCAGCCACGGCGGATAGATTTCGCCATCTTCTAGCTCTACCACCTCCTCATTATCGATGGCCGACTCAAACTCTACGGAGGACATTGTTATCAACCGAGCGCAGATCTCGCCGCCTGATTCGGTGAACAGGACAAACCTTACGCGGTTACATGCCGCATCGTTCTGCAGAAAGTAGTACGTATGGTTCTTGGATAACCCTTTGTAACCCTCAGGGGCGACGATGCGTGATCCAGTAATCATGGCTGTTCGCCACCGAATAGGCTGGCATATTCGACAACGAGATCTCCTCCCTCGCTGAAGAGAGGATGGTCGATTTGCAACGGTCGGAGCAGATTAACCCGCAGATTGCGGTACCAAATGTCTTGGTATATACGCGTTAAGAACTGGTCCCTATGGCCCCATCGGGCACCATATCGGATGGCGACTTCGGCTACCGGATCACCGATCCTAACCGCTTCACTAATATCGCTGCTGTAATCAGCCAAAAGAAGCGGGTCAAGCGTAAGCTCGCGCCCATGTGCAGCCCAAAGGAGGTCGAGGTTCCCCCTGGCTACGGGACTGATTAGCTCGGGTGATAGCTGAACTGTCCGGATCCCTAGTCGCTCGTAGTATTCTTCCTCTAGCCGAAACCTTAGCTCCGCATGATCGCGGTCTTTCTTCAATTGCGTTCGGGTCTTAAGTTTAGATCTACGGCGCTCAGCAAAATCCTCCTGTGTGGACTTGATTGTCCAGTTGATGGTATGCGTCCGGGCATCACGCCTTGCGTGATTAGGCCGGCTGCCACCTATGCGGCAGCAACTGATCAATTTCACTCGCTCGCTGCGTTGGTAGGCGCGTAAGGACATCCTTCAGATATGCGTACGGATCATGGCCATTGAGCCGCGCAGACTGGATCAAACTCATAATCGCCGCCGCCCGTTTGCCGCTGCGCAGCGAACCTGCAAAGAGCCAGTTTTTGCGACCCAACGCCCACGGTCGGATTTGGTTCTCGCACCAATTATTGTCAATGGGTACGGCCCCGTCATCGAGGTAGCGCGACAACGCTGCCCAGCGTTTCAGGCTGTAATCCAGTGCTCTGCTGATGGCTGAGCCTTCAGGCACGAGATCGCGCTGGGCCATCATCCAGGCATGCAGCCTATCCATCACCGGTACGGCTTTTTCTTGCCGTATTCGGCGCCGTAAATCCGGCTCCAGGTCGCGCACTTCACTCTCGATTTCGTAAAGCAACTGGATGTAGCGCAGGGCCTGTTCGGCGAGCGTGCTCTTGTTGGTCGCGTGCAGTTCGAAGAACTTGCGCCGCGCATGGGCCATGCAACCGATCTCGGTCACGCCGAGTGCGAAGCTGGCCTTGTAGCCGCCAAAATCATCACAGACCAGTTTACCCTTCCAGTCTTGCAGGAAGTTGCGAGCATGTTCACCAGCGCGGCTGGGGCTGAAGTCATAAACAACAGCTGCTGTTTCGCAGAACTGGCTGGTGGCGTAGGCCCAAACATAGGAGCGGTGAGTCTTCTTCGTTCCCGGCATGAGCATTTGCACCGGTGTTTCATCGGCATGAACAACCTGTTGCCCTAGCACTACGTCGCGCAGTGCATCGACCAGAGGTTGCAGCTGCACCCCAGTCACACCCACCCATTGAGCCAAAGTTGAACGTGGAATCGCCAAGCCGGCACGACCGAAGATCGATTCCTGACGGTAAAGCGGCAGGTGGTCGGCAAACTTGGCGATCATGACGTGGGCCAACAGCCCGGCGGTTGGGATGCCCTTATCAATAATCTGTGCAGGAACCGGTGCCTGAATCAGCGTTTCGCAGTTATCACAGACCCATTTGCCACGGACATGGCGTTCAACGGTAAATACGCCGGGCGTGTAGTCCAGCTTTTCGCTGACGTCCTCACCGATACGCTTGAGTGCGCAGCCACATGGGCAGTGAGTGTTGTCCGGCTCGTGATGGATTAGCGTGCGTGGAAACTCTGCCGGCAAAGCAGTGCGTTTGGGCTTTTGCTTTTTCTCGGTCGGAGCCAGCACTGTTTGCAAGGCTTGAAGCTCTGCTTCAATCGCCGCGATATCGGTATCGATCAGGTCATCGAGCAAGCTGGCCTGTTCAGGATTCATCTGCTCGCTACGCTTGGCAAACTTCAAACGCTTGAGTTGTGCGATCTCGTGGGTGAGCTTCTCGATAACCGTTTGATCGCGGTTGATCTTCTTGCCCATCGTCTCAACCGTCTTACCCAGTGTGTCGACTTGATGGTCGAGCGTCTCGACACGCTGTATCAACTGCGCCGCCAAAGCGCGCAGTTGTTCAGGGGTAAGGTGGTCGAGATTGGGGAGCGAAGTCATGGCGCCGATTTTGCCAGAGCAAGCAGTTCGCGGCGATAGACCGATAGGCTAATGGCAGCCGTTAAAGCAGTGTGATCGAGCCGCCGGAGCCTACGCGTTGCCATGGCAGGCCCAGTACTAAAGCCTGAAGTTGCTCGGGAGCCAACTCCAGTTCAGAGCCTTGGCGAATACCTGGCCAGTGGAACTTGCCTTGGTTCAACCGGCGCGCCGCCAGCCATATTCCGAAGCCGTCATGCACCAGCACTTTCATGCGATTGGCGCGGCGGTTGGCGAACAGATAAGCACAGTGCGGCTTCGCCGCACCGAACACCGAGATCACCCTGGCCAATGCCGTCTCGGTACCGGCGCGCATGTCCATCGGCTCGGTGGCGAGCCAGATGGCATCGATGCGGATCAAAGAACAAGCCCTCGGACAAAGCGGGCGCATCCGTCAGGGTCGGAAGTTGGCCATTTCACGATGAGCGATTGCTCGCCAAGCGCCAGCGCAATGATCGCTGACGCTTCGGTCTTATGTTTTGGTTCAACCGGCGCGACTTTCAAAGGAATGAAAGCTGGCAGCGCGACTGCCTGCCGATCACGGTAAAGCGGTATCCACCGGCGAACGACATTGGCATTAATCCCGTGACTCATCGCAATAGCTGCCACGGAAACACCGGGCTGCTCGCACTCTTGAACGACTTGGGTCTTGAAGGATTTCGGGTATGACTTACGTTGGCGCATGACGATCCTGGCATTAAGGGTAATTGCATCCGCTTAAAATACGCGGACACAATCGCCCTTATTGCTCGGGCTCGGAAGGCGTGTTCCCCGGCCCCTTACAGTTGATGGCATAGGGGACACCGTCGGTAGACGTGAGGTAAAGCAGTAAATCTCCCTGGTAGGGAAATGGATGCCAGTTACGTGCCCCATCCTCGTCGGTGACGCAAATGGCGAAATGCTCGAACCCAATCGACTCAGCGATCTCTAACGTACCCACCACTGGAGGCAGAAACTTTCCGCGTGTTAGGGGGTGTCCGTACAACGGATGGACGGTGGGAACGGGGGAGAGCATTTTTTGTTCATGCAGATCAAAAAGTCGTGGATGATGAAGGGCTAACTGTATGAACAGCCTCTCAGGCGACGATAAGGCGTGTAGATTACGGCCTAGTTTGCTGCTAACTAAGCGGCTTACGCGCGAACCTCTCGGTGCCTCGGAAACTTGAGCCAGTACTGAGGGCGTGTATTGATCACCCCAGTGGAAGTTTCGCTGACGCTCAATAATTAGGCTGTATCTTTGATGCGGTTTCATCCGCGCTTATCCATTTCACCGTACTTCCGGGAGTATTTTGGATCGCACAAAATACTCGCCAGAAAGTAACTATTTTAAAAACATTCACGCAGACAAATGCGTCGCAGTTTACGATAGGTTATTTTCTTGGGATGAACGGAGCCGGTGCGGGGCTTGACGCCCTACACAAGTGGATAGACAATGGATTTGTCAGGGCTTCGAAATCTGACAATCCAACAGAGGCCCAAGTGCGACCTTGGGCCTCTGTCTATCTGACTCCTAGCGTTTAGCAGGGTGTCATAGTGATACCTCTCAATTCCGGTTTCAGGCCTGCGTGGCAAGCGGTGAGGGATCTTCGACCCCGTTCACCCTGCGTGGTCCTCTGCGAGCATCGCTGCCCCTCAGCTCCTCCTCGCGGCTCAACGCTTCGCGCGACGTATATATTTATTGCTGCGTACTTTCCAACTCTGAAGTAACGCATAGCGAAGAATGTTAACGCTAGCAAAGTACCGTTGACAACAAAAAGTGCACCTCTCGAGGTGGAAACATGTCGCGAGGCTCATGCCTCCTGCGTTTCATGTCATGTAACTCGCCAGTGAATTTATGAAACTTCTTATCCCACAGCAATATTTTCGAAGTTTTATCGCCTGACAAGCTGTGCTCCAAGGATTATTTTTTTATAAGCCCATTCCTCTTATGACAACTGGTGTTTTGCCAGTCCCTTAAGGTGCCTTCTACAATGCTGACGTAGATCCGCGGGTACCGGTCATGGACAGCATACGGACGTCAGCACAGCAGGCGGCCCCCCCACCTTTCCCTCGCTGGTATGAGGACGAGATCTTTTTTAGCCTATGCAGCCGGCAGCACATACTGCTTGGCAACGTCCAGCCAAGGGAAACCGCCGCTGCGCTTTTCGGCGTGCAGGAGCGAGGCATAAAACATGATTTTCCTTTCAATCTCGACGCCTTCGAAACGAACACACAGGGCGCATTAGGAAGCGCGGACGAGATTATTGCCCAGAGGACCATTCTTCCGTTCTTCGCTCCTTTTCAGTCTGACAGCGCCGTCCAGGCAGCCGTCAAAGCTATGAAATCGCAGAGCCTTGGCTCAATTAAATATCGACTAGGACTTCTGACCGGTCGCTACGGTGCAGAGCATGCTCTCAAAGCCTGCACAACGTGCATGAACCAAGACACCGCCGAAAAGGGCGTTGCGTACTGGCACCTAATTCATCAATACCCCGGGGTAATCGTTTGTCCATCTCATGGATGCCTCCTCAAGAGTTGCACTGCCAATCGAAGGTGGTCGGGGCGTTTCCAGTGGACTTTGCCAAGCGCGGGGATTCTCTCCCCCGTTGCCAATGGGCAGTTATCAACCGCGCAATACGATGCTCTCACGTCATTAGCGACCGCGGCCTCCTGCCTTGCCTCTATAGGACTTGGCAATCACCTTGATCCTCAAATTGTCACTCGGGTGTACCGCCAAGCTTTGAACATAACTACAAGATCACGAGTCAGCCTGTCCAACGTTGCCAGATCATTTGTGACTCACACGTCGATGCTCCACGACTTCTACCCGTTCCATTCACTCCCCAGCTCAACCGATGGCGCAATGGCTTTTATTGGAGGACTTATTCGCTCCCCTCGCGGGCACAGTCACCCACTCAAGCACTTGGTCTTGATCATCTGGCTGTTCGAAAGCTTCGATGCATTTTTACGTGCTTACCAGGAGATGATGGATGTGAAAACCCTGGAAGATGCAGAAGAGTACGAAGCAGGCCCGGTGTCTGCGTCTAAATCCGCCACTAGGCTCCATGATGTTGCCGCTACGGGGAAACCAAGACCGAAAGTTCTCAAGCCTGCCATCAGAACTAAGATCATGGAGCTGTTGACCAACGGAGCCGACAAAATGACCATCTGCGCAGCCTTTGAAATTACGGTTTCAACCGTAAATAAGCTTCTCCAGTCAGAACCATTGGTCCAACAGGCATGGGCCCAGCGCCGATTCGATGAGGCAAGAGCCCTCCGCCGGAAGGACTTGACCGCCTTGGTTAATAAAATGCCCCGACTAAGTGCCAAAGCGCTTCGCGAGCGTTTACCGGCTACCTACGCTTGGTTGTATCGAAATGACAAAGCGTGGCTGCTGGCACAAACCGCCCAGCTTCCCACCATCAAGCGAGGCAATCATTCCAAAGTGGACTGGTCGGCCAAGGACCATGCTCTGCGAAGCCTAGTCGAGCAGTCACTCTTGAATTGCTTCGGCGCTGCCTCTGGCCTTCAGCTGAGCAAAGCTGAGCTTTACTCCTTGATACCCTGCCTCCCTAGCTGCTTGGAGAAGAAGGATCAATATCGCGGTACCCGCGCATTTCTGGCGACAATTCAGAGCGGAGTTTAGATATCCGGTCACGACACGATGTGTTGAGGAAGGTAGTTCTGGATAAGCCAGGAGATGGCAGATGCAGCCCGCCAAGACTCACGAAAACAGGTTGAAAATCTCCAAACATGGAGAGGTAGACGTGCAACGTCTAATATTCGGGATACGTGCTGTCTCCGGAACGACGCGACTCAACTGTATTCCGGTTGAGATCATCTCAGAGGCTCTAGGACATGACCGCGAAAAATAGAAGCGATGGGATAACACCCCGAGCTGACACACAGAACATATCTCCGAAACCGACATCGGTAGACGTAGAGCAACTGCGGCTGGAGGCCACTGAAGCACCACGATTTCCTTCACGGGAAAAAATCCACATGCACGCAACCTTGCTGAGCGATTAGCCGAAATGCTTACCCGGGCCAAAACCGAGATTCTGGCAGGCGGACGGTTTCTGACGCATGAAGGCTTGGCACAGCAGCTAAATATGGACGCAAGGACGCTCCGGATCTCGCTGGTTCAAGCGGAGGCGCGGCGGCAGATCTTTTCGGTAGAGCATGAAGGCGAACTTCTTTATCCCAACTATGCGTTCCTGACCAACGGCAACCTAACTCCTAGCCTGCAAGATGTGCTCACCGTCCTGCATCCCCAGAAGGACGGTTGGGATTTGGCATTCTGGTTCAGATCTCCGAATACCTTCCTCGACAACAAGCGGCCCGAGGATGTCATCAATGAAAACCCTGGAAAGATAGTGGCTGCGGCTCATGAGGAGGCCAGCAACTTCATGCCGGGATAATCCTTACATAGATTGTTGGCACGCTCCTCGCAGCGCAGGAATTAGGAATATTATCCGTACCAAAGGGTCATCTAATGTTTGCCGAAGCGATGCGCGAGACTGCCTACCACCACTACCGTCTGCGTATGGAAGCATTACTTCACATCCCGTTGGAGGCTTCTGCGGAACATATCCATGAACAGATAGAGAATGGCTTCCCGGCGTCTGCAGTGAAAACGCTCCTTGAGCTCGGAGCAATAAGCCCAATCACGCGTGATTGCATTGTGCCGCTCAGGACCCTCAAACGACGGCTGGCGAACGATCAGCAATTGACGCCGATTGAGAGTCATCGTCTTTTTCAGGTGGTGCATATCACCGCGCTGGCTGAAGCACTGTTCGGAAATCCTTCGAAAGCGAGACGTTGGCTGAGTAAGCCCAGGGAATGTTTGTCAGGCAAACGGCCGGTTGACTTGCTGTTCACAACGCCAGGGGCGCGCCATGTCGAACAAATGCTTGTACGTATAGCGGAAGGCTTCGCGTTCTAAAGCGCTATCACTCCACCGTTACGCATTGCCACTGCTTCACATCTAATGGTCTTCCGCGCCGGTCTCGTGCGAACGACCGCGTAAGCACTACTGACTCAGATGTACCAATAGCCGCCTGTGGCGCATGGCGATAATTGTCAGCACATGAGCAGAGTGGAGAGTTCTCAGTGATACACCCCCCATTCCATGCGCGTTAAAAAATCATCGACCAGCTCAAAACCCACTGGATTAATGAGCATGCGCAGGGGAGTAGCCCAGTTGAGACCGACTGCTGGTGTCGACATCCAATCCTCAGCATCCTTGGGGCCAGCAAAAACACGTGTAGCTTTATCTAGAGTTTGAGCAAAACGGAGGACCCGTGCAGTTTGGTCGCGGTTCAAATTCTGGCCTTCGCTACTTAGACGACGTAGGGAGCGGAATGAAAGCCCGGTTATCTGCGAAAGAATCCGGTCATCGCGGAGAAGAGCTACGGCCGACGCGTATTCACGTACGTCTGCTGCCGAAATTCCGCGCTCGATCAGTTCGTAGATCGCAACACGATCTGCAAAGGAGGCGCAGCCCCCCAACAAAATGCCGGCAGGACTTCCATCTATTAGACCGGAGGGATCAAGCCCAACCTTCTCCGGACCGCTGCCTGGTCCCAAGTTTTCTAATCGGCCTGCAACCATGTTTTTCGGCCTCACTTGTCAAATTTCTAATGAATGGCATACGCGGCGCTTGAAGTCTGAGGGTGGCAGCTCAAAAAAGCTGGCTTTAGAGCCGTTGCTCGAGCGGCCGCATATCCACCTAGTTGAACGACGGCCGTTCAAGATACGATCGAATCGTCCGGCTTTAGCACTAGCCTCAGGCACGCACCGAGCAGATACACCGCACCTACCCTTGAAGAGTTGGTGACGATTAGTGCCTGGGCAGAGGCGACGCACTTGCTTGTTCGCGAAGGCAGCCTGGAGGGTCTTTGACCGAGCAAATTGCTCTTGAACGGACTTGACAACAGCGCTCTAGGTGGGTCTCCTTCCTGCGAATTGCCAAGCAAATGAGTACTCCCGTGCTGGGACTCTGTCCGCTTCTGGCCCAGAGTGTGTAAAAACGCGCTGGTGTACTGTCGGCGCGCAGCGCCGACGGTTGTTAGCCGCGTAGTTGCTCGCAGCAAGCTTACGGCTCGTCACTAGGGGTCGTTGAGGCTTCAGAGAGGCTTCTGGCGAGCCAAGTAGGCAACGAAGCCAACCCTTTCAGGCCGACAACGCCTCCATTAAGCTGGTGGTGCCGAGGATTTTCATAACCCGCTTCATGTTGTAGGCGAGTACGTTCAAGCTCATTTCTGCACTGACGCCTTCCAGCCTTCGCGTCAAAAAATGCGTTGCGCCCATCCATTGTTTAAGCGTCCCAAAGGGATGACCTCGTCACGGGTTGGCACTCCACCGGGATCCCGAACATTGCCATGTTCGTGAACATCACCGGCGATGCCTTTCCCGAAGGCGATCTCTCGCTACTTCCCGACGGCCCAAGCGCTGAGCAGCGTGAGGCTCATCGCGCCCGCGCTGTGGCTGAGGTGACAGGGGCGGACGGTAAAGTTGCACGCTCAATGATCGAGACTGTCAACGGCTATAGCTACACCCCATTGACGGCGGTGGAGGCGGCGCGGCGAGTGCTCGGCGGGGATCGCAGGCCTGGCTTTGAAACGCCGGCACGGGTGTTCGGGGTCGGGTTTGCCGAGACCATTGCAGGGACGACCATCACCGACGTCTAGAGCGCTACAGCGCTTCAACTTCACGTTCATCAAAGTCCGACTGGGCCTGCATGACTGCCGGCAGATGATTGATCGTCCAGAGGTACAAGGCCCGGAACGGATCCTCCAGCGTGCGGCCCAACGGCGTGATGCTGTACTCCACCGCTATCTGTGAGGATGGGATCACCCGACGGGACAGGATGCCGTTGCGCTCAAGCCGACGCAGTGCCTGAGTCAAGGCTTTTTGGGTGATGCCTTCCAGACAGCGCTTGAGTTCATTGAACCGCAGCGGCTTCTGGCACAACGCAGCGAGGATCAGCACTGACCACTTGTCCGCGATCTGATCCAGCAAGTAACGGCTAGAACAATCGACTGTGTTGCCTGTGTCTGAGCCGATTTGAGCCAAGGTCCGATCACCTGTTTCCTGCATGCGGTTTCCTCCGATATACCTGATGACTTCAAAGTGCGTAATTGATATCTGGTATACAAAATATACCATGACGACTCACTTCACATCAGGCGTTAACCATGTCGTCCACCTATTCCCAAGAAATTGCAGACAAGTTCGCAGTCGTTGAAACCCTGTACCGATTTGCCGCTGGTATTGATCTGCGCGACAACGAACTGCTTGCGTCGGCGTTTGCAGAGAATGCCGTTTCCGACTTCGGGCCTGCCGCAGCCAAAGCGGGTTTTGAATACCCAGTGCTGGAAGGTCGAGACACTATCGTCTCGGCTCTTTCGGGTTCACTCGGCCAGATCGACACGACGCATTCCGTCAGCAACCCTCGGGTCAGCCTTGACGGTGACAAGGCGCATCTGGAAGCACTCGTCGAAGCACAACACGTGCTGCAAAACGATCACTCGCGCCACTACCTCATGAAAAACCGTTATGACGTCGAATTGGTCAGGCAGGGCGGGATGTGGCTGATTCAGCGCGTCACGGTCGACAACGTCTGGCGGACAGGAGATCCGGCCGTTCTCTCCGGCGTTTAATAAGCCTGGCTCGGTGGGCCGTATCGATAGCACTCAGGGTGCCCACCTACCTTGTCCCTGATAAACGTCTGGCAGCCCCACTACCTGTAACTGTGCACACCGGAGCCCCTACATCGTGATTGCCTATTCCATCCTTGATCTCGTCAGAGTAACGCTAGAAACCGATGCGCGTGGAGCTATTGATAATGCCCGCGACTTGGCCATACACGCTGAGGCGTGGGGCTATAAGCGCTTTTGGGTCGCCGAGCATCACAATACGGTCGGGATCGCGAGCGCCGCGACCTCGCTTGTAGTCAATCATATCGCTGCCGGGACCCATCGCATCCGCGTCGGCGCGGGCGGGATCATGCTGCCCAACCATGCCCCGTTAATCATCGCAGAGCAGTTCGGGACACTTGCTCAACTGCATCCCGGCCGCATTGATCTCGGACTCGGCCGCGCTCCCGGCACAGATCAGCAGACCGTCCGCGCGTTACGTCGACCGATTTCGGGTGTGAGTTCGTTCCCGCAGGATATCCTCGAAATACAGTCCTACTTCAGTGATGACGCCGCGAATCGTGAGATACAAGCAGTGCCAGCGGCGGGAACCAACGTACCGTTGTGGGTACTGGGATCAAGTAGCTATGGTGCCCGACTCGCCGCCGAGCTGGGTCTGCCGTTCGCTTTCGCTTCGCATTTCTCTCCAGAAATGCTGGTCCTGGCGCTAAAGCTCTATCGCACCGGTTTCAAACCTTCGGCACAACTGGCCAGGCCACACGTGATGATCGGCGTAAACATTATTGCCGCCGAAACGGCGCAAGAGGCGCACAGACTCGCAACGAGCCAGCAAATGTCGTTTGCGGACGTCTTTCGCGGCGACTACGGGCTTAGCAAACCCCCAATCGAAGATATCGACAGCTACTGGTCACCACAGGAGCGAGGCAAGGTAAACGAGGTACTGGCGAAATCGATTATCGGCAATGCTGACGATGTACGAGCCGGGATAGAGGCGTTGCAGCGGGAGACGGGGGCCGACGAACTGATGATCGTTTCCGATATCTACCATCACCAACAGCGACTGAGTTCCTTTGAGATCATCGCCTCCGTCATGCGCGAAATGAATACGGCTTCGCGCTGAACAGTCTTCGTTCAACGTTCATTTATGGCCTCGATAATTTGCAAATCCACGTGCGTGTTTCGCTTCGACGCGATACACCCCCTAATGTTCAATGACTGCTTATGGCCGTTTTTAGCCTGCCGCGACCGACTGAAAACGGCCGATTCTGTTGAAAAAGTCGGTTTTCTCGAATTGCCAGGAACCTGATCGGTGAAGGAGCGTATTTTGCGCGTTGCTACGTGAAATCTGTGTCCGAATGCCTATGCGGCAATTCAAAACTTCAATCTCATGCGCTCACTTTTCTGCCGAGAAAACCATCTCCGACTTTTTCAACAGAATCGACCAGAAGCGGTCATTCATACGCGTCTACCAAGTTGGCATTCAGAACGGAGCTACAGGCTAGCACCCACTATTCAGTGCAGTCGTCCTGTAAATCGCTCTTCAGGGAATCCGGCAGCTACAACGGCTTCGGCTTTTATCAGCGTGCCATCGAAATCTGCCGGCTTATCCAGCCCTATCCGTGTGCTGGTGCAGTAAAGCGTTTCATAACCAGGTCCCGCTAACACCGGGCAAGTGGTCTGAATACACGGGGAGTCGATCACGCTGTCAACTTTGCCGTCAGTCGCGTAACGCACGACTCTGCTACCGCCCCATTCCGCATTCCAGAGAAAGCCCTGCGCATCAATACAAGAACCGTCTGGAGCACCCTGACAGTTGACTGTAGTGAATACACGCTGGTTTTCTAGCGACGGGTAATCGCAGCAGAAAATGCATCCTTGCAGGGAGTCCGCGTAATACATGGTGGAACCGTCCGGGCTAAAACAGATGCTGTTCGGGATCGCCACTTCGGGAATGTCCAGCGTTTCTGTCTCGAGCGTCGCGGCATTGAGCCGGTGAAATCTGCCTATGGTTTGCACCGGCTCGCCGGTGTCCATAGTGCTGAATACGAAGTTTCCCATACGGTCGCAGCGGCCATCATTGATCCGGGTTCCTGCCACGCCTGGGGTGGCTGTGATTTTGCTGAAACGACCGGTGCTCAGGTTGTAGTAGCCCAGGCAGGATGCCAGTCCCATCAGCAATATGTCTTCGTCTGCCGTGAGGGCAAATGACCCTAGCGGTTCTGGCAGGGAGCAACGCTGCACTTCGCCGTTTTCGGGGTCCAGAGCACGCAACTCGCAGCCGGGGATGTCGGTCCAGAATAGGCGTTCGGTTCTTTCACACCAGACAGGGCACTCGCCAAGAAGACTGGTGGTGCCGGTTAGGGTTTTAAACATGGTTGTGTCCTACGAAACAGGATGGCGCAAACAAGGCAGTCAGTTGGAGAAAAGCGCTGACCACCTGTCACCGAACAGGGCGATGGCCAGGCCTGCGAGCATCACCATCGACCCGGCCAACTTGACGAGAGACACCGGCCTTTCCGATGCCCCCATCAATCCGAAATGATCGATAACCAGTGAAGAGATAATCTGACCTGCGATAGCGAGGCCCAGCAGGGCTGACAGGCCGACTTTTGGCGCAAGCACCACATAACTAAGCAAGGCACCGGCACCCAGCAGACCGCCCAGTAGGCTCCACCAGGGCTGGGCAGGTATAGCCTCCAGTGAGGCCACTATCCCGCCGCGCATAAATGAAAAGACGCCCAGGCATACCGCACCGGCAGTAAATGAGAACAACGCCGCCGCGACCGAATCTCCACCCACGCCTTTAGCGAGCTGGCCATTCAGCGTGGTCTGCAGGGTGATGCCAAGCCCTGCGCAGACGGCCAGCAGGTAGTAGGCTGCGTTCATCTCACGCCTCCTTACTTGGCTGACTCAAGCGGCAGGAATTTCTCGGCTAACATATCCGGCTGATAGCCTGCAGCAGCAAACAGATGCTCACGGGATTCGTCGATCGCCGCACGCAGCCTTTCGCTGTCCACGCCCAGCACCTTGCCGCCCTGCTTGACGACGCGCCCGCCAATAATGACGGTATCGACATTGCTGCGTTCGGCCGCGTGCACCACGGTGCCGAAGGCGTTGCCTGACGGGTAAAGGTTGATGTCCTGCGCGTTGATAAGGATCAGGTCGGCCTGTTTGCCGGGGGCCAGGCTGCCGACTTTGTCCTGCAATCCGGCACAGGTGGCGCCGTCGAGAGTGGCGGCTTTGAGCAGGCCATGAGCGGGCAGGGTCACCGGATGATGTTCTGCGCCGCAGCAGCGCTGCTGGTGCATGCCCATGACGCGCTGCAGGTAGAACGCCACCCGCATCTCCATGAACATGTCACCACTGTAGGAGGTTTCGTTATCGACACTTAACCCCGGGCTGATGCCGTGACGCTGAGCCGACTGCATGGCGAACATTCCATCTTCAATGCCGTAGTGGGCATCTGAACGCGGGCATACGTTGACCCGCACGCCAGCCTCGCGAAGGATTTTCCAGCCGGCGTCCGGCAGCGCGGTGCAGTGGTTGAAGATGTTGTCGGAGCGCAGCAGCCCCTCGCGATGCAACCCTTCCAACTCAGCTGCCATGTCTCCGCCAAAGAATTCGGTGATGATCGGCAGGCCCAGACGCCGGGCTTCAGCCCACAGCTCAGGTTCCAGCTGCGCCATCACCGCCAGCGAGAGCAGTGGGTTGTCGCCGTTCTTGACGTATTTTTCCTGCAGGCGCTCCAGGTTGCCCGGCCAGTGGGCTTTGTCCCATTCACCAGAAACTGGCGCACCGGAGGCGTGTACAGACCGGATACCTGCATCGAGCAGCGCCTCGACAGCGGCGTCGGAGTGCGCGCCGGTGCGGCTGTTGTGCGAGTTATCGACCACGGTCGTGATGCCCGCATCGATGCAGCCCAATGCAGTCAGCAGATTGCCGATATACATGTCAGCCGGGCTGATAGTATTTGGCGAACGAGAAGTGCGTGGCGTTGCAGTAGTCTTCCAGGGTTTCGGCATTCGGATTGATTCGACGCAGTTGCCCTTCCCAGGAGTGACGGTGCGTATCGACCATGCCCGGCATGGCAATCATGCCGGATGCCTCAATAACCATAGCGTCGCCGGCCTCGAGGTTTTCACCTATGGCCGTGATGGTGCTTCCTTCTATAAGAATATCGCCGCGCTCCAGATTGCCGATATCGCCGTCCATGCTCAGCACAGTGGCGCCGCGGATAAGTGTGCGGGCGGCCGGAGCGGCCGGGGCCTGCACGATGCTGCGTTTGTATTCAGCCATTTCGGTACACCTCTTCAAATTTCGTTTGAAGAAATGTACGCAAGGCGATACTGCGGGAAAAAGATGGTAAAACTGTTTTCATTATTCAATTTCTACGAATAATAAGGCCTTTCCCGATCACTGTTTTGAGGCTGCTAACAGTCATGGACCGTATTCAAGCGATGCAGGTTTTCGTACGTGTGGCTGAAGCAGGAAGCTTTATCCAGGCGGCGCAGACGCTCTCTCTGCCGGCCTCTACAGTTACCAGCAGCGTTAAAAATCTTGAGAAGTACTTGCAGGTGCGCCTGCTGAACAGAACAACGCGGCGGGTCAGCCTGACGCCTGAGGGCGCTCAATATCTGGCGCAATGCAGGGAAATATTGGAGCTGATCGAACATACAGAGACCAGCCTGACGGATTCCGTAAAACGGCCACAGGGACGTTTGCGTGTCGATATGCCGGGTGGCATTGCACACTTCATCGTCATGCCAAACCTGCGAGACTTTTACAGGCGCTACCCCGATATCTACCTGATGATAGGCGTCAACGATCGGCAGGTTGATCTGGTTCAAGAGGGTGTCGATTGCGTTATTCGTACAGGCGAACTCAATGACTCAACGCTCGTTGCGCGCCCCCTCGGCCGGTTTCGCTGGGTGACCTGTGCGTCTGTCGCCTATCTCGAAGAGCACGGTACTCCGCAAACTCCGCAAGATTTGTCTCACCACAGTGCCATCCATTACTTCTCGGGCCGCGCAAGGCAAGCAGGCGAAATGCGCTTCGCCCGTGGCACCGAAAAAATCTCAGTCCCTGTGAACGGCACTGCGGCAGTCAACGAGACCGGGCTTTACATCAAAATGTGCCTGGAAGGCTTCGGGCTGGTGCAGCTCGCTGAAAACGTGGTCAGCGAGCATCTGCGAGAAGGGCGACTGGTCGAAGTGCTTGCTGACTGGCAGCCCGCATCGGTTCCTGTGCACCTGCTATACCCGCATCAGCGCTTTCTATCGCCAGCTGTGAGCGCATTCGCTGACTGGATTACCGGGCTTGTTCGCGACGATGGTTCAGCAGGTTCGAGTTGAACATTGCGCCCGGCCAGCATGCCGGTGAATGCGCCGGCTACGGAGATTGCGGCTGTGATTAGCAGCGGTGCTGTCCAGCCACCGGTCCAGTCGTGCAGTTGGCCCAGCAGCAAGGGGCCTGCGGCTGCCATCAGGTAGCCGACGCACTGCGCCATTCCTGAAAGTGCCGCCGTGTCACTGGCATTTTTTGTGCGCAAGCCGATGAAGGTCAGGCCGAGCATCATGCTGGCACCAGAACCGAAGCCCAGGAACGCGGCCCACAACATGGCGTAGTCTGGCGCGTAAATGAGCCCGATCAGGGATGAGGCGGTTAACAGGCTGACGGTAGCGGCTGCCAGTTTCTGGTCTTTGAGACGGCGAAGCGTGGCCGCCAGAATTAAGCCGGGAATGGCGGTGGTCAGTTGAAGCGTGCCGTGGACCGTGCCTGCTTGCTCCGGGGATATGCCATGGTCCATCAGAATGGTCGGCAGCCAGCCGACTGCGACATAAAAAGGCATCGCGTTCAGCCCCATGAACAGTGTGACCTGCCATGCCAGCGGCGAACGCCAGACGGCCACGGTTGTCGCTTGTTTCGGACCGGACAGATTTACGTGTCCGTGTTTTTTCAACTGCGGCAACCACACCACCAGCGCCAACAACGGGGCTGCAACTAACAAACTTAGGGCAATCGGCCATCCCCATGATTGGGTCAGCGGAATTATTACGGCTGAACCGACAGCGCCCGCTGCGCCCATCGTGATGGAATAAGCGCCGGTCATGGACGCCATTTTTTCCGAAAATTCCCGTTTGATCAGGCCGGGCAGTAGCACGTTGCCCAGGGCGATCCCAGTGCCTATCAATATCGTACCTGCGTACAACGCCCACGCACTGCCTGCGGAGCGGAGCAGGATGCCCGCTGAAATGACCAACAGTGCACCGAAAAGCGTGCGCTCGATGCCGAACCTGCGGGCGACCGATGCGCTAATCGGGGAGAAGGCTGCAAAGGCAAGTAATGGCAGTGAAGTAAGCAGGCCTAGAGCTGAGGCGCTCAAGCCAAAATTATTCTGGATCAGCGGCAAAACGGGCGCGATACTGGTAAAGGAAACGCGCAGGTTCACAGCGATAAGCAGAATGCCTGCGACTAACGCGATGGCATGCCACTTGTTTTTTGTATCTGACATATTCTTTATCTGTCCTCTTAAAAGAAGACAACTGTAGAGAACTTAAGAACTGTCTAATATAGATATCAAGACATCTGATACCTAAATTATGCCAAGCTCAAAAAATGTCGTTTCTTCGCCGGAAGATTTCGATTCAGACCTTTTCGCCCAAGCAGCGATTGCCCTCAAGGTTGCGCCGGACCTCAATGATTCGGGCGCCCGCCCGCATGATCATCGCAAAGGTCAGCTGATCCTGTCTTTGCATGGCGCCGTGAGCTGTGAGGTGCAAAATGCACTCTGGCTTGTCCCTCCCCAGCACGCCGTATGGATCCCGGGCGGCACGCCGCACAGTTGCCGAGTAACGGAAAACGCCCGGACCTGCTTTCTGTTCGTGGAGCCCAACGCAGCAACCATGCCTGATGAATGCTGTACGGTTGCCATCACGCCCCTTGTGCGGGAATTGATCCTGCATCTCGCTGAACAGGAACCTTCTTATCTGTCCAAGGGCAAGACAGGCCGGCTAGTTTCAGTACTGCTTGAGCAGCTCTCCGATGCACCGCTGAAAGAGCTGCACTTGCCGACATCAGACCACCCCAAGATAAAAAAAATCGCGGATACGCTCTTCTCAGATCCAGGCGACCGAACCACGTTGCGCGAGTGGGCCATTCGGCTTGCAACCAGTGAACGAACGCTGGCCAGGCTTGTAGAAAGCACGACCGGGCTGAGCTTCGGACGCTGGCGTCAACAATTGCATTTGATGATCGCACTGAGTCATTTGGCGGAGGGGGTATCCGTGCAACGTGTGGCGGGCATCCTGGGATATGACTCTGTTAATGCATTCATCACGATGTTCAAAAAAGCCCTGGGTAAACCGCCTACTCAGTATTTTTCCTCTCTGCGCTAGTGCTCTGCTGGCTGATACAAAGCACCAAGATTGTAGAACGATCTGTCTGCTATTTGGCCCAGAGTGTGTAAAAACACTTTCCGTATGTTGGATGCCTAAGCCCAGCGCTCCTGGGCGAGGCGATTTCCCGAACATTTGCCAAGATCAGCGCCGATAGCGCGTCAGAGCGTTTATGAAGCGCTTTGGCACCTCTTGGACAGTAAAAGCTGCGGCTTTTACGCCGCCATCGCCTTCAGCAGGCCTTCTGTACCGATGATTTTTATAACCCGCTTCAAGTTATAGGCGAGCACATTCAAACTCATCTCCGCACTCACCCCGTTCAGTTTTCGAGTCAGGAAGTGCGTTGCCCCCATCCATTGCTTGAGCGTCCCGAAGGGATGCTCAACAGTCCGTTTTCGAACCTTCATCATCTCTGGTGCTTGGTTCAACCGACGCTGCATTTCCTCCAGCACAGCTTCATGTTCCCAACGCCTTACTCGACGATTTGTGCTTGGCGTGCACTGGGTTTTCAGCGTGCAACTCTGGCACTTTGAACTCCAGTAGCAGTGCATATACATGCCTTTCTCAACGCTGGAGAATCGCCAGATCAATGCCTCTCCCGCCGGGCAGGTGTATTCGTTTTTCGTCGCGTCATACACGAAGGCATCTTTGTTGAATCGGCCATCAGCTTTGGCGCTTGAAGTCATCGGCTTCGGCACGTAGGTGGTGATGTTTGCGTCGTGACAGGCCAAGATTTCTTCGCCTTTGAAGTAGCCTCGGTCAGCCACTACCGAAAGCGTTTCTGACGCCATTGCCTCGCGGGCCTGCTTGGCCATCGAGCTGAGTTGAGCGCGGTCTGAACCGACGTTGGTAACCTCATGAGCCACGATCAAGTGGTGCTGGGTATCGACCGCTGTCTGCACGTTATAGCCAACGATTCCCGTGCCACGCGTCTTCATAGAGCGGGCGTCTGGATCGGTCAGTGAAACCTGTTTATCCGGCGATTCGTTGAGCTGGATTTCAATCGCCCGAAGCTCCTTCATTTGTGTCTTCAGCTTGGCGATTTTCTCTTCCAGCCGCACGGCTTTGGGCTCAGAGCATGTGGGCTCTTGCCGATCGGCGGCATCGAGTGCCACCAGGTAACGGTTGATGCTCGATTCAATTTCCTCCATCCGCCGCTTCAGTTTGGCACTGGTGAAATTGCGGTCGCGGTTGTTGACGGCCTTGAACTTGCTGCCGTCGATAGCGACCAGATTGTCTCCGAACAGTCCCAACTGCTGACACAGCACAACGAACTGGCGGCAGACGCCTCGGATGGCCTTGCTGTTGTCTTTTCGGAAGTTGGCGATGGTCTTGAAATCAGGCATCAAACGCCCGGTCAGCCACATCAGCTCAACGTTGCGCTGCGCCTCTCGTTCAAGACGCCGGCTCGATTGAATGCGATTGAGATAGCCGTAGATATAGATCTTCAGCAGGATCGCGGGATGGTAAGCAGGCCGGCCTGTGTCAGCTGGAATAGCGCCATCAAAACCCAAGGAGACCAGGTCGAGTTCGTCGACGAAGACGTCGACTACGCGTACCGGATTGGTATCGCTGACGTAATCGTCGAGGCTTTCGGGCAGTAAGGTGCTTTGGCCCCGATGTTCACCTTGGATGAAGCGCTTCATGGGCGATCCCTGCGATAAATTCCTCAGAAATCATAGCAAGGGTTTGCAAAGGCGTTTTTACACACTCTCGGCCGAAAGCTGACGGTCAAGAGCGCCACCTGCAGGCGACTTCGCCAGGATCGATAAACTTGAAATGTCTTCAGACGGGGGAATGATTTCAAATATATCGTTGCGGCTCTGCCCCTTGGTGTCGTCAGCTCTGCAGCACAAACGCTGGAGGGAGGTGACGTTGGATACTGATCCAGGGACTGAACACTGGGACGGCCGATGGCTAATCGATTCCAGGCGGGCAGGGTGTATCAGCAACATGGAAAGCCAGGCGCTGAAAGGACGGTGCGCGAAGCTCCAGCGCTCGCCTAGGTCTTAATCTCTTCTATTAATACTTCACCTAGTAAGTAGGTGAATCCTCTGGCCTGTTTTCCCGCCGGTCATAGATCTTGGTTGTGCTGATATTGGCATGGCCCAACCAGGCCTGGACCTTGGCAATTTCCGCCTCGTGCTCCAGGGCATTGGTGGCCGCCGTCGCTGGTAGTCCATGAACCCCTACTAGGCTGTCGACCTGAATCCCGGCCTTTTGCGCGTAGGCCGCCACCACCGTATAGATGCCATTGGCCGTGATGCCGGCACCGCTTAGCTTGCCGCGGAGCGGTATGAACAGCGGTACCTTTCTGTCCGCCAAATGATGCCCTGAGCTTTCTAGGTACTGGTGAATGCGCCCAGCTGCCACCGGGTGGATCGGCAGGTAGCGCACCTTGCCGCCCTTGCCATGCACCTTCAAATGCTGAATCCCACGCCGGTCGTGGATGTCGCTCACCTGCAGCAGCGCCGCTTCTTCGCGGCGCAGCCCGTGATAGAGAAGAACAGCCAATAGCGCCCGGTCGCGCATCCCATTGAGTGTTGTTTCATCCGGCGCGTAGAGCAGCGCTTTGGCCTGGTGATCGCCCAGTGCCGGCGTCTTGATCAGCGCGACGACATTCGTCAGGCCTTGAAGCAGATGACGCTTTGAAGTTCAGCATTCGCTTCGTCAGGCTATGCAAATCCGCCATTGACGCGAACAACCTGGCTGTTAACCCAGCCCCCGTCCGTGCCTAGCAGGAAGGCGACCGCATTGGCAATGTCATTAGGTTCACCTAAGCGCTGCAGCGGCGCCATGTTTGCCAACATCGAAATCTGCTCCTCAGTCTTTCCTTTCAGGAACAGCTCCGTGCCTACCGGCCCAGGTGCCACGGCGTTGACGGTTACTTTACGACCGCGCAGTTCGTTGGCAAGAACATGCACTAAGCCCTCCACGGCACTTTTCGAGGCGATATAAGGACCGTAACCGGGAGTGGCTTTGGCAATGACGCTACTCGACAGGGCAACAATTCGGCCGCCATGTGGCAACATTTCGGCGGCCTTTGCCAAAACCAGGAACGTGCCGCGAACGTTGGTGTCCATCATGCGGTCAAATACCGCCAAGCTGTCCTCCCTGATTGGGGCTAGCTCCATTTCCCCAGCATTGCTCACCACGGCATCAATACGGCCAAACGTTTCCTGCGCAGCGGAGAACAGTGCAGTAACATCGCCAGGCTCTGCCACATTTCCCTTGACCGCAATGGCCCGTCCGCCTGTCGCCTTGATTTCGTCAACCGTGTTGTCTGCTCGATCCTGGCTTCCCGCATAGCCAATGGCGACGGCAAAACCGTCTCTTGCCAGTCGTAATGCGATAGCCTTGCCGATACCACGCGATCCGCCCGTTACAATGGCAGACTTTGTCTGCTTGGGTAGTCATGAATTTTTTCCTGCTGAACGTGGCGTAGCCGAAGGACTAGCTTGCGGCGCCGATGGCGCAGCCGGCGCAAGATCAGCCAACCCCAGATGAATCAGAAATGCGGTCTGCTTCTCATGGTAAATGGCGTCGATTGCCTCTGTGCCTTTTTGCTGACCATCGATGATGACCCTCGATGGACGCGCACCACGAGGCAATGACAATACTTGGCACGCAGCACGGCCAACGTCTTCAACAGTCAAAGAGCCACCATGAGCCTTGTCGATGGCTTTGAGTCTTTCCGCCACCGTGGCCATGCGTGAAGAAAGATCGCCATACTGCTCAACAATAGCGGCATAGGCAGGCTCCTGCGCGTGTGCAAAGTGTTCGGTCCCGGTTGTAAAGGCGCCGGGAACCAGTGTCACACTTTCGATACCGAATGGTCGCACTTCCATGCCCATAATTTCAGCCAGTGCATCGCCAGCAACTTTACTGGCAACGTATGGCCCTAAGAATGGCTCGTGCAAACGCGCCGTAGTGCTGCCCACATACATCAACAGTCCGTGACCTTGCCGACGCATCGTCGGCAAGACGGCGCGATTGACACGTAACCACGAAAGCGCATTGGTATCGATGATGCTTGCGACCTGCTCGACCGAGAAAGCTTCGGTCATTCCCGTCATCAACATGCCAGCGTTGTTGATCACCACGTCCAGGCGGCCATGTCGTGCCAAGATCAGATCGACGGCTGCACGACAAGCGGTCTCGCTCAGTACATCGAGTTCCAGCACCTCCAAAGTGATGCTTTCCTGTCGGGCCATGTGCTCCAACGCTTCACTGCGGTCGCGGTTGGTCTTCCGGACATCACGCAAACTGGCATAGACATGGTGCCCTGCGCGGGCCAGCGCCAAGGCGATTGCCTTGCCGATACCCGAACCTGCACCCGTTATCAGAACGATCTGTTGTTCATGGTCAGTCATGATGCGGCTCCAGAATCAATGGGCGGTACGGATAATGACCTTCCCGCAGACATGCCCGGTGGCGACTTTCTCCAGCGCGGCGCGGGTCTCGTCCAGGGCGAAGATCGAGTCCGTCACGATCTGCAACTGCCCTGCACTGAACTGCCGGACGGCTTCCTGGAGATGTGGAGTGGCGCTGGTGAAGAACACGACCGCTCCGGCATGGTCTTCGCGTGATTCGATGTCGAACTCCACGAGGGTCGCAATTCGTCCGCCCTTCCCGAGTACCGACCAGGAGCTTTCCAGTGTCGGGCCGCCGACTGTGTCGAGCACCAGGTCGATGTCACGCAGCGTGGTGAAATCCTGAGTGCGGTAATCGATCACCTCGTCCGCACCCAGGCTTTTCACCAGCTCGATGTTGCGCGCGGAAGCCGTGGCAATCACATACGCGCCCGCCAGATGCGCCAACTGCACCGCCATGCTGCCCACACCGCCCGCTGCCGCATGTATCAAGACGCGTTGGCCGGGTTTCAATTGCCCCACCTCAAACAACGCCTGCCGCGCAGTGCCGAACGACGTCGGCAAGGCCGCCGCCTGCTCGAAACTCATGGAAGCCGGAATCAGACAAAGCTCGGTGGCGGCAATTATCAGCCGCTGGGCAAAGGCGCCACCCGCAGTGGGAGTACTGCGGCCGAACACGCGGTCACCGGGTTTCAGGTGCCTCACTTGCTCGCCGACGCTGCTGACGATACCGCTGAAGTCGGTGCCCGGGATGTAAGGCAGATCGACCGGAAACACCGGCTGCATGTACCCGGCGATGATCTTCAGATCCAGCGGGTTGACGCTGGCGGCCTCGACGCGCACTAGGACTTCATCAGCGCCTGGCTGGCTCAGACCGGAGTTGTGCAGCGTGACGACCTCAGGGCCGCCGAATACAGAAACGGATGCTATTTTCATGATGGCTTTCTCTTCATTGTTCAGGATTGAGGGAATTGACCGAGCTGCAGGAATAGACCAAACCAGTCCTCCATGTGCCACGTGGTCACCACCCGTCCATTCTCCAGTGCATGGAACTCATGCAAACGGAAGCTCACCTGTTTGCCGGTGGCGGCGATGCCAAATAATTCGCCGAGGTGGGTGCCGGTTATTTCAGCCCGTACGGCGACCTGACCAGGGGCCTGAACCATGTTGTGGATGACGATGCGCACATCCGGAAACGCTTGTGCAAGGCTGCGGATGATCGGTTTGATCCCCTCGGGGCCCGGGCCTTGCCCGGGTGCGAGGGGGATGTCGTCCCAGTCGGCAGCCAGCACGCTGTCGACGAGGTCTGGATTGTTCTCACTGAACGCGCGGTAAAGCGTTTCAACGGCTAGACGTTCGGTTTTAAGGCGGTCTGCAAGTTCTTTGGTCGTCATGGTATTGCTCTCGTCGTGGGGTATGGCGAGATTGTGAGCGCAGGGCTAACATCTGTATAACAAATGACTCGTATATAGGTTTATTTGATTTATGGATTTCCACGGTATCGATTTGAACCTGCTGGCCGCATTCAACGCCCTGATGGACGAGCGCAACGTCACGCGCGCCGCAACCCAGGTCGGCGTAAGCCAACCGGCCATGAGTGCAGCCCTTTCGCGCTTGCGTAAGCTGCTGGGCGATCCGCTGTTTTTGCGCAGCCCTAACGGCATCCTGCCGACGCCGCGTGCGCGTGAGTTGGCCCAACCCATTGCTCAAGCGCTAAGCCAGATCAAAGCCGCGTTGGTCACAACGCCTGGTTTTGCCCCGGCGGACGCGGTGTTCTCGATGAACCTTGGCTTGTCGGACTATCCCGCCTTCGTAGTGCTCCCCACGCTGCTGCAGACGTTGAGCGAACACGCGCCAAACCTGTCGATCAACGTTCACGCATTCAATGACCGCGACCATGCCGTGGACATGCTGGATGCGGGAGTGATTGATGCGGCAATTGGCGTGTTGCCGAGCCATCAAGACGGTCGCATTTTCACGCGACCGATACTGCGTGACGTTTTCGTCACGCTCATCGCCCATGGCCATCCGGCAGCCCGACGCGGGATGGACATGGACACTTACCTCTCGCTGCCCCATGTACTGGCCTCGCCCGAAGGCGAACGACACGGGTTAGTGGATCAGGCATTGGCTCAGTTGGGCAAGCAACGCACCCTGGCACTGACGCTGCCGCAGATGTTCGCGGTGCCGGCGATCATCGCCTCTTCCCGCATGACCGCCACGGTCCTGAAACGCATCGCCCTCAGCTCGCCGACGGGAGGGAAACTGGTCCTGTTTCCGCCGCCGGTCGCGCTGCCGGAGATCACTTTTCATCTCATCTGGCATCGTCGTGGCAATGGGAATCCCGCTCAGGAGTGGTTCAGAGGGATGATTGAATCGGTTGCGGATGGGCTTTAATAGAAAGCTTTCGGCCAAAAGCGGTGCTTCAGTCCAACCAGGAGGCGAAGTCCGTTCAAGGTTAGCTTCGTTGCTACAGCGTCATTAGTTCTCGTTCGTTCAAAGCGTCATACTTTCGAATATCGCCTAGCATCAATCCTCCCCAACGGTTTACGAACTGTACGGTGTCTACGGCATTGAGATGAGCGGTGAGCGCGGCTTGATCAGCCCAGCGCTCCGAGAGAATGAGTTTTCCGGATTGTGTGTCTTCTATGGCGGCATCGTAGGAAATGTTCCCTTCTCGTTGTCGTGTGTCGACAGCAAGGGTTTGAAACTCGGTTCGAAACCGCTCGACATGAGCAGGCGAGACGTAGAGGTAGCCAGTCACTATAAGCATTTTTGCCATCCTTTCGGTGTAGGCCCCCGACTACCGATCGGCTCGGACATCGGAGGCATTGATCACTCAGACGATAAGCACGATTTTCCCTTGAATGCTGCCTTGTGAAGCGCGGTGGTGTGCATCCGATGCCTGGGCGAGCGCAAACGTACTGTCGATCACCATGCGGACCGTGCCGTCATCCAGCAAGCGGCCGGCTTCTGCCAGTTGGCTACCGTTGGAGCGCACCTGCGTCGAAGACACCGTGATGCCCAGATCCGCTGCTTCTTTATGTCCGGAGAAACCCATGGGGTTGACCAGGAACAGCGCGCCGCCTGGCCGGATGACGCTCAGAAAGCGTTTAATATTCGCGCCACCGACGGCATCGATCACGAGATCCACATGCTTTGCGACGTCTTCAACGACGGTGTTTGTGTAATCGATAAATTCGTCAGCGCCCAGGTCGCGGAGCAGACCCTCATGCTTGCCGGAAGCGACCGCGATCACGCGCGCCCCTTGCCATTTGGCAACCTGCACCGCCAGATGGCCCACGCCCCCTCCGGCACCGTTGACCAACACGGTCTTGCCGCGCAGCGGGACCGGGGCGTGTGGAAACGACTGAAACGGATTCGGCTCGTCATGGCCTGGGTCAATCAAAAACTGCCAGGCAGTGAGCAGTGACATGGGCGCACCGGCCGCCTGGACGTGGTCTATGCCGATGGGTTTTAACGCCAGCTCGGCCTCATGGACGCAGACGTATTGGGCGTAGCCGCCGCTACCCGTCATTAGATCTTTCGGGAAACGTACCATAGCGTAGACGTTGTCACCCACGCTGAAGCGGCCGGCTCCGTCGCCAACTGCTACCACTTCCCCGGACACATCCGTACCCAACACCAGCGGGAACGTTGGGTTAGGCCACCACTCGGGAGGCAGGGCCCGATACCCGTCTCGCAGATAGAAGTCAGGCGGGTTGAGACTGGCTGCGTGTACACGTACCAGCACTTCGCCGGGTTGGGCGATGGGTCGGGGTGCATCCTCATAACGCAACACGTTGGGGCCGCCAAATTCGTGCAATTGCACCGCTTTCATCATGTCGCTCATCACAACCTCTTTAGTATCGATGGGGAGATGACCTAAGGTAACCGGTAGCAACTAGGTTGATAATAAGGTTGGAATTCGTTTCAATGGTTCCATGAAGGAACCTATCGGATTTGAACGACTGAGCGGCATGATTGCGTTCGCCCGCGCTGGCTCTCTGGGCAGCTACAGGGCGGCGGCCCGCTCGCTGTCCATTTCACCCTCGGCGATCAGTAAAAGCATTCAGCGGCTGGAACGTCATCTTGGCGTGTCGCTGTTCACACGCACCACGCGTTCGCTGACCCTTACCGTTGAAGGACGCGATCTTCATGAGCGTGTGTTGCAGCTGTTGCGCCAGGTAGAAGAGATCGAGCAAGTGGCAAAATCGGCACGCTCCGAGCCTGCTGGCACGTTGCGGATTGCGGCATCACTTCCCATCGGGTTGCATATCATCGCGCCCGCCATCACCGAGTTTCGTAAACGCCACCCCAAGGTATCGATCGACCTGCGGCTGAGCGACCAGATCGTGGACCTTGCCGAGGAAGGCATTGATCTGGCCGTCAGGATCGGTGAGCTTCCAGACTCATCGCTCTTGTCCCGAAGGCTCTTGCCGTACACTCTCGGTTGTTATGCCTCTCCAGACTATCTGGCGAGGTGCGGCACACCTCGGCATCCTGATGAACTGGCCGAGCACGAAACAGTGAACCTACGCTATCAAAACACCGGTCAAACCTTACGCTGGCCATTTCGCATTGGCGACAAGGAGGTCGAAATCCTGCCGTCATCGCCTGTCGTTGTTGACGCAAGCGAAGCTATTCTGGCGGCAATGATAGCGGGCGCGGGCATAGGCATAGCCGCTAGTTTCATGGCCGCTCCGAGGGTGAAGCGGCAAGAGTTAGTCCCGATTCTGGCTGAGTTCGCAGTGCAGAGGGAGAACATCACGGCTATCTGGCCGGAGAGTCGTCGCACAAATCCTGCTGTGCGCGCTTTTCTGGATATGCTGATCGAGCTTCGCTGAGGTAGGCTGCAGCTCCATGTGTCAGCTCGTAATAAAGCTTGTCAGTTCCTCTGGTCTGCCCGTGGGAAAAGCTTCTTTTAAATACTCGAGAAATACCGACACGCGGGCGCTCAATAACCGCCGTGATGGATAGAGCGTCCAAAGCGCGACTTCCGGGCCATCTACATCCCCCCAGTGCACCATCTGTCCATTGAGCAGATCATGGGCTACCAGCGAAATGGGAAGGCGTGCGACCCCGACGCCTGCTCGGACTGCATCACGCACCATGAACATCGAAGATAGACTCAGGACGGCTGCGACATTTATCTGGGACCTGCCGCCGGGCGTAGTGATAGGCCACACATGACCCTGGTCGCCAGCCCCTCGAACCACTGACGGTACAGCCACATCACCCTCAGGACGTACTAAGGCAGGATTGGCTACAACTACCAGTCGGTCACGCAGGAAGACACGGCCAATAAGGTTCTCATCGGGCGCCGGATTAACCCGAATGATTAAGTCATAACCTTCCTCGATCATGTCGACGATGCGGTCCTCCGTGGTGACCTCCAGCCGGACGTCGGGATATCTCATTGCAAAGCCTGCGGCGAGCTTTCCCATCGCCGCCTGGGCGAAAAAGAGAGGCGCACTGATGCGCAGTGTGCCCCGTGGCCGCTTCCCGCCTGAAGCGATGGCGGCAACGCTCTCGTCCAGTTCATTTAGCAACGCAGCGGTTCTTTCGAATAACGCTCGCCCTTCCTCGGTGAGCTTGAGTGTGTGGGCCCCGCGCTCGAACAGACGCAGCCCGAGGCGGCGCTCCAAATCTGCTACGCGACGCGACAACGTCGCCTTCGGTCGCCCGCTGGCACGGGCCGCGCGGCCGATCCCTCCATGACGCGCTACAAGATTGAAATCGGCGAGCGCGAGTAGATCCATGAATTTACCTATAGGTAGCGGAGGCGGCGGGCATGCACAAACTTTCGAGTCGGATAAAGGATTGCGCAGCATGATCAAGGCCAGTCAATAACTGTTCCACAAACGGAACACTCCGTGCAAATTTGAGGGCTATCGTAGCACTCTGTAAACAGAGATATTGGCGTTGTCGTTCAAATCCCTACGGAGAATAACCATGACCATCCTCGTTACTGGCGCAACTGGCAGAGTCGGCCGCCAAGTTGTTGAACAACTTCTCAAACGTCACGCAGACGTGCGCGTTCTCGTCCGCGATCCCTCCAAAGCTGACTTTCCGGCGCAGGTTGATGTAGTGCAAGGTGAGATGCTGGATATTGACTCGCTACGCCGTGCGTTCACCGGTGTCTCCAGTTTCTTTCTGCTCAATGCGGTGGCTGCGGATGAGTTCACCCAAGCTCTACTGACGTTGAACATCGCTCGAGACACGGGTGTGGAAAGGGTCGTTTATCTCTCGGTCCTTCATGCCGACCGGTTCGTGAACGTGCCGCACTTCGCGGTTAAATCAGGTGCCGAGCGGATGATTGAACAGATGGGCTTCAGTGCCACTGATCCTGCGCCCGGCCTACTTCATCGACAACGAAGTAATGGTCAAGGACGCCATGTTTAAACACGGTGTCTACCCGATGCCAATCGGTAGCAAGGGCATTGCCATGGTCGATGCCCGTGACATCGCAGAAGTGGCTGCCATCGAGCTGATGCGCCGCGACCAGGCACCGGGCATGCTGCCGGTTGAAACCATCAATCTGGTAGGACCCGATACGCTGACCGGTTCGGACATTGCCGCGATATGGACCGATGTACTGGCACGCCCGGTCATTTACGGGGGTGACGATCCGAGCGGCTTTGAACAGACCGTGGCCAATTTCATGCCTAAGTGGATGGCCTATGAAATGCGCCTTATGGCCGAGCGTTATGTCAGTGACGGGATGATTCCCGAGGCTGGCGATGTACAGCGGCTGACCACGATCCTTGGCCGTGAACTGCACAGCTATCGAGAGTTTGCGGCCCGTCTAGCAGGTTCGATCTGACTGGAAATAGCAGGGCGAGTGCTGTCACAGAGCCTTTCACTCCCCTGCACCAAAGGCTTACTCATGGAAACCGCACTATGAAAACTATACTGATCACCGATTGCCCGTCATGCTTTGGAATAGCCCCTGCTAGCTACATCCTCGGACGAGGCTGGTAAGTGATTACAAAATGCGCAAGCTCGATGACCGCGACTTTACTGTGCCCAAGCACTTGCGGGTGATGGCCCTGGACGTGACCGACCCCAGCGGCATACAAGAGGCGATGGTAGCTGCAGAACCGATTAATGTGCTGGTCGATAATGCGGGGGTCGGCCTGCTGGGAGCCGTTGACGACAGCCCGATGCGCGGAGCGCGAGACCAACACTCTGGGCACCATCGCCTTGATGCGGGCCGTGCTGCCGCAAGTTCGGCAACGTCAAGCCGGGGTGATCTTCAAAGTCACGTCCACCGGGGCGGCGCGAACGGTGCGCTTGCTCAAAAATCTACACCGTTATCTCTACCATCGACAAAATGCAAGCAGCCGATTATTCGCGGTTACAACCTGTTCGCCACCACCACCACCACCACCACCACCACCACCACCACCACCACCACTGACGCTGCGCGGCTAGCAGCAGTCGGTCATTAAAAGCGCAAGCGGGCCCAATGCAAAGCCGTGCAGCGCTGGGTAAGTGCTCTACCGACCCGCTAATATGACACGCTTTATCAATCGCAATTAAGCAGGTGTGCTCTGTTCCCTTTCCAGAGCAACGGCGTCAGCGCCGGCGACCATGCGCATCGGCGAAGCTGGGTCGTTCGCTGCATGCCATACCGCTTGCGCGACGTCCTGGGCTTCAGTGACTACGGAAGATTGCCCAAACTCAGCAAATACCTTTTGTGCCAGATCAGCGTAAGCCTCTGGAATGCTGCCTTGCATTCGGGGTTGTGCATTTTTCCCAAAATCTGTCCCAGGAGCACGCCCCGGTAGTACCAGATTCATCTGAACATTAAAGGGTGCAAGCTCAATCGAAAGGGACTCAGTGAACGCATTCACCGCAGCCTTACTTGCGGTGTAGACGCTGAGAAGCGGCAGTGATTTTATCGTCACGCTCGACGTGACGTTGATGACAACCCCCGCTTTACGCTGGCGAAACTGAGGCAATACCGCCTGAATCATCGCCATTGTGCCAAAGGTATTGGTTTCAAAAATGCCACGGATCGCCTGCATCGAGATACCTTCCAGGGCGCCAAGCAGACCGATTCCCGCGTTGTTGACCAGCACATCGACTGGTCCTGCGGCCTCTATGACCTGCTGGATACTGCTTGGGTTGGTGACGTCCAGCGCAAGCACACGCAGATGCTCAGATGCAGCAAAAAGCGCTTCGTCTGGCGTGCGCATCGTCGCGATGACCTTCCAGTTTCGTTCAAGAAAATACTGAGCGGTGGCCAGACCAAAGCCGGACGAGCATCCCGTAATTAGTACAGTTTTCATGGGTAGTTCCATTGCGCGGTTGACAGGAGTGCAACGATAGGCTGTCTTATCCGGACTTAATATCACCAAAAGTCCGAAGATCTTTCGCAGGAGTCCGATATGTTTGATCCGCTCGCGGAGGTTGTCACCCTTCTGCAACCAGGCGCCTCGTTTTCCAAAATTGTCAGTGGCGTAGGGGCATGGCGTGTGCGCCGTTCGGTGACCGGTCAGCCGTTTTACTGCGCAATTCTCGACGGAGGTTGCCGACTTTCAGTAGCAGGGCAGCCTGCGATAACCTTGCACGCTGGTGATTTCCTGCTTATTCCCGCCGCCTACGACTTCACAATGATGAGCCTTCAGCCGATGGCAGACGGGGACGCAGACACCCCTCCCGTCGAGGTACGGCCACGTGACTTTCGTGTTGGCACGCAAGACATCCCGGCCGATGTTCAATTGTTGGTAGGCCACTGCACGTTCGGCTCTCCGGATGCTGCGCTGCTAGTATCACTGTTACCCAAGGTGATACATGTTCGCGGTGAGCGCCGGTTGGCAACGCTCGTAGAACTCGTCACCGAGGAGGCGCGCGGACAGCGCCCAGCGCGTGATGTCATCCTTGCACACCTGCTGGAAGTGCTATTCATCGAAGCCCTGCGCTCCACGGCAACCGAAAATGCACCGGCCGGGCTTCTGCGCGGACTTGGCGATGAACGTCTGGCTGTAGCGATACGCCAGATGCACGAACATCCGAACCAGCCATGGACGGTGGCGCAGCTGGCCAGGGAAGCTGCTCTTTCACGCTCCACCTTCTTCGAACGTTTCAAGCAAGCATTAGGTATGGCACCGATGGCGTATCTGCTTACGTGGCGAATGGCGCTGGCGAAAAATCTGCTGCATGGTCGAGACGGCAGTATTGCCGAGATTGCGCAGCAGATTGGTTATAGCTCCGTCAGTGCATTCAGTGTCGCGTTTACACGCTACACGGGACTTACGCCTGGACGCTATTCGCGGGACGAAGCCGCTGTATAGGTGCATCAGTACAAACTCCCAACCCCGTCGATGTCCTGTTACAGATCGACAGAAAAGTGATCAATGCTGCGCAGCAGGTGATTTGTTGGGATGTGGTCTACAAGGTTGAACGAGTAAAACAGCCGATCCTGCCCACTCGATAACTGTCCCATCATGCTGCGTACTCTCCCGCTGGCCGATATGCAAATTTTGCCTCAGGCCAAGCAGGAGAGCTACTTTTTCAACAGAATCGACCCATTGCGGACGTTCGTCATACGCCAGAGGCCGATCTGATGCGTCTCTAATTCGAACACTTCCAACATCGGTTATGCGCAGCTCCAGCTATTCCAATATTTTGGGAGGTGCTGTACCAGTGGAGCTACACGCGCCTGCCATGGCCAAATTCGGTGCTACTCAGCTCGTAGCGATCCTTCGGCCATCAGGTCCATGTACTGACCCGGGGTCATGGCGAACGTCCTCTTAAACAGGGAAATGAACGCGCTAACGTTTTGATAACCCAAGTCGAGTGCGACTGCGGAAACGGCCCTGCCGGCCGCCAGTAACTCGATTGCCCGCAACAGCCGGACGCGCTGGCGCCATTCTGTTAGGCTGAAACCTGTCTCGGCAACGAAGCGGCGCGTGAGCGTGCGCGGCGCGATGCCTGCCCACTGCGCCCATTCTTCCAGCTTCCTATCGTCGTCGGGTCGGTCTGACAATGCATGCGCGATCTGTAGCAGGCGGCGGTCACGCGGCATTGGCAACCCCAAGTCCGTCTGCGGCAGCGTAGCGATCTCGTTCAGGATTACACTAACAAGCTGCGATTGAGCGGTGTCGAGTTCTGCGTCACCCCAAGTAGCAGCACGCGCTACCGACTCGCGTAGCAGCCCGGAAACGGACAAGATCGCCGGCGCCGACGGTAATGCAGCGCACGCACTGGTTGCGACATGCACGCTCCAGCCCGCATACGTGCCGTACGAACGCATGCCATGCACAATGTCAGGTGGTACCCACACTGCATGAGTGGCTGGCACGACCCAGCGGCCGCGGCCGGCGTCAACCGCCAATAGCCCGCGCATCGCGCCGAATAGTTGGCCGCGCCGGTGGCGATGCGGAACGGTCAAGCGGATCTCGCCGTCTCGCCGTGCAGTTGCCAGCAACACAGGGCCCTGCTCGTCGTCGATGTATTTGTAGGGAATCGGTATAAGCATATTGTGGCCTGAACGGGTTAAGCAATGGCGTTTATAACGTACCTGCGGTTCGTCCGCTGCAATAACATGAACTCCTCATCAACCAACAACAGGAGCTGTCATGCGGGCAGAAGATTTTTTACCCGATCACGAAAATCGGATGCAGACCTCGGATGGCCAAGTGGTCCGCAAAGGAACGATAGGCGCCTTTCTAGCGAATGCCCGCATTTGGAGTGATGCAGGTACTGCGACGGTCGCGCGGGTGGACGTCGAGAACGATATCGTTGATTCCTTGCCTGCGCTGCGCTCTCTTGGTTTGTTTGATGTCTGCGCGGTCCGCGACGAGGCATTGCAGCGGTTGATTGACGAGCACTGAGTGAGCGCGGACCAAGGGCCGGTAACGGCCGAGAGTGTGTAAAAACGCCTTTGCAAACCCTTGCTATGATTTCTGAGGAATTTATCGCAGGGATCGCCCATGAAGCGCTTCATCCAAGGTGAACATCGGGGCCAAAGCACCTTACTGCCCGAAAGCCTCGACGATTACGTCAGCGATACCAATCCGGTACGCGTAGTCGACGTCTTCGTCGACGAACTCGACCTGGTCTCCTTGGGTTTTGATGGCGCTATTCCAGCTGACACAGGCCGGCCTGCTTACCATCCCGCGATCCTGCTGAAGATCTATATCTACGGCTATCTCAATCGCATTCAATCGAGCCGGCGTCTTGAACGAGAGGCGCAGCGCAACGTTGAGCTGATGTGGCTGACCGGGCGTTTGATGCCTGATTTCAAGACCATCGCCAACTTCCGAAAAGACAACAGCAAGGCCATCCGAGGCGTCTGCCGCCAGTTCGTTGTGCTGTGTCAGCAGTTGGGACTGTTCGGAGACAATCTGGTCGCTATCGACGGCAGCAAGTTCAAGGCCGTCAACAACCGCGACCGCAATTTCACCAGTGCCAAACTGAAGCGGCGGATGGAGGAAATTGAATCGAGCATCAACCGTTACCTGGTGGCACTCGATGCCGCCGATCGGCAAGAGCCCACATGCTCTGAGCCCAAAGCCGTGCGGCTGGAAGAGAAAATCGCCAAGCTGAAGACACAAATGAAGGAGCTTCGGGCGATTGAAATCCAGCTCAACGAATCGCCGGATAAACAGGTTTCACTGACCGATCCAGACGCCCGCTCTATGAAGACGCGTGGCACGGGAATCGTTGGCTATAACGTGCAGACAGCGGTCGATACCCAGCACCACTTGATCGTGGCTCATGAGGTTACCAACGTCGGTTCAGACCGCGCTCAACTCAGCTCGATGGCCAAGCAGGCCCGCGAGGCAATGGCGTCAGAAACGCTTTCGGTAGTGGCTGACCGAGGCTACTTCAAAGGCGAAGAAATCTTGGCCTGTCACGACGCAAACATCACCACCTACGTGCCGAAGCCGATGACTTCAAGCGCCAAAGCTGATGGCCGATTCAACAAAGATGCCTTCGTGTATGACGCGACGAAAAACGAATACACCTGCCCGGCGGGAGAGGCATTGATCTGGCGATTCTCCAGCGTTGAGAAAGGCATGTATATGCACTGCTACTGGAGTTCAAAGTGCCAGAGTTGCACGCTGAAAACCCAGTGCACGCCAAGCACAAATCGTCGAGTAAGGCGTTGGGAACATGAAGCTGTGCTGGAGGAAATGCAGCGTCGGTTGAACCAAGCACCAGAGATGATGAAGGTTCGAAAACGGACTGTTGAGCATCCCTTCGGGACGCTCAAGCAATGGATGGGGGCAACGCACTTCCTGACTCGAAAACTGAACGGGGTGAGTGCGGAGATGAGTTTGAATGTGCTCGCCTATAACTTGAAGCGGGTTATAAAAATCATCGGTACAGAAGGCCTGCTGAAGGCGATGGCGGCGTAAAAGCCGCAGCTTTTACTGTCCAAGAGGTGCCAAAGCGCTTCATAAACGCTCTGACGCGCTATCGGCGCTGATCTTGGCAAATGTTCGGGAAATCGCCTCGCCCAGGAGCGCTGGGCTTAGGCATCCAACATACGGAAAGTGTTTTTACACACTCTGGGCCAATAACGGCCGCTCGATTCATGTTCGCTTCTTAAAAATGGTGGTGCATGTTTTCTTCATCACCCGACCGCGCTAAAGCTATCTGCAATCTAGGGTAGAGAAATGATCGAAACTCGACTGTTACGTCAGTTCGTTGTCGTTGCTGAAGAGCTGCATTTCAGCCGTGCCGCAGAACGGCTGCATATGGCGCAGCCACCGCTCAGCCAGGCGATCAGACGGTTGGAGGAGCAAATCGGCTATCCCTTGTTCGTTCGCGACAAGCGAACCGTGGAGCTCACCAGCGCAGGGTTGGCCCTTCTGGGAAAAGCTCATGAACTGCTCGGCGCGCTAGACGAAAGCGTCGCGTACACGCGGCGAGTCGCCCAAGGCATAGAAGGGCATTTGGTGGTTGCCATGATCAGCCTCAGCCACTATCCAGGCTTTTGGCGCGCCCTGAGCGCATTCAGAACGCAGATACCTGCTGTCGAGCTGAGTTTCATCGAGGCCACTACCAAAGAGCAGGTCGAGCTTCTCGAGAGCGGCGAGGCCGATGTTGGCATGATGCGTTGCCCCGGAACGACAACCCCCTCGCTGACCATCGAACGGCTGCTGCTGGACCCTATTCAGGTTGTCTTGCCTGCAGCTCACCCTCTGGCGGCGAACACTGCTGTAAGGCTTGAGGACATGTCTAACGAATCGTTCGTCATGTCGGCTCGTGCCCTGGGGCAGGGCTTTCATGACCAGTTACTCGCTCTATGCAAAGGTGCAGGTTTTTCGCCAAGGATCGTCCAGCAGGCCAGGCAAATCCAGACGGTGTTGGGGCTGGTAGCGGCTGGCTATGGGGTGGCGCTGGTACCGGCCTCATTCGAGCGCTTAGGGTTACAGGACGTCGTATTCCGGCCATTGCAGCACAGTGCCTTAGAAGAGCTGACCTCGGTCGCGCTGAATGTTGCCAGCAACAATTCGGTCGTCTCGCCGCTGCGAGACGTGTTTATCGAGACGCTAAGGCGCCACGTCTGATACTCCAATCGTCTCACACGCCAACATAAACAATATTTCACGGCGCGCCTTGTAAACCAGAGCATGCACCTGTCTTTTCCAACCGGAGATCGGTCATGCAATATCGCTCATTAGGCAGTTCATCCCTGCAGCTTTCGGTTCTGTCATTTGGCAGCTGGATTACCTTCGGTACACGCCTCGACCAACGTGGCGCCAATGAATGCCTCGCTTGCGCCTTCGATCATGGCATCAACTTCTTCGATAGCGCCGAGGTTTACCTTGGCGGTGAAGCAGAGCGCATGCTCGGACGCGGGATCAAGGAGCTTGGCTGGTCGCGAGACAGTTACTGCGTTTCCAGCAAGGTACTGTTCGGTACCGGTGACAATCACTCTGCCACGAATCCCTCTCGGCTAACGCAGCAGGGCTTGAGCCGCAAGCACATTACCGAAGCTTGTCACCAAGCACTGCAACGCTTTGGCGTCGACTATCTCGATTTCTACCTGTGCCACCGGCCAGAGCCAGGTATGTCCATCGCGGAAATTGCCTGGACCATGAACACACTAACCCAGCAAGGCAAGGTGTTGTACTGGGGCACATCGGAGTGGCCCGCGGAGGACATTTTGAGGCTTATAGAGTTTTGTCAGCAAAACCGCCTCATTCCCCCACAACTGGAGCAGCCGCAATACAACCTGTTCCATCGAGAGCGTGTCGAGCGCGAATACCAGCCACTCATTCATGAGCATGGGCTCGGTTTGACTACCTGGTCTCCGCTAGCATCCGGCGTTTTGGCGGGGCGTTACGACGAGGGAAATGGGGTGGACAGCCGGCTGGCGACCGAGGGGTTTTCCTGGCTTGAGGATTTTGTTTTCGAGAACAAGCGCGACGAGCGAATCGAGGCCGCTAAACAGCTTAAGACGATAGCCGATGAACTGGGAGCAACACGCGCTCAGTTAGCGTTGGCCTGGGTGCTCAAAAATGAAGCTGTAACGTCGGTTTTGATTGGCGCCTCTAGCAAGGCGCAGTTGCAGGAAAATCTGGGAGCGGTTGAGGTTTTACCGAGGCTTGAAAACGCAGTGCTTCGCAAGATGGATAAGATCTTCCGGTAAGTGTAATTAATCGGGTGAGCGCCTAGCTAGTCTCCTGCTGGAGGCTTGCTAGACGGAAACTGGCCAGTACTCCCGATGACAATGGGCGGCCGCTTCTGGCCGATAGCAGCCTCCAACACTCTGCTGAGCTGATTTAACCCCTACGAATGGTCGACGCAGTAGCAAGAAACTTTTAGCCCTGCGTTGCCCGTGAAAGGGTGACGGTTAGATCCCGGACGACAAACCAACGACAGCAGGTCAACAGAATGGGCGCTCCCGATCAGCCCATTCCGAGACCTCCCATGTCCTCAAACCGAACAGCCGTACCCGCCTCGACGCTGGTATTCCCACTAGCATTGGTCGTGGCATTTGCGCTGGCGTTGTCCATTCCCGCCTGCAGCGCGGCGCCTTCGATTGTTTCCCCCACAACCACATCCGGGCTCGCGCCAGTGGCAACTGCCCACACCTTCGCTCAGGTGCGAAAAGGCAACGTAATCAGCACGCTGTTGGTTACCGAGCGCTCTGATGCCAGCGTAACGGCCATTGATTTGAGCGAACTCGCCGGGTTGCACAGCGCCGATGTCTTCGACGTCATCGACCGTTTCAGTGCTGCGCAACTCGATGCGCTGGCAGGGGAGAAGTCCCGCACGCAGACGCACCCGCTGGCACGACTGCTCGGCGTCGGGCCAAGGGGCGTGGCGCATATTGCAGCGGGCACCAATTACCCAGAACACGGCAAGGAAGTGGGCGTCGACGAAGCGTTCCTGTTCCCCAAGATTTCGTCGGCCCGCGGCCCTCGCTCGACACTGATCGCGGCACCGGGCGCTTTGATGGATTACGAGGTTGAAGTGTGTGCACGGTTCGACCGCGAGCTGAGGTCGGTCGCCGATTTCGATGAAGCCCGCAAGGGATTCTTTCTTTGCGGGGACTTCAGCGACCGGGCAACGCTGGTCAGGAACATCAACTTGAAAGACGTCACCTCCGGCGACGGCTTCCCTGACGCTAAAAGCGGCAGCGACCGCTTTCCTGTCGGTCCTTTCCTGGTGGTTCCCAAAGACTGGAAAGCCTTTCTGGCCGGGGTGGTCATAGAAACCCATGTCGACGGCGAGCGGCGTCAGCACGCGAACGCGGGTGACATGATCAAGGACCTGCGCACGATCGTTCAGGAAACGCTCGCTCAGGCGAAGACGCGCACCTGGTCGTACCAGGGCGGGCGGATCCCCATGGTCGATCGGCCGGCCATCGCGACCGGCAGCGCTGTGCTTACCGGCACGGGCGAGGGCGTGGTGTTCAAGGAACCGGGGCCCGAGGTCATCAACGCGCTGATGAGCGCCGCCGATCGGGATCAACAACGAGACGTGATCGAAAAATACCTGGCGAGCGAGGTAAGCAAGGGCGTTTACCTGCGCCCTGGAAACGCCGTGCGGTATTCCAGCAACTACCTGGGCTGGATCCACACCAACGTGATCTCGGCCACACCTTCTGCGGCAACCCATCCGGCACGTCCCGGCGACATTCCAACGACATCCGTGGCTCAGAGTTCTTCCTGCATGCGGCCCTTGGCCTTTCCTCAATCGACTCCCTGTCAGGAACTGCAATGAAACATTCGCTGATCTTATCCTTGACCCTCTGTGTCGCTTCCAGCGCCGTCAGCGCGCAAACCTCCATCACAGAAGCCACCCCGGTTTTCTCTGAACAAGCACCTCGGGCGCGTTGGGGACTTGGGCTTGGCGCCGCCTTGTCCAGCGGCGTGTATGCCGGTCAGGACGCACAACTGACGCCGTTTCCGCTGATCAGCTACGAAGGAGAGCGCTTCTTCTGGCGCGGCATCGCCGGGGGCGTTCATCTGTTCAAGCGAGACGGGTTCGCCCTCGATGCGACGTTATCTGCACGCATGGACGGTATTGATCGATCGGACTTCGGCAGGCGCGAACTGGCCGAACGTGGCATCGATCGGTCCTTGCTCGAAGACCGCGACGACGGCGTTGACCTGGGCCTGGCCGGCCGCTGGAGCGGCGCGTTCGGTGAGCTCGAGCTTGACGTCAAAGGGGACATCAGCAGCGCGAGCGACGGCTACGAAGCAGGGCTGACCTACGGCTACCCGATCCAGTGGGGCCAGAACAGCCTCACGCCCCACATTGGCGTCGCCCATCTGTCGAAAAAGCTGGCGAACTATTATTACGGTATGCTGCCTGGCGAAACCGCACGCGGTGTCGTCGACTACCGACCCGGCAGTGCGACCGTTCAGCGCGTGGGGCTGGATTACGTCCGGCCATTCGCGGAACGCTGGGCGTTCATCGCCAACGTGTCGTACGAGCATCTGCCCGGCAAAATCACCGACAGCCCGCTGGTGGACAAAGACACCGATGGTTCGATGTCTGCGTTCTTCGGGATTTCGCGAGGCTTCTGATCCGCACCGCGCCCCGGCCGGCCGATCAGGCGCAGTGGCTGGCCGATGGGAGACAGGCGCTGCTCTTTCTGCTTCATTCAGTGAGCGTCAAACATGGATAACTCGGTCAAGCAGGCCCTGAGCGTTCTGATCATCGAAGACAACGCTGCTCTGGCGGCCAATATCTACGATTACCTGCGGGCCTGTGGTCATCATCCCGACGCAGCCCCCGATGGCGAGACGGGGCTTAGCCTGTTGGCGAGCGAGCGGTATGACGTCATTGTCCTAGACTGGATGATGCCGCGGATGGACGGGATGACGATGCTGGCCAAGCTGCGCACGACATTAAAATCCCGCATCCCGGTGATCGTCATCACGGCCAAGGATCAGGTTGAGAACAAGATTCAAGGGTTCCTGACCGGGGCAGACGATTACATCGTCAAACCGGTGGCTCTCGCCGAGCTCGAGATCAGGCTGCGGGTGGTCACCCAGCGGGTGAACGGCGCGCAAATGGAATCCCAGGTGCTGGAAGTGGCTGACTTGCGCTTCGACCTGGGCACGTTGCGGGTGACCCGAGCCGGCAAGACTATCCCCATGACCCCCGTGCGACGAACACTGCTTGCGGTGCTGATGCGCCGGTCACCCGGCCTGGTGCGTCGGGATGAACTCGAAACGCTGATCTGGGATGACCGCGTTCCGGACCATGTTGCCTTGCGCTCGCACATGTACATGCTGCGCAAAGCCGTTGACGGCGAGGCATCACTCAAGCTGATAAAAACCGTGGCGGGCAGTGGGTATCGTCTTCATGCAGGCGATGAATGAGTCAACCCAACGAGGTCAATCCATGGCAGCCAGCAGTCTGAGCCGCAGCATCAGTGCGATCTTTTTCGTCTTCGGCCTGATCCTGGCGGCGGGGCTGACAATTCAGGGCAACCTGAGCCAACAAATGATCGTGCATCCTGTCTGGCACGAGATTCTGCAATCGAGCACCGACCCCTATGTGTCTGGAGGACGGCTAATCCCCGCCAAACAGCTTCCCGCCACTGGTGTGATCCGGGGCTGGCACCTCACCGGCAACGAGGTGCCAGCGGACATGCCTGAATATTTCCTGCGCCTCAATGCGGGATTCCACGATGAGCATCAACTGGACGCCTACGACAGCGAGCGCAGTTATGCCGTGCTGGTGACGCCGGTGGCAGACGGACGCATCGTCATGTCCGTCGACATCACGGACCTTGAAAATTATCAGAACATGACCGCGCGGGTGAGCGTGCTCATCGCGGTGCTAAGTGGCGTGATGATTCTGGGGGCGATTCTTTGGATTTACCGCAGCATGAAACGGCCGATGCAGGCACTGGCGCAACGAATGGAGCAGCTGGACCCGGAACAACCGGCCCAACGCCTTTGCACCGACTTTACTTTGAAGGAACTGCACGACATAGCGCTTATCGTGAACCGCCATCTGGAGCGGGTAGAGCGCTTTATCGAACGTGAGCGCAGCCTTCTGGACCAGGCCAGCCATGAGTTTCGTACGCCCATCGCAGTAATTGCCGGCGCGGTTGACGTGATCAAGTTGTATGACCTGCCGGCCGAGGCAGAACGGCCACTGACGCGCATTGAGTCCACGGTCGGCAACCTGACGGAAATCATGTCGGCGCTGCTCTTTCTGTCCAGAGAGCCAGACCTGACCAGCCCCGTGCAGAGCACTCGGCTGGATACCCTCACTGCCGCGCTAATTGAGGATCATGGGTATTTGCTACAGGGCTCCGGCGCGGCGTTCGTGATCGATGAGTTCAATCCTGTGGTGCTTGAGTGCCCCGAAGCCATGGTGCGCATTGTCGTCAGCAACCTGTTGCGCAATGCGGCTGAACACAGCCACGAAGGGCCCATCCGGATAAGCCTTGACGCTAACCGGCTCAGCATCGTCAACAGCACCGGCAACTTCGATGCCGCCGAGGCCGCTCGACGTTACACCCGAGCCCTGGGCGATTCGACTAAACAAGGCGGTGGGCAAGGTCTGGGTTTGTTTATCACTCGCCGGATCTGTGAACGGTTTGGCTGGACCTTGCTGATTGCTTCGGCGGGTGCGGGTCAAACAGTCGCGAAATTGAGTTTTGCGTAGGTTGTCAATGTAGCTGGAGCCTTCACCGATCGACATCTGCGTGCTACAGACTTATCGCGTCCTTCCATTGAAGTCGAAGCGAGTTAATCATTGTCTGGTCAACAGTCATTTGTGGATCACGGCTTTTTGCCAAATATCGACCGGCAGCTATCGACCCAGGGTGTGTGAAAACGCGCTAAACACCTCGAAAACTGAGAGTCGCGAAGGTTTCCTATGGAATCAGCGGGCGGAAGCGCGAATTAGCTTAGTCAGTGACATAGACGTTCGTAATACCGTTTGGGCCGGGGCAGCGGCCCAAACGGTTTCTAACGGGTGGGCCAAGCAGCTGGGCTCACGCCCTGATCGCCTCAAGCAGCCCTGCGATGCCGAAGATGCTCATCATTCGTTTGAGGTTGTAGGCGAGAACATGAAGGCTCATCTCAGTACTCACCCTCGGCAGGGTTTTGGTCAGGAAGTGGGTACTTCCCATCCAGTACTTGAGCGTTCCAAAAGGATGCTCAACGGTCTGTCGACGAACCCTCATCATCGCGGGATCATGTTCTAGCCGAGCCTGCATCGCGTCGACTACCGACTCATGTTCCCAACGCTTCACACGGCGCTCCTTACCCGTCGTACATTGCTTTTGCATTGAGCAGGACTGGCAGCCTGAGAAGTAATAACAATGCAATAACATGCCGTCTTCCGTCGACGAATGTCGCCTGGTTAGTAGCTGCCCCGCAGGGCATCGATACTCGTCCGAAGCCGCAAGATAGATGAAGTCCTGCTTGCCAAATCTGCCTTCCGCTTTGCTGCCAGATGTAAGGGGTTTCGGTACGAAGGTAGTGATGCCAGCTTGCTCGCAAGTAAAGATTTCCAGACCTTTGTAATAGCCTCGGTCGGCCACCACCGTTAGCGATTCAGCTCCGATTTCTTCACGCGCCTGGTTCGCCATATTGCTCAGCTGCCCGCGGTCATTGCCAACGTTGGTCACCTCATGGGCAATGATCAAATGGTGTTTGTCGTCGACAGCGGTTTGTACGTTGTAGCCAACCGTCCCGGTGCCTCGGCCGCTCGTGGCCATTGAGCGTGCATCTGGATCGGTGAGGGAAATCTGCTGGTCTGGACTTTCGTGGAGCTGCGCCTCGATTTCCTTGAGTTTCTGCATCTGCTTTTTCAGTGTTTTTATCTTTTCTTTAAGCCGCTCGGCTTTGGCCTCGGCCACTTCGGGCGTTGCCCGATCCGCCGAATCCATCGCCGCCAGATATCGATCAATGCTCTGCTCGATCTGCTGCATGCGAGCCTTCACTTTGCCCTGAGTGAAGTTGCGGTCGCGATTATTGACGGCTTTGAATTTGCTGCCGTCGATGGCGATGATCGACTGCGAGAAGAGATTGAGGTTGCGACAAAGCACTATGAACTGGCGGCATACGCTGCGAATGGCTTTGCCGTTGTCTTTGCGAAAGTCGGCAATGGTTTTGAAGTCCGGAGCCAAACGCCCCGTTAGCCACATCAACTCGACGTTGCGCTCGGCCTCTCGCTCAAGCCGGCGGCTGGACTGAATCCGATTGAGATAGCCGTAGATATAGATCTTCAGCAACACCGCTGGGTGATAGGCCGGACGACCCGTAACGGCAGGGTCGACTCCCTCAAAACCAAGTGCGCCCAGGTCGAGTTCATCGACGAAAACATCGACCACGCGCACTGGATTTTCTTCGGCTACGTAATCGTCCAGACACTCCGGCAGCAAGGTGACTTGCGTCCGAGCCTCACCTTCAATAAATCGCTTCATGATCGCCCCCGCTACGATCTCAACGATCAGAAGATTAGACAATTGCGGGAGTTTTCACACAGCCTGGACCCAAAGCGGCCAACTCCTTGCTCACTGCCAATCTTTCGCGACGTTACTCAGCATTTCATGGATTAGTTGCCCGAATCTTTGAGTAAGTAGGCTTTGCGGTCGGTCCGCCGGTAGCAGCAGATAGGTCGAGAAGCGTATTTGTGGGCGGAATGGCCGGGTTTCTATACCGGTGTGCAGGTATTCCAACGCCACAATCGGGCTGACGATGCTCACCCCAAGACCCAGTGCCACTAGTGAGCAAACTGTGGCCGCATGAGGCGTTTCCAGATTCAGTTTTCGATGACCTCTGTCTTCGGGGAATGCCCGATCGACTCGAGCACGCGAGCCGTCATTTTGCGACAGTGAAATGAACTCCTCGCCCTTCAGATCTTCTGGTCCGACAGAAGCCAATGCGCTCAGTCGATGGCCCTTGGGAAATACGCAGACCCCCGGCACGTCGCAAATCGCCTGGGTTTTAACCCCCGGCATTTCTTCACCGACATACGACGCCAACCCCAGATCGCAAAACTGTGAGGCTGCCCAATGGGCGACCATTGGTGAGTCGCTGGTATGAAGCGAGATCGCCACGTCCGGGTTCTCTTGGCGAAAGCGCTGGATTACCCGAGGCAATACTGTCAATGACAATGAAGGAACCGCTGCGATTCGCAATCGCCCCGTGCCTCCTCGACGGATGTTCTCTGCCGACTTCTCCAGACTATGCAGGCCGATAAACGCTCGTTCGACGTCGGCAAATAGCGCTGCTCCTTCATCAGTAGGTAGTAAGCGTCCTCCGACCCGCTCGAACAGCTTGAAGCCACTATTTCGCTCCAGCTGTGCGATTAAACGACTGATGTTGGGCTGAGAGGTATGCAGGGATTCGGCGGCGGCAGTCATCGAGCCGCTCAAGATCACGGCGCGGAAAGCTTCGACTTGTTTAAAATTCATGGTAGCCATATCAATTCAGTATGGATGCCTAGTGTATTGTCATTTGTTGTTATGAGCTAGGCACCTTATAACTGTTCACGACATCGGCGTAACCGTGCTATCGGACGGCGATGCGAAGCGAGTACACGACACCCAATAACAAAAACTTATTACGTCGCTCTGCCTTAGGGCGGTCGGCGCAGTAACAGGAGGCATTATGTCGTTTTCCTTGAAAATTCTTAGCCGTGCAGTGGCATTCTCGTGTTTGTCATTGGCAGGCGTGATGCAAGTACACGCCGCCGAACTTCCCGCCGTACCCGATGAAATCAAACAAGCTGGCCAGTTGCGTGCAGGTGTGCGTTGCGACCAGCCACCATATGGTTTTCAGGATGGAAGCGGTGAGTTCGCCGGAGTTGAAGTGGAGATGTCCAAGCAGATCGCGCTCTGGGCACTGGGCTCGAAAGACAAGGTGTCCTTCACCTGCGTTACCGCTGAAAACCGCGTACCGCAACTACTGGGACGCAAGGTGGACTTCCTGATCGCCACTCTAGGAGTTACCCCGGAACGCCAGCGCGTCATCGACTTCACGAAGCCGTATCGCTGGGGCGCCAGCGACGTGGTGGTGAAGAAGGATAGTCCGATCAAGAAAATTGCCGACCTTAACGGCAAGACTTTGGCCACCCTCAAGGGTTCAGTGCAGGCCAAGTGGTTCGAAGATCACATGCCGGAAGTCAAGACGCTACGCCTGAACAGCGCTGCCGATGCCTTGCAAACTTTCCGCCAGGGTCGTGCCGATGCTTACACCCATGACGCAGCAACATTGGTCGTGGTGGCCGACAACGACAAGGACGCTCGCCTGCTGAATGAGCCATTCCTGATTTCCGACGCCGCCATCGGCGTACGCAAGAACGATGAACAGTGGCGCGATTATCTGAGCGCCGCCGTAGTGCGGATGCATGAGGAAAAACTGTTTCGCGGCTGGGTACAACAGTACGTACCGCAGAATATCCAGAGCTACTACCTTAGTGTCTTCGAGCAGGCCAAACCTGCCGAAGCCCTCTGACTGGTCTCCGGTCATGGATTTCGATTTCAGCTATTTATTGGCGCAATGGCCGGCTCTGCTGGGCGGCGTGTTGATGACGCTACGGGTGTCGCTGCTGGCGATCACATTCTCGTTGCTGATTGGAGTACTGGGCGGTGCGGCGCGGGTGATGAAGGTGCCTGTGCTGGCGCAGCTTGTCGTGCTGTATGTCGAGTTGGTCCGGAACACGCCGATTCTGGTTCAGTTATTTTTCATCTTCTATGGCTTGCCTGCAATAGGTATGGAGCTGTCGCTGTTCTGGTCCGGTGTGCTGTGTTTGTCTTTGTGGGCGGGAGCATATCAGGTGGAAAACGTTCGCGGCGGTCTGGCGACTGTCGAGCACGGGATGCGGGAGGCGAGCATGGCCCTGAGCCTCAAGCCTTCGCACTACTTCTGTCTGGTCGCGTTGCCGATTGCCTTTAGGACCAGCTTGCCAGCAGTGCTGAATACGGCGATTTCCCTGCTCAAAAACTCTTCCTACCTACAGGCCATCGGCCTTGCCGAGCTAACGTTTGTTGCGGTGGATCGGATTGCCACGGACTTTCGCGCCATCGAGATGTTCAGTGCGATCTGCGTGATTTACCTGGTGTTGGTTGCGATTCTGGCGTTGTTGACAGGGCGCTTGTCGGCGCACCTGCAACGACCCTTCCGGCAGTGAGGCCTCAATGAATTTCTTATTTGAAAACTGGGGTTTCATCTCCAAAGGTTTGTGGATGACCCTGCGCCTGGCGCTGGTGGTTCTGCTTTTCACTACGTTGATCTCGATTGTGTTCGGCGTGCTGGCGACGCTGAAGAATCGGCTGCTGTTTTGGACCATTCATGGCTACGTGGAGCTGTTTCGCTCGATCCCTCTGATCGTCAACGTGTACTTCATTTACTTCGGTGTGCCGATGCTCGGCCTGGACCTGAGTCCATTCGCAGCTGTGACCACCGGCCTGACCTTGTGGGGCAGCGCCAATGGCATCGAGATCGTACGTGGTGGTCTCGAGTCGGTAGCGCGCCATCAATGGAAAAGCGCTTGGGCGCTGGGACTTCGACCTTGGCAGATCTACTTGTACGTGATCGTGCCGCAATCGATGAAGGCAATTCTTCCTGCTTACACTGGGCTGTTGACCATGCTGGTCCAGGCGACTTCTCTCGGGGCACTGGTGGGTGTTGGGGAGTTTCTCAAGGTAGGCCAGATTATCATCGAGCGCGCCACAGTTATGACTGGCGTTAGCCCCGCGTTCACCGTCTACGGCGCTGTGCTGCTCGTTTACTTCGTCATGTGTTCATTGCTGAGTTGGCTCAGCCGTTATCTAGAACGTCGCCTGGGTCGCCCGGTGACGCGTGACAGTCATTGAGGAGTTTCATGATGCAAGAATCCAAAGTCAGTCGGCGCCTGAAGGAAACCACCGCGCCGGAAGTCAACGAGTACATCTACCGCCCGCGTCTGGAAGGGTTTGCCGATGGCTTCGACAATCTGGGTAACGTCAACAAGGCGCATATTGTCATGCTCGCCGAACAGGGTTTGATTCGTGGCGAACACGCAGCGGCGCTGGCCAAAGGTGTGCTAGATATGGAAGCTGCCGGGCCGGAAGCGGTGACACTTGACCCATCTCGTGAGGATGCTTACTTCAACTATGAAGCGCATTTGATCGAACAAATCGGTACCGACATCGGCGGCCGTCTGCACACCGGACGCAGCCGCAACGACATCCTTGCGACCCTCGACCGCCTACGTTGTAGGGAAGTGCTGATGGATCTGATCGACGCGCTGATACAAGTGCGACAGACCGCCATCAACAATGCTGAGGTGTTCGCTGAAGTGGTGATGCCGGGTTACACCCATCTGCAACCGGCGCAGCCGATCACTTACGGATACTACCTGTCAGCGGTTGAACAGGCGCTGGAGCGTGATTGCAAACGTCTGACGCACACCCTGGAGTCGATGAATCAAAGCCCACTGGGTGCTGCTGCCTTTGCTGGTACGCCGTTCAATATTGACCGTGCGCGTACTGCGGAACTACTGGGATTCGACGGATATCTGGACAACGCACTGGACGCAGTAGGCTCGCGGGATTTCATTCTCGAAAGTCTATCGCACCTAAGCCTTCTGTCTGTGTTTTGGAGTCGTGTGGCACAGGATTATTTCGTTTGGAGCACTCACGAATTCAACCTGATTAACTTTCCGGATAGCGTTGCCGCTACGTCGAGCATTATGCCGCAAAAGAAAAACCCAACAGTATTGGAATATCTGAAAGGGCGCAGCGGACATATTGTAGGTTTGCTGATGGGGGCAAGTATCACCATCAAAGGTAGCAACTTTTCCCACACTGGCGATGCCAATCGCGAGGGTACCCGAGGGTTCTGGGAGGCAGCTGAAGAAAGCTTACGCTGCCTGAAACTGCTGGATCTGGTGCTGCGCACCGCTACTCCGAATGTACAGTTGGCAGTCAAACGCGCAGGAGAGGACTTTTCCACCGCGACCGGTCTGGCGGACTTGATTGTACGCGAGGCGGATCTGTCGTTCCGCGAGGCCCATCATGTGGTCGGCGGGGTGGTACGCATGGCGATGGACGCGGGCTTGCCAGCGCACCAGATTGATACCGCCATGGTCGACGTCTGCGCCATTGAGCAGTTGGGCTACGCGCTCGATCTTGAAGCGCAACAAGTTCGTGACTGCCTCGATCCGACTACGAACGTGCAGGCGCGGACCTCGGCGGGTGGTCCGTCGCTATCTTCGCTCAAACCAAGCCTGCTGCGGGCCAACACCCGCATCGCCACGGAGCGCCAGGCCAATCAGACCCGCCGTGATCGTTTGACGGCGGCCCATGATCGCTTGCAAGCCGCGACTCGAGCGCAGGCGGGTCTATGAACACGATGCTGACAGTACGCGGGCTGCACAAACGTTTCGGTGATCATGAAGTGGTCAAGGGCGTGGATCTGGACGTCATTGAAGGCGAGGTGGTCGTGATCATCGGCCCCAGTGGCTCTGGGAAGTCCACATTCATTCGTTGCCTGAACAGCCTCGAAGCGCCTTCAGCGGGCAGCGTGGTGGTCGGCGACGTTGAGTCGATTAAGGCTGGGGATCGCAGGGCGCTATCCAAGCTACGAGAGGAGGTAGGCATGGTGTTTCAGGATTACACCTTGTTCCCGCACATGTCGGTGATGGCGAACATGACTTTGGCACCCGTCAAGCTCAAGCGCGCATCAAAAGCTGAAGCGCAAAGCAATGCGCTGGCGCTGTTGGATCGCGTTGGACTCCGGGACAAGGCCGATAGCTATCCGTCTGAACTCTCGGGTGGTCAGCAGCAACGTGTGGCGATCGTCCGTGCGCTGGCTATGAAGCCCAAGCTGCTGCTATTCGATGAGCCCACTTCAGCGCTTGACCCGGAAACCGTCGGCGACGTGCTGAACGTGATGAAGGGGCTCGCCGGTGAAGGCATGACCATGATCGTCGTGACCCATGAAATGGGATTTGCTCGGGAAGTGGCGGATCGGGTGGTGTTTTTCGATGACGGCCGGATTGTCGAGGGGGGGCCTCCGTCGCAAATCTTTTCCGCACCGAAAGAAGCCCGGACGCGGCAATTTTTGCAGTCAGTTCTTCACTAGAACGATGAGAAACCTTATCCCTGTTCCACGTGGGTTCGGGTGAACCTCGACTGCTGCGTGCGATTCAAAAAAGCTTGTACCAGTTCGTGTACTGCCACTGATTCTGTCTGAAGGAATGAACTTCGACAAGTTGTTGTGGCCGCCGAAGGTATGACCGCGCGATCTGGATCTTCAATTTCAACGTGCTCCGATACTCCACGTATTTAAGTGTAAGTCGGACACAGGCAACAAGCGTTAGGAGTTTTGCTATGAGTGCAGTTATGAGTGAGCCACTGGGTGCTGAAGGCATGATCCGGATGGAAGGTGTCCATAAATGGTACGGCCAATTCCACGTGCTTAAAGATATCAATCTGAACGTGCGTCAGGGCGAGCGTATCGTCCTGTGCGGCCCGTCGGGCTCAGGCAAGTCGACCACCATTCGCTGTCTTAACCGCCTGGAAGCGCATCAGCAGGGTCGTATCCTTGTCGACGGTACCAAGCTGACGACGGACCTTAAGCAGATTGAAATTATTCGCCGTGATGTTGGCATGGTGTTCCAGCACTTCAATCTGTTCCCACACCTGACCATCCTGCAGAACTGCACCCTGGCGCCGATGTGGGTGCGCAAGATACCCAAGCGCAAGGCCGAGGAAATCGCCATGCACTACCTGGAACGCGTGCGCATTCCGGAGCAGGCACACAAATTCCCGGGGCAACTGTCCGGCGGTCAGCAACAGCGCGTGGCCATCGCCCGCGCCCTGTGCATGAAACCGAAAATCATGCTGTTCGACGAGCCGACTTCGGCACTCGACCCCGAGATGGTGAAAGAGGTGCTGGACACCATGATCAGCTTGGCGGAAGACGGCATGACCATGCTCTGCGTGACCCACGAAATGGGCTTCGCCCGGACCGTGGCCAACCGTGTGATCTTCATGGACAAAGGTGAGATTGTCGAAGAAGCCAACCCGAAAGACTTCTTTGACAACCCGCAATGCAGTCGCACCCGTCTGTTCCTCAGCCAGATATTGCATTGATCGGTTGAAGGCAGCGTCAGAAGTCCGGACTCATCACTTAATGGTAATTAACGACACAACCGCCAAGGTGTCGCTGTTGCTCGAGAACCGACGTTTTTACAATAAAAAAACTGGAGCTCAGAATGTACAAGCACACCCTGACGGCGGCCGTTGCGCTTGCCAGTATCTCCGCATTTGGTGTCCATGCTGCCGATGCAGCACCTCAAGGCTTCATCGAGGGTAGCAAGGCCAGCGTCAGTTCTCGCACCATGTACTACAACAACGATAACCGCGAGCGCGGCGGCACGGATCAGAGAGAGACCGCTGAAAGCCTCAAGTTCGATTATCTGTCCGGTTTCACCCAAGGTACTGTCGGCTTCGGTATCGACGCCCAGGCCCTCGTGGGTATCCATCTGGACGGCGGCAAGGGTCACCACCCAGCCAACAACAACACCTTCTTCCCAAGCGACACCGATGGTTCGGCAGTGGACGAGTGGAGCCGTGCGGCAGCCAACGTCAAAGCCCGCTTCTCGAAGACCGAGGCCCACCTGGGCGGTGCCCTGCAACCGAACATGCCGATTCTGGTAGCGAACGACAGCCGCCTCCTGCCTCAGACCTTTGACGGTGGCACCATCACCTCGAAGGAAATCGACAACGTGACCCTCAACGCGGGTCAGTTGGAACACTCGGCGGGCCGCGCCTCTTCAAACTCCACCGGCCTGGCCGTGGCTGGCGGTACTCAGGACAGCAATCAGTTCCGTTACGCCGGTGCTGACTGGAAGGTCACCAAGGACCTCACCCTGCAGTACTACCACTCGAATCTGAAGGATTACTACACGCAGGACTTCCTTGGCCTGATTCACGTTTTCCCGATCGACGCCAACCAGTCCTTCAAGACAGACCTGCGCTATTTTTACAGCGGCTCCGATGGCAAGAACGGCGACGCCGGCTACCGCTTCAACAACAACAACAACGGTTTTGCCAAGACCCCGGGCGAGGTCGATAACAAAACCTGGAGCGTCATGTTCACCTACACCCTGGGTGGCAATGCCTTCCTGCTTGGTCACCAGCGCGTCAGCGATGATGGCGGCTTCGTCTACCTGAACCAGGGCAACGTTGTTGATGGCAATGGTCGCCCGGAAGCGAACGGAGGCGCGAGCTTCTACCTTTTCACCGACGCCATGATTAAGGGTTTTGTCCGTGCCGGTGAAAACACCACCTTCGGCCAGTACTCCTATGACTTCGCTGCGCTGGGGGTGCCGGGCCTGAAAACCTCGATTGCCTACCTGCACGGCGATAACATCAAAGCAACAAACGGCAGTGGTCCTGATTCGTCCGAGTGGGAGCGCGACATGCGGATCGACTACACCATCCACCAGGGCGCCCTCAAAGGCTTCGGCGTGACGTTGCGTAATGGCGTCTACCGTGGCAGTGAAGTCAGCAACAACCCCGATGTTGACCAGACCCGTCTGATCTTCAACTACACCTACAGCTTCTTGTAATAAGCCGTCAGAGGGAGCCTCGCCTGCTGGCGAGGCTTTCTTGTTCCGACATGATCGATACTCCAACGTTAAGTAACGTGGACCAAGCGTTATTTTCGGGCAGTTGGGACTGGTCGAGAACAACCCTTTAGGGCTGGCCTGTTTCGACCCAGGCTGTGTCAGAACGCATGCACCATTTGAAGTGTGTGCTTCTACGGAAAGCCTGCCAACGCTCGGTTAGTCAACAGACTGGGAGTTTACGTACCGAGATTTTGCTCCGCATTTCGAATTCTGCAACTAGCCGCAATCGTTTTAACGCAGCCTTGACCCATAGCTGCATCGACCGGCGGAAACCGGCCGAAAGCGGCCCAACCGCTACCTATTTCAAACACGTTCCCTGTCTCCAATATGCCGAACGTATCGACCTACTAAGACGAGCCAACGCTATGACAATCTCTATGAAGTTCAGCCACAAGATCCTCCTGGCTGCTGGCCTGGTTGTGGCCCTTACCTTTTCTGGCTTTACGGTCTTCAACGACTATCAGCAGCGCGAAGGGATTCGCACCCAAACTGCCGCGACTCTGAAAAACGTGGGCGCGCTCGTCGCCAGCAATATGCAAACCTGGCTCATAAGCCGCATCCAGTTACTTGAATCGATGGCCCAGCAAGTCGCTCGCTCCGGCCCAGGCGCAGACGTGCTGCCAGGTATTGTTGGTCTGCCGGTGTATTCTGCCAACTTTCAATCTAGTTACTTCGGCAGTCAGGACGGACAGATGTACTCCGTTCCAGCCCGCAACCGACCAAAAGACTATGATCCACGGACCCGCGACTGGTACAAGGCCAGCGCTAGCGCGAATCGCACGGTCGTAACCGAGCCCTATGTAGCTGTCTCGTCTGGCAAGCTGGTAATGACTATCGCTTCGCCGGTGCACCGCGCCGGTCCAATGATTGGTGTGATAGGAGCAGACTTCGATTTAACCCAGGTCAGCGACATCATTAACTCACTGGACTTCAATGGCCATGGCCGGGCATTCCTGATGAATGGCGAGGGCAAGGTACTAATCCACCCCGATCCACAGTTGGTACTCAAGACGCTCAGCGACGCCTATCCCGAAGGTGCGCCGGCGCTTCGTGAAGGCCTTCAGGAAGTTCGCGGCGATGGTAAACCGCAGTTCCTCATGCTCACCCATCTTAATGGCGTGCCTTCGGCCAACTGGTACGTAGCCGTAGTGCTGGATCAGGACGCCGCATTTGCCATGCTAAAGGAAGTCCGCGCCTCGGCCCTGGTTGCCATGATCATCGCGGTGGTGGTGATCATTGCCCTGCTGGGTCTATTGATCCGTGTCCTGATGATCCCTCTGCACGTTATGGGCCGCGCCATGCATGACATCGCCGCCGGTGAAAGTGATCTCACGCGCCGCCTTAGCGTACATGGCGTTGACGAATTCGGTACGCTGGCGGCCTCGTTTAACAAGTTCGTCGAACGCATCCACGATTCGATTCGCGAAGTGTCGTCGGCGACTGCCCAGGTGAGCGAAGTGACGCTGAGTGTCGTAGATGCCTCAAATGCTTCCATGCGCAACTCAGATCAGCAGGCGAGTCGTACCAGCAGTGTGGCCGCCGCTATCAACGAGCTAGGTGCGGCAACCCAAGAGATCGCTCAGAACGCAGCGCTAGCCTCCCAGCACTCGAGTGCCGCGCGCGGTCTTGCTGTCGACGGCCAGCAGGTGGTCGAAGATACCATTGGCAGCTTAAAGCGCCTATCGGCGAAGATCGGCGACTCGTGCACCAATATCGAAGTGCTAAACGTGAACACAGTGAACATCGGGCAGATCTTAGAAGTGATCACGGCTATTTCCCAGCAGACTAATCTTCTGGCGCTAAACGCCGCCATCGAGGCCGCGCGTGCTGGCGAAGCAGGCCGGGGATTTGCGGTTGTCGCCGACGAGGTACGCAATTTAGCCCATCGCACCCAGAATTCGGCGCAGCAGGTGCAGAGACTTATCGAAGAATTACAACAGGGCGCGCGGCAGGCGGTGTCAACAATGAACGAGAGCCAGTGCCAGAGCGAGACCAGCGCGGGGATCGCTAATCAGGCTGGGGACCGTCTTTGCAGCGTGACCCAGAGCATCGGGGAAATCGACGGAATGAACCAGTCGGTGGCTACGGCAACGGAGGAACAAACAGCCGTCGTCGAGTCGATCAATCAGGACATTACCGAGCTCAATATGCTAAATCAAAGAGGGGTAGGAAACCTGCAGACCACCCTTCAAGCGTGCACCGACTTGAAACAGCAGGTTGGCCGGCTCAAGCACCTGGTGAGTAGCTTTCGCATTTGATCGCGGGAAGTGCTGCACGCTGACACGTAAAGATAATTATAAATGACTCGAGATTTTTGCAGGTAGCGACCGTCCGTTTTTGGCCGAATGCAGCCATTTGAAGGGCTGCGGTCAGTCAAATTCCATTTCGAAATTACCTCCGCTCACACAATTTCAAATCGGTCATTCGGCCTCGACAAGACACCGCTATGGTTTATAAAAAAGGAGGAAGCGCGTCATGAGTGACATCCGGATAGACGAGATGAGGGAAGCGCTACTTGCAGTGCTGAGCACAGCGGCATCCATGGGTATTGACCTCGAACTTCTGGGGCATTTGGCCGCCGAAGAGTTGCTGGATGAGCAAGCCCCAAGTAAACCTAAACCCTATGCCGCCGGCGCGGTGTATCAGTTAGCTACGTGCATAGATCGTGTGTTGGAGCCCGAAGCGAGACTTTTCTGAAGGGCTGTCGTTTAGCAGAGCAATTGCCCAAGCTGCCTTATGAACGGCCGTTGTGGACCAATGTGAGACACGAGCAACGCGAAGATGACGCCGCACGACGCAGATGTGCCTGGCGCGGGTATGCTGGCCCATCGAGTAATGTTAAGAGTGGGGCAAACCGATGAAAATCACTGGGCGAGTCGAGACAGAGGTAGTGACCGACGTAAAGTGTGACATTTGCAGACACTCGACCCGTGTAAACGCCGGCGGGCTTCAGTTCGCCACTCTAAAAGCAAAATGGGGTTTTGGCACCAAGCATGACGGCGAGCGCTACGAATATCACTTATGCGAAGGATGCTTTTTCGCCACGATTGCTTACTTCAGGCAAGAAAGGCGAATACAGGATCTATTCGATGAAACCGACCAAGCGGCTTCCAATAATGATTTTGGCTTAGTCGTCAGAGATGACTTTTTTGGTGATTCAGGAAACGATGGGTAGGCCTGGGGTGCTGACCATTTCAGCCAGCCGTAGATGGTGATTCGAAATTTAGGATTATCCACTCCTGGCAGAAGGCGACTAGGTGATTCCCCGTCGCCAGTGCCCGCTCACACTTCAGTCTGCTCGGCCATCTCAAGCGCGTCGTCTGTCTCGCAACAGCCGATGAAACCTTAGAATTTTCGACCACCGGTGATGGGCTTCTCTGTCTTAGGCAACTGAACATCAACGGTGTTGGGAACCGCCGAATGCTGCAGATCAATCCCTAGACCTTGTGGATCGCTGCACGAAGAGAGCCCGGCGGCGGCTCGTTAAGGACACCCCAGAACATGCCTAGGTCTGCCACCGCCTGCATGAATTCCTTCAATACAATTGGCTTGATCACGAACGCATTCACGTCGAGCTCATACGACCGAGCCAGATCAGAATCCATCTGTGAGCTGGTGAGCATGGCTATAGGGATGGGACGGCACCATCACTGCAGAACAACGGTTTGGGCTGCACGCCCTCAAGCGTCGCGGCATCACTGACACTGCCGGCAACGGGGCCGACAAACAGGAAGCCAGCGGCCACCTTGACGCCGCGATGATGGACGTATACGGCCTCAGAGTGCCACTGATGTACGCTTCTCAAGCATAGGCCGGCCATTCAAATGTAGACCCGGATACCATGTACCTCGGCCGATTAGGCGAAGCCGTCTTGGCCACGGCGCATCTTGGAGGCTTTTGGCAGTAAATACATGTGCTCCTAGGAGAATGGGCGGGTTAGTGGAATTCAATCGTAAGCGTCCGCCGAAGTCACCTTGCACGACTTAGGCAGATACCCACCGATGCGGCAGCAGTTGCTCAATCTCACTCGCTCGCTGCGTCGGCAACCGCGCCAGCACATCTTTAAGATAGGCATATGGATCGTGCCCATTCATGCGCGCCGATTGGATCAAGCTCATGATCGCCGCCGCCCGCTTGCCGCTGCGAAGCGACCCGGCAAACAACCAGTTGGAACGCCCAAGTGCCCACGGCCGAATCTGGTTTTCGACTGCGTTGTTGTCTATGGGTACAGACCCATCTTCCAGGTAGCGCGTCAGCGCTACCCAGCGTTTAAGGCTGTAATCCAGGGCTTTGGCTGTTGCTGAGCCGTTAGGCACAAGATCGCGCTGGGTCAACATCCAGTCGTGCAGTGCTTTCGCCAATGGTGCTGCTTTTTCTTGCCGGATTCGCCAACGATCCTCGTCACTCATGTCTCGCGCTTGGCGTTCTACCTCGTACAAGCCGCCAATCGAGTGCAGCGCCTGCTCTGCCAACTGGCTTTTATTGGCCACGTGCAGATCGAAAAACTTACGGCGGGCGTGGGCCATGCAGCCGATTTCGGTCATGCCCTTCTCGAAGCCTGCTTTGTAGCCAGCAAAGTCATCGCACACCAGCTTGCCGTTCCACGTGCCGAGGAAGTTACGCGCATGCTCACCGGCCCGGCTCGGGCTGAAGTCATAAACCACAGCTTTAATTGCCGAGAACGGTGTGGTGCAGTAAGCCCAGACATAAGCACGGTGAGTTTTCTTCTGTCCGGGCGCAAGCATTTGCACCGGCGTCTCGTCGGCATGCACGACTCGCTGTGCCAAGACAGCTTCTCGCAAGGCATCAACCAACGGTTGAAGCTGCACACCGGTCTGCCCAACCCATTGCGCCAGTGTCGAGCGCGGGATCGCTAGACCGGCGCGCCCGAAAATTTTCTCCTGCCGATACAGCGGCAAGTGGTCAGCAAACTTTGCCACCATCACGTGAGCCAGCAGGCCTGCGGTTGGGATGCCCTTGTCGATCACCTGGGCCGGTACCGGCGCCTGGATCAGTGTTTCGCACTGACGGCAGGCCCACTTTCCACGCACGTGTTGTTCGACGGTGAACACGCCTGGCGTGTAATCGAGCTTCTCGCTGACGTCCTCGCCGATGCGCTGGAGCTGGCAACCGCAGGAGCACTGAGTGTTTTCTGGCTCATGATGAATGACGGTGCGTGGAAACTGTGGCGGCAACGGCGCGCGCTTCGGCTTTTGGCGCGCCTCTGCTGGAACTGGAGCCGGAAGCAGTGCCGTCAGCTCGGCGTCGATAGCCTCAAGATCGATGTTAAGCAGATCGTCGAGCAAGCTGCCTTGCTCAGGACTGATCTGCTCGCTGCGCTTGGCAAACCGGTGCCGCTTGAGGAGTGCGATCTCGTGGGTCAACTGCTCGATGATGGTGTCATCGCGGTGGCTCTTTCTGCCCATGGTGTCGACCTTCGACAGCAACTGCGCAGCGAGAGCGCGCAGCTGGTCGGGGGTCATTTGGTCGAGGTTGGGCAAGGAAGTCATGCCGTGGATTTTACTAAAGCAGACCGCCTGCGGCAGCAGGCTCAGACGTTAATACAGCCTTTTTAAAGGATCGTTATTGCAGCGCCAGCGCCAACGCGCTGCCAAGGCAGACCAAGTACTAGGGCCTGAAGTTGCTCGGCATCCAGTTCCAGCTCGCTACCTTGTCGAATGCCTGGCCAGTGGAATTTACCTTGGTTCAACCGGCGTGCCGCCAGCCAGACACCAATCCCGTCGTGCACCAGTACTTTCATTCGGTTGGCCCGTCGATTGGCAAAGATATAAGCGCAGTGCGGCTTCGCCGCACCGAACACCGTGATAACTCTGGCCAAGGCGGTCTCGGTGCCGGCGCGCATATCCATGGGCTCGGTGGCGAGCCAGATGGCGTCGATGCGGATCATTGAGTGAGACCACGGATAAAACGGGCGCACCCGTCGGGATCGGCCAGTGGCCACTTCACGATGAGGTTTTGATGGCCGAACGGAACGTCGATACTGACGGACATTTGCAGATCGGCCTGTGGTGGGGATGGTAGTTTTATCGGAACAAAAGCGGGCAACGTTGCCGCCTCACAATCACGATAAAGAGGTATCCATTTGCGAACCAGATTGGCGTTGATGCCGTGGCGCAGCGCTACGCTGGCCATCGACATGCCAGGTTGCAGGCATTCCTGGACGATCTGAGCTTTAAAGGGCTTGGGGTAAGAAGTTCTCTGGCGCATGGCAATCCTGATGATAAGGGCGATGGTGTCCACGTATTTTTAAGTGGAGAACATCGCCCTTATTACAGGGATCGGGTAGGTGACTTCGCCGGACGGTTACATTCAATCAGCATTAGTGTCAGTATTTTGGAAATCCCCTGTGATGGAATACCCATGCTGGTTAATCACATAATCGGAGACTGCCCTGGCTGCAAAGACAAAGGCTGCTTTGGAAACGTGTCTGTTTACAGCGACTATGTCCTTCGAGGATGTCAGCGCTGTAAACATGAGAATAGGATTTGGCTGCCGCCGATTCATAAGAAGGTCTTGTATCTAGACCAATTTTTCTTCTCCGGGGCGTTCCGTGGCAATGACGCTAGGTTTGTAGAGGCGGCTGAGCGAGTGAAGAGAGCCGCGCACCTACAACTATTGGTCGCCCCATTCTCCTCAATTCACGAAGACGAAACTCTGCAATGGCGAGGCTACGATGGCTTGAGCAACGTCGCTCTATTGGCGTTCATCAAGGACGCTTCACGGGGGTCAGAATTCCATGCGGACTATGATGTCGAAACGATTCAGATTACAAAGGCTTGGGACGCATTCCTCAAAGACGCTCCGCCGGAGTACGTGCTGGAGGTTGACGACGCTGTAGAAGGCGCGCTGGATGAGTGGGATAACTACTATCGCGTAGACATAGATGGGTACTACAAAGACGTCGAATTGAAGCGGTCATTGAAGGGGCAAGCCGTTGACGGGCTGATTAAGGTATTTGATCAATGGCAAATTTCCACACAGTCATTCGAGCAAGACATCGCTCTCGAAGTACATGCATTTGCTCAGAATTACCTGAACTCATTTATCACCATGATCACTCGGCTTGCGCAAGGTGATTACAGTGCGAAGCTGGACTCCCCGATTGTGAGCCAGGTCGTCGAGCAGATGCTGCAACGGTTACCGAGAGATCAGCCTCTGCATCAGCAGCTCAAGCGGTGTGATGAGTTTTTTAGATCCGAGCATTTTCAACAGGTCCCCAATGTTTATATTTCTGCCCGAATTTACGCAACGCTTAAAGGAATGGTGAAGCGAGGCGCCTACGCTAATCGACCATTGGCTCGTAAGCGGCTACATGGCTTTTTTGAAGACGTCTGCCACATCTCGTTGTACGCACCCTATTGCGACGCCTTTTTTATGGACCAACCAATGGCAGAGCTTGTTAGACTGCCCAGCGTGGACCTCCAAGGACGATATGGAGTGCGTGTTTTCAGTTTGAACAATCTACCGCAGTTCTTCGAGTGGCTTGACGAACTCGAACGCGGTATGAGCGACGACCATAAGGCGGGGATTAAAGCGGCGTACCCCTAACGAGACAGGCTAGTGAGGTGATGTTTTATGGTCTTATTCATTCACCCTTTCGACAGTCCGGCGCTGGACGAAAGCTGCCTAATCGACCTCGACTCCCTGTAAATTCAAAGCGTAAATAGATAAGCTTCCAACAAAGCAAATTTAGGTAAATACAAAGTAGCTAGCGTAACAAAGGAATTCTAGGAGGCGAGCGGCCGGCCTTTCTAGGACTAAGTCTGCTTTTTTTAACAGAGCCTAAATTACAGCATGGGAAGATTTTGGGGATGGTCTGCTCGTAATCTTCTGAGAAATTCGTTTCGTGCGGGAATGGCACCATCCAGATCCCCGCCCCATACTCATATTTTTCTTGAATATAATTGGCAGATTCGTACCCGCCCGAACGATAGGTATCCCACAAGGAATCTATAGGCCGCAGGGTGCTTTCGTCCAAGGGGAGGTCCTTGAGGAAACCACTAAACGTTTCGTAGGCTAACTGAGCTACATCATAAACCTCTGAACTATACATTAAGAAATGTCCATTGTTAGTCGTGCGATGGTTAACCGTAATATTAAACTTTCTCGTAAGCTCACGGTAGAGATCAAGGTTGAGTTTATTAAAACCGTCTTTCCTCTGCAGCTTATCCCCGATTTTACCCCGAAGTGCGGAGAGAGCGGCGTCCATGCCGATATGGTATCGAAACTTCGAGGTCTCCAAAAAAAAGCGGGACCTGCGCAACTCTTCTCCGTTAGTATTAAGAGATGGAACCGTTTCTGCCAAATGCCGTCCATGGCATGTTTTCCACATCACATCTAACCCATGGCCGTCCCGGGAAAACGGCAGCCCGCAAAATGGACAGTGATCTAGAAGGCAGACATTGTGTTCGGCACAGACCGTTAAATCATCAGAGTGACCTCTACGCCAATATGAAAAACCATAGCTTTCCACATCAGATTTAACACACACGGGGCAGAATTTGTCGGGATTGTTGTGGGAGCCGAACAAATAATTCCCTGCAATGTAATCTCTATGAGAATACGATACGTCTTGGATATCTTTAAAAATGGTTGTTATGAAATGGTCAGTGTGGTTGTGGATTAGTCGATTGAATCCAGAGCATCCGTGCCAATTCATAAGAGTTGCTATTGCTTTGGCTTCCGATACGCCGAGATAACATTTACTCATCTTATTGAGAACGGCTAATTGATGTTGATTCCCTCCCAAGTACAGATTTCTCTCTACGTAGGATCGTAAGGATTCTTCAGGTTGAATTCGCAGCAGCATAATTGGGAGTCGAGGTAAATGTTCGAAAACGGAAGGATGCAAAAGCTAAGGGATCGGGGCCGTGCGGCCCCTCGTGGACAGTTTATATTTCCATGGACGGTTTATATTTCACAAAATCAGGATGCCTGTGGATAACTTATTCCACAGTCACCGACTTGGCCAGGTTGCGCGGCTGATCGACGTCCGTCCCTTTGAGCACTGCCACGTAGTACGAGAGCAGTTGCAGCGGGATGGTGTAGAGGATCGGTGACAGTGCATCGATGATGTGCGGCATGGCGATCACGTGAGTGCCTTCGCCATTGGTCATGCCGGCTTGTTCGTCAGCAAAGACGATCAATTCACCGCCACGGGCGCGGACTTCCTGCAGGTTGGATTTGAGTTTTTCCAGCAGCTCGTTGTTCGGCGCAACGGTGACCACTGGCATATCGCTGTCCACCAGCGCCAACGGACCATGCTTGAGCTCGCCAGCCGGGTAGGCTTCGGCGTGGATGTAGGAAATCTCCTTGAGCTTGAGCGCACCTTCCATCGCTACCGGGAATTGCGCGCCACGGCCGAGGAACAGCGTGTGATTCTTCTCGGCAAACAGCTCGGCGACTTTCTCGATGGTGTGATCCATGGCCAGCGCTTCACCCAGACGGGTCGGCAGACGGCGCAGCTCTTCGACCAGCTCGGCTTCGACGCCTTCGCCTAACGTGCCCTGAACCTGACCCAGCGACAGGGTCAGCAGCAGCAGGCCGACCAATTGCGTGGTGAAGGCTTTGGTGGAAGCGACGCCGATTTCCGGTCCGGCCTGGGTCAGCAGGGTCAGATCCGACTCACGCACCAGCGAGCTGATGCTGACGTTGCAGATCGCCAGGCTGGCGAGGAAACCCAGCTCCTTGGCATTGCGCAGCGCAGCCAGGGTGTCGGCGGTTTCGCCGGATTGGGAGATGGAGACGAACAGCGTGTCCGGCTGGACCACGACCTTGCGGTAGCGGAACTCGCTGGCGACTTCGACCTGACACGGAATGCCGGCCAGCCCTTCCAGCCAGTAACGCGCCACCATACCGGCGTGGTAACTGGTGCCACAGGCGACGATCTGCACATTACGAACTTTGGCGAATAACTCGGCGGCCTGCGGGCCAAACGCCTGAACCAACACTTGCTGCTGACCGAGGCGGCCTTCAAGGGTGCGCTGCACGACTTTTGGCTGCTCGTGGATTTCCTTGAGCATGAAGTGACGGAACGCGCCCTTGTCGGCGGCTTCCGCGCCTTCGCGATACTGTACGATTTCACGCTCTACCGGCAGGCCGTCAACCGCCCAGATCTGCACGCTGTCGCGGCGAATCTCGGCGATGTCGCCCTCTTCCAGGTACATGAAACGGTCAGTGACCTGGCGCAGGGCCATTTGGTCGGAGGCGAGGAAGTTTTCTCCAAGACCCAGGCCGACCACCAGCGGGCTGCCACTGCGGGCGGCGACCAGACGATCCGGTTGTTTCGCGCTGACCACGGCCAGACCATAAGCGCCATGCAATTCCTTGACTGCGGCCTTCAAGGCGACGGTCAGGTCCGGCGTGTCCTTGAGTTTGTGGGCCAGCAAGTGAACGATGACTTCGGTATCGGTATCGGAAACGAACACATAGCCGAGACCCTTGAGGCGCTCGCGCAGGGCTTCGTGGTTTTCGATGATGCCGTTGTGAACAACCGCCAGCTCTTCGCCGGAAAAATGCGGGTGGGCGTTGCGTTCGCAAGGCGCGCCGTGAGTCGCCCAACGGGTGTGCGCAATGCCGAGACGGCCTATCAGCGGCTCACCGGCCAAGGCCTGTTCCAGCTCGCTGACCTTGCCCGAGCGACGACGGCGCTCAAGTACACCAGCGTTGCTGAAAACGGCTACACCGGCGCTGTCATAGCCGCGGTATTCCAGGCGCTTGAGGCCTTCGAGCAAGATGGCGGTGATATTACGTTCCGCGACGGCACCAACGATTCCACACATAAGTTTTCTCCTAGCTGACGGCGGCGCAAATCAACGTTATGCCGCGGGCTTCAATCTGTTCGCGTGCTTCAACGGGCAGGCGATCATCGGTAATCAGGGTGTGGACACTGCTCCAGGGCAGTTCCAGATTGGGTATCTTGCGTCCGACTTTGTCGGCTTCGACCATCACCACCACTTCTCGGGCCACTTCAGCCATCACTCGGCTCAAGCCCAGCAATTCGTTGAAGGTGGTGGTGCCACGATTCAGATCGATGCCATCAGCACCGATGAATAACTGATCGAAATCGTAGGAACGCAGCACTTGCTCGGCGACCTGGCCCTGAAAGGACTCGGAATGCGGGTCCCAGGTTCCGCCAGTCATCAACAACACCGGCTCGTGTTCCAGCTCGGACAGGGCGCTGGCGACATGCAGCGAGTTGGTCATCACCACTAATCCTGGCTGCTGGCCCAGCTCCGGAATCATCGCGGCGGTGGTGCTGCCACTGTCGATGATGATTCGCGCGTGTTCGCGAATCCTGGCAACGGCAGCACGAGCGATGGCCTGCTTGTATTTCGAGACCGGTTGACCGCCTTCGGTGATCAGCTCCTGAGGCAACGTGACCGCGCCGCCATAACGCCGCAGCAGCAAGCCGTTGCTTTCGAGAGCGGTCAGATCCTTGCGAATCGTAACCTCGGAAGTTTCGAAGCGTTTCGCCAGTTCATCCACGCTGACTTCGCCCTGCTCATTGAGCAAGGCGATGATGTTGTGGCGACGCTGGGGAGTATTGCGTTTCGATATGGACACGGCTTTGTTTCGTTTCGAAAGATAACGAAGGCAATCAAAACCTATTGCGCGAAAAAAAACAAGCTGTAGGAGCGGATTTATCCGCGAGGATTACGAAGAGGCGCCGGGATTTGCCAATTTCCCTGGCGCCCTCCCGGATAAATCCGGTCCTACGACTTCTTGATCTTCACCGGACGTTTCCAGCCTTCAATGTTGCGCTGGCGAGCGCGGGCGACGGCGAGTTGCGACTTATCCACATCTTGGGTGATGGTCGAACCGGCGGCGGTGTTCGAGCCATCGCCGATGCTCACAGGCGCAATCAGTGAGTTGTTGGAGCCGATGAACACATCTTCGCCAATCAGAGTCTGGTGCTTGTTGGCCCCATCGTAATTGACCGTGATGGTGCCGGCGCCGATGTTGGTGCGTGCACCAATCACGGTATCGCCAAGGTAGGTCAGGTGGCCGGCTTTCACGCCTTCGCCCAGATGGGCATTCTTCAGCTCGACGAAGTTACCCACATGGGCCTTCGCTTCCAGCACGCTTCCCGGACGCAGACGGGCAAACGGACCGGCATCGCTGCCCTCGCCCATGATCACGCCGTCGATATGGCTGTTGGCCTTGATGACAACGCCTTTGCGCAAGGTGCTGTCCTTGATCACGCAGTTCGGCCCGATTACCACGTCGTCTTCGATAATCACCCGGCCTTCGAGGATCACGTTGATATCAATCAGCACGTCGCGACCCACGGTCACCTCGCCGCGCACGTCAAAACGCGCCGGGTCACGCAACGTGACGCCTTGCGCCATCAGGCGGCGGCCTTCGCGCAGTTGATAGTGACGTTCCAGTTCCGCCAGCTGCTTGCGGTCGTTGGCACCCTGCACTTCCATGGCGTCGTGCGGCTGCTCGGTCGCCACCACCAGACCGTCGTCGACCGCCATGGCGATCACGTCGGTCAGGTAGTACTCGCCCTGGGAGTTGTTGTTCGACAGCCGACCCAACCAGTCCGCCAGACGCTTGCCGGGTACAGCCAGAATGCCGGTGTTGCCTTCGGTGATCGCTTTCTGAGCGTCAGTTGCGTCCTTATGCTCGACGATAGCGCAGACACGATTCTGTTCGTCTCGCACGATGCGGCCATAACCTGTCGGGTCGTCGAGATTGACGGTCAGTAAACCCAATTGCTCGGCGTTGACCCTTTTCAGCAGACGTTGAAGGGTTTCGACTTCAATGAGGGGTACATCGCCGTAAAGGATCAGCACGTTATCGGCCGTCAGTTCCGGCAGCGCCTGTGCAACCGCGTGGCCGGTACCCAGTTGCTTGTCCTGCATGACGAAATTCAGATCATCTGCTGCCAGACGCTCACGCACGACATCCGCGCCATGTCCGATGACTACATGAATGCGTTGCGGCGAAAGCTGGCGGGCGCTGTGGATAACATGCCCGAGCATAGAGTCGCCGGCGACCGGATGAAGAACCTTGGGCAGGGCCGAACGCATGCGAGTGCCTTGGCCAGCGGCGAGAATAACGATATCGAGAGACATGAGGGCTTCCAACTGAGCGAGCCGCGAACCCGTGAATCCGGGAGGGCTGATCCTGAAAAAAGAAAAAGGGTAGCCGAGGCTACCCTTTTACTCAATCGCGCAGAATGCCGACGGGATTAGCCGCCGTATTTCTTGCGAATTTGCTGAACGGTACGCAGCTGGGCTGCGGCCTCGGCCAGACGAGCGGTTGCAGATCCGTAATCGAAATCTGCGCCCTTTTCGTGCAGCGCTTTCTCGGCTGCCTTTACGGCTGCCTGAGCAGAGGCTTCGTCCAGGTCATCAGCGCGTTGCACAGTGTCGGCAAGCACCTTGACCATGTTCGGTTGAACCTCGAGGAAACCACCCGAGATGTAATACACCTCGGCTGCTCCGCCCTGCTTGATCAAGCGGATCGGACCTGGTTTCAGATCAGTGATCAGCGGCGCGTGGCCTGGAGCGATACCGATATCACCCAGGTTGCCGTGCGCAATCACCATCTCGACCAGACCGGAGAAAATTTCTCCTTCCGCGCTGACGATATCGCAATGGACTGTCATAGCCATTTGCTTGCCTCGACCTGATTAGCGCCCGTTACCGGGCGCTGGGATTACAGTTTCTTGGCTTTCTCGATCGCTTCTTCGATGCCGCCGACCATGTAGAACGCTTGTTCTGGCAGGTGGTCGTAGTCACCGTTGAGGATGCCTTTGAAGCCGGCAATGGTGTCTTTCAGGGAAACGTATTTACCCGATGCACCAGTGAAGACTTCAGCCACGAAGAACGGTTGCGACAGGAAGCGCTGGATCTTACGAGCACGGTTAACCAACTGTTTGTCGGTCTCCGACAGCTCGTCCATACCCAGGATCGCAATGATGTCCTTCAGTTCTTTGTAGCGCTGCAACACGTACTGTACGCCGCGAGCGGTGTCGTAGTGTTCCTGGCCGATTACGTTCGGGTCCAGCTGGCGCGAAGTCGAATCCAGTGGATCTACCGCTGGGTAGATACCCAGGGAAGCGATGTCACGGGACAGTACGACGGTTGCATCCAAGTGGGCAAACGTGGTCGCTGGCGACGGGTCAGTCAAGTCATCCGCTGGTACGTATACCGCCTGGATGGAAGTGATCGAACCGTTTTTGGTCGAAGTGATGCGCTCTTGCAGAGTACCCATCTCTTCGGCCAGGGTCGGCTGGTAACCTACTGCGGAAGGCATACGGCCCAGCAGTGCGGATACTTCAGTACCGGCCAGCGTGTAACGATAGATGTTGTCGACGAACAGCAGAACGTCGTTACCTTCGTCACGGAATTTCTCGGCCATGGTCAGGCCGGTCAGTGCTACGCGCAGACGGTTACCCGGCGGCTCGTTCATCTGACCGTAAACCAGTGCCACTTTGTCCAGAACGTTGGAGTCCTTCATCTCGTGGTAGAAGTCGTTACCCTCACGGGTACGCTCACCCACACCGGCGAACACGGAATAACCGCTGTGCTCGATGGCGATGTTACGGATCAGTTCCATCATGTTTACGGTTTTGCCTACACCGGCACCACCGAACAGACCGACTTTACCGCCTTTGGCGAACGGGCAAACCAGGTCGATAACCTTGATGCCTGTTTCCAGCAGATCGTTGCCGCCCGCTTGCTCAGCGAAGGTTGGCGCAGGACGGTGAATGCCCCAGCGTTCTTCGGTGTCAATTGGACCGGCTTCGTCGATCGGGTTGCCCAGCACGTCCATGATCCGGCCCAGCGTCGCTTTACCGACCGGTACGGAGATGGCTGCGCCTGAGTCTGTAACTTCCAGACCACGCTTCAAGCCCTCGGTGGAGCCCATCGCAATGGTGCGAACCACGCCGTCGCCCAGCTGCTGCTGAACTTCCAGGGTGGTCCCTGCCGCGCTTTGAACCAACAGCGCGTTGTAGATGCTCGGTACGCTATCGCGTGGGAATTCCACGTCGATCACGGCGCCGATGATTTGAACGATACGTCCGCTACTCATTAGCTGGTTCCTCTAATATTTGAACCGTTAAACCGCGGCAGCGCCGCCGACGATTTCCGAGATCTCTTGGGTGATCGCTGCCTGACGCGCCTTGTTGTAGATCAGCTGCAAATCGCTGATCAAATCACCGGCGTTGTCTGTGGCGTTCTTCATCGCGATCATCCGCGCTGCTTGTTCAGCTGCGTTGTTCTCGACCACCGCCTGGTACACCTGCGACTCAACGTAGCGAACCATCAAGCCGTCAAGCAGCTCTTTGGCGTCCGGTTCGTAGAGATAGTCCCAGTGGTGCTTGAGTTTCTGATCCGGGGTTGCCACCAGCGGAATCAATTGTTCCACCGTTGGCTGCTGGGTCATGGTGTTGATGAACTTGTTGGATACCACGGACAGGCGATCAATACGGCCATCCAGGTAGGCATCCAGCATCACCTTGACGCTGCCGATCAAATCATTGATCGACGGCTCTTCGCCCAAGTGGCTGATCGCAGCGACGACGTTACCGCCGAAGTTGCGGAAAAATGCCGCACCTTTGCTGCCGACCACACACAGATCGATCTCTACGCCGTTTCCACGGTTTACCGCCATGTCCCTGACCAAAGCCTTGAACAGGTTGGTATTCAAGCCACCGCACAAACCACGGTCACTGCTCACTACGACATAACCGACACGCTTTACTTCGCGCTCGATCATGAACGGGTGGCGGTATTCCGGGTTGGCGTTGGCCAGATGACCAATCACCTGGCGGATGCGCTCCGCGTAAGGACGGCTAGCAGCCATGCGCATTTGAGCCTTGCGCATTTTACTGACCGCCACTTTTTCCATGGCGCTGGTGATCTTTTGCGTGCTTTTGATGCTCGCAATCTTGCTGCGAATCTCTTTTGCGCCTGCCATGTAACACCTATCAGGTTAGCAAGCGGGAGCCTTTCGGCCCCCGCTGCGGCTTACCAGGTTTGGGTGGCCTTGAACTTCTCGATACCGGCTTTCATGCCAGCGTCGATTTCGTCATTGAAGTCACCCTTCACGTTGATCTTCGCCATCAAATCGGCGTGATCGCGGTTGAAGTAAGCAATCAGCGCTTGTTCAAAGCTGCCAATCTTGGCGATTTCGATGTCGATCAGGAACCCACGCTCAGCGGCATACAGCGACAGCGCCATGTCAGCAATCGACATTGGTGCATATTGCTTCTGCTTCATCAGCTCGGTAACGCGCTGACCATGCTCAAGTTGCTTACGGGTCGCTTCGTCCAGGTCAGAAGCAAACTGGGCGAATGCCGCCAGTTCACGGTACTGAGCCAGAGCGGTACGGATACCACCGGAGAGCTTCTTGATGATCTTGGTCTGCGCAGCACCACCCACACGGGATACCGAAACACCGGCGTTCACAGCCGGGCGAATGCCGGAGTTGAACATGGCCGATTCCAGGAAGATCTGACCGTCGGTGATGGAAATCACGTTGGTCGGAACGAACGCGGAAACGTCGCCAGCCTGGGTTTCGATGATCGGCAACGCGGTCAGGGAACCGGTTTTGCCGGTCACTGCGCCATTGGTGAACTTCTCTACGTATTCTTCGGAAACACGCGATGCGCGTTCCAGCAGACGGGAGTGGAGATAGAACACGTCGCCTGGGTAAGCTTCACGGCCTGGTGGACGGCGCAGCAGCAGGGAAATCTGGCGGTAAGCCACTGCTTGCTTGGAGAGATCGTCATAAACGATCAGCGCGTCTTCACCGCGGTCGCGGAAATACTCGCCCATGGTGCAACCCGAGTACGGTGCAAGGAATTGCAGCGCAGCGGATTCGGAAGCACTGGCAGCAACGACGATGGTGTTAGCCAACGCGCCGTTTTCTTCGAGCTTGCGAACGACGTTGGCGATGGTCGATTGTTTCTGACCAATTGCTACGTAGACGCAGAAGATGCCGCTGTCTTTCTGGTTGATGATTGCGTCGATGGCCAGAGCGGTTTTACCGATCTGACGGTCACCGATGATCAGCTCACGCTGGCCACGGCCGACTGGAATCATTGCATCGACGGCTTTGTAGCCGGTCTGCACAGGCTGATCGACCGACTTACGCCAGATCACGCCCGGTGCAACCTTCTCGACAGCGTCAGTGATGACGTTGTTCAGAGGGCCTTTGCCGTCAACTGGGTTACCCAGTGCATCGACTACGCGGCCAAGCAGTTCCGGACCAACCGGAACTTCAAGGATGCGGCCAGTGCACTTGGCGCTCATGCCTTCAGCCAGAGTCGTGTAAGCGCCCAGTACCACAGCACCTACAGAGTCTTGCTCAAGGTTCAGCGCCATACCGTAGACGCCGCCCGGAAACTCGATCATCTCGCCGTACATTACGTCGGCCAGACCGTGAATCCGCACGATGCCGTCAGATACGCTGACGACTGTGCCTTCGTTACGGGCTTGGGAGGTTACATCGAGCTTGTCGATGCGACCCTTGATGATTTCACTTATTTCGGAAGGATTGAGTTGCTGCATTGCTCTGCTGCCCCTTCAAACTCAAGATTTCAATGCTTCGGCTAGTTGCGCGAGTTTGCCGCGAACTGAGCCATCGATAACCAGGTCGCCGGCGCGGATTACGACACCACCGATCAGGGTGGCATCCTCCGCAGCGTGCAGGCGCACTTCCCGGCCGAGCCGTGCACTGAGAACCTTGGCGAGTTTGTCTTGCTGTTCTTGGTTCAATGCAAAAGCACTGGTGACATCGACATCGACTGATTTTTCCTGCTCGGCCTTGTACAGGTCGAACAGTTCGGCGATCTCCGGCAAAAGCGGGAGACGGTCGTTTTCAGCAACGATGTGGATGAAATTCTGTGCCTTGGCATCGAACTTGTCGCCACACACTTCAATAAAAGTGGTGGCCTTGTTTGCGCTCGTCAGTCGCGGGGCCTTGAGTACGCGCTGCATGGTGTCGTCTTCCGACACCGCTGCAGCCAGGCCGAGCATGGCTGACCAATTGGCCAGTTGCTGGTGAGCCTGGGCGTACTCGAAGGCTGCCTTAGCGTAAGGTCGGGCCAACGTGGTCAGTTCTGCCATGATCGCCCTCGCTTAAATTTCAGCAGCCAGTTTATTAACCAGCTCCGCGTGCGCGTTTTGATCGATTGTGGCACCCAGGATCTTCTCTGCACCATTGACTGCCAGGCTACCCAATTGGGCGCGCAGCGCATCTTTGACACTGTTCAGTTCCTGCTCGATCTCGGCCTGAGCCTGAGCCTTCACACGTTCAGCTTCAACGCGAGCCTGTTCCCGGGCTTCGTCGACAATCTGAGTACCGCGTTTCTTGGCTTGCTCAATGATTTCAGCTGCCTGAGCTTTTGCATCGCGCAGTTGATGACCCGCTTTCTCTTGGGCCAACTCCAGGTCGCGAGCTGCTCGGCTGGCAGCGTCCAGTCCATCCGCGATCTTCTTCTGACGTTCGTGCAAAGCCGTAATGACCGGAGGCCAAACGTACTTCATGCAGAACAGCACAAAAATGAAGAACGCAACGGACTGGCCAATCAGGGTTGCATTAATGTTCACGCCAACACCTCGCTCGTTCGTTGTCCATCACACCAATCACCTCGAATATTCGAGAGATTAGCCAGCGAGTTGACCAACGAAGGGGTTCGCAAAGGTGAAGAACAGAGCGATACCAACACCGATCATGGTCACGGCGTCGAGCAGACCGGCAACGATGAACATTTTGACCTGCAGCATTGGAACCATTTCTGGTTGGCGAGCAGCGCCTTCCAGGAACTTGCCGCCCAGCAGGCCGAAACCGATTGCAGTACCCAGTGCGCCCAGGCCGATCAACAGTGCAACAGCGATAGCAGTTAGACCAACTACAGTTTCCATCTTTCCTCCCGACTTTTACGTCGTATTGGTTAGGTTTTTTAGATTAAAGCGGTAAAACAAATCGTTTCCAGCATCAGCCCTTGCGGTTACCCGCTTGCGGCTATCCTCTCGCCGAAACGAGAGGTACATCCAGACGCGCCAGGCGAGTCTTAATGGTTGTCTTCGTGAGCCATCGACAGGTAAACGATGGTCAGCATCATGAAGATGAACGCCTGCAAGGTGATGATCAGGATGTGGAATACAGCCCACGCCCATTGCAGAACCACGCCCAGGCCGCTGAGCCAGAGCAGGCCGCTGCCGAACATGACGGCGATCAGGATGAACACCAGCTCGCCAGCGTACATGTTGCCGAACAGACGCAGTGCCAACGAAATCGGTTTGGCAATCAGTGTCACGAATTCAAGCAGGAAGTTCACCGGAATCAACAGCGCCTGAACAAAGATGTTCTTGCTGCCGAACGGGTGAAGGGTCAGTTCGCCGATGAAACCACCGATGCCCTTGACCTTGATGCTGTAGATGATGATCAACGCAAACACCGACAGGGCCATGCCCAGGGTCGCGTTAGGGTCAGTCGTCGATACCGCACGGAACGGAATGTGAGAATCCCCGGTGATCATGATCGCCAGCTGAGGAATCCAGTCGACCGGGATAAGGTCGACGGCGTTCATCAGGAAAACCCAGACGAAAATGGTCAGTGCCAGCGGTGCAATCACCGGGCTACGACCGTGGAAGCTGTCCTTCACGCTGCCGTCGACGAATTCGACAAGCACTTCAACGAAGTTCTGCAGTGCGCCTGGTTGACCTGAAGTCGCCTTCTTTGCCGCCATGCGGAAAATCAGGACGAAGATCAGACCCAGTGCGACCGACCAGCCGAGAGTATCGACGTGGAAAGCCCAAAAACCCATTTCCTTCGCCGCGGCCGCATCGTGGGCGAAGCCCCAAGTGCCGTCCGGCAAATGACCAAAGGTCAGGTTCTGCAAGTGGTGCTGGATATAGCCCGAAGCTGTTTGCTCTGCCATGGTTGCCTCAAACGCCCTAAGGTCTCGAAAGTCTTGTTCTCATAAGCACCGGTGCGAACCAGCTGACCAGTTGGGTCAACATGAAGACGCCGAATACAGCCAGCGGCGCCAATGGCTTCACACCTGCGAACGTCAGTGCAAACAGCACTGCCGTTAAAATCAGTTTGCCCGCCTCGCCGGCATAAAAAGACCGGACAATGGCTTGCGCTGCTCTAGCCCCGGTGAACCGGAAAGCCTTATGAGCGAAATACAAATTGGGGAGCCAAGCTATCAGGCCTCCGCACAGCCCTGAATATCCAGCTACGACCCCGTGCCACTGCCACAGCGCCAAGGCTGCCAGCAGCAGGACAATAAATTGAGCCAGCAATACCGGGAAAACCGCCAGGCGATGGAACGGCAAGCGGCTTGGCATGCGAGATTCCATCACAACTGCTCCTCGTGCGTCGGCCGCCAAAATCAATAACTTGGCATAAAATGTGCCGACAAAATGCGCGCAGAGTATAGGGGCGCTTAAGCCCCTATTCAACCGTCAGGTAGTGATTTCCGACTACACGCTACACGGCAATTGTTTCAGCGGATGTGTGCGAGCACACCCTGAAGCTCATCCAGTGAGTTATATCGGATGACTAATTGACCTTTTCCCTTCTGCCCATGGCGAATTTGCACCGCGGAGCCCAGCCGCTCGGCCAATCGCTGTTCCAGGCGACTGATGTCCGGATCGGTTTTTAGCGGTTCCGCAGCGGCCGGTTTTCCGCTCAGCCACTGGCGAACCAGGGCTTCTGTCTGACGCACAGTCAGGCCACGTGCGACAACGTGTCGCGCCCCTTCGACCTGCCTGTCTTCCGGCAAACCGAGCAAAGCGCGGGCATGACCCATTTCCAGGTCGCCGTGGGACAGCATGGTCTTGATGACTTCCGGCAGCGCAATCAGACGCAGCAGGTTGGCCACGCTGACGCGGGACTTACCCACCGCGTCGGCGACTTGCTGCTGGGTCAGTTGGAACTCCTGCTGCAAACGCTGCAGGGCGACCGCTTCCTCGATGGGATTGAGGTCCTCGCGCTGAATATTCTCGATCAGCGCCATGGCGATGGCCGTTTCATCCGGCACATCGCGCACCATCGCGGGAATGGTCTCCATTCCGGCCTGCTGACTGGCACGCCAACGGCGCTCACCGGCAATGATTTCAAAACGGTTGTCGGCAAGCGGACGCACCACGATGGGCTGCATCACGCCTTGAGCCTTGATCGACTGGGCCAGCTCTTCAAGGGCTTGCGGGTCCATGTCGCGGCGCGGTTGGTATTTGCCCCGCTGGATCAGATCCAGCGGTACGTGCTGCAATTCGCGCTGATCGGCCTTGACGGCCTGTTCTTCCAGCGAACTGACGGTTGGACTGCTCAGAAGTGCGTCCAGCCCACGTCCGAGACCTCGTTTCTTGACGGCCATGGGATTCCCTTAAGTTGGCTGAGCTGTGCGCGTAGTGCGCCGTTGACGACGAACCATTTCCCCGGCCAGAGCCAGGTAGGCCAGCGCACCGCGCGATGACTTGTCATACGCCAGCGCCGGCATGCCGAAACTCGGCGCCTCGGCCAGACGGATGTTGCGCGGGATCACCGTGTCGTACAGCTGTTCGCCAAAGTGTTCCTTGAGCTGGGCAGAAACGTCGTTGATCAGGCTCAGGCGAGGGTCATACATGGTTCGCAACAGGCCTTCGATCTTCAGCTGCGGGTTGAGCAGCTCGCCAATGCGCTTGATGTTATCCACAAGGTCACTGAGCCCTTCGAGGGCAAAGTATTCGCATTGCATGGGGATAATCACCCCGTCGGCGGCAACCAGAGCGTTCAACGTGAGCATCGACAACGACGGCGGACAGTCGATGAGGATGTAGTCGTAGTTCTCGCGGATCGGCGCCAGCGCATTGCGCAGGCGACTTTCCTTCATCTGCATTTCCAGCAGATTGACTTCCGCAGCCGTGAGGTCGCGGTTGGCCGGCAGCAGCTGATAACCGCCATGCTCGGAAAACTGCATGGCCTGTACCAGATCGCATTCGCCGATCAGTACGTCGTAAATGGAGTTTTCCAACCCGTGCTTATCCACACCGCTACCCATCGTAGCGTTGCCTTGCGGGTCGAGATCGATCAACAGGACGCGGCGCTTGGTCGCGACCAGTGACGCTGCGAGGTTGATGCAGGTGGTGGTTTTGCCCACACCACCCTTTTGGTTCGCTATCGCGAATACCTTAGCCATTCTTGCTTGTGTTCCCAGTCATGCCGTGCGGCGCAGTATCAGCAGATGGCGTTGGCCTTGGCAACCTGGAACGGTCAAGGCTTGTGCGCTATCGAGGTAAAAATCTGCCGGTAATGCTACCAGCTCATCGGCAGGATGCAGCCCTTTCATCGCCAGCCATCGCGTATCGGTGTCCCCCATATGACGGGTCCACCCGGTAAAGTCCTCGAGGCTGCTGAACGCCCGGGAAACAATCCCGGTAAACGGTACTGCGGGCTGATAAGACTCTGCACGGCTGTGGATAACTTCCAGATTGTCGAGCTTGAGCTCAAGCTTAACCTGGGTCAAAAATCGTGTTTTCTTGCCATTGCTGTCCAGTACGGTGACTTTCATCTCCGGAAACAGGATAGCCAATGGAATGCCTGGCATGCCGCCGCCACTGCCGACATCGAGCCAACGCGGGCCTGCGATGAAGGGGACGACGCTCAGACTGTCGAGCAAATGCCGCGAAACCATCTCATCGGGATTACGAACTGCAGTGAGATTGTAGGCCTTGTTCCACTTGATCAGCAGCGCCAGGTAAGCCAGCAGCTGGGTGTGCTGGCCTTCGCTGAGGTTTACACCCAACTCCTGGGCGCCACGGGACAACTCTTCGGCGTGTTGCGGGGTGACCATAGAACTCAAGCGCTTTGCTCCAACTGACGGCCCGCGCCGCGTTTTTTCAAATGAATCATCAACAGGGAAATCGCCGCCGGGGTAACGCCGGGAATGCGTGAAGCCTGTCCGAGGGTTTCCGGCCGGGTTATCCCCAGCTTGCTCTGAATTTCTTTCGACAGGCCGGAAATGCCGGTGTAGTCGATATCTTCAGGAAGTTTAGTGTCTTCACTGGCCCGCAACCGGGCAATCTCATCCTGCTGACGGTCGATGTAACCGGCGTACTTGGCCTTGATCTCGACCTGTTCGGCCACTTGCGGATCCAGGCAGCCATCACCGGTGATCGACACCAGGCTGGCGTAGTCGATTTCCGGACGGGTCAGCAGATTGAGCAGATTGTATTCGTGGGTCAGCGGCGTGCCGAAATGACTGGCAATCGCTTCGCCCTGTTCGGTGCCGGGACGAACCCAGGAACTTTTCAGACGTTGTTCTTCGCGCTCAATGCTTTCGCGCTTGGTGCAGAACGCGGCCCAACGCAGGTCATCGACCAGACCCAACTCGCGGCCCTTCTCGGTCAGACGCAGGTCGGCATTGTCTTCACGCAGGATCAAGCGGTATTCCGCCCGGGAGGTGAACATCCGGTACGGTTCCTGGGTTCCCAGGGTAATCAGGTCGTCGACCAGCACGCCGATGTACGCCTCATCACGTCGCGGACACCAGCTTTCCTTGCCCTGAGCACGCAGTGCTGCGTTGGCTCCGGCCAGCAAACCCTGGGCTCCGGCCTCTTCGTAACCGGTGGTACCGTTGATCTGTCCAGCGAAGAACAGGCCGCCGATGACCTTGGTTTCCAGGCTGTATTTCAGGTCACGAGGGTCGAAATAGTCGTATTCGATGGCATAGCCGGGACGCACGATATGGGCGTTTTCCATACCGCGAATCGAGCGCACCACTTGCAGCTGAACGTCGAACGGCAGCGAGGTGGAAATGCCATTTGGATACAGCTCGTGGGTGTTCAGCCCTTCCGGCTCGATGAAGACCTGATGGCTTTCCTTGTCGGCAAAGCGGTGGATCTTGTCTTCGATCGATGGGCAATAGCGCGGGCCGACACCTTCGATGATTCCCGAATACATCGGCGAACGATCAAGGTTGGCCGCAATGATTTCGTGGGTACGGGCGTTGGTATGGGTGATCCAGCAACTGACCTGGGCCGGATGCTGTTCTTTGGAACCCATGAACGACATGACCGGAATCGGCGTGTCGCCCGGTTGCTCGGTCATCACCGAGAAATCTACCGAACGACCATCGATGCGCGGCGGCGTGCCGGTTTTCAGGCGACCCACACGCAGCGGTAATTCACGTAAGCGTTGTGCCAGGGCTATCGACGGCGGATCTCCGGCGCGACCACCCGAATAATTCTGCATCCCGATGTGGATAAGTCCACCGAGGAAGGTCCCAGTGGTCAGGACAACCGAGTCGGCCATGATGCGCAGGCCCATTTGGGTCACGACACCACGTACCTGATCCTGTTCGACGATCAGGTCGTCACAGGCCTGTTGAAATATCCACAGGTTCGGCTGGTTTTCGATGGCTTCACGGATCGCGGCCTTGTACAGGACGCGGTCTGCCTGAGCACGGGTGGCCCGTACTGCCGGGCCTTTGCGGCTGTTCAAAACGCGGAATTGAATACCACCTTTGTCCGTGGCCATCGCCATGGCGCCGCCAAGGGCGTCGATTTCCTTGACCAGATGGCTCTTACCAATGCCACCGATCGCCGGGTTGCAACTCATCTGACCCAGCGTTTCCACGTTATGGGTCAACAGAAGGGTTTTTGCACCCATACGTGCCGACGCCAGTGCGGCCTCGGTACCGGCATGACCGCCACCGATGACGATCACTTCAAAACGGGAAGGGAAATCCACCACGCACCTCGTGCCTGTTGTAGATGGGAATTTGGGATAGCTGACAAGTATAGGGACTTCACCCCCCTGAAAGGAACCCGTTGAACAAAAATTAACCAGCTGTGGAAAACTCTCAGATATAGAAATTAAAAGAGAGAAGATTTATAGAATCTTTGTTTTTATGTTTATTTCTACTGAGCAGCTTTTCTGTGGATAGAATCCTACAGGCCATATATATCAATATGTACAGAGATTCAAAAGTCTGTGGTCATGTGCCAGTGAGGGGTTGGGATAACTGCCTTGAGCCTGTGGATTAAAACGGTACTTGTCCACAGGCGGGTTTTTCCTCAGGTTTAACCCCCGCTTATCAACCGAGCTAAAGGTGCGTTATGCACAGGGCTTATTCGTGAAATTCTTTGAAATAGGCCAAATAAATCAGTCGCGACGAGCTCATGGATCACGGGGTTTTTATTAAGGGACGTCAATAAATCCTGAAATACGCTCGCATCGGCGCTCTTGTGGGTTCCAGAAACAAAAGCTAATAATAGGCATTATCATTAACTCGCTATCCTTGCCTATGTCCTCTCAATCCCACACGACCGCAGTCCAGCGCATTTATGAGCAGCATCATTCGTGGTTGCATGGCTGGCTCAAGGGCAAGCTGTCCAACGCATGCGATGCTGCCGATCTGGCTCACGATACGTTCGTGCGGATTCTCGGTTCGGCCAATGCCGCGCAGATCCGTGAACCCCGGGATTACCTGGCGACTGTCGCCAGAGGGCTGGTCATTGACCGGTATCGACGACGCGCCATTGAGCAGGCTTACCTGCACTCCCTGGCTGCCCGGCCTGAACTCACCGTCATCAGTGAAGAGGACAAGGCGCTGATCATTGAAACGCTGGTGGCTGTGGATAAAACCCTGGCGAGCCTTGGCCCGCGGGTTCATCGCATCTTTATGCTGTCGCAGATCGATGGCCTGACTTATCAACAGATCGCCGAGCAGTTGCAGGTTTCCCTGACCACGGTGAAGAAGCACATGATTCGCGCGTTCACGGAATGCTCGATGCTCCTGGCGGGACTGGCATGATCAATGTGCCGGATCGCAAGGTTTTCCAGGCGGCGGCCAGTTGGTACGTGCAGTTTCAGGTGGAACCGCCGACGCCAGCCGAGCGACACGCCTGGCAGGAATGGCTGAACAGCGATCCCGCCCATCAGGCCGCCTGGAATCAGATGGAGCAACTGCAACGCGGACTTGGCGCGTTACCGCCCGATCTGACGCGGCGCACACTGTCCGAACCGCGCCAGCGTCGAGATATTCTCAAACTGATGCTGGTGATCGCCGGCGCCGGCTACGTGGGCTGGAATATCAAGCAGCACACCAGCCTGGGCAATGTCTGGGCGGATTACCGGACGCCTGTCGGTCAGCGGCAACATATTGAACTGGCCGATGGCAGTCAGATCGAGCTGAACACCGATACCGCAATCGACGTGTTGTTTGACGGTCAGCAACGCCTGATCCGCCTGCGCGTAGGCGAGATTCTGATCCAGACCGGCAAACGCGGCGATACCCGGCCGTTTTATGTTGAAACTCATCAGGGCCGCGTTCAGGCGTTAGGCACGCGTTTCTCGGTTAGGCAACTGAAAAACACGACTCGGGTCGGCGTCCTGGAAGATCAGGTCAGCCTCCTGCCCAAGGAACCCACCGGCAAGCCGGTCCTGCTCAAGGCAGGGGAAAGCGCAGAGTTTGACGACCATCGGGCCAATCCGGGACGCACTTACACGCCTGCTGAAGTGGCCTGGGTTGACGGGCAACTGGTGGTGCTCAACGCCCGACTCGGGGATCTGATTGACGAGCTGAGCCGCTATCGTCCGGGCGTCATGCACTGTGACGAACACGCTGCTCGATTGCGGGTATCGGGAGCCTTCCGTCTTGATGCCATCGACGCGGTGCTGGCCAACCTGCAAGCGACGCTGCCGATTCGCGTCAGCCATTTCACCCGTTATTGGGTTTCGGTCAAGAGCACTGCCTGAGCGAATCCCGCCTGAAAATAAATCTATCCACAGGGTTATCTTTTTTTTGCATGGCACGGCCCTACAGGTAAACGCGAATTTCAATCCTTCAGGGCCTTCAAGACCATGCGCTTTCCACCGCTCCCGCTTCCTGCTCGCCAGCGTCTTTTCCGACAATGCTTCAGCTACAGCCTGTTGATGGCCAGCGGCGTCGGCTTCGCTTTGGCGACAACTAGCGCCATTGCCGCCAGCGTTACGCAGAATTTCAATATCAGTGCCGGGCCGCTGGACAGCGCCTTGAGTCAGTTTGCCTCGGCGGCCAATGTGATTCTGTCGTTTTCTCCTGAGCAGACCGCCAATCGCCGCAGCTCCGGGCTGCAAGGTAATTACTCGGTCGAGCAGGGTTTCGCTGTGTTGCTGCAGGGTTCGCGGCTGCAAGTCGTGGCGCAGGCGCCGGGCAGTTACATCCTGCAAGCGGTCCCGGAGAACGGTTCAGTGGTGCTCGGCCCCACCAACGTCAACAGTTTCCAGACGGATGAGGCCAGTCAGGGCCGCACGCTGGATGTGGGTTACAAGGCTGAAAAAAGCCGCATCGGCACCAAGACCGATACGCCGCTGTCGGAAACGCCGCGCTCGGTGTCCGTGGTTACCGGCCAGCGCATGAAAGATCAGAAGACCCAAACCCTCACCGAAGCGCTCGGTTACGTGCCGGGTATTTTCGCGCCGCCTTTTGCGGCTGGGGATAACCTGGCGGGCGATCTGTTTTTCATTCGTGGTTTCAACGCTACCGATTACGGCTACGGCCTGTTGCGTGATGGTTTGCGTGTGCAGGGCAATCGTTATGACACCACCACCGAGCCTTACGGGCTGGAGCGGGTCGAGGTGTTTCGCGGGCCTTCTTCGATTTTGTATGGCGAAAACGCGCCGGGCGGGCTGGTTAACGTAGTCAGTAAACGCCCGACTGCCATTCCCCAGGGCGAAGTGCAGCTCAGTTATGGCTCGAACAATCGCCGTCAGCTGGGTGTGGATATCTCCGGTCCGCTGGACGACAGCGGCAATATTCTCGGGCGCGTGGTCATGATGGGGCGCAACGCCGACACGCAAACCGATCACGTACCGGACGACCGCATCTACATCGCGCCCTCCATGACCCTGAATTTTGACGACTACAACACCCTGACCTTGCTGAGCAACTATCAGAAAGATCACACCAATATGGAGCTTGGCCTGCCTGCCGCTGGCACTTTGCTGCGTAACCCCAATGGCAAGCTCGACAAGGACACCATGCTCGGTGTGCCGGACTGGAACACTTTCGAGCGTGAAACCTGGAGTGCGGGCTACGAGTTCAGCCACAGCTTCAACGACGATTGGCAGTTCCGGCAGAACTCGCGCTATCTGCAGTCGCGGATTACCCGCCACGAAACCTGGCCAGGCAATCTCAATAACGCCGGCTTTGGCACCTTGTTGAACGTCACCGCCTACGACCGTTACAACAAGTCCATGGTGTATTCGCTGGATAACCAGCTCGAGGGCAAATTCAACGCGGGCGGCCTGGAGAACACCGTATTGTTCGGCGCCAGTTTTGACCGCACCTCGTTCAGCCAGGACTGGGATGCCGGTTCAGCCGGGCGCATCAACATCTACAACCCGATTTATCCACAGGACCCGGTAACGTCCATCGCCGTGCAGAACACCCTGCTCGAACAGCAAATGCAGGGTTTGTACGGGCAGATCCAGAGTAAGTACGACAACTGGATTTTCCTGTTGGGCGGGCGGCAGGATTGGGTCGAGAGTGATTTTCGCAACAAACTGGCGCCTTCCAGCGATATCAACTCCAACGATCAGAAATTCACCTATCAGGGCGGGGTGATGTACCAGTTCGACAACGGCCTGACCCCGTATGTCAGCTATTCCACCGCATTCGTCCCGGTGCAGCAGATTTCCAATGGCGGTTCGCCGCTGGACCCGATTACCAGCGAGCAGTATGAAGTGGGTTTGAAATACGAACCGTCGGGCTGGAATACCACCATGACTGCGTCGGTCTTCGACCTGCGCAAAAAAGACGATACCTATTTCGATTCAACCAGCGCCAGTTACCGGCAAGTGGGCAAAAGCCGCTCCAAGGGCGTGGAGCTGGAGGTCAACAGCGACGTCAATCGCAACCTGAACCTGACCGCTTCCTACACCTACACCGATGCGCGGGTGATCAAGGACACCGCTGGCTCGTTGATCGAAGGTCATCAAATCACCGGCGTGCCACGTAATCAGGCTTCAGCCTGGGCCAAATACCGCTTTCTCGAGGGTTATCTCAACGGACTACACGTTGGCGGCGGCATTCGCTACTTCGACAGTACCTTTGCCTACACGGCGAGTTCCCTGTACGGCAAGCTCGATTCCGGTGACGTGACGCTGGTGGACGCAGCTATCGGTTATCAGATCGACAAGAACTGGTCGGTGGATCTGAACGCCAAGAACCTGTTCGACAAGGAATATGTGTCGGGCTGTAACGATGCCGGTCGCTGCTATTGGGGAGACAGCCGAACCCTGCTCGGTTCGGTGAGCTACAACTGGTAGACCTGTGGATAAGTTATTGGCGGCCAGAGTTCGCTGTCCTGGCCGCCAATAACTATTTGCCGATGCAAAAGCTGGAAAATATTCGACCCAACAGGTCATCCGAGCTGAATGCTCCGGTAATTTCCGCCAGGGATTGCTGCGCCTGACGCAGATCTTCGGCCAATAACTCCCCGGCGCCCGCCAACGTCAGCTGCGCCCTGCCGTGTTCAAGCGAGCCACTGGCATGTCGTAGCGCCTCCAAATGGCGTCGACGTGCGCTGAAGCTGCTTTCAGAGGTCTGCTCGTAGCCCATGCAGGCCTTGAGATGCTCGCGCAGCAAATCCAGACCTTGCCCTTCCGCCTTGGCGCTAAGACTGATGGTCACGTGGCCATCGGCGCTGGTTTGCATCTCGATCAGATCGCCGCTCAAATCCGCCTTGTTGCGAATCAGGGTGACTTTGGCCGGATCAGGCCGCTGTTCGAGAAACTCGGGCCACAATGCAAAAGGATCCACAGCTTCCGGGGCGGTGGAATCGACCACCAACAAAATCCGATCGGCCTCGCCAATGGCTTTGAGCGCACGTTCCACGCCGATTTTCTCCACCTGATCCTCGGTATCGCGCAAACCCGCGGTGTCTACGACATGCAGCGGCATGCCATCGATGTGGATATGTTCGCGCAGGATATCCCGGGTGGTACCGGCAATCTCGGTGACGATTGCCGCTTCCTTGCCTGCCAGTGCATTCAAGAGGCTCGATTTACCCGCGTTCGGCCGACCGGCGATGACCACGGTCATCCCGTCGCGTAATAGCGCGCCCTGCCCGGCTTCGCGCAGCACTGTGGATAACTCATCACGCACCGCATCCAGCATATTCAGCACATGGCCATCGGCGAGAAAGTCGATTTCTTCTTCGGGAAAGTCTATTGCCGCTTCGACATAGATGCGCAGGCTGATCAATTTCTCGGTCAAGTTATCCACACGCCGGGAAAAAGCACCCTGCAACGAGCGCAACGCATTGCGTGCGGCCTGGGCCGAACTGGCTTCAATCAGGTCGGCAATCGCCTCGGCCTGGGCAAGGTCGAGCTTGTCGTTGAGGAATGCACGCTCGCTGAATTCACCCGGCCGCGCCAGGCGACTGCCCAGTTGCAGGCATCTTTGCAGCAGCATATCCAGAACCACAGGCCCGCCATGGCCTTGCAATTCGAGGACGTCTTCGCCGGTAAACGAGTTAGGTCCCGGAAAATACAAGGCGATGCCTTCGTCAATGACCTGCCCGGCTTCGTCAGCAAAGGGTCCGTAATGAGCAAAACGCGGTTTAAGTTCGCGGCCGGTAATAGCGGCTGCCGCCTTGCTCGCCAACGGGCCGGATATACGCACAATGCCTACCCCGCCGCGGCCCTGGGCAGTGGCGATGGCAGCGATGGTTTCACGTGGGACATTCATGGTCCGGCTCCTGGAGCAAATGACAGATAGCAAAACGCCCCACTAGGGGGCGCCTTGTACAACTTATTCACAGGTTAGATCAGGCTTCTGCTTTCTTGGCAGCCGCTTCGATCTTGCGAGTGATGTACGCCTGCTGAGTAATGGACAAGGTGTTGTTCACAACCCAGTACAGAACCAGACCAGCCGGGAACCACAGGAAGAAGAAGGTGAAGATGATTGGCATCAGCTTCATGACCTTCGCCTGCATCGGATCCGGAGGTGTAGGGTTCAAACGTTGCTGGATGAACATCGTGGCGCCCATGATGATCGGCAGGATGAAGAACGGATCCTTGATCGACAGGTCGGTAATCCACAACAGCCACGGGGCCTGGCGCATTTCAACGCTTTCAAGCAGCACCCAGTACAGCGACAGGAACACCGGCATTTGTACAAGGATAGGCAAGCATCCACCCAGTGGGTTGATCTTTTCCTTCTTGTACAACTCCATCATGGCTTGCGACATTTTCTGCCGGTCATCGCCATGTTGCTCTTTCAGAATGGCGAGTTTCGGTGCAACTGCACGCATACGAGCCATGGATTTGTAGCTGGCTGCCGACAGAGGGAAGAAAAGCCCTTTGATCAGCATGGTCAGGAAGATAATCGACCAGCCCCAGTTACCCACAATGGCGTGGATGTGTTGCAGCAACCAGAAAATCGGTTGAGCGATGAACCACAGAATGCCGTAGTCGACCGTCAATTCCAGACCTGGGGATAACTCCTTGAGCACCGCCTGGCTTTTCGGGCCGGCATACAACGTAGCGGTCGCTTCACCTTTGGCACCTGGCGCAACGGTCAACGCCGGGCCAGTGAAACCAATGATGTAGTTGCCTTGGCTGTCCTTACGAGTGGTAACAGCATTGCTGTTGTTCTTGTCAGGAATCCAGGCCGTTACGAAGTAGTGCTGCAGCCATGCAACCCAACCACCTTGTACGGTTTCCTTGATCGAACCCTTGTCGATGTCTTTCATCGACACCTTTTTGTAGGGTTCCGAAGGTGTCCACAGAGCGGCACCCAGGTAAGTCGCGGTACCGGTAGCAGTGGTCGACGATGGATCGGAACTGGCGTCGCGCTTGAGTTGCGCGAACATGTTACCGGACCATGGCTGAGCGCTCTGGTTGTCGATCACATAGCTGACAACCAGGTCATACAGTCCGCGCTTGAAGGTAAAGCGCTTGATGTAATTGACGCCGTTATCTGTGAATTTCAGATCAACGACCAACTGGTCCTGACCATCCACCAACTGATAAGACTTCTGTGCAGTCGAGTAAACAGGACGACCAGCAGGTCGAGCGTCCGGGCCGTTGACGCCGGTCAGACCACTTTGCGCCAGAAAGATACGTTCGCCGCCGTTATCAAACAGCTGGAACGGAACGTCTGGATGGTCCTGACGACGTGGATAAAGCGGCAGTCGCAGCTGCACGACATCGCCACCAACCGGGTCGATTTCGAGATTGAGCACATCCGTTTTGACCTGGATGAGATCTTTGCTGGTTGCAACCGGGGTTTCGATTGGAGCAGTCGCATCGCCGCTGGCGCTAGGAACATCGGCACTGGCAGAAGCGTTTGTACCAGCAGCCGTATCCGGAATAGCCGGTGCGGTGGTGCTGGCAGCAACATTCTGAGTCGGCAGGGCGGCCTGGCCGTAGTCTTGGTTCCATTTCAGAACCCCGACGTAGGTCACGATTGCCAGGGCGACGATCAGGATCGTGCGTTTAATATCCATGATTACTCGGCCATCGAAGAAGAACGGGAGGTGGGGACAGGTGGAACCGGGTCATAGCCACCGGCATTCCACGGATGACAGCGACCTAATCGACGAAAGGTCAGCCAGCCACCGCGTAGAAGGCCATGATTTTCAATGGCTTCATACGCGTAGCAGGAGCAACTGGGGTAGAAACGACAGTGACTGGCCATCAGCGGGCTGATGGCATAGCGGTAAAACTGGATCGGAACGAGCGCCAGCTTACGCATCGGTACTGTCTACCCCTACAGTTTCGGTTTTTGCAGCAGGAGCCGGCTGACTACGCGCCAGACGCTTCCAGAGCTTGCCGAAATGCTGAATCAATTCGGGGTTTTCTATCTCACCCAACCCTTTGCGCGCGACAATCACGATATCCCAACCGACCAAATTATCTTGGTGTTGACGAAATGATTCGCGCATCAGGCGTTTCAAGCGGTTGCGCTCAACGGAGAGTTTGACGCTCTTTTTACCGATAACCAGCCCCAGACGGGGATGATCAAGGTCGTTATTGCGCGCAAGGAGCAGGAGATTTTTCCCCGGAACCTTGCCGGTAGGGGAGTCAAAGACTGCCTTGAAATGCCGGGGAGTAAGCAAACGCTTTTCCCGACTGAAGTCCTGACTCACCTCCAGTGCCGGATTATCAAACTGCCAGACGCGCACGACCTTTGGCGCGGCGACGCGACAGGACGGCACGGCCGTTCTTGGTAGCCATGCGAGCACGGAAACCGTGAGTACGAGCGCGTTTGATAGTGCTTGGTTGGAAAGTACGTTTCATGTCGTGTTACCTGGTTCGTCCACAACGGGCCGGAATGGCCCCCGTTTTAAGAGACCGGGGATTCTAGAGAAACCGCGCGTCCAGGTCAATTTCCAACCAGGTTTTCCTTCATTTACTTCTTCAGGGCCTTTTTTGCCGATCCCTCAGATTGATTCGAAATGGATGACGGCGCTAGATATAGAAATAAAGAAGGAAAGTATTTAAAGCTTCTTTATAAAGCTTATTAAAGCTAGGGAGGCACCTGTCTGTGGATAACTGACCTCAGCCCAGTAAACACATAGCGTACAGAGAATGACAACACTGTCGAGAAACGGTGCTCTGCCTGTGCTGCGCTGTCGGAAAAGCTGTGCATGGAATGCGTTGTTATCCACAGGCTGGTTATCCACAGACTTTCGACCCGACTTATGCAGTGAGCTGAAGCACGGTTATCCACAGAGCTTATCCACATGCCGTCCGTCGCGTAATTTCCCCATAAAAGCCTGATTTCAAGCGTTCCGTAAGCAAGCTACATGTGGATAAGTCGCGCTCTGATCGTTACAATGGCCGATTGTTTTTGCCTC